>CAZYTM010000002.1:0-538554 GCA_964649725.1 uncultured Geobacteraceae bacterium | reverse complement strand
CGGCTTTTCTGTTGATTGGGATTGGGAATTAAGTAAACTGTCCCCGGAATTCCTGAACCGGCTTTTCTGTTGATTGGGATTGGGAATTAAGTAAACTGTCCCCGGAATTCCTGATCTATGCCCACAAGGAAATGGGACTCAGTAAGGAGAGAGTGGCATGAGTAATATAAAACTCTTTGAATCAAAACAGATTCGCTCTGTCTGGAGTGAGAAAGAGCAAAAATGGTTTTTCTCGGTTATTGACGTCGTTGGAGCGCTGACGGATAGTCCTGATCCCAAGGACTACTGGTATCGAATCAAGAAGCGCGAGAAAATCAGCGGCGTTGAACTATCGACAATTTGTCGACAGTTGAAACTCGAAGCTACTGACGGCAAGTTGCGGGCAACCGATTGCGCCAATACTGAAGGGCTTCTACGCATTATCCAATCAATTCCTTCCCCTAAGGCCGAGCCGTTCAAACTTTGGCTGGCGCGGGTCGGTTATGATCGCCTGGAAGAGATCGAAAATCCCGAACTGGCAGCGAAGCGGATGCGGGAGCTATACAAGGCAAAAGGTTATAGCGAAGAGTGGATCGAGAAGCGGGTGCGCGGCATCGCCATCCGCGACGAGCTGACCAATGAATGGAAGAAGCGGGGCGTCAAGGAGCAGCTTGAATACGCCATCCTCACCGCCGAGATCAGCCGGGCGACCTTCGGCATGACGCCGTCGGAATACCGGGATTTCAAGGCGCTTGACAGGAAGAGCGACAACCTGCGGGATCATATGACCGATCTGGAGTTGATCTTCACCATGCTGGGAGAGGCATCAACCACCGAGATCGCCCGCAACCGGGACGCCCGGGAATTCGATGACAACCTGGACGCTGCCATTGAAGGTGGTACCGTGGCTGGTAGCGCCAGAAAAGACCTGGAGCGGAAGTCCGGGAAACGGGTCTCGACGCAGGAGAATTTCAAGGAGATACCTGAAGTGAAGAAGCGGAAGATCGGGTTTAAATCATAATTCATCCTTCATAATTCATAATTGAGCTCTTCCCCCTGTTTTTATTGACTTCCCGGCCATTGTCGTTGTATTAATGTGATGTAATTTTATGGATTTCCCCTTGGAGGGGTCTGATGGATGAGGGCGCGGGAATGGATAGAGGCCGCTTGAACAGCTGATAGAGCTGATTGGGCGGCTTTTCTGTTTTAAGGTCACAGTTTGTGACCATAGAACTTGGACAACATGATTTATGAACAACACATTGCTGGAAAATTTGAAATTTCTTCACCCGGTCGGTACATCCACTCTCAAGTATGGTGTGACTATACCTGTTGAGGCCCAGACGGAGCGGCTGCGCATCATTGATAAAGGTGCCAAGGTGCCGGTGACTATTTTCTTTGGCAATGAAGAGCCGGTTGTAGCTGAGATCCGTCGTCTGAATAACAAACCTGGGCATCTGCAGTTCCGTTACTCCAACAAAGCGCAGGAGCGGCTGCGCAGCTGGCTGGCGGCGTTGTTTGGCAGTCCGGCAGAAGGGAATCTGCTTGAGGTAGTCGAGGCTGCACCCTTTACCTTCCTGTTCAAGCCGATCCTGAAAAATACTACACCTTCTTTGCGAATAAGCGACATGCTGCTGCACCGACTGGAGCAGCCGGAGATAGAGCAGTTTGCGGAGATCAGACAGATCAGTGATTCTCTGGCCGCAGTGGAGTATGACGCCGGTTTCAGTCAGTCGGATTACAACGGTCTGATCAGTGAAGGGTTGACAGGTAGCGGCTGGCACGGGGAGCAGCGGGTGGTGCCGGAGCTTGGCCTAAAGTGCGATTTTGAGAAGAACGGTATCTGGGTAGAGGTGGAATTCGGCAATGCCCGTTCCTATTATCAGGATTATGTGAAGTTCATGCTGGCCCGTAAATACCGGGCTGCCAGGCTTGGTTTGCTCCTCTGTCCGACGACCTCCTTTGCGGCGCTGCTCTGCGAATTGGGGCAGAAGCGGGCGAGAGAGAATTCTGTTGCAGAGAAGTCGCCAGTCTATTCGGGGATGATGAGTTTTGAGAAGGCTGTGCGGGAGTTGCCGTTTTTGGGGTTTATGTTTGAGATGCCGATTGTGGTGGCTGGAGTTGGGGTGACGGGAAATTGAATCTTACGATGCATGACAATCTCCTCGTTTGTGTTCTTCCACTTTATGAACAAGGGCGTCCAATGGACGTCGCGCATATACGCTGGATGTACTCCACGCTTTGTAGGATGTTACCAATATCCGGAGTCACTACTAAAATTGTTGCCCCTCTAGTAATACTTCATGACATAGGTTATTCAGCACTGTCATCGCAAAATTCGTTTGAACTTGAAATGCGTCGAGCACATATGAAAGTTGGCGCAGAGATAGCAGCGCCTCTTATGTCAGCATCTGGTTATGATCAAGATACAATTGCAAAGGTCTGTCAATTGATAGCAATTCACGATGTCTGGGCATTTGGTGAGCATGAATCATATCGCGAATGTCATGAACTAGGCATACTGAATGACCTTGATTTTAACTGGATGATCACAAGAAATGGTTTTGCAGCACTTTGTAATATTCTTAACAAAAACACAATTGAGCTTCTTGCTTATATCGAGTTAAACGAAAAGTTTGTGAATCGACCGTTTGTCTGTGTAGAGACAGAAAGTTTGTTTATGAGTCTCATGGCGGAGCGAAAGCAAGAATTGTAATTATGAAACTACGAAATCTGTTTTATGCATACCTTTCTCAGAACTCCTTGACTTGAAGGGCTCTATGTCGTATTTTGTGGGACATCTTCGATTGTCAACGTTTGCCATTCTAGTTATACTAAATCATGAGAGGAATGAATGGGTTACGGGGACCAAAATATAATGATGTGGCGAACCGCTTGCGTCAGCTGATAGCTGGGTTAGCGGTTTTATTGTATATCAACATTGGAGCAATCGGCTTTTAATGGCATTTATTGCGACAGAAAACTCTATATCCGATTTCAGATTCTTCCCGCAGGAATATGCGAGATTCCGTAAAGATATTTTAGAGCACTTTGTGAGAGACGTGCTGCCAACTACACGTGTATTACTTGATCCGATGGCAGGCACTGCTTCATTGCTACCGTATTGTCAAAAAATGGGGATTTCTTCTTATTACTCCGAGATTCTCCCTGTCCATAAATACGTCAACAGTGCCAAAACGTTAGAAGTCTGGAAATGTATCGCTGATTATGAAAAATTAAGTCATAACAGCATCAAAAATTTCATCATGGATTTCTTCAGTCATTTCGGAGAGACAAGTTTGCTAATAACTGATTCTTGGTTCCATGATCAAGCACTGGAAAGTTTGCGATTTGCGTGGCAAGAGTCAAATGGATTAGAAGAAAAGTTTCCCGATTTCATAAAGGCCGTAATACTTCTGACAGTACGATCTTTTTCTAGCACATGGAGCTCTACGTCAAATGCGTACTGGCATCGGCCCGGCGGCATCTCATTACACAAGCCACTAGAAGAAATAGTTAGCGAAATAATGGCTAGCTTCAGGAAATTATGGCAATTCTATGGTGACCCCGATTCACCTTTGCATTCAACACCAGTCTCATTTCAAACAAGCGATGCCAAGTCAGTTTTCTGTGACGAGCCTGTAGATACCATTATAACTTCACCGCCTTATCCGAACCGATTTGACTATGCGAGAATGTTTGGCCCTGAATTGTTTTTCCTGGAAGAAGTTGGCGCTTGTAAAATTGAAGAGATTACCAGCAAACAGATTGCTACTAACTCGGTCAGGCATTACTTCCCCTCAGACGATGAGCTCGGATATTTGTATTCGCGCAGTGAATCTTTACAGGACTTTCTTGAGCAGGTTTTGAAGCTTGGCAAGAAAAAGGAAAAAAATTACTACCACAGATATTTCGTCAGATATTATCTCGATCTATTCACGACTATTGATTATTTGTGCGGACTATTGTCTGAATCTGGCTCGATTCACTTTGTTGTCCAAAACAACATACACAGGGGCGAATTGAATGAACTTGCGGTCTACAGTGCTGAATGCCTTGCTGCCAATGGTTTGAAGGTTGATCATTCTTTTCGCAAATTACGGAGACATCAAGGGACGCGAAATATAAGTAAAGAGCATTCAGTGCTAGTTAAGAAACACCATGAAATCATTATTAAGGCAGAGCGTAGATGATCATCTCCCGCACCGAATCATGGGGTGTCATCCAATATGACACCAAAGTACATCATTACGAATGGAAGGCAAACTCCGTTGAATTGGAGATGCCGATCCCTTCTCTTCCGTTACTTCTCAATATAGATCTGACCCTGCAATGTAATATGAAGTGTGTTCATTGTGTCGCTGAAGATATGAAGAAAGCTGTGGGCACTGAAGGCGAACTTGTATTAAATGATGAACTATTGAAACTAATCAATGAGTCACCATTTCTTGTAACGGTTATTACTGGTGGTGAGCCTTTGTTGAAGCAAAAGGAAGAAGACCTGATAAGATTGCTAAAAGGGATCAATAATAAAGGCATAATCATTGATACAAACGCAACCATATTGCCTTCAAAGAAGGTGATTACGGAATTGAAAAAAAAGAATGTAATGGTCAGGCTTTCCTGGGATACACCGGTGCCCAGTGAAGAACTGAGATTACGTAAAACTCCTACTGGCATGTATCCTAGCACTACAGATGCTCTGGCTTTTAAAGAAAAATTTATTAAGCTTATGATTGATAATAATATCCAGGTTGCGGTGCAAACAGTTATTCACAAAATGAATCACAAAAATAATGTTCTGCTCCAGTTCCCTCAAAAGCTTATTTCTCTTGGAGTTAAGAGATGGGTTTTGCAACGATTCATTCCGTCACACAAGATGCGTACACATGTATTGAAACCGGCAGAAGCTCTCGCCTGTATGCATAAGTTGACCAAGGCAGCAGCGAATGTGGGAGTTGCTTGTGAATACAAAGCCGACCTCCGCCACAATAGTGTCTTTCTACTGGTTGGTGATGGCGAGTTGTATACGCAAAGCAATGAAACGCCAGGCAAGAAAGTGCATATGGGCAAGATTGGTGAAGTGAATTATTTTGATTGGGTCAGTCCGGTTGATCATGCCGACAGGTATCTGAAGCACTCTGTAGAAAAGAGGAAAGTGAGCTAAATGGAAGCTGCCGAAAGGTCTCTTAACGATTGGTTTGAAGGCTTTGCCAAGCTGTATGCCGTGCCCGACTCCAAGAGAGAGCCTGAACACTTCTGGATCGGCGTCATGGCCCATTTCAGCAGTGTTGGCGAAGCGATACGCCAATACGAATTCCTCAGGATTTATGAGACGTCCGCCCACGCCATCTGCTGGCTGCTCTGTTTTGCCAACAAACTCAGAACAACGGATGATCTCATTTTCAAAATCGATGAACCTATCTGGCGCTTGGCAGGATTCAAATTCCCGAAGAAGTGCGGTCACTGTATGCAAGAGGCGTGTAACTGCTCACAATATGAAAGGGAAGGGAATAATTCGAAAGAGTTCAAGTACGGAGAATGGCTACCGGAGCTAGATAAGGTCGAAGCCGAACTAAAGCATTTTACCCTCCGGGCATGGATGGAAATGTATCGTAAAATTTTCGGTAAGAAAATGGAACTCCGTCCGCTCGATAGCATTGGCTTCAAACTTCTCGAGGAAGGTGGCGAGACAGCCAAGGCGATTCGATCATTGACACAATTCAGAGGGGTCATTCACGACCATACTGTCGATATAGACGGCAGTTTTCTTGAAGAGATTATAACCATCAAAGGAATTGTAGAGAAGCATACTGCCCTGACCAATGAACTGAAGAAGCGCTATAATGTTACTGACGGCAAAGATGTGCGCAACCACGTAAAATCACACGATATGGACTTGACAGCAATCAAGTGGAAGATAGCTGACTTCAAACTGAATCTCGTTTCAGAATACTGCGATTCATTCTCGTGGCTCTGTTCGTTGCTTGATAAATGCAATCATATACATGGCAAGCTTGAGCTGGAAAATGAAGCAGACAAGGATAAGTGGGACATAGAAAAGAAATTATCTGAGATATATGAATCCAAGCATGCAACTGAATCGTTAAAATGTTACGCATGTCATAAAGCCAGTTGCGAGTGCATTATTTTCGACCCGAAAAAGCAACCAACAGTTACGGCCTAATATCAATTATTCGAAAGGAGGAGAGCAAATGGCGAACTATCATCAACCGGAAAAAATTACTGATTGCTGTCTGTGTAATGAGATAGAAACCGGAATATTCCCTGCTGAATATGCTGCGGTTTATGGGGTTGATAAGCGCATTTGTTTTGAAAGCGACAACTTCATTGTAATCCCTTCAGTGTCGCCACTCGCAATCGGGCATACGATGCTACTGCCAAAGCAGCATTACACAAGCATAATGGCCTGCCCTAAAGAGATGAAGGATGAAGCTTTAACGTTGATTGACTCGCTCTATGCAAACCTGTCGGATCGCTTTGGTCAACTCTTCCTTTTCGAACACGGAGTGGGGCGATTGGATGATGTTGCATGTGGAATTAATCACGCACACTTACATTTTGTGCCTCTGCCTGAAAATATTTCCAATGGAATTATTGAAAAAGTAATTCAGCAACTAGGCACAACTGGTGTCACAACTTTAAACGATTTATATAATGCAAAGTATCATGCCGATGCATATATAATGATGGGTAATAGATTCAATAGTATGCAAAAAATAGTCAGTGACCACATTCCTTCACAATTGGTAAGAAAGCTTATTGCCGGTAGATTGAATAATAAAACTTGGGATTGGCGAAATGCAGATGGTATTAGTCAATTTACTGATTCATTGACCGCACTATTAGCAATGAGGCAGCTAACTATTTGCGTGTGAGGGGCAAATGAGCAAAGTTAAAGCCAGTAGCGGTTGTACTGATTCTGATGAAATCCTTTTCGATAAAATATGTCGCGCACGAAAGTCAAAGCATCCCATCAAAAAAAAGTTCCCTCGTTACGGGAATTCAGGTGCTGAGCTCCATATAGCTCATTTTACAAATACCACTGACATACAAAGCGGGTTACCATTTGTAATAAAATTCGCCAGTAAGAAAAAAATTAGAAAAGAAGTTAATGCGATAAAAATTCTTTGGAATTGTATTGACGATTGTGCAGCGTTTCAGAAAGCCTTCTATGAAGGAGATAGAGGTGCAATACTTCTAAGCCATCAGGGAACTATATTCGCATCAAAAGCTACTGAATCAGTAACGCTTGCCACTGAAATCTGGCCTGATAAAGTTACCCCAGGATATGCGGACGCAGAAGGTATTACCAAATATCTTGAGGGCGCCTATAAAAAGCTCAAGCCAGCTCATGATCAAAAAAATAAATTTAAAGTAAGTCCATTACTGCACTATGCTTGGTATTTGAGAAAGCCAGATGCTTATCAACGGATTGCTGATATATTAGGAGCTGATGTAGATAAAGATTATATTTCATTTGAATCTGCTGAAATATACAACCCAATAAAATTGAAACAAATGATCAAGAAGCCATTAGTTACTTACGTGTCAAGAGTTCATGGCGATATGCATCCCGACAACATAGTAATACATGAAGATAAATTACCAAGGTTGATTGATTTTGAATGGGCTCATAGTAGAACAGATTTATTGGTTGATTTTGTATTGATGGAAAATTCAATTAGATTCAAATCATTTCCGAAAACACTCGACCATAAACAACAACTAAAAGTCGATCAGTTATTGCTCGAAATTGATGGTTGTGAAAAAATTCTCCAAGACACATCTCTACCAATTATATACCACAGATTGGCTAATATAATTTCATGTGTTAGGCGCAGAGCAAAAGAAGTAATTGGAGCAGAATTTGATTTTTCGCGTTATTTAGTATCACAGTTCTTCGTTATGTTTGGTTTAATGAAATTTTACGACAATATAATTGCAATGAGAGCATTAGGTCTTATCTCAAAGAGAATTGTTGAAGATGGAAAGTACATCAAACTATGATAAAACTTGGTAAAATCACATTAGCAAACGAAAGCGAAATTATTACTGATGCAAGCATATCAGTTGATACTCTTTCGCGTAAACACCTATACAAAACGTTATCTTTACTCTTTGCCTCCAGGGCACGTATTCACACCCTCCCGACGTTATTACTTCTAGAGCCAAAATATGAACTTATTGAAAAGGCTGGAGAGCTTTGGGGTTGGCCGTTGATGATACGGATGGATTATTCCATTTTCCCGAAACAAAAGCCTTTGGGTGGAATTCCTGTCTATACCTTTGACGCTGCGAAAAAAGTTTCTGATTTCCTGTTTTCTATAAATTGCTTTCCTCTTTTCCATAAACACGCAGACCGGTTTGAAGATGAATACAGTGTCGGCGTCTTGATTGAGCCCAAGTCACATATTGTGCAGGCTGAGGTGGTCGGCAAAGGTTTTGATGCAGGTGATTTGCGCTTGGGGAAGAGTCGACCGCATGAGGTGTTTTCCCTTGATATGCAGGAAAGCAGGATAAGGCAAGAGGCAAGTGTTGACGTTGATTCTTACAAGACGGATGCTGAACAGAGGAAAACTTACGCTTACAAGCTATCAAAATATGTCAGATATGTTAATGAACAATGCCGGTTACTACCCGAACTCGAAGGAATAGAGCACTTTGATGTTTCGGATTGTAATATGGATTTCTCACCCCCTGTAACTTATACGCCTTTAAAACCCTCCCTCAAAGTGAGTCTACTGAAAACAGTTGAGTCTGTTTACTATGAAGTAGTGAATCAACTGCCACCATCGCCAGTTTATGTTGCCTCGTTTTCCTACTTGCCCGCTCATGGCTGGCTTCTTTGGGACATTTACGGCCATTGGTATAAAAGATAAAGTGATTTTGGAGGTCAGGGAGTTAGTAGCCTTCAGAGTCAAATTCCTGATCAATCCAACTTGAAACATCGAACTTTTTGAAACTGTCTTCACCTGTTTGTGTATGCACTACGTTTATCCCTGCATTGATTATGACCCTCTTGCAAAGTTTGCAAGGCTCAGAATTTTCGACTAATTTGTTACTTTCAACGTCAATGCCAACTAAGAACATACTACTGTCAATCATGTCAGCCCTGGACGCATGTATGATAGCATTCATCTCGGCATGGACCGACCTGCATAGTTCATATCGCTGCCCTTGAGGAATATTCTGTTCTTCCCGAGTGCATTTTCCAATATCAATGCAGTTCTTTGACTTTCTTGGTGCGCCCACATAGCCAGTGCTAATTATTTGGTCGTTCTTGACAATAACGGCTCCAAAATTTCGCCTGAGGCATGTTCCGCGTTTAGCAACTTCCTGGGCAATTCCAAGATAGTAATGATCTTTAGTCGGCCTGATTCTCATAGCATTTATTCCTTTATAACAGTTTTATTAATTGATAAATTCTTGATAGCATAATTTAAAGGTTAGTGCCAGTGGTTTTGCATAGTTAAGATGCTATGCTAGTTTTAGAGGAGTCATCTTCTGACAGGTAAGCAACCTACGTACCGGAGCTACACTTTTCACTTCACACAGATACTCAGGCAAGATTGCCGCAATCATCCGGAATGGAGCGCTCAGGATCAAACCTACATAGACCTTGCGCTACTGCCTGACAACAGCGGGATACAATGGGATGGCTCCGAAAAAACCTACAACATGCCGGAACTGGTGAATGTTGTCATCACGCAAATGAGAAGGAAATTCCCCGATTTTGGCTTGTCGGGCGTCATGACTGCTCAGGGGAGCGACGTGGGCGACCTTTGGGAACTCTATATCTCTGATGATGGCTATGCAAAGAGGAGAGTAGTCCGGCTTTGCTAACTTGTTGATTTTAGCGAATATGCCTGTATAATGCTGATATTCCAACAGGGAGTATGAATTTGCAACACAAGGCATCTGAAAAAATCCTGAAGCAGATTCTGCAGCGGATTCTGGCTGTCGTGCAGCCAAGCCGGGTATTTCTGTTCGGTTCAGCTGCGCGGGACGAGATGACGGCCGACAGTGATCTTGATCTGCTTGTGGTGGTTCCGTCCGGCTGTCATCGCCGCAGGACCGCCCAAATGATTTACCGGAATCTTGTAGGTGTGGGGTTTGCCGCTGATATCGTAGTTGTTACGGATGACGATGTTGAGCGGTATCGCGACGATCAGGACATGGTCATAAAACTGGCTATGGACGAGGGAAGACTGCTCTATGCCGCGTAATCATAATAACTAGAGGGGTCTACCCCCACAATCCACTTTTCTGCTTCGACAAATAGCCCGCATAAAGGCCGTCTCTCAACCGGATCGCTCCAGAACCTATAAATTACTCATTTCTCCTCTCTCCAGCAAAGGACCCAACCATGTGCGGACGCTTCACCTCCTTCCTCACTCCGGAACTGCTGGCCGGATACTTCAACGTCACCGTGTCGGCGCCTTTGCCACCCCGCTACAACATCGCCCCGACCCAGCAGGTGGCGATCATCAGGGAGGGTGCCGGCGGCCGGCAGCTGGCCAGTGCCAGATGGGGGCTGATCCCGGCCTGGGCGAAGGACCCGGCCATCGGCAACCGGCTGATCAACGCCCGGAGCGAGACGGTGCAGGAGAAGCCGGCCTTCCGCGCGGCACTGAAGAAACGGCGCTGCATCATCCCGGCGAACGGTTTCTATGAGTGGCTGGTCTCAGGGAGGGAGAAAAAGCCGCTCTATATCCAGGCGCAAGACGGCGCACCCCTTGCCCTGGCCGGGCTCTGGGAGAGCTGGTCGGCGCCGTCCGGGGAGCCGGTCGAGTCGTGCACCATCCTGACTACGGCGGCCAATAGTCTGCTGGCGGAGATCCACGAGCGGATGCCGGTAATCCTGCTGAAGGAGCAGTACGGGGCATGGCTCGACAGTTCAGTAACCGACCCGGCGCAGCTGCAGGGCTTTTTTCAGCCATATCCGGCCGGGCTGCTGCACTACTGGCCGGTCGCCACCCTGGTCAATTCGCCGAAAAACGATACCCCCGCCTGCCTGGCGCCGCTGCCGGAGTAAACACGCATTTCGTCCAGAATGGGAATTCCGGGGACAGTTTATTTAATTCCTGACAACTATTTTCTTCGCAGCCCTTTCTCTCCTTGACAATCGCTGCTAACTGATATAATGACTTACAATATAGGTCATATGACCTACATTAAAGTTTACAGGTCAGAGCCATGATCGAAGCAATTGTCGGTTCCATCAACTGCGAGCGCGTCCTTACATTTTTGAATGCCAGAGGGGAAGGGTATGCCCGGGAGATCGCAGCCTTCTACAGCAGTTCTCTGGCACCTATCCAGAAGCAGCTGGACAAGCTGGAAGTGGGCGGCGTTCTGGCGAGTCGTACTGCCGGCCGCACCCGCCTCTACACTTTCAATCCGCGCTACCCTCTGCTCGCTGAACTTGCAGCACTGCTGGAAAAAACTGCCTCATTTTACGATGAAGAGCTGCAGCAGCGGCTGCTGCTGAACCGGCGTCGTCCCCGCCGCAGAGGCAAGCCGCTGTGATCTCCCTGTCCGATCTTACCATTGGCGAACTGGCCGCTTACATAGCCGAGCATCTCCGCAGCTGGGGGATCGAAACAGAGAGACCACAAAAGGGCCGTGTCTCAACTCTATACAGTATGAATAATAACTAGAGGGGCCAAACCCCCACAATCCACTTTTCTACTTCAACAAAACCACTCCATCCCCCTATTCAGGCCTTTTCCTCTCCCGCAAACAGACCCCGAACTCCTAGGCAAAGTTTGAAAAATTGTACATACATGTTAAATCTCAGCGCGGAAATCGACGCGAAAGGAGCGCAAGCTTTATGAAGAAGCTCACTAAAGAGCAGAAGAAGGAGTTGCAGGCATTGGCTGCTATGCCTGACGAAGAGATCGATTTCAGCGACCTGCCGGAACTCACCTCTCTTGAAGGGGGAATAGTAGGCAAATTCTACCGCCCGCTCAAACAGCCGGTCACCCTCAGGCTGGACGCCGATGTGCTGGCTTGGTTGAAAAAAGATGGCAAAGGATACCAGAGCAGGGCAAATGCGATCCTGCGGGAGGCTATGAAACAGAAGAGGATGAGAGCAGCGTAACCGGAGAACTGTCCAGAGTTCCGGGACAGAGTAAAAGCTAGAGGGGCCAAACCCCCACAATCCACTTATCTGCTCCGCATTCCTCAAAAACATCTTGCGTCTCATATATAGATTCGTTTTGCCCGCGCAACCCAACACCCTAACCGGTTGATTTCCCCGCTTGATCCTGTATAATGCCAACATGATCGCTGCTAATCAATGAAAGGTCTGGATCTCACCATGAGCCGGGAAGAGATAGAAGCTGTCGTCGTAGCCGTACTTGGCAGATATGGGGTGCGGAAGATCGGCCTGTTCGGTTCGTATGCCCGTGGCGAGCAAGGCCCTGGCAGCGACCTGGATCTGCTGGTGGACTTCCATGAACGGAAAAGCCTGCTGACTCTGGTAAAGATCGAGCGCGAACTTTCGGAAAATCTTGGCATCAGGGTCGATCTTCTGACCGAGCAGGCGATCAGCCCATACCTTATAGATCGTATCAAATCCGAGTTAAAGGTGATCTACCAGTGACTAAGGACGATGCCGTTTATCTGCGACATATCATGGACGCGATCAACCAGATAGAAGAATATGTCGCCGGCTTCGATTACGAGGCTTTTATGGGGAGCAGGCTGGTGCAGGACGGCGTTATCCGGCAGTTCGAGATCATCGGCGAAGCCACCAAAAAACTCTCGGAGCCTTTGAAGACGCTAAATCCTGACGCACCCTGGAAAGATATCGCCGGGATGCGGGACAAGCTGATCCACCAGTATTTCGGAGTCGATCTGACGGCTGTTTGGGAGACAGTGATGCAGGATCTCCCTCCATTTAAAATCATTATTGCGCGACTCATTTCGGCAGCCTCCTGAATTCGGTTTCCAAAGGAGAATGTTCGCGGACGGTTCTTGATTTGCCACACAATATCAATATGACCCCAACAATTCATTGATTGCCAGTAGTTCGCCTCCTAATAACTAGAGGGGGCAGACCCCCACAATCCACTTATCTGCCTCGACAAAACCAATCCACCCACCTCGATAACAGAACCAGCATAAGGGTCGTGTCTCATCCAAGTAGATAAATGTAACGGTGCCAAAGAGAGAATATCTTTGCCATGCTTGCATTAGCGTTATAAGATGCCAGCATAAACATCCCTCCGCAGCACGGGAGTGAGTCACTGTGAGCTGCATGAAACGACAGAGGAAAGAGCAGACATGACGATAAAATGGTATCCCGGGCATATGGGTACGGCCCACGAGAAGCTGACCGATATGATCAGTAAGACCGATCTTGTCATCGAGATCCTGGACGCCCGCCTGCCCGTCTCCAGTTCCAACCACCTGTTGACGCAGTTGCGTCGCCACAAGCCCTGCATCAAGGTGCTGAACAAGAACGACCTTGCCGATCCCACCGTCACCAAGGCCTGGGTCCGGGAGCTGGAGCGGCTCTCCGGCGTGCGAGCCCTCCCCCTGTCGGCCAAGCAGCATCGCGAGGTGAACCGGCTGATCAAGCTCTGCCGGCAATTGGCACCGAACCGCGGCAACCCCGGCTTTCCGCTGCGGGCCATGATCGTCGGCATCCCCAATGTGGGCAAATCGACCCTGATCAACACCCTGGCGGGGAGGAGCCTGGCAAAGGTCGGCGACAAGCCGGCTATCACCACCATAACCCAGAGGATCGAACTGGACAAAGGCATGGTCCTTTATGACACACCGGGACTGCTCTGGCCCGATATGGAGGATCAGACGGCGGCCTATCGCCTGGCAACCAGCGGCGCCATAGGGGCGGCCGCTCTCGACTACCTGGATGTGGGGCTCTTTGCCCTCAGGTTCATGCTGCAGCGTTATCCGGAAATGCTCCGGAGCCGTTACCAGCTCACCGATCCCCCTGATGATCCCCTTGCCGTGCTGGCACAGATAGCTCGCCGCCTCGGCTGTCTGGTGAGCGGCGGCGAGGTGGATCTAAATCGGGCGGCCGAGGCTTTTCTGCGGGAACTCCGCAGCGGCAAGCTGGGGCGGATCAGCCTCGAAGAGCCGGAGCTGGCAGGAACAGAGAATAACTAGAGGTGTCAGACCCCCACAATCCACTTATCCGCCTCGACAAAACAAAATTGGGATGTTCGCGGACGGTTCTTGATTTGCCACACAATATCTATATGCACCAACAATTCATTGATTGCCGGTAGTTCGCCTTCTGCCAGACCAGAGTTCCATATCCTACTAGCAGCAGCAACAGAAAATCCCTTGACAAGGTATCAACCACTGATACATTATAGATTATGACATGGATTGTCGTATATAGCCGCAAGGCTTTAACGCGCGGGATTGCCATTGACTCAGCCGGGAACAAAGTCATGAAAAAAACAAGGATATATCTTGATACATCTGTATTTGGCGGCTGTTTTGATGTCGAATTCGCCGTGGTTTCCCTTGCTGTTTTCGAGCTTGTCCGCAGCGGATCATATTCTGCAGTCATGTCGGAAATTGTACTTGAGGAGCTTGCAGATGCTCCACGACAGGTGAGTGAGATGGTACTGTCATTGCCGGAAGATGGACTTGAATTGATCTCTATAACAGAAGAGATCATACAGTTAAGAAATGATTATCTGACCGCCGGTATATTGGGCCCGAAGTGGATCGATGATCTGACTCATGTGGCCGCGGCCACCATTGCCAGAGTCGACGCCATCGTATCATGGAACTTCAAACACATTGTCAGACTGGACAAGATGAAGGCGTATAACCAGGTGAATCTGCTGAACGGCTATGGCATCCTCACCATCATCTCTCCCCGGGAGGCAATCATATATGGCAAAGATTAAGGATTTTGATTGCATTGCCTTCAAACGTGTTGCGCAGGAAAAGATCTACAAGCAGATCAAGGGGATGTCCCCGGCTGAGGAGATCGCCTGGTTCAGGCAAAAGGTGCAGGGCGGCCGGTATGCTGAGTTGTTGCAGCGCATTGCCGCTGCTGCGCAAAAGCCGGATACTCTGCGTTGTGCCGAAGTCATGGCTGAATATGGCATTAAGAAGGGTTGCAGAGAGGGGGGACTGGAGACCAACCCTGGTGGAGTCTATCTGCGCGGCATCCGTCTGCGCGAGGAGATGACCCAGGAAGAGCTGGCCAGGTTGACCGGCATCCCCCGCGCCAACATAAGCGCCATGGAACATGGCCGGCGCCCGATCGGCAAGGAGACGGCCAGAAAACTGGCTGCTGCTTTGCACTGCGACTATCGCCGGTTTCTTTGACCGCCCCACCACCTCACCCAGGAGCAACCAATGCCGCAGTTCATCTATTTCCCCACTCCGCACTTTAAAACCAGGCTGGCAAAGATCGAGAAACATGACCCTCCTGGCCATAGCCGCATCCTCGGGGTGATCGACCGGCTCCTTGAGAACCCCTCAGACGCAGATGGCTGGATGCATGGCGAACTGCATGGCCGGCTGAAGAAGTATGTCGGCCGCCGCGACTACCGCCTCATCTACCACTGGTGCGAACTCTGCCGCAAGGAGGGGAAGAAGCTGGCCGGGGAGTGCGGCTTCTGCCACGAGGTGCAGGACAACAGCGTGATCTTCTTCGACGTCTTCCACAAGAACGAGGCGAACCGGATCTGAAGCGGTATTAGCTGACGGGGGGAGAGCTTTGTTTTGCCCGCACAACCCGACACCCTAACCGGTTGATTTCTCCGCTTGATCCTGTATAATGCCGACAAACGGTTAGTTGGCAGCTGGAGAAGATATGCCGGAAGTTCGAAAAATATTAGCAGCGCTACGCGCAAGACTGGAAGTCCTTTATGGCGCCAGGTTGCTCCATCTGGTCCTGTTCGGCTCTCATGCCCGAGGCGATGCCGAACCGGGTGCGGACATTGACCTGCTCGTTGTCTTGCATGGCGACGTCAACCCTGGCGAGGAGATCAAGAGAACCGGCAAAATCGTTGCGGAACTCTCGCTTGAAAACGACGTGGTGATAAGCTGTGTCTTTATGGAGGAGTCTCGCTATCTCCACCGCAACGGCCCTTTGCTGCGCAATATCCGCAAGGAGGGGATTGCTGCATGACGGACGAGCAGCTCGAACTTCTTCAGGAAGCCCGTGACAGCATCGCTGCCGCTAAACTTCTCTTGCAAGGGGAATATCCCGGCTATGCAGCATCGCGGGCCTATTTCGCCATGTTTTACATCGCCGAGGCTTTTCTTGAAGGAGAAGGGCTCTCCTTTTCGAAGCATTCCGCAGTAATTTCGGCATTTGGCCGGGAGTTTGCGCGGAGCGGCAAGGTGCCGACCGAATTCCACCGATTCCTCATGGAAGCGCAGGAGCTTCGGCACAGTGGCGACTACGGCATCCGTAGCGCGGTAAATTACGAGCAGGCAGTTGAGCAGATAACCCGCGCCGAGCAGTTCCTCCTTTTGGCTGAACGGTTCCTGCTACCCATTTCTGAATGAATCATGGCACCATTCAGCTAGTTCCCCACCCCGCACTTTAAAACCAGGCTGGCAAAGATCGAGAAACATTCCCCCCCGACCTTAGCCGCATCCTCGGGGTGATCGACCGGTTGCCCCCCGGTTTTCCGCAACAAAGCAGCTGGCTGCGCCAATCGGTCAGTCTCGCCGCAGTCTCCGCGTCAACACCCCGAACCAGCAGAGCGCCAGCAGCGCCACCCCGCCTGAGATGGCAAACCCGATGGGGTAGCCGATCCATTTCAAGACCAGCCCCAGGAGCGTGGAACCGGTCATCATCCCGAGATAGATGCAGCTGTTGTACATCCCCATCGCCAACCCCCGTTGCCGGGCCGGGACCTGTTCGGCGATCAGCGCGCCGATGGCGGTGAAGGCCAGGGCCATCCCTACCCCGAGCAATACGGCACAGGCCATCAGATAGGGGAGCTGGACCGCCTGCCCCATGGCTGGCAGGGCGAGCGCCAGGCAGAGGAGCCCGGCCACCACGATCAGACGGCGGTCGAAGCGGTCGGCGATACTCCCGATCGGGACCCGGCAGAGGACGTTGGTCAACGCCTGGGCCGCAAAGAGGAGCCCGGCCTGGGCCGGGTCGTAACCGAGGGAGGCGGCGTAGAGGGGGAGGAAGGTGATGAAGAAGCCGAAGCCGATGCAGCTCCCCACTGTTGCCAGGAGGGAGGCGAGGAGCCACTGGTTCTGCAGCAGGTCGACGGTGGCGGAGAGGGCGGAGTGCAGCTCGCTCTTCCGCCGGGGCGTGCTCTGGGGGAGGACCAGCAGGGCCAGGCTGGCGACCGCTATGGTGAGCAGCCCGGAGATGACAAAGACCATGCTCAGCCCCAGCGACTTTGCCAGCAAGCCGCCGGTAGCCGGCCCCAGGGTCATGGCGATGTAGATGGCGGTGGTGTACCAGCCATAGGCCTGGCCGAGCCGCTCGGCAGGGACCAGGTCGGCCACGGCAGAGAGCATACCTGGCGCAAAGGCGGCCAGCCCTGCGCCAAAGAGGATATAGGCGCCGGCCATCTCGATCGGGAGGTGGCAGTAGGGGATCAGCAGGGCAGAGCCGGCGATGGCTAGCAGGCCGGCGATAAGCGGGGTTTTCCGGCCGATCCGATCGGCCAGCAGGCCGGCCGGGATGGAGAGGAGCCCGGCAGTCAGCATGAAGGCGCCGATGATCCCCCCCCACCTGGGCCTGGTCGGCCCCCAGCGAGGCTGCATAGAGCGGCATCACCGGCATCCGCAGGTAAGAGCTGAAAAAGGCGATGAAGCCGAGCAGGCAGAGGAGCACGAAAGGGGTAAGGGTCGGGGTAGTCCTAGTCATGGTCTCCTGACGCTGTCAGCAAAAGCGGGCGCACCCTCAGAACCGCCTGATATCGGCCGACTTATGCTGCACGCTCCGGCTGTAGCGGACCGCCGGCCGGCCGAAGACCATGCAGTAGCCGAGCAGATGGTCCTCCGGGATGCCGAGCCGCTGGCGCATCTGTGGCACCAGGTCATCGATGGCCCATTTGGCCAGCCCGTCCCAGACTGTGCCGACGCCGTTGGCCTGGGCAAAGAGTTCGAAGTAGGAGAGGGCGATCAGGCAGTCAGGGAGGGGTGAGGCGACGCTCGCCGGCACCGAGGCGATGAGCAGATGGGGGGCGTTGCGGAAGATGACGTCATGCCCCTGCTCCTCCCAGACCCGGACGAAATCGGCATAGAAACCGAGCCCTTCGGGGAGGGCATCCTCTTGCACCAGCCTGGCCAGCCCGGTCATCAGCTCGGCGCGGAGCTCGGCGAGCTTCTCCCGGTCGTCCACCACGGTGAAGCGGACCTGGCGGGAATTGACCCCGGTCGGGGCGTGCCAGGCGACCTCCAGCAGGTGCTGCAACAGCTTCGGTTCGAGGTTCTCCGCCTGGAAACGGCGTACCGAGCGGCGCCCCTTGATCAGGGTCTCCAGCTGCTTCGGTTCCGGGTAATTGCCGGCCAGCGGGAGGCTGTCGGCCGGATCGAGGCCGAGGATGGAGATGGCGGCAGTGGGGCAGATCGCCAGACAGTGCTGGCAACGGTAGCAGGCCGCCTCATGTTCCGGCGCTATGGCCGGGTATCCGGCACCGGTCATGGTGATGATCCGTGCCGGGCAGTCGGACACGCATTCGCCGCAGCTGTTGCAGGCAGTCTGGTCAATAGTGAAGTCGAGCATCGCTGGATCTCCTTGCGTATGGAATTCTCCTTACCGATATACCTCATTGCGACTGCTGTTGTCCAGCAGGATGATCTTCTCCCTGGCGGAAAATAGTTGTCAGGCCCAGCCTGCTTCGCCGGCTTATCTTTGCGGCGCAGCATTATTAGTTATCTATTCCTTTAGTTAGGGAGTAGGGTGAATTACGATTATCCGCGGAGAGAGTTTGGTGTTGGCAACATGCCGAGAGGCAGGAGGTTTCAAGTGGTGGTATTCAATGCAGTAACAGTAGTATGGTGTGCATTTCTCTTCCTTTCGCTGGGTTTTGCCGGGATGTTGATCGCAAAATACAACAATTAAGGGAGATATTAACGCCAGACCTGCCCACCTGCTTGTCCCGAAGAGTTGCATGGCGCAGGTCTGGCACCTTGAAACTCCCCGCCGGTTCATCCCCTGTTTAAAATCATCCAGCGTCCCACAATAACTCCAATGCCGCAGTTTCCCCTGACGATCGATCGTCAGCTGCTGCTGTAACATCAGTAAGGTCGCAGCTGCTCTCCAGAGCCGATATGCCAGTGGAGATGCTTGTCTGTCTGATAATCCCCCAGGTTGGTATAGACGCGGCAGCCGCCGCTCCGGGCCATCAAATCGGCAGCGATCTGCTGCGCCGTGCGGACCAGTTCCAGCAGCAGCGCATCATCTGCCGCAGTGAGGGAGAGGAGCGATTCGAGATGTCTTTTCGGCAGCAGGACGATATGGTCCTCCCAGATCGGTCTGGTATGGTGAAAGGCGAATAGCCGCTCGTTCTCGAAATAGACCTGGACCTGCAGCTGGCCGGTCAGGATCCTGGCACAATAGAAATCGCAAGCTGGCTCGGTCATAGCTCGTACACTGCTCCTTTGGTGCAGATAGTTAGCATATGTCGAGGGATAAAAGCAAGTCCGGGGCGTAATATTCGTGGGGTCCCCTTGACTTGCAGCTCTTAGGATGATAAAGCAAATAGGGTGTCATTCCGCCACCCCCTCTGGAGAGCGTTATGAAATGTCCGCAATGTGTGACAGAGATGAATCTCTTTAAAGACTCCAGCCGCAAGCTCGAAGGGTACAGCTGCCCGGCCTGTGCAGCGGAGACCTTTATCGAGGCCTACTCCCTCGACCCGGAGAATCTCCCTGATGATGGCGAGATGTTTGCCCAGTACGGCTGGGCCTGGCCGGACGGGAAGCGGCTCTGAGCCGCGCAGAAAGGCCGATCCCCCGCAGCAGCTGTTAAAAGCTAAAGCCCGCCATAAGAGCGGGCTTTAGCTTAAAAGGGATGGTAGCAGTCGCAGCTCCTACTCGTGATGGTGCTTCATCTCCATCATCCCCGGTTTACCCCCCATCCTCTTCTCCATCAACTTGCGCACCTTCTGGAACTGGTCACTGGTCAGGATGGCGCGCGCCTGTTTCATCAGTTTCAGCATCTGCAGGTGGCTCTCCAGCTTGGTGTCGACGATCTTCTTTGCAGCGGCAGTCGCCTTCTCCAGATCAAAATCCTTTACCTCCATCACCTCCATCAGCTCCATCTCGGCAATCTTCAGCTCGGCCCTGGAGCGGACCATCTTCTTCTGCATCTCCCGATGGAGCGGGGTAAGTTTCCTGGTCTGCTCGTCGCTTAGTCCTATCTTGTCGGCATTGGCGATGCACATCCCCATCGCCTCGCCCATCTTATCCATCCCCATTGCATGCCCTTCCCCACCCATATGCTCCATCATCGGCATATCTTTCATCGGCATGTCCATCATCTGGGCATATGCAGGGAGAGCAGCCAGGCCAGTCAGGCAGAGCGCCAGCGCAATCTTTTTCATGAACTCCTCCTTTTCTTTCGAGATAGCTTAAGTATCTGGCAAATAGCGGCATTGTCAACCAGGGCTGCCTGATAAGATATGTTTCCATACCGATATCACTCAGTATGGCACTGCACCCTTGACAGCAGTATGGTGTTAAGCTAAATGACGCAGTTATTCTCCTGTGGCGGGCAAAATTTGCAGATTAACTTGCCATATGACGTAAATCTGCAGTTGCCCGGTAAATTTGAACTGCTCTTGGCCAGACTCTCAGGGGGTGACGGAGCTGTTGCCGATCCTGGGATCTCGGGGAGGTGGGATAAAACCGGGAATCAGCGGCGGAACGGCAGCAGGCGAGCTTCCTTCGAAGGGAAATGGAACGGAAATTGCAAAAATTATAACGGGGGAATCTTGACATGGCGAAGAAGATCCTGATTGCCGACGATCAGAAATTTTCCCTGCAGATGCTGCGGGACGCCCTCATTGCGCACGGCTTCAAGGTCTTTGAGGCGGCCGATGGAGCGTCTGCCTGCCGGCAGGCCGAAGAGATCCTCCCGGACCTGATCCTGATGGATATGATCATGCCCGGACTGGATGGTGTCGAGGCCTGCCGCCGGATAAAACAGAACCGTGCCACCTCGGCCATCCCGATCATCATGCTCACCGCCAACAAGGACAAGGAGCGGTTGGTCGCCGCATTCAAGGCGGGGGCTGATGATTACGTCAACAAGCCATTTGCCAGCTACGAACTGCTCGCCCGGATCAATTCCAACCTTTTGAAACATGAAGCGGTCAATGTCCTGAGGCAGAAGATCGCCGATTCGGAGATCCTGCTGGAGATTGCCCAGGCGGTCACCTCCACCCTCGATACCAGGGAGATACTGCAGAGCATCGTCGCCAAGATCGCTGCCACGCTCGGGGTGAAGCGCTGCTCCATCACCATGGTGCGGGAGAACGACCAGTACGGCTATGTGCTAGCCTCCAGCGACAATCCGGAGATCAGCGACCTTCGTATCGAACTGGCTCGCTACCCGGAGATCCAGGAGGTGGTCAGGACCGGGCAGACTTTGATCCTCGAGGACGCCAAGCATCACCCCCTGATGGAGACGGTCCGGGAGAGGATTTCGAGGCTCGACATCGATACCCTGCTGGTCCTGCCGGTCATCTACCGGAGCGAAGTGATCGGTACCCTGATGATGCGCACCGCCAGGAAGAGGGAGTCGTTCAGCAGCCGGGAGCTCAACTTCTGCAAACTGGTCGCCTCGGTCTCGGCCAGTGCCCTGAAAAACGCCCATCTCTATGAGCAGGTCCGCGATGAGTCGCTGGAGCTGCGTCAGGTGAAGGAGCAGCTGGAGGCTGAGCTTAAGGAGAAGAACCTGCTTGCCAGCCTCTTCGAGCATGCCTCGGAAGGGTTGATGGCCCTCGATGTGCGGGGGGATGTGGTCTATGTCAACCAGAGCGCCCTGGAGCTGCTCGGCTACCAGCGGGCAGAGGCGCCGCAGATCAATCTGACCGATTTTCTCGCTGAGGAGAGTTTCCAGGAGATCATGGAAAACCATATGAACTTCTTCCTCGGTTGCGACTACCGGAGCAAGTACGATCTGCTCTTCCGCACCAGGTCCGGCGACAAGCGCTGTGTCTCGGTATCGGTGAGCGACTACCGACTGGCCGGGAATTACGCCATCCTCTCGTTCCGTGATGTCACCGAGGAGCGGCTTGCCCAGCAGCAGCTGAAA
Organism: uncultured Geobacteraceae bacterium; assembly: GCA_964649725.1. Classification (GTDB taxonomy): domain Bacteria; phylum Desulfobacterota; class Desulfuromonadia; order Geobacterales; family Geobacteraceae; genus CAZYTM01. The sequence goes on along the minus strand of CAZYTM010000002.1, from coordinate 516,311 downwards.
GAGGCGAATGACCAGCTCAAGGGGCTCGACCAGCTCAAATCGGATTTCATCAGCACTGCCACCCACGATCTCCGTACTCCGGTGACGATCATCTCCAGCTACTGTTCACTCCTGCAGGAGACCGGCAGTGACAACCTGACTGCCGAACAGCAGCAGTTTCTCGCTGCTGCCATAGAAAACTCCGAGCACCTGCTCAAGCTGATCGACGACATGCTCGATATCGCCAGGCTGGATGCCGGCAAAGAGGGGTTCAATTTTACCCGGGCCGATATCATCGAGCCGGTGCAGGAGGCCTATGCGCTGCTCGCCCCGTTTGCCGAACTGCAGGGGCTGGAGTTCACTATCAACATCGAGGTGGCGGCAGCGCCGATAATATGTGACCCTCTGCAGATCCGTTCGGTCCTCACCAACCTGGTGGGGAATGCCATCAAGTTCACCCCCCGTGGGGGGAAGATCGGCATCACGGTCTGCGCCAACGCCGATGAGGTACATGTGTCGGTGCATGATACCGGGATCGGTATCCCGGAGCAGCACAAGCATGAGATCTTTGACGAGTTCTTCCAGATCCAGCATCCTGATTCGGGGCAGCGGGGGAGCGGCCTCGGGCTCTCCATCTGCAAACGGATCGTCTCTGCCCACAGCGGCAAGATGTGGGTCGACAGCACCCCCCGGGAGGGGAGCAGCTTCACCTTTGCCCTCCCCCGCGCACCGGAATAGCCCCCAGCCAAACGATAAACCTCGTCACCCTTGAGCGGCAATCTCTCATTTGAAACTTGACCTTATTAGTAAGGTATGGTATGAGATTAGAGTATAGAGATAGTTTTATCTGCAAAGGGGTTTGCCATGTTCGCCAGGCTGAAGGATGATGTTAAGGCGGTATTCGACCGGGACCCGGCCGCACGCAGTTTTCTTGAAGTACTCTGCTGTTACCCCGGGCTGCACGCCATCTGGTTCCATCGCATCGGGCACTGGTTCTGGACCCGCGAGTTCTATTTCATCGGCCGGCTCACCTCCCATATCGGCCGTTTTTTCACCGGCATCGAGATCCATCCCGGCGCCACCATCGGCAAAGGCTTTTTCATCGACCACGGGATGGGGGTAGTGATCGGTGAAACCGCTGAGATCGGCGAAAACGTCACCCTCTACCATGGAGTAACCCTGGGGGGGGTGAGCTGGGAGAAGGTGAAACGGCACCCTACCCTGGAGGATAACGTGGTGGTCGGCTCAGGGGCGAAGATCCTCGGACCTTTCACGGTCGGCAAGGGGAGCAAGGTCGGCTCCAACTCGGTTGTGGTCAAGGAGGTGCCACCGAATGCGACCGTGGTCGGTATCCCGGGGCGGGTCGTGATGGCGACCGAAGAACCGTCGAAAAAGCATGACCTGGAGCATGGTAAACTCCCTGACCCGGAGGCGCAGGCGATATCCTGCCTGTTCGACCAGTTGCGGGAGCTGGACAAGAAATACCAGTCTCTTGCAGCCGACCATGAGGAGTTGAAAAGACGGCTGGCCGGCAAGTAGTAGCGGCGGCGAAGAAATATTGCTATAGCTGAATTATCAAGCCGCGACGTCGCACCCAATGCGCTCGCGGCATTATTTTGCATTATCCGGCAATTCCTGATAATAGATATCGACAGCGGGGTGGTATGGCAGCAGCAGAGCAGAAGATACGAGTGGCAGTGGCTATGAGCGGCGGAGTAGACTCGTCGGTCACCGCTGCGCTCCTCAAGGAGCAGGGGTACGAGCTGCTCGGCATCACCATGCGGGTCTGGGCAGAGGGGGCAACAGCCGGGCACGGCAGCCACCCCCCGGACCATCTGGAGGATGCCCGTCGGGTAGCGGCGCATCTCGCCATACCCCATCATACGGTCGATTTCACGGCCGCATTCAGGGAGCGGGTGATCGACGAATTTGTCAGCGAATATGCCAGGGGGCGGACCCCGAACCCCTGCGTCCGCTGTAACCAGCGGCTCAAGTTCGGCCTGCTGCAGGAGCAGGCAGCCGCACTGGGGGCCGATTACCTGGCGACCGGCCACTACGTCAGGATTCTCCGTACTGCCAGCGGAAGCTATGAACTGCACAAGGGGGTCGATCCGGGGAAGGACCAGTCCTATTTCCTCTTTCCCCTCAACCAGCAGCAGCTGGCCAGGGCGATCTTCCCCCTGGGGGGGCTGACCAAGTCCCAGGTGCGGCAGTTGGCGGTCAAATATGCTCTGCCGGTGCAGGACAAGGGGGAGAGCCAGGAGCTCTGTTTCATTCCGGATGACGATTATGTCAGGTTCCTTGAAGAGTCGGGGGGGGTGGGAGATCTGTCGGGGGAGATCGTCGATCGCCAGGGGTCTCTGCTCGGCCGGCACCAGGGGACCTACCGCTATACGGTGGGGCAGCGGAAAGGTCTCGGCATTGCCGCCAGCGAACCGCTCTATGTGCTGGAAGTCGATGCGGCGAGCCGCCGGGTGATTGTCGGGAGTCGCGCGGAACTTGACTGCAGCGGTCTGCTGGCCGATGGACTCAACTGGATCGGTACGCCGCCGGCAGAGAGGAGCTTTCTCAGCAGCTGCAAGATCCGCTACCGGCATCAGCCGGTCCCCTGCCAGGTGAGCCTGCTCCCCGGGGGGGAGGCCGAGGTAAGGTTCACTACGCCGGAACGGGCGGTCACCCCTGGTCAGGCAGTAGTCTTCTACGACGGTGAGCAGCTCCTTGGTGGCGGCTGGATCAGGGAGCGGCGCTGATGGAGCGGGTCGCCATCACCACCTTAGGGTGCAAGCTGAACCAGTTCGAGTCCGCGATGATGAGCGAATCGCTCGCCAAGGCGGGCTTTGAGCTCGTCCCCTTTAACTCTGCTGCCGATATCTATGTCATCAACAGCTGTACCGTCACTGCCAGGACCGATGCCGAGTCGCGCCGCTTGATCCGCCGCGCCAGGCGGCAGAACCGGCTGGCACGGATCGTGGTCACCGGCTGCTATGCCCAGGTGGCGGCCGGTGAGTTGAGCAGCATGGCCGAGGTCGACCTGGTGCTGGGGAATCTGGAGAAGCAGGATCTGGCCACCCTGCTCCGGCAGGTGAGTCCTCTGCCGGTGCAGGTGAGCGACATCTCCTGCTCCCGCCAGACCGAACCGCTGGCGCTGGAGAGCTTTGCCGAACATACCCGTGCCTTTCTCCGCATTCAGAACGGCTGTAATGCCCGCTGCTCCTACTGTATCGTCCCCCAGGCCCGGGGACCGAGCCGCAGCGTCCCTCTGACCGAGGTGCTCGACGGAGTGCGCCGTTTCGCCAGTCAGGGGTACCGGGAAGTGGTACTGACCGGTATTCATATAGGGGGCTACGGTATCGACCTGGAATCGGCCTGCTGCCTCGACGATCTGCTGGCCGGCATCGAACAGCAGGCTCTGCTGCCGCGGTTGCGGCTCGGTTCGATAGAGCCGGTCGAAGTGTCGGCAGCGCTGATCGACCGTCTGGCGACTTCGCAACTCCTCTGTCCGCATCTCCATATCCCCCTGCAGAGCGGCTCCGATAGCATCCTGCAGCGGATGAACCGCCATTACGCAGCCGCCGGGTTCCGCGCCCTGGTCGAGCGGCTGGTTGCAGCTAAGCCGGAGATCGCTATCGGCGTTGACCTTATCGCCGGCTTCCCAGGGGAGACTGAGGCGGAATTCGCTGCCGGTTACGATTTTGTCGCCTCTCTGCCGCTGGCATATCTTCATGTCTTCCCCTTCTCCCCCCGCCCCGGGACCCCGGCCGCCAGCTTCCCTGACCAGCTGCCACCGGCTCTGCTCAAGGGGCGGGCAGCGCAGCTGCGGGAGCTGGGTGAGCGCAAACGACAGGAGTTTGCTGCCAGCTTCGTCGGCCGGGTGCTGCCGGTCCTTATCCAGGGGGGGCGAAAAGGTGGTCGCTGGCAGGGGTTGAGCCGCAACTATCTCACTGTCGAACTGGCCGGGAGAGGGCTTGCCAGCAACACTGAAGTGCCGGTCAGGATCGTCGGTATCGGCGAGCGGGGTCTGCAGGGGGAGATAGAATCCTAGTCGCCGGGAGGACGTTCCCCCTGGCAACGGAGCACCAGTACAGTGAGGTCGTCTGGCGGGACCCCTTTCAGGTCGAGCAGGGCGATCAGTCGATCGACCATGCTGGCGGCGTTGCTGGCGCCGATCAGAGAGGCGGCGAACAGGTTATTGTTCAGGTCGAGGTCTGGCCGGGCATCGAGGAGACCGTCGCTGAAGAGGACCAGGGTGTCCCCCGGGGCAAAGTCGAGCTCCCGCTGCTGGTAGCTCTGGTCAGGGACGATACCGAGCGGCGTGCTGTCGCATTTCAACTCCTCGATGGCACGGTTGGCGCGATAGATGAAGACATGACCATGGCCGGCATCGACATAGGTGAGCCGGCGACTCTGCAGGTCGAGCTGGGCATGGAAGAGGGTGACGAAGCTTTCCGATCTTTCCAGATCGTTCGCCAGTGCCTGCTGGGTGATGGTCAACGCTTCAGCAGGCGGGTTCTGTCTAGCCGTGGCCCGCAGTATCGCCCGCACCGTCGCCATCAGTAGCGCTGCCGGGATACCTTTCCCCATAACATCCCCCAGGGTAAAGGTGAGCAGCCCCCCCTCCAGCTCCTGCCAGTCGTAGAAATCCCCCCCTACCTCTCGGGCAGGCAGGCAGCGTGCCGCCATTTCGAAACCGGGCAACTGCGGCATGCAGGCCGGCAGCAGATCGGCCTGGATCTCTGCGGCCCGGTGCAGTTCGGCAGCCAGCTGGCGCTGATATGCCGCCAGCTCCTGGTTGGCCGTTTCCAGCTGCAGAGTCCGCTCCCTGACCCGCTCTTCCAGCTGTTCGTTCAGCTTGCGCAGCTCTATCTCGGCATGTTTGCGGGCTGTGATGTCGGTACCGATACAGGCGATGCCGGTAACCTTACCCTGCGGATCACGGAGAATGGTGTTGTCCCAGAGGATGAAGCGCAGCTTCCCCTGCCTGGTGAGGATTTCGCTCTCGCTATGCAACGGCACCAGCCCCTGGCTGATCAGCTCCTCGTAGGTCTTTCTGCTGGCGACCCGGAAATCGGCGGGGACGAAGAGCTCGAACCAGTTGCCGTACTGGACCTGACTCGCCTCCCAGCCGGTCAGCCGGAGCAGGAAGTTGTTGCAGAAGGTGATCCGCCACTCCATATCAAGGATGACTGCCACCAGTCGGCTGTTTTCCAGGATCACCCGGAAGCGTCGCTCCGATTCGTGCAGCGCCCTGCTGGCAGCTGCCCCTTCCCGCCGCATGGCAGCTTCGGTCAGCTCCCGCTGGATGGCCGGGACGAGCCTCTTTAAGTTACCCTTGATGAGATAATCATGCGCACCGGCCTTCATCACGGTCACTGCCACATCCTCGCCGATCGCTCCGGAGACGATGATGAAGGGTATGTCATAGCCGCTGTCGTTGACTATCTTGACTGCATCGAGACCGCTGAAAGAGGGCATGGCGTAATCGGAGATGATTATATCCCAGGTCTCGGAGGCAAGGGCGTCACGGAGTTGACCGGGAGCATCGACCCTGGTATGGAGCGGCTCGTACCCCCCCAGCCTCAGTTCATGCAGGAGCAGCAGGGTATCATCTTCAGAGTCTTCGATGATGAGCAGCTTCAGCGGGTTAGCCATGTATCCCTTTCACGATTCGGACTGCGCACCAGGCTGATGCAGCGTTCGCTCCTCGCCGCCGGCAGCTGCTCCGTCAGCTGATGTCTCTGCCAGCCTGGCGGCAAGTTCATTGATCTGCAGCACTATGGGGCGCAGTTCATCTGCTTTGTCGCTGGTCAGCCGATGTGCGTAGTCACCGGCTGTGATGCGGGTCGTCTCCTGCTGCAACGCGGCAATCCTCTGTCTGACGGTGCGATAGACAAGGATCAGGTTGGCACTGGTGGTGAGCATCACCACGACGATGAACCCGCCGAGGAAGATATTGGCTGCCCGCTGACTGGCCGCAGTCATCCGCTCGCTCGACTCTTTGAGGAGTATGGCAGCGGAGATCATCCGGTATGATTTCAGCAGCAGCTGGTCGGCCAGGACTGCATCGCTACCGCTCGGCACCCGCTGTCTGGCATGCTCCGGCAAAGCTTCCCTTTTGCGCGCGATCTCCATGAAGAGGGCATGGACCGCTTCATGGTTCCGGTTCAGGTCGGTTATCGCCTCGCGGTCCACCTGTCGCGGAAAGGACTTTTCCGCTTGCTGCAGCAACTTGCCGATATATTCATGTTTCTGTTCCCACTGGATACGCGCCCGCTCGGTAAAGTGGAGCAGGTATTCGTTGCGCAGAGTGGTCTTCTCGAAGATGTTGCGCATGATGTTATCGGCAAGCTGACCATTCTCTGTCGCCCTGTTCATCCGCTGCATCGACCAGAAAAGGAGCATCCCGGTGATGAACATCATCCCGAAGGAGATGACAACCCCTCTGCAGACGGTGTTCCTGATGGTGTTGCCGGCGGCAGGGGCACTTTCGTCTTTACGCTGCAGCTGGAGTTGTCGCGAATCGTTCGCCATGGGTATCTCTTCGTCTGTAGTCGTCATATCTTGAACGCACTGCTGTGCAGTCCAGAGAGTGCTGGTTACCAGGCAGAAACATAGGGGGCAGATTCAGGTAGATTAATTAAAATAATATCAATAAAATGCGAGGGTTGCAAGCAGGAATGGGAGAATAATACTCTTTGGCCGGCGAATAAGAGCGTAAGCAGAGGGGGTATTACCTGTTTCTGCGGCGGAGACCGAACGCCTCCCGGTAGCCGCATTCATCATGAAGCCAGTTTAGTTCGGCGACGCGCTCAGGGGTCAGCTTGATACAGAGCGGATTGATGGCGAAGCGGCGGGGGTAGATCTTGCACTCCCTGGTAACGACGTCCAGGTAGCGGCAGGGGGTCATGGTGAAAAAGACCGTGCCATCCTCGTTCTCCAGCTTTTCAAAGCAGCAGCTGCCGCAATGCCGGCAGAGAGCTTCCCACGATTCGTCCAGCTTCGCCTCTTGTCTCATAAATCAACAATAGCCGACCTGCAGGGGGGTGTCAATCCGGAAATGGGGTGGCGCGGTGGTTGCCGTGCGGTTGTCGTCCCACAGCAGGCAGTGGCCAGGCAGGGTCGGGTGAAAGGAGTGGCGGCTGCCGCAGTGAGCAGAAGGACGAATGTGCGGTCATGGCAGATTATGTCGGAAATGGTTGCTTTAAGCAAAAAACATGGTTTAATTACAACATATTCATCAGCTTTAATGATGCCGGTGGTGATAATGAATCTATATCTGGTCAGGCATGCAGCTGCGGTCGAGCAGAACCGGGAGATCAGCGAGACTAACCGCTATCTGACCATGGAGGGGCGGCTCTCCTTCAGGAAGGTGGTCAAACAGGCGGCCAAGAAGGGGTTAGTCGCTGAGCTGATCCTGACCAGCCCGCTGGTCAGGTCGGTGCAGACCGCTGATATCCTCGCCGAGACCATAAAGTACAAAGGGTCGGTGCAGGTGGCACCGGAACTCTCTCCAGGTTTCAACAGAAAGCAGTTAGAACATTTACTGGAGCGTTGGGGTAAAGTGCAGGACCTGGTCCTGGTCGGGCATGAGCCTGATTTGAGCGAACAGGTCGCTGGACTATTGACCATCCCGGCGCTCTTTGGCTTGAAAAAAGGTGCCATCGTGGCACTAACTCTGGACCGGCAGCAGGGTGACCGGGCGCTCTTCAACTGGCTTGCCAGCAATGGCAAGTTCATTACTTCAGCAATAAAGGCGTTTCCTGTTGACTGAACAGCTGTGCTGCAAGGGGGATATGATGCAAAAGTCGGATCTGGAGCAGTTGCGCGGTGTCGGTGCGGTGTTGGCCCAGCGGTTGACTGCGGCCGGGCTGGATAGTTTCGCCAGAATAGCTGCTGCTGGCGAAGAGGGGTTGCGGCAGATCAAGGGGCTCAATCCGGGGGCCATCCCGTCCATCCTGCAACAGGCGAAAGAGCTTGCCGGAGCTGGCAGGGGGGAGCGCCTGGCTGAACTACGCACTGTTGCTGCGACTCTCAAGGGGGAGCTGCAGGGTCTGGCCGGGGGGTTGAAAGAGCGCTTCAAAGCGCAACTGCTTGGCAAGAACGGCCGGAGGATGGAGAAAGAGCTGCTGCAGGTACTCACTTCCCTGGAGCGGGTCGAAGCCAAACTGGAGAGCAGGGTGAAAAAGGGTGGCAAATCGCTGCTCAAGGCGGAGAAACATCTGGCCGGCCTGGCTGACAAAGGGTTTGGCAAGGTCCGCAAGGGTTTGCAGAAGGCCCGCAAAACACTGCGGAAGGTCTATGCCTAGATGATGAAGAGACAACTCAACATCAACCTGCCGGGGAAGCTTATCGCTGTGGAAGGGCTGGACGGCTCAGGGAAGTCGACCCAGATATATCTCCTCAAGCGCTGGCTGGAGATGCGCGGGCTGAAGGTCTTTTTCACCGAATGGAACTCCTCGGTAGTCGTCAAGAAGGCTACCAGCAAGGGGAAGAAGCGGCAGCTGCTCACCCCTACCACCTTCAGCATCATCCACTGCACCGACTTCGCCGACCGCTACGAACGGCAGATACTCCCCCTTCTCAAGGCGGGCTACCTGGTCCTCTGCGACCGCTACATCTATACCGCCTTTGCCCGTGATGCGGTGCGTGGCTGTGATCGGGAATGGCTGCGCAACCTGTACGGCTTTGCCCGCCAACCTGACCTGACATTCTTCTTCAACACGCCGCTGGAGGTCGCTCTCGGCCGGATACTCTCCGGCCGGCCGCAGCTCAAATACCATGAAGCAGGGATGGACCTGCATCTGGCCAGCGACCCGTATGACAGCTTCCGCCTTTTTCAGGAGCGGATATACAACGAGTATCTGGAGATGCTCAAGGAATATCCGTTCCTGGTGATTGACGGCAAGGCCACTATCGAGGAACAGCAAGGGATGGTACGCCGGATAGTGGCTGACAAGATCGATTTGCCGGGCTACCGCTGGAAGATACTGCGCTGACCCGGGAACTGGTGAGGAGTAAATGAGATTCTATGCTGCCGGGATACCCGGTGTAAATGCAGATGATCTGCATGGCAGGCTGATCGTCATCGAGGGTGCAGACGGTTCGGGCCGTTCCACGCAGATAGAGATGCTGCGCGACTACCTGGAGGGGAAGGGGCACGCTACGGTGAATGTCGGCCTGCGCCGTTCGACCCTGGTCTCCGAGGAGTTACAGGAGGCGAAGCAGGGGAATGTCCTGAGCGAGATAACCCGCAGCCTCTTTTATGCCACCGATTTCGCCGACCAGTTGGAGAACCAGATAATCCCCGCCCTCAAGGCCGGATTTATCGTCCTGGCCGACCGCTACATCTATACCTTGATGGCCAGGGACATTGTCCGTGGCGCTGAGCGGGAGTGGGTCCGCTCTCTCTACGGCATGGCACTTGTCCCGGACCTGGTGGTCTATCTGCGGGTCAGCCCGGCACAGCTGGTGGAACGTAATTTCCGCAAGAATGCCACGCTCGACTATTGGGAGTCGGGGATGGATCTTGGTTTGTCGCGGGATATCTTCGACAGTTTTATCCGCTACCAGAAGCTCATCCAGCGCGAGTTCGCCCTGATGCAGGAGGAGTATGGCTTCAATCAGGCGAATGGCAATCTTTCCGTGCGCGCCGTGTCACGCGAGCTGATTGCCCAGGTGGAAGCGACCCTGGAGGTGTAAGGTGATGGTCAAGGCAGGGAAGAAAAAAGCAAAAGGTAATGGCCGGGACTATGCCGGTGAACTGGAATTCGAGCTGAAACAGTTGCGCAGCCAGGTGCGTGACGTAGGGGAGAATATCATCCTGCGGCGGGAAGGGGAGATCGAGACCCTCATCGACTACCTGGCACAGCTGACAGTAGCAAAGCTGAAGAGCGATGTGCCGCTCTTGCTGCGCCAGCTTCGCCAGCTGAAGCTCAAGCCGCACAAGGGTCGGCTGAAAGATATGAAGGAGATCGACCTGCTGCTCGCTCATCTCCGGGACAAGGTGAGTGCTCTCCCGGAGAAATCGGCTGCCCAAGCTAAAAAGAAACGTGTCAGAAAGGTGGCAGTGCCCAAAAAAGTGCCGGCCCCTGCCGGCAACGCCGTAACCTGAGAGGCCTCATGCAAGTTACGGCAGATACCCCCCTTTGGTTGGCGGCCAGGACTCTGCTCGGCCTCCGCGCGGCCGAGTTCTTCCGTCGCTGGCAGCAGGCCGTGGCGAGCTTCGGGCTGGAAGAGATTCACGACCTGCGGGTCGCCTCCCGCCGATTCCGGGAAGGACTTGACCTCTTCTCCCCCTGCTATCCGGCAAAATCCCTTGCCCGTATCACGCGAAAGGTAAAGCAGGTAACCAGGTGTCTTGGCGAACTGCGTAACACCGATGAAGCGCTCCTTTATCTGCGGCGGCTCGGCAGTGATCTGGGTGGAGATCTGCAGCACCGGCTCACCCCGACCATCGATGCACTGCAACTGCTGCGAAAAGAGGAGGCGGTCAGGGTAATGGCAACCATGCAGGCATATAAGCCAGGGAAGCAGCACAACAGCTTCAAGCGGACGATTGCCTCTCCCCGGCTGTTCGTTGAGGCTGGCAGCGAGCCAGACCCGTTTCAGCCGCTGCCTGATTTTGCCCGGCAGGCGTTGGCCGCGCGATTTGAACCGGCTCTGGCACTCTTGCCTGAAGCTGTTGCTGCTGCTGCAGTGGAAGCCCAGCACCAGCTCAGGATCGCTGTCAAGCACTGCCGCTACCGGCTGGAGATATTTGCGCCGCTGGTCGGCAGCGGCTACGACCATCTGCATGACGGGTTGAAACAATATCAGGAACTGCTCGGCAAAATGCACGATCTGGATGTTTTCCAGGTTATGGTGGCTGAGCGGGGGGGTGCCGGCGATCCTCAGGCAAGGCGACTGGTAAAGGCGATTGCCGGCGAGCGGCAGCAATATTTTGAAAAGTTCCTGGCACAGACCAGGGGGGTGCCGCTTGCACGGATTAATGCAGAGCTCAGGAGGGTGTTGTGAAGCAGGCCAGGCTTGCAGCCATCGATATCGGCAGCAACTCGATCCGTGCCATTGTCGTGGAGGTGGAGAAGGGTGGCCAGTTCCGGATCCTCGACGATGAGAGAGGTGGGGTGCGGCTCGGTGAAGGGCTCGAAGAGCATGGCGCGATCACTCCGGCCGCCTGGCAGCGGGCGCTGGAGTGCCTCAAGAGGATGAAGAAGATCTTTGATGGCTATGGTGTGGTGGCAGTGGAGGCGGTAGCTACCAGTGCCGTCAGACGGGCCGGCAATGGCGAGGCCTTTATCCGTACCCTGGCAGAGCAGGTCGGTATCGAGGTGCGGGTCATCAGTGGCGAAGAGGAGGCGGAACTGGCCACTCTGTCGGTACTGAACAATTTTGACATGGGGGGGGTCCGCTACGCCATCGTCGATATCGGCGGTGGCAGTGTCGAACTGGTGACGGTGCTGGGGAGTCATGTCGAGGGGATCATCTCCCTGGAACTGGGGGCGGTCACCCTGACGGAACAGTTCCTGGCCGGCCAGGACCAGGTCGACCGGGGGGCATTTCGCAAGCTGCGCCGCCATATCCGTGCCACCCTGCGGGAATCTTTCGCCGGTGAACGTCTGGCGCTGCAGACCCTGGTAGGTTCGGGGGGTACCATGGCGGCCATTGCCGCAATGGTCATGCAGATGCGCAAGGAGGGGTATGTCTCCATCCAGGGTTACGAGGTGCTCCGCTCTGAAGTGGTACATCTGCTGGCAATGCTGCTGCGTAAGGATAGCAAGGGGAGGCGCGGGGTCCCGGGGCTCAATCCGGAACGGAGCGATATAATCATCGCCGGGGTAGCCGCAGTAGATGAGATCATGGCTTTTTTCGGCGCCAATATGCTCAGGGTGAATGAGCGCGGTATCAGGGAAGGTCTGATCCTGCAGGGGCTGCGTAAACATAAGCTGATCCCGGCCAGCAGGAGGGAGCGGGGGTGGCGTGAATCGGTTTTACAGCTGGCCCGCTCCTGTCACTACGACGAAGCCCATTCCCGTCAGGTGGCCAGACTTGCCCTGCTCATCTTCGACTCGCTGGCTGAGACTTTCGTCCTCGGGCGCCGGGAGCGTCAACTGCTGGAGGCGGCGGCACTGCTCCACGACATCGGCTATTTCATCAGTTATGCCAGTCACCATAAACACTCCTACCATCTGATCCGCCATGCCGACCTGTTCGCTTTCACCCCCCGCGAACGTGAGTTGATCGCCAACATCGCCCGTTATCATCGCAAGGCGCTGCCAAAGAAGAAACATCAGCAGTTTGCCCGGCTGAGCGAACCGGACCAGTTGCTGGTGCGGCAGTTGGGGGGGGTATTACGCCTCGCCGACGGCCTGGATCGAAGTCGCAGCAGTAATGTGCTGGAGCTGCAGCCGCTCTTAAGTGAGCGTGACTTCACCCTTGCCATCGCCGGATCTGCAGACCTCTCTGTGGAGCTTTACGGTGCCAGAAGCAAGGGTGAGCTGTTCGAAGTTGCCTTCCGCAGAAACCTCAAGATTCACCCCTGCTGATCCCTGCATCTCCGATTTATCTCTCTGAAACAATTATTTATACACCCCTGAAAATGGTAAATATGCAAGTGATAACAGATGCTTGACTTGCCGGCTGAAAATCTGGTCAGTGTCGATGCCGATTTGTGCGTATATTTTTCCTATACTAAATGTTCTCTAACCGTTCCCCTGTAAAATTTGCCCGCCCCGCTAAAAGACTTTAAAAACAGCTGGTTAGACAAAAATAAATATTTTCTCACAAAGCGGCATGGTCGCTGCAGTGTATAAAATCAGAAATTGTTACATCAGCGCAATAAAGGAGGAGATCATGAACTACTTGAAACCGATCATCACATTGGCAATCGTGCTGACCACGTCAGCCGCATTCGGCGCAAGCGGGGCCGACAACGAAGGTAACAGCATTCTGGTCTGGATGTTTCTCGGCTTCGGGGCACTGATAGTCGTCTTTCAGACCGTACCGGCCCTGCTCCTGCTCTATTCGATGGTCAAGGGAGCGCTGGCACCGGCAGAGAAGAAAGAGGCAGGCAAGGCCTGACCCGGAACAGAGTACAACGCAAAAATACCAACTAGGAGGAAGTCATGAACGCACTGAGAACAACATTGATGTCAATGGTAATCTGTCTGACCGCCGTAGCACCCGCCTTTGCCGCAAGCACCACCAAGGTATACAACAGCGGGATCCTGGTCCTCGCTTTCTTAGGTTTCTGTGCCATGGTGGTAGTAGCCCAGATGATCCCGGCCATCATCACCCTGGTCGGCATGCTGAAAGGGGCTTTGGGAAAGAAGAGTGAGGAAGCAGAAATGCGCGGGCACTGAAGAGCATACCGCTGGCGCCGCTTGAATCAGGCGGCGCCTGAGACCGATAAAGGAGAGAGCCATGTTAGACATATTCAGCGTTGTTGGTGAAGTGAAAGATGTTTATACCCTGGTCGATTTCTACCAGTATATCAAAGGGGTCGAGTACCTGATCTGCGTCGCCTTCTTCTGCGGCTTTCCGGCCTTTTACCGATATATCCACAAGGATAAGGACGAAGAGGGTCATCCGCACCACTGATGCCGCTGCGGAGGGTTGCTGCAGGGGTGCCCCGGTAGAGGGGGGAGTGTCGGAGAGCTGGCTGGCAGATGCATTTTTTGCTGTGCGGCAGCGACAGTTTGTGCCACTATAAGGGACATGCATCTACTCCTGGTAACCATTCATGCCCACCCCTCCCCGCAGGCAGTCCCTTTGGCTGCTGCCTCGCTCAAGGCGTATCTCGATTCCCGGCAAGGCGCGACTGCACCGGTTGCGGTCAGCTGTTGCGAATTTTATTCCGGCACCCCCATAGCAGAGATATCTGCCGCCATACTGGCACTCTATCCGACTATGGTCGGCCTGCCGCTCTATCTCTGGAATCGTCAGGAGTCTGCCGCCCTGACTGCCACGCTGCGCCAGCTGGCACCGGAGCTTCTGATAATCGGCGGTGGCCCGGAGGCGACTGCCGACCCTGTCAGGGTCCTGGCAGAAGCCCCCTATGATCTGCTGGTGGTGGGTGAGGGGGAGTTGACCCTGGCCGAACTGCTCGAGCGGCTTGTTGCCGGTCTCCCCCTTGACGACCTGGCAGGAATCGCCCGCCGGGAAGGTGCGCAGACGATAGTCAGCAGGCGACCGCCGATAGCCGACCTGGCTATCCTCCCTTCACCATATCTCTCCGGTCTGTTGGATGACCATATCACGACCGGTGTCGTCTGGCAGCTGTCACGCGGTTGTTCTTTCGGCTGCGACTTCTGTTTCGACGGCATGGGTGATAGCAGGGTGCGGCGCTATCCGCTGGCACGGCTGGAGGCCGAGCTCGCCTATCTGGTCGAGCGAGGTGTAGCACAGGTATTTGTCCTCGACTCCACCTTCAATCAGGACAAGAAAAGGGCCAAGAGCCTGCTCCGCCTGATCGCCCGGCTGGCGCCCCAGGTCCACTTCCATTTCGAGGTCCGTCACGAACTGCTCGATGCGGAACAGGCAAGACTCTTTGCCGGGCTCACCTGCTCGCTGCAGATCGGGCTGCAGAGCGCTGACCCACTGGTGGCGCAGAACGTCGGCCGGAAGCTGGATCGCGATGATTTTGTCAGCAAGATAATGCTCTTAAACGAGACTGGCGTCGTCTTCGGCTTCGACCTGATCTACGGCCTGCCAGGGGACACCCTGGACACTTTCCGCGCCGGGCTCGACTTTGCCCTCTCCCTCTATCCGAATCACCTGGATATCTTCCCCCTGGCGGTCCTCCCCGGAACCCGCATCGCCTCCCGCGCCGAGAGCCTCGGACTGCAGCATCTGCCAACCCCACCCTATACCCTCCTTGCCTCACCCACCTTCCCGGCAGTCGATATGGCGCTGGCGCGGCAACTGGGGCGGGCTAGCGATATCTTTTACAGCCGCGGCAAGGGGGTCGCCTGGTGCAACGGCATCCTGGCAGCGTTAAGCCTCACGCCGGTGGCGCTGCTGGAGAGATTTTCCCTCTGGTTGGTGGAGAAAATGGGGGATGAATTCGAGGAAGCCGATTTTTCCGATGCAGATATCTGGCAGCTGCAGCGGCAGTTTCTGACCTTGCTCTTCAAGGAGCGGAAAGAGGAGCGGTTACTGCCGCTGGCGCTCGATTTCGTCGACTACCATTACTATTATGCCGCCACAGTCATGGCGGTCTCACCTTTGCCGGTTCAGGGGGGCGCCGATCCCTTAAGCCGGCCGCTGCTCCTTGCGGATTCGGCGCTGCTGGCCAGTTTCAGCTACGAGATACTTGAACTGCTGGAGAGTGGTGAACCGGATCTACCCCACTGTTACGCAACGCTGCAGCCGACCGGTTCCCAGGGGGTGATCTACCCTTATGGGGGGGAGGTGTTGACCGAATCGCTTGCCGAAGCGTACTTCCTGCTGCTGCAGCGGCTAGACGGTGTCACTTTGGCAGCTAAGCTGGCCAAAGAGTTGTCCCTGCCGGGGGATGAAGCTGAGGAGTTCCTCGTCTTTGCCCTGGAGCAGGGGATAGTTGTCCCCGCCTGAACAAGACCATTCATGCCGCAACAATACTGAAGAGGATGAGGAAGGTGAGCTGACAGGCAGCGACCAGCCAGCCGTTCTGCAACATGGACTGCATGTCGTCGGAATCGGCAAAGCCCAACGAACTGACCATATTGGCACCGGGGAAGACGAAGTTGTGCACCCTGGTGGCCACCACCAGCGCCAGTGACCAGGCGAGCATCGACACTCCGGCGCTGCCAAGCAGCGGGGCGAACATCTCGTGCAGCAGCTTCAGGGTCGCCACTGTGGCGCCGCTGATGCCGAAGGCGCCGAGCAGGCCACCGGTGATGACGATGGTCGATTTTCCCCCCGTTTCCATGAGCGGCTTGAGCAGGGTGGTGAGGGCGGCAAAACCGCCTGCCTTGTCGACAAAGATGATGAAAGGGTCGAGCAGGAGAAAGAGGAGGAAGAGGCCGACATTCCCGGCCATCCCCTTGATGACCAGCTGCAGGATCTCGGTGCTGCGAAGCCCGCCGGCCAGGCCGGTCAGGAGCGACAGCCCGAGCATGATGACGATGACGAACGAGGTCGGCGCTTTGACTGCAATACCGTAACCGACCGCAGCCAGGAAGAGGGTGCAGAACAGCGCTGTGGCTCGGCGGCTCTGCGGAGTCGGGACGAATCCCTGCAGATCGTCCTGCAGGGGGTAGGGGTGGCTCTCTCTGGTCTGCCGCTGGATCCGTTGCAGCATGCACCAGGTTGCCAGCAGGGTGATCAGCGCCACCGGACCGGAGACATAGAGGAGCATATCGCCGTAGCTGATCCGGGTCAGCCCGAGCAGGGTGATGACCGGCGGGGTAAAGGGGCCGAGGATCAGTGCCTCTTCACCGACGGCCTGGAAAATAACGCCGACCGTGCTGCGCGACAGCCCGACTGCAGCGGCGATCGGCACGACGATCGGGGCGATGATGGCATTGCCGCCGGCCATGGTGCCGAGCAGGCCGACCATCACCAGGCAGGCTGCCATGATGCCGAGCATCGCCTTCTTCTCCGTGTCGACACCGATGCTATGGATGATCCGGTGTACTATGGTATGGGAGACCCTGGTGGCGCAGAGCACTTCGCCGAGCCCCCGGCCGAGCATGATTATCAGCCCGACCAGGGCCAGGAATGAGCCCATGCTGTTGGCGAGTGCGGTGGCAAAGGAGAGCAGGGTCTGGTGGCTGAGCAGAGCGCCTATTACTACACAGAGCGCAGTGGCGGCCAGTATGTCGACCCCGCGGTAGACGAGGATGATGTAGAGCAGCAGCGGTGCCAGCCCGAGCAGACCCCAGCAGAGTGGCGGAAGAGGATCTAGCAAAGTTTTACCCCTCGCCGTAATACCTTCCCTGGCTTGGCTCCGGTCAGCTTGCCATCAAGGAGCACCGGGGTGCCATTCACCAGCAGATGGACGATCCCGGCCGCATAACGATGCGGTTCGGCAAATGTGGCGCAATCGATGATCCGGGCCGGGTCGAAGAGCACCAGGTCGGCGGCCAAGCCGGCACGGAGCACCCCCCGATCGGTAATGCCGAGTCGGCTGGCCGGCAGGCTGGTCATCTTGCGGATTGCAGCAGCCATGGAGAGGGTCGCACTATCCCGCACGTAACGCCCGAGTACCCGTGGGAAGGTACCGTAGGAGCGGGGGTGGGTCGCTTCGCCTGCTGCTGCTGCCGCATTAAGCCCATGTCCGTCCGAACCTGTCGCCACCTCCGGGTCAGCCATGATAGTCTGCACATCCTCCTCATCCATGGAGAAGAAGATGGCGCCTACTGCGCCGCTCTCCTCGGCAAGGAGCCTGATCACTGCAGCTGCGGCAGTGCAACCCCAGGCGCTGGCAATGGCGGCGATGGTCTTGCCCGACAGCTGGCGGTTCCGCTCCGAGCGGCAGTTGCTCACCATGATGCCGTCCCCCCCTTCCCTGGATTCCAGGGCGATATCGATATCTGCTTCCAGCCTGTTGTGCAAATCCCTGTCATGCAACCTCTGCAGCATTGCCGCCGGACCGCCATCGTGGGCCCATTGGGGTAGTAGTGCTGTGAGCGAGGTGGCCGAGGCGGCATAAGGGTACTGGTCGGCGCCGATATCTACCCCTTCCCCTCTGGCGCTGGCCAGACGTGCCAGCAGCTCTCCCCCCATCCCGCGGCTCTTTCTCCCCATGGCCTTCAGGTGGGAGACCTGGACTCTGGCGCCGCTTTCCCGGCCGATGGCGATCGCCTCATCCAGGGCAGCGAGCAGTTCATCCCCTTCATTGCGGATATGACTGGCATAGATGCCATCGTAAGCTGCAACGGTTCGGGCAAGGGCGAGCAGTTCGACCGTCGTGGCGGCGCTCCCCGGGGGGTAGATTAGACCGGTCGAGACCCCCCAGGCACCCTGCTGCATCTCCTTCGCCAGGAGCTGCTGCAGCTTTTCCAGTTCGGCTGTAGTCGCCGGTCGCTGGACCATGCCGATGGCAGCGATCCGTAACGGCGCGTGGCCGACCAGCGGCGCCATATTAAGGGTGCTGCCGGTGCGCTCGAGATGCTCGGCATAGCTGGCGAGATCATGCCAGTCTATCCCTGTCATTGGCAGGGTAAAGTCGTGCAGATAGAGATAGTCGGCCAGTTCTGCTTCGCCGCCGGGGCGCAGCGGAAAGCAGCCTAAGCCGCAGTTGCCGGTCACTTCGGTGGTCACCCCCTGAAACAGCTTGCTTTCGCAGTCGGGATAAAGAGCGAGGGTCGCATCGGTATGACTGTGCAGGTCGATAAAGCCGGGTGCCAGCACCAGACCGTCAGCCTCCAGCAAAATCCCGGCCTGCTCGCGGATATCTTCCTCAACCGCCACTATCAGGTTGTTGCGCACTGCCAGATCGGCACGGCAGGGTGGGTTGCCAGAGCCATCTACCAGTAAAGCGCCGCGAATCAGATAGGAGAGCATGGCATTCTCAATGGTTGGCCTTGCCGATGAAGACTTCGAACCGTTCGCCGGCAGCCGAGAAGCGGACCCTGTCCGGGAATATCTCCTCGACCCTGGCCCCTTCGATACTGCTCCCTTCGCTGACGGCAGTGCCGTTCACCACGGCGAGACGGGACGAACTGTCCTTCTGCCAGCCGATGCCGGTGACGCTCAGACGGGGATGCTTTTCTACCGGTGCCGGCGGTTCTGCCGGTGCCGGTTCAGCGACCGAAACAGGTGGCGGCAGGGAGTGCTGCGGCAACTCTGTCGCAGGTGCGGCTGGGAGAGGTGTTGAGCGCGGCGGTGTAGCGGAGAGATACCCCTCCGGGGCGGTGTTCCCCGGGATTATCAGATAGTTGGCCGGAGCTTCAGGTGCTGCGGTCGTGCCAGGGGGTAAACCGGGCGGCTGGTGGGGAAGATCAGCGGTAGGGGGGGAGCTCTTTACAGTTGTCACGGTCTCTGGAGCCGGGCGCACGACAAGATAGGTCACCAGCACGGCGATGAGGGTGGTGATAGCCAGCGTTGCCGGAAAGATCCAGGCTGGCCGCGGTGGCGGCCGGCGGCCGTTGCGCAACACCCCGGCAGCTATGTCCTGGTTGCCGCTGCGCCGGGCCCGTTTTTCCTGCTCCAGTTTCTGCAGGGCTTTCAGAATCGAACTCATCGGTTGTTCCCCCCTAGGCCTTGCAGGCTTGGTTGAGGATTCTGGCCGGCGACCCGGTAGAGAAGCAGCAGCGTCTGGTTGCCGACCCGGCCATCTGCCGTCACCCCCTGGCTTGACTGGAATTTGCGGACCGCGGCTATAGTGGTCTTGTCAAAGATACCGGTCGGCTCCTGCGGCATCACTCCGGCTCTTTTCAGCAGTTGCTGCAGTTTGCTCACCCCGTCCCCCCTGGTGCCAGCCGCAACAAGGGTCGGGATAGAATGGAAATTGCGCCAGAGCAGATACCCACGACCCGACCAGATACTCTCCAGTTCGCTACTCCCTATCTCGCTCCGGCCGAGCAAAGCCGGCATGATCTGCAATCGGTCGCCACTCATGCCGGTGATGGCCAGATAGCGCTTCCCGGTCGCTCCAGGGGGGGTGATCTCCAGTACCGCCGGGCTCCCGATCCGTTGCAGCAGACCGAGGCTGCCGCTGAATCTCAGCAGTTGCAGGGAGCGCTCTCGGGCAAGTAGCTCCAGGTCGACAGTTCCGTTATCAGAAGGTGGGGGTTGGGCGGGCGGGGCCTGCCAGAGAGCTGCCAGGGCGTTAAAGGCTTTAATGTTGCTGGCTGATTCGCTGATAGATGCAAGTTCGCGGCTCACTGCTGGCAGGAAATCTGTTGCAGCAACTGCTCTGCTGGCTCTTTTTGCCGGCGTAGCACTGCTGCGCCACCCCCAGAAAGCGATGCTGCCTACCATGGCGACAGCGACTGCAACTGCTGTCAGCCAACGGCGCGACATATATCGAGGCGGTTCGTCCCCCCGCACCTCGATAATCGCCCTGGCTGCCATCGGCGCACTTATCTCGCGGCTCTCCTCGGTATAGCCGATCAACAGGGCACGGTCGCAGGCGATGTTAAGCAGCCGCGGGATACCGCCGCTGTATTGATAGAGTTTTTTCAGGGCAGCCGGGACAAAGGTGGCTGCCTTCCAGCCACCGGCAACCTCCAGGCGGTGCTCTATATAGTTGCAGGTGTCGGTGAAGTCCATCGGCTGAAGATGATAGGTGACGCTGACCCGCTGCCCTACCTGGCGGAGTTCCGGCCGGCGCAGCAGCTGTCGCAGTTCAGGCTGTCCGGCCAGGATGATCTGGATCAGTTTGGTGGTCTCGGTCTCAAGGTTGGAGACCAGCCGTAGTTGCTCCAGCACCGCCGGCTCCAGGTTCTGCGCCTCATCGATGACCAGTACTACGCTCCGGCCGTTTTTGTGCTCATCCACCAGGAAAAGGTTCAGCGCATCCAGCAGTTCTGCGCTGTTCAGCCCTTGCCAGGGTATACCGTATTCGCGGTTGATGCTCCGGAGCAGTTCCGGTGCAGAGAGACAGGGGTTGAGGATCAGGGCACTGCGGTGACTGGTCTCTTCCAGTTGGCTTAAGAGTGAACGGAGTACCGTGGTCTTGCCGGTGCCGACCTCGCCGGTCAATTCGATGAAACCGGCATGGTGGTCGATGCCGTAAAGGAGATGGGCAAACGCCTCCTTATGGTTTTTGCTGAGGAAGATGAAGCGCGGATTAGGGGTCGTGGTGAACGGTTTTTCCTTGAACCCGTAGAATTCACAATACATAGTTGGCTCTCTGGAATCGGTAGCGCTACAGACTCCACTATTTCACAAATGAGGCTGTATTTCAAGTTGAAAGCCGGTCAGCGACTCGTGCCGAGCTGCTCGTTGCGGAGCAGTGCCAGTTGGCTGGCAGGATCGTTTGCTGAAGAGAGGCCGGCCCAGCACAGGAGAGGTGGGATGGTCTCGGCTGCACTGCCGCGGGGGAAGGTCGCGGCGGAGAGATGGTGGATCAGCTGCATGGTGCGGAAGGCATCGAACCAGTCGTGGAACGCCTTGCGCAAGGACTCCCCGCTGCGGTGGGTTTGTCGCAGCCGGTCCCATGTCGCGACAAAATGCTCCCTCTCCAGATATGAGGCGAGCTCGCTGGAGAGGCGGGAGGCATCCTTCAGGAGCGCTTCGCCGGAGTTGCCGACCCCGTTGGCAGCCAGCTCGAGCCAGCTGCCGAGGATACGGTAGGTCCCGGTCTGGTAGAAGGTTACTGCCTCGCTATCGCCTGCCGTGAAGCGGGAGACAGTCCGGCCGGTGCCGAAGGGGACCCGGTGGGAGGGGCGTGGCGAGGGGGAGACAACAGTCCCGTGCAACTCTTCGACACCGGCAGTCTTATGGAGCTGCTGCAGAAAATAGAAGTCTTCACCTGCCTTGCGTCGGTTCATCCCCCCCATTCTTGCATAGGCTGTCCCGCGGCAGGCCATGGCGCTGCCGACTGTATGGAAGCCATACGGAGAACCGGCCAGTTTGAGCCCCAGTACGTAGCAGCGCAGATATAGTTCGTAAAGGGTGATGGCCGTATCCTCTGCCGCACTGCTTCCGGGCTGGTGGCAGAAGGGGAGGACCCAGCCGCCGGCACTGCTCTTGCTGAACTGAGCGACCAGGCTCGGCAGATAGTCGGGCTGTACCAGGGTATCTGCATCGAGGCAGACCAGCAGCAGTTCCTTGCCGTTCCCGCAGAGACGCTGCAGCGCCAGGTCGAGGCCGATCTTTCTCGCCAGGCCGACGCCGCCATCCTTAAGGGGCATCTCCAGCCCGGCAGAGGCGGCATCGACCCAGGCCAATCGCAGCGGCGTAGCAGTAGCAGCCAGCTTGGCGAGCTGGGCCAGGGTGCTTGCGTTATCCCCCTTCTCCCCGGCGGTTGCGTCTTGGCGATGGTTGACCACCACCAGCACCAGGAAGCGTTCCAGATATTCAGGAGGATTGGCGGCGAGTGAGGCTAGGGTGGCAAAGAGGCGGTCGCTCTCTGCCAGGGCCGGGATAACGATGGCGCCGTCGAAACAGGTCCCGGCCTCCCCCTCGATCCGCCATGGTCGCAGGATGGCCCGGTCGGCCAGATAGCGGGCGATGGGCAGGGGGTGTATCTTGTCTGTCCCGGCTACGGGGTGGGCTGATCTCTGCAATTGGAGGAAGTCTCCTTGTCCCCCGGTTATTTGATGAACTCCGCGCTCAGCGCTATTTCCGGATATTCCCCCTGATAAGCCTTGACCGCGGCGACAATTATCATCACGACCGTATAGATCGCCAGGATTGTCAGGAGCGGTTTGACGAATATCATCAGAATGCCGGTAAAGATCGCCGCCATCAGGGCGCCGATGAGGAAGAGGAGGAGCGTCAGTTGGAAGTTGATTGCTATTTTACCATGGATATCGACAAAGTCGGACTCTTTCCGTTTCCAGAGCCAGATCGCCAGCGGCCCGAGGATGTTGCCAAAGGGGATAAGGAGACCGGAAAAGGCGAGCAGATGGCAGGTCATGGCCCACCGCCTGGCCACTCCTTCAGCCATGCCCCGGCTACCTTCCCCACCAGGGAGATGCTCATGAAAGGAGTGGAATTCCCGTTCCGCCTGACCGGCCAGCTTGGCAAATATAACTCCGCACCGCTCGCACCACTCCCCCCTTGTCTGAAGATAGCCGCATTTTGGACACTCGATATCGAGTTGTCCGGCCGGGGGGGGAGGAGCCTCTGCCTGCAGCGGTGGTTCGACCTGTTGCGGCGGCGGTTCGACAGGGGGGAATTTGGTTGCGACAGCAGGAGTCTCCTCTGCCTCGATAGTGCAGATCGCGCCGGTCCGGTCGAAGCTCTCCTTCAGCTTCAGGGCGGCCTCCTGGTCAAGGCCTCGCTTCAGTACAGTCCTCTTTTCGCTGAAGAGCCGGTCGATCCGCTCCCGTCCGCAGCGGAAGAGGGTGGCGAGATTAACCCTGGTCTCTTCCGGGTCAGACGACAGCGAAATGCTCCCGTCGAAAACAAGAATATAGCGCTCCGGCAGCTGTTGCGGTAGCTGAGCCGAATGTTCGGCTGCTTCCGCCGCTTCGACTACCGGCAGATAGGTGCTGCAGTCTGGGTAGGAACTGCAGACATGGAAAAGCCTCCCCTTGTTCGCGCCACTGGTTGACGGGCGGAGGACCATATCTGCCCGGCATGCCGGGCATTGCTGTGGCTTCTTATCCACCGGCGTTGATGCGGGTAGTGGTGTGTAAACCAGGTCGCCCGCCTTTTCCCGCGCTTTTTCTGCCAGGATAGAAGCGGGGTATTCGGCAACGAACCGGGCGAAAGAGCTGCGGGCAGCCTCGAAACAGCTATTGTACTCCAGTAGCGTTGCCAGCTGGAAGAGCGCCTTCTCCCGCATCTGCCGTGAAGTTTCCGCCATCTCCACGAGGCGTTCCAATGCGTGGATAGCGAGATCGATATCGCCCGTCTTTTGCAGTGATTCGGCCAGCCGGAACAGAAGCTGCGGGTCAGGCGGGACCGAGAGATATTTGTTGTAGTATTCGCGGAAGAGCTCCGCCACTTCAGCCGGCCGTTCGGTAAAAAGCAGCCGGAGCACCTTTTCGTAAAGCTCCTTCCCTTCCGGGGTGTTCTGGAATTTGGTCTTCAGCCGCGCCATGGCCAGTAGCGCGTCGATATTATCCGGGCTCCGTTCCAGGGCGATCTGCAACGACCGCTCCCCCTCCGAGAAGCCGGAGGTTGCTTCCGATGCCTTGATGCCGATCTCCAGGTGCCGCTCTTCGACAGCATCCTCACCGAGCTTCAGATAGCCGGCTATGAGCATCCCGGAGATCATCCCCCCCAGATGTGCCCAGTGACCCACCATCGAACTGCTTTGGCCGGTAATCTGCTCGATGCCGCCGGAGAGGTCGGAGAGGAAGAAGAGCGCCATGATCACCAGGGAGTTGAGCCTGATCTTCAGACTGAGCGGCAGTATCAGCGAAAAGATGCCGAGGATCGGCAGCGGGAAGATCATGCTCTTGAAGTAGCAGCGGACGGCAAATATCCCCATGATCCCGGCAATGGCGCCGGAAGCGCCCAGGGCATGGCCAGCTCGCCCCTGGAAGAGGAATTCGACCAGGATATAGACAAGGCCGCCGATAAGACCGGTGAGCAGGTAGAGCCAGGAGAATTTCTGCCAACCGACCCGCCGTTCGACAGCAGTCCCGACTACCCAGAGGAACATCATGTTCCCCCAGAGATGACCGCCGCTGGCATGGAGAAAGATCGCGGTAAAGGCGCTCAAAGGGACATTGAAAAGATCGGGGTCGCGCGGCAGGAAGATCAGATTGTTGGAGATCAACTCAGCCGGGACATTCATCTCGAAAAAGTAGAAGATGAGAATATTGGCGAAGATGATGCCGTAGGTCACCCACGGTTTTACCTCGGTCCGCCGCTCGCTCTCCGAGCGCATCAGCGGGAAGAGGGTTATATGTTCCCGGAGTAGCTCCATTGAGCTTCTGCCGGTGGTCGCCGCATGCATCCTGATGACTATTAGGAAGACTATCGGGAAGATCAGCAGGAGATAGGTGATGAGGCCGGCCAGGAAATTTTTCACGAGGATAATGGCAACTGCAGTGGCCAGAGCCTTTGCCACGAATGCCTGTTCCTCGTGCTGTTCGAAATATGTTGAAAAAGACATCCGTACTCCTCGGCCTGTCAGTATGCGGAACTGCAGTCATGCTCAGGGGCTCACCAGGGGGCGATATGGTGAGGGGCCGCTTGTACTAGCGTGGTTCGCCCCTGTCAAGTAATTCCAGAAGCTTAAGCGCCTCTGTCAACGGATCGCCGCCGCCGTCGAGCCAGTTGATATGGATGCCGTTCCGCTCCATGCGCCTGAACCAGCTCTCCTGGCGTTTGGCAAAGTCGTGAATGGCGCTGTTCAACTTTTGCAGCATATCGTTCCGGTTCAGCTTCCCCTGGAGGTGAAGCGCCAGATAACGGTATTCGAGGCCGAAAAAGTCGAGCTTCTCCCAGGGGATGCCGTTGGCATGAAGAGCTGCCACCTCCTCGAGCATCCCCTGGGCGAGGCGTGCTTTGAGCCGGGCAGTGATCCGCTCTTTCAGCTGTTGCCGCTCCCAGCGGATACCGAGCACTAATGGCCGGATGTCAGGGAGCGGTTCTGGGGGATGCTCCTTTTCATAGGCGGCGATCTCTATAGCCCGCAGCAGGCGGTCCCGATGCAGCAGGTCGGTACTGTTATGCAGCCTTAAGGAGAGTTGGCGCAGTCGTTCGGCCAGCTCTGCCATGGTGAGTTCTGCCAGCTCCTGCCGCAAGCGGAGATTCTCCGGTACCTCCAGTAACCGATACCCCTGCAGCACCGCATCCAGGTAAAGACCGGTCCCCCCCACCAGGAGCGGCATCCCGGCATGCTCCCGGATGGTGGCGAATGCCTGCAGAAAGTGACGTTGGAAGAGGAAAAGGTTGAATTCATCAGTCGGTTCGATGATGTCGATCAGGTGATGGGGGATTTCGCCATATTCAGCAAGGTCCTTGCCGGTACCGATATCCATGCCGCGATAGACCTGGCGTGAATCAGCCGATATGATCTCGCCGTTGCAGCGACGGGCCAGTTCGACCCCTAGACGGGTCTTCCCCGAGGCGGTCGGGCCTAGTATGACGAGCAGGTTGTACGCCACGATATCTCCTTCGCGGCCATACTTTACCCGCAGCTGAGGCGTTTTGTCAAAATGAAAAGGGCCAGATTCCATTTCCGGCCCTGCCTGATCAGGGATTGAAAAAAGATGGGGGGGGAGAGGAGGGGCTCCCCCCCCATTAAGCATGCGGCCCTTGTCCCGAAAGACCACATGTTGCGAAACTGGTGTGCTATGGTCAGGCCGGTTACCCGGCCGGAGTTGATGAAAAAAGATAGGGGGGGAGAGGAGGGGCTCCCCCCCTATTAATCACGCGGCCTTGTTGTCGTGGGAAAGACCGCATGCCAGCATTTCCTTTTCCAGATAGTCGCTGTCTATACTCAACACCTTGCATACCGAAGCCTTGTCGTTTCTATAGCGGCGCATCGCTATCTCGAGGAGCGATTTTCGGACCGGGCCGGAGAGCTTCTCGAAGAAACCTGGCGGCACCTTGTTGTTGATGGCGGCGAAGAGAGGTCCTGCGGCATCGACCACGGTTTCGGCCGGGAGTGCTTTTGTCTGCCGCGGGAGAGCTCTGGTTCTATTTATTTTCTTTACGTTATCGATGAAGCTTTTCAGATTTTCCCGCACAAAGCGGAGGGTCTCTTCATGATTGTCAACTGCTAACGGCTGGAACAGTACCGCTTCGCCACTATCGCCCCGTCTTATCACCGCTACTTCCATAAGGCGGAACTGGTAGCTGCTGCTCTTCTCTGCTTGGTTCAAGTATCTCTGTCCCATGATATCCTCCTCAGCATGCCGACCGTCCAGACGGTGGCGATTGAATATTCAACATTTGACTATTGCTATTACAAGGGGAGTACCAGAATTTGGCATGGGTCGAAAATTGCTGATGAAATTGCACCTGGCTGGGGATTACGCGGATAGGGTTGAGGTGGAAATGAAATGAGATTTCAATTAAAAGCTGTACTGAATTTGCACAGGCTGTTATGGAAAAGCCGCAGAGGCTTGTCAGATGAGGATTTACAGGGTATCAGTTTCTGCACAGCCATTCTGATAGTAATAGGAGATCAGAAAGAGCGGTGCTGGGTTATCAGCGCTTCGGTGCGAGGCGGTTCATGGTTTCGAGGCTCTGCAGAAGTTCCAGCGCCCGATAAAGGGTGAAGTCATTGGTGAGGGTATTGTCCGGCATGCCACCCGGTTTCTGCTCGACAGGTTTCACCTCCCCCTTGTCAGGGTTGCCGTTTACTATATGCCGTTCCAGGTCTTTTTCCCGGAAGGGCAGTTCAGGGTGTGCCATGCTGGTAAGTGGGCGGACCCTGCTGACGATGATATCCGGCGTGATCCCCTTGGCCTGGATGGAGCGCCCTTTGGGGGTATAATAGCGGGCTGTGGTGAGCTTAAGGCCTGCACCACCAGGAAGCGGTATGACAGACTGAACCGAGCCCTTGCCGAAACTCTGGGTCCCCATGATCACGGCCCGTTTGTGATCCTGCAGGGCGCCGGCGACAATTTCCGAGGCGCTGGCGCTGCCGCCGTTGATAAGGACCACCATCGGGTAGCGGGGCTCTTTGTCACCGATGCTGGCAGATAAGTCTTTTGTCTCGTTCGCATTGCGCCCCTTGATGGAGACGACCAGGCCATTGTCGAGCCGTTCACCGATAAAGCGTCCGGCCACAGCAACGGCCGGTTCCAGCAGTCCACCTGGGTTGTTGCGCAGGTCGAGGACCAGCCCTTTGAGCGGTCCACCATTCTCCGCCTGCAGTATCTGCAACGCCCTGGTCAGGTCCTCACCGGTCCGCTCCTGGAATATGTTGAGCTTGACATAACCGTAACCGGGGGCGAGTGTCCTGGCGCGCAGGCTCTTGGTCTGGATGATATCCCTGACCAGAGGGAATACCAGCGGTTTGTCAGAATCATCGCGGCGGATCGTGAGGGTCACTTTGGTCCCCTTTTCGCCACGCATCAGATTGACTGCTTCATTGATCTTCAACCCACGGGTAAGTTTGTCGTCAATCTTCCAGATATGGTCATTGGTCTTGATCCCGGCCCGGAACGCCGGTGTGTCGTCGATCGGAGCGACAACGATGAGGCGGTCATCCTTGATGGATATCTCGATGCCGATCCCGCCGAAGCTTCCGGACATCTGCACCTTCATCTCCTTGAACGGTTCAGGGGGGAGATAGGCATTATGGGGGTCAAGAGTGGAAAGCATCCCGCCGATGGCACCCTGGATAAGTTTTTTTTCGTCGACCTCTTCAACATAGCTCTTCTTGACGATCGACAGCACTTCCTTGAACATCTTGATATAATCGTGAAACCCTTTCTCTGCGGCGGCATGTCTGTATTGCAGCGCTGCAGGAGCGCCGACAGCCAGCAGTACAAGGGTGCACAGGAGAAACAGGGTTTTCTTGCTAGGTCCAACCATCTCGGTGAAGCCTCCTTCAGGCAACTGCTGACAGGGCAGCTATCTATCTTATCACTTTAATTTTCGTCTCTGCAGATGTCAACTGGAAATCAGTCGAAAGGTTGTCAAGGCCCTCCTCCAGGTAATAATCCCCGGGGGAAGAGCAGTCCGAGAGTGTCAAATATCTGCATTAGTGAAGAATATTCTCTAAGGGTGGATAATTATCTAGATAGATTCCTTAAGCCTCTGACAGTGAACTATTCATCCACAAATGATGTTGATAATTCTGTGGAAAAGCCGCTTTCTGCAGGGGGATATGGGTGGATTTTATTTGCTAAATACCCCTTTGCCCAGGAAAGAGGCATGGCGCGCAACAATAATTTGACACGACAGTCTGGAGCATCTATCTGCAAGGGGTTAGCCGCAAGGGGGTCTTTTCGCGAAGGATCAGAGGGTCACAATGATGGAATCGCCGGCACTGGCCTGCAGTTTTTTCTCGAATGAGGGGCTGAGGATGATCTTGTCGTCAAACTTGCTCTCTTCATCATTAATGATCATGATCGGGAACGAACCGCTTAGGCCAGTCGCCTGGTTGGTCAGGGTAAGTTTTTTGCATGTACCGATGGCGAAGCAGTCCATGATCCGCTTGGCCATGTTGTGGTTGATACCTACCATGCCGAGCTGATTGAAGCTCTGACTTGCTCTGCTGTTGTCAAGGTGGCTGGCGCTCAGTACTATGCTCTGCAGAGTAGTCTCAACGCCAGGCGATGCTGCTTCGGCCGGCAAGGAGTGCTCTGCCAGCAGCGGTTCCAGGCGGTTGCGGGCGACATTCAGGGAGATGGTGAGGACCTGGGGGTTGATCGACTTGGTGCAGAGCACCATCAGCACACCCCCCTCGAGTTTGCGGGCTATAACCCGGCCTTCACCATAGCGGAGGTCGAGCATGCCGGCAGAGACCGATTGTGCTTGACTGAGCGGCCCCTCGGCAATCACTGCAGCTGCCTTGGTCAGGATTGTCTCGTCGAACAGCGGCGGGAAAGCATGGGCCAGCAGTTGGCCTTTGCTGTTACAGAGGATACTGCCTATGACATCCGGGAGGGTATTTATCTGCTGCAATACCGTCTGCATAATAATGCCCTATTTTTTCCCACTGAGGGTGGAACGGATATCCGCCTCTACCGTAGCGAGTTGGCTGTCACCTTTTATTGCCACGGTGAGATAGTGGTTACGGGATTCAAACATGAGGAGATGGAAGTTAATGTCCTGAAAGGCTACCGATCTTGCTTCACCGACACCGAACAGTTCGCCGAGCTGATTGCCGCTGCCTGCCAGTGCAAGACCCTTTTCGGCCAGGCTTTTTGCTTCGAAGCTGTCGTCCTCCAGCGGATTACCCTGTTTGTCGGAGATGGTTGCATAGGTAACGCCGCTGATCCGCATGATCTTTTCCGCAATGCTGTTTCTTCTCCGTAAGGAACTGCTGTTGCTTGCCGGCGGGGGTACTATCAGCCCCTCGTCAAGGCGGCGGTGCGCCTCCAGGAGGAGATAGTTGATATTCTGGGTAATGGTACGGCTGGTGGTGGTAACTTTGGATTGGATCGAAAATTTCCCTCCCGGCCAGCTGATGATGGCATAGACCGCATCCTCACCCGTAGTCTGCCCCAGCTCGGCATGGATGATTTCCCCGTCGCGGAAAAAGATGGCCCCCTGGGACTGATCGTATTCGACTGTAATGCAGCCGGAGAAGCGGTTATGACCTTTCAGCTGGATAACATCCGAAAGTGGCAGGCCGGCAATTGCACCTTCAAAGCCAAGCACGGCCCCTTTCGTGGGTGAATCTGTTGCCATGACCAACTCCATAACTGTATTGCACTGAAATTCCAACTGTAAAGAAACAAGTTGTGTGCCAAATATGTTTCAGGATGATGTGAAAGATAATAATACTTTTGTTTGGCAGGTCAAGGAGAATTTCGATTCTTCATTAGTGACGGCCATGGCTGTAAAAGGTGCTTCTTGCCGGTTCGGAGCGACGCCGCTCGAGCTCTGCCGGATGACCTGCTATCGGCATGGTTATGAGCAGTGACTGAAGGGTCGACGGCAGCAACGGTGTCGTAGTTATGTAAAGACGGGATTTGACGGTCAGAGGTGGTGAAACTCCGTATCACCTGATGATATCCATCAGCCGTAATCCCTGTTCCAGTTCCTGGGATTCCAGTGGCTTGTTGAGAAACACCCTGACCCCAAGAACCCTGCAGCGGTCGTAATCGGAAGGCTCCCGCGAAGAGCTTATTATGAGGACCGGCACGGCAGCGGTGCTGGGATTATTGCGGATTGCCTGGAGGACTTCGATGCCGTCAATCTTGGGGAGTTTCAGGTCGAGGAGGATAAAGCCGGGTATCTGGAGAGCCTCCCCTTCGTTGCCAAAGAGGTATTCCAGCGCTTCTACACCGTCCCGCACCACTTCGACCTTGCTAAAGCCGCTTTTGGCAAGGGTCCGGAGGGTAAGAAACTCGTCGTCGACATTGTCTTCAACCAGCAGGATGTTGTTATCGTTCATATCTTTGCTCCTGACATATTATTGCCGATAGTGAAATAGAAGGTTGCACCATGGTCGACTCTCCCCTCTGCCCAGATTTTGCCGCCATGGCGCAGGATGATCCGCTGCACCGTGGCGAGACCGATCCCGCTGCCAGGGAACTCGATCTGGCTATGGAGACGTTGGAAAGCCTGGTAGAGTTTGTGACTAAACTGCATATCGAAACCGGCGCCGTTATCTCTGACAAAATATGCAGTCTCTCCATCATGCCAGAGAGTACCGAGTTCGATGTTGGCGACACTTTTTTGGGTTGTGAATTTCCAGGCGTTACTCAGCAGGTTCTCCAGAACGATACTGAGCAGACGAGGATCTGCATAGACATGAATATCGGGTTGGATGGTGAATGTGACCTGCCGTCCTGGTTCGCCGGCAGCTATCTCTGCGGCAATGCCCGCGGCCAATTCACTCAGGTCGAATTCCACCCAATTTATTTCGTTCCGGCTGAGACGATTCAATTCAAGGAGTGCATCCACCGTCTGTCGCAATTGCCGGCTGGCAACATCGATCCGCTCTACATAATGCCGCCCCTGGTCATTGAGCAGTTCGGCGCAATCCTCCAGCAGGGCCTGGCTGTAACCCTGAAGTCTGGCAAGCGGCGCTCGCAGGTCATGGGAAACGGCATAGCAGAACCCCTCCAGCTCCCTGATCGACTCCTGCAGCCGGGCTGACCGGTCGTTGACCCGCTCCTCCAGTTCGGCGTTCAATTTTCGGACAGCTTCCTCGGCCTTCTTCCGTTCGCTTAGGTCGATGTCGATACAGAACATCTCCGGTTCGCCTGCCAGATTGGTGATCATGACATGGCTGGAATAGACCGTTACCAGAGAACCGTCCTTGCGCATCAGATCGAGTTCGCCGGCAGGGATATGCTCGCCATCGTTGATCCAGTTGTCTATAGCATTTGCCACCAGATCCTGCAGCGGTGGCGGGATGATCAACTCCTCAAGTCGTCGCCCCAGGGCCTCGGTCTTGCTGTAGCCATACATGAGCTCACTGGCACGGTTCCAGTAGATGACCCGATGCCCCCGGTCATACCCCTGTACCGGAATATTGGGGGTCTCCTCGAAGAGGGAGCGGAACCTTACCTCACTGGCTGCCAGCTGCTGCAGATTCTCCTCGATCTGCACCCTTGCCTGGTAGAGACTTTCACTCATTTCATTGAAGGTCCTGGCCAGGAGGCCTACCTCGTCTTTAGTGTTGATCTCGATATGCTGGTGCAGGTTCCCTCGGCCGACCTGTACAGCAGCTTCGCTGAGGGCTATCAACGGGGCTGCGACCCGCTCTGCCAGCAGCAGTGTTGCTGCTACAACCAGGAGGGATATGCCGCCCACTACGGCGAAGAGGATGTTGCGGAGCCTGTTGAGCGGCGCCAGCGCCTCCACCTTGTCGATCTTGACCACCAGCCCCCAGCCGGTCCGCTCTATATAGCGGGTGGCACTTATGACTTCATTCTTCTGGTAATCCAAAAGATGGTCGAACATCCCTTCGTTGCCACGGAGCGCCTGGATGATAGGTGAATTGCTCGATTCGGCAGAGATGCGCCGGTTCAGGGCGGCGTTCGCATCGTGGCGCAGCGGCACTATGAACAGGGCATCACCATTTGCATCCCGTTTGGCAACTGTAGTCTCGCCACTCTCGCCAAGGCCGGTATGGTCATTGACAATATTTATCAGGTCTGCGGCATTTACCGCCATAACCAGCATGCCGACCATCTTGCTGCCAGACTGTATCGGCGCGGTAAGGACAGTGATCAGTTCATTTTTGTGGCGGTCTCTTGTTACATCGATAAAACTCGACCGGGTCAACCCCTCGCGGAAATATGACTTCTCCTGCAATTTCTGCTGGTTTTCGACCGGGTCAGTGCAAGCGACTATCGAACCATCCAGGTCGAGAATGAGTAGTTCGTGGATATTCTTTACCGAATTGAGCGAGTCGAGCAGCTGGATGTTCAGCATCGCCTTGACTGCCGGATCACGGGTCTGGACATATTTGGCCAGATTGCTCCGCAGATAGGTCCTGCTGGCAATCAACTGCACCTCGTTATCATACAGCTCCAGCAGGGTCTGTACTCTTGATTTCTGGATGTTGGCTACATGGGTGAAGTGGTTGTTAAAGGAGTTGGTCAGATTGGTGTAGCTATCGTGATAGATAAAGACCCCGGCAATAATCGTCGGGATGAGCGCGATGGCGAGGAATGCGATTATGAGTTTCTGTTTTATCCCCATCTGGAGCCTTCTGCTGAATTGGATAATGGTCGCTCCTGACCGTAGTTGCACCCCCCCGGCTAGTGACGAAGGAGAAAGAAGCTGGCTGCTTCCTCTAAGCAGTTGGCATCGGCCGCTCAATGCAAAATAGTTTTACTAATCTATAATATTTTATGAGAATATTCAAATAAAATTATCTGCTCATCAGGGAGAGCAGCTGGTCGATATAAATATATCTTGTCGTAATGCCACGGCGGTTACTCCTTGAACTTTACCAGACAAAAAGGTATCCTGCCACCTGGTAAGGATATATTAATCGGGGCTGACAGCCTATCACCTCAGTGCCCCGGTGATTTCTGCTATCCAGACAGGAGCGAGTCAGGCTATGGGTGGAGTGTTTGCACATCTGCGGAAGACCTTTGTCGCCGGGCTCTGCGTTGTCATTCCGGTAGGCATAACGATCTTTTTCCTGAAATATCTCTTCAGCTTTGCTGACGGGATCCTCGGCCCGGTATTGGCTAAAGGGCTGGCGCTGTTGACTAGCGACGCCGACTACATACCAGGTCTTGGCATGGTAACTGCTGCAATTGTAATTTACCTGACCGGTCTGCTGACAGCCAATGTCATTGGGAAAAAGCTTTTTCGCTGGTGGGATGGAGTGCTGGTCCGCATCCCGCTGGTCAAATCGATATATCTCTCCAGCAAACAGCTGATGGATGTTTTCCGCGACGGGAAGAGCGCCTATCGCCGTGCAGTCTTTGTCCAGTGGCCGCGGCCGGGGGTGCTGGCAATCGGATTTGTCACTGCCGAAGTGAAACGGCAGGGGGTATCATACCTGATTGTCTATCTGCCGACCATGCCCAACCCGACATCAGGATTTGCCCTCTACTTCCCTGCTGACGAGGTCGAAGAGAGCGGTATGACTGTCGAAGAGGCGGTCAAGTTTGTTGTTTCCGGCGGGGTTGTAGTACCTGCAGACCAATTAGCCGAGGTGACTGATCATGGCCGAATATGATGCGGATCGGGAATTTGCCCGGGGGGTGGCGGAACTGAAAAGCGGCGCATCCCTGGCTGCCATGGTTCATTTTGAAAGGGCGGCAAATGTATCACCACGGCCGCTCTACCGCTCCTACCTGGGTTACTGTCTGGCAAAAGAACGAGGCCAGATACAGGCCGGACTCGACTGTTGCAAACAGGCGCTTGCCGAGGAATCGGCCAATCCGGAACTTTATCTCAATCTTGGCCGGACGCACCTGCTTGCCGGCAACAAGGTCGAGGCGTTGAAAATCCTGCGTGATGGGCTGACCGTTGCCCCGCACCCTGGAATAGTCGCTCTGCTTGACTCCCTTGGGATTCGCAAGCAGCCACTCTTCCCCTTTCTGAGCCGAACCAATCCGCTAAACAGATATCTCGGCAAATTTCTCACTAAGCTGGGTCTTCGTTAGAAGGTCTGATTTTTGCTAGAGCAAGAGGCGAACAGTTGCAATTATGCCGGGGTGTTCAAGACCTTTTCCGGCAGATAGCATCTCTCCGGGGTTGGCCCCGTAAACTGAAACGTTATGACAAAGCCGATGTCCATGTCTTTTCGCAGAATCCTTACCGCCATCACGCTGGTTCTTATTACTATTCCAGCCCCTCTGCTTGCCGGTCCACTGACATGGCCGGTCGGCTGCGTCCCTGGAGTCAACTGCCTGGGTAACAGTTTTTATCTCGGTTATCCGGATATTGGCAGTGGGTACGCTTTCAACTGCAGCAAGGCCGGCTATGTCGGCCATAACGGCACTGATATCATCGTCAGCGATGTTGCTGGCCGGGTGCCGGTATTTGCTGCCGCTGACGGGGAGATACTCTGGGCTGCTGGTGGCTATCCGGACCGATCTGCTGCTGACCAAGCTGAGGACTCCGCAACTCCGCAGCAGATGGAGCATGGCAAGGATGGCGAACAGAACGGCAAGGTCTGTGATGCAACCTATGGCTGTTTTTCCTGGGGGTTCGATGCAGGGAATTTCGTCCTAGTAAGGCATGCTGGTGCCGCGCAAGGGCTGGTAACCTTGTATGCCCATCTGCGCAACGGTTCTCTCACTGTAGCGAGTGGCCAGAAGGTTCAGCAAGGGGAGAAGATAGCCGAGATAGGGAGCTCCGGGAATGCTCTAATGCCGCATCTCCATTTCGGCGTATTCTTCTCCTCGGCTGCCGGTAATCGCCTGACCGACCCCTGGTTTGGGGAATGCAGCAAGGGGAGCGCCTCGCTCTGGCAATATGAGCCGCCATACCGGGCCGATATTGTAGTGAGCAAAAGTGGCGACGGGGAAGGTGTTGTTACCGGTTCGCTCACTGACATAAGCTGCGGCTCACGCTGCTCTGCCATGGTAGCCCCTGGCACAGCTGTTACGCTCCGGGCAGTTGCTTATGCCGGTTCGGAATTCAGCGGCTGGGGGGGAGAAGGTTGTGCCGGCCAGGGGGCAATTTGCCAGACCAGGGCAGAGTCGACCATGCTGGTCACAGCCCTGTTCAAGGCGGTCTCTCTGGCGCCTGCTGACTACCCGTTGCTGGCAGCAATCGGTCTTGCCCCTGCAGTTGCGGACAAGAAAGATGCGCACTGAGCCCTTGCCTGGCAGATATGAAAGAGATTAAAACAACCAGCCATAAGGACGAGCCATTGCGACGCTGGTTCAGCGACGACTATTTCGACCTGATCGTCTGGTTCTCGGTTACCGGTGATATTACCGGGTTTCAGCTCTGTTACGACAAGAATGGTCAGGAGCGGACTCTTACCTGGACCGATAGCAGTGGGTTCCGCCACGACCAGGTCGACAGTGGTGAAGAATCACCTACCAAGAACCAGGCACCGGTCCTGATGCCTGTCGGAAACTTCCCCCGCGCCAGCATAGTAGATCAATTCACTACCAGAAGCGCTGCCATCGACCAACAAATAAGCACCTTCGTCAGCAGAATGCTGCAAGTCTACCGAGACTAAACCGTGCCGGGTTCAACCAAACTAGTCTATTCTTGATTGACCGAGGTTAAATCACTTGACATGGCAGCATTTGCATGTTAAGTCATAATCCCTTTTAAATCAATGCGTTGGAAGTTTTAGCTTGTTGGCAGAGGATAGCTGGGAGCTGCAGTCAAGTTTTCGGGAGTTGGCAATCAGGGAGAAATAGCTGGAGGTCGAGGGGGGCTGACGGTGCGCAATTATCTGCTTGGCGGCATATTTTTTCTCTTCATCGCCTGCTTTGTCGCTATTGTCATAGAAGAGACCTTTCTCGGCGGTCGCCGCCGACGTAGACTGGAAAAGCAGGCCAGACTGCGCAATGAGAGCGACAAAGTGGGGGATGCAAAGTCAGGTGACACTTGATAACCGGGCTCTGCTGGAGAAGATATGATATTAACAGTGAACAAGGAGATCAGTTATGCGAATAACCCCGGCCACTGAGCTGGAGTACCGCTGTAAGCGTCTGCAGGAGGAGATGGCAACGGCCGGTCTCGATGCAGTTATTATTGTGCAGAATGCTGATCTCTTCTATTTCACCGGAACCATCCAGAGTGGTAATCTTTATGTCCCGGCGAGCGGCCAGCCGCTCTACATGGTGCGCCGCGACCAGAGACGGGCGCGGATGGAGTCCGGACTTAAAGAAGTTATCCCCTTTGCCTCCATGAAAGATATCCCCGCTATTCTGGCCAACTACGGCTATCAGCAGCCATCCAGGGTCGGTCTGGAGCTTGATGTGCTGCCGGTCAGTTTCTATGACCGCTATCGGAAGGTGTTCCCGGTAGTCGAATTCTGCGATGCTACTCCGCTTATCCGCAGGGTGCGGATGATCAAGTCAGCCTATGAGATCCACATCATGAAGGATGCTGCCGATCAGGTAGCCCGGGTCAATGACCATGTCAAAGAGGTACTCCGGGAGGGGATGACTGAAATAGAGCTGGCTGCCAAACTCGAATTTCTGGCGCGTAACAACGGTCATCTAGGGTATATCCGGATGCGGGGATTCAACGGGGAGATGCTCTTTGGCCATACATTCTCCGGCACCGACAGTGCGGTGCCTGCCTATACCGATACCCCGCTCGGCGGTATGGGGCCGACCCCATCTTTCGGCCAGGGGGCAAGCTGGAAAAGGATTGAACGGAATGAACCGATAATAGTCGATTTCGCCGGCAGTTTTGACGGTTATCTGGTTGACCAGACCAGGGTCTTTGTCATCGGCAACCTTTCCGACCGGCTTAACCAGGGCTATGCCGACATGTTGAAAATCCAGCGATTGATGCTGGAGATCGCCCCGGAACGGCCAAGCTGGGGCCAGCTATATGAAGAGTGTCTTGCACTTGCTGTCAAGCTTGGTCATGGTGAACATTTCATGGGGAGCAAGGGGGCTCAGGTCTCCTTCATTGGTCATGGCATTGGGATCGAGATCGATGAATTCCCGTTCATCGCCCGTGGATTCAACGACATGAAGCTGGAGCCAGGAATGGTCTTCGCCTTTGAACCGAAGTTGGTCTACCCCGGCGAAGGGGCGATCGGTATCGAGAATACCTATTATATGGCCGATGATGGCAGCATCAAGGCGCTCACCTATGCTGATGAGCAGATTGTATCCCTGTAGATTCTCTCCCCCCACCTACTGCTCAATGGTTCTGCTGCTATTGCTCCATATTATTCATTTGAGCAGCAGTCGCTTTCATCTCATTTAATTAGTAAAAATGACCGGCGAGAGTCAGACCAACCTAAAAATATTTTAAAAATTTTTTGTTGAAATCGCTTGCATTCAGTGGTATAAATTGAAAAAATTTTGTATACAGTATCCTAAAAAAATATTCTCCAGCGCTGTAAACGATTACCCGCCCCAGCAGTACCGTTCGGGGATTTGCCCCGTAAATCAGCTGGTTAGCAGGGTGCAAGGGGTAGCTCCCGCGAACGGATCATAGGTTCCAGGTAGTTTCCAGACAATATTTTGATAGCCTTCAGCAAAGAGTTTTTGCTACGAATTTATTGGTGACAGCTAATTATTACAGGACGGTTGCCATGGCTGGAATGACTGTCACAAAAAATGAGTCAATGGTTACCGGTGGCGATATTGTGATGAAAGGAGGGAGCTGTACAGGTCTTTTCTTGCGTATGCAATGAAGCTGGTGTTGCATTTAAACCCCAACAGATCGAAAGGAGAGCAAGCACAATGGCACTTAAAGAGACTTTAAAGCAGAAAATTGAAGAGTTCCGTCCCCGTACCACCAAACTGGTAAAAGAGTTCGGCAAGGTTATCATCGACCAGGTAACCATCGACCAGGCTATCGGCGGCGCACGTGACATCCGCAGCCTCGTAACAGATATCTCCTACCTGGACCCCCAGGAAGGTATCCGTTTCCGTGG
Source organism: uncultured Geobacteraceae bacterium (assembly GCA_964649725.1). Taxonomy (GTDB): domain Bacteria; phylum Desulfobacterota; class Desulfuromonadia; order Geobacterales; family Geobacteraceae; genus CAZYTM01. The sequence continues at coordinate 478,147 of CAZYTM010000002.1, read as the reverse complement.
CAAGACCATCCCCGAGACCTTTGAAGCGCTCCCCAAGGCACCTAAGTCCGACTATCCGACTGTTGAGGCTTTCTGGTATTTCCTCCTCACCGGTGATGTGCCGAACCAGGCGCAGGTTGACGAAGTTGTCAAGGAGTGGAAAGTCCGCCAGGTAGTGCCCGAGTATGTCTTCACCGCTATCCGCGCCCTGCCGCGTGACAGCCACCCGATGGTCATGCTCTCCGTTGGTATCCTTGCTCTGCAGAAGGACTCCAAGTTTGCCGGCTTCTACAATTCAGGCAAATTCAACAAGATGACCGCTTGGGAATATGTCTATGAAGATGCCAGTGACCTGGTCGCCCGTATCGCCATTATCGCTGCATTCATCTATAACCTGAAGTATCGCGGCGACAAGCAGATCGCCATCGATCCTAGCCTCGACATGGGCGCCAACTTTGCTCATATGATCGGCCAGAGCGAGACCTATAAAGATGTGGCCCGGATGTATTTCATCCTCCACTCTGACCATGAGTCTGGCAACGTCTCTGCTCATACTACCCATCTGGTTCACTCAGCTCTCTCCGATCCGTACTATGCATACTCTGCCGGTCTCAACGGCCTTGCCGGTCCGCTGCACGGTCTGGCAAACCAGGAAGTTCTCGACTGGACCATCAAGTTCCAGGAGAAGTATTGCAAAGGCGTTGAGCCGACCAAAGAACTTGTTACCAAGGCGCTCTGGGATACCCTCAACTCCGGTCAGGTCGTTCCGGGTTACGGTCACGCCGTTCTCCGTAAGACCGACCCGCGCTATATGTCACAGCGTGAGTTCTGCCTCAAGACCCCTGGTTTGAAGGACGATCCGCTCTTCAAACTGGTCGCCATGATCTTCGAAGTTGCCCCGGTTGTTCTGACCGAGCATGGCAAAGCCAAGAACCCATGGCCGAACGTTGACGCCCAGTCCGGTGTCATTCAGTGGTACTATGGTCTCCGCGAGTGGGATTATTACACCGTCCTGTTCGGCGTCGGCCGCGCACTCGGCTGTATGGCCAACATCACTTGGGACCGTGGTCTCGGCTATGCTATCGAGCGGCCGAAGTCGGTCACCACAGCAATGCTGGAGAAGTGGGCTGCCGAAGGTGGCCGGAAGTTCTAATCGCAGTATCTGGCCAGGGCGCTTAGAGCGTCCTGGCCAGCAGTAATAGCAAAAGGGGAGATGCAACAGCATCTCCCCTTTTTAGTCTCCTGGGATGATTCACTCTATTTTGTTGTCAGCTGAATACCTCGGCGCTGAAGATATAGATATCGGCCCCTTCTTTCCAGGCATCGGTCTGAAGCCCAGCCTTGAGGCAGGTCTGACCAAGAAAGGTCTCCCGGTCCCACCCCTGTTCGACGGCTACCTGGGGGAGGAGTACGCCACGGGAGAAGTTTTTTTCCAGGTAGATGCCATGCTCGCCGACCTTTATTTCATCGTTATTGGTGATTTTACGCAAGGGGGAGAGGACCGATATCTCTAATGTGAAATCGGTCAGGTCACTCTCCTTCATCGGATAGAAGCGGGGGTCTTTTGTTGCAGCAGAGACTGCCATCTCCTGGATCAGAAGGTAGAGAGGTTTATCGGCGATAAAGGTGCCGATGCAGCCACGAAGTTTATCCCCCTTCTTGATGCTGACAAAACAGCCGCGCGTCGCCTGGAGGTTTTCACTCTTTACCGTTGCGGTCGGCAGTTTGCCACTGCTAATGTAAGTGCTGATGGTATCTCTTGCTATGGTAAGCAGCTGTTTTCTTTCCGAGGCATTCAATTTGGTGGCCACATAATCCTCACTGACAAAGGTTGCTAATGATTTGTTAATATACTATAATCGACGCACCTTAGGCAAGTAATTATGGTTTCTGCAATGGGAGGTTGTTATGGCAAAACGGTTCAAGGTCCTACTTGGGGGGGAATGGCTGGGGGATGACTGGCCTGGTATCGAAGTGGTCAACCCATATAATGATGAAATCATCGGCGTAGTCCCCGAGGCATCGGCAGCAGTAGTGGATCGAGCGATAGAAGCAGGCAGGATAGGCTTTAAGGCGATGGCGGCACTGCCTGCATATAAACGTGCAGATATCCTGAACCGCACGGCAGATTTGATCATGCGCGACAAAGAGGAGATTGCCACTATCATTGCCAGCGAGGCCGGCAAGTCATGGAAATTTGCGCTTGCTGAGGCGGAACGGAGCTCCGAGACCTTCCGCTTTGCTGCGCAGGAGGCAAAAAATTGTCATGACGAAATTGTGCCGATGGATGCTTCGCCGGTATCAGCCGGTCGTTTCGGTTTTTATCAGCGCTTCCCGATCGGAGTGATAGGTGCCATTGCACCATTCAATTTCCCCTTGAATCTTGTGGCGCATAAGGTTGCCCCCGCTTTGGCAGCAGGTAATGCGGTAGTACTCAAGCCGGCCACCAAGACCCCCATCTCTTCCATCAAGCTGGCAGAACTCCTTGCCGAAGCAGGACTGCCTGCTGGCGCGCTCAATGTAGTGATCGGCAGTGGTACTACAGTTGGTAACCGCCTCGTCGAAGACGAGCGGCTGGCTATGATCACCTTCACCGGCAGCCCACCGGTAGGGCGGGCGATCAAGGCGCGTTGCGGGCTGAAGCGGGTGACTCTGGAACTCGGTTCCAATTCGCCGACCATAATTGCCGAGGATGGTGATGTCGACAAGGCTGTCAGTCGCTGCGTGGTCGGGAGTTTTGCCAACTCAGGGCAGGTCTGCATTTCCGTGCAGCGGATATTTGTGCTACGTTCACGTTATGAGGAGTTTCTTGCCAAGTTTGTTGCTGCCACAAAAAAATTGAAGGTTGGAGACCCGCTGGATCGAAATTGCGACATCGGGCCTATGATTTCCCGGGTTGAGTTGGATCGTTCCGTTGCCTGGCTCGAAGAGGCGGTCAAAATGGGGGCACGGATCGAGGCCGGTGGGAATGTTATAGGCAACTGCCTGGAACCGACCATCCTCTCCGGTGTCACAAAGGATATGCAGGTAATGTGTTCCGAGGTCTTTGCCCCGGTTGTTTCGGTCCTCCCCTGTGATTCGTTCGAAGAGGCGCTCGATATGGCCGATGATTCGATTTTCGGGCTGCAGGCAGGGGTTTACACCAGTGATATTAACAAGGCATTCATGGCTATTCGCCGGCTTGACGTAGGCGGGGTGATCATCAATGATGTGCCGACTTTCCGGGTCGATCACATGCCATATGGTGGCAATAAGGAGAGCGGGCTGGGGCGGGAAGGGATCCGCTATGCGATGGAAGAGATGACCAACATCAAGATGGTCTGTTTCAACCTGTGACGAGGCGACAAGAACTTCTCCCTTTAATTGTTGCTGATACGGATATACAGGATGTAGGTTCAGGCGGGTACGTTAAAAAATTCTTGACATTTGATGTAAAGTGAGTATATTTCGCAGTTGTTGTCTTTCAAAAGCCATGCGCTACGCGCTCATATGGTACTCACAAAAGAAAAGAGGTGATACTGTCGATGAAAAAAATGCTCTCTTTGGCTCTGTGCCTGACCATGGCTCTGGCATTCACTGCTGGCTGCAAGCCGCAGGAACCGGCTAAGCCGGCTGCTCCTGCTGAAGCTCCGAAAGCTCCGGAAGCTCAGAAGGCTATGTCTTCTGCCAAGGCTGCTCCGGCTGCCACTCCGGCTGCCCCTGCCGCCCCTGCTGCTCCTGCCGCTCCGGCGAAGAAGTAATTCAACGTTCCTGTTATACGGAACACTCAGCCTACAGAAGCTAGCTTCTGTAGGCTGTTGTTATTTCTACGGTGATAATCACCTTGACATAATAGTAAGTTACATGATAAATGAAAAGGTCATTCAAACAGCGGTCTAGATGCCGGTCGAGCATGTATATCGACGATCCAGTCCATATCACCATAATGGGAGGAACAATGGAAAGAACTTTTGCGATTATCAAGCCGGACGCGGTTGAGCGGAACATCACCGGCAAAGTGCTGGCAAAGATCGAGGCAGCCGGTTTCAGAATAGTAGGATTGAAAAAAATTGCCCTTTCCCGTCAGGAGGCAGAGGGGTTCTACTATGTCCATAAGGACCGTCCTTTTTTCAATGACCTCTGCACCTTCATGGTGCGCAGTCCGGTACTGGTGATGGTGCTGGAGAAAGAGCATGCCATAACCGCATGGCGCGACCTGATGGGGGCGACCAATCCTGCCAATGCAGCAGCAGGGACGATTCGAAAGGAGTTTGGGGTCAGCATCGAAGAGAATACTGCCCATGGTTCCGACTCACCCGAATCAGCCGCCTTTGAAATACCTTATTTCTTCAGCCAGCTTGAACTGGTTTGAGCTGATTGACAAGAGAGCGAGACAAGCCCTTCCCTGGAAGGGCTTTTTCATACCCAGACCATGGCCAAGGTTGATCTGAAAAATTTTACCCTCGATGAGCTGGAAGCATTTATCCTGGGTGGCGGGAAGGAGCGTTTCAGAGCCAGGCAGATATTCAAATGGCTCTATCAGCAGGGCGCTCTCTCCTTTGCGGCAATGAGCAATCTCTCCAGGGAATTCCGGGAGGAGTTGGAGCGTCTCGCCTGTATCAGCGAATTGACTCCTGAAGTGGTGGAGAGTTCGGCGGACGGGACACGAAAGTATCTCTTCCGGTTGGCGGACGGCAATGCTGTTGAATCGGTACTGATCCCGGATGAGGGGCGCAATACTCTCTGTATCTCCAGTCAGGTCGGTTGTGCCATGGGGTGTGAATTCTGCCTTACCGGCCATTTCGGGCTGGTGCGGAACCTGACTGTTGCCGAGATAGTCAACCAGGTCTGCGCAGTAAAAAAGGACGCCGAGATCAGGAACATCGTCTTTATGGGGATGGGGGAGCCGCTGGCCAACCTGGGTGCGGTGATACCGGCCATACAGATCCTCACCAGTAACGAAGGACTGCAGTTCTCCAATCGGCGGGTCACTGTATCCACGGCAGGGCTGGTCCCGGAACTGGACATCCTCGGCAGTTCGGTAATAGTGAACCTGGCAGTCTCCCTTAATGCGACTACGGACGAGCTGCGCAACCAGCTCATGCCGATAAATCGCCGCTATCCGCTCAAGGAGCTGCTGGCTGCCTGCAAACGTTTCCCGTTGCCCTCCCGGCGCTACATAACCTTTGAATACGTGCTGATCAGAGACTGCAACGATTCTCTGGATGATGCGCGGCGCTTGGTCAGACTGGTCAGTGATATCCCCTGCAAGATCAATCTGATAGCCTTTAACGAGCATGAGGGGAGTTCGCTGCAGGGGCCGTCCCAGAGGGCGATAGATGTTTTTCATAAATATCTGCTGGACAAACATTTTACGGTCATTACCCGTGCCAGCCGCGGCGGTGATATCTCGGCGGCTTGCGGTCAGTTACGGGGACGACTGGAGCGGCAGAGAGATGTCAAACAAAAGCAGTAAGGCAACAAAGTCTGATCTATTTCGATGAACTGGAGGAGATATGTCTGAGCAGATAATCGGCGTCATCGGCGGTAGCGGTCTTTATGAGATGGAGGGGTTGGTCGATATCAAGGCTGTTAAATTAACAACTCCGTTCGGTGACCCTTCGGACGACTATATCACGGGGGTTCTCAACGGGGTACGGATGGTCTTTCTCCCCAGGCATGGCAGGGGGCATCGTCTCCTCCCCTCGGAAGTCAATTATCGGGCCAATATTTACGGCATGAAACAGCTCGGGGTGACACGTATCATCTCTGTCTCTGCGGTTGGCAGCCTGAAGGAGGCTATTGCGCCTGGGCATATAGTAATACCGGACCAGTTCATTGACCGTACCAAAGGGGTACGGCACGACACCTTCTTCGGTAATGGCGTGGTGGCCCATGTCGGTTTTGCCGACCCGGTCTGTGCCCCCCTGGCAGAGGTCCTCTATACTGCGGCAGTAGAGGCCGGCGCGGTGGTGCACAAAGGGGGGACCTACATCTGCATGGAAGGTCCTGCCTTCTCCACCCGGGCTGAGTCGTTCATGTATATCGGACTGGGTGGGTCGATCATCGGCATGACCAACATCACCGAGGCGAAGCTGGCGAGGGAGGCGGAGATATGTTACGGTATCATAGCACTTTCCACTGACTATGACTGCTGGCATACCGCCCACGAGGATGTTTCGGTAGAGGCTGTGGTGGCGATAATAAAACAGAATGTGGCAATGGCAAAGAGCATCATCCGCAAGGCGGTTGGCAGCATCGGCAGTGAGCGAAGCTGCGCCTGCTCTTCTGCTGTTGAATATGCGATTCTTACCGACCGGAAGGCTATCACGGCTGAGGCGAGGGAGAGGCTGCAACTCCTGATCGGTAAGTATCTTGATTAGCCTGGTAGGATTTTGCTACAGCGCGGAATTACGAAAATTATAATTTAATAGCAGCTTTAAAGGAGATTATGTAATGAGCGTTCTGGTGGTAGGTTCGGTAGCGTTTGACTCTGTGGAGACCCCGTTCGGCAAGGTAGAGAATGTACTTGGCGGTTCTGCCACCTACTTTTCCACCTCGGCCAGTTTTTTTACTGATGTGAATCTGGTGGCTGTGGTGGGGGAAGATTTCCCTGCCGAGCATGTCGAATTCCTCCGCTCCCGTAATATCGACCTGCAAGGGTTGACCAGGGAGAGTGGCAAGACCTTTCACTGGAAAGGTCGCTACGGGTTTGATCTGAACGAGGCACAGACCCTGGAGACCCAGCTCAATGTCTTTGAGTCATTCCGGCCTGAGGTCCCTGAGGCGTACCGCAATACTGACTATCTGATCCTTGCCAATATCGACCCGGAGCTGCAGATGGAGGTGTTGAACCAGGTGGAACGGCCTCGTGTGGTCGCCTGCGACACCATGAACTTCTGGATATCCTCCAAACCGGCAGCGTTGAAAAGGGTGATCGAGCGGGTCGACATCCTCATCATCAATGAAGGCGAAGCCCGCCAGCTGTCGGGTGAGGCGAACCTGGTCAAGGGTGCCAGGGCAATCCGTGCCATGGGGGCCAGGAATCTCATCATCAAACGGGGGGAGTATGGCGTTCTGCTCTTCACCGACAGCGGCATCTTTGCCGCCCCTGCCTATCCGCTGGAAGAGGTCTTCGATCCGACTGGTGCCGGAGATACATTTGCCGGAGGTTTTATGGGATATCTGGCTAACAGTAACGATAGCAGTGAGGATGGGATCCGCAAGGCAATAGTCTTTGGCAGCGTTATGGCCTCTTTTACGGTGGAGGATTTCAGTCTCAACCGGCTCAAGCGTCTAGAGTACCGGGAGATTGAAGAGCGCTATCGGAGTTTCAAGGCAATGACCCATTTCCAGGGGTTGGTCGGGGCTTAGGGGCGGGTTGGCGAGGGTTCGGGCTTGCTGTGATTGACAAAGCCCAATATTTCTGCTAGTTATACAGTGTTGTTCCTGTTAGGCTCTGCTGCAACAGAGTTTTCGCCAGCAGCAGTAGTGAAGTATCACGGAGGATCAGCACAAGGGGGCTTGACGTGAGTCGATTGTTGCTCTGTGTAGCCATGATAGGCCTAGTATTCGGATTGTCAGGGTGTGCCCTGAGCGAAAGCAAGACAAAACAGGCATCCTATCACTTTCAGATGGGGCTCTCTCATCTGGGGGAGAATAATATCCCGTCTGCCTTGACGGAGTTGACGGAAGCGGAGAAGATCACCCCTGATGATCCGGATCTGCTCCACTATCTCGGCCAGGCATATTACCGTAAAAACCGCTTTGAACTGGCCGAGCAGAAATATCTCCGCGCGCTGGCTCTGAAACCTACCTATTCAGAAGCACGAAACAGCCTCGGGGTCAATTACCTCGAGATGAAACGCTGGGACGATGCCATCTATCATTTCAAGCTGGTCATTGATGATATTTTTTATCCCAATCAGGAGACTGCCAACATCAATCTCGGACTTGCCTACTTTGGTAAAGGGGACTATCCGAAGGCGCTCTCCATATTCCGTTCAGCGGTCAATGCCAATACTCGTAACCCTCGAGCCCGTCTCAACCTTGGCAAGGTATACTTTGCTCTCGACAAGGTCGAACTGGCTATTGGCGAATTCAAAAAGGCCGTGGAACTGAACAAAGAGTTTGCCAATGCCTATTATCAGCTTGGGCTGGCTTACCTGAAAATCAAGGAGAGCGGCCTGGCCCGCAACTCTTTTGGCGAAGTGCTGCGGATTGCACCAGATACGGAAATGGGGCAACTTTCCCGGGATTATCTCGAATTGCTAAAATGAGTGAGTGGGAGTCGATGTGCCTGATGCAGACTCGGCAGGTCGTGACAGTAATACGATAGGTGCCTATCTAAAGGGGCTCCGTGAGTCGCGAGGGGTGTCGCTGGATGATGTGTCAAAGGTCACCCGGATTGGGAAGAACTATCTGGCTGCCATTGAAAGCGACCTGTTTGATAAACTACCCAATCAGGCCTATGTCAAAGGGTTCCTCCGGGTCTATGCCAGCTATCTGGGAGTTGATGGTGACGCTGTAATTGCCCACTATGAAAGGGACAAGGGGCAGGTGGTCGCTGCTGGTCCCGAGCAGCATAATCAAAGCAGAAGCACGACAGCTCCTCCCCAGCCAGGACGCAGGCCGGTCCGATGGTTCCTGCCGTTCGGTCTGCTGCTCATCCTTGTTCTGGTCGCATTGCTGACCGGGAAGCGAACTGACACCCCGGAAAAGTTGTCGACTGCCGAAGTCCCGGCAGGGAAAAATGTCGAACAGGGTAAAGACCCCCGCCAGCCAATACGCTCAACTAGCAGTGCTGCTCCGATCGGGTTGTCGGTAAAGCCGCTTGTCACGACACCCCTGGCCAGCGAGACGCCGGCACAAGGTCTGGTGTTGCGGCTCAAGGTCAATCAGGACAGTTGGCTGCATCTTACCATCGATGAAAGCATCTCCCAGCAGTATGACCTTAAGGCCGGTGATATCATCGAATGGAAGGCTGACCGGCAAATAGCACTGGATGTCGGCAATGCCGGAGGTGTCGAGGGGGAGTGCAACGGCAAGCCGCTGCAACCATTCGGACCACTTGGGAAGCCTGCGCATCTTGTACTGAAGGCTGATGCTAGGTAATATCTTTCCCCATGGGGTCGTTACGGAAAGGAGCAGGTCTTATGCAACTGGTAGCAAGATGTCGTAAGTGCGGCAAGGTTATGAAGAGTGAGCGGATTGACAATTATCGGGTTAAAATGACCTGCAGATGCGGATTCTCCGATTTCCGCACCATCACAGAGCGGGTCAAGACCGTCAACCCCTTTTATCATAAAGCCAGTTTTACCCCATTTCTCGAAAGCGAGCGGGGGAAGATGGTGTTGACCATGCAGAAGGCAAATCGCGAGCACCTGGAGATCATCTCTCTGGAAGAGATCAGCATGCTCGTTTCGTCCGATTTCGAACTCCCCCAGGTACTGCAGAAGATGGCCGAGAAGGTTGCCGATCAGCTCAAGGTAAGTGTCTGTTCCATTTACCTGCGGGAGGGTGAGGAGCTGGTGATGGCGGCAACGCACGGTTTTGATCCCGCTTTTATCGGCAAGATCAGGATCAGGATTGGTGAAGGGATTACCGGTTCGGTAGCCAAGGATAAACAGTATATCTCGCTGAGCCGTGCCTCCCAGGACCCCCGCTACAAGAACTTCTCCGAACTGCAGGAGGAGAAATACAACTCCATGCTTTCGTTCCCTATCTCCGACAAGAAAGAGATATATGGCGTCATAAATCTCAACTCCACCTCGATGAAGACCTTTTCTGATGATGAAATCTATTTTGTCTCCATCATAGCCAATCTCATCCTGACAGCGGTCAAGTTAAGACTGAAGGTGGCTGCTGCGAAAAATTTGCCGTCCGCCTAGCTTGACAGCAACCTTCTCCGTGCTAGACTGAAACACTAGTTGCATCGATTCCGGCACAGGAGATATGGTTTGCCAAAACAACAGAAACGCATACTGATAGTGGATGACGAGGAGAATGCCCGTATCGGTCTTTCTCGCCTGCTGGCCAAGGAAGGATTTCTGGTGGAGAGTGTGTCAAACGGGTTCGAGGCACTGAACTATCTGCGCCAGCAGGAAGTCAATCTTATCGTTACTGATATCAATATGCCGGAGATGAACGGCATAACCTTTCTCAAGGAACTGAACAAGAACTATCCCAAGAGCAACGTCATCATGATTACCGCTTACGGCGGGGTTGAATCCTACATCGAGGCGATGAATCTTGGTGCCTTTGAATATATCAACAAACCGGTGAAGATCGAGGAACTGAAGTCGATCCTCAAGAAGATATTCAAGGAGTCGAGTCACTGACCAGAGGGTTTTATGAAACAGTTCGGAAAGATAGTCTTTGCCACCGATTTTTCTGAAAGCTCCGACTATGCCTGCGATTACGCTCTTACCCTGGCGAAGAAATTCGATGCTCTGCTGCTGGTCATACATGTCATCAGTGAACCGGTTGATCTGCGCGGGTTCTATGTCCCCCACATCTCTTTCGACAGCCTGGAAAAGGAGATCGAGGATGGGGCAGAAAAGATGATGCAGAAATTCTGTCGTAACCGGTTGCAGGACTTCACTAACTATAAATTTGCCATCATCTCCGGGATCCCCTTTGAAGAGATAATCAGGAAAGCTGATGCAGAAGAGGCTTCATTGATCGTCATGGGTACCCATGGACGTAGCGGTATCGATCATCTCCTCTTCGGCAGCACCGCAGAACGTGTTGTGCGTAAGGCTAACTGCCCGGTATTGACGGTGCGACAGCCAGGCTAGGGGCAGGCAGTACAAGTCGGGATAATTACCGGGGCAGCTGCTTGCTGCCCTTTATTTTATGCAACGCAAAAGCAGCCAGGCAGGTGGTATGGAAAAGGAAGAACGAAAATATAAAGGGATAATACTGATCATTGATGACGAAAAGGTTATCCTTGACCTTACTTCGATCATATTGCGCAACCGTGGCTATCTGGTCTTTACTGCGGCTGATGCGAGCAATGGTCTCGACATCATAGTCAAGCATAAGCCCCAGTTGGTACTCCTTGACTACATGATGCCCGGCATGGACGGGATGTCTACCCTGAAAGAGATTCGGGGGCGATTTCCCGACACCTATGTAATCATGTTTACCGGCAAGGGGAATGAAGAACTTGCCGTTGAACTGATGAAATCGGGTGCCTCTGACTATGTCCTCAAACCGTTCAACAACCAGGACCTGGCGGAACGGATTGAGAATGTCCTGCGTATCCGAGAAGTTGAAATTAGCAACAGGCAGCTGTTGAATGAGCGGGAGATGCTGTTGCAGGAGATCGAGGCGTGGAACCGGCAGCTGGAAGCCCGTGTCATGGAGAAGACCGAGGCGTTGCAAAAGGCCCAGGCCGAGATAGTCCAGTCGGAAAAACTGGCCACTCTTGGCTATCTCTCGGCAGGTATGGCACATGAAATCAGGAATCCGCTCAACTCCATCACCCTATTTATCCAGTTGATCAAAAGCGGTCTGGAAGACCCGGAAAAACTGGAATATGTGGAAAAGATACTGACCGAAGTGGAGCGGATCGATAACATTATGCGCAAACTGCTGGATGCCTCGAAACGGCCTCGCTATGAAATCAGCAAGGTGGCCATTGATCAGGTGATCGATTCCACCCTGGAGATGTTCCGTCCCCAGATAGAACTGCATAAGATCTGTGTCGAGCGGGTCTACAGGAATATCCCGCCCCAATTCCATGCCGATGCATTGGAAATCGAACAGATATTTACCAACCTCTTTCTCAACGCAATTCATGAGATGCAAGGTGGCGGCATCCTGCGGGTGGAGCTGGATCATAACGGTTGCATCGCCACTGTCAGGGTGAGCGACACCGGTAGCGGTATTGCCGAACAGTATCTGTCGAACATCTTTGACCCATTCTTTACCACCAAAAGTAGTGGTTCAGGGCTCGGCCTGTCGGTCGTGCTGCGCATTGTCAAGACCTATCACGGCCGCATCGATGTGGAGAAGAGCAGTGCCGAAGGGACGACATTCTGCATCACCCTCCCCTTTGCGCCTTGTGTCTGATCTTGATGATCAGTTCTGCAGCATCTCTTCATCCACAACCTGGCTTACAACCCTTCTGGTTTCTGCTTTTCTTTTCCGCGGCATTTTTGTATGATACCTAGCACGTGAACTCTAGAAAGGGTCATGATGGAAGAGAGTCGCGGGAAAATCCTGCTGATAGACGATGACCCCTATTTCCTCAAAGTGCTGGCTGCGGCCTTTCTGGATAACGGGTATGTCGTGATAACTGCAGCAGATGGTATCGAGGGGGTGCGGGCTTTTCTCGACAATACCCCTGATGTGGTCATCTCCGATCTCATCATGCCACGTCTTGGTGGGGTCAGTACCTGCATGGAGATAGCCCGTCTGGCCGGTTCCAGCGAACCGGTGATAGTGCTTCTCACCTCGATGTTCCATGGTGCGCCTCATGAGCATGAGATCCCGGAGATGGGGGCGAGTGTCCATATCGCCAAAGCGACCAAGCCGCTCGATATAGTCATAATTGTGGAACAGCTGCTGGACCGGAAACGCCTCCAGCAAGTTGTCCCCAGCTGAACAGTATGCCCTGGCTGCTGCGTAATCTGACGCTGACCCCGGATGAATCGGACGATCTGCTCTTTGTCAGGCTGATGGAACGATATGGTCTACTCCCCGCTGATATAACGGCATGGCGTATTACGCGCAAGGGGCTGGATGCCCGCCGCAAAGGTCGTCCCGTCTTTGTCTGCAGTATCGAATTCGCCTTGCGCGACGAAACCGGTTTTGCCACCAGGCATGGGACCGATGCCGATCTGACTCGGGTCGTTGAACCGTTGCCGGTTTCCTTCCCCCGTTTGCAGGAGAAGGAACGGTTGGTAATTGCCGGAATGGGTCCGGCCGGGCTGTTCGCTGCACTCCGGCTGACCGAATATGGTCTTGTGCCGCTGCTGCTGGAGCGGGGGAGACCGGTGGCGGAACGGGTCAGGGATGTCCAGGCATTCTGGAGCAGAGGGGAGCTGGACAGCGAAAGCAATGTCCAGTTTGGCGAGGGTGGTGCAGGGACCTTTTCCGATGGCAAGCTGACGACCCGGGTCAAAGACCCTAACATCGCCTATATCCTGGCAAAGCTGGTAGAATTCGGGGCAGCGCAGGAGATATGCTATCTGGCCAAACCTCATATAGGCACTGACCGGCTGCGGGAGGTAGTTACCAGACTCCGTCACCATCTGGAGGAGCGTGGTGTAGAGGTGCTGTTTCGCCACCGGGTGACGGATCTGCTGATCAGCAGGGGTAGACTCCGGGGGGTAGTTGTCAACGACCGGGATGAAAAGCATTGCGACCGGTTTATTCTGGCGCCAGGACATAGTGCCCGCGATACTTATGCAATGCTTGAACGGCGCGGGGTCCTGCTGGAGCCGAAACCGTTCGCCGTTGGAGTCAGGGTCGAGCATCCCCAGGAACTGATCAACAGGATCCAGTATGGCGTCGGCCATCATCCCGGACTGCCGCCGGCAGATTATGCCCTGGCCTACAATGATGCGGCAACGGGACGTTCGGTATATTCATTCTGCATGTGTCCCGGTGGTGTGGTGGTGGCCGGTTCGTCTGAACCTGAGGGGGTGGTCACCAACGGTATGAGTTCGAGCCTGCGCAATTCACCCTATGCAAACAGCGCGCTGGTAGTGAGTGTCGGACCTGCAGATTTCGGTACTGCTCTGCTGGGTGGGATCGAATTGCAGCGGCAGCTTGAACGACAGGCCTTTCTCGCTGCAGGGGGGGGGTACCGGGCGCCGGTCCAGAATATGATGGCATTTCTGCAACGGCCCGGAAACTGGCCGGTTGCTTCAACCTATCGTCCCGGCAGCCGCGAAATCGAACTGCGGACTATCCTGCCGCGATTTGTTGTCGAGCATCTGCAGGCCGGAATCAACCATTTCGAGAGGAAGATGCGCGGCTTCATAACTGCTGAAGCGACTCTGACCGGAGTTGAGACGCGTACTTCGGCACCGGTGAGGATCGTCCGTAATAGCGACTGTCAGTCAGCAACACTGCCGGGTCTTTATCCGGCCGGTGAAGGGGCCGGCTATGCAGGTGGGATCATGAGTGCTGCCCTGGACGGTATCAGGGTAGCAGACAGCATTGCCTGGCAGCTGCTGGCAAGAAAAGGGGTAGACCTTGGGTAACAAACAATTCGTCGCTGAGATCAAAGAGCGGGATATGGTGGATACGGTATTAATGGTCAAGGAGAAGATAACTGCCATGGCCAAAAACGGCAAGCCTTACCTGACCCTGCGCCTGATGGACAAGAGTGGCGAACTGGAGGCCAAGGTCTGGGATAATGTGGATATTCTGGCAGCGCTCTTTGAGCGGGACGATTTCGTTGCCGTACGGGGGAAGGCAACAGTTTATCTCGGTAAAATGCAGCTGGTGGTGGCCGAATTGCGCCGGGTACCGGAAGAGGGTGTCGAGTTGGCCGATTTTCTGCCGGAGACCGAGCGCGATATCAATGAGATGGAGACGGAGTTGGCTGCTCTGGTAGCTACTATTGTCGACCGGCATCTGCAGCAACTGATGCGGCTCTTTCTTGCAGATGCCGAATTCATGGCTCGTTATCGTGCTGCGCCGGCTGCCAAGGGGATGCATCATGTCTATCTGGGGGGGCTTCTGGAGCACTCACTGGCGGTGGCCAAACTGGTCGATGCCATCGTCCCTCTTTACCAGGGGGTAAACCGTGACCTGCTGATCGTCGGGGCGCTGCTGCACGATCTCGGCAAGGTCCGGGAGATGAGCTATTGCCGTTCCTTTGACTATACCGACGAAGGGAAGCTGCTTGGCCATATAACCATCGGGGTGGAGATGCTGCAGGAAAAGCTGCTCCTCTTGCCTGATTTTCCGGCCGACTGCGCCATGCTGCTGAAGCATATGCTCCTGTCGCATCATGGCCAGTATGAATTCGGCTCGCCAAAGCGCCCCAAGACGGTTGAGGCCACCATACTCAACTATCTCGACGATCTCGATTCCAAGATCAACGGCATTCGCACCCATATCTGTCGGGAACCGGAGAGCCAGTCCCGCTGGAGCGCCTATCACCGGCTCTATGACCGTTATTTTTTCAAGCGGAACCTGCTGGAAGGAGAGAGTGAGGAACTCCCGGTCGAGCTCATTGCGGAAGAGTCGCCGGCTGAATCGGGGCTTCCGCCCCGGGAAGTTAAGGAGCGGAAAGGTTTTCAGAACAATCCATTCAGCCAGCTCAAGGAGAAGAACCTTGATCTCTTCTGATCTGCTGCAATGTTCAGCAGGGTATTGACAGCCGGCCGCTGGCTGGCGTTACTATGTCTGCTGCTGGCAGGTACTGCCTGTTATCGACATATCTCTGGAGGAAAGATGATCTTTGCTACTGTTGCAGTCGGCCCGCTCGGGACCAACTGTTATATCCTCGGCTGTCCCGAGACCCATGACGGTGTTGTTGTAGACCCGGGTGCCGACCCGGAGCAGATCCTTGCCGAAGTGGCCAGGCTCGGCCTGACGATCAGATACGTGATAAATACCCACGGCCATTTTGACCATGTCGGTGGCAATCGTAAACTGCTCGAGGCGACCGGTGCCGAACTCCTTATCCATGCCGATGATCAGCCGATGCTTGGCCGGGCAGCCCAGGTGGCGACCATGTACGGGGTGACCACTGAAAATTCGCCTGCGCCGGCCCGCTATCTGGAAGATGGGCAAAAACTGGCCGTAGGTAATCTGGAATTAGTGGTACTGCACACCCCTGGACATACCCCTGGTGGCTGCTCGCTTTATAGCAAGGAGGCTGCTCTGGTCATAACCGGCGATACGCTCTTTGCCGAATCGGTCGGCCGGACCGATTTCCCTGGCAGCTCCCATGCAGCGCTGTTGGCAGGGATCCGCAGCAAGCTGCTGCCACTACCCGACGCCACCAAGGTCTATCCTGGGCATGGACCGGCATCTACCATCGGCCACGAAAGGTTGCATAATCCGTATCTTGGGCAAAGTTAGCAGGTGAAGGGTGAAAGGTGAGGGGTGAAAGGTGAAAGGTGAAGGGTGAAGGTGAAGGGTGAAGGGTGAAGGGTGAAGGGTGAAGGGTGAAGGGTGAAAGGTGAAAGGTTCTTTGAGCTTTCAGCATTCACCTTTGAGCTTTGAGCTTTATCAGGTTACAACTGGAGGTACCATGCAACTCAATGGAAAAGAGATCATCCTCGGGGTGACCGGCGGGATTGCCGCCTATAAGGCGGTCGAGCTGCTCCGTCTGCTGACCAAGGCCGGGGCCAATGTACATGTACTGATGACCAGGGCAGCCATGGAGTTTATCGCTCCGCTCACCTTCCAGACCCTCTCTGGCAACCCGGTCCATACCGACCTCTTCAACCTGATCGCTGAACAGGAGATAGGCCATATCTCCCTGGCCGACCGTGCCGATCTGGTCATCATCGCCCCGGCCACGGCGAATGTCATCGGCAAACTGGCCAACGGCATCGCCGATGACCTGCTGACTACCACGGTGATGGCGTGCAAGGCGCCGGTGCTGATAGCCCCTGCCATGAACGTCAACATGTATCAAAACAGCATCTACAAGGAGAACGAGGCGCGTCTCAAAGCCAATGGTTTCCTCTTTGTCGAACCGGTGCGGGGGATGCTCGCCTGTGGCTGGGAGGGGGAAGGGAAGCTGCAGGAGCCGCAGGTGATTTTCGAAGAGGCGCTTGCCACCCTGGCAGCCAAGGACCTGGCCGGCGAAGCCCTGCTGGTAACAGCCGGGCCTACCAGAGAGGAGCTCGATCCGATCCGTTTCCTGAGTAATCACTCATCAGGGAAGATGGGGTATGCTATCGCCCGGGCTGCCCGTCGCCGAGGTGCGATGGTGACCTTGGTGACCGGTCCGACATTCATGGAGGCGCCTTGGGGGATAGAGACGATCCAGGTGACCAGTGCTGCCGAGATGCGGGAGGCGGTCATCAGTTACGCCTCTGGTGCGACAATAATCATCAAGTCGGCAGCAGTTGCCGATTACCGCCCCAAGACCAGAGCTGCCAGCAAGTTGAAGAAGAAAGGGGCGCCGCAGGTGCTGGAACTGGTGCAGAATCCGGATATCCTCGCTGAACTTGGTGGTATCAAAGGTGAGCGGTTGCTGGTAGGTTTTGCCGCCGAAACCAGTGACCTACTGGCCAATGCCGGTAAAAAGCTGCTGGAGAAGAACCTCGACCTGGTGGTAGCGAACGATGTCGGTCAGGATGGGGCCGGCTTTAATGTCGATACCAATATCGTCAAGCTGTTGTTCCGGGATGGGAGGGTGGAGGAGGTGCCTCTCATGGAGAAGGAGAAGCTGGCCGAACTGATACTCGACCGGGTGGTGCAGATGCGCAAAGAGTGAGTTACTGGCTGGGGGGTGTCAAGAGCCGGGACGGGCGCAAATTCAGCTGCCGTTATGCAACTGCTGCAGTCGCTCCGGTTCCCAGATGGCGGCGCGCAACTCCTTTTTCATAGTCTCGACCTGCTGCAGCGCCTGCTCCTTGTCGAGTTTGCCACTGCGATATAGCAGCCGCAGATTGCGCCTGACCGCTTCGGCAGTATGGATGGCCCGTTCACCGGTCGGGTCCACCTGGAGAAAGATGGAGCCGGTCTCATTACTGAGCAGGTCAAAGACCGCTTCATGGGCGAGCGCCATATATTCGTCGCGGTCCCCCTCTTCCAGGGCATAGCGAGATGAGTCACTGACGCTCTGCAGAACCTGCTGCCATTTCTCCAGCCTGCTGACGAGCATGATGGAGTTGAAAATCCTTTTATTGGTACCGAACGAGAAGATGGTGTCAGCCAGAACCTTGCGCAGCAGCTGATCATTGCCACGGTCATTCTCCCGGGCTACCTTGCGCACGGTATCCCAGATATCCTTGTCGACAAAAGCCTCGAAGCGCATCTCCCAGTAGGCATGCTTCAGGGTCATGGTGGTAAAGCTGCGCATGGTCTTGTAGGGGACAAAGTAGTTGTGGGCGACGGTGTCGGCCGCCAGATGTGCCAGGTAGCCATAGGCGCAGGCCTTCTGTGGTGGTTGCTGGGCCTGGGCAAGGACTTTCTGGCCGATCTGCCAGCGGTGGCAGTTGAGGAGATAGTGGGTGAACCGCTTGCCGACGGTGATGTCGGCCGCGATGCAGCCATAGAGGAAGTCATAGGGGTATTGGGCGATTACTGCGGCAATGGCAGGCCTTATTGCGGAGAGGTTGGCGAGCACTGCAGAACCGAGCTGGAGATGAACCCCCGCTCCCCAGGCAAAGGCATCGGCGGGGAGGGAAATGAGTAGCACAATGACGGTTATAAAGCAGAGCATCGTCTTTAATAGTAGTGATAGTTTAATAAAAAGTAAAGGGTTTTTCATGGTTAGAGAATACAGCAGGTCGGAACTGCTGGCGGCCTTGCGCGACTATCTAGAAGAGGTACAGCAGAGCGGTGTCGATGGTCTCCCCTTGGCAGTTGCAGCAGCAGAGCATAGCACGGCCGGCAAGGTGGCCGAGGAGGGGTTGGTATATGCAACAGGGGCTGTAGCGGAAGATCTCGACCATATCCGTACCGAACTGGGCGATTGCCAACGCTGCTCCCTTGGGGCGACCAGGACCAGGCTGGTCTTTGGCGTCGGCAATCCGCAGGCGCAGTTGCTCTTTGTCGGCGAGGCCCCGGGAAAGGATGAAGACCTGCAGGGGGAGCCGTTCGTCGGCGAGGCAGGGCAGCTTCTGACCAGGATCATCGAGGCAATGGGGCTGACAAGAGACCAGGTCTATATCTGTAATCTGTTAAAGTGCCGCCCCCCCAAGAACCGCGACCCGCTCCCGGCTGAAGTGGAGCAGTGTGCACCGTTCATGCTTCGCCAGGTCAAGGCGATTGCCCCGCTGGCCATAGTTGCCCTGGGGAAATTCGCCGCCCAGACACTGCTGGCTAGCAAGACGCCGATCACCAGACTGCGGGGGGAGTTTCACGACTATCACGGTATACCGCTGATGCCGACCTTTCATCCGGCCGCCTTGCTTCGCGACCCTTCGCTGAAGCGGGATGTCTGGTCCGATATGCAGCAGGTGATGACGCTTTTGGCCAGGAATGGCGCGCAGTAAATCGACCTTTGAAAGGGGCTTAAGTGTACCGGGAAGTCTTTGAAGAACCTATGCAGAGCGGCGCACCGCTGCCGTTCGAACTGCCGCACTGGATTGCCTGCGCCCCGTTCGAGGAGTATCTGGGGATGCGGATCGACGAGGCTGCCGCAGGTCATGCGGTTCTCACCATGCCGTTCAAGGTGAAGCTGGCCCAGGGTAAGGGGCTGCTGCATGGCGGCGCCGTCACTGCCTTGGCCGATACAGCGGTGGCGATAGCTATCAAGACCCTGCTGCCGGAAGGGACACATTTTGCCACAGTGGAACTGGGACTCAAGTTTCATGCCCCGGTGCGTGGCGGGTTGGTAACTGCGGTCGCCAGAGTGGCACAGCGGGACGAACGGACCATTCGCGGCGAAGCCGAGGTTTTCGCTGAAGATGGGGTGAAGGTGGCGACTTTTAACTCTGTTTTCAAGGTGAAGCGGACAGCCATGGAGAAGGGTTGAACTCTGCTGGAGAGTTGCAATATAAGCCATCATCGGCTAATATTGCTGCAGGTCCTGGCGGCCGGCAGGGTTCCCTGGAGAAGAGGGACGATAAAGGAGAGCAAATGACGAGTCTGTGCAACTGGCGATATCTGCTCCTGACGATGGCATTGGTGTTTTACTGCTCAACCCTGGCCCTGGCGGTGCCGACCAGGGATGACGAGGCGCCGGTCTGGATAGAGATGTCGGGTGAAGCTATTGGGAGCGAATACGATCCCCCCAAGGAGGTTATGGAGCGGGCCAGGAACGATGCCAAGCGGAAGGCTATCGATGAAGCGGTCGGCTCCTTTGTCCGGGCCCACACCCTGGTTTCGAACTCCCAGGTGGCAGAGGACTTTGTCTTTGCCAGGGTGAAGGGGAAGATCGAAAAGACCCAGATTTTGAAGGAAGAGCGGGACAAGAACGACCCGAACATCTGCCGGGTGCGGCTCAAGGTGCTGGTGCGGCCGCTCTATCCGAAGGAGGGGGAGGGGATACATGTCAAGATATCGCTCTCCAAGGACCGGCTGAAGGAGGGGGATGAGGTAAGGGTCGTCTATCAGGCCAATGTCGACAGCTACATCCATATCTTCTCCATCGGTGCCGACAACTCGGTGACGCTCCTCTTCCCCAACTCCATGGACAAGGATAATCATATCAAGGCCAACCAGGGACAGGTCTTCCCTCCCGACGGGAGTCCGATCAAGCTGCAGGCCATGAGCCTGCCGGAGATGAAGGGGAAGATGTCGCAGGAGAAGGTGAAGATAATCGCCACCAGACAGAGGGAGTTCCTGCTGGAAAGGGGTTTCACCGAAGGGATATTTCAGACCTACGATGCCAAGCAGACCGGGCTGGTGGGGGATCTGGCCCGCCGCCTGAGCCAGCTCGACCCGGCCGACTGGGGTGAGGCGCTGGCAATCTATACCATCGAGCCATAGGGGTGTTGATCTATAGTGACACTTTAAAAATTTGCTAAATCATATCATAATAATTGTATGGAAAGAGCCTTATCCTTCACCGGGATAAGGCTCTTTCTTGTCTGTAGGGAGTATAAAGGATTGTCTGTTTGCTCTGAGCCGGACGGCCCTCGTTTATTACAGTTGCTGCAATCGCCGCAAGTGGTTAGTCTCCATCCCATATGCTTCAAGGAGAGTCTGTTTCTGCTCAATCAAAGCATCAGGCGGTCGATCGCCTGGATAATATCTGTGCGCTGCTGCTTAAGTGAACCAATAGGTCCCCCTAGCCTTGAACGCATTACGGCAGTTATTTCAGCAGTGCTCAACAGATACTTTCTGCCGCTGATTTCGATGACAGGGTTTAATACAGGAGCTGCAATAAATTCGCCGTAGGCTACCAGTGGAATTACCACGCAGGTCGAAATGATATCACAGTAATCGCCCTGAACCTCTACCAAATATGGCGCTCGCTTTCCACTGACCTGGCTCGGGTTACGGTAAACATCAAATTGAGCCATATTTATAACAACCCCATCTCATCTGCGAATAGCCCATGTTTTTCAATCATCTGGTTGTATGACTCGAACGACGGCCGATTTTCTTCTCTCCAGCGCTCAAGCTCCTTCTTTGCCAAGTACGCTCGCATTGATTCTTCGAGGAGCGCGGAAAGATTTCCGTTTTCATCGCGAACTCGCTGCACAAGTTCGCTATCTGCGGTTAAATTAACCGCCTGGCGTCTTGCAATTTTATTCTGTGCTTGGCGCATAATGACCTCCATAAAATTGTTATGCGCATAATAACACGCATTTATATGCAAGTAAAGATTTGAGTGGAACGGGGCTGTTTGACAGGTAGCTGGTCAGCATATGTTCAAGGCTTAATAGCTGATCCATATGAAGCCTGTTGACAATAAATTGTTGATCTGATGATTCTTGACAGACGATGAATAAACAGGAGGTAACAACTTATAATTTCTGCCGAAAACTAGCTTTGACTACCGCTCCATCCCGAGCCGGCGCATCTTCTCCACCAGCGTCGTCCGGTTCAGGCTGAGCAGTGCCGCAGCGCGGGCCTTGACCCCGTCGGCTATGAGCAGCGCGTCGCTGATCATCTTCCGCTCCAGATCGTTGATGGTACTGGCCATATTCAGGCCGCGGGAGGTGACCCGCAGGGGGGACTCCTCCTGTTCGCTGTAAGCCTTGCCGATGGCCGACGGGAGATCGCCTATGTTGATATGCTCCCCTTCGGTAAGGGCCACAGTCCGCTCCACCACGTTTTCCAGTTCGCGCACATTACCGGGCCAGCTGTACAGCTCCAGCGCCTCGAAGGCCTCCTTGGCAACGTTCATCAGCGGGCGGTCCATCTCCTTGCAGTATTTGGCGAGAAAGTGGCGGACCAGCGGGATGACATCTTCGGTCCTCTCCCGGAGGGGGGGGAGGACGACCGGGATGACATTGAGCCGGTAATAGAGGTCTTCACGGAAATTCCCCCGCTTTACCTCCTCTTCCAGCTTGACATTGGTAGCGGAAATCACCCTGACATTCAGCTTGATCGGCCGGTTGGAGCCGACCCGCTCCACCTCCTGCTCCTGTAGAACGCGCAGTAGCTTGATCTGCAGGTGCATGGGCAGGGTGCCGATCTCGTCGAGGAAGATGGTCCCCTGGTTGGCAGCCTCGAACTTGCCGATCTTGTCGCGGATCGCCCCGGTGAACGACCCCTTGGTGTGGCCGAACAGTTCACTCTCCAGCAGGTTTTCCGGGATAGCTCCGCAATGGACGGCGATGAATGGCTTCTCCCGCCGTGAGCCGTTGGCATGGATAGCCTTGGCTATAATCTCCTTGCCGGTCCCCGATTCCCCCAGGATCAACACCGTGGAGTCGGTCTTGATGATCTTCCGCATCCGGGAGAATACCTTCTGCATGGCTGGCGAACTGCCGATGATATTGACGAATTCATACTTCTCCCGCAGCTGTTTGCGCAGGTAGAAGTTTTCACTGAGGAGCCGCTGCTTTTCAGTCGCCTTGCCGATGATGAGACGCAGTTCGTCGATGTTGAGCGGCTTGGTGATGTAGTCGAAGGCACCTTCTTTCATCGCCTTGACTGCGGTTTCGGCCGAGGCGTAACCGGTGATGAGAATTACCTCGGTAATGGGGGAGAGTTCCTTGACCCGGGAGAGGATATCGATGCCATTGATGTCCGGGAGCAGCAGATCGGTAAGGACGATATCGAACTGCTCCTGGCCAAGTGCCTGCAATGCCTCATTGCCGGTCGCACAAGGGGTAAGTTCATAGCCAGCACTGCTCAGGAGCAATGTCATTGCTTCGCGGCTCGGCTGCTCGTCTTCAACCAGGAGAATTTTGATTTCTCTATCCATTCCTGTCACCTGTCTGAGGCACCAGTAATAGCATGTTTAGCGCTCCATGACAAGGTGTGAATTGACCTGCGGCGGCAGGAAGGTATAATGACCAATAATGATGGGACCAGTGCTGACAGTTTTAACAGTGAATATATGGATACTAATATCAAACAATGGGGGTAGCAGCTATGCTGAGCAAGAAGATGTACACTGCACTAAACCGGCACCTCAACACCGAGCTTTATTCCGCATATCTTTATTTGAATATGTCCTCCGCCGCCAATAGTATGGGTATGAAGGGTAGCTCCAGCTGGTTCATGGTCCAATACCAGGAAGAGATGGTCCACTTTATGAAATTTTACGGTTATATCAATAGCCATGGCGAACAGGCTGTGGTGAGTGCCATGACTGAACCGCCAAGTAGTTTCAAATCGCTTCTCGATCTCTTTGACAAAACTCTGCAGCATGAACAGTTCATCACCCGCAGCATCAATGCCCTGGCTGATCTGGCCATCAAGGAGAAGGACCATGCCAGCGGTATCTTTCTGCAGTGGTTTATCACCGAGCAGATCGAGGAGGAGGAGAACGACCGGGAGATCATCGGCAAGCTGAAGCTGATCGGTGACAATGGTCAGGGGCTGTTGATGCTTGACAATGAGTTGGGGACGCGGATTTTTGTGCCGCCGGTGGCCACAACGGCTTAGTCGCCGCTGGTGACGAGCTGAAAAAGAGAGCTTATGAAGGTCCGTTTCTGCAACAACAACAAAGGGAAGGGGGGGGTCATTCGGCAACTTGCCGAAGAGTGGTCGGAACTCGATCTTAAGATCAAGAAGTGTCTCGGTGAATGCCGGCAGTGTGCAAAAGTGCCATTTGCCAGGGTGAATGGCGAGCTGGTGATCGGCAGGGATGGTGACGAACTGTTGCAAAAAATTGTTTCGCTACTGCAACAGAGGGGTGTAAGTAGTAGTAAGGCGCCCAGGGGGAAGAAAAAATAAAGCCCGCCAAAGCGGGCTTTATCGACTGGTTACAGCCGCTGTACCGGCTTATTTGCCACTCTTTTCTATCTTTGCCTTCTCCCGCAGCTTACTGATGTAGTCATTGACACCCTGTTGGGTCTTGAGCCCCTTCAGGTAATCGACGATCTTCAGCTTGACGTCGTCATAAGAGACCAGTTGGGCCTCCTGTTTTTTGGTCAGTTTGATGATGTGATAGCCGAACTGGGTCTCGACTATGTCGCTTACCTCACCCGGCTTGAGGCTGAAGGCGGCATCTTCGAATGGTTTTACCATCTGGCCGCGACCGAATTCACCCAGGTCGCCACCCTGCTTGCTGCTCGGGCAGCCCGATTCGGCCTTGGCTACGGCGGCGAAATCTTCACCCGCCTTGATCCTTTTCATTAGTGCTGCAGCCTTCTCCCTGGCCTTCTGCTTATCTTCAGCCTTGGCCTGGGGGGTGATGTCGCAGAGTATGTGGCTGGCATTTACCGATTCCGGCTTCTTGAATTTATCCAGATTGTCGTCGTAGAATTTCTTTGCATCGGCCTCAGTGGCAGTAGATTTACTGACGATCTCCTGCTCGATAAAGCTGGTGATGACGATATCCTTGCGGGTCAAATCGGCCAGCTCCTTCTCGGTCAGGTCGGCTGATTTGAGGGCAGCGGCAAATGCCTCGGCAGTACCAAGCTTGGCCTTGTTCTGGTTCACCTTGTCAGCCACCTTTTTCTCCAGGTCGGCTATTGTCACCTTGCTGCCGGCCTGATAGAGGAGCTCGGCGGAGATAAGCTGGTCAAGGGCGGCATCTTCAGCCTGCTTCTTCAGTTCCGGGGGGAGCGGCTGCTGGCCTCGGCTCGAAAGCAGAGCCTTGACGGCACGCTCGACATCGACACGCAGGATGGGGGTGCCATTAACCGTTGCCATGACTGCAGGTGCCGCATCGGCCGGTTTTGTAGCTGCTTGAGGTGTCTTGGGCTCTTCGCCACTGGCAGGTGTGGCAGCAACCCCCAGCAGCAGTGGGGCAGCCAGTGCTGCGGCAGTTGCAAGATATTGCAGAAAATTCATCGGCGATCTCCTTGATAATTAGTATGGACAGCATAACACTATTTTTCGCTCTAGCCAAACAGTAAACTAGCAGATAGCAACTCCGCAGCCATGTTCTATTCTGTAAAACGGTAGTTCATGGTTGACATTGCCGGCATTATCTGGTTTTATGGCAAAATAATTATCGTCATGTAACTATCTAAAAACACTAAAATAATTTAGTTTGACTAAACTTTTATCGATAATGTAATTGTTTTATTTTACTTAAATATGACATTAAATCGGAGGCTGAAGATGGAAAAGAGGAAGTTCAGAAAAATTATGGCCGCCAACCGGGGGGAGATAGCGATCCGCATCTTCCGCGCCTGTACAGAGCTCGGTATCAGTACTGTGGCCATCTATTCCGAGGAGGACAAGCTCTCCCTGCACCGCTACAAAGCGGACGAGGCTTACCTGGTTGGGAAGGGGAAAAGCCCGATCGATGCCTACCTCGGTATTGACGAGATAGTAGCTATTGCCAAGCAGCATGATGTGGATGCCATCCATCCGGGGTACGGTTTCCTCTCCGAGAATGCCGAATTCGCAGCAAAGTGCGAGGCGAACGGGATCGCTTTCATCGGCCCGAAGGCAGAGATGATGGATGCCCTGGGGGACAAGGTGGCGGCCCGCAAGGTGGCGATCGCTGCTGGCGTGCCGGTGGTGCCGGGGACCGAGGAGGCGATCGGTCATGAGGAAGAGGCGCTCATCTTTGCCAAGAACCATGGCTATCCGATCATCATCAAGGCTGCTGCCGGTGGTGGCGGCCGAGGCATGCGTGTGGCGCGGAACAAGAAGGAGTTGCTGGAGGGGATCAACAGCGCCCGGAGCGAGGCCAAGGCATCCTTCGGTAATGCTGCGGTCTTTCTGGAGCGCTATCTGGAGAACCCTAAGCATATCGAGGTGCAGGTCCTTGGCGATATGTACGGCAATCTGGTCCACTTCTACGAGCGGGACTGCTCCATCCAGCGCCGGCACCAGAAGGTGGTGGAGTTCGCGCCGTCGCTCTGCCTCACCCAGCTCGCTCGCGAAGAGCTCTGCACTGCGGCGCTGAAGATAGCCGGCCAGGTCAACTACCGGAACGCCGGGACTGTGGAATTCCTCCTCGATCAGGAGGGGAACTGGTACTTTATCGAGATGAACCCGCGCATCCAGGTTGAGCACACGGTGACCGAGATGATCACCGGCCGCAACCTGGTCCAGGCGCAGATCCTGGTGGCAGAGGGGAAGAAACTCTCTGATGCGGCGATCAACATCCCCAATCAGGCGGCCATCAGCCTGCGTGGCTACGCCATTCAGTGCCGGCTCACCACCGAGGATCCGACCAATGAATTCGCCCCTGATTTCGGCACCATCACCACCTACCGCTCGGCCGCCGGCTTCGGGGTCCGGCTTGACGCCGGTAACGCCTTCACCGGCGCGCTGATCACCCCCCATTACGACTCGCTGCTGGTCAAGGTGACCAGCTGGGGGCTCACCTTTGCTGAGGCGGCCCATATCATGCACCGCTCCCTGCAGGAGTTCCGCGTCCGCGGAGTAAAGACCAATATCGGCTTTCTGGAGAATGTGGTCACCCACCCGGTCTTCCTGGCCGGCAACTGCGATACCTCCTTCATCGAGAAGCATCTGGAGCTGATGAAGATCAGGGAGAAGAAGGACCGTGCCTCCAAGGTGCTGAAGTTTCTCGGCGACGTCATTGTCAACGGCTCACCAGGCGTCATCAAGCCGCTCAAGTCGGCCGAACTGATCGAGGCGCGGGTGCCGGAAGTGGACAGCACCAGGCCACGCCCGGCCGGAACCAGGGACGTCTTCATGGATCTTGGCGCCGAAGGTCTCTCCAGATGGATATTGGAGCAGAAACGTCTACTGGTCACCGACACCACCATGCGGGACGCCCATCAGTCGCTACTTGCCACCAGGGTGAGGACCCATGACCTGCTGAAGATCGCCGAGCCGACCTCCTTTCTGGCGGCCGACCTCTTCTCCCTGGAACTCTGGGGGGGCGCCACCTTTGATGTCGCCATGCGCTTTCTCAAGGAGGACCCCTGGCAGCGGTTGCACAAGCTCTCCGAGGCGATCCCCAACGTCCTCTTCCAGATGCTCTTGCGCGGCTCCAATGCGGTCGGTTACACCAACTATCCGGACAATGTGGTGCAGCGATTTGTCGAAGAGGCGGCCAGCTCCGGCATCGACATCTTCCGGGTCTTCGACTCCCTCAACTGGACCCGCGGCATGGCGGTCACCATGGAAGCGGTCAGAAAGACCGGCAAGATCTGTGAGGCAGCCATCTGCTATACCGGCGACATCACCGACCCGAAAAAGGACAAGTATCCGCTCGAATACTATGTGGAGATGGCCAAGGAGTTGGAGAAGATGGGGGCGAATATCCTCGCAATCAAGGATATGGCCGGGCTGCTCAAGCCGTTTGCCGCCTACCAGCTGGTAAAGGCGTTGAAGGAGAATATCGGCATCCCGATCCATCTCCATACCCACGATACCTCCAGCAATGGCGGTGCCACCCTGATGATGGCCTGCCAGGCCGGGGTCGACATCGTCGATGCGGCCCTCTCCTCATTCTCCGGCCTGACTGCCCAGCCGAATCTGAACGCCCTGGTGGCGGCCCTCAAGGGGAGCGAATGGGATACCGGTCTGAACGAGCAGGGGCTGCAGAAGCTGGCCAACTACTGGGAGACGGTGCGAGACTACTACGCCCCGTTCGAGTCGGGGCTGAAGAGCGGCACCGCCGAGGTCTATCACCACGAGATCCCGGGGGGGCAATACTCCAACTACAAGCCGCAGGTGGCGGGCCTCGGCCTGCTCGACCGCTGGGAAGAGTGCAAGGAGATGTACCACAAGGTGAATCTCCTTTTCGGCGATATCGTCAAGGTAACCCCGTCATCCAAGGTGGTCGGCGACATGGCGATGTTCCTGGTGAAGAACAACCTCGATGCCGACGATATCTACATCAAGGGGGACGACCTCACCTTCCCCGAATCGGTGGTCGGCTTATTCAAGGGGATGCTCGGCCAGCCGCACCAAGGGTTCCCGCGGGAACTACAGCGGATCATCCTGAAGGGGGAGGAGCCGATCTCCTGTCGCCCCGGCGAGCTGCTCGAACCGGTCGATTTCGAGGAAGAGCGGCTAAAGGTGGAGGCCAAGGTCGGCCACTCGGTGGATGACAAGTCGCTGATGAGCTATATCCTCTACCCCCACGTCTATCCGGAGTTCGACAAGCATCGCCAGGAGTACTCCGACACCTCGGTCATCCCGACCCCGATATTCTTCTACGGTCTGGAGCCGGGGCAGGAGACCTCCCTTGATATCGAGGCTGGCAAGACGCTGATCATCAAGCTGAACGCCATCGGCAAGGTCCATCCGGATGGCACCCGCCATATCTACTTCGAACTGAACGGCAATACCCGCAGCGTGGTGGTGCGCGACCATTCGGTGGTTACCGATGAAGCGGTGCGGGAGAAGGCTGACAAGGGGAACCCGCTCCATATCGGCGCGCCGATGCCGGGCAAGGTGCTGAAGTTGAACGTCAAGGCCGGGGACGAGGTGAAGGCGGGGGATACCATGATGGTGACCGAGGCGATGAAGATGGAGACCAATATCAAGGCCAAGGCCGACGCCAAGATCGCCGAGGTGAAGTTCAAGGAGGGGGATAAGGTGGAGAAGGAGGATCTGGTCATCGTCCTGGCGTAGCTGCGCTTCGTCACTTTTTTAATTGGTCGACAACAACGGGCACTCTGCATGGGGTGCCCGTTTTCTCTTTTGCCCAATTTCCCCTTGACTCTTCCGGGGTGGCGCAGTATGTAATCCGGAGGTCGGGAAGAGCATAACGGTTTCTCTTCAATCGTTGCCGGTTGTCCGAAGTTGCATCAATCAGCTGTTGTTTTGCCCATTCAAGGTATTAAGGAGCACCCATGAATCTCCATATGCTGAAGCTCGCCATCTTCATCTCCCTCCAACTAGCCATTGTACCGGCACTACAGGCCGGTGACTATGTCGGCCAGGTCAAGGCGGAGAAGATCCTCGTCACCAGTACTGCCGGTAACGGCCAGCCGCATCTCTACCTGCAGACCAGACACCCAGAGGTGACCGCCATGACCGTGACGATCCCTCCCGGCGCCGAGACCGGCTGGCATCTGCATACAGTCCCGGTCTATGCCTTTGTCCTGTCGGGGAGGCTGGTGGTGGAGCTGGCCGACGGCAAGAGTCTGAATTTCAAGCAGGGTGATGCCATCGTCGAGGTACAGAACCTGGCGCACAATGGCAGCAACAGAGGGGGCGAGACGGTCAGCCTGGCGGTCTTCTACACCGGCGAAGAGGGGCGGGCCAATGTCACCAGGGTGGCGCCACCAGGGGAATGAATCTCTTTGCGGGGCCTCAACAGAACTCCCCTGGATATTTCCCCTTGACTAGGAAAATAAGAGGATTATAATGATTAAAATATTTTAAGAAGGATGTAGAGCATGGATATCATGGAGCATATCTAAGCCGCCTTTGACGGGTTTGACCGTCGGGCGGCCTGTTGCGTTCTGCGGGGTGGGGATGGTTATTCGGTAGTTCAAGCGCTAAGGTCGGCACTTCAGGTTGACGGAGCAACACTACAACCCCCGGTTACAGCAATAGAAAATATGAAACCGATTCGGTCGATTATTCTGCTTGGCAGCTCCCTTCTGCTCTTCATTCTCGTCTATGGCACTATTGGGTCGAGGTACTGCATCGGCCCGTTCATCATGCCGGTGACCTTTGCCAGCCAGGAAGCGCAACTCTTCCCCTTCTATGTGACACATGAAGATGACTATAACGTCGAACTCAAGTTGACAAATCTGGTCTCTGACCGGGATATCGATGTGATCACCGGCCTCTACATCAATAACAGTCTGACAGGGCTTCTGGCAGCAAATTGGGAGATCCTGGCTGCGGATGGCCAGGTCGTAGGTAGGGGGTCAAACCGCAGTGGCGGATTCAAGTGTAACAGCGATGATTATCGCGGCCTGTCGCTCGGTACAACGCACCTCAATAAAGGGAAGTATATACTGGCACTCACTTTTCCGGGGTCGTTGCCGGAGTGGAACAGGTTCTCGCCGACAGTTCAACTCGCCATACGGAGGCAGGACCTGGAATATCTGCTGGTTATCTTCAAGTACAGCTTGCCTCTGGTAATAATATTCAGTATATTTTATCTGTTGAGAAGAGTGGCAGCAGATAAGGGGCTGGGGAGGGAGAGTCGAAACGACCAGTACCCGCTTACCCCCTGACTCTGACAATCCATAAGTATCGATAACTAAATGACCATCCGCGAAATATTGAACAGAGAGTTCCGCAGCGCCAAGAGACTTGTCCTGACAGGTTTTCTGCTATTCTTTGGCGGGGTCGTCGCCGCTATCCTGCTGGAGCAGCTGCTTGGACCGAAAGTGGCTGTCACCCCCATCCTGATCCTCGCTGCTCTTGCCGGCTGGGTGACGATGGCGACCGGTATGGTGAGCTTATGGTACAAGGTGAAGTGCCCTCTCTGCGGGGGGAAGCTCTGGTTTCTGCAGATGACTCCGGGGGGGAGCTGGTGGCGGCTGGATATTCCGGCTGAATACCGGTTCTGTCCATTCTGCGGCAGCAGTTTTGATGCAAAACAGTAAAGCCCGCAACTGCGGGCTTTACTGTTTTTTGACTATCAATGGGGGGAGGTCACTCCTTCTTCTCATCTTTAACCAGTCCGAACACCCTGGGTGCCCATTCGCCATCTAATACCTTTATGTAGTTGACTATGCCGTATGAGACGAGAGACTGTTTTAGCTTGTCCTTGGTGGCGGTAAGGAATACCCAGTCGACGAATTCCAGCTCATCCCATTCAGTTTGTGTCATGACATCATCCTTGGGGGGCTCTTCTGTCTTGGTGGCGACCTGGTAGATCTTCGCCTTGTGCGCGTCGATGAGCGGCTTTTTCTGGTAGGCGTAGACTAACGGTGCTATCAGCAGGGCAAGGATGAAAATTTTTTTCAGGGACATTTTACCGCCTCCATCGAGATTGTCGTCAGTCGTCTTCATTTGTATCGCATTGCCCTCTGCCTGTCAATGCCACTAATCTGCAGCCAAAAGGGATAGGCAGGTGAATGTCCAGATTTCAAGAGCCTCTCCGACTGTTGTCAATGGAAAGGCCGCGACATTGGCAGAGGTCGCGCTGCAGTCAAAATATCCTTGCCCTGGGAATAAAAAAGGTGTATCCATAACCCCTTCATCACCAGAGGAGGCAACCAGCATGGGTATTCTTGCAAATACGGTCAGCATCTGTCAATTCCGTGTGGTCGGCGACCTGCCGACTACTGATCTCTATCAATGGGGTGCCGAGCGGCTGGCCCGCTTCGGTTTCACCCCGATCGACGAGGGGATCGCCGAGCTGTCGGTCGGCTGGGTCCATCTGGACGACCCCCGGGCCAGCGATTTCAACTCGCCCCGCTCGTTCTGGCGTGATCACTACCTGGCACTGACGCTCCGCCAGGACAAGCGGGTCATCCCCGGGGCGCTGCTGCGCGCGCATCTGCGCATCGCCGAAGAGGAATTTCTGGCAGCCAACCGCAACTATGTCAAGGTACCGAAGCAGAAGCGGGAAGAGCTGCGTGAGACAGTGCGGACCAGACTGCTGGCCAGGACCCTGCCTATCCCTACCACTATTGACGCGGTCTGGGATACCAGGAGCAACATCCTCACCCTGGCAGCGCTCGGGAGCAAGACGGTCGAGCTGTTCGAGACGCAGTTCAAGAAGAGTTTCGACGGACTCCGGCTGGTGGCGCTCCACCCTTATGACCGGGCTTTGCAGGTCGGTGGAGAGGCGCTCC
The DNA here is from genome assembly GCA_964649725.1 of uncultured Geobacteraceae bacterium. Classification (GTDB taxonomy): domain Bacteria; phylum Desulfobacterota; class Desulfuromonadia; order Geobacterales; family Geobacteraceae; genus CAZYTM01. The sequence continues at coordinate 446,318 of CAZYTM010000002.1, read as the reverse complement.
GGCCGGCCCTGGAGCAGGCCAACCGGGCCACCAGCGATGCTGTACTCGACCTGATCAAGAGCAACCAGTGGCTCGGTATCGACTTTCTGCTCTGGGCATGCTACCGGACCATGAACGAATCCTCTGCCTACCGGGTCAACCAGCCCGGCCCGCTGCAGATCGGAGAGCAGTTCGTCGCCTTCTTAAACGATCGTATGGTGCTGAGTGTGTCGGGTGATTACGGGGTACAGAAGATCACCGCCTCCGGTCCGCAGGGGGAGTTCGGCGAAGTGAGGGCAGCGCTGCAGAATGGCAAGCAGCTCACCGAGGCGACCATCTACCTGGAGCAGGGGGAGCATCGCTGGCGGCTCACCCTCAAAGGTGAGCTGTTCAGCTTCGCCTCCTGCAAGGGGCCGCAGGTCACTGAGGAGCGGGACAATACAGTGGACCGGGAGAGCGAACTGGAAGCGCTCTTCTTCGAGCGGCTCTACGTGCTGGAAACCGGGCTACAGCTATTCGACAGCCTCTTTGCGGCTTTTCTCGCGATCCGTCTCGGCGCCGGCTGGGGGGATGAACTGGAGCGTATCACTACCTGGCTGGCCGAAGATTGAGCTCTCTGCTCACCCCTCGTTCCCCTGGCGCCTCAACTGAGCCGGCAGCATAACCGGCTCTGCAGAGGCCTTGCGCAGCAGGGTCTGGAGCGATTCTCTGCCGACGGCATCCATGGCGATGAATTTCATCCCCACCAGCGAGAAGCTGGCGTGGATCACTTCGGCAATGAACTGGAGTGGCAGTTCCCCCTCGGTGGCGGTTATGGCGAGGGAACATTTCTCACCCGGCCTGATGGCTGCCTGGCTGCTCCCCTGCAGGCTGACCAGAACTCCTGAACTGGAGATATTTTCCAGCTGGCCAGCAAAGGTCTGCTGTTTGTGTCGCAACTGACATCGCGCCATGAACCTGACCCGCCTGAATCGTCTCTTTTCCACGATCATTTTTGCCCCCTGTAGTAATGCCTCATCATTATCTATCGTCATTCATGTAAATTACTTTAGCTTTGCATTTATACACGCATAATCAAAGGGTTGATGATTGTTGTTGAAATAAAAATGAAAGTAGATATCATTAATATAGGGGTGACATGAGTAAAGGGGGTGTTGAAATGCGCAGCGATACAATCAAGATATGCGAAATTTTTGACGAAGAGATTGTTCATACCTATGCGGACAAACCAACTGCTGCCTGCGGTATCTGTGGTGCCAAGGCGAGAGAACCGAGCAATCTCTGTGATCCGCTGTCATTGCCTACAGTCGGGATGGTCGGTGAATAGTCCCGGTTGCTGGGAGGATGATGAAATTTGCAGGCATCTTCATGGTGCAAAGGTGGTGCAGCTCAACCTATCTGCAGGGAGCGCATGGAGATGGAACCATGCTGGAAGCCGGTATGGATGAAGTTGAGCGGTTCCCCCTCTTCCTGCAGGGCGATGGTATAGATGAGCGGGAGATAGTGGTCGAGGGTCGGAACGGCCAGGCTGGCATTCTCTCCCAGCTTGGCCAGATGCAGTAAGTCGTGGTGATTGCCGCTTGTCAAGATGCCGGCCAGCAGGGCGTCGAACTCTTCTGCCCAGGGGTAGACCGGTGCAACGATGTCGGAAAAGTCGATTTTGGCCAGGTTATGGACGATGTTGCCACTGCCGATTATGAGTACCCCCTGCCGGCGCAGCGGGGCGAGTTCCCGGGCCAGGTCGTAATGATAGCGGAGCGGTTTGGGGTGCCAGTCGTTGAATGAGTAGTCAAGGCTTAACTGGCAGACCGGGATGTCGGCAGCCGGAAAGAGCTGACGAAGAACTGCCCAGGCGCCATGATCAAGTCCCCAGTCGTGGTCGCTGCCTACCTTGGTGGCGGTGATCGACCCGGCAAGGGTCCTGGCCAGCTGTGCGGAGCCGGGAGCAGGGTATTGCAGGGTATATAACTCCCTGGGGAAGCCGTAGAAATCGTGGATGGTGCGTGGCTTGTCCATGGCCGTGACAAAGGTGCCGTTGGTCAGCCAGTGGGCGGATATGACCAGAATAGCCTCAGGTCGCGACAACCGCTCCCCCCAGTTGACAAGGGCGCGGGTAAAGTCATTTACCAGGATGCAGTTCATGGGTGAACCGTGGCCGATGAAGAGAACCGGTTGCTTTTCCATATCTCTCTCCTTTGCTATTCCATTATAACAGATAGTGGTGATGTGTCAGTGGTGGAATCTGAATGGTAACAAAATAATTACAAAAAATGCTTGACGTAGATATACCGTTTTCGATATTATCGATCTGTAAAGAGACATAGCAGGTCAGATAAACGATACTACTAAACCATTCGCAAGGATGGGACGGAAAGCCTACAGGGTCTCATCGAGACAGCCGGGTCGCCGAAATATCTAACCAATATTTGGCCCCGGTTTTTTTGTGCCCAAAATCCGGATTAACATTTCAGTAGTCGAGCAATTATGAAAGGAGTAGTAAATGCTGAACAGATTCAAAACCATTTGTCTTGCAGTCGGAGCTGTCGCGGGGATTGCCCTGGCCGGCTGCAGCAGCTCTCCACAAGGCCCCTCAATAGTCGACAATACCAGGACGGTCGCGGGGGTAGCTGCCACAGGGAGTCCGATCGCCGGGACGGTCCGTTTGAAGGACGCATCCTCTCCGAGCAGGGAGCTGGTCGCACCGACCAGCAGTGACGGTTCATTCAGTTTCAATGTGGATGGGCTGACCCCCCCCTATCTGTTGAAGGTCGAGTGGAGTTCAGCTGCAGGTGCGCAGTCACTCTACTCTTTTGCCAACCAGGGGAGTACGGCAAATATCAACCCGCTCACCAATATTATCGTCAGCACAGCGGCAGGCGGGGTCGATCTTGCCACGCTCTATGCAGCGCCGACCCCGGCAGTGATGCAGAAGATCGGTGTAGATATCCCCCAGACCAGTAGAGACCTGCGCGCCCAGATGAGGCCGCTACTCGAGCTTTACGGGGTAAACTCCGACCCGATCACCGGGGTCTTTGTCGCCAACCACACCGGCCTCGACGCACTTCTCGATGCGGTAAATATCGAGCTTGCCAATGGTACAGTGGTTATGACCAACAGATCGAATTCTGCAGTCATCTTCACGGCACCGATGCAGAATATGATGTCTGGCAGCTTCAACCAGGCAAACATGCCATCCATGAGCCAGGTGCCGGTCGTCTCTGGTCTGGACGGGGCGGCACTCTATAGTGCCAACTGCGCCGGCTGTCACGGCACCCTGGCTGCTTCGACCAAAAAGGGGGCGACTGCCGCAAGGATACTGAACGGTATCAACAACAATTCCAGCGGCATGAGGTCGCTCGATCTCCTCTCTACTGCTGAGATCCAGGCGATAGCCGCTGTCCTGGTTGACAGCCAGGCCACCGTACCGGCTACCCCGCCAGCCACAGTCCCGGCAGGTAGTTCGCCCGGCGCGACCCTTTATGCAAACAACTGTGCCAGTTGCCACGGCCCCCTTGCGACATCTGCCAAGGCCGGAGCCTCTTCGGTCCGGACGCAGAACGCAATCAATGCCGACATCGGCGGCATGGGTTATCTCTCTATCCTCCCTCCTGCAGATGTGCAGGCGATTACCGCTGCACTGGCCGGCAATGCTTCGCCAGCACCGACACCCACTCCGACCCCGACGCCGACCCCGACGCCGACCGTTGACGGAGCGGCTCTCTACGCCACTTACTGTGCCGGCTGTCACGGTACCCTGGCCAATTCGACCAAGAAGGGGATGACCCTGGTGCGGTTGCAGAACTCCATCACCGGCAATGTCGGCGGCATGGGCTACCTTTCGGCTTTGACCAGCGCCGAGCAGCAGGCTCTGGTGAGCGCCCTGGCGACTGCTACCCCGACACCGACGCCGACACCTACACCGACCCCGACCGTCGACGGTGTGGCTCTATATGCCACTTACTGTGCCGGCTGTCACGGTACCCTGGCCAATTCGACCAAGAAGGGGATGACCCTGGTGCGGTTGCAGAACTCCATCACCGGCAATGTCGGCGGCATGGGCTACCTGTCGGTCCTGACCAGCGCTGAGCAGCAGGCACTGGTGAGCGCCCTGGCGACTGCTACTCCGCCACCGACACCTACACCTACACCTACACCTACACCAACGCCTACACCTACCCCGCTGGATGGCGCCACTCTCTATGCCAATAATTGTGCCGGCTGCCACGGTGCGCTGGCCAGTTCCACCAAACAGGGGGTCACCATGGCCCGGTTGCAGAGCTCTATCAGCGGCAATGTCGGCGGCATGGGGTATCTGAGTACCTTAAGCGCCACTGATCTGCAATCTATCGTCACTGCCTTGGCTCCGGCCAACACTACGCCACCACCGACACCCCCCCCGACCCCGGTAACCGACGGCGCCACCCTCTATGCGACTGACTGCGCCGGCTGTCATGGTGTCCTGGCCAGTTCGACGAAAAAGGGGACTACCCTGGCACGGCTGCAGAGCGCTATCAGCGGTAATGTCGGCGGCATGGGATACCTCTCCACCCTGAGCACCACCCAGCAACAGGCGATTGTCGATGTGCTGGCAGTGGTCACTCCGCCACCACCACCGACCCCGCCACCTGCCACTGACGGGCCGACCCTCTATGCCAGCTATTGTGCCGGCTGCCACGGCCCCCTTGCAACGTCGACAAAGATAGGCACCACCAATAGCAGGACCCAGAGCGCCATCACCAACAACATCGGCGGTATGGGGTACCTCTCTACCCTTACAGCTGCGGATATCCAGGCCATTACCACCGCGCTCACCCCGACCGGGACAACTCCTCCACCGCCACCGCCGGCCTGCGGCTCCTGTCATGCCATCCCGCCGGCCACCGGGAAACACGCGTTCCATCGCACCAGGGTCACATGCAATACCTGTCATGGCACCGGTTACAGCACCACCACTGTTAATGCGGCGACCCATAACAACGGGGTGAAGAACCTTACTACCACCATCGGCTGGAACGCCACCAGCCGCAACTGCAGTAACTCCTGCCATGGTCGGCAGAGCTGGTAAATAGTGGTAAAACTGGAGTGCCAGGGGGTCTCCTCTGGCACTCCAGGCAGGCAAAAAAAAAGCCCGCATGCAGCGGGCTTTTTCTCTTCTGAGCGGCCTGGTCAAGCTCAGTACTCGGCCAGATTACTGAATTCGCCCCAGGCGAGATAGGTGCTTGGCCGCTCGACAAAGTCGTAGATATTCTCCACCACGTTCAGGTGCTTCTTCTCCTCGGCAGCTATCAACCCGAGCACCATCCGGCTCTCCTCATCAGTAGCTGCATTGGCCAGCTCTTCATAGAAACGGATGCTCTCCTCCTCCTCTTTCAGCACAGCCTTGTAAGCGTCATGGTCATCCTCCAGGGTGGCCATCAGGTTCCTCTTGTCAAGGAGCGGCTTGAAGAGACAGGCAGCGCTCTCAAGCGCGGTAAAGCTCGCTCTGTCGGTGCTTAGCTGTTGCTGCAGTTTGAGCAGGGCGGTATGGTGTTCCTCTTCGGCTGCTGCCAGGAGGTTGAAGATACTTTTCAATTCCGGGATAGTGGCGGCAGTCGCCAGCTCTTCGTAATGATGCCGGGCCTCTTCTTCCATCTTCACTGCGCAATCTATGGCTTTCATGGCGACCTCCTTGCAACTGAACAATGCCCCTGAAAAATAAACAGGACCCTTTTTGTCTTAATTATAACATGCCGGCATTAAATGGCAATCTTTCTTTTGCTGGCTGTGGTGACGATACGCTTGCTTCAAGGCAGGGAGCAACAGTCTGCTTTTCGGGAGAGTTGGTTCCTATGACCGGTTCAGCTTTTTCCCCGGCCGTTCTTCAGCGATCCCGGGATCTGCGCCTCGCACGGCACCCTGGTCTGGCAGAGGCCGCAGCCGGTCTGGGTGACTTCGTACTGCGCCGCTACCTGGCCGGGGCAGACATTATAGACATATTCGCGGCAGCGCTTTTTATCGTGGCCGAAGAAGCTGAGCGCGCCGGCCGGACAACGGGAGACGCAGCGGCCGCAGCTCTGTTCCCGGAAGTAGAGGCAGTTGTGCCGATGGTCAGGCCAGGGTCGCGGGGTCGGGTCGAGGGGGAGGTCGGTGATGACGCTGCCGAGCCGGTGGGCGATGCCGGCCGGGGTGATAAGTCCGTCGTTGAGGCTGAAGGTGCCGAGACCGGCGGCATAGGCAGCATGACGTTCCGACCAGCTGGAGGCGATGCCGACCGGAGTATCGGCCAGTTCATGCCAGCCGGGGGCCAGCTGTGGTGCCACAGCCTGATGACCCTGTCGGGTCAGCCAGGCGACCAGATGCTTGCGCAGGGCGCCATTCAACTGTTCGCCGAAGTTGCGGGTCTCGGCCCAGGCACGGGAGGGGAAGCGCTCCTCCTGACGGTTACTCACCCTGGTAGGGAGGGTGATCGGCAGTACCCAGCAGATCACTGATGCGGCTCTTGCCTCATTGCCATAGACGCTTGCCAGCACCTGCTGCGGGGTCTGGTGAAAGGGGCCGATAAGCTGCTGGTAGTCGATAAAGAGCTGATCTGCGGCCGCAACAAAGCCGACCAGCGGGGTTGTGAAATATGGCTCGACCCGGTCGGGAAAGCGGTTGAGCGGGGAGGAGGAGACAAAACTGCTGATCTCGTCGATGATATTTTGCTGCATAGCGACCTCTCGGGCGGCTCAACAGTCTTTGAAGTCGGCCGGCCGTTTCTCCAGGAAGGCCTGCATCCCCTCCTTCTGGTCTGCTGTGGCAAAGCAGAGGGCAAAGAGATCGGCTTCGTAAGCAGCAGCCCTCGCCAGGTCGAGTTCCATGCCGTTCTGCAGCGCCTCCTTGGCGAGCCGGAGCGCTACCAGACCTTTGTTGGCAATACCTGCGGCCATGGCGCGAGCTGTTGGCAACAGCTCGGCCGGTTCGACCACCCGGTTCACCAGACCGATGCGGAACGCCTCCTCGGCAGTCACCATCTCGCCGCCAAGGATTATCTCCATCGCCCGCCCCTTGCCGACCAGCCGTGGCAGCCGCTGCGTACCACCAAAGCCGGGGATGATGCCGAGTTTCAGCTCTGGCTGGCCGAATCTGGCATTGCCTGAAGCGATGCGGATATCGCAACTCATCGCCAGCTCGCAGCCGCCACCCAGGGCAAAGCCGTTCACAGCCGCGATGAACGGTTTCGGCGACTTTTCGATGGCGCTATAGGTATGCTGGGCCAGCAGCGCCAGTTCCCGCGCCTCGATCGCCCCCATCCCTTGCATGGCGGCGATATCCGCCCCGGCGACGAACGCCTTCTCCCCGGCGCCGGTCAGGATGACGACCCGGACGACCGGGTCGGTGCTAAGCTGTTCCACCATTGCTGCCAGCTCCTCCAGCAGCGGTACGGTAAGGGCATTGAGTGCAGCCGGCCGGTTGATGGTCAGGGTGGCAATAGCATCGCTGCATTCGAGCAACAGGCTGTTCGACATAAAAATCCTCCCGCAGAAAGAGCTGAGATGAGACTTCTTCGTGGCAATAAGGTCTTGACCGGCTACTTCTGAGGGGCGATGCTCTTGCCGATCTCCCACGCCTTGCCGAGAAGTCTCCCGATACCGTAGTACCCTCTCAGGGCCGGGTCCCAGGCGATCGGTTTGACCTTTGTTATGTCCGGATACCCCTTCTCACCCAGCACCGCCGGGTCAGCCTTGACATCGAGGATCTCGCCGATGAACTGGGTATGCAGGCCGATCTCGACAGTCTGCAGCAGGCGGCACTCGATCACCAGCGGCGTCTCTGCCACGTAGGGGGCCTTGACCAGTTCGCTCGCCACCGGGGTCCAGTTGCAGACGACGAATTTATCGACATCCTTCCCCGAGGCGATCCCGGCGAAGTCAGCCTCTGCCACCTGCGCCTCGCTCGGGATGCTGATGGTGAACCCTTGGTTGGCGATGATGGCGGCATAGCTGTGGGTCGCCTTGCGCAGCGACACCGTCACTGCCGGTGGCTGGGAACAGCAGATCCCCCCCCAAGCTGCGGTCATGATATTCGGCCGTCCGGCCAGGTCATAGGTCCCGACCAGCCAGACCGGGGTCGGCATGGCCAGAGTCTTGGCGCCAACAGACTGTTTCATCGTCTCCTCCTAGGTACCGATTTTAAACATATTTTTTACTACTAGAGCGCTCATGAGAAAATTTGTCAAGGAGAATTTCTCCCCCTCCGGGTGTGGTGCTAAGTCCCGGCTAGATAAGCTGCAGCAGCCGGAGACCGTCACGGAAGAGCACCAGCGCCAAGAGCGCCAGCAGTATGCCGAGCAGGCGCATGGTGTATATGTAGCCGTTGCTGCTCAAGAGGAGTTTCGACCGGCCGGTGAGGATCGCCAGGCCGATCTTCGAGCCGACCAGCAAGAGGTAGAAGCTGACGATGAAGGCGATAGCGGCATAACTGCTCTTCTGAAGCGCCCTGGTCATGGTGGGGGCGCCGACACTGAACCAGAAGAGGTAGGGGTGCGGGCTGAGAAAGTTGGTCAGCACCCCTTTGACGAGCGATTTAGGCTTTATCCCGCTCGGATCGATCTCAACCCCTCTGGTCATGATGCTCTGGTAACCCATGTAAAGGATGAACACCCCGCCGGCCAGGGAGATCATGCCGAGGATGCCATGGAAATCTGCCAGTCTGGAGAGGATGAAGAGGGTCAAAAGGACGATCGGCAGGTCGGTGATGATCGGCGCCAGCGCCACTTTGACACCGGCCCTGATATCGTGCTGCAGGGTCTCGGAGATCACCAGGGTGAGCAGCGGGCCAGGGGCAAAGCCTGCCGAGAGCCCCAGCAGGGTACCGATGGTGAGAAAGTCTAGCATCTGTGCGCTACCAGGCTGTTCATGGCAGGTCTTCTTCCCTAATATGCAGTTCATCGGCCGCAGCAGTCACCGCCGCGCCGAGCGAGGCAGCATCAGGGAGCCTGGAGAGCGTGAAGACGAGGAAGACACCTTCCCGCCGGTCTTCGGGGTGCCGGAAGAAGAGCAACAGCTCGCCGTAGCCGAGCAACCGCCCCAATCCCCCCTGCTTGACCCGGCATCCCTGCAACTCTCCAATGGGGAAGATTTGCGGTTTCAGGAAGCGGCGGGCAAAAACTATGCGCCGGTCAGTGACGAAAATAGCCGGCGAGTGGACCAGGGAGGCAGCCAGAGAACCGATTATCGGCAGTGCCGGCAGGCTCAGCATCCGGAGGAACCCCGGTTCCACTATCAGGGAGAATATCGTCAGCCCCAGCAACACTGTCACCATGAAGATGAACATCCCCATTGAGAGCAAGCGGGGGCGGGTCAGGTAGCGGACCGCTTCGCCAGCTGCCAGAAGTGGCATCGCATAGGCGGGTATCGTTTTAGTCAGCTGCTGCTTTGCCATATGGCCACCTTATAAGGGATAACGGTCATGGTCTTTGACCCTTTTGCCTGGCAAGAATTCTCAGAGGGTTTTTCGGGATATAATACGTATGGAGGAATATACACCGCTCCCATTATGGGAGAAAGATTTTTTTTGCGGGGCATTTAGTGGGTTGAGGGTGTACGGGCTAACCCGCACCAGCCGATAGTTAGTGTGGTCGTACCTCGATAAGTTACGTAACCTGCAATCTTCCCTGCTGCTTCTTTTGTTTTCGAGATTGATTGTATAGGTTGAGACCTGTCGCTTTGTCTCTCCTCAGAGTTCAACGCTATATTTTCTTTAGAATTGACCATCAGTTCCAGTTCAGATAGAGTATGTCTATAGGGTATGGTATAGGGAATGGAGGAGCAGATGAAAACCAACCGAAAAGATGTGCAGCATCGCGAAATAACAGATAAAGAACTGAACAGTATTATAAGGGCCTTTGGCGAAAATGTTCGGGCAAAATCAGTTGAAGTGGACCGGAAGGTCCAGGAAAACCTGCAAAGAGAATTTACTGCAATGCGTGGCAGGGCTGAACAGATGCTTAAGGACAAAGAGTCGTGCTGAAGCCGGTGCTGATTGTCATAGCCGGTCCTAACGGCTCGGGAAAGACAACTTTTACCCCGTTGGTGGTAGAGCATGACTGGTCCGAAGGTTGCTTGTTCATCAACCCTGATGAAATTGCCAAGAGCGAATTCGGCGACTGGAATTCACCTGTTGCGGTCATGAAGGCAGCAAACCGATCCCAGGAACTGAGGGAGCAATGTCTGTCGGAAAAACGAAACATGCTTCTTGAAACGGTATGCTCAGTTCCGGAAAAGATCGAGTTTATCCAAAGGGCAAAGGATGCCGGTTTTTTCGTGCGCTTCTTTTTTATCGGCACCGATAATCCGCAAATTAACGCCTCCCGCGTAGTCAGACGAATGCTTGAGGGTGGGCATGAAGTACCGATTGCAAAAATCATTTCCCGCTATTCCCGTTCCATGGCCAATGCGGTACTTGGACTGCTGTTAGCTGATCGCGGCTATGTCTACGACAATTCCATTGATAATCAGAATCCTAAAAAGCTCTTTAGGACAAGGGGCGGTCGGGTTTTCAAGACCTATCCCGATTTAGAGCATCATGTTTGGGGAAAGATGTTGTGCAACGAGGTTACTGCGCTTAACGGCAACAAGGTGTGAACATTTTGAATTGCGTATTGTGGGGATCGAGAAGCAAGAGTTTTGATTCTATTCCACTCTAATCCCTCAACTTATAAACTTGGAAGCCTAGACACTGTCTATTCCCCCGGAATTCTAAAAAACGCCGTTAAGTCATGGAATAAAGGCTTAACGGCGTTTTGATAGTTTGAAATGTCTCGTGTCAGGGGCTGACCCTCCGTGTTCCTCCTAGCCACTAAAAGAAGCGTGAAAGTTGCCGAGAGAACCGAATCCACCGCGATTGACGGTACCGATCCCCACCGACTTGGCTGGCTTGCTGAGGCTCCCCTCATAGCGCGGTCCATAATAGTTGAAACTACGGTGGTAGCTCTTGCTGGCAGGCGCTTCCCGGCAATCCTTGCCGTCCCCCCAGTCGTCCAGGCAGTCCTGGCGGCTCTTGTATAGATAGTGGTTGCTCTCCCCGTAGCTGGTCACTGCCAGAGTCCCCAACAGCACCAGTGAAACGTGCAGCGACCGGCGCGGCATGGTCTGCCGCTCTACGACCGATTTTATAGTGACAATCGATTCTTGAAGAGCCTCTTGCCAGCTAGAGAGGCGTGGGTAGAAATCGAAGAAGTAGAGGACCCCCACTGACTGGAACATATAGAAATCCAGGGCATTGCCGAAGAGGAGGAAGAGCAGCAGCCCGAGCCCGGCCACGCCGATGACTGCAACCGCGGACTGGACGGCGGCCTGGTCGGGAGCAGCTGTTCCTGCCGTTACCGGAGGGGTAGTTGGGGAGAGCCGATGGAGCAGGAAGAATACGGCCAACGCCAGACAGCTAGCGGCGAGTCGAAGCGGGAAAGCCGGCAGCCCCGGCGCAAAGCCGATAAACCGGACGGAAAAGCCTTCGACGATGATGGCGATGATGGCATAGATAAAGAAAAAAGCGGCCATAGCCCGGTATGACGAAACCGCTTTGCGAAATTCAACCACAGGGTTTTGCGCCCATTTCACCGCATTGGCACTGACCTGGTAGACATCATCCGCATATTTGCACAGATCAGCCCCTTCCTCTGTGCTGATGAACTGGCGTTGGACCAACACTGCTTCGCGGATATTCTCCGTAGAACGATGATAGAGCCTGATGCTCTGCTCATTGGCCTTCAGGACCAGGCTGTCCACCGGCAGCACGACCTGGCCGAAGTACCACTTTTTGACGATCCGGTCCGGCGCAAAGACGATCTCCCGGGTCAGCAGGCTATCCCCCAGATACCAGATACCGATAGCCACCCCGGCCACAATTATGATCTCGAAGAGGAAGAAACCTTCGACTAAGAATGCCTGACACATCGGCAGCAGTATCAGGGCAAAGAGGATGGCGAGGAGTTTCCGCCACAACGGATAGACTATGGTCAAGGTCTCACCATGCCACTGCCGGGTTGAAGGTCTGACCTCGGCGTTATCAGGCTCGATCGCTTCGAATTCGATTTTTTCAAAGAGGCCCAATCAGAACTCCGATCACTGGTCAGCGTAGAATAGGGGGGCTCCCCCTGCTATGCTGCTACTCTGTTTTCTATTGGGGACATTCTTCTTTTCACTAGAAATATCAGCATCTTCTGAACTATTTTCGTCTGCCGTCCCCATCTATACCGTAATTATTTCACAACCAAATGAAATATATGTGGAATCTAAGAACCGTCCCTGACTCTCCCCGGCCGGTGCTTCTGTCTGGTTAACTATTTAAATTCTTTTACTCGATCCTTCAGACAAATAACCTCTTTAGGACATTCTTGCCAATCATGTTCCCAGCAAATAATTAGGTCGCACTTGTTTGGGTCGTGTTTGTGCAGCTTAAAATTGGATGATCTAAATTCAAATTCAGCTCTACAACTGTTCCAGGTTCCCTTTGCATTCCTTCTTCTGAGGAGGGCATCTGGAAAGGCGCTTCTGATGCCTTCTATCATGAAGCCTAAATCATGACAGAGAGCCGCAAACAATAGAATTGTGCCTTGCTCATTTATTGGTTCGTACACTATGCCTCGAACGCCAAGTATTCCACCTGTCGCGTGTATTAGTTGATTTTCGATATTGTCGAAGCCTTCTTCAGGGGAGATATTTTCTTCTGAAATTGAGGAGTCTACACCCATTAAAGTGGCTAGCCCTTCGTCCGGGTCCTTCTGAGTCCTATTAAATTGATTAAGTCGGTCCTTGCCAATATCCGTAATTTTCCATATTCCCCGCTCAGATCCATCTAACTGCTCTTTTCGCTTCAGGTACTCACGAGCCCAAGCCGCTTTATTTTTCCATTTAACGACCTTACTCTTGTATTGTTCATATTCTTCAGGAAACTTTATAGGATTCAATCCCATCATTTTTTCCACTTCTGGATACACCTCCACCGGTTTTGCTTTTCCTCCGAGCTTGACGAGTGCTTTCAATAATGGAATTTCAAAATCCATGAAGTTAAGAGTCATTTCTGATTTCCTTTTCAGTTAACGGGTCTGTGCTTGACCTACCGGGCAGGGCTATCGCCCGGTCATGGTCGAAGCGCGTGTTGGACCTAGCAGCAAATGATTCAGTATTGCTAGCGAAGCTGACCTTCAAAAAATTGGTCTTTAATTGTTCTCCATTCGGCTGTTTCAGACTGGTCACCGGGGAACATCCTGCCTAGTGTCCAGTGATAATACCCACCTAAACCTGACCATATCGTCTGGCCTTCAACTGATCCTACTAAGCGGTTATTGAGAGATTGCGGGGGTTCAGGCGTCATGATGTACACTTTAAGATTGGATGAAGTCACTGAGTTAGCGATAATCTCATTTATATGTGAATCTCCAAAACCGTAGCCAATCACAAGGAGTCTAGCATTGGGTATTTTAAGTTGCTCAGAAAACACCTGTAGATACCATTTCAGTAACGGCTCCTGATCAATCATGTTCTTCTTGCCGTGGCCAATTACCATTTGCTGAGGGGTTATAGCACTCCGCCAGTTACAGGACCCATGCAATTTCAAATAGTGGAACTTATGGCTAGATAAAATACTCGTTCCCTCTTGATTTAGATATTACTCAGAAGGAAGGTCACAATAATCGCTTGGACCTAATGCATCGCGGAAGTGTGAAGAGAACCAATTGCTCTTATGCTGAACACCCGGGAGACAAGGTGCTTCACCGTTGTAATGATGCCTCTCCAGAAAAAGATCCTGATTTAAGGTGAAAATATAGCCAGGGTAACTTTTGCTGCTACTTGAAAAAGCAGAGATCATTTCTTGCACTTTATAAACATATACCGGATAAGGAGCATCTCTCCTAAAACCCCACTTACGGACTATTTCGTCTATGTAAGCGTAGGAATATGAGACCGCATCTGTCAGGGCCTTAATTTCATTCGGTGTGTAGCCGCCATTAACCACACTATGGTAAACGCTCTCAAAATCAAAATCCGATAACAGCGCCTGCTTGATACGCGGATACTCATGGACTTTCGGATGGTTTAGGATTACTGCCCACAACTCACCCGCGAGTGGTGTGCCAAAATTATGGGTGAATCCAGCACCAGTCAAAAGGAATCTGGGATTTGCCATTATTGCCTCTTTTTTTGTTCAACGGGATCGGCCTTGACCTGCCAGTATATTAGGGCAGGTCCAAGGACGTGGTAGCTCAATTCTTGAAATCGTGAAGCAAATCGGTAATCACTTTATTGAAAGGTCTAGACTTAGCAACTTGAACATCACCATTCTCAAACGCTAAAGATTCAACTTCAGTTAAATATTGAATCTGAGACATTTCCCAAACAATTATGAACAAATCTGCCAAATAGAGTATGACTCGCATATAATCAAAAAAGTTTGTGTGCCCATACACGACATAGTTTTTATTGTTTTCAATGTTGACAAACTCACCATGGCTTGCATAATCGATGTGCGTTTTTTGGCTAAGAAAATTGTAAAGTAGACCTACCTCTGGGATCAGTTTTCTTAATTTTGTAATGCTCTTTGTTGTGATGATTCTCTCAATATCTTTTACTTCCGTCATGGTAAATGCCGAATAGGCCCAGGCTATTTGTTCAAGAATAATCCTAGACACGGCGTAGCCTTCATATTCATTTCCTAGCCCGAACAAAAGGTGTGCTGAAAAAAAACTTGCTTTCAATCTTTCCAAAACAAGGGATGCTCCGAAAACACCGTTGGTTGGGAGTTCTCTGTCATCAGTGACTAGCCGATGAACTACTGTGTTCATGCGAGTTTTGGCTGTTTTATATGCTTTCACATACTTTGTACGATCGTTTTCAATAACTTCAGAGTACTGATCCCAGCAATACCTTCTTTTGACGTAATCAAGGCTTTTGACCCGAAGTGTAGTAGCTGCTAATGCTACTTTTACATTGTTTTTCAAAGAACCATCCGACGGACGACTTGGAATCAATGCACCTTCCGATAAATTTCCAACGAATTCAAAATCTTCTAAAAGGTCGCGAACTCGGTGGCTCACGTCAAAAATTTCTTCTAACTCATCGTACTCTTGAGTTTCTTGCATCTGGTTCCTTCATATTTTTCATAGAGTAATTATTAATTGAGCAGTTAGAGTGATGCATATACCAGTAGATGCTTTTGGCAAATTTGTCACTTATCCTTTGCATCTACAACTATATGCTTTCCCCGCTGTGCCAGCCAGTTGGCATTGTAAAAAAATTAACTGTGACATGCCCGATTTCATTGTCAGCGCATTTATACCACGGAGAAAGATTAAAATTAACTACTTTTCTCGTATCGATTCAGCAGCAGCCATCCTGTTATATCAGGAACTTCCCGCGCAACTGAAAATCCTTGCCTGACCCGCGACAATCCGGTAGAGTAGGAGCGTTTCCGCCCGGTTGCGGACGGCCTTTATCGACGTTGCGCTATTTACTTACATAAGGAGGATCGACTATGAAAGCAGTGCTGTTGGATGGCTTTGGCGGAATCGAGGTGCTTAAGGTCGGCGAGGCGGAGCAATCACAACCAGTGTCGCGGCTAAACATTGACAACTATGTATCCTCAGAGTTCAGGCATTCCCCCCAGAATTGATTCGATCTGGCTGCGCATTTTCGGGATATCATTCTCAACGGTTGCGACTATGACATCAGGATTTATTCCAAGGTAATCATGGGCAATGATGTTTCTCATGGCATAGGCCAGCGACACCGGGAGCTGTTCTCGAAGAATACTGCTTTCTAGCTTGTTCAAAGTCTCGCCAAGTTGGAGACAGCACATCATCACGGCATGAAAACCTTCAACATCTGCAATTGCCCCAGCTACTCCGCTATGTCTGTCAACGATGACGTCCAGATCGGCGATCAGCTTAAGCAGGTATTCCAGTCGTGCCCGGTCTGCCCTATTGGACATATTGGATCTCCGGCAAAATATACTTCCTGCCGATCTCGTTGAGTCCGTTTATGTCGGCAAGATCGACTTTGCGACCAAGCACATTTTCCAGATCTTTCTTTACCAGCTCATAGAGGGCAAAAAAACGGAGCCCGGAATATTCTTTAGACGAAACCGATTCACACCGGTAGAGGATATCTATATCACTGTCCTCCCGCGCATCGCCACGGGCAACGGAACCAAATACACCGAGGATAATGAATCCTTTTGGTTCATATTTCTGCCTGAGAGCTGAGATGGCATTGAGTATGTTTTTATCCATTACGTTCACCTGGTTATTCCCCGATTTTGTCCAGAACAAATTCCTTGATTCTTGTTGCAGCCTGGTGCGCTTCTTTCGCGTCATCCCACGAGAATTCGGGCCAGTCTCCGGGATAACGGCTCTCGATATAGAACTCGCTCAGAAGCACAGCCTCTTCGTTTAACTCGCTGAATGCGGGCTGTACTTGCTTGCAGAGCAGCAGTATCTTTTCCAACTGGTGGACTTTTGGGAATTCCTTACTTCTGGAAACCAGAAATCACTTGAGATATTTTTCCGCAACCTGCTGTGCAAGAAAGCAGGCGGTACTCGGGGCGCCCCCCTCTCTGAGAATCACCGTAAGGGAAAGCTCGTCGTCATCTGCTTTCCTGAACCATTCCAGGTAAAGTTCATCATGCTTCATAAAGCAGTTTACCTTTATCGAGGACATTCCTGATGAAAAAGTCCCCCTTTGCCAGCCTCTGCTCAATTTCACCAGGGGTATAAATAAGCCCGTCCGCGGCGATGTCGAAATCCAGAAATAGCCGCCGCAATCTCAACTGCCGCTCTCTTTTCAGTTCATTGGTCTCTTTCACCACAAACAGATCAACGTCGCTGTCGTCTGTAGGTTCACCCCATGCGTAAGAGCCAAAAAGGATGATCTTCTCCGGCTGGAATGCCTGGATGATTTTAGTGACAAGCGTATTCAATTTATCTTCAATGATCTTGTCCATAGTGGTCGAAAGTATATCACCCAAGTTTATAGGTGGTCAAGGGTGAAGCAGGAGCCTCAGTTTAAATACCCCATTCAGCTGCACCTCTTGATGAAGCAGAGCGGCTGCAAGCTTGAACTGGCGACAGATGGTCGATAGATCGATGCCGCTTAATTCTTCCCTCTGAAAATCCTTGCCTGACCCGCGACAATCCGGTAGAGTAGGAGCGTTTCCGCCCGGTTGCGGACGGCCTTTATCGACGTTGCGCTATTTACTTACATAAGGAGGATCGACTATGAAAGCAGTGCTGTTGGATGGCTTTGGCGGAATCGAGGTGCTGAAGGTCGGCGAGGTGGAGCGGCCGAAACCGGCCGAGAACCAGGTGCTGGTGAAGGTTATGGCGACTACGGTCAACCGTCCTGACCTGGTGCAGCGGGAGGGGAAATATCCGCCGCCGCCGGGCGATTCGGAGATCCTCGGTCTGGAAGTGGCCGGGGTTATCGAAGAGCTTGGCCCCGGTGTGACCGGCTGGCAGAAGGGTGAGCGGGTCATCTCGCTGGTGGGTGGCGGCGCCTATGCCGAATATGCGGTCGCCTATGCCAGTCATCTGATGCGCATCCCCGAGTCGATGAGCTTCGAAGAGGCGGCCTGTGTCTGCGAATCTTACATCACCGCCTTCCTCAATATATTCATGCTGGGGGAGTTCAAGGATGGCCAGACCGCTATCCTCCATGGCGGCGGCGGCGGGGTCAACACTGCCGGCATCCAGCTCTGCAAGGCGCTCACTCCGGCGGCCAAACTGATCGTCACTGCCGCACCGGAGAAGATCGACCGGGTCAAGGGGCTGGGGGCCGACCTGGTGAACGATTTCCGCGCCAACCCAGACTTCAGCGAGCTGGTCAAGGAGTTCACCAACAAGAAGGGGGTCGATCTGATCCTCGACCATGTGGGGGCCAAGTACCTGGCGCCGAACATGAACTCTTTGGGGTACAAGGGTAAGCTGGTGCTAATCGGTGTCACCAGCGGCATCAAGGCGGAGTTGAACCTGGCGCTGATGATGGTGAAGCGGCAGAGCATCATCGGTTCGGTGCTCCGCTCCAGGCCGGTGAGCGAGAAGGGGGAGATCGTCGCCGAGTTCACCCGTAGGGCGCTGCCCAAATTCGCCGACCGGACCATCGTGCCGATCATCGAGAAGGTCTTCGACCTCGACCAGGTGGTGGAGGCGCACCGGATGATGGAAGAGGACAAGCACTTCGGCAAGATCGTGCTGCGGATCAGCAAGGGATGACGACCGGGAGAGGGAAAACGATGGGGAAGAGGTTAGTGACAGTGCAGAGGATCGCGATTGCGGCGCTGCTGCTCGGCGTCGCAGTGACTGCTGAGGCGCTGACGATGCGCGCCTACAACGGCGATGTGAACTTCGACCATACCGTGCACAAGAAGATGTTCGCCTGCAAGGATTGTCATCCGGGGGGGGCGCCACGCCGGATGGAGCTGGACAAGGCCGCGGCGCACAAGCTCTGCTTCGATTGCCATATCGCATCCAAGGCGGGGCCGGTGAAGAACTGCAGCGACTGCCACAAGAAGTCCCAGTAGCGCTGCCGGTAAGGAGTCAGAGCGGCAGCGTGTGGTGGCCGGGGACCACTTCGTGGAGGAACATCTCCACCAGGTCGAAATATTCCTGGGCATTGACCTGGATGATGCTGTTGTGATCGCCGCGGGGGAATATCTGCAGCGTCCTGGCGCCGCCGGCCCAGTCATAGAGCCGCTCGCCATGGGAGAGATCGATCAGGCCGTCGTTTCGGGTATGCATGATCAGCGAGGGCCCTTTGAAGCGGGCCATTATCTCGGCATGGTTCATCTCCCGGTTCACCTCGGCGGCAAACTCCTCTGCCGACACCCCCAGTTCCGCTGGCCTGACGCGCAACAGCAGCCGCTCCAGCGGGTCGGCGATGCCGCTTTCGATGATCAGCCCGGCTGCCCCGGGGAAGAGCCGGGCCGCGCGGAGCGCAAAGAGCGAGCCGACCGAACGGCCGAACAGCACCAGCTTATCCTCGGGTACGCCGGCTCCCTTGACGAGCAGTTCCACATCGGCAAGCATCTTCCCCAGCTCCGGCCGGCCGGTCGACATGCCGTAGCCGCGATATTCGGCCAGCAGCAGGTTGCAGCCTGTCTCGGTGACCCGGTCGACGAAATCGCCCAGGTAGTCGGCCACCACTTCGCCGTTGCCATGGAAATGTACCACTGTCAGGGCTTCTGCAGCGGTGCGGAAATAGGCGCAGGCGAGGCGGGCATCGCCGCAGTCGACCCAGAAAGGGTCGCTGAACCTGTCCGGCCGGGGGAAGAAGTAGCGCCCGGTGATGAGCGGGTGGTCAAGCAGCGATGCAGTCATGATCTGATTCACCTCGTATCGCCAGAAAGCTGGCAGTTTCCAGTGAGGGTTAGCGGTTCTCGCTGGAAGCGCTGGCGCGGCGATGTCGCCTGACGTACCAGACGATCAGCAGGGCGCTGAAGATCACCACACCGATCACCGCCTGGTGCGAATAGCGCAGAATGAGCTGCTGGTTTTCGCCGATAAAATAGCCGATCCAGGCGAGCACCGTACACCAGATGCCGGCGCCGAGCAGGGTATAGAGCGAGAACTTGACATGGTTCATGCCGGCCAGCCCGGCCGGCAGGGAGATCAGGTGGCGGATCACCGGCAGCAGCCGGCCGATGAAGGTCGATATCTCGCCATGTTTGAGGAAGAAGGACTCCACCTTGGCGAACTTCTCTTCGGTGATCCAGACATATTTGCCGTACTTGAGCAGCAGCGGCCGGCCGAGGTAGTGGGCGGCGTAATAGTTGGCATAGGCGCCGAGCAGACTGCCGAAGGTGCCGCAGAGGATGGCGACCAGCATGTTCATCTTCCCCTGCTGGGCCAGATAGCCGGCCGGCGGCATCACCAGTTCGCTAGGGACCGGGATGACCGAGCTCTCCATGGCCATGAGCAGAAAGATGCCGGGATAGCCCATGGCGCCGATGGTGGCGAGCAGCCAGTCGATTAAAGTTTTCATGAAAGCTCCTGCTGAAGGATGATAAAATGTCGCGCATGGTTATACTACATACTGCCAATAAAAAGCCAGCAAAACCGGAAGGGGTGGTCCGGTGAATTTTCTCGACAGGGTTCATGACAGTGTGCTGGTGGGGGACGGTGCCATCGGCACCATGCTCTACAGCCGCGGGGTAGGGCTGGAGGCGAATTTCGAGCACCTCAACCTGGTCCGTCCCGAACTGGTGCTGGAGCTCCATGGCGATTACGCGGCCGCCGGCGCCCAGGTGATCGAGACCAATACCTTTGGCGCCAATCTGACCCGGCTGCAGCCGATCGGTCTGGAACGGAAGGTGCGCGACATCAACCTGGTCGGTGCCAGGCTGGCGCGTCAGGCTGCGCTCGGCAAGGATATCTTTGTCGCCGGTTCGGTCGGCCCGCTGGTAAGGGGGAGGGGTGAGGAGCGGGAGCTGACCGCTGACGAGATCAGCGGGATATTCCGCGAGCAGATCTCGGCCCTGGCCGAAGGGGGGGTCGATCTCTTCATGCTGGAGACCTTTACCGATCTGCAGCAGCTTCTTCTTGCCCTTGCCGAGGCGAAGGCGACCGGTCTGCCGGTGGTGGCCAGCATGGCTTTTCTGGAGGGTGGCAGGACCGGCGGCGGTCTGCCGGCAGAGCGTATCGCCACTGAACTGGCAGGGGGAGGGGCCGACCTGGTGGGTGCCAACTGCGGTGCCGGACCGCTGGAAATACTGCAGACACTGCGCCGCATCTCGGCAACTATCGTCCAGCCACTGGCAGCCTTCGCCAACAGCGGTTTCCCGGAATATCTGGATGGCCGCTACATCTATCGCACCACCCCCGACTATTTTGCCGCCATGGCGCTGCAGATGGTGGCGGCCGGGGCGAGTCTGATCGGCGGCTGCTGCGGTACCACGCCGGAACATATCCAGCAATTGGCGCAGCGGCTGGCTGGGTCGCGGGCCCCGGCCAGGACTGTTGTCACTGCTGCCACGCCACCAGCCGAGCCAGCCGCGGCAATCCTCCCCCGCTCCGGGTTCCTTGCCGGCTGGGGGGAGCGGCCGATCATAACCGTTGAACTTGATCCCCCCCGCGGGCTCGATTACTCCAAGGTGCTGGAAGGCAGCAGGTTGCTCAGGGAGGCGGGTGCCGATGCCATCAACCTGGCGGAGAACCCCCTTGCCCGGGTGCGGCTCGGCAATATCGCCCTGGCGAGCAAAATCCAGCAGCAGGCCGGGATCGAGACGATCGTCCATATCACCTGCCGCGACCGGAACCTGCTCGGACTGCAGTCGGAGCTGATGGGGGCGAGCCTGCTCGGTATCCGCTCGGTGCTGGCGGTGACCGGCGACCCGGCCCGGCTCGGCGACCAGGCAGGCGCATCATCGGTGTTCGACCTCAACTCCTTTGGCCTGATCAAGCTGCTGGCCGACTTGAACAGCGGGGTCAACGCCCTTGGCCATCCGATCGGCGGCAGCACCGGCTTTACCATCGGCTGCGCCTTCAACCCGAATTCGCCGAAGATGGATGTCCAGGTAGGTCGGCTGGAGAAGAAGATCGCCAATGGGGCAGACTTTATCCAGACCCAGCCGCTCTTCGATCTGGGCAGGCTTGATGAGATGCTGCAGTTGACCGCCCATCTCCCGGTCCCTCTGCTGATCGGCATCATGCCGCTGGTGAGTGAACGGAACTGCGAATATCTGCATAACGAGGTGCCCGGTATCGTCATCCCTGCTGAGATCCGTGCCAGGATGCGCGGCAAGGAGAAGGAGAGTGGTACTGCCGAGGGGCTGGCTATCGCCAGGGAGTTTATCGCAACCGCCCGGCAGCGGGTCGGCGGCTTTTATATCATCCCCCCCTTTGGCAGGTATGAACTGGCTGCTGAGCTGGTGAGAAGCATTAAAGAGTGAGAAAGGAATCACCATGAAGAGTATTTGCCTCTGTCTGCTGGTCATTGTGCTGGCTGGTTGCCAGACCATCTTCGGCTCTGCGGAAAAACTGGATGATGCGACCAGGGACTATCAGCGGATGGTGCGCTGGCAGGAGATGGAGCGGGCCGTGCTGACCTATGTCGACACAGAGGCCAGAGAGCTCTACAGCAAACGGATAGTGGCCGCCAAAGAGGTGAATATCGTCGATTACCGGATCGTCAGTGTCGATTGCAATGAGAAGAAGGGGGAGGCGGATGTGCGGGTCAGCATCGAATATTTCCGCTTGCCTTCGGCAACGGTGCGGACCGTGGAAGATCTGCAGAAGTGGCGTTATGTAGGGGACAACAAGGGTGGTGGCTGGCGGCTCACCACCCCTTTGCCGCTCTTCCCCTGAGCTAGTTTTCCGTCAGCACCCGCTCTTCGTAGATCGCTTCGATCCGCTTCTTGTGCCCCAGTTCGACGTCGGCAAAGACCTGCAGGGTCTTTTTCAGCTGCGGGTCGTCGGTCATCTCGGCAGCCCCCTTGTAGAGCTGATAGGCGCTCTCCTCGGTCTTCATGGCAAAGATGAGGATCTCCTGGTAGGTCATCTCCGGCCGGAGCGGCATATCGACCAGATACTGGCTGAGCCCCATGTCCGGCGCCCTGCTTGCCTTGAACTGCTCTGCCCTGGCCAGGTCGATCCGGCTGAATACCTCTTTATGGCCAGCCTCCTCGGCCGCCATCTCCTCGAACATCTTCCGCGCCGCAATGCTGGTGGTCTTGGCAGCGGCGTTCTTGTACAGCTGATAGGCGGTCTCCTCCCGCTGCACAGCGAAATTGATCACTTCCTCCAAAGTCACAAAGCCCATCTTCTCCTCCTGGTATAGTCGTTATTGGTCTGCTCTTCTCCCCCCATAAGCAGGTCAGGGGAGCTCTTCGAAGTTGTCCCGGTCAGCTCCGCAAACCGGGCAGGAGTCCGGTGCTTCGTCCCCCTCATGGACATAATCGCAGATGATACAACGCCACTGTTTCATGTAGATCTCCTTCGGTTAATTTGTTGCTGAACTGCTTTGACAGGTAGGACAGAGCCCGGAATAGCTGACGGAAAAATCTGTTATGACGAAACCGACCGGGATTCCCGCCGGAAGCGGCATGGCATTGAGCGACTGGTCGTGGATATCGGCCACGGCACCGCAGTGCAGACACTGCAGATGATGGTGGCGGGCCGTATCCGCATCGAAGCGCGATTTTGCTTCGGCATTGCTGATCCTCCTTACAACGCCAAGTCTCACCAGAGTCTCCAGTACCCGGTAGACCGTGGTTTTGGAGATGCCGGGGAGTCTGTCTGTCGCCTGGAGATAGATATCCTCGGCAGTCGGGTGGTCTTTGCGCCCTGCCAGCAGGGTCAATATCGTCCGCCGCTGGATGGTGACCGGTACCCCCTCGCCGCTGCAGGCGGTATCGAGTTGGCTCAGCTTCTGCTTGATGAATTTTGCATTGGTTAACATGTTGGTAATATATTGCAGTTGGTAATTATTGTCAACTAAATTCTCAAGGGTAATCCCGGACCCGGCAGATCTCTGCCGATGCAGGCGCGATAACTGACCAGGTCGATGACGACAACTCCTTAATGGAGCTCTTCGCCAGTGGTGGTCATCACCAGCTTGCCATGCTTGACACCCTTGACCCCGATCAGTTCATCGGCGATCTGCTTTACCTCCCGCGCCTTGCCGCGCACCACCAGCACCTCCAGGCAGTTGTGCGGATCGAGGTGGACATGGAGGGCGGCAATTATCTGCTGGTGATGGGAGTGCTGCTGCTCGGTCAGTTTGTCGGCCAGGTCATGGACATGGTGATTGTAGACCAGGGTGACGGTGCCGACCGTCTCCTCTTCGCCCCCCTCCCACTTCTGCTCCACCAGGGCGCCCCGGATCAGGTCGCGGATCGCTTCCGAGCGGTTGACATACCCCTTGTCATCGATGAGCCGGTCGAAATTTTTCAGCAGCTTGGAATCGATAGAGATGCCGAAGCGGGTCAGATCTCCCATGAAAAGCTCCTTTTTTGCGTGGATCGTATAACTTAATGGTGCTGCGGGGCGCTCTTGTTCATCCTGGCGTCCATCTCCCGGGAATAGAGAAAGAGCCGCCCGTAACGGACATCGTAGCGCTGCTCACCCTGGCGGGTGAACTGGTAGTAGAGGAGGGCGCCGGTGCCGGGGGAGTCATAGGAAATATAGGCTTCGGTCTCTTTACCCATGAAGGTCCGATTTGCGCCGAAGCGGCTGGTGCAGTAATTTTGCAGCTTCTCCAGGTTGGTGTAGTTGCGGAAGTCGATGGCTACGGAATAGAGTCGGCCATTCATAAAGTTGTAGGCGATGTTGTCGACCATCGCATCACTTACATTCAGGTCGTCCCCCTTTTTCCGGTAGCTCTCGGCACTCCTGGTGGAGCCTCTGGTGTCGGGGATCCTCTCCATGCCGGACATGGCAGAGAATTCGGTGCCCCAACCGAGTCCGCGAAAACCGTCGCTTTCGGCCCCCCGGAGCGGTCCGGGGAGAGGGAGTAAAATCATCAGCAGGATTATCGCTACCCTTTGCATGGTACTCTCCACGGTTTATCTGGCATCATACCAGAAACTGAGGCTGCGGACCTTGTTGTCGCGCAGCTTGAACTTGGACATGATACCGTATTTACCCTTTTGCGTGAAACTGAAATCTTCGCCAAAGTGCCAGGACATGTCGACCAGCTCCTTGGTCTGTTCGGTCTTGTCCGGGGCAACGATCTTCACCCTGATCCTCCCCTCGTTGAGCGACTTGTTGCTGGCGGCGTCGCGGAAAGAGACCATCAGGTGGTGCGTCTCTTTGGTGTTGCCGGAGAGGGTTTTGCTCTGCATCGCCTCCTTGAGGTTCACCAGCAGTACAGTCACCCGGACCCCATCGACGTTCGACTCATGGATCTTCTTCGCCTGCTGCATCAGCTTCTGCATGGCGGTATTGTCAGCGGCAAAAAGTTGGGCTGGCGGTAACAGGAGCAGCCAGAAGAGTGTAAAGGTGGTTACGATATTGCGCATGCTAATCCTCTCGGTTCATTCCGGATTGTCCGGTCATCAGTGAAGGGCGCAGCTTCCCCTGCCGAAGGGCGCGCCGTTTAAGCAGGACGAAGATGACCGGGGTCATGATCAGGACATGGATGGTGGAGGTTACCATGCCACCGATCATCGGGGCGGCGATAGGTTTCATGACATCGGCGCCGGTGCCGGTCGCCCAGATGAGCGGCACCATGCCGAGCAGGGTGGTGCCGACAGTCATCAGTTTGGGGCGCAGCCGCAGCACCGCCCCTTCATAGGTAGCGTCGAGAATATCCTGATCGTTCACCTCTCCCTGGGCCAGCCGCCGGTCGAGCGCCTCGTGCAGGTAGATCACCATCACCACCCCGGTCTGCACCGCTACCCCGTAAAGGGCGATGAAACCGACCCAGACTGCTACCGAAAGGGTATAATGGAGCAGCCAGAGCAGGTATATCCCCCCCACCAGGGCGAACGGCACCGACAGCATGACCATGGCAGCCTCCTGGGCGGAACGGAAGGTGACATAGAGGAGGGCGAAAATGATCAGAATGCCGAGCGGCACCAGGAAGAGCAACCTCTTTTTCGCCCGCAGCTGGTTTTCCCACTGACCGGTCCAGCTCATATAGCTACCGGGGGGGAACTTCAGCTCCTTGGCCAGCGCCGCCTTAGCTTCGTCGACAAAGCTGCCCAAGTCGCGGCCACGGACATTTAAGAAGACCAGGGTGCGGAGCAGCCCCCCCTCGCTGGCTATCTCCGGAGCACCACTGGAGATACGCAGCTTTGTCACCAGCGCCAGCGGTATCTGGGAGCCATCCGAACCCGGCACCAGGATGCGCTGCAGCGCCGGCAGATTGTCGCGCAGTTCCCGCAGGTAGCGGACCCGCACCGGGAAACGCTGTCTCCCTTCGATGGTGGTGGTTATGGTGGCGCCACCTAAAGCGGTGCTGATCACCTCCTGGATGGTGCCGGTCTTTACCCCGTAGCGGGCCGCTGCCAGCCGGTCTATCTCCAGGTCGAGATAACTGCCGCCGACGCTCCGTTCCGCTACTACGTCGACTGCACCGGGTATCCGTTGCAGGATCGCCTCGGCCTGCACTGCCAGGTCCTGCAGGGTGGCCAGATCGTTGCCGAGCAGCTTGAGACCGAGATCGGTACGTACTCCGGTGGAGAGCATGTTGATCCGGTTGATGATCGGCTGTGTCCAGCCGTTTCTTACCCCGACCTGCTGCAGCCGTTCATCCAGTTCGGCGATCAGGTCAGCTTTGCTCAGGCCTGGCCGCCATTCCCCCTGGGGCTTGAGGGTGATGATGCTCTCGAACATGGAGACCGGTGCCGGGTCGGTGGCGGTCTCGGCGCGGCCGACCTTGCCGAGCACGCTCTGTACCTCCGGAACCTCCTTTATAATGGCGTCCTCCAACTGGATAAGCCGTTTCGCTTCGCTGATAGAGATGTTCGGCAGGGTGACCGGCATGTAGAGGAGCGAACCTTCATCCAGGGCCGGCATGAACTCTTTACCCATGGAGAGGTAGAGCGGCAGAGCCAGCAGCAGGGCGGCGATATTCAGCATGATGACCAGTTTCTGCCGTTTGAGTGCCCAGTGGATGATCGGCCCGTACAGTTTTTCACACCAGGCGGCAAAGGGGTTCTCCCCCTGCGGCCGGAGCCTGCCGCGCATGGCCAGATGCATCAGGGCCGGCACCAGGGTGATGGCGATAATCGCGGCATTGACCATACAGAAGGTCTTGGTGAAGGCAAGGGGGCGGAAGAGCTTCCCCTCCTGCCCCTCCAGGAGAAAGACCGGGATGAAGGAGAGGAAGATGATAGCTGTGGAGAAGAAGATCGGCCTCCCTACCTGGCGGGCGGCTGCCAGAATGGTGGCGGTCCGCTTCGCCTGCCGCTCCTCTGGTGGCAGGGCGGCCAGGTGGCGGTAACAGTTCTCCACCATGATGACCCCGGCATCGACGATGACGCCGATGGCGATGGCGATCCCCCCCAGCGACATGATGTTGGAGGTCACCCCGGCCAGCTGCATCGGGATAAAGGCGAGCAGCACCGCCAGCGGCAGGGTGAGGAGCACTGCTATGGCGCTCCGGAGGTGGAGCAGGAAGGCGATGACGATCAGCGAGACCACCAGCGACTCCTCGCCGAGGGTCCGCAGCAGGGTATCGATGGCGCGGCCGATCAGCTCGGAGCGGTCGTAGGCGGTGACGATCTTCACCCCTGGCGGCAGTCCTGGCTGGATGGCGGCGATCTTCTCCTTGACGCGGCGGATGACATCATTGGCATTTTCATTGTGGCGCATCACGACGATGCCGCCGACTGCTTCGCCGTTACCGTTCAACTCCAGCAGGCCGCGTCTGATCGCCCCCCCCAGCTGGACCCGGCCGATATTCCGGACATAGACCGGGACTCCGCGGCGGTTCTCGGCGACCACGATATTTTCCAGATCGGTCACTGAGCGGGCAGTGCCGATACCGCGGATCAGATATTCGGCATCCGTCTGTTCCAGCAGCCGGCCGCCGACATCGCTGTTGGCACCTCTTACCGCCTCCAGCACCGCGTCGGTCTTGACGTTGTAGCTGGCCATCTTGCGCGGGTCGAGGTCGATCTGATACTCCCGGACAAAACCGCCGATAGAGGCTACTTCGGCTACTCCTGTTACGGTGCTGAGCTGATAGCGGACGAACCAGTCCTGCAGGGAGCGGAGCTGCTCCAGGTCATACCCCTTGCCATCGATGGTATACCAGAAGACATGGCCGACGCCGGTGCCGTCCGGCCCCAGTGCCGGGACGACGCCGGCGGGGAGGGTGGCGCTGACCGAGTTGAGCCGCTCCAGTACCCGGCTGCGGGCCCAGTAGATATCGGCCCGGTCGTCGAAGATGACGTAGACCATGGAGAAGCCGAAAGCTGAAGATGCCCTTACCGCCTTAACCTGGGGGAGCCCCTGCAGGCTGCTCACCAGCGGATAGGTGACCTGGTCCTCCACCACCTGTGGCGACCGCCCCGGATAGTCGGTAAAGACGATGACCTGGTTGTCCGACAGGTCCGGAATGGCGTCCAGCGGCGTATGCAAGGCCGACCAGGACCCCCAGACCGCCAGCAGCGCAAAGAGGCAGACGGTAAGGAGTCGGTGGCGGACCGCTATGGTGATGATGCTCTCGATCATAGGTCAATCACTGTTTCTGCTCCCCCATCGGCATCCCCTGATGGGACTCCTTTTTTGCCGGAGCTGGCGCCGGACGCTGCTTCTCCCCCTGCGCCGGCATCTTCATCCCTTTCATGTCAAGCTCATCGGCAGGTAGCGGGGTTGCGGCTTTTGCCGGCATATTATGCTGCATTCCGCGCAGCTGGCTCTCCGAGTCGAGCAGATAGCCACCGCTGACAGCGACTTTTTCTCCGTTTTGCAGCCCGGACAATATCTGCATGTTTGCCCCGGCCCTGGCACCGACTTTGACATCCCGGGGGATGAAGACCCCGGCACTCTTCTCTACCCATACCAGCTGGCGCTTGCCGGTGTCGAGCAGAGCGGTTACCGGCACACTGATGGATGGCGGGAGGTCGACCCGCACTGTTGCGCTCACCAGCATCTCCGGCTTCAGTTTCATGCCGCGGTTCGGCACCTCGACCCTGACCTTGGCAGTCCTGCTCTTCGGGTCGAGGAAGGGGTAGAGATAACTTATCCTGCCGGCAAAGATCTCGCCGGGATAGGCATCGACCCGTACGGCAGCCTGCTGTCCGGTCTTGAGCAGCGGCAGTTCGTGCTCATAGACCTCCAGCTCGACCCAGACCTGGGCAAGGTCTGCCAGGGTAAAGAGGGTCTCGCCGACATTTACGTATTGCCCCTGCTGGACCAGCTTGTCGATCACCAGACCGGAGCTGCCGGCCACGATCGGGACCCGTACCTTCGGCTGGCGGCTCACTTCCAGTTCGCGGAACTGCGGCTCTTTGAAGCCGAGCAGCCGGAGCCGCTGCCGGGCAGCGAAGAGGAGCGCCTCGGCATTCTGCACATAGGTGGTGGGGGGGGAGCTGGCGAACTGGCGGACCCCTTCGTAGGCGAGCAGATACTCCTCCTCGGCATAGGCCAGGTCAGCCGAGAAGAGTTCGGCCACCACCATCCCCTGACGCACTTCTCCCCCAACTGCTGCGACATGGAGCCGGTCGAGCTGGCCCGGCGACCAGGCGGCGATCTTGCTCTGTCTGGTCTGATTGAATGCAACTGTACCGGCAGCGTTTATCTCGACCGCAAGGGGCATCACCGTGGCAGCGGTAGTGGCCAGATTGGCGATGATCTGCTGGGCAGGGGAGAGGCTCAGTTCGGCCAAACGTTGCTGATCCCGCAGCGGAGCTTTCTGGCTGGCACTTTTGCGCACCAGTTCCATGCCGCAGACCGGGCAGCTGCCCGGTTTATCCTTGGCGACAAAGGGGTGCATCGGGCAGGTATAGAACTCTTCCCCGGCACTCCCGGCCGGCAGCGGGGGGGCGATGGCCAGGCGGAACCAGTAGCCGCCGGCAGCTGCCAGCAGGAGGACAAAAGTGATGATGATTATCTGGCGATACTTGGTCATGTTCCGATCCTGGCGGGGATAGCGCGGCCGGCTCCCCGGTTGTTGGCTTTAGGCGCGGGAAAACGCCTTTCGGCAGACGAACACGGCAGCAAAAATGATGAAGCTGAGCAGGACTACAGTCGCTCCGGTCGGCAGATTGAGGGCAAAGGAGAGGAAGATGCCGCTTATCACCGAACCTGAGCCAAAGACGGCCGCAACCAGCAGCGCGGTGCGGAAGCCGCGCGCCACCTGCAGGGCGGTTGCCGCAGGGAGGATGAGAAGTGCCGAGATAAGCATGATACCGACCAGTTTCATCGCCAGCACCACGGTCAGGGCGGTAAGGATGACCAGTACGCCATTGATGAGGCCGGTGCGGATCCCTGCGGTCCGTGCCAGCTCCTCATTGAAGGTGATGGCCAGCAGGTCGTTGTAGAAGAAGGTCAAGAGGAGCATCACCAGGGTAAAGAGGATGACGGCGATGAGTACCTCCCCCTTGCTGATGGAGAGGATGTTGCCGAAGAGATAGCTGAAGAGATCGACGTTGAAGCCGCCACCGAGGCTCGCCAGCATGATCCCTGCGGCGATGCCGAGGGAGGAGACGATGCCTATGGCAGCATCGCCGTTAAGTCGGGAATTGTCGGTCAGCTTTAGGATGCCGAGGGAGGCGAGCATCACCACCGGCAGCGCTACCAGCATGGTGGAGACGCCATAAAGTTTGAAAAAGAGCCCCAGCGCCACACCGCCGAAGGTGATATGGGCCAGCCCGTCACCGATCAGCGACAGCCGGCGCAGCAGCAGGAAGACACCGAGCACCGAACTGAGCAGCGCAATCAGCGTGCCGGCCAGCAGTGCCCGCTGGATGAAACCGTAGCTGAGGATATCGGCAAAATCCATATTCTTCTTTCCTCAGTGGAGATGGCAGATCATATGTTGCGTCCGTTCGCCGAACAGGGCAGTCATTTCGTCTGACTCGCAGAATTGGCGGAAATTGCCAAAGAAGAGCAACCGCTTGTCCAGATAGAGCAGTTTCGTAGCGTGATAGCCGATCGTCCCGGCGTCATGGGTGACCAGCAGTACGGTGGTCTGCCGCTCCCGGTTGACGGTGGCCATCAGTTCGTAGAACCTTTCCCTGGTCTCCGGATCGAGGGCGGTAGTCGGTTCGTCAAGGATCAGCAGTTCCGGCCTGTTGACCAGGGCGCGCGCCAGCAGCGCCCGCTGCTGCTGGCCGCCGGAGAGTTCACCTATCAGCTTCTTGCGCAGGTCAGAGATCCCCATCTGTTCGAGCATCTCGTCCACCAGTGTCGCGTCGCTGCGGGCGATGGTGCGGGGGAAGCGCTTGCCGGCCAGAAGCCCGAGCCTTACCACTTCCTGTACCGTGGCTGGGAAACTCGGATTGAAGAGGTTCAGGTGCTGCGGCAGGTACCCGATCTTTTCCCAGCCGGTGAAATGGTTGACAGGGGTGCCGAAGAGCGAGATCGAGCCTTTGTCGACAGGAGCAAGACCGAGCAGGGTGCGGATAAGGGTGCTCTTCCCGGAACCGTTCGGACCGATGATGCCGACATAATCGCCGGCAGTTATGGCGAAGCTGACGTCGTCAAGGGCCAGGGTCGAGCCGTAGCTGCAGCTGACATTGTTGACATTGATGGATGCTAGCGACATGGCAGCCCCGAGCGTAACGTGCGGAGGTTATCTTCCATGATCGAGATGAAGGTGGTGCCGCGGGCCAGTTCCGCCTTACTGACATTATGGGCGCCATGGAGCAGGGCGACCCGGGTGCCGGTCTCTGCCGCCAGCGTCTCTGCCATGCGGGGGGAGACCAGCTCCTCGGTATAGATCGTCTTGATCTTATGCTGGCGGATCTTCTTTGTCAGTGCTGCCATGCGCGCCGGGGTAGGTTCCGCATCGGCAGTGATACCGGTGGCAGCGATATAGGTGAGCCCATAGCGGGCTGCCAGATAGCCGAAGGTGTAGTGGCCGCCATGGAGCAGGACTTTGCTGTCGCACGTTGCCAGCCCTTGGCGGAATTCCTGGTCGAGCCGGTCGAGCCTGCGCTGGTAATCCTCGGCATTCCTCCGGTAGTAGGCCTCATTGGCCGGATCGAGGCGGAGCAACCCGGCCAGGATATTGGCAGTCATCTGTTTGGCAT
This sequence comes from uncultured Geobacteraceae bacterium, assembly GCA_964649725.1. Taxonomy (GTDB): domain Bacteria; phylum Desulfobacterota; class Desulfuromonadia; order Geobacterales; family Geobacteraceae; genus CAZYTM01. Next base: position 414,683 of record CAZYTM010000002.1, on the reverse strand, counting down.
TGTCGAAATCGAGCCAGATATGCGGGTCGATGCCGCTGCTATGGTCATGTCTGGCAGCTGGTCTGGTCGGACTGCTCTTCTCCTGGACGGCTTCATCTTCGTCATGATCGGCGGCCGGCCTGAGCCTGGTACCGCTACTGGCATCGAGCACTATCAGCCGGCTCTTGTCGAACCCCTTGAGGATATCGGCGGCCCATGGTTCCATCGCCTTGTTGGTATAGATGAAGAGCCCGGCCTTGCTGATCCGGATCAGGTCGTCCGGTTTCGGTTCAAAGCTGTGCACTTCCATCCCTGGAGGGAGGAGGATGCTCACCTCTCCCTTGTCGCCGGCGATGGCGCGGGCGAATTCATAGAGCGGGAAGTTGGTGCAGATCACCTGCAATTTACGCTCTGCGGCCGGCGGTTTATCTTTCTCCCGGCACGATGTGCTGCTAATGAGCAGCAGCAGGAGGCAACCGAGTGCGACAAGACGGTTCATATCCCCCTCCGCAGCTGGGCTCCACCGGGACGGGAGTTGCTATCGGCGCAATCACGGCAGAGTCCGTTCACCTGGAGGATATGGGAGAGGACCTGCCCGCCGGTCTGGGCCAGGACATCCTGCTCGATGGCAGCCATGGAGCAGCCGGCCATGTCTTCGACGCGGCGGCAGGAGAGGCAGATGAAGTGGTGATGGTGCTCCTGGTTGGTACATAGATAGTAGTAGAGCTGCCGGTTGGGATGGATCACCTTGCTCACTAATCCACCTTCGGCCAGCTCCTCCAGATTGCGGTAGACCGTCGGCAGGCCGATGCTGCTGAACTCCCCCTGCAGCTGGTGCCAGATATCTTCCGGGCTGGCGTAGGTAGGTGTGGCAGCAAGCAGTTTCAGGATGGCAACTCTCTTCGGGGTCGCCTTCAGCTTGATGCTCCGCAGAGTCTGGTCGTATTGCTGCGTCATCATGCAGCTGGCTCCTTAAATGGAAATGATTTTTCTTTATCAGAAGGATAACGATAAATAGAGTTCTGTCAAGCTTCTTGACTGAGCGTAGCGGCAGAATTTTGCAGGGAGGAGTGAGCAGACGGGGTTGCCAGTTATGTTCGCAGAGGGAGGGGGTGTTGAGAAACTGCTCTGGAGGAGAGCTGAAATATTTATTCTTGGTTCACCATGATACTGCCGATAGGTTATGATAAAATATAGACTTGCACCATGATGAGCGGTGCCATGAAATCGGGAGAGCTGGAATGTACTCAAATATTGCTCGCATGCTCTTGGTATACAGCTGTTGTTGGCTGTCCTGTCCTGCGATTCTGGCGGCAGAAACTATTGTCAGGGTCGGTGGCAGCGGCACTGGTTCGGGGATGGTACGGGTGTTGGCAACGCAGTTCGAAAAGGAACATCCTGACATCAAGGTGCAGGTGATGAGCAGTCTTGGCAGCAGCGGCGGGCTCAAGGCGCTGAACAGCGGCGCCCTTGATATCGCCCTGAGCGCCCGCCCCCTCAAGGAGGAGGAGAAAAAAGAGGGGGCGAAAGTGGTCTTCTCCTCCCGGACCCCCTTTGTCTTTATGGTCAACAAAAATGTAGCGCTGGCAAACATCACCGGCAAGGAGCTGGTGGCTTTGTATAACGGCACGCAGCTTAAGTGGCCGAATGGCAGCCAGGTACGTCTGGTGCTGCGGCCGGCAGGTGACATCAATACTAAGCTGCTCCAGGCGATTTCGCCGGAGTTGAACGGGGCGGTGCAGATGGCGTTGCAGCGGCCGGACATGTTGAATGCCCTGACCGACCAGGAGTCGGACGAACTGGTCGTCAGGACCAGCGGCGCTATTGGCGCCACCACCCTGGCCCAGTACCAGTATGACAGACTGGCAGGGAAGCTGCTCTCCTTCAACGGGGTGAAACCGACCCTGGAGAATCTGCGCAGCAACCGCTATCCGCTCGCCAAGCAGTTGCTGATAGTGGTCATCCCGGGCAAAACGACTCCGGCCATGCGGCAGTTCGTCGATTTCCTCAAGTCAGCCAGGGCTAAAAAGATCCTCGCCAGCGGAGGGATAATACCTGATGAGAAACAGCCGGCAGCCTGGTAATGATTAACGGACCGACCAGCATAATCCGGATCACAACGGTGATCACCCTCACCTTGGCGATTTTGGTGGCGCTGCTGCTGCCGGTCGGCTATTTTGCCTTGAGCTACCAGAACCTCACCGGCAAGCTGGAGGCAGAAGCAGAGATAAATGCCGCCATGGTCGCCAGGCTGATTGTCGCCAACCCCGAGTTGTGGCGTTATGAGACATACCGCCTCGATGAACTGCTGGCGCGTCGTCCGCTGGCAGGACGGAAGGAGCTCCGGCGACTGCTTGACATGAGGGGGGAAGAGATCGCCGTCAGCAGGGAGGAACTCCGGCAGCCGCTGGTCAGACGGGCTCAGACTATATCTGCAGCAGGAGAGCCGGTCGCCCGGATGGAGATTGTCACCAGTTACAACGACCTGATGTTGAAAACGGTACTGGTGGCAATGTTCGGCATATTCCTCGGGGCGACTCTGTTCATCACTCTCCGCATACTGCCGCTCAGCGCAGTGGAGCAGGCTGAAAACGCGCTCCGGGAGTCGAATGAATTCCTTGCCAAGATCATGGCGAGCAGCACCAACGCGATATTTGTCATAAATCCTGAGCAGTCGATCGTCATGGCCAACCGGCAGGCAGGTATCTTCTGCGGCATTGCAGCAGATGAGCTCTCTGGCCGGCAGCTGCCGGAACTCTTTGTCGAGCAGCAGGTCCCCTTCATAGAGGAGCAGTTGCGCATGCTCTGGGAGCGGCTTGTGCCGATGAGTTACTTTGAAGCGGAGATCAGGTCTCGGGATGCTTCCAGTTTCACCGTTGTCTGTGGTGCGGCGCCGATATTCTCCGGCAGATCGATTAAAAATCTGGTTGTCTCTGCTGAAGATATAACTGCGCGGAAAAGGGCTGAAGAGGAGGTGCTGCGGCTCAATCTGGAGCTTGAGCAGCGGATCGACGAGCGGACCAGGGAACTCGAAGCGGCAAATAACGAACTGCGTAACAAGAACCGCGAACTGGAATCTTTCAGCTACTCCATCTCCCATGACCTGCGGGCACCGCTTCGGCACCTGAACGGATTCAGCAGGATATTGAAGGAGGAGTATGTCGCTCTGCTCGATACACAGGGGCAGGATTATCTCGACCGGATCAGTGCTGCCAGCAATCATATGGGGAAGCTGATCGACGATCTGCTCGACCTGTCACGCATCTCCCGGTCAGCCTTGAAGAGGCAGCATGTCGATCTTGCCGAGATGGCCAGACATGTGGCTGTAATGCTCCAGGAGTCCGAGCCGGAGCGGCGCGCCACATTTACCATCGCCGACGGCATCACCGTTTTTGCCGATCGCACCCTCGCCTATATGATAGTGCAGAACCTGCTCAGCAATTCCTGGAAATTCACAGCCGGCAGGGATCCTGCAATGATCGAATTTGCCCGGTGCATGATCGCCGGCGAAGAGGTGATCTATGTCCGTGACAATGGCGTGGGGTTCGATATGAAGTATGCGGAAAAACTGTTCGGCGCGTTTCAAAGGCTGCATGGGAATGAGTTCGACGGTACCGGCATCGGTCTGGCAACGGTACAGAGGATTGTCCAGATGCATGGCGGCAGGGTCTGGGGCGAAGGGGAGGTCGGCAAGGGGGCGACAATCTACTTTACCCTCCCTTGAGCAGTCGATGCGGTGGTGATAAGGGAGATAAACGAACAGGCCGTCTCAATGGAGGTGGCCTGTTCGTTTATCAAAAGTATTTTGCTGAACTAACTTAACAGGAAATCAGTTTATTGGCGGGCGGCATGGGATTCGAACCCACGACCCCAGGCTTCGGAGGCCTGTACTCTATCCATCTGAGCTAACCGCCCGCAGAACTTATTATCTACTACATTTTGCCGCTTAACTCAAGAGCTTAATGCGCAGAGCCCTGGCAGATGCTCACTGGCGGCAAAAAACTGTTACTTGCCGGCCGGTTTTGCTAATATGAGAAAAAAATCTGGAGTCGCTCGATGAAATTCATTGTCGCCACACTGATACTGGCTTCTTCCCTGTACGTGCCGATCCAGGCTGTCCCGACTGCCAATTACGACATCCAGAAGCTGTCCGGCTACACCTATGCTGCGGTTGCATTGCCAGGGAGCAAGGCAGCCAGCAATGCGCTGATAATCCTGACCGATTATCAGGTGATACTTGCCGGGGCACATTTCACTGCCGAGGGGATGAAGGAGTTGCAGGCTGAAATTGCCAAGATCACCCCCCTCCCGATCCGCTACGTGATCCTGACGCACCATCACCGAGGCTATAATTCGCTCGACCTCGACCTGCCGAAAAATATCGAACTGGTGACATCCTGGCAGGCATGGCAGGCACTGAAGAGCGAATACCGGGAGAAGCGGAACTCGGCAACCTTTTTTGACAAGGGGCTGACGCTGGTCCGTGGTGACACCACCATTGTCCTTAGCAATACCGGTGCCGGTCACAGCGAAGGGGACCTGATTCTCCTGCTCCCCGAGGCAGGGATATTGTTTGCTTCAGATCTGGTTTTCAACGACAGTGCCGGTTTTATGGGCGATGGCCAGATGCGCGCCTGGGTGGTCAATCTTGACCTTCTTGCGGCAATCGGAGCCCGGACAGTGGTCCCTGGGGTAGGTAAGGTCACCGATACCAGAGGGGTGCTAAAGTTTCGCGATTTTCTCCGTGATTTTCTCACAGAAGTGCTGAGACATCTGGAAAAGGGTGAGAGCCTGGCGCAGACAAAGAAAGGGTTTTCGCTCCCCCAGCACGAACGATTGCCCGGCTACCGTACCTTTTTTGAGATCAATCTGGAGCGGGCCTATCAGGAGCTGAAGAAGAACTAGCCGGCTCTTTCTAGCGGGCTACCGAGCCGAATACAGGGATGATGATGTTGGGTCTGGCCTGATTGTCGGTAGCGACGATTATGTTGCCGTTCAGGTAGCGGTCTTCGCTGCGGGGTGCCGCTGTGACGGTGATGCTGGCAGACTGCCCCGGCTGCAATTGCGCTGGCTTCCCCTTTACCACCAGTGATGCTGCCGAGGAGGTAAAACCGGTCAGCCGCACCGGCCGGTCGCCACGGTTCTCGATGCTGATGGTTGCATCCCTGCTGGTCCCACCTTTAAGGGTGCCGAGATTGAGCTGCCGTGGAGATATCACCAGCTCTTCGGTAATTACACCTCTGATTACCAGGGTGGTGGTAGGGGTCTGCGGGTCATTGACGTCGAGGGCGATAGTCTTTTCGATCTTACCGGCGAAGTTGGCTGAGTCGAAGGTGATCTTGATCTCACCGCTGCTCCCTGGAGGGATGGAACGAGCCGTTACATTGGCAACGGTACAGCCGCAGGAGGACCTGGTCTTTTCGATAACCAGCGGGGCATCCCCCCTGTTGCGGACCACGAAATTATGGTCGACCTTACGCCCCTGGCGAACAGTACCGAAGTCGAATACAGGCTGTTCGACAATGATCCGTGGTGCGGCAGCGGCAACCTGCGAAAGGGTCAGGCTGAGGCAGATAAAGAGTGCGGCTGATAATGGTAGCTTGATAGGCATGGCCTGCTCCTGATGAAATTTTTGCTTATGGTTATCATTTATATAGCATACAGTAACTGGCGAGGCTAGAAAGAATTGACAGACTGGACCCTTTCTGATATAGAAACATTGATAAATTCCAACACTGAAGCGGTTTTATGGCTGTGAAATGCAAATGTGCCGGCGCCTTCTTTACCAAGAGGATGAAATAGCCGCAACGATCCAGCGACTGGCAGATGAACTGAACAGGGATTATGCGGGCAAAGAGCTGCACCTGGTCGTCGTCCTCAACGGGGCGTTTATCTTTGCCGCCGATCTGGTGCGTCAGCTCCGTATGCCGCTGACAATCGATTTCGTCAAACTCACGAGCTATAACGGGCAGCAGACGACCGGCAACGTCCGGCTGACTAAAGAGCTGGAGTTACCGGTAACGGGACGTCATCTGCTGGTGCTGGAGGATATCATCGATACCGGTTTGACCCTGTCTTACCTGCTTGCGCTTTTGCAGGCAGAGAAACCTTCTTCTCTGAAGGTCTGCACCCTGCTTGACAAACCGGCGCGGCGGCAGGTGACAGTCCCTGTCGATTATGTTGGGATCAGCAGCAAAGCTGGATTCATGGTCGGTTTTGGCCTCGATGTTGACGGTCGTTACCGGGAACTGCCGGCAGTCTATGAAATAGAATAGATTTGATATTAATTCCCCTGGGGAGGGCTTGATGATAGTCCAATGCGATCAGTGCAGCACCAGGTTCAAACTTGACGATGCCAAGATCAAGGAGAGCGGTACCAAAGTCCGCTGTTCAAAGTGCAAGCAGGTCTTTGTGGTGAAGAAAGAGGCTCCGCAGGAGGAAGCCGACTTCGACTCCATCCTGAGCGGGCTTGGTACGCAGGTTGCCCCTGCAGCAGAAGGGGGCGCAGCGAAGCCTGTGGAAGAGGTGGCTGCTGCTGTAGCGCCGCCGCCGATGGCTCCTGCTGAGGACCTCCCGGTTGTTGCTGCTGCAACTCCTCCGGCTGCGGCAGATGAATTCGATTTCAATTTTGCTGACCCTGAGCCGGCTCAGGCAGCAGAAACAGTACCGCCTAAAGTATCATCGCCAGTTGCCGAGGCTCCGCCAGCTACGGATGAGTTCGATCTCAGCGCCTTCTCTTTCGGAGAAGAGACGGTTGCAGCAGAGCCCCCTGCAGCAGCTCCGGCAAGCCAGCAACAACCGGCCGAATTCGACTCCAGCGAGTTCAGTTTTGGTGAAGAGCCAGCAACAGAAACCGGGCGTGCTGCTGTACCAGCTGCGACAGATGAGTTCGATGCCGGCGACTTCACTTTTGCTGAAGCTCCGGCAGCGGCAGCTTCTGCTGAGCTTCCGCCGGCATCTGCAGCAACAGCTGATTTCGATGCCGAATCCTTCTCCTTTGGCGAAGTGCCGCTTGGGGCAGAGCCAGAGATGGCGGTGGCAGAAGCAAAGCCGGCAGACGCTGTTCAGTCGGAAGCAGACGGCTTTGGCAACAATGAATTCAGTTTCGAAGATGAGCCGCTGGCAGTTATAGACCAGCCGGCGGCAGCAGCGGCTGTAAATGAGCAGGAGGCAATGCCCCTTGATTTTGGCGAGCTTGCACCTGATGCTACAGCGAAAACAGAGCCGCCTCTTCAGGATGGCGGTGAAGATCTCTTCTCTTTTGAGACCGATGTTGCTGCCGCTCCAACCGGCGGCGGTAATGAGCCGCTCGATTTCGGCACTCTGGCAACCGCTGATATTTCAGCAGGCGAGCAGGGTTCAATTACGGCAGCAGATCTTTCCAGCTCTTTTGTCATGGACGATTTTAATCCCGCCCCTGCAGACCAGCCGCCACCACTTTTCGATACTGAAATGACGGCCAATGACAATCATGAAGAGCTCTTTGCGGATATTGCAGCAGAGCCATCATTTGGTAACGATACGGTCGATTTCTCCAGTTCAGCCACAGCATCCGATCCAGCTTCAGCAGAGTCTATTGCAACTGATAAGGGTGGTCAGGAGATGGAACCGCTCGATTTTGGCGCACTAGATTTCGGCGAAACGGCGCCGGCTAAGCCATCACCGCCGGCAGTCGTCTGGGGAGACGATGCGGAAAAGGCTGACAATGCAGCAACCGGAGCTGTCGTGGCTGGTGCTGCGGCAGTTGCCACCGCTGCAGCTGTTGCAGCTGCAGCAGGAGCCAAGGGGGGGGCTGCAGCAGCAGGATCGACACCTATCCCTGCACCTGAAGATGAGATGCCACCTCTCTCTATCACTTCCCGACGCAAGGGCGCATCTGCCCTGCCAATAGCTCTGACGGCAATAGTTGCGGTAATTATTCTGGCTCTGGCCGGGGTCGGGTTCTTTCTCTTTAAAGGGGAGCAGCTTCCGGCTAGTTTAGGATTTGTCAGTAAATGGCTCGGTAAGGAACAGAAGGAGATCGAAAAGATAACCATCCGCAATCCGGTTGGCGAGTTCCACAATAACAAGGAGGCCGGGGAGCTTTTTGTGGTGACGGGTGAAGCGGTTAACGGCTTCAAGAAGGCACGTGCCTCGATACAGGTCAAAGTGGTTCTGTTCGGTGCCAAGGGTGAAGTGGTGCAGCAGAAAATAGCGTACTGTGGTAATTCATTGACCAAAGAACAGCTGCAGACCTTGCCGCTGGCAAAGATCGATGCAGTCATGAACAACCAGTTTGGCGATTCGCTTGCCAATATGAGTGTTCAGCCCGGGAAGGGGATACCTTTCGTGGTGGTTTTCAACGCTCCGCCAAAAGATGCGGCTGAGTTTGGCATCGAGGTGTCAGGTTCGACAGTGGCCAGCCAGTAGCGTCAGTCGATATATACAAAAGAAGAGAAGACCGGTGCGGTGAGGCCGGTCTTTTTTTATTGTGCCAGAAAAAGAACAGGCGACGGATAACCGTCGCCTGTATTCAATATGATGCTGCAAAAAACTTAAGCTGCTGCAATAGCACTCACCGGGCAAGTATCTACACAGGCACCACAGTCGATGCAGGTCTCCGGATCGATAATCCGCTTGTCACCTACTTCACTGATGGATTGTACTGGGCAAGATTCGTCACAGGCGCCGCAGTTGGTGCAATCTTCCGCGTTAATCAAATGAGTCAATTTTGTCACCTCCTTTATTGAAAATTTTTTTGTATACGATTTATATCTTTAACTAGCATAAGCATTTTAAAATGTCCAGCAGAAAGGTTTATGAAAATTGCGCTCTCTGGTCGCATGGAATAAACGCTGCATTCGATCTGGTGAAACAGAAATTTATTGCTGATACCAACAGCTTGCCTGTTTGCGTAATTATCCTTGCTGGCATTTTTCGTTTCCGGTGAGTAATCAGTGCAAGGGGTAATACTCAGGTTTTGAGAAGTCCCCGAAGCTGCTATGGCAATGCGCCATAGCAGTAGTAAATTTTTTAGTTATAAAAAACTTGAATTGACCATTACTCTACGGTATTATAAAAAACAGTTTTATTATTGCTAAAACATGACTGAAGTTTTTTTATCAAAACGGAACAATACAGGGTTGCAGCGTTTCAATAAATTACTGTAATTGACTGGGAGGAGACTCAATGGATATTCTAGCCCTTAACTGCGGCAGTTCTTCGGTAAAATATCAATTATTCGACTGGAAGAAAAAAGAGGTTATCGCCAAGGGGATGGTCGAACGGGTCATTATCGGGGATTCGTTCATATTGCATGAAGTGCCGGGTCGCGAGACCTACCGAGAAGAGTCGGAATGCCCCGACCATCAGGTCGCAATCGACCTGATCATCAAGACCCTCACCAATCCCCAGCATGGAGTGCTGAAGGATATCAACCAGATCTCCGCGGTCGGTCATCGGGTAGTCCATGGTGGGGAGAAGTTCACCTGTTCGGTAATGATCGATGAAAAGGTGCTCGATGCAGTCAAAGAGGTACAGCATCTGGCACCGCTGCACAATCCCCCCAATATAGCCGGTATCGAGGCGGCCCAGGCGATTCTGCCGAATGTACCGCACGTGGCAATTTTCGACACGGCATTCCATCAGACCATGCCGGAGCACGCCTATCTCTATCCGGTCCCATATGAGTGGTACGAAAATCATGGTGTCCGCCGTTACGGCTTCCATGGCACATCCCATCTCTATGTCTCCAAGCGGGCCGCTGTGTTGCTTGGTAAGCCGGCAAAGGACTGTAATATCATCACCATGCATATCGGCAACGGAGTCTCCCACACTGCCATAAAGAATGGTATTTCGGTCGATACCAGCATGGGGCTGACCCCGCTTGAAGGTGCGGTCATGGGGACCCGCTGCGGCGATATCGATCCGGCCATCCCGGCGTTCATGATGCAGAAGGAGAACCTCTCGGCCAAAGAGATAGACAGCATCCTGAACAAAAAGAGTGGCGTACTCGGTATTACCGGGCGCTTTACCGACCGGCGCGATGTGATCGAGAATGCCAATAACGGCGACCGGCTCTGCCAGATAGCTCTCGATATCGAGGCCTACCGGTTGCGCAAGTATATCGGTTCCTACATGGCGGCCATCGGCCGTCTCGATGCGGTGGTGTTCACTGCCGGCGTCGGTGAGATGGGTTGGCCGATCCGGGAGAAGACCATTGAGGGGCTCGAGAGTCTCGGCATTTACCTGGATAAGGAGCGGAACAAGTCTGCCATGACCCGCAAGCGGGAGACCCTGATAACCACAGATGCTTCTCCGGTCAAGGTATATGTCATCCCTACCGACGAGGAACTGGTCTTTACCGAGGATGTGGCAGCTATCCTGGATGGGACCTACACCGACCATATGAAATTCGAATACTCTTTTGCCCGGGCTGATTTTGTCAGGAAGTAACTCAAGCGTGGCAACTGCATGAAAAAAGGCCGGCTGGTAACCCAGCCGGCCTTTTTTTGTCTGCAGCTTTTGCTGTATCAGCTAACCCTGCGCCTGCACTGCAGTGATGGCGGTGACATTGACGATGTCCTCCACCGAGCAGCCGCGCGACAGATCGTTGACCGGCTTGTCCAGCCCCTGGATGACCGGGCCGATCGCCTCTGCTCCGGCGACCCTCTCCACAAGCTTGTAAGCTATATTGCCGGCGTCCAGGTCGGGGAAGATCAGGACATTCGCCTTCCCTGCCACCGGGCTGCCGGGGGCCTTCTTCTCCCCTACCTTGGGGAGGAGTGCGGCATCGGCCTGCAGTTCACCATCGATCTGCATGTCCGGGTCGATCTTCTTGGCCAGTTCGATGGCCGACAGTACCTTGTCGATGTCCGCATGGCTGGCGCTCCCTTTGGTGGAGAAGGAGAGCATGGCGACCCGGGCCGGCACGTCGAGGAAAGATTTACAGTTGCGCGCCGTGGCCACGGCGATCTCTGCCAATGCCTGGGCATCGGGGTTCGGATTGACGGCACAATCGGCAAAGAGGATGACGCCGTTCTCGCCAAAGCTCGGGGTCTTGGTCACCATCAGGAAGAAGGAGGAGACGGTCTTGATCCCCGGTGCGGTGCCGACTGTCTGAAAGGCGGCTTTCAGGACATTGCCGGTGGTGCTGGTGGCACCGGCCACCTGGCCGCCGGCATCACCCTGGCGGACCATCATGCCGGCATAGTAAAGATTGTCTTCTGCAGTAAGGAGTTTCTCCGCCTCTTCCGGAGTGAGCCCCTTGCTTTTGCGCAATTCTACCAGGGCATCGATATAGCTCTTCAGTTTCGGCGACCTGGCCGGCTCCAGCAGTTCGACGCCGTCCAGATTGATCCCATTGGCAGAGGCTGCCGCTTTGATAACTTCGGGGTTGCCAAGTATCACGATTTTCGCCAAACCTTGTTCCACGACCTGCTGGGCTGCATAGAGCATCCGCTCGTCATAGCTCTCCGGGAGTACTACTGTCTGCAGGCTCTTTTTTGCCTTGGCCTTGATCTGCTCAACAAGATGCATGTAAGTCCCTCCTTTGCATATATTAAAACGAGATTATATTTTATAGCGCATGCAGTGGGACTGGTCAATAAAAAAACCGCTGTTGCAGTGGTCAATTATTTTGCATCTCTGGAGAATATTTCTGGAAAATATGAAAAAATATGGTAAAAATGCTGAGAAACTAACCTCAGCAGGGGGCGGATGTCATGAGAAAACGCTGCACGCTCCAGATTACCCTGGTACTGGTCGGAGTGGTGGTATTATCCGGCTGTAGCGACACCGATACCCAACGTCGTCATGTCTACAAGAATCGACAGGACTGTCTGGATGATTGGGGTGGCAGTGCCAAGAATTGTGAGTCACCACCCTATGGCTCATCCCATTACAACACCGGCTACTTCTACGGCCCCTCCTACTACGACTCCACGTACGATTCGCGCGGCCGGCGCTCTATCTCTGTGAGCACCACCAAGGTCTCCAGGAGCGGCTTCGGCAGTTCGCACAGTTCCTCGGGGGGTTAAGTCATGGAGCGGCTGCCACAGAATCCGCGCAGCAACTGGCAGGAAAGGGTTGAAGAGGCGGGCATGCAGTACCATACCATCAATGGTGAGGTCTACTGGGATGAATCGGCATGCTATCGCTTCACTACTGCCGAGATAGATATGCTCGACGACACCACTGCGGAATTGCAGGAGATCTGCATCGCCGCCGCCGACCATGTCATCCGCAACAACCGCTTTGCCGAGCTTCGTATCCCGCCGGAGTGGGTGCCGATTATCGTCAGATCTTGGGAGGATGATGAGCCTTCGGTCTATGGCCGTTTCGATCTCTGCTATGATGGGGTGAATCCGCCGAAACTGCTGGAGTACAATGCCGATACCCCGACCGCGCTGCTGGAGGCGAGCGTGGTGCAGTGGTTCTGGCTCAAGGACATTCATCCCGAGGCGGACCAGTTCAATTCCATCCACGAGAAGTTGATAGCCTTCTGGCAAAGCGGTGCCATCGGCACAGACCAGCTGGTGCATTTCTCCTGCGTGCGGGATCATCCCGAGGATTTAGGCAATACGGAATATCTTCGCGATACGGCTATCCAGGGTATGGTGGCAACGCGCCCCATATATATCGACGAGATCGGCTGGGCCAGTGACAGTCGCTGTTTTGTCGACAACTACAATGAGCTGATCAGCACCCTGTTCAAGCTCTACCCATGGGAGTGGCTGATCCGCGAGGAGTTCGGCCCTTATCTCCGGGAGGCGCGGATCAGGCTGCTGGAGCCGGCCTGGAAGATGCTCCTGAGTAACAAGGGGATATTGCCGATCCTCTGGCAGCTTAATCAGGGGCATCCGAACCTGCTGGAGGCGACCTTTGCCGAAGGGGTGCTGCGCAACAACTACGTGCGCAAACCGTTTTTCTCTCGCGAGGGGGCCAACATCAAGCTCTGCCGTGACGGCCGGATCACCGAATCGGACGGTGTTTATGGTGAGGAGGGGTACATTTTCCAGCGCTATGCACCGCTCCCTCAATTCGACGGCAACTATCCGGTGATCGGTTCCTGGGTCATCGCCGGCGACCCGGCCGGAATAGGCATTCGAGAAGACCGGTCCGAGATAACCACCGACCGGAGCAGATTTATTCCACATTATTTCAGTTGAGGAGGCTGTGATGTCCATGATAACGGCGGGTTCCCTGGCAGGCTTGTGTAACTTCGGGCTATATTTCCTGTCAGCAGTGGTATTGCTGGTGTTATTCTGCCTCATCTATGGTTGGTTCACCCCTTTTTCGGAGATGCAACTCATCCGCGAGGGGAAGGTGGCAGCAGCCATCAGTTTTGGCGGTGCCATCTTAGGCTTTGTCATCCCGCTGGCAAGCGCCATCTCCAACAGCGTTTCGTTTGTTGATATGGTCATCTGGGCAGGGGTGGCACTGCTGGTGCAGATCGCCGTCTTTGTAGTGCTCCGCCTGGTGATGAAAAACCTTATCAAGGAGATAGTCGACAACCATACCGGTGCTGCTACACTGTTGGCGGCCCTCTCCATAGCTGCCGGCATTTTGAGCGCCGCCAGCATGACTTACTGAGCAGCAGTCCGGCTCGACCTGCCTCTCGATGCGATATAGAGGTCGCCCTCTCTCATGCCAGGACGCGGTAACGTCACGGATAGAGGAGTAAATCCCTTACCGTGGCGTTACCGCACCGGCTGATCCCGATTCCATCAATTTTGTCAATACGATTCTCCTGCAGTTGCATTTTCGCTGTCTAGCGCCTACAATACCTCTATAACAAAACTCTCCAGGATGCCGATGGTTGACGACCGCTACATAGAAAAGCTGTTTCTCTATCTGCTCGGATTCTCCCTGCTGCTCCATGCTGCGGTCTTTGCCATCATCCTGGTCACTCCGCAGGAGCGGAGCAAGTTCCGTGACGAGCCATATATGGTGGAACTGCAGGATATCCCTGCCCCGACTGTAGAGCAGCAAGGCCAGGAAGAGAAGACTCGCCGGCTGGCAGAAGAGAGGCGCCGGGTAGAACGGGAAAGGGCGCCCAGAGGGGAGATGGAACGGGATTCAGGCAGGAGGATACCAGCGCCTGTCCGCCCATATCAGGCAGAGCAGCCGCAGCTGCAGAGACCTGGCGAGACAGGGGCGGTCCCGGTGCGACCGGTGCCGGGAGGGGAGAATCTCCACCGGCCGAAAGAGCAGAAACTCCCTGAACTGGCCAAGCTTTACCCCAGCCCGGGCAGGATGGCCCGGCTGGAAGAGAGCTACCGGAAGAGATATGGCGCAGAAGTGGAAGAGGGGGAGACCAAGTTTCTCAATACCGATGATATCCTCTTCGGCTCCTTCCTGCGTCGTTTCGAGATGGCTGTTTACGGGGTCTGGCGCTATCCCTCGGAAGCGGCTCAACTCGGGCTGGAAGGGGTTACGCCGGCACGGATCACCTTCAATCGTAAGGGGGAGATCGAGCGGGTGGAACTGCTGGAGAGCTCCGGCAGCAGGATCCTCGATGAAGAGGTGTTACGCACCCTAAGGCTGATAGGGCCGGTGGGTGGGTTCCCGAAGGGTTATGAGAAGGATAAGTTCAACCTGATCGCTTTTTTCCAGTATGGAATTACCAGAGGGGTGAGCAGGTCACTGCACTGACATGTCACTTCACTCAAGCTGGCCGCTATTTTTCGCAACCGAGCCGGGTGCGCAGAAAAGCCTCGAATTCACCATTGAACTCTTCCCGCTTCAGCGCCATATCTACAGTCGCCTTGAGAAAGCCTAGCTTGTCACCACAATCGTGCCTCACCCCGGTAAAGAGACAGCCGTAGATAGCTTCATCCCTGGCCAGCTTGCGGATGGCGTCGGTGAGCTGGATCTCCCCCCCCTTGCCAGGTTTCTGTTTGGCCAGGATCGGGAATATCTCCGGAGTCAGGATGTAGCGGCCGATAATAGCCAGATCAGAGGGGGCTTCGGCAGGTTTGGGCTTCTCCACCAGATCGACTACTTCATAGACCTTGGGCGATATCTCGTTGGCCTTGACACAGCCGTAGGAGGAGATATTCTCCCGTGGCACCTGCTCCAGGGCGAGTACCGGACCACGGTATTTGCGGTAAACCTCAAGCAGTTGACCCAGACATGGTTTTTCCGCGTCGATGATATCGTCGCCAAGGAGGACGGCGAATGGCTCGTTGCCGATAAACTCACGGGCGCAGAGGATAGCATGGCCGAGACCGAGCGCCTGTTTCTGGCGGACGTAGAAGATCTTCACCAGATCGGCAATCTCTCTCATCTCCCGGAGGTCTTTTTCTTTCCCCTTCTCCTGGAGCAGCGCCTCCAGTTCAAAAGCGATGTCGAAATGGTCTTCGATGGCCCGTTTGTTCCGCCCGGTAACAAAGAGTATCTGCTCTATGCCGGCGGCAACCGCCTCTTCAACCACATACTGGACGAGCGGTTTGTCGATCAGGGGGAGCATCTCTTTCGGAGATGACTTGGTGGCTGGCAGGAAACGGGTGCCAAGACCTGCCACCGGAAAGACCGCTTTTTTTATCTGCATATTAAACTCCTTGTACAATTCAGAGTTTCAGCAGGGAATCCCTATGCTTGGTTCACTCTGAAGCTTTCAGGATCTCCGGGATCAGCTCTTCCCGTCCCATGGCCATGATATGGATGCCATCACAGTGGTGCCGTGCCGCGGCAGCCATACGTCCGGCAATTCTTACGCCGGCGGCGACCGGATCAGCAGCATCGGCAAGCTCTGCAACAACCTGTTCCGGGACCTTCAGACCAGGAATATGCCTGGTGATGTAACGGGCCATCCCTGCCGATTTAAGCAGGATTATGCCGGCGATGACCTTGACATGGAGAGGTCTCACTGCAGCAGAGAAGCGCGCCAGTCGTTCAGGATCGAAGACCGCCTGGGTCTGGAAGAAGGCAGCGCCGGCAGCAGCCTTCTTCTGCAGTTTGAAGATGGTCAGCTCGAAAGGCTCAGCTTCCGGCGCCGCAGCGGCGCCGGAGAAAAAACTGGGGACTCCGTGCAGCTTGTTGCCGGCCAGGTCGGTGCCGCTTTTAAGCGTGGCCATGGTCTGCAGCAGCTGTACCGAATCGAGGTCAAAGACCGGTTTGCCGGCATTATGGTCGCCAAAAGAGATATGGTCACCGGAAAGGGCGAGGATATTCCTGACACCCAGGGCTGCAGCGCCGAGCAGGTCGCTTTGCAGTGCAAGCCGGTTGCGGTCACGACAAGTGAGCTGCAGCACCGGTTCGATCCCTTCGCGGATGAGCAGGGAGGCGACTGCCAGGGGGGATATCCGCATGTTGGCCCCCTGGTTGTCGGTGACATTGATGGCGTCCACCAACCCTTGCAGGGTCTTTGCTTTGGCGAGGAACTCGGCACAGTCAACCCCTTTTGGTGGCGAGACTTCAGAGGTGATGACGAATTCGCCGGCTGCCAGCTTGTTTTCCAGTATTGCGGTCATATATCCTATTTGTTCAGCTTTAATTTGCCAGGGCGCAGTTTTTTCGAAAAATCCTTGGCCGGTATTATCCGCTCGAGGTTAGCTGTTTTCTGCTGTTCCTGCAGTTGCTGGTATATCTGGTACCAGGCGCACTCTGCCTCCGGGTCGGTCTCACAACGCCCCTCGTCCATCCCCCCGCAGGGGCCGTTGAGGAGCCCCTTGGGGCAGACGGTGACCGGGCATATCCCTGCTGTTTCGGTCAGGATGCATTCACCGCAGAGCGAGCAGCGCTGCTCGAACTGGCCAAAACGACGGATGTTGCCGAGAAACATGGTATCTGCACCGGCAACCGTAGTCTTGCCGGAACTGGCCGAGATTGACTGGACCCCGGCGCCACAGGCAAGCACCAGCAGAGCATCCGCCTCTTCCACCAGCTCTTTTTTCGAACGGAGTTCGCGTCCGGCGCGGAGCATGTGGCAGGCCTCGTCGATGACAATGGAGCCGGTCACCTCTTTGCCGGCTGCGGTCAACGCCTCCTGCATCTGCCAGATCTCCTCCTCACCGCCAGACTTGCAGACCGTGGCGCATTTGGCACAACCGACCAGAAAGACCCTGGTGGAATTCTCCAGGGAGGCGATGATCTCTTCAAATGGTTTTTGCTTGCTGACTATCATTTGATGTCCGTGAACAGTTAATAGTAAACCGGGATCAGGGAACCGGGAAAGACCGGTACCTGTTCCCTGGCTACTATTCTCCGGCCGCTCTTTTTTTCGCCGATTCCACGGTGTTGTACAGCAGCATGGTTATCGTCATCGGCCCGACCCCCCCCGGGACTGGGGTGATCGCTGAAGCCCGTTCGCTGGCAGCAGCGAATTCCACGTCCCCGACCAGTTTCTTCACGCCGACCCGGTTCACGCCGACATCGATCACTACGGCTCCTGGTTTGATCCATTCCCCCTTGATCATCTCGGCGACACCCACGGCGGCGATCAGCACATCGGCCTGACCGACCTTGGCGGCGAGATCGCGGGTGCGTGAGTGGCAGAGGGTGACCGTGGCATGCTGCTGCAGGCACATCAGGGCGACCGGTTTGCCGACGATATTGGAGCGGCCGACCACCACCACCTCTTTCCCCTTCAGGTCGACACCGGTCTCCTGCAACATCACCATCACCCCGTACGGGGTGCAGGGCTGAAAGGTAGGCTTACCCACCACCAGGCGTCCCACATTGTAGGGGTGGAAACCGTCCACATCCTTGTTCGGCGAGATCGCCTCCAGCACCTTTTCGGTGTTGATATGCGCCGGCAGCGGCAGCTGGACAAGGATGCCGTGAATCTTCGGGTCGTTGTTGAGCCGCTCGATCAAGGAGAGCAGATCGGCCTCGCTGGTCCCGGCATGGAGTTTGTATTCATCGGAGAAGATGCCGATATCCTGGCAGGCCTTCTCTTTCATGCTGACATATACTTTGCTGGCCGGATCTTCCCCCACCAGCACTACTGCCAGCCCCGGCGTAATACCCCGGCCTGCCAGTTCTTTCACTGTCGCGGCCAGTTCGCCACGAATCTTTGCCGCTATGGCCTTGCCATCGATTATCTGTGCCATATTTATCTCCCTTGAGCGTAAATTATTAGAAATAATAAGGAATAGTCCTGGATTTGTAAAGCTATTTGGCTCTGCAGGGTAAAAAAATCCCCCTTAACGGGGGATCTGAATGTCACTGTATAAGAGCGATGACGCTACAGTCAAGCCGCAGCAGATGGACAACCGGCGCAACTCCCGCCGGATGAGCAGGCCGGAGCAGAAGCAGACTTGCTGCTGCCATAACCTTCGGCATTCCAGCCACCCCCCTTGAGGGCAAAGGCGGTGCTGGAGATCAGTTTTTTCACCTCGCCACCGCAACCTGGGCACTCACTGGCCGGGGGGTCGGAGAATTTCTGCCGCAGCTCAAAGGTGTTGCTGCAGGCTTGACACTGGTACTCATAAACTGGCATGGAACATCTACCTCCTGATAAACTTTGTTAGTAGTAATATAATGATTCGACAGGATATTTGTCAACCCTCTTGGTGATAATCATCTCCATCCGGGGGAGAGTATCCATGTCGATGCAAGCTGGCAACTTCACCTGGGTACAGTTATAGGCTGTTGCTCATTTTTTTGCCCTGGCCCTGCAACTTGCGGGGTTGCGGATTGCGATCTTTTGGTCAACTCCTCCTGTAACAGGGAGTTTTTGCTTTTCAATTCGTTCACTTTACCGTTCAGTTCGGCAAAGCGGGAGGACAAGGTTTTTAACAGGTTTTCTGTCTTTGCCGCTGAGGCAAGCGATTCGTTCTCTTTTTTCAGAGATGAAAGCTTTGCCTTAAGATCTGTTATCTGCGCCGCAAGTTCACCCCGCTCCCGGGAGAGCAGGGCTATTTCCGCAGCATTTTTTTTCAGCTGCTCCTCCAGCCCGGCAGCTCTTTTGCTGATGACATTATAGTCCCATTGCAGCGTCATATAGTCATTCGTGATCGATCTTATCTCTTTCTCCAGTGCGGCTATCTCCAGTTCCCTCTTTTGCAGCGCCGTATTCGAAGCGCAGCCGCATGGGATAATCAAGACCCCGATCGCCAAAATCGGCAATATCACACGAACTGCCATTGTATCCTCCGTCATGAGTCAAATGGATGGTATTTTTGCGAAATATTGATAACACAAATTCATCCTCTAATCAATCGAATGGAGCGGCAGGATGTCATTCTATCTTTCTGGACGGCAAGCTTTTTTTATTCCTGACCAGATTTTCACAATTGTGAATGCTTTGCAACAGCTGGGTGTTCGGTATGGAAAGCTTTGCCGCGGCACGATAATGTGTCAGAGCAGCTTCGAAGCGGGACATGAGCATATAGGCACTGGCCAGCGAAAGGTGGCACTGCAGGGAATTGGCAGCTTTACATTCGATGGCATCTATGAATACCAGTTCGGCTTCGGATAAGTAGCCAAGGCTGAGAAGTGCCTCCCCCATGTTTTGCAGCAGTCCGGCATTGCCAGGATTTTGCTTCAGGCCGCGATCGCATATGGCAATCGCTTCGGCGAATCTTTCCTGAAAGATGTAGACAGCCGACAGGGAGAGGTAGGCGGGGAGGTAGTCGGAGTTGACCTCAATAGCTCGCTTAAGTGGCCCTTCGGCTTGCCTGAAATCGTTCAAACCGAAATATGTCATGCCGAGGTTGAACCATGGTCTTGCCTTCAAAGGGCTTTTACTCGCCGCGTCCTGCCAGAGTGTGATCCCTGAATGCCAGACTTCTGTGCGGGCATATGTCAGACTGCAGAGGAGGAGCATAAAGACCGCTAGTACGATCATCACGCAACTACTGGCAGAAGCAGATTTTCTGCTGCTTCTGAAAAGATCGAGTATCGTTGCGCAGACCAGAAAGAACCCGAGAGAGGCGAGGTATGACCGATGTTCTGCCATAAGGTCAGGAAGCGGGATGATGCTGGAGGAGACCGATATGGCAAGAAAAAACCAGAGAGTGCCGAAAAAGATCAGACGGTAGCGGCTGTCGTTGCTTCTGCGGCGGTAGAGGATAAAAGCGCTGATGAGAATCGTGCATATCACCGCGAGCGAGAGGATGACCCTCCCCTGCAGCAACGAGGTATAGAGCGGATAGTCAGGGTCGATATTCTGCCCGTAGGGGAGGATGAAGAGGCGCAGGTAGGTGGTTATGACGCATAGCTGGGTGATGGCATACTCAACCGGTCGATAACCGTCATAATTGACGATATTCAATGCCGAGGTCAAGGAGAGCGGAGCGCTGTTTTGGGCTGCTGAAGTCAGCATCACCATAAGTGGTACAAAGGGGAGAAAGATAAGATGTAGTGAAGCCCGCTGCAGGGCTGTCTTGATAGGACTCTGCAGAATGACCAGTTCGAGCAGGATCAAGGCGAGCGGCGCGGTAAAGACGTTCTCTTTCACCAGCATGCCGAGCAGCATGGCCAGCAGGGACAGGAAGCGGAAGATATTCCTGCGGCGCAGGCTGCTGCTGGTTGAGGCGCAGAGGTAGAGGAGTATGGTCAGGTAGTAGAAGGTGGCGGCCAGCGAAGTATACCTCTGGATGATATAGATGAAGGACTCTGTCTGCAGCGGGTGTGCCAGAAACAGGAGCGCAGTGGTGGTGGCGATAAAACGCTGCGAAATTGCATCCAGCCGGGTTTTGCTGCTGCAAATGGCAAGCAGTCTGCTGACCAGCAGAAAGATAAGGATGGCGTTTAAGATATGAATGGCGATGTTCAAGCCCCGATAGCCATCCGGATCAAGTCCGTCGAGCGCATAATTGAGGGAAAAGGTGAGGTTGGCGAACGGGCGCAGCATGAAGTTGGTCACCAGATCCTGATGCAGTCTGAGCTGTTCGTCCAGCCGGGCAAACTTGTTGTAGTTCAACAGGTCGTCGTAATAGCTGAATCCCTTTATCAAAGGGTTTTCGGCCAAATAGAAGATGGTGTCGAAGTTGATCGGATAGTCGAGTGTATGGATATAGAGTGCGATACCCAGCAGGGCAAGACTGATTATTACAGTATTGCGATATTGCAGCTCTGTCATGGCAGGTAAATTCATTATCCCCCCTGCAGAAAAATATCTGGGATTTATTTGGCCGCAATTATGCAATTGGCGACAAAGATCACAGGTGTCGAGGAATTCAATCTGCTAACGGTTCAGGAAAGAAAAGGGATATGCAGGGTCAAGAGAGTGGCGGGGAACGGCCGGAGAGAGTGGGGTAGAGTGTGGATGTTGCATAAGGGAGCGGGGCGGAGAAGTTGAGGCCCCCCCTCTGCCCAAGCTGAGGGAGGTTGGCAACGGTGATGAACGCTGTCTGGTTATGTTCATCATGCTGAAGCTCGATTTTGTTGAGCGGGGAGGCCGTTTTTACCGACAGCTTGATAACTGCGCGAGGTCTTGGCTTGGGCTTGCTGTTATGTTCGAGAAACGGCAGGCGCATGCCGAGGAAAGTCATGAAGATTATGACAGTCAGGGTGGCTATACAATTTATCGGCCAGGATAGCTTCACGGCACCATTTTCTCGATCAGATGTATTTATTAGTAGCTGTCACTATACGATATTGTCAGATTTCTGTACAGGTGAAATTGTCTTATACCTTTTCAGACGGTGCTGCAGGATACTTCAACAGCTGGTTCAGCTCAGTGATACTGATGCCGGCAACCTTGATGACCTTGTGTCTTGATTTCGCCCCGCCGACCAGGGTGACCCGAGCTTTGGCCACGCCGAGTTCTCTGGCGATGAACTCGACACAGAGGCGGTTCGCTGCATCGTCGACCGGTGGGGCGGTGAGGCGGATTTTCAGTTCGCCGTTATGGACGCCGCAGAGTTCATTGCGGCTGGCGCGGGGCTGGACATGGAGGGTGAAGGTCACCCCTGCGGCTGTTTCGGTGCAACAGAGGGGGGGATCCGGCTCGCTACTCTGCATCGATGTTGAGCATCTTGTAGTGGTTGTCGAGAAGAGATTTGAAGGAGGAGGTGAACTGCATCTTCTCCCGACGCAGTTCCTGGATCTGTGATTTCAGCTGTATCAGCTGCTTTTCGGCATCGGCCAGGAGCCGTTCCGCCTTCAGTTCAGCCTCGGAGATGAGCAGGGTCGCCTCCTTCTGGGAGTTTGCCTTCATCTCCTCGGTGACCCGCTGGGCAGCCAGCATAGTCTCGCGCAGGTCGACCTCACGCCGGGCCAGCTCTTCCTTTTCGCTGGAGAGGCGATGGGCCTGTTCCTTAAGGTCGCTGTTCTCCCTGATCAGATCTTCCATCTCCTGGGAGACGATCTGCAGAAATGCATCGACATCTTCCGAGTCGAGACCGCCGAACATCTTACCTTTGAACTGCTGCTGCTGGATTTCCAGCGGGGTAATCTTCATCACATCCCCCCCATTTTCAGCCGGTAGCCGATGTCGTAAATGGTATTGACGGCAAATTTCTGGACAAAGAAGATCGCCAGCATGACGAGCAACGGGGAGAGGTCGATCCCCCCCATGTTGGGGAGCAGCCGTCGGACCCTTTCCAGCACCGGCTCGGTGGCACGGTAGAGGAAACTGACAATAGGGTTGTATGGGTCGGGGTTGACCCAGGAGATAATCGCCCGGGCGATGATGATGTAGAGATAGATAGTGAGCAGGATGTCAACTACTTTGGCGATGGCGACCAGAAAATTGGCCAGCACGAACATGGGGAGCCTCTCAGAAAATATGGTTGACGACTTGCAATTTATACATAATGTAAGATAGTATGTCAAGGGCGGCATCCCGGATGTCTGGAGAGTCACATTCGGCATCTGTTCACCTTACTGTGAAGAGGGCAGCGAGGCTAACCATGAAGGAACAACATAATTATGCCCTGGCGGCACTTCTTGAGCGGCGTAACGAGGAGTTGAAGCTCTTTGTCGAGATAGGGACGGCGATCACTTCAAGTCTTGACCTGCAGGAGATCCTCCGGATAATCATGGAGAAGGTCAGCCAGCTCCTCAAACCACGAACCTGGTCACTGCTGCTGGTCGATCAGGCGACCGGCGAGATGACCTTCGAGATCGCCGTCTCCCCTGCCGCAGAACAGCTCATGGAGATGCGTCTGCAGCCGGGTGAGGGGATCGCCGGCTGGGTAGTGGAGCATGGGGAAGCTCTCCTTATCCCTGATGTCAGCAAGGATATCCGTTTTGCCAAGCAGGTCGATGATGCGGTGGAATTTGTCACCCACTCCATCGTCTGTGTCCCTATCAAAAGCCGCAATAACTGCCTCGGGGTGATCGAACTGATCAACAGTCTGGACGAGAGTGACTTCAGCCAGGCAGACCTGCAGGTACTCTCCGCCATCGCCGATTATGCCGCCATCGCCATCGAGAATGCCCGCCATCTGGGAAAGGTGCGGGAGCTGGTGATAACCGACGACCTGACCGGACTCTATAATTCCAGGCATCTTCATGTGCTGCTCGATCTCGAATTCGAACGGGCCAAACGTTATCATACCCCATTGTCGCTGGTATTCATTGATCTCGATCACTTCAAGGAGGTGAACGACACCCATGGCCACCTGGTGGGGAGTCGCCTCCTTACCGAGATCGGCCAGCTGGTCAAGGCAAATCTCCGCACAGTCGATTTTGCCGCCCGCTACGGTGGCGACGAATTTGTCCTGATCCTCCCCAATACTGCCAAGGAGGGGGCTTTGGCTGTGGCCGGCAAGCTCAGGGAGGCATTGCGCCAGCGTGAATTCCGCGCCGACGATGGCGACCCCTTTACCATTACAGCGAGTTTCGGTATCGCCTCCTATCCGGAGGATGCCAGCAACAAACGGGACCTGGTCTCACTGGCGGACCAGGCGATGTATGCGGTCAAGGAGAGTTCGCGCGACGGTATCAAGACCCACTGAGCCGATTACTATTTCAGACCGGTCATCTATGTAGCAGGGGGGCTTCTTCAGGGAGCCCCTTTTTTATGTCAGACGGTCTTGCGGAAACGCTGCACAGCAAAAGCGAGGATGCTGCTCCCCAGGATAAAGAGGCCAAGGAACTGGGGCCAGAGGATCTCGATACCGACACCCTTCAAAAAGATGGCGCGGATACTGATCAGATAGTAGCGAAGCGGGTTGAGATAGGTGAGATACTGGATCGACTGGGGCATATTGTCGATCGGGAAGGCGAAGCCGGAGAGGAGCATGGCCGGAAAGGTGAACATGAACGAACTCATCATCGCCTGCTGCTGGGTACGGCTCACTGTTGAGATGAGCAGGCCGATGCCGAGGGTGCTCATCAGGTAGAGCCCGGTGGCGCCGAAGAGGGTAGCGATGCTGCCGCGGAACGGGATATCGAACCAGAGGGTGGCGATGATGATGACGATGGTGACATTGATGTAGCCGATCAGGACAAAGGGTACAGTCTTGCCGACGATGAACTCCCAGCGCCGGATCGGGGTGACGATGATCTGCTCGATGGTGCCGATCTCCTTCTCCCGCACCACGGCCATGCTCGACAGCATCATGGTGGTGATCATCACCATCAGGGCGGTGACTCCCGGGACATAATAGTTGCGGCTCTCCAGATTTTCATTGAACCAGGCCCGGCTGGCCAGCTCCAGTTGTGCCACCGGCAGGTCCCGACCCGAGCTACGCAGCACCCTTTCCGCCAGGATCTGGTCGCCAAAACGGCTGGCTATCTTCACTGCATGGGAGAGGACGATACCTGCCGTATTCGGGTCGGTACCGTCGACGATTATCTGCACTGTGGCATTCCCACCCCCCCGCACCGCGTTCTCGAAGCCGCGGTTCAGCTGTATTGCCGCCCGCACCTCCCCCCGGTCGAGCAGCTCCCGTATCCTCCCCTGCGCGACGATCCACTCAGTAACATCGAAATAGCCGGAGCGGACCAGTTGCGCCACCAGTTCCCGGCTGGTGGAGGTATTGTCCAGATCGTAGATGGCGGTGGTGATGTTTTTTACATCGGTATTGACCGCATAGCCGAACATGATGATCTGTACTACTGGTACGCCGAAGATGATGAAGCGCATCTTCGGATCGCGCAGGATCTGGGTGAACTCCTTGATCAGCATTGCCTTCAGACGGTCGAACATGCATGCCTCGATTACAGCGATATGGTAGAGATGGATCTTACTACCCCTGCGGCCAAGCAGTTCAGCTTATCTTTTTCCTGAACTTCTTTACTGCCATAACCCGTACCAGTACCCCGAAGAGTGCCAGAAACGCCACCTCATGCCAGAGGATGGTGAGCCCCACCCCTTTCAGATAGATACCGCGCAGGATGGTTACGAAGTAGCGGGCCGGGATGAGATGGGTCATTATCTGCAGCGGCTTCGGCATATTGGCGATGGGGAAGATAAAGCCGGAGAGGAGGAAGGCTGGCAGCAGTGTCGCCACCAGGGCGAACTGGCTTGCCGCAAACTGGCTCTTGCCGACGATGCTTATCAGGATGCCGAGCGACAGGGCGCCGAAGATGAAGAGCAGGGAGATGCCGATAAGCAGCCAGAGGTCACCCTTGAGCGGCACGTCGAAGGCGAAGCGGCCGACCAGTACCGCCAGGGTAAGGTCGATGATGCCGATGCCGAAATAGGGGAGCAGCTTGCCGATGATCAGTTCGGAGCCGGTAAGTGGTGTGGCGGCCAGCTGTTCCATAGTGCCGGTCTCCCACTCCCTGGCAATGGTGAGGGAGGTGAGGAGGGCGGCGATGACCATCATGATTACGGCGATAAGGCCGGGAACGATGGCGTTACGGGAGACCATGTCGTCGTTGAACCAGACCCGTGGTCTGATGTCGAGCGGTGGTGCAGCAGCTGTGCCGCTCTGGCGGAGCATCTGTGCAACAGTTATGTCGCGACTGTAGAGACGGATTATCGCCTCGGCATAACCCAAGGCGATGGTTGCAGTATTGGAGTCGCTCCCATCGACGATCGCCTGCACGGTAGTGCGGCGTCCTGCTGTTATGGTACGGCCGAAATCGGTTGGCACCACCAGGGCGATGAGGGCGTCACGGCGGTCAATGGCCCGCTCTATCTGGCGAATATCGCTGGCTGAACCGGTCAGGGAGAAATAGCGGGAACCGCTGAAGCGGCTGATGAACTCCCGGCTGGCCGGGGTCTCGCTCTGGTCCCAGACAATCAGCGGCACTTTGTCCACATCGAGGGTCAGGGCATAGCCGAACATGAACAGCAGCAGCATCGGCAGCGCCAGCCCCATGAGGAGGCTGCGCGGGTCACGGATGACATGGAGGAACTCTTTTCTGGCCACCGCCTTGATCCGCTGCGGTTTCATCGGGAGAACTCCTGCTGCGCTGGATCCTGCCGGTCACGGGCCTCGATCAGGGAGACAAAGACATCCTCAAGCGACGGGACTATCTGTTCCGGAGTGAATATAACCCCCCCCTTGGCTGCGGTCGCGGCAATGGCGGCAATGGCGGTTTCGGCCTGATCGACCACCAGATGCACCCCCCTGCCGAAAAGTGCCGCCTGCTTCACCATGGGGAGTGCCTCCAGCTGCTCCAGCAGCTCCTGCGGCCGGTCGCAGGCGACCTCGATGATCTCCTCCTGCAACCCCTCTTTCAGCTCTTCCGGTGAGCCGAGGGCGATCAGTTCACCGCGGTAGATGAGGCCGAGACGGTCGCAATACTCGGCTTCATCCATGTAATGGGTGGTGACGAAGATGGTGACGCCGCTGTCAGCGAGGTGGTAGATAAGATCCCAGAAGTTGCGGCGGCTGATCGGGTCGACCCCGGAGGTCGGCTCGTCGAGGAAGATTATCGGTGGTTCGTGGAGAATGGCACAGCCAAGGGCCAGTCGCTGTTTCCAGCCGCCGGAGAGATTGGCGGTGCGGGCCCGGCGGTGCTCCCCCAGACCGGCCATCTCGATCACCCACTCCCGCCGCTGCCGCTTTTTTTCAGCAGGTATACGGTATATCCCGGCGTAGAAGTCGATGTTCTCCTCCACGGTCAGGTCCTCGTAGAGGGAGAACTTCTGGCTCATGTAGCCGATATTCGCTTTGATCGATTCGGCTTCACGGTTGATATCAAAGCCTGCTACGGTACCGCTACCGCTGGTCGGCAGCAGGATGCCGCAGAGCATCCGGATGGTGGTCGACTTGCCGGCACCGTTCGGGCCGAGAAAGCCGAAGATCTCCCCTTTGCGCACCTTGAGACTGACACGGTTGACAGCGACGAAGTCGCCGAAGCGTTTTTCCAGCTCGACCAGGGTGACGGCAGAGTTGTCAGCCATCTTCCCTCCAGGCGGAGAGGACCGAGACAAAGACATCTTCCAGGGATGGTTCGACCCTGCGGATGGCATGCAGCTCTATGCCAGAATCCTTGAGATAGTCAGCGGTCATGGTCGTGGCGTTCTCCGGTTTATCGGTGACCAGGTGCACCCGGTCACCGAACAGACCGATGGAGGTGCCGGGGAGGCGCTCCCGCAGCAGTCGTGCCGCCTTGCGCGCATTCGAGGTGCGGATCTCCAGGATGACCCCCTGCATCAGCCCCCGCAGCTTATCCGGGGTGTCACAGGCGATCAGCCGCCCCTGATGCAGCAGCCCGACCCGATGACAGCGGTCTGCTTCATCCAGATAGGCGGTCGTGACAAAGATGGTCACCCCCTCTTTCAGGAGCTGGTAGAGGATGCGCCAGAAGTCGCGGCGTGATACCGGGTCGACACCGTTGGTCGGTTCATCGAGGAAGAGGACCTTCGGGGTATGGATCAGGGCACAGGCGAGCCCCAGTTTCTGTTTCATGCCGCCGGAGAGGTTCCCTGCCAGCCGTTTTTTGAACGGGGCCAGGTTACTGAAGGCGAGCAGCCGTTCGATCTTCGTCTCGCGCCCCTTGAGCGGCAGGGAGTAGATGTCGGCGTAGAAATGGATATTCTCCAGCACTGTCAGGTCAGGATAGAGGCCGAAGCGCTGGCTCATATAGCCGATGTCGGTCTTGAGCTGCTCCGCCTCCCGGACGGTATGCCGCCCCAGCACCCAGGCATCGCCACCGCTGGTCTCCATGATGCCGGTCAGCATGCGCAGGGTGGTGGTCTTGCCGGCGCCGTCCGAGCCGACCAGGCCGAACAGCTCCCCCGGGGGGACAGTCAGGGTGAGACCGTGCAGTGCGGTCAGTTCACCGAAACACTTGCTCAGATTGTCGGTCTTGATGGCGTCCATGGTCGGTGACATTACTTGACCAGTATCTCCGCGTCTGCCGGCATGCCGGGCTTCAGTTCCATGCCGGTGTTGGGGATGGTGATCTTGATCCGGTAGACGAGCTTGATCCGCTCCTTGGTTGTCTGGACATTCTTCGGGGTGAACTCCGCCTCGCTGGCGATGAAGGTGACCTTGCCGGCATATGACTTGCCGGGCCAAGTGTCGGTGGTGACCCGGACCTGCTGGCCGACTTTGACCCGACCCAGATCGGTCTCGTTGATATAGGCCCTGAGCCAGGTGTTGTCGAGATCGCCGATGGTGACAACCGGAGTCCCAGGGGCAACCTGTTCCCCGGCTTCGATATGTTTGGCCAACACCATGCCGGAGAGGGGTGCCGCCAGGGTGGCATAGGAAAGTCGCTCCTCGCTGATCGCCAGGGCTGCCTCTGCTTCCTGCATCCTGGCCCGCCCCTGGTCGATCCGTTCCCGACGCGGCCCCTTTTTCGCCAGGTTGAGAGTTTCTCTGGCCAGCCGCACAGTAGCACGGGAACCATCTGCAGCTGCCCGGGCGTTATCCAGGTCGCGCCTGGCGACAATATCCCGCTCGAACAGGCTTTTTACCCTCTGGAAATCGGCCTCGGCACGGGTCGCTTCAGCCTCGGCCTGGGAGAGTGTCGCTTCGGCCTGACCTATCTCCTCCTGGCGCGAACCGGCCAAAAGTTCTGCTAGTGCTGCCTTGGCAGCCTGAACATCAGCCCGGCGGAGCGTCACCTCCTTGCTCAGGTCGGTGCTGTCGAGACGGGCGATCAACTGCCCGGCTTTGACCTGTTCCCCTTCATCCACCAGTCTGGCGTTGAGCCTCCCAGGGATCTTGAAGCTGGCGGCCACACTGGTGATCTCGATATTCCCGGATACCCTGATATTGGCGTTAACGGTGCGGGTCTTTCTGGCGATCAGCACCCCGGCAACTATGACTATGACTGCCAGGACGATGATGGCAGCTCTCTTCTTCCCCATTTTATCCCTTTCGCCGCGTATATATACTTGTTGTTATACCACTACTTGCTGCAGATGAAAATGGCTGGCAGTGAATTTAAAGAGTCAGGGGATTTTTTTGCGAAAGAGATAGCCGGCAAAGCGGAAGAGTTCAGTATCATCCTGCCGCACCATCTGGATAGTCTCCCCCATCATCCGCCCCAGACCGGCGATGACCGCTTCTGTATCGGAGAGGGGCTCGATTGCCAGGCCAAGCTTGCCGTTGAAGAAGAGGGGCATGGCATAGTCGATGACCAGCATGTCATTATCGCATCGGAGTTCCACCTGGTCGAACAGAATGGCATCGTCACCGGCATTGACCGCCTCATATGAACCGATACGTGTAAGCCATCGCCACGGTACCGTTTTCGGCTGCAGCCGCTTGCCGACCAGGATCTCCTGGCCATCGAGGGTTGCCTTGAGGATATCCTCCCCGGCGATCGTGGTACGGCTGATACCGATATGGTCAAGCTCCCCCAGGCTGATCGGGAAGAGCCCGAACAGTCTGTACTCCATCCGCAGTTGACCGTCGGCACGTGGGGTCAGGCGAATCGATCTCCCCTGCAGTTCGGCAAGCAGGTGACCTGATCCGGGGGTCAGTTTGACCACCCCCATCATGGTGGCATAGTTTCCGCCATAGCGATTCAGTTCATCCTGCGGCAGCACACCGGCAGCTGCCGGTTGCTGCCGCTTTGGCTGGCTGCGTCCGGTTTTGGCCAGAAGTGCCAGTTTCAGGGTTTCGCTAGCCACCTTGTTGACCACGCTGCCGCTGTTGCTTGAATTTGCCAGCACTACAACACCTAGTCTCTGCTCCGGCAGGGTGATCAGCATGCTGCGATGATAAAGGGTGGCGCCGGAGTGGTGTGCGACCGGGCCGGCATTCCTGATATCAATATCCCCCAGACCGCTGAGCGCCCATCCCAGACCGACCCGGAAATTCAGATCGAGCGGTACATCACTGTTCTGCGGCCGGAACATCTCAGCCAGGGTAGCCGGAGAGACGAGCAGCTCACCGTTGGCCGCTTTGCCATCGGCAAAGAGCATCTGCATGAAACGGGCAAGATCGACTGCCGTCGAATTGAGACCGCCGGCCGGCAGGTCCCGCAGCGGAACGTCTGCCATCTCCTTGCTATTTGAATATGACTTGGACCCTTGCGGCGGGAGTGGCGGGAGCTGGCTGAACGAGGATTGATCCATGCCGAGCGGGCGGAGCAGCGATCTCTCCAGCAGTACCGCGAAAGAGGTTCCGGCACTCTTCTCCATTGCCAGGCCGAGCAGCGAAAAACCGAGATTCGAGTAGGCATAGACGGTATTGGGGGGGAGGACCAGATAGTCATCCCTGAGCATCGGCAGGATGCTGGCGAGCGGTTCAGGTCTGGCGGTCCACATCCCTTTGGCCAGGTCGGAGGGGACCCCGGCATGATGGGTCATGATGCTCCTGGCGGTGATCGGGGGGGTGGCGGGGAAGCGGCTTTTCATGGTAAATTCAGGGAGGTAGCGAGTGAGCGGGGCATCGATAGCGAAGCTCCCCTGCTCTGCCAGCTGCATGGCGGCTGTGGCAGTGAAGAGCTTGGAGATGGAGCCGACCCGATAGATGGTCCCGGCCGAAGCCGCAATAAGATTCGCCTGGTCCGCATAGCCGAAACCGTCAGACCAGACCAGCTGCTGGTCATCCACCAGGGCGATACTGAGACCGGGGACTTCCTGCTGCTGCATCTCATAACGGACCAATCTGGAGATATACTCCCTGACCGCCCCATAATCGCCGCGCAGGACAATTTCCGGTCTTTTCGGCGCGGTGGCGCAACCGGTCAG
Source organism: uncultured Geobacteraceae bacterium (assembly GCA_964649725.1). Taxonomy (GTDB): domain Bacteria; phylum Desulfobacterota; class Desulfuromonadia; order Geobacterales; family Geobacteraceae; genus CAZYTM01. The sequence goes on along the minus strand of CAZYTM010000002.1, from coordinate 383,773 downwards.
TATGATTATGAATAGCAGCCAGATGCTGAAGTGGTTCATATCCCGCATGGGTCACCTTTCCCCGGTATCAGGCCTGATCCGACTATTAGCCGGTATGCCCCTAAATCATCAAGAACGCCATAATAGCCCATCTCCCCAGTTGATGCAACTTGACAAACTCCACAGGCAGGGTTGCTGCGTCTGCTGCCGGGAGATGGTCGAGATTTTAGTGGCAAAGCTCACTGCTGATGCTTATAGTTAATGGTATGGATGCGCAAGATATGCAGCATAATCTCTTGGCTGAGGAGTGGCTCAAGGTCCGGCCTCTCCTCGCTGCCGGCGAAGCTGAAGTGCCGGGTGCCGAGCGGCAGGTCCGGCTCTGGGCACTGGTGCTTGATGCCCGCTCGATACCCTGCCAGATAGTTCATGTCGGTAGGGACTGGCAGCTGCTGGTGCCAGCCTCCTTCGTCGAATCTGCAAACGAAGAGCTGCGGCTCTTTGTCCAGGAGAACCGCAACTGGCCACCCCCTCTACCTGCAGCGCGCCAGCTGGCGGAGAATACCCTGTCGACCCTGTCGGTCCTCTTTCTCCTGGCCAGTTTCCATAATATCACCCTGCTCGATATGCCGCTTTTCGGCCACCCCCATCCTGACTGGCAGGCAATCGGCGCTGCCCGGGCTGCCGCTATCAGGGCCGGGGAGTGGTGGCGGCTGATCACGGCACTCACGCTGCACTCGGACTGGCTCCATCTCCTCAGCAATCTCTCTTTCGGCGGTTTTCTGGTCTATTTCCTCTGTCGTGACCTGGGTTCCGGGCTGGCCTGGAGTCTGCTGCTCGGGGCAGGAATGCTTGGCAACCTCGTCAATGCCTGGGTCCAGCCGGCTATGCACAGCTCGGTCGGCGCCTCTACCGTGGTATTCGGCGCAGTCGGCATCCTCGCATCCTTGAGTCTGGTCCGCTATCGCCACCAGCTGCAGCGGCGCTGGGGTCTGCCCGTAGCGGCGGCCCTGGCTCTATTGGCACTGCTCGGCAGCGAAGGGGAGAGGACCGATCTGGGGGCGCACCTGTTCGGCCTCCTTTACGGGCTCTGTCTCGGTATTCTGGCGGAATATCTGACCGGTCGCTATGGCCGGCCAGGGAGAGTACTCAATGCCTTGCTGATAATAGCCGATATGATTCTCGTCGTCGGTGCCTGGTGGCTGGCGATGCGAACGACTTGACAGGAGATTAGGAATAATTTAGCATGGGGAAAATTTACAGGAGGTAGGAAAATGCTGCTGAAGATAATTTCCAGTTTAGTTGCTCTTCTCTTTATGGCCGGGGCCGCATTGGCGGTAGATGTGAATATCAACATCGGCAAACCGCAACCCGAGGTGAAGATAGAAAAAGAGACAATCATTGTCAAGGAAAAGGGCGAAGAGAAGGGTCGGGAGAAGGAGCGGAAAGACCGGGGCAAGCACAAGGGGCAGAAGAAGCAGAAAGAAGAGAAGGGGCACAAGGGGAAAGAGAAGAAGGACTGAGCAGTTGTGCCGTGATAATTCAGCAATACAGGGGCGGGGAGTTTGCCGCCCCTTTTTGTTTGCCGAAAAAAATACTGAAGCAACTTTAATCTGCAGGGAAATCTGGTATCATTTCTCCTTGGCAGCAGATGTCGGCTGGAGTGGGAGGGATTTAGCTGCACTGCGAGCCTGTCTGACCAATCCTGCAAATTTGCACAAGGATGTCCTGATATGAACAGCTCCGCTATGCTGGCAGGGTTCATGCTTGGTCTGGCCGGTTTTGCCGGCAACTGGTTCAAGCTGGAACTCTTCGCCAATATAGACTTCCATTTCGGCACCTTTTTCGTGATGCTTGCCATACTCCGTTACGGCATGGGGGCAGGTATCATCGCCGGGACGATGGCCGCCTCCTATACCTTGCTCAACTGGGGGTATCCATGGGTGGTGCCGCTGCTGGTAGCAGAGGCTCTCTTCGTAGGACTTTGCCGGCGCAATAGAGAACGGGACATGCTGGTCTGCGACACCGCGTTCTGGTTCCTCTGCGGCATGCCGTTATTCTTCCTTGTCCATTGGCAGATTGTCGGTTTTACCTCTACTCTGGCGCTACTGATCGGCCTCAAATGGGGTGTCAACTCCATCATCAATGCCCTCCTCGCCACTTTATTCCAGCTCTTCATAAACCTGCGCGATAATAACAGAAGAGAGCTGCCGGCAATGCGGCAGCTGATCTTCATCACCACCATCTCCATAGCGATATTTCCGGCTCTGCTCTACTTTGTCCTGGATTTGCGCCAGCAGGCGCAGCAGATGCTGGCAAATCAAGCCGCACGCACGGCTGAGGTCGCGACCAACGCCAGAGAGTCTGTAGCAAGATGGTTGCAGGAGCATAACCATGAGATACAGCTGATGGCAGGTCTGATTGGTGATCCTGACAAGGGGGGGGAGGCCGCAGTGCAGCGTCTGGTGGAGACGATAAAAGCGACTTCACCAGCCTTTATCAGGGTAGGGGTGGTGGGGAAAAGCGGTATAACTATCGCCCATGCGCCACTTAAGGATGAATATGGTAATTCTACTATCGGCGTGGATATGTCCGATCGCCCCTACCTGCCGATTCTGCGAGAGACCAGACGTCCGTTTGTGGCTGACATGCTGATTTCGCGGATCGCCCCGTACGAGCCTATCGTGCCGCTACTGGCACCTCTGGTGGTGCGCGGCGAATACCTCGGGTTCTGTGCAGGTATCGTGGAACTTGGCAAACTGGACGATCTGCTCAAAAAACAGATCGCCGGCACCCCGCTACAGATCACCCTGCTCGACCGGCAGAGTAAGGTAGTGGTCACCACCCGGACTGACCTTGAGCCGATGAAGCGGTTCGACCATGAAGCTGGCGCAGAGGTGCGGCAGTTGGTCAATGGGGTCATGCAGATCATTCGTGCCAAGGATGCTGGCAAGTCTGGCTTGGCAAGGGTTTACAACTCAAGTCTGGTGAGCAGACAGCAGCTGGCTCCGGAGTTCGGCTGGAGTGTAGTGGTTGAATCACCTATGGCTCTCTATTTTGCGCATCTGACCGAAGAGAGTACCTATGTCCTGCTGCTCATGCTCGGCATAATACTCCTGGCAATGCTGCTCTCCCGAATCACCAGCACGAGGATCATGCAGCCAATAATCCGCCTGCAGCTGGCAACAGCAGAGCTTCCTGGCAAACTGCAGTCGGGAGTTCAACCTGAGCTGCAAGACGCTTCTGTGCTGGAGATCAACGGGCTGGTGGGGAATTTCCGGCAGATGATGAAGGTCCTGGCGGAACAGTTCCAGGCCCAGCAGCAGCTTGCCGAAACGCTCGACGCACGAGTCAGGGAACGGACTGATAAACATGTGCAGAGCGAAGAGCGTTACCGGCGCCTGCTTGAATCGGTCACCGATTATGTCTATACCGTAACCCTGAAAAATGGTGAACCGTATGCAACGACGCATGGCCCGGGGTGTATAGCTGTAACCGGTTTCAGTGCGGAGGATTATCAGGAAAACAATCTCCTCTGGCACAGCATGGTGCATAATGACGACCGTGCCATGGTAGTGGAGAACGCCCGCCGCATCCTTGTCGAACATACTCCGCTCACTTTCGAACACCGGATCATTCATAAGGATGGGAGTCTTCGCTGGGTAAGGAGTACCCTGGTGCCGCATTTCGATCAGGATGGCAGGCTGGTCGCCTATGACGGTATCGTGGCGAATATCTCCGAGCGTAAGGATGCCGAAGAGGAGCGGGACCTGCTTTTCAACTGCTCGCTCGACCTGCTGGGAATATCAGGCTTTGACGGCTATTTCAAGCAGCTCAACCCTGCCTTTACAATCACCCTCGGCTGGTCCAGAGAGGAGTTGCTGGCAACGCAGTACATCGATCTTGTACACCCCGATGACCGTGAAGACACCCTGGCTGCGGCGGCTGATCTTGCCAGGGGTAAGAGTCTGGTCACCTTTGAAAACCGCTACCGCTGCAGGGATGGAAGTTATCGCTGGCTCTCCTGGAACTCCTATCCGTTCGTCAAGAAACAGCTCTCTTTCTTTGTCGCCAGGGACACCACCGAGTACCGGCTCGCCATGGAGGCGATCAGCCTTAACGAGGATCGCTACCGCCGGCTCTTCACCGAGATGCACAACGGCTTTGCCCTGCATGAGATCATCTGCGACAGCAGCGGGGTGCCGGTAGATTACCGCTACCTGGCGGTGAACCCTGCTTTCGAGCGGATGACCGGGCTCCGTTCAGCTGATGTCATCGGCAACAGGGTCACTCAGCTTATCCCTGATCTGGAGGCGAGCTGGATCGAGCAGTTCGGCAGGGTGGCACTGACCGGTGAGTCGTTGCAGCTGGAGCAGTATTCAGCAGCACTGGGGAAATATTTCGAGGTTTCGGCCTATTCGCCACAGCCGGGGCAGTTTGCCGTGACCTTTGAGGATATCAGTGAGCGGAAGCAGGCTGACACAGTTCTGCAGGAGAGTGAAAGACGTTATCGGGCACTCTTCGATAATGCCCAGGATGCCATAGTAGTCATAGATCCTGTCAGTGGAGAGTTGCTGGATGTAAACCAGAAGGGGCAGGAGTTGCTGGGAATGACCCTGGAGGAACTGCGCAGTATGCGCTACCCGGAGTTGCATCCGGTTGCGGAGCGGAAAGAGGCGGAGGCAGATTTTGCCTTGTCGTCCCGGAGGCTGGGGAAAATAGTCGAGCTCTCTTTGCAGCATAGCAACGGCCAGTTGATCCCGGTCGAGATCACCACCACCGGTATTGTCGAGGTAGGTGAACAGCGGCTGCTCTTTGCCCTGATGCGGGATGTGACCGAACGGCAGCGGGCGGCAGCGGAGATAAGGAAGCTCAATGAAGAGCTGGAGGAGCGGGTGAGGCAGCGGACCGCACAGATGGAGACAGCCATGCGCGAACTGGAGTCTTTCAGTTATTCGGTCTCCCACGACCTGCGAGCACCGCTGCGCCACCTGGATGGCTTCAGCAGGATACTGGAAGAGGATTGTGCTGAAAAGCTGGATGCTGCAGACAGGGATAACCTGCATCGCATCCGTGCGGCAGCCATCAAGATGAGCAATCTTATCGACGCCCTGCTCAATCTGTCAAGGATGGCGCAGAGTCACATCCGGCTGGAGAGTTTCGACCTTGCTGAAATGGCCCGGGAGATCGCTGAAGAGCTGCGCAACTCTGCACCGGAGCGACAGGTGGAGTTCAGGATCAGTCCCGGGCTGAAAGTACTGGCAGATATCAGGCTGATGAAGATCGTCATGGACAACCTGCTGCGCAATGCCTGGAAGTTCAGCATCAAGCAACAGTCGACGCTGATCGAGGTGGGGGTGCAGGCGCAGCATGGCAAGCAGGTATTTTATGTCAGGGATAACGGGGCAGGTTTTGACATGGCCTATGCTGACAAGCTGTTCGGGGCTTTCCAGCGGCTGCATACCGATATCGAATTCGAGGGGACCGGCATCGGTCTGGCAACGGTGAAACGGATCATATCCCACCACAATGGTGATGTCTGGGCAGAGGCAAAAATAGGGGAGGGGGCGACCTTTTACTTTACCCTGGCAGAGTGAACCTGGCCGCATCAGTTGGCAAGTCTGACGACTTTGCCTGGTTTTTGGACAGATTGACACTATCCGTCAGCGGCCTCTTTCCCGGCTACCTGTATGTAAAATATTTAACTCCTTGTTTTGCCGGCAGTTATTCAGTCCCCAATATTATTGGCCTGCTCTGTGCAATAATTCCAGAGAGGCAACGGCGCCCCGGAAGGTTATTCCGGGGCGTTCTCTTTTCTGGAGGGAGAATATGGATAAGAGAGTATTGATAATCGACGATACCACCCTGCGGGATGGTGAACAGACAGCCGGTGTCTCCTTCACCAGGGAGGAGAAGCTTGACATTGCCCGGATGCTGGATGAGATCGGCGTGCAGGAGATAGAATGCGGCATCCCGGCCATGGGTGAAGCGGAACGTGCTTCGATCAAAGCTCTCACCGAACTGGGGCTTAAGGCGCGGCTGATCAGCTGGAACCGGGCGATTGTCGGCGATATTGAAGCGAGCCTTTCCTGCGGTATAAGTTCGGTCGATCTGTCGCTCTCTGTTTCCGACCAGATGATTCTGCACAAGCTGGGAAAGAGCCGTGCCTGGGTGAAAGAGCAGCTGAAGCAGGCGGTCGGCTATGCCAAGGAGAGGGGCCTCTATGTATCGGTGGGGGGAGAGGACTCCAGTCGCGCCGACCTTCTCTTCCTGGTCGATCTGATGCGATGTGCGCAACGGCTTGGCGCAGACCGGTTCCGTTTCTGCGATACCCTCGGCATACTCGATCCATTCACCATGTTCGAGAAAGTACGGGCACTCCGTACTGCTGTGCCTGAGCTGGAGATCGAAGTACACACCCACGACGATCTCGGTATGGCAACTGCCAATGCCCTGGCCGGTTTAAAGGGTGGTGCCAGATTTGTCAATACCACAGTCAACGGTCTTGGCGAAAGGGCTGGTAATGCTGCCCTGGAAGAGGTGGTCATGGCGCTCAAGGTAGCCAGCGGAACAGATCTAGGCATCGATATCCAGCGGTTCCATGAGCTCTCCAGCTATGTCGCCAGGGCCTCGCGGCGGCCGGTGCCGGCCTGGAAGGCGGTAGTCGGAAGAAGGGTCTTTGCTCATGAATCAGGCATCCATGCAGACGGAGTGCTCAAGAACCCGAATAACTATGAACCGTTCGATCCTGCCACAGTCGGACTGCGCCGTCACCTGGTGGTAGGCAAACACTCGGGCAAAAGCGGGCTGCTGGAGAGGATGCAGCGGCTTGGGGTGAATATCTCCAGGGATGAGGCAACGCTGCTCCTGGCTAGCGCCCGCAGATATGCCGAGGAGACCAAGCGGACGCTCTCGGATAGTAACCTGCTCCACCTCATGGATGGAGTGCGGCATGCTCTGGCAGTTTCCTGAAATAATTGGAACAGAATCTGCTTAACCAGAGTAGAGAGATAATAAAAGGAGCAAAATGTGAAGAGTGTCCTGATATGCGACGATGAACCTATCCTGCGCAAAAGCCTGAAGCTCAAGCTGGCCGAGCTCGGCTTTGCCGAGATCATGGAGTGCGGTGATGGCGAAACGGCAGTTGCCATGGCTTTGTCCCGGATCCCGGATATCGCTATCCTCGATGTGGCAATGCCGAAGATGGATGGCATCAGCGCTGCGATAAAGATTCGGCAGAAGCTGAAGATACCGATCGTCTTCCTCACGGCAGCCTATGATCCAGATACCGTACACCGGGCAGCCGAAGCAGGGATCGCCTCGTTCCTGACCAAGCCGTTGCGTGACCAGGACCTCTGGCCGGCGATCGAACTCGCCTTTGCCCACGCCTCGGAGGTGGAGGAGCTGCAGGAGAAGGTGGAGGACCTGAAGGAGAGCATCGAGAGCCGCAAGGTGATCGACCGGGCCAAGGGTATCCTGATGCAGAAGCAGGGGCTCTCCGAACCAGAGGCGTTCCGTCGCATGCAGAAGCTGGCGATGGACAAAAGGAAGAGCATGCGTCAGGTGGCTGAAGCGATTCTGCTGACCGATGGTTAGGCAGTATTGACTCTTTATCAGGCAGTTCCAGGGTCTTTCTTTTGAAGTTGTCGGTTGAAGGCGGGTAAAACCTCAGAGTGCTGAATTATTAAGCAACTGCCTCACTCTAAGGCGGGTCAATCGCTGCAGTAGATAAAAAAGAGCGTAAAATCAGCTGATAATGATTTGGCACGGTCAATGCTATATTTAAGCAGTAAATAAGAGAGAAAACGAATACGCTGCAGTATTCATAACCGAGCAAACGGCAAAGGCGCCTACATCAACAGATGGGGCGCCTTTTTGTTGCCCCGAAATTAACCAGGGACCGTCGATTTGGCGATGGATTGTGCGATGGCAACAAGAAGGCACCGCAGGCGTAGCAGCGCTACGTCGAGGATGCCGACGAGGCGCCGGCGTGCAAGACGCGCCAAAGTGGCGGTACAAAAGGAGAGGACAATGAGACAGATCGCTATTTACGGCAAAGGTGGCATCGGCAAATCGACCACTACCCAGAACACAGTGGCAGGACTCGCCTCCATCGGCAAGAAGGTGATGATCGTAGGCTGCGACCCGAAGGCAGACTCCACCCGCCTGATCCTTCATGCCAAGGCGCAGAATACGGTCATGGACCTGGTGCGCGAGCTGGGTACCGTCGAGGACCTGGAGCTGGAAGATGTAATGAAGATCGGCTACGGCGAGGTGAAGTGTGTCGAGTCAGGCGGCCCGGAACCAGGGGTCGGTTGTGCCGGCCGCGGGGTGATCACCGCTATCAACTTTCTGGAGGAGAATGGCGCCTATACTCCGGATCTCGATTTCGTCTTCTATGACGTCCTGGGGGACGTGGTCTGCGGCGGCTTTGCCATGCCGATCCGGGAAGGGAAGGCGGAAGAGATCTACATCGTCTGCTCCGGCGAGATGATGGCCATGTACGCGGCCAACAACATCGCCAAGGGGATCCTCAAATACGCTTCATCCGGCAAGGTCCGGCTGGGTGGACTGATCTGCAATGCGCGCAAGACCGACAAGGAGTATGAACTGATCGAGGCGCTGGCCAAGAAGCTCGGCACCCAGATGATCCATTTCGTCCCCCGCGACAATCAGGTGCAGCGTGCCGAGCTGCGGCGGATGACAGTGATCGAGTATTCACCGGAGCATAAGCAGGCCGAAGAGTATCGCACCCTGGCGAAGAAGATCCTGGAGAACAAGATGCTGGTGGTGCCGACTCCACTGGAGATGGAGGAGTTGGAGGATCTGCTTATGGAGTTCGGCATTATGGAGGCGGAGGATGAGGCGATTGTAGGCGTAGCCGAGTCTGCTGCTTAGATGGCGAACGCCTTTGGGCCATCTTCGCGCCGGCCTTCGGTGAGTCCTTGTGCGGCGTAGCGCTGCTACGCCTCCGCGGCTCATCTTGCCCGACACGAACCTGACCGCAAAATCGTTCGCAATCTGGTTTTTTAAAACATTATTTAAGTCCCATAAGTCCTATAGGTCCCATAGGTCCTATTTCAAGGAGCTGATTATGTCACATCCAATAAAATCAATACCTGGCATCACCAAGGAATCGACTGAGGAGTTGATCGCCAAGACTCTGGAGGTCTATCCGGAGAAGGCGAAGAAGAAGCGGGCGCCCCACCTTGGGGCCAATGACCAGGGTGCCGGAACGGCCTGCGTCAAATCGAACAAGAAGACTGTCCCGGGGGTGATGTCGGCCCGCGGCTGCGCCTATGCCGGCGCCAAAGGGGTGGTCTGGGGACCGATCCGCGACATGGTCCATGTCTCCCATGGGCCGGTGGGGTGCGGCTGGTACTCCTGGGGGACCAGGCGCAACCTGATGACCGGCAAGCTGGGGGTCGACCAGTTCGGCATGCAGTTCACCTCTGATTTCCAGGAGAAGGATATCGTCTATGGTGGCGACAAGAAGCTGAAGCAGCTGCTGGTCGAGGCGAAGGAGCTCTTCCCGCTGGCCAGGGGGATCTCGGTCCTCTCCGAATGTCCGGTAGGCCTCATCGGCGACGATATCAACTCCACCGCCAAACAGTCGGCCAAGGAGCTCGACCTGCCGATCATCCCCTGCAACTGCGAGGGGTTCCGCGGCGTCTCCCAGTCGCTTGGTCACCATATCTCCAACGACACCATCCGCGACTACATCATCGGCACCCGCGAGTTCAGCGAACCTGAAACCCCCTACGACATCTCCCTGATCGGCGACTACAATATCGGCGGCGATGTCTGGTCGGCCAAGGCGCTGCTGGAGGAGATAGGTCTCAATGTCAAGTCGGTCTGGACCGGCGACGGCGAGCTGGAGAAGATCGCTGCCACCCATAAGGTGAAGCTCAACCTGATCCACTGCTACCGCTCCATGAACTACATGTGCAAGGTGATGGAAGAGAAGTTCGGCATCCCCTGGCTGGAGTTCAACTTCTTCGGCCCGACCAAGATCCGCGAGAGCCTGCGGGCCATCGGCCAGCGCTTTGATCAGACCATCCAGGATAAGGTGGAGCAGGTCATCGCCAAGTACGATCCGCTGATGCAGGCGATCATCGACGAATACCGTCCCCGACTGGAGGGGAAGAAAGTGATGCTGCTGGTAGGTGGTTTGCGCCCCCGCCACACCATTGGCGCTTACGAAGACCTGGGGATGGAGTGCGTCGGCTCCGGTTACGAATTTGCCCACACCGATGACTATGACCGGACCGCGCCGGAAATGCCCGATGCCACGGTGGTCTATGACGATCCGTCGGAATATGAGTTCGAGAAGTTCGCCCATGCCCTGAAGCCCGACCTGATCGGTTCCGGCATCAAGGAGAAGTACGTCTTCCAGAAGATGGGGATCCCGTTCCGGCAGATGCACAGCTGGGACTATTCCGGGCCGTATCATGGGTATCAGGGGTTTGCGGTCTTTGCCAGGGACATAGACATGGCGGTGAACTCGCCAACATGGAAACTGGTCGAATCACCGTTCTGACGACGCCGGCTTTTGGGCCATCTCGGTGTTTCCTTTGTCATCGCTTGTGCGACGCAGCTTCCGCTACGCCTCCGCGCTCTTCCTTGGAAGCCACCGACTTGACCGCAAAATCCGACGCCGCTTGGTAAAGACAAAAAGGCAATTAACAACAATCTACCGTGATACGGATTGGTGTCCGGAGAGGAGATAAATATGAGCGCAGAAGCAGCTGTAAAATATGTCACCGAAACCCCGGAAAGTGAGAAAGAGCGGGTGGCGGCCTGGATAAATAGCGAGGAGTACAAGGAGCTGAACTTCAAGCGGGAGGCGCTGGTGGTGGCTCCGCCGCATGCCTGCCAGCCTTTGGGCGCTGAACTGGTGGCCCATGCCTTCGAAGGTTCGCTCCCCTTTGTCCATGGCTCGCAAGGGTGCGCCTCTTACTACCGCTCCACCCTGAACCGCCATTTCCGTGAGCCGGCGCCGGCGGTCTCCGACGCCATGACCGAGGACGGGGCGGTCTTCGGCGGGCAGAACAACCTCCACGAAGGGCTGGAGAATGCCATCGCCCTCTACAAACCGAAGATGGTGGCGGTCTTCACCTCCTGCATGCCGGAGATCATCGGCGACGACCTCGTCGCTTTCCTGAAGAACGCCCGCAACAAGGGGATAATCCCCGAGGGGATGCCGGTACCGTTCGCCAATACCCCGAGCTTTAACGGCTCCCATATCCATGGCTACGATGCCATGCTGCTGGCTATCCTGCAGACCCTGACCGAGGGGAAGAAGGTGGAGGGGCGTTGTACCGGTAAGGTCAACCTGATCCCCGGCTTTGACGCCAATACCGGCAACTTCCGCGAGTACAAGCGGCTCTTCGCTGAATTCGGCGTGCCGCTCACCATCCTGGGGGACATCGCCGATGTCTTCGACGCCCCCTGCGACGGCACCTATCACACCTATCCAGGCGGCACCAAACTGGAAGATGCAGCCGACTCCATCAACGGCAAGGCGACTATCAGCGTCGGCCCCTATTCGGCGGCCAAGAGCTTTGCCTGGCTAAAGGATAACTACTCCGGCAAGCATGCTGCCATACCGATGCCGCTCGGCATCGCCAGGACCGACGCCTTACTGCTGAAGATCGCCGAACTGACCGGCAAGCCGGTCCCGGAGAGCCTCAAGAACGAACGTGGCCGGGCCGTGGATGCCATGACCGATTCGCACCAGTATATGCATGGCAAGAAATTCGCCCTCTACGGCGATCCGGACCAGCTGCTCGGTTATGTCTCCTTCCTGCTGGAGATGGGGGCGATACCGTACCATATCCTCTGCAGCAAGGGGAGCAAGAAGGTGGAGAAGGAGATACAGGCGCTGCTGGACAGCTCGATGTACGGCAAGGGGTGCAAGATCTACATGGGGAAAGACCTCTGGCATATGCGCAGCCTGGTCATGACCGACCCGGTCGATGCCATGATCGGCGACACCCATGGCAAGTTCGCGGCCAGAGACGCCGGCATCCCGCTCTTCCGCTTCGGCTTCCCCATCTTCGACCGGGTCAACCGGCACCGCTACCCGATCATCGGTTATCAGGGGGTGATCAACATGGTGACGGAGATCTGCAACAAGTTTATCGATATTACAGACGAGACCTGTGATGATAGGCATTTCGAGATGATGCGGTAGGCGGGGAGTGCGGCTTTTTCGCCCTGGCTGCGTAAGTCTTCAGGAGCGGTTGTGCGGTGTAGCGCTGCTACGCCTCCGCCCGCTCCTTTGACAACCTTGCCAGGACAAAAAATCCACACCCTTATGAATCTAGAATAAAAAAAGAGAATAAAAGAAAGGAAAAAAGAAAGGGTCAACTCTCCATTATCCATTAAGCATCAAATACGTGGTCAGCGAAAAATGGAATATGGAGAGATGACCCTTTTATCTTCTCATTTGGGTGGAATAGCACCTGAATATGAATCAGACAGCAAACTTCAAAGGGAACCGCTCCGGGTGTTCAAGCGCTTCGATCTCGATATCCGCATCTAGCGCTTCCCAACGCAGTTGTCCGGGAGCGATCTCCTGCATGGCATAGATTTGTTCCACTGTGGCGCTACGGAAAACCGGGTAATTCTCATAGGGGACGAAAAACTCCCTGTCACCATTGATTAACCAGAAACCGTCGCGACCTATGGCGGTCACTTCACTTGCAAAGATGTTTTTTCCAGGCGTCTCTGAAAACATCGGCGTGCTCCTCCACAAGTTTTGCCAGTTCGACCAAGGTCCGTTGATCGAGCCTGAATGAATCGGCATGTGCAACAATAGGCTCCAGTCAGAATTTGGCTAAACCTTCAGGTGTCTGAATATGAACATGCATCCGGTTCTCCTCGTTACTGTTGAAGAAAAACCGGTAACTCCCTATGCGCATGATGGTTAGCGACATAAAGGAAGCTTAGCGTATTACAGCGGCATATACAACAAAACCCCCGCCGGGCCGATGGCTGGGGGGCTGGAATCACTCACTCTCCCTGCCGCATTTCCCGGTTGAGTTGTTCATCAATGCCTAGTCGGTACGGAGTTTCTTCCTGCTTGGCATTATGAACCTCCGGTTTATAAATATGTTTCTAACTCAATGTTTTGAATCACTAAAAGTAGAACCGCCCCCGATTACCCCCCCAGGTTTTCCCTCTTCCCCTTTGTATTCTTCGCAAACCTCCATTTGCCCGCTAAATTTCATATTAGGACGTTTGGAATGAATCCAATTCTCTGGCAGATTGCTAATAATGCCATCTAACGCGCTCGGAAACACCCCAAATTCATCCAAAATAAGAAGGCTATCACTGTATGCAAAACCTCTTGTAAGATATCGGTGATCACCTTTTCGATTTTTTGAGCCACAAGGTGCCCTCCAAATGTTTCTTCTAGAAGACGAAGTAGACCTCCAGTCGCTTTTGTTCATCAAAACATCATAGGCCGCTTGCTCGACCCTCTCTATAACTGGCAAAACATCAGGTTCAGTAACAAAGAACTCCTTTTCGTCAGCATGAGTTGCAGGATGTCTTATTGTTATCAACCAATCTTTTATTTCTTCCTTTTCATATCCCAGACCACTTTGACTAAGAAACTGATATAAAGGCTCAATTAACTTTGTTGAACTCTTTGTAAAAGCTCTTTCAAACAGCCGCACAAACTCTCTAAATCTACCAGTCATGTGCTTATTATTTATAGCTTCCGCCAAAAGAGAAATTCCATCAATCCTATCTCCAAGATGGTTGGCAAGTTCATCTAAATTTAGACTTAAATCAGATTCAGTGTTAATGCAAATAGGACCCTGATAGTAGATCCCATTCGCGCCTTTTAACCACTCCTCTTCAACGTTGTTTTCAAAAACAAAAGCAACTGGCGGAGTAGGCGAACTAATCTTTCTACTAGTTTTTTCAGAAATAGATATCAGGTTGGCAATCATTTCAATATGAGTTTCTAGTAGTTTTCTTTGATTCGCTGGAACAATTAATAAACCTGAATTATCAATTGATGGATTATCGTCTAGTTTTATTGAAGCAACTATTAAGAGTCGTTTGTGCTTTTTAGAGTCAAAACCAGGGAACGTACCTAAGTGAACATCACCAGCATGCAGCGCAAATTTTTCCCATTTTTCAAAATCTTTATCAAAAGAAATAAAAGCTAACCTTATTAATTGCATACTAAATAACTCCGTTCGACCTCTTGTCTTAAATCTTTCAACGGGCATGGCTTTGACCTGCCGGGTTTTTCGGGCAGGTCGTAAGCCTGGTTGTAACTTCATACTTTCGCTTTATTTTACGATTAGATCCATTGGAATATTTCTGTATTTTAGCATCTCTTCAAAGCGTTCAGTTGCAACTACTTTCCAAGGGTTAACAGGCTCAGGAAAATTGTCATTATCTTTAACCACAGATAGCTCTGGAGGTAACTTTAAACTCAAAAACAGTGCTATGAAATCTTCGCAATATCTGAATAAGTTACGCCAGACTATTAGCATAAAGTCTGATATAGTTTGATCAGGAGACCACATTGGCACATTTATAACATCTTGCTTCATAGACGTAGATACACAAAACAATCTATAATCCACTCCACCATCTGTTAAATGGTTAATCTTGTCTCTGGCATGGATCGTATCCTCCAGCCAATTTTTTTGCATATCTATCAAATAAACATCAAAACCTTTTGCTCTTGATTGATGTTCTTTTGGAAGGTTCTTTATTGCTCTTGATACTCTTGCACCTTTATCACCAAAACTCCCCAAACTCCAATATCTCTTACCCAAAATATATGATGGCACTCTAACTAAGTAGTCTAGCGTGCTCTTTACTTGAACAAGAAAACCATCAAATTCGAGAAACAAATCATCGGACAGTTCAACTTCATTCCATATTTCGTTGACTATTTTGGAATTAGTAAAATGTTCAATAGCTTTTGCTTCATGCACCTTGTAACTATCAAAGTGTTTTTTTACACTAATTAGTTTTTTACAAATTAAACAAAGAAGGTGAATAAGATTTTCCTTTTCTTTTTCAGGTATTACTGAATATTGAATAATCTGAAACACACCATTGAATAACCGGTTATTGATTATTCTACCTTCGGTAGGGTCATCGAATAATTTGTGAATTTTAAATCTCATTTTCGCAATAGCTCCGATCAAGCGGTGTTTCGTTCATACATTCAAACTCGCGGTTATTTTTCAACTATAAAGGCAGAGGGAGCATTATTTAACTGTTTTCCCATACTTGCTATTGTAGTCGCAGCCATATTCTTGATACGATTCGGCATCAACTAAACATCTAACAATACCGCCCTCGAAAATCACCCAAACTCTGCCAGGAGGGCCACTAGGGGTCAAGTCTCCAAAATCCAAATTTGATTTTTGGAGACTTGACCCTATGGCCTTCTGTAAAGGGCGCTGGCAAATTAAACATTTGGGAGTTACTTGCCAACGCCCCTTTTGTCCTTCCCAGAAGTCTTCTTTGATGCGTTAAATTTACACACATTATCCAGCATACTTGCACCTATGGAGTCAGGTATTACCGATGTAAATTTTGCCTCATCGCCATTGTGCGAATTAAGTATATTGCCGGTGTCAGAATAAAGTATATATTTCAAGCTTCTGATTTGTCTGCTTTGACAATTGAAGCCTTGTTGATTTAGTATATGAGAGACATTGTTATATTTTCCCTTCTCATACGATGCTATTTCCAGTGCAGAAATAAATTCTTCTTTATTCGTAATTTCCCCCTTCACCCAAACTGTTATATTCCCGTTTTTGTTTCTGATGATTGATGTCTTATCGAAATAAAAGTCTAAATTATTGGTGGCCCCTACCCGAATCCAGTTCGACCCGCGTTGTATATCAGCACGAACTTCTTTTACGTTTTCACAGGCATAGGAATTGTTGGTATCACATGCGTGAATATAATCGGACAACGCCGCATTGAAGTTACCATCTGCACGATATGCATCACCTCTGTATAAGTAGTAATAGGTCGTGTTAGGATCCAAGCCAATTGCTTTCGTAAAATCGGCTATAGCTTTTTTGTAATTCTCGGCACGCAAGTAATACTTGCCCCGTCTGCCGTAAAATAAGCTATATTTGGGGAACTTCTTTATCAAATCGGAGTAGAGCTTCACTGCCTCATCGTATTTTTTATATTGACTCATTACGTCATCTATCAACAATGTCCCTATCGTACATCTATCCTTACAGAGCATTAGACTTTTCTTCCCATACTCTAATGCCTTTCCATAGTCATTTTGTTCAAGATAATAATTACCGTAAAGGTAATATCCAGTCTCATTGTTGGGGTTTAGTTTTACAGCTTCCTTGGCACATTCGAGCAATTTGGACAAATGTCTTAATCGTTTATGGATGTAACCCTTGCTAATGTAATAATCTGCTTTTTTTGGATTCAAACTTATTGCAGCCTCATAGTCATTTATGGCATTTTCAGGGTCATTATAATTACATTGGTATGAGTTTGTTAGCAGTGCTCCGCGAGCTGCGTAATACTTGTCGTTCTTATTGTTAAGTGAAATTGCATAGCTCAGGTCGTCATAAGCACTCTGGCACATGACTTTATTAGTTTCAAGAATCTGCTGATAATCAGGTGATTTCTCAAAAGTTATTTTCATCTTTGAGGTTCTGAATTTTGCCCGAAGAAAATACATCTCTGGATTATTGGGGTCTTTTTCGAGGACCTTATTGATTTTATTGGCTGCTGCTGTATAGCTCCTGTTATCAATCATCTTTGAAATTATGAATGCATCCTTATCGTTAGCTGACTTAAGCTCACTATCATTCATTTTGACTGCCCGAAATCCAGCTGCAAAGATTAACTTGTCAAACGTCCTTCCCAGACCCTTCGATTGAAAATTAACCATCGGGGCGCTGTCAGGAAAGACGATGTAATCTCCAGGCACCAACTTCTCTTTTGCAACCCCATCCGACATAATAGCAACCCATCCCTTAGTCCCGTCCTCATCATATTCGACATAGGTATATCCGGCTGAATCTTTAAGAGACAAGATTTTTACAAAATGGTCGGGTATGCCATCACCAGGATTCATTTCGAGTACCGGAGGTGGGGCTGGAGTTGTAGCTTCTTCTAGCTCAAGAATTCCTCTTTTCTCAAGGTCTTCAAGCTTTTCCTTCGACAGGTTCTTGATTGGCGCAACAATATAACTTGTAGGAATGGCAAAATTTAGGTTCTGCCCACCTTTCATCAACAACGTGGCCATTCCAATGGCCTCACCGCTTGAATTTAAGACCGGACTTCCGCTACTGCCGGGAGATATAGGGGCAGAAATCTGCAAAAACTCATCCTCTCCCCGGATACTACTGATGATTCCTGATGTAATAGTGGTTTCCAACCCTAAGGGGCTTCCGATAACCACTACGTCTTCGCCTTCTTTCGGGGTGCTGTCCGACAATTGGATGAAAGGCAAGTTAGTTTCTTTGACCTTCAAGAGAGCAACATCTTTACTCGCATCTGCAGCTATCAGCTCAATAGGAGTCAAGAAGGTGCCGTAAGAGTTCTTTATGTAAAGCAGGCTGTCTTTTGTTTTATTCCATGGCTCGATTACGTGGTTATTGGTTACGACAATTCCATTCGCGGCGATAATGAAGCCGCTTCCGCTGGCAATGGTCTTCTTGTTCTGTTCTATATAAAGCGTTACAACAGCTTTTTTCTTCGCAAGCACGGCCTCTGGCACCTTGGCAACTGCTATTGATGTCCCTCCGATCAGCAGCATAAGTACTAACATCAGAACGCATCTGTAAGTTTTCGCCATTATTTGCCTCTCTATTTTCCCCAGTAATTGCCAGGTTAGAGCTATGTAGCTGCCTGTAGATGCTTTTGGGGAAATTGTTACTTATCCTTTGCATCTATATGTATATGCTTTACAAAAATAGTAGTTTCGGAAATATACGAAGATTTTTACTGGGTGTAAATAAAAAATAATTAAGAAACCTGGCGGGGTTGAAACAAGCAGAATAAGCGGGGCCAGGCTTTAACAGGAAATATCTTCTTTCACCACAGAAATATTATTTCTTGTTGCTAAATAGAGGATCATCCTGTACAGTAATCCTGTACTATTCAGATATGGAGGAGAAATGCTTAAAACAAATTATACCAATGCTCGGGCGAACTTCTCCGGGTTGTGCGACGAAGTGACCAAGAACCGCGAAATTGTCATCATCGGTCGCCGTAACGGTGAAAGCGTAGCCATGATTTCCGCAGATGAGCTTGAAAGCCTAGTCGAAACTGCTCATCTTATGCGTTCCCCGAAGAACGCGCAACGGCTTCTTGCCTCTATGGAACGCGCCCTGAAACTTGAAGGAGAACCTTCAACTTCAGTAAAGCTCAAGAAGGAGCTTGGACTTGAAAAATAAGCGTAGAGAAGCTGTCTTCCAGCCGGAATTTCGGGAAGACCTTCGCTACTGGGTAGAAGTCGACCGTAAGATCGCTATGCGTGCTTTCGACCTAATCGAGGGGGTCATGCGTGATCCCTTCACAGGCATTGGCAAACCCGAACCACTCAAATATCTCTCTCCAGGCGTCTGGTCTCGTCGTCTTACCCAGGAGCATCGCCTCGTTTATCTCGTTCGTGACGACCGGATCGATTTTCTTCAGGCTCGATATCACTACTAAACCACTCAGGAAAATGCGGAAAATATACGGCTATTTTTGCGGCGTGTAGAAAAATATTTAAGAAATGAGAGAGGATCTCCCGCGGCGAGTGACAGATGGTTGGCAAATAATAAAGGGGCGCCTCCGGAGAGGGGCCCCTTTTGTTGCCGGACAAGGTCAAGTAAGGCTGCAGACCGTTTTTGGCAAGTTCAGTCAATCACTTTTTCGACCCGCCATAGCCCCAGTTCCCAGGGGTACTCTCCCGCGGAGCAGCGGTGTACTCTCTCCCTCTGGCAGTGTACTCCCGGCCACGGGGGGCCTCTTCACGCGGGCGGGCGGTGTACTCTCTCCCCCTGGGTGGTTCCTTCGGCTGATAACTGTCGTTGCCGCCACCCCCTATGCCATAGAGGTGCCTGTTGACCTTGTTGAAAGTGTCGTTCAACTCGTCGCTCCATGCATATCCGGCAATAGCCAGCATCGTCAAAACTACCGTTAAGGTTATAATGCTCTTTTTCATGACAGCCTCCGTTGTTTATTCATAGAGATGCAGGATGGAAACGAGGGATTTTTCGTCCTGGCAAGGAAATCAAGGGATTGCGCGGAGGCGTACGTCGGTACGCCGCACAAGCAATCCTGCAGATTGACACCGCCAGGGGGGAAAAGAACCGTTTCCGATTGGTAACAAATATATCAGCGTTGATAAGAGTGTCAACATGATTCAGGGATTTTGCCGCTCTTGCCTTCAGTGGCGTGATGCAGCCAGAGAGTACTCCCATATTGCCCAATCTTTCCCGGATAGTGCCGAAAATTGAGGCAATGCACTCTTCGTACTGTTTTCGGTTATAGCTAAAAGTTATAAATATCAAAACGTTATGAGGTATGCCCCGGTTTGGCACAACAGATGCTATATTCAGATCAGCAGCAATAGATAACTAGTTGAATCTGGCAAAGGCGCCGCTCATCTCTGATGGTCGGCGCCTTGCAATTTCAGGGGTAGATGATGGCCAGACCCGATTACTACGATGCCCCGGAGTGCGATACCCATCAGGAGAAGGGGGCGCCGAAATTCTGCAAGAAGTCGGAACCGGGTGAGGGGACGGAGCGCTCCTGTGCCTATGACGGCGCGCGGGTGGTGCTGATGCCGATCACCGATGTGATCCATCTGGTGCATGGGCCGATCGCCTGCGCCGGCAACTCCTGGGACAACCGGGGGGCCCGTTCTTCCGGTCCCCAGCTCTACCGGCGCGGTTTTACCACCGAGATGCTGCAGAACGACGTGATCTTCGGCGGCGAGAAGAAGCTCTACCAGGCGATCCTGGAGCTGGCTGGCCGCTACCCGGAGGCGAAGGCGATCTTCGTCTACGCCACCTGCGTCACTGCCATGACCGGCGATGATATCGAAGCGGTCTGCAAGTCGGCGCAGGAGAAGGTGGCAATTCCGCTGGTGCCGGTCAATACCCCCGGCTTTATCGGCGACAAGAACATAGGTAACCGGCTCGCCGGAGAGGTCCTCTTCAAGCAGGTGATCGGCACGGCTGAACCGCCGCAACTGGGAGAATATCCGATCAACCTGATCGGCGAATACAACATCGCCGGCGATCTCTGGGGGATGCTGCCGCTCTTCGACCGGTTGGGGATCCAGGTACTCTCCTGTATCAGTGGTGACGCCAGGTTCGAGGAGCTCCGTTATGCCCACCGGGCCAGATTGAACGTGATCATCTGCTCCAAGTCGTTGACCAATCTGGCGAAGAAGATGCAGAAAAATTACGGCATCCCCTATCTGGAGGAGTCGTTCTACGGCATGACCGATGTTGCCAAGGCGTTGCGTGACATAGCCCGGGAGCTGGACGATGCGGTGAACGGACTGGAGAAGCGGGTCATGCAGGAGCGGGTGGAGCGGTTGATAGAGGAGGAAGAGGAGAACTGCCGGGCGCGGCTCGCCCCTTATCGGGAGCGGCTGGAAGGTAAGCGGGCAGTTTTGTTCACCGGCGGAGTTAAGACCTGGTCGATGGTGAACGCCCTGCGGGAGCTGGGGGTGGAGATCCTGGCGGCCGGGACGCAGAACTCGACCCTGGAGGACTTCTACCGGATGAAGTCGCTGATGCACAAGGATGCCAGGATCATCGAGGATACCTCCACAGCCGGGCTGCTGGCAGTGATGTACGACAAACTCCCTGACCTGATAGTGGCAGGCGGCAAGACCAAGTTCCTCGCCCTGAAGACCAGGACTCCGTTCCTCGATATCAATCATGGCCGCTCCCACCCCTATGCCGGTTACCAGGGGATGGTCACCTTTGCCAGACAGCTCGATCTGACGGTGAACAATCCGATCTGGCCGCTTCTTAACGCCAAAGCGCCGTGGGAAAAGGATCAGGAAATGCTGGAAGCTGATCTTGCCTTTGTGAAAGCCCATGCAGAGCGGCTGAATGCTGAGGAGATGAAGGACTCCAGGGTAAAAGTGCCATCTAAAAGTGCTACGGTCAATCCACAGAAGAACTCCCCGGCGCTGGGAGCCACCCTTGCCTATCTGGGGATAGACCGGATGCTCGGACTGCTCCATGGAGCCCAGGGGTGTTCCACCTTTATCAGACTGCAGCTGTCGCGCCATTTCAAGGAGTCCATCGCCCTTAACTCTACCAGCATGAGTGAAGATACGGCCATATTCGGTGGCTGGGAAAACCTGAAAAAGGGCTTAAGCCGGGTGATGGAGAAGTTCCAGCCAGGTGTGGTAGGGGTGATGACCTCCGGGCTGACCGAGACCATGGGAGATGATGTGCAGAGCGCCATTGTCCAGTTCCGCCAAGAAAATCCGCAGTATGAACAGGTGCCGGTGGTCTGGGCTTCCACCCCTGACTACTGCGGTTCCATGCAGGAGGGGTATGCAGCGGCAGTGGAGGCGATCGTCGCGACCCTGGCCGAGGGTGGGGAGCTGATCCGGAACCAGGTCAACCTGCTCCCAGGCTCCCAGCTGACCCCGGCCGAGGTGGAAGAGCTGAAAGAGACCTGCGAGGCCTTCGGCCTCGAGCCGATCGTTATTCCGGATATCTCCTGTGCCCTCGACGGTCATATCGATGAGACCGTCTCGCCCCTTTCCGTCGGCGGTATCCCGGTGGAACGGATCAGACTGGCCGGCCGGAGCTGCGCAACCATCTATATCGGCGATTCGCTGGCCGATGCTGCCGGAATCCTGCAGGAAAAGTTCGCCATCCCGGCCTACGGCTTTACCAGTCTGTCCGGGCTGGCCGAGGCAGACCTCTTCATGGCGACCTTGTCGGGCATCGCCGCTATCCCGGTGCCGGAAAAGTTCCGCCGCTGGCGCAGCCGCCTGATGGATGCCATGGTGGACAGCCATTACCAGTTCGGCCTGAAAAAGGTCGCCCTGGCGCTGGAGGCTGACCATCTGAAGGGGATGACCCGGTTCCTCGCGGCCATGGGGTGTAATATCCAGGTGGCGATAGCCGCCACCCGCACCAAGGGGCTGGAGAGTCTCCCCTGCGAAAAGGTATTTGTCGGCGACCTGGAGGACCTGGAGGAGGCCGCAGCCGGAGCGGAGCTGCTGGTGGCCAATGGCAACGGCCGGCAGGCAGCGGCAAAGCTGCAGATAGGCGCCCATCTGAGAACCGGCTTGCCGGTCTTCGACCGCCTGGGGGCGCAGCAGAAGATGTGGGTCGGCTACCAGGGGAGTATGAACCTGGTGTTCGAGGGGGCGAACCTGTTCCAGGCGAATGCCAGAGAGGCGCAGAAACTGGCGCATAATTAGGCGGGCGCCGCATTTTGCCCGCTCTGCGTAACTCTTCAGGTCCGTTTGTACGACGTAGCGCTGCTACGCCTCGGCACTCAACTTCGACAGCCATGACAGGACGAAAATCGACTCCCTGGAAATGATGTTGAACAGGCAAAGGAGTTAAACCATGAAAGTAGCGTTTACCAGTACAACCGGCGAGATGATCGACCTGCACTTCGGCCAGTGCCGGAATTTCCATATCTGGCAGATCGGCCCGGCAGAGGCGGAGCTGTTGACAATTGTCACCCCCTCTGACGCGGCAGATGACGAAGAGGACCGGATCTCGGCCCGTGCCGATATCCTGAGCGATTGTGCCATCGTCTATACCATGCAGATCGGCGGTCCGGCCGCGGCCAAGCTGGTGTCGCGGCAGATCCATCCGATGAAGACCAATACCGCAGTGCCGGTGGCAGAGATAGTCGCCAGGCTGCAGGAGGTGTTGCGGGGGAATCCGCCACCCTGGCTGAGAAAGGCGATGAACAAGGAAAAATCAATTATGAATTATGAATGATGAAGTATGAGAGAAGCAATTATGAAGGATGAATTATGAATATTTATTATGATGGGATTCAAAAATTCATAATTCATACCTCATAATTCATAATTTAACTTAAAAGGAGAAAACCATGGCTTTCATAACCGGACTGAGAAGAGACAAGAGCGAATATACCCCGCAGTTCATCAAGGGGCTGGACGAGGAGACCTGCATCGGTTGCGGCCGCTGTTTCAAGGTCTGCGTTCATGATGTGCTAGCTTATGAAGAGCTGGACGAAGACGATTCGGCGAAGATGTTCATGAAGGTTGCCAATCCGGGGAACTGCATCGGTTGCCAGGCGTGCGGCAGGACCTGTGCGAAGAAGTGTTTCACTTTCGAACCGGTTGTACTGTAGTGACCGTGAAAAGTGAAGGGTGAAGGGTGAAGGGTGAAGGGTGAAGGAGGGTATCATGCTGATCGCTGTCGCATCAAAAGATGGCAAAGAGATCGACCAGCACTTCGGCCATGCCGAACGCTTTCTCATCTTTGCGGTAGAGCAGGGAGAGGTCCGACTGGTTGCCGAGAAAAGGGTGGAGCGCTACTGTACCTATGATCCGGAACACCCGCTGCGCAGGCATATCCTGGCAGGTATCGCCGAAGCGTTGCAGGGGTGCCGGGCGATAGTCTGCTCCCAGATCGGCCAGGCGCCGGAGGAGGAGATGGCCCAACTAGGCTTCCAGGTCTTTAGCGTGGCTGGTGAGATAAGGCCAGCACTGGTCGAGTTGGCCAAGGTGCTATGAAAAAGCTGTTAATGCTTTTGGTTCCACGAAAATCACGAAAATCACGAAAATAGTCTATTTGCTTCAGTAATGCAGATGCACCGTCAAGTCACTCATAGATGCTTAGTTGTCGTGTTTTTGTTCGTGTTTTTCGTGCATTTCGTGGACAATTGCTTTCCCCACGATAATAAATCAATCTGTCACAACGAGGTGATGGTCAATGACCCGACAAGGCTTCAATCTATGCAATCTCCCCCCCTGGGTCATCGCCTCGCGCCACTTCAACGACCACCCGCAACCGATAGAGATACAGGGGGTGCGCCGGGCCAACCGCCATTTCTTTGCCAGGCTGGATACCATTGCCGAGGCAGGCGAACGTGCCGTGGTGTTTAACGACTACATGTCGGTGAAGTATCAGCTGCACCACTGGCAGAGCCAGACCGACACTGCCCGGAAGAGCCTGAAAAACAGCTATCTTCGCTTTCTCCGCGGCTGGATGATGGATGCCAGTTCGGTCGAGGGGGCGGTGCTGAAGGGGTGGGTGGAGAGCCGTATCGGCATCCCCCCCACCTTCCACAAGAAGCGTATCCCGGGTATCCATGCTGAAGAGTATATGCTCTTTGCCATGGACCGCACCAGGGGGAGCGCCAGGACCAATGCGATCAATTCCCAGCTCGACCTGCTCTACGAATACTGCCAGTACGAACTGCGCCGTGCTCACCCACCGGATGCACGTCTCAAGCTATTTCGCGGTACCAACGATGCCGATGAATACGATCTGATCGAGGTGATCGATAAGCGGGAGCAGTTCGTCCGGCTGAACAGTCTGCTCTCCTTCACCTCGGATGAGGAGCGGGCCTGGGAGTTCGGTGATACGGTCTGGGAGATCCAGGCCCCTTTGGCGAAGATATTCTTCTACGACGAACTGCTGCCGAACAGCATCCTGAAAGGGGAGGGGGAGTATCTGGTGATCGGCGGGGAGTACCGGGTGCGGCGGGTGATGTGTACTTTATGAGAGCGGTATTGTGTTTTTTACCGGCGCCATAAAGATGAGCTCTCCGGCCAGTTCGGTGAGTTCATTCACCAGCTGCCGGTCGAGCTTTTTCAGCCAGCGTTTCGGGATACTCTCCGGGCCGTAGTAAGCACCGGCCAGGGCACCGATGATGGCACCGGTGGTGTCGGCGTCGCCACCCTGGTTGACGGTGGTCACCAGACACTCCTCGAAGTCGCGACCGCGGAAAAAATAGTGGCAGACGGTCTGCATGGTGTCGACCACGTAGCCGCTGGCGAGGCCGTGGTAGGGGTCGAAACGGAAGGTCGGGTGAGTGACGATGAGTAGTTCGACCTCCCGGCGCAACCTTGACTTTTCTGCGCCGCTGATCGCCAGCTGCAGGAGCCTGCCGTAAGAGATGCAGGCGGCGTCGGACAATGGGTGGTTATGGGTGATGCGGGCCTGTTCGATGGCGCAGCGATGCATCATCGCGTCGTCGCCGATGGTACAGATCGCTACCGGCGCCATCCGCATCAGTGCACCGTTGCCGGCATCCCACTGGTTGAACGGGGTCTCCAGCACCCCCTTGAGGATGAAGTTGCGGATGCCGCGGCGGCAGGTGTCACCCACATCGATCGGCCCGGTCTTCAGCCAGGTGGCAAACCGGCCGGCTATGCCAGCCAGATGCCAACCTCCGGCAGAAACAACGGCACGGGCGATACAGAGCGCCATGGCAGTGTCGTCGGTCACCTCTCCCGGTTTCAGTCTGAGCCAGCCGCCACCAGCCATCTCCCGCAGCGTCCCGTATTTGGCTTTTATCTCGCTGCTGGTCATGAATTCTACCGGTCCCCCCAGGGCATCGCCGACAGCCATGCCGAGCAGGGCGCCGCGGGCACGGCCAAACATCTCGATGCGCTGGATATCGGTCGGGCTCTTCATGACGCCTCGATTATCTCCAGCATGCAGCCGACCAGAAAGTCGTAGACCTCTTCCCTGGTGCTGAGGAAACCTGGCAGGTCACGGATCATCAACTCTTCGATCCGCTGCAGGGTTTCGCTATCGTCCCGCTCCAGCCTATCCATAACAGCGGCGAGCATTGGCAGGACTTCATAAAGGTCATTCCGGTCGAAGCGCTGTCGGTCCGGTTTACCTTTGAATTTCGGGGTATGGCGATCGGCTGTCACCTTCGGGTATCTGTAGAAGAGGTCTGAAGCCTTGATAACAATCCCCATGCGTCACCCCTTCCCGGCACAGCCGCAGTCGTGCGTTGCGCAAGCTCTTCGACAGCCGGCGACCACTTCCGCAGTTGATCCATTTTGCCGACAAATGATCAGCGAATCCCTCTCTATGTACCACTCACCGGCCAGCTCCTGCCCGTGCAAACTCCCGCTTTTGAGGAGCATCAATATCCGCAGCTTGGTTGTCTGCAACAATTCAGCCGCTTCCTCTATTGGCAGATACAGGTTCCCATCGAGAACTATTTCCATGACATCCTCCCATTCGCAGCTACTGCTGATCGCGTTTCATGGAACGTGCCAGCTTGCAACGGTCTGTTATTACGAGGGAGATGCTGCGGCGGCAGAGCGGTCTGCCTAATTGTTCGGCAGTATTGCATCAGAGTCTAGCAGATGAGAGCTTCCGTTTTTTCTCTCTGACGCGCAAACCACTGGAATGGCTGGATGTTTAACCCCGGCTGCAATATGGCACGCTTCGTGTTAATGAATTAAACATAGCTGTCAGATGAATACAGTGCCGTATTCGAAGTAACCCGCAATGAAGCCTGGTGCCACCGCACCAGGCTTTTTTCGTCTGAAAGGAGAGATCTCATGGCTACCGGGTGTAACAAAAAGATGAATATCCAGGGTCACCCCTGCTTCGGCGGGAACCAGCAGCAGAACGGCCGGATGCATCTGGCTGTGGCGCCGCGCTGCAATATCAGGTGCGGTTACTGTTCCCGTCGCCACGATTGCGCCAATGAATCGCGTCCAGGGGTCACCAGCCGGATCATCACACCACAGGAGGCACTGCTCAAGGTACGGGAGGTGATGGCAAGCGAACTGCTCGGTCCGGTCATCAAGGTGATCGGGATAGCCGGCCCAGGTGACCCGCTCGCCAACGAAGAGACCTTTACTACTTTTCAGCTTATCGAGGCTGAGTTTCCGCAATTGATCAAGTGCATGAGTACTAACGGGCTGCTTCTTCCCGACCTGATCGACCGTCTGCATGAACTGAAGTTGCAGAGCCTTACCGTCACCGTCAATGCTCTCGATCCCGCGGTCGGTAGCAGGATATATCGGCATATCTCCTATCAGGGGAGGAGTTATAACGGTGCCGATGGTGCGGCCATCCTGATCGCCAACCAGCTGGAGGGTATCAGGCGTGCCGTAGCTTACGGTATGACGGTCAAGGTGAATACCGTCTATATACCTGGTGTCAACGGTGCAGAGCTGCCGCTTGTCGCGGCGAAGATCAAGAGTCTCGGTGCAGCGGTGATGAACCTGATGCCGCTTATACCCCAGGCAGATTTTGCAGCTATCGCCCCGCCGACAGCTGCAGAGATGGATGAGCTGCGGCGGGAGAACGAGCTGTTGATCGGCCAGTTTAAACATTGCCGCCAATGCCGTGCCGATGCCGTCGGTCTGGTCGGTCAGGAACAGCTTTTTGCCAAAGCAGCCGGTGCAGGTGACTGAAATGGGGATCGAGCAGATCCGTAGCGAAGATTGCGAGCGATTTCTGCAGCTGGCTGCTGCAGAAGGGTGGATCTCCCCCCCCTGGGAGCTGGGATTCCTCTGCGCCAACTTCCCGCAAGGGTGTCTGGTCTGGCGGGAAGAGGGGGTCGCGGTCGGTTTTGTCACCGCTAGCCGTTACTGCCGTTCGGGTTGGATTGGTAATCTGCTGGTCGAGCCTGATCACCGGGGGAGAGGTATCGGCCGGGCGTTGATAGGCAGGTCTCTGGCGCTTCTCACTGCTGCAGGTGCTGACACAGTCTGGCTGACCGCATCTGCAGCAGGAGAACCGATCTATGCCGGGCTTGGATTCCTGGCGATCGACACGATCTGTCGCTGGCGCGGATTAGCTCACTCTGGAGCGATAGCAGAACAGTTGCCGCTAACAAAATCATTCCGGAATATCGACCAGGCCGGCTGGGGTGATGATCGGCGAGAGATCTTCCTGGAGTTGGGCAATCGCGCCGAAATATTCAGTGGTGGTGACAGCTTCCTCTTCAGGCAGAATTATGCTGCAGATTGCCAGCTCGGACCCTGGGGGGGCTTTTCCCGCCGTTCTGCCGGCGACCTGCTCTCTAGGGTCCTGCATGGCGAGGGGGTAGAGCAGACCTGTTTTCTCGATTCTCCGGAAAAGAACTGGCATGCCGCAGAGCTTCTTACTGCCAGCGGTTTCAGCCAGTCCGGCAGCAGCAGGCTGATGTATTTCGGCAAGCCACCATCCTATCACCCGCTCTTTATCTATGGACTGGCGAGCATGGGGAGTTTCGGGTAACAGACTGCAGGGTAGAAGGGGGCCAATATGAACAGCATCGAACCGGCAACACTCGTTATCCTTGTCTCGGCAATATTCTTCATTGCCCTTCTCTATTCCATGGTCGGCCATGGCGGTGCATCAGGCTATATAGCCGTTATGTCCCTGATGAGCATCTCCCCGGCCATGGTCAGACCGGCGGCATTGGTGCTGAATATCCTGGTCTCCCTGGTGGCAGGCTGGAACTTCATCCGCGCCGGCCAGTTCAGATGGCGTCTCTTCTGGCCCTTTGCCGTCACCTCGATACCGGCCAGTTTTATAGGTGGCATGATACTGCTACCTGACCGCCACTACCGGCAACTTATCGGCCTGGCCCTCCTCTTTGCCACCTTCCGGCTATTTGTCAGGGGGGAGGAGAATGGTGAGGAGCTGGTCCCGTTCAGATTGCTGCCGGCTATACTTTTGGGGGGCTTGATAGGCCTGCTGTCAGGTCTGACCGGAGTTGGCGGGGGGATATTCCTTACCCCTCTTCTGCTTATCACGGGCTGGGGGAAAACCAGGGAGTCTTCCGGCATAGCCGCACTTTTCATCCTCTGCAACTCGTCAGCCGCGCTGCTCGGCCATTTGAGCAATACTACGCAGCTACCAGACTTCCTCCCCTGGCTGGCAGCAGCTGCGATTAGCGGTGGCTTTACTGGTTCCTGGTTAGGGAGCATGCGCCTGCCGATCCGGGGGATCATCAATGCCCTGGCAACGGTGCTGATTATTGCCGGCTGCAAGCTGGTCCTGATATGATTGACATCTGGCGGCGTGCTTACCGCGCGGATCATTTTCACAGGGATGATGAGGTAATTATATAGCTATCTGCACGGTATTATCTGTATAGTCTCTGGCAGCATGGGGGATAACCACGGCCGATTTCTAGTTAAGCGGAAAATTAATGCGTAATAAGGGGTAAAAAAATGTTAAATATTCAGGTTAATAAGGATATATTAATATATATGCAGTTTTGTCATGTAAGCAGTATGACGTGATTTCAGGTAATTAACCGTAATATTTATTAATAATAAAGTTTTTTGGTTAAAATTTAAACAATTACTCTGTTGCCTTTGAGGATATTTTTTTGCTATTATCTGCCGCTGATTAATTTCTGGACAGCCGGATGTTTTGCCGCTGCTCCTATTCAGAGACTGGTCAAGGTATCAGGCCGTATATTTAGCCAAAAAATATGTCGCACAAAAAACAGGCAGTTTATAAATGTTTCGAGGTAGTCTATGCTTGTAGTCGCATGTATCAAACAGGTCCCTGACACTACCCAGGTGCAGATAGACCCGGTCACCAACACCCTGATCCGGGAGGGGATCCCGTTTATTGTCAACCCGTACGATACCCATGCCCTGGAAGAGAGCCTCAGGCTGAAGGACCGCTTCGGCTGCCGGGTGGCGGCGATCTCCATGGGGCCACCCAATGCCGAGGCGACTCTGCGCAAGGCTCTGGCCATTGGTGTCGATGAGGCGATACTCCTCTCCGACCGTGTCTTTGGCGGCGCCGATACGCTGGCCACCAGCAATGTACTTTCCGAAGCCATCCGCCGGCTGAATGAGCAGGATGAAGTCGGTATAGTAATCTGCGGCAAGCAGACGATAGATGGCGACACCGCCCAGGTCGGCCCCGGTATTGCGACCCGTCTCGGCTACACCCAGCTCACCCTGGTCGACAAGATCCTCGATATCGATCTGGAGGGTCGCCGAATCCGTGTCAGCAGGAAGCTTGAAGGGCGTCACGAGGTCGTTGAAGCGCCGTTGCCGGTTATGCTCACCGTGGTGCGGGAGTTGAACCGCCCCCGTTACCCGACCGTGCCGATGCGGCTCGCTTCGCAACAGGCCGAGGTGAAGCTCTGGAACAATCAGTTCCTAAAACTTGACGAACAGTCGATCGGTCTCAAGGGCTCGCCTACCTGGGTCAGCCGGATCTTCTCGCCGGAACGGGACAAGGGGGAGATCATCGGCGACGGGATCAATGATCCGCAGGGGACGGCGAAGCTGCTGGTAGATAAGCTGCTGAGCAAGGATCTGTTGCCGATGTGAGGCTGGAAACGGGGAATAGGGAACAGGGAACGGGGAACGGGGAATCGTTGTTTAAAAATGTGCCAAGGGAACTGATATATGACTGAAGTTAAGAAACTGAAAAAACCGCGCGGCAAGGCGCGTCTCCTGGAGGGGAGGTGTATTGCCTGCGGCGCCCGCTGCGAGAGCGCCTGTCCGGTCGATGCGGTGATAATGAACGATGCCGGCGAGCCGGTCATAATAGACGAGAAGTGTATCGGCTGCGTCAAATGTATCAAGGTCTGCCCGGCCCAGGCGCTGGAGATGTTCTTTACCCCTGAGGAGGAGCGGATCCTGGCGGAACTGGCGGCCCAGGGGGGAACAGTTGCCGGTACAACGGAAGAGGTTGACGATGAGTCGGCGACCATCGCCGCTACTCTGGCAGCCTACCGGGGGGTCTGGGTATTTGTCGAGCAGACCGAAGGGGAGGCGGCCAAGGTCTCCTGGGAGTTGCTCGGCAAGGGGCGCGACCTGGCCGATGCCTTACAGGTCGAGTTGTCGGCGATCGTTGTCGGCCATCAGGTAGAACACCTCTCTGACGAGGCTTTCGCCTATGGCGCTGACAAGGTCTACCTGGTAGATGCACCGGTCTTCAACTTCTACCGCACCGAGCCCTATCTCAGGGCTATCTGTCACCTGGTGCGCAAATATCACCCTGAAGTCATCCTGATGGGGGCGACCGGCCTTGGCCGCGATCTGGCGGGTGCTGTGGCAACGGTGCTGAAGACCGGCCTGACTGCCGACTGCACCGGGCTCCATATCGATGACCAGCGGAACCTGATGCAGACCCGTCCCGCCTTTGGTGGCAATATCATGGCGACCATCATGTGCGACAAGTTCCGCCCGCAGATGGCCACGGTCCGCCCCCATGTCATGGCGATGCCGGCACACCGGACGGGGGTATCCGGCACTGTCGTCAGGGAAGAGTGCCCGGTCAGGGAAGAGGATATCCTGGTCAAGGTCCTGGAGATTATCAGCGACAAGCGGAAGGACTATGTCGATGTGGCTGGCGCGGAATTCATCGTCTCCGGCGGCCGGGGGATGATGGGGAAAGAGAATTTTGCCATTCTCCAGGAACTGGCCGATGAACTTGGCGGTGTAGTCGGTTCATCCCGTTCGGCGGTAGATGCCGGCTGGATGCCTTATGAGCGGCAGGTGGGGCAGACCGGCAAGACGGTCAGGCCGAAGATCTACATCGCCTGCGGCATTTCCGGTGCCATCCAGCACCTGGTCGGGATGCAGGACTCGGATGTGATCATCGCCATCAACCGGGACAAGGATGCACCGATCTTCGAGGTCGCCACCTACGGTATTGTCGGCGACCTCTTTCAGATCGTGCCGGCCATAACCAAAGGCCTCCGCGAACTGAAGAAGAGCAAAGCGGCCTGAATAAGCCCGGGGTGAGCTTCGATCAAGTTTTTCTGCTGTTTAAATGACCAACGATAGATAGACTGCAAGGGTTAATAGATATGTCACCAAATCCAGCCATCTTCACTCTACTGCTGCTAGCATCACTCCTCTTTCTCCTCTGGAGCCTCTACCGGAAGATCAGCCTGGTAAGCCTGGGGCAGCCGGCTAAACCGCTGCGGAGTCTTGGCGATGGCATCCGCGAGATGCTGATCTATGCGTTCGCCCAGAAAAGGGTGGTCAAAGAGCTGTTCGGCTTCAACCATCTGCTCATTTTCTGGGCCTTCATCGCGCTCCTGCTGGCGAACGGCGAGTTCATGGCCAGCGGCATCGTCCCGTCGCTCCGCCTCTCGCTGCTGCCGCAAGCACTCTATCTGCCGATCCGTTTCCTGTCGGACATTATGGTGGCCCTCACCCTGGTTGCCGTTGCCATCTCGATAGTGCACCGCACGATCTTTCCGCCATACCCCGAGGCACGTACCCTGGAGGCCTATACTATCCTGGGTATCGTCGCTATCCACATGATCGCCTATTTCGGCGTGAGCGGTGTTGAGATCGCCCTGCTGCGCGAGCCTGCCGCTTCGGCAATGCCGGTATCCGCCTTTATCGCCAGACTGCTAGGCGGCATGGGTAATGGGGAGCTGGAGAGTCTTTTCAACTTCTTCTGGTGGCTCCATGCCATTGCCCTCTTCATCTTTATCGCTGTGCTGATCCCCTACACCAAGCACCTCCATATCATCACCGCGATCAGCAACTGTTTTCTCCACCGCCTGGAAAAGCCGAATACCCAGCAACCGGAGATCTTCGGCCCGGGGAGGATTTACGGAGCCGGGCAGGTGGACCGCTTCACCTGGAGAGACCTGCTCGACACCTATTCCTGCACCAAGTGCGGTCGCTGCCAGAACAGCTGCCCGGCCGGGATTACCGGCAAACCGCTCAACCCGCGGCTGGTTATCTATGACATCAGGATCAATCTTTCGGTCAATGGACCGTTGTTGAAGCAGGGGGGGAGACCGGAACTGCCCCTTATCGGCAGCAGCGGCGCCGGGAGCATCGACCCGGAAGTGATCTGGTCCTGCACCTCCTGCGGCGCCTGTATGGAGCAATGTCCGGTATTCATCGAGCATCTGCCGAAAATTGTCCAGATGCGGCGGCACCTGGTGGAGAACGAGTCGAAATTCCCCGATGAACTGTTGAACCTCTTCGAGAATATGGAGCAGCGCTCCAACCCCTGGGGGATCGCCCCCTCGGAACGGGCCAAATGGTGTTCGACGCTGCAGGTCAAACCTTTTGTCGCCGGTGAGACCGAGTATCTCCTCTATGTCGGCTGTTCCGGTGCCTTTGATTCGCGGCAGAAGCAGGTCACGGTCGCCCTTGCCACCATCCTTGACGCTGCCGGCATCTCCTGGGGGATCCTGGGGAAGGAAGAGAAGTGCTGCGGCGAGAGCCTGCGGCGGCTCGGCAACGAGTATGTCTTTGACAAGATGGCGCGGGAGAATGTCGAACAGTTCCAGAAGATGGGTATTACCAAGGTGATAACCCAGTGCCCCCACTGTTTTACCACCCTGAAGAACGATTATAGCCAGTACGGCCTCAATTTAGAGGTGGTCCACCATGGCGAACTGATCGACAGGCTCTTCAGGGAGAAGAAGCTGCAGCTGAATCACCAGGTAAAGGAGCTGGGTAAAATCGTCTTCCATGACTCCTGCTACCTGGGGCGGCACAACGATGTCTATGACCCACCCCGGTCAGTAATTGCGCATGCGACCGGCGCCCCGCCTGCGGAACTGGAGCGGAACCGGGAAAACTCCTTCTGCTGCGGTGGTGGCGGCGGCAGGATGTGGATCGAGGAGCACCAGGGGACGAGGATAAACCTGAACCGGGTAGAAGAGGCGTTGCGGCACAACCCTGATACGGTCTGCGTCGCCTGCCCATATTGCATGACCATGATCGAGGATGGGTTGAAGGACAAACTGGCAGGCCAGACGAGGGTCAAGGATATTGCCGAGGTGGTGGCAGAAGGACTGCGGCCGCTTTAGCAACCGGTAACCGGTAAAACCATAACAGCGGAGGGTCTACATAACAGGCTTGCATCTTTTGCCTGGCTCGGGTATCATTTTAATGAGAGCGTCGTCGCGGTTTCAGACAGCAGCTCTAACCCGAACAAGGAGAAGTGCCATGTTTCATCCATCATCACTCGCCATACTGATGTTTGTCCCCTCCTTTTACCAGTACTTCCACTACGCTATCACCCGGCCTAAAGAGGAGCGCGAACCGGTCTGTTACGGTTTCGGCATCGCTTACATCTCATTCGGGGTATTATCGCTGGTGAGCCGCGATGCGATACTCGCCTTTGTCGGTCTCTATCTCATCATGCTCGGCATGTATATGCTGGCCAAGGGTCTGGAACGGAAGGACAGGAATATCTTCATCGACCGCTTCCATGAAGACCATAAAAAGCTTTAGCCGCAACTCAGGCTAAATCCCGCTCTCCGGTATTCGCTATGCTACTGCTCGTCCAGCCTGACCCTGATGTCCCCTCCGGGGCCTATGCCGACTATCTGCATGATGCAGGTGTCCCTTTCCGCACTATCCGCCTCTTTGCTGCAGAGCCATTGCCTGTAACAGAGGAGGCGAAGGGAGTGATCGTCCTGGGTGGTGCCATGGGGGTGCATGACAGCGATCGGTTCCCGTTTCTGCTCCCCCTGAAACGGTTCATGCAGGATTGCACAACAGCCGGTCTGCCGCTGCTGGGGATCTGTCTCGGCGGGCAACTGCTGGCCGATGCCTGCGGCGCAGTTGTCACGGCCGACAGTTGCGGCGAACTGGGGAGCCGGACCGTCACCCTCTCCCCTGACGGAATCGGCGATCCGCTCTTCCTCGGCATCCCGGACGAATTCCGCACCTTCCAGTGGCATAATGACAGTTTTGCCATCCCCCCCGGCACAGTACGGCTCGCCTTCTCCAACGACTGTCCCAACCAGGCCTTCCGGGTCGGTGATAACGGCTACGGGGTGCAGTTCCACCCTGAAGTGACTCCTGCCATCGTCCGGCAGTGGGCAGGCAACAGCAGGACCATGGCCGGGCGGAGTGAAGAGCTGCTGGCCGACTTTACCCGCCACGTGGATAGCTACAACCGTGACTCCCGCCAACTGCTCCTCAATTTCCTCGCCATTGCCCGGCTTCTTTGAGCTGCTGCTTGCCATAAACTCTTTCTGATGATAATCTGAAGTCCTGTCAGTAAACTTGATCGAACAGAGCGAGCGACCATGTCCTCATCCTATCGCCCCCGCCGCCCCGGGCCGGCCAAGAGTCCGGAAGAGATCGACGCCCTGGTGCGCAAGATGAAGGGTGAGCAGTCGGCCTCTGGCAACTACCGGGAGCGCTCCCTGAAGCTCCATGGCTGGATATGCGCCAAGTGCGGCCGGGAGTTCGAGCTCGCCACCCTGCATCTTTTGACGGTGCACCACAAAGATGGCAACCATAACAACAATCCGGCCGACGGGAGCAACTGGGAGAACCTCTGCATCTACTGCCACGACGACGAGCATAGCCGGTCGCTGTTGGGGGACTATCTGCAGGGGGAGGGGAAGAAATAGTTGAATGGAGGTATATATGGATAATAAATATCTTCGATCTGTCGCCATCCTCGCCATTTTAATGGCTCTGCTGGCCATCTCCGGCTGTTCTCACCAGCTGGAGATCAGGAACATGGGCAGCTACAAATCTGCCGATAACATCGTCCCTACTACCAGTAAAACAGTCGGTGTCATACCAAGTTACGCAAACTTCTATGACCAGGTAATCATCAATGGTGTAGTTGACCATCTGCGCCGTTACAGCAAAGAGGTGATAGTCCCCTACAGCAAGACCAGTGAGCGGAAGGTAGATCTGCTCGCCAAGGTGGACCTCCGCTCAGAGCATTACGGGAACGGCTTCAACTTCATTGTCGACTGGCCCGGGTCACTCATCCTGACACCGGCCTGGCGCGGTTATGAATATGATGTCAGGTACAACTTCAGCATCGGCCTCGAGGATGGGCATAATGGCAAAACGTTGGAGAAATTCAACCTCCCCATCCGGCTCGACATCAGGCATGCCGATCTCAACCGCACCTGGCTTGCCGGGGTAGGGTGGCTCTTCTGGTCGATACCTACCTTTATCGGCGGTATCTTCCATACTGAATATGATGATTATCTGACGCCGCAGCTAACTTTGACGGTCGCCGCTCCGCTCGGCGATTACGTCGCCCGGGAGATGGTCAAGCGAATTCAGGGGCAATCGGATAGACTGGCGAATCCGGCTGCTGCTGCGGAAGATGGCGGCAAGCGGCCAGCGGTGGAGAATGCCCTGCGGGAGCTGCAAAAGCTGCATAAGGATGGTCTGATCACCCTGGAAGAGTACGAGCGGAAGAGGAAGAGCATCATCGATAAGATCTGAACCCCGACTTTAGTACCAGAGTTCAAGATGGTTCGAAAGGGATCATTGTCAGTTGACAAACTGCCTGGTAAGAATGACAATTTTCATATGGAAGAGATCGCTCAGAAAGGGGTCTGATATGAAGAGAGTACTTATCCTGATGGCGATACTGCTCTGCTGCGCCGGTTGCGAATCGGTAGGCAGTATCGGTATGGTGACCAGAAGCACGGCAGATCCTGGCGCGCTGTTGCGCAACGGCCATTCATACAAGGAGTTGGGGATTTCCGAGGGGCAGGCCTGCCGCTTCTTTATTGCCGCAGTCTTCCCTTATGGCGATTCTGCCTTTTCTACGGCGGTAGACGAGGCGTTGAAGCGCTACGATGCCGATGCCATGCTCAATGTCACGGTGAGCAGCAGTCTGTACGGCTTTATCCCGCTCTACAACATCCTCTCCTACACATGCACTTCGGTACGGGGGGTGGCTATCAAGATAGACAAGTAGTGGTGGAGACAGATATTTTCAATCAAGTAAGGAGGCTATTGATGAAGGTTCGTTCTATTCTGCTGTTTGCTGTACTGCTATTATTTATCCTCGCCGGCTGCGGTGGCGGCGGTAGCTCCTCGGCGCCGCCGGCCCCGACCCAGCCGACCACCGCCAGACTTACCCTGAGCACCCAGGGGACGCTGCCGACCGGCAGTCTGATCGGCGGTATCGATATCATCGTCAATCTCCCGGCCGGGGTTACAGTGCGGACCGAAACTGCCAGCTCGACGGTGAACAGTACGGTCCTGGTCGCTTCCGGGCAGGGTGCGTCAGGGAGCCTGGTGCTGGGTAACTATACAGCTGCTACAGCTACTGCTCCAGGCATGGTGCGGATCCTGCTCGTCAATGCTGCCGGTTTCGGCGTTGGCGAATATGCCACCCTGACCT
Source organism: uncultured Geobacteraceae bacterium (assembly GCA_964649725.1). Classification (GTDB taxonomy): domain Bacteria; phylum Desulfobacterota; class Desulfuromonadia; order Geobacterales; family Geobacteraceae; genus CAZYTM01. The sequence continues at coordinate 346,763 of CAZYTM010000002.1, read as the reverse complement.
GCGACATAGCCGCCGGTACGACACCCCGGTCGGCCGACTTCTCCCTCACCGGCTTTACCCCGATCGAGGCGAGTTCCGGGACCCCGGCGATCACCACCCTCACCCCGACCTTTACCGCTGAGATCAGATAGTCTTATTGCGGAGACCCCTGGTATCGCGCCAGGGGTCTCTCTTCACCCATTGTGGCTTAATCCCTGCCAACTTCTGGCAACCGCCCCTTTTCCCGCTATAATTGTTGTATGAAAGCGATGATATTTCGTAAGGACCTGCTCAAACCGCCGCAACTGCGCGGCGAGCATGGAGCCGCGGCAGAGCGGCATGCGACCTGGCTGGAGCTCTTCTACGACCTGGTCTTTGTCGCTGCAGTATCGCAACTGGCGACCAGTCTCTCCGAGGATTACAGCACTAAAGGGGTGTTGCAGTTCGCCGCGCTCTTTGTGCCGGTCTGGTGGGCCTGGGCCGGGCATACCTTTTACCTCTCCCGCTTTGACAGTGAAGATCTGCTGCACCGGTTGCTAACCATGGCGCAGATGACCGCTGCCGCTGCCATGGCTGCCTCGGTAGCAACGGCCTTAGGCAACACCTCGACCGGTTTTGCCATCTCTTATGCAGTGGTACGGGGGATACTGGTGGCTGAGTATATCCGGGCCGGCCTCCATATTCCTGCGGTCAGGCCATTGACGAACCGCTATGTCGCTGGGTTCGGCCTGGCTGCGTTTCTCTGGTTCCTCTCCATCTTTCTGCCTCCACCCTGGCGTTTCCTCCTCTGGGGGGTGGCGCTGGTGATCGACTTCATCGCCCCGCTCACTGCCGGGACCCTGCATGTCCGTTTCCCGCCGCACCTGATGCACCTGCCGGAACGGTTCGGGCTCTTCACCATCATCGTCATCGGTGAGGCGGTAGTGAGCGTGGTGGTGACCATCGCGGCAAAGGGGCTCGACCTGGCGACCGGTGCTGCCGGCTGCATGGGGCTGGTGGTGGCGTTCGCCCTCTGGTGGGGCTATTTCGAAGGGGCTCAGGGGGCCAAGGTGCGGCAGCTGAGCGGTCCTGAACATGTGCGCAACTACCAGCAGTGGCTCTATTCCCATCTGCCGCTGGTGATGGGGATCACCTCCACGACTGTCGGAGTGAGGCATATCATCGCCAGTGGTCCCTGGTCGGTCCTCCACCCTGGCGAGGGGTGGCTGCTCTGCCTGTCAGTAGGGGTGAGTGTCCTCTCCCTCAATTCGATCTTCCTCGCCTCCTTTCCCCCCAGCTATGCCCGTAAGGTGCGCCACTTCATCACCCCTTACCTGGTCATCGCCCTGTTAGGTATCGGCACCGGTTTCTTAGGCGAGCAGCTGGCTGGGATCTATCTGCTCGCCATACTCACCCTGCTCTGTCTGGTGCAGATCATCTATTCATTGCGTGAAGTCTCACCCCGTTGACAATAGGGTGCCAGTCTGCTCGACCTGTTCGCCCCGGTATCGAGGCAGTGTTGCCCAAAAAATAAGCAAAAAAGCGGGGGAGGAGCTCAACCGCTCCCCAAGTATTTCTTCTGATTCGGCTGTGTTGACAGCGTAACTGTCTGATATAAGTATTGATCTGTAAATCAAACGGAAGCTGGCACGGCTCGTGCTAAATAAAAACAAAACCAGCGGCACAAAGGTGTGCTGCGCTAATCTAGTTACTACGGCAACGGCGCCAGTTCATCAACAGATGACTGGCGTTTTTTTGTAGCCAAAGAAGCAGAGATCAAGAGGCAGGTTGGGAAGTAGAGAGAGATAAGCGCAAGCTGAGGCAAATAAAACTACAAAGGAGTAATGATGATGAAAAAACTGGCAATCAACTTCCTGGTAATTATCGCTTTCTGTCTGGCAATGAGCAGTGTCGCCATGGCAACCCCGTCAACCCAGATCTGGATACCCTCCACCGATGTGCAGGATTTCAAGACCCTGCACCTCAACTTTGACAACTATGTCCGTACCTCCCACAGCCCGACCGACACAACCGGCCCGAACACCTTTGTGGTCGGCCCGACCATCGGCTTCCTGCCGTTCGAGAAGCTGAAGGGGGAATTCGGTTTTGACGCCATCTACAACGGCACCAATTACGACAACCATCCGCTCTATTTCCACGCCAAGCTCGGCACCCCGGAGGACTCACTGTTCAAGTACTCACCGGCGATCGCGGTCGGTATCTATAATGTCGGCACCAACTGGGAGCAGACCAGCCCGGTCCGGACCGACCAGAATATCAGCTACGCACTGCTCGCCCGGACCCTGCCGGTCGTAGGGCGGCTCTCGGCAGGTTATTACGCCGGTAACAACGCGGTACTGAAAGATCATGAAGGGAAGAACGACGGTAACGGCTTGCTCCTCTCCTGGGACCGGACCATGACCGAGATCTCTGACAAGCTCTGGCTGGCGGTCGATTACCAGGGTGGCAACAACGCCCTCGGCTCGGTCAACTTCGGCGTTGCCTGGAACTTTGCCAAGAATGTCTCGGTGATCTTCGGCTATGACGTCTATACCAAGCGGGCGACCGGCGGCTCCAACACCTTCACCACCCAGGTCGATATCAATTTTCCGTAGCACCTTCATTGTTGCGGGGGCTTCACCGCCCCCGGCTTTTTCCACAGCTGAAGGGTAGAGCGCGCGAAAGGGGAGTTATTATGAAGATGATAGAAGCGATAATCAAACCGTTCAAACTGGATGAAGTTAAGGATGCCTTGAACGGCATCGGCATCGAGGGGATCACGGTCGCGGAGGTAAAGGGATTCGGCCGGCAGAAGGGGCATACCGAACTCTATCGCGGCGCCGAGTATGTGGTAGATTTCATCCCCAAGGTGAAGCTGGAGATCGCCGTGGCCGACGAACTGGTGGCAAAGGTGGTGGAGACTATCGCAGCTGCAGCCAAGACCGGCAGGATAGGTGACGGCAAGATATTCATCCTCCCGCTGGATGAGGCGGTACGGATCAGGACAGGTGAAACAGGCTCTGACGCTATATAAAAAGAGAAACAACACAACCAACTGTTGGAGGTTATCATGAAGTACAGACTCTCTGTTGTTAAGCTGCTCCTGGCTGCCTGTACGCTGCTCGCACCGGTGGCGGTTCTGGCCGAAGAGGCAAAAACTCCGGCTGCTCCGGCTGCGGCGGTCGCCGTGACAACTCCGGCTCCGGCAGCTGCACCGGCCCCTGCTGCGGCAGCGCTGGCCGATACGAAACCGAAAAACGTCGACCCGGTCTTGAATACCGGAGATACCGCCTGGATGCTTATATGTTCTGCCCTGGTACTCTTCATGCTCCCCGGACTGGCGCTTTTTTACGGAGGCATGGTCCGTTCCAAAAACGTCCTCTCCACCATGATGCACTCCCTGGTCGCCATGGGGATCGTCGGCGTACAGTGGGCAGTGATCGGCTATTCACTCTCCTTTGGTCCTGACCTGGGTGGCGGACTGCTGGGGAACACCAGCAAGGCGATGCTGAACGGGCTGATCAGCTTCAAGGATGGCAACCCGGTCTACGCCCTCTTTCAGAATGTCCCGACCGAACCTGGTGCGGTACCGGAATATATCTTTGCCATGTTCCAGGGGATGTTCGCCATCATCACTGTGGCGCTGATCTCCGGCGCTCTGGCAGAGCGGATCAAGTTCTCCGCCTACTGCCTCTTTGTGCTGGCCTGGACCACCCTGGTCTATGACCCGCTCGCCCACTGGGTCTGGATGACCGACGGCTGGCTGTTCAAGAAGGGGGCGCTCGACTTTGCCGGTGGGACCGTTGTCCATCTCTCCTCAGGGGTCTCGGCATTGGCAGCTTTACTCTTCCTTGGCAAGCGGCATGGCTTCCCCCATGAGCGGATGGCGCCGCACAATCTCTCCTTCACCCTGCTCGGCGCCGGTATCCTCTGGTTCGGCTGGTACGGGTTCAATGCCGGTAGCGCCATTGCCGGTGCCAACTGTTCGGATGCGGCCGGCGGCCTGGCTGCCCTGGCATTCACAACGACGACTATCGCCCCGGCAGCCGGTGGATTATCCTGGATGATCGCCGAATGGATCCACTCCGGCAAGCCCTCGGCGCTCGGTTTTGCCTCCGGCGTAGTGGCCGGCCTGGTCGGTATCACTCCGGCAGCCGGCTTTGTCCAGCCTGGTGGGGCCCTGATCATCGGCCTGGCAGTCGGCGTGGTCTGCTATCTCGGTGTGTTGCTGAAGGCAAAGCTGAAATATGACGATTCGCTCGATGCCTTTGGCGTGCATGGCATAGGCGGGACCTTCGGCGCCATCGCCACAGGCGTCTTTGCCACAGTTGGCGCCAAGGGGCTTCTGGCCGGTGACATGAAACAGTTCGTCACCCAGTTGATTGCAGTAGCAGCGGCCGGTGCCTATGCCTTCATCGTCACCATCATCATAGCCTTTATCCTGGAAAAGACAGTCGGTCTCCGGGTGGAGAAGGAAGAGGAGATCATGGGGCTTGACCAGACGCAGCATTCCGAGAGTGCCTACAACTGACAGCTTCTTTCCTGATAACGAGAAAAAGCCGCTTCGCCAGAGGCGGCTTTTCTTTTGCTGAAATATTATGCAGGTCTAGCTGAATTTAGTGGCAGAATCTCCCTCCAGGAAGTTTAATATATTGAACAAACAACGTGAATACGCCAGGTTACATTCTGGCACGGCTTGTGCCTAGAAAGTTGTCAGGGGGATCATGAAGAGGTGCTGAACAAACTGATCCTTCTGGCGGGAGATCTATGGAGAACACCCTTGCCCTAAATTTGACCGGTGATCGCCAGCTTGACCGGGATATCATCGAGCAGCTCGCTTTCAATGAAAAGATGGCAGAGCTCGGACTCCTTGCTGCCGGGCTGATGCATGAACTCAACACCCCTCTTTCCGTGATCTCCTCGGCGGCCCAGCTGATTCTGCAGGATGAGGAGGTTCCGGCGTCTGTGCAGGAGCTGGTAGCACGTATCAACGAGGAGGCGCAGCGACTCTCCCGCTTTACCAAGGGGCTCCTCTCCTTTTCCCGTCGTGACGACAGTTCGGCAGGCGAGGCGGAGATCCCCCAGCTGCTCAAGGAGGTGATGGCTCTCCTCAGCTATGAGGCGATGAAACGCTCCATCTCAGTGGCCGAAGATATCGATTTCCGCATGCCGGCAATCGCTGCCGACGCCAACCATCTGAAACAGATCTTCATCAATCTGATCATGAACGCTTTCCAGGCCATGGAGCAGGGGGGGACACTGCTGGTCCGGGCCAGCATGGCTGATGAGAAGCAACTGCTGATAGAGATCGCTGATACCGGCTCCGGCATCTCGGCAGCGGCAGTGACCAGGATATTCGACCCCTTTTTCACCACCAAGAGAGCTGGCGAAGGGACCGGACTCGGCCTCTTCATCACCAGGAAGATCGTCGAGATGTATGGCGGTACCATCACGGTGCAGAGTCTGCTCGGGCAGGGTACCACATTTACTGTCTGTCTGCCGCTGGAGGCCCGCCTGACCGGCAATCCGATGCTGGACTAGTCAGCAGTCTGCATAAAACCGAATCCGGGCCCGCTGTCAGGAAGATGCAGCGGGCCTTTTTGTCGCTTGCTTTGTCGCCGGAATCCGATTAGCATATTGAGAAATCGGCATAAAAGGGGATAATATGCAGCAGTATCTCGACATAGCGGTCCAGGCTGCCCGGAGTGCCGGAAGGCTGCAACGGGAGCGGCTCTGGAGTGAACACCAGATCGATTATAAAGGGGCAAGCAACCTGGTCACCGAGGTCGACCGGGGGTGCGAAAAGCTGATTGTAGGTCTTATCAGGGATGTCTATCCTGACCACGACATCCTTGCCGAAGAGAATGATTATGCTTCGCTCCGCTCCCCCTGCAAATGGATCATAGACCCGCTGGACGGTACCACCAACTATGCCCACGGTTTCCCCTGGTTCTGTGTCTCCATCGCCCTGGAGATAGAAGGTGAGGTGCAGCTCGGCGCGATTTACCAGCCGGTCATGGATGAGCTCTTCACGGTCATAAAGGGTGAGGGTGCTTTTGTCAACGGCCGACGGCTGGCGGTATCCAGTCAGCCGACCCTCAAGGAGTCGCTGCTGGCGACCGGATTCCCCTATGACAGGGGTTGGGAGAACGAGAACAACTTCGCCCACTTCCTCAGGTTCCAGATGGCGGCCCGTGCTGTGCGCCGGGCCGGGGCAGCAGCCCTTGACCTGGCTTATGTGGCGGCTGGCCGGCTGGACGGCTACTGGGAATGCAAGCTCAATCCGTGGGATGTGGCGGTCGGGCAGTTGCTGGTGAGTGAGGCTGGCGGCAGGGTGACCGGGTTCGACGGTGAACCGTATTCTCTTTACAATCACCGGATTGTCGCGAGCAACGGGGTTGTGCATGATGAGATTTTGGCGTTGTTACAAGTCGGGGGTAAAGTTACACTCTGCTGAGCCAATTTCTCCCCCCGCTTACTTCTCTGCACAAAGCAACTCCCTTCTGACACATACGGCACAGCTGCGGGGAAAACTATCTGAAACGCTATCAATGAAGGTTTCAGGGGGAGCATATCCCTTGACATTGGCAATGCGTTTACATACTATTCGATAAATCCGTCTATAAAAGGACGTTAATGCATCGGCACCTGTTAAGCTTGATTATCAACATGAAGCTCCGCTGGAAGTTGCTGGTGGTGGTCCTGCCGCTGGTGATCATCCCGATCTTCATAGTCGGCGGGGTTATCGGTTACATATCGACCCACCAGGCCTACCTCGGGATAACCCAGACCTCCAAGGACGACCTGGAGCATATGGCCAACTTCTCCATCGATCTGCTGAATGCCCATTACCAGCAGTTTCAGGTCTATAAGCAGGACAAGATGCGCAGCTTCAACCTGGAGCTGGCCACCCTCACCAATCTCGCCTACAACCTGGTGGAGACGGAAGACCGCCTCTACCGTAAAGGGCGCCTCGATCTGAATTCGGCCAAGCAGGAGGCACGCAAGGCCCTGAAACAGGTGAATGTCGGTGAGTCGGGGTATATCTATGCCATAACCAGCAAGGGTACGCTGGCGGTCCATCTGGCCAGGGAGGGTGAGAATATCATCAATGAGCGGGATGAGAACGGCCGCTACTTTATCCGGGAGATCTGCGAAAAGGCCCGCAAATCGAAGCCGGGAGAGGTCCTTTACAGTATCTACCCCTGGCGGAACGAGGTGCTGGGGGACAAGTTCCCGCGCAAAAAGGTGGTCGCTTTCCGCTACTTCAAGGAGTGGGACTGGATCATCGCTGCCGGTGGTTATCTGGATGAGACTTACGAGGATGTGGCGTTCGAGCGCCGCTCCTTTGCCGAACTGAAAGAGAAGATCAAGGGGAAGAAGGTCGGCAAGACCGGGTATATATTCTGCATGGACAGCAAGGGTAACTTTGTCCTCCATCCGACCAACGAGGGGCAGAATCTTTTCGATGTCAAGGATACCGACGGCTTCCCCTTCATCCGCGAGATGTGCCTGACCAAGCGGGGGTGGATCCGTTACCCGTGGAAGAACAAGGGTGATAGCAAACAGCGGATGAAGATCGTCCGCTACGAGTATTTCCGCCCCTGGGACTGGATTGTGGCGGTCGGCTCCTATGAAGACGAGTTCTACCAGGAGGCTAACGAGATCAAGGGGAGGATCATGGAGAGCATGGTGGTCCTCTCCCTCTTTGTCTCGATAGTGGCCGTAGCGCTGGTCTTCCTCGCCTCCAAGGTGCTTACCGACCCTATCAACCGGATGATCGAGGTTATCCGCCGGGTGAAGCGGGGGCGGCTGGACGAGCGGATGGAGGTGAAGTCCAATGACGAGCTGGGGGAACTTGCCGCGGCTTTCAACCGGATGACCGCCATCATCAAGAATAATCGGGAGATGGAGGCGAATCTTGCCCAGCAGGGGAAGATGGCTTCGCTCGGGGTCCTTTCGTCAGGGGTGGCACACGAGATCAACAACCCGCTCGGGGTAATACTTGGCTATGCCAGTTACCTGGAGGGGAAGCTGCCGGCTGACGACCCGAACTACAAATATATCCACGAGATAAAGCGGGAGAGCAAGCGCTGCAAGAAGATCGTCCAGGATCTCCTCTCCTATGCCAGGACGCCGAAACCGTCACTGGAACAGACCGATGTCAATGAACTGCTGGAACAGATCGTCGATTTTGCCGCCAACCATACCGACATGTATCATGTTACCGTGGTGAAGGATTTTGCCCGCGATCTGCCAAAAATAGATGTGGATGGCGATCAGATGCGCCAGGTGGCTATCAACCTGATCCTCAATGCCGGCTCGGCCATGGCCCAAGGAGGGCGCCTGGTGGTGAGCACGGCGCTGGATGGTGAAGGTAATGTGGCGATGATCTTCAAGGATGACGGGGCCGGCATCTCTGCTGAAAACCTGGAGAAGATATTCGAACCGTTCTTCACCACCAAGGCCAAGGGTACCGGGCTCGGACTGGCCATCACCAAACAGATCGTGGATCAGCACCATGGCAAGATCGAGATCCAGAGCGAGATCGGCCAGGGGACGACAGTGACGGTGAAACTGCCGATCGAGCATGAGGAGCTGTAGCGCATTATATTACTTCTTCCGCTGATAATAGGAGGATACCATGCCGATTCAGACTAATCCGGTCAACTGGTTCGAGATCCCGGTGAGTGACCTGCGCCGGGCAAAGAGATTTTATGAGGCGCTGCTCGATCTGGAACTCGAATTGAACGAGTTCGGGCCGCTCAAGATGGCCTGGTTCCCCATCAACCAGGGGTTGCCGGGGGCGACCGGGGCGCTGGTCAAGGGGGAGCGCTACACCCCTTCCCATAGCGGCACACTGGTCTATCTGACGGTCAAGGAGATAGAAGAGATGCTCTCCAGGGTGAAGAGCCATGGCGGCAAAGTACTGCTGCCGAAAACCGGTATCGGCGATTACGGCTTCATCGCCCATTTCGAGGATACCGAAGGGAACAGGGTGGCGTTGCACGCCAAGAGCTGAGGCTCGCAAAAATTCAGGATTCATGAGGTATAGCAGTGGCTGACAAGAAACGTATCATGCTGATCGACAATGAAGAGGGGCTCTGCCGGATGATGGAGGCGGTGCTGATGGACAACGGTTATGCCGTGCGGGCTTTTACCCGCTCCTTTGAAGCGGCGGAGTTCTTCAAGGCGGGCGATTGGGACCTGGTGGTCTCGGATATCAAAATGCCGGGGATGGATGGCCTGGAACTCCTGCAGAAGGTTAAGGAGAAGGAGCCGAGCATCCCGGTCATCATGATCACCGCCTATGCCACGGTGGAGATGTCGATCCAGGCGTTGCGCCGTGGTGCCTATGATATGCTGACCAAGCCTTTCGAGCCGGAGGAGCTGCTCTACCGGGTGAAGAACGCCCTGCACCATACCAAGCTGCTGGAAGAGAACCGGGAACTGCGCGAAGAGCTGGTCGGTAAATTCCGCTTTGACAATATCGTCGGTGCATCGGATGGGCTGAAGGGTGTCCTGGAGAAGGTGGAAAAACTGGCGATCCGTGACACATCGGTGCTGATCACCGGAGAGTCAGGGACCGGCAAGGAGCTGATCGCCCAGGCGATCCACTATAATTCGCTGCGCAAGGAGAAGAAGTTTGTCGCCATCAACTGCGGTGCGCTTCCTGAATCGCTCCTGGAGAGCGAACTGTTCGGCTACAAGAAGGGGGCGTTTACCGGCGCCAAGGAGAATCGTCAGGGGCTTCTGGAAGCGGCCGACGGCGGCACCCTCTTCCTTGACGAGGTGGGTAACCTGCCGATGAATGTACAGAAGACCCTGCTCCGCTTCCTCCAGGAGCAGGAGTTCAACCGGCTTGGCGACACCACACCGACCCGCGTCGATGTCAGGATCCTCTCGGCGACCAATAGCGATTTGAAGGTCGCGGTGAAGAGCGGTGCCTTCCGGGAGGATCTCTACTACCGGCTAAATGTGGTCAATATCCACCTCCCCCCTTTGCGGGAGCGACAGGCCGATATCCCGCTGCTCGCTGCCCACTTCATAACCCAGCAGAACGCCAAGTTCGGCACCCATGTAATGGGGCTTGCACCGGAGTCGCTGGATGCAGCCTGCCGTTTTGCCTGGCCAGGGAATATCCGCCAGTTGAAGAATGTCATCGAGGCCTGCATGGCAATGGAGAGCGGCGAATATCTCAGCCTGCCGGTCTTCTCCCAGTTCATCGACATCCCGCTCTGCGAACCGGACGAGGAGCTGGCTAGTGAAGAGGGAGAATACGCCCAGGCTCTCTCCCGCTTTGAAAAGGACTATCTTAAAGGGCTCCTGCGCAAAAACCGTGGCAACATCGAAGCTGCGGCGCGGGAAGCAGGGATGAACATGGCTACCATCTATCGCAAGATCAAGAAGTACAACATCCGTAAAGAAGATTATATGTAGCCTGCTGCCAGTATAACCTGCCGGGCGCAGCCCACTGCGCCCCACAAGCCGACCTCTGTAGTCCGCCCAAACTGTCTAAATGTTCGAAAACAAAAGATTATTTTTGCAGTGACTTGGATTTGCATAAATGCAAATCGATTTTTCGCCTTTGCAGTGGTGCAAATCGTTTTGCCTGAAATTCGGGCGGATTTGTCTAACTGTCCGAAATGCTAAGTAAAAATAATTTAATGGAGGTTGTGACGCAGCCACCGGTTAGAGTAACCCCTTTCATATGAGCAGAGCAGGGGGGTGGGATGTTTTGCATGGCTGCAAAAACCGGGGTACGACAGTGAGCAGGACAGACTGCAGTGCTAATTTATAACTACCTGATATTATTGTTTGATTTAACAAAGAGACAATATTTTACGAAATTGGTACGACGGTTGCTCTAGAGTAAATCAGTTACTCCTTGCAGCATGGGTAGAAGTAAGGGCTGGTGACGACCTCCCCGGGCTTCCACCCCATGTGCCAACAAGCCTGACGGCTTAACATAAGAGGTACTTATGAAGGAAGGCATAGTCTGTCCCTTCTACGGCAAAAGCGATGATTACTGTGATGTTGGGTGCGGCTACATATCACCCTATGATGTGAACGTGATCATCCGCTACTGCAGCTGCCGATACAAGGAATGCCTTAAATATCAAGAACTGGCGGAACGGTTTCCAGGTGAGATACTAGATTTGGTTAAATGCTAACGGAAGGAGAATGACCATGCTTTACAATCTTTGTCTGCATCTACACGGAATGTACTTTACCTCTGCAGTTGCCGCAGCAACCGTTTTCGTACTTATCTCAATAGTAAAGGAGAAGAGCGATGAGCGAAAAAGAGCTTGAACTTCTGGCCCGTATCGAAGACCTTGAGCGGCACACCTGGCGTAACAGCGCAATCCTGCGCTCCGTGGCGATGGTGGCCTTCACCTCCCTGATCGGCATTGTGGTAGCCTCCGGCGTTGTCGGTGGCGGTCGCGGTAGCAGCTGGTCTGGCCCGGCCTGGAACACGATGTGGCTGTATGGTCTCTTTGCGGCCAATGCAGTGTCGATGTTCTGGACCACTCATAAAGAATAGGAGGGGACATACCATGCCGATGAAAATATCCCAAGCCATATTGCTTCTGGTAGTGGTCACGCTCTGCGCCACTTTCTCAATGCGGATCTTCCAGGGGCTCGACGAAATGATGGGCGACCAGTACTGGGTCGTCGATACTACCCAGGGTGATAAAGGGTGGTACATGATGGGGCTGCTCCCCCATGTGAAGAAGGTCCCCAGAGACGTGGTCAAGGCAGCCAATACCGATGCCGACCCGACTAATAACTATATCATCTATGCCCAGGCTGGCGACTTTGCCGGTGAATCGGTCTACGGCATCTGCTTCGGCATCCCGCTGATCATGTTCCTGATCTGGTTCGCCTTCATACTGGGCTTCCCCGACCGTGTCGATCCATATCTGTTGCCACGAAGGATATTCACGGTAACTGTGATAATGGTCTGCTCCATTGTCGTCAACCTCTTCCTGATGAGGATCGCCGCCGATTTTGCCCGTGATCCGATGTCGCGTATCGCCAACGTGGCGGGTAATCATGCCTCGCTCCTCTTCCATAACGCCGGTATCTGGTTCGCCATCCTCTTCTCGGCACTCGGCACCCATAATCACTCTATCCAGGAGACAGCAGCACCGGACAGCCGCAACTGGCAGACCCAGGCCAACGAGAAGTTCTCCTGGATGTTCACCCTCCTTCTGGCGGTCACTATCCTGGAAGTGGTGCTGGTGAAGAACAAGCTGGCCCTCCCTGATGCAGCGGTCGACTATTCGGTCTGGATCATCTGGGTAGTAATCTTCATGCGTATGTACGGCTTCTCCCCACGCTACTGGATCAAACGTGGCCGGGGCATAGCGATCATGCTGGTCGGCACCCTGCTTACCCTGCCGGTCTTCTACCTGCTGGAGCGGGCTACCGGTACCCTTGGCGCCGGCTTTGCCTCGCCGATCCTGGCCAAGGCCCTCGGACCCGAGAATTCCAACATCGGCCTGTCACTTATGATCTCGATATACCTGATCTTCTGGATGGAGTTTGCTGCGGCCATCAGAATGAACGGCCCGGCCAAGACAGCAAAAGAGGTCAAATACTGATCTCTTTGTTGAGAGAAAATCCCCTCTGTTATGGCAGCGCATTAGCGCTGCCTTTTTTTTGTCGAAAAACTATGTGACCCTTTGCGTTATTTCTGCGGTATAATATTTTTCTGACAGAAGATGCTTTGACGCATGAAAGGAGCGTAAGATGAATAAGCTGATCAGGTTGTTGACACTCTCGGCCATTATGACTGCATTGCCGGTAGTCACTCTGCCGGCATTCGCTGAGGTCGGTCAGGTGCGGGGGGGTGGCCCGGGGATGGTGCGTGACGGGGAGCGACGAGTCAGGGATAATGCATTGGAAAGGCTGAACAAGATCGATCGCCGGCTCAAACTCACTGATGAGCAGAAGGGGAAGATCCTGCCGCTGTTGCAGGAGGAGCAGAACCAGATCAGATCGATCTGGGGGGACGGAAACCTGAGCCGCAACCAGCAACGGGCCAAGTCCCAGGAACTCCGCCAGACAACCAACGACAAGATCCGTGAACTGCTCAATCCGGAACAGCAGAAAATTTCCGACGATATGCGGAGCAAAGCCAAGGCGTGGCGTGACGAGCGATTGCGCAGCAATACCGGCAAGCCCCCTCTCCCTGGGTCGATGCCGCCGGGGAATTAGGTTGCCAGAGTGAAGGGGGGGATTCCCCCCCTTTACTATTTAAGCCACCCTGCCGACAGTTGCATTTCTTTGCTATTTCAAATAGACTGCTCTGGAATCTTAATGAAAATCAGGGTAAAATCTCTGCAGGTGGAAAATTATGCGTCAGATAACATTGGGTAACACCGGCCTGCGGGTCGCTCCGCTGATCTACGGCACCCTGCCGCTCGGCCCTTTGCAGGCGAACCTGGAGCCTGTCGTGGCAGGGAGACTTATCCGTCATGCCCTGGAGCATGGGGTGACCATGCTCGATACCGCGGAGATATATGGCAGTTTCCCCCATATCCGGGAAGGGTTAAAGGGGTTTCGCGGGGATCTGGTGATTGCGAGCAAAACCCATGCGCCGACTGCTGCCGAGGCCCGTGCCCATGTAGAAAAGGGGTTGCGGGAACTGGGGCGGGAGCGGCTCGAAATCGTCCATCTGCATGCGGCCCGCATCGCTGACCCGTTCATTGACCGTGCCGAGCCGCTGGCTGAACTGCTGCGGCTGAAAGAAGAGGGGAAGATCGCCCATGTCGGGCTCTCTTCCCACTATATCTGCGCCATACGCGCTGCTGCTTCCCGGCCTGAGATAGAGGTGGTCCATCCGCTGATAAACCGGACCGGGATGGGTATTCTGGACGGTTCTCCGGCAGAGATGGCTGCTGCCATAGCTGCCTGTGCCGCGGCCGGCAAGGGTGTATATGCCATGAAGGCGCTGGCCGGAGGTAACCTGATCAGCTCGGCGCGACAGAGTATCCGTTTCGTCATGGGGCTCACCGGGGTGCAGGGGGTGGCGCTTGGCATGCTCTCTGAAGCGGAGATAGATGCCAATATAGCTCTGTTCAGTGACGGCACAGCAGCCGATTCCGTCTGGCAGGAGCTGGAGAGCCGAAGACGGAGTTTGCGGATTATGGAACGTTTCTGCAAAGGGTGCGGGAACTGTGTCGACGCCTGCGTCAATGATGCATTAAGGATGGAAGAGGGGAAGGCAAGGGTAGATGAATCGACCTGTGTCCTCTGCGGTTACTGTGGTGCCGCCTGCCCGGAGTTCATCATCCGGGTAGTCTAGCTTTTTCTCAATCCCGGTAACGTTTTAACAGGTCGCCGTAGGCGTCGATGCGGCGGTCGCGGAGAAAGGGCCAGATGCGGCGGACAGAGTCGGTCCGGCTCCGGTCCAGCTCCACCAGCAGCAACTCCTCCTCGTCATCCCCCCCCCTGGCTAGCCATTCACCCTGTGGTCCGGCGACAAAACTCCCCCCCCAGAACCTGATCCCCCTCCCCACGCCAGAGGGGTCGGGCTCGAAACCGACCCGGTTGACGCTTATAAGCGGCAGCCCATTGGCAATGGCATGGCCGCGCTGCACCGTCTGCCAGGCGTCGAGTTGGCGCGCCTGTTCCTCGGCAGTGTCATCCGGATCCCAGCCGATGGCGGTCGGGTAGATGAGCAGTTCGGCTCCAGCCAGCGCCATCAGCCGGGCTGCTTCCGGATACCACTGGTCCCAGCAGACCAGCACCCCGAGTTTGCCGACCGAGGTGCTGATCGGTTGAAAACCGAGATCGCCGGGGGTGAAGTAGAACTTCTCGTAGAAGCCGGGATCGTCCGGGATATGCATCTTCCGGTAGCTGCCGGCGATGCTCCCGTCGCTCTCAAATACCACGGCGGTATTGTGATAGAGTCCGGCGGCCCGCTTTTCAAAGAGCGAGGTGACCAGCACCAGGCCGCACTCTTTGGCTGTTTTGCCGAGAAGCTCAGAGGTTGGCCCGGGGATCGGCTCGGCCAGGTCGAAAAAGCGGGTATCCTCCTGCTGGCAGAAGTAGGGACCGGCATGCAACTCCTGCAGAACCACCAGTCCGGCCCCGAGCCTGCCTGCAGAGCGGATCTGCTCGATGCTGCGGGCCAGATTACTCTCTTTGCTGTCGCTGCAGCGTTGCTGGACCAGGGCAACGGTCAGTTTACTCATGGCAGGACTCCTTTAGGCAGCTGCATGGTGACGCAGTGCAGCGAACCGTGCTGGATTATCAGCGGCAGGCAATCGATTGCTATTATCTCTCTCCCAGGGAACGCCTCGCCGATGACTGCCAGTGCCGCGGCATCGGCCGGGTCCCGGTAGGTCGGCACCAGTACGGCGCCATTGATCACCAGAAAATTCGCATAGGTGGCTGGCAGTCGTCCCCCCTCTGCATCAAACCTGGCTGCTGGCCAGGGTAGCGGCAGGAGACGGTAAGGCTGACCTTCCCTGGTGCGGAAATTCTGCAGCTCTTCGACCATGGCGCTGATGGCTGGATAATGCTCGTCAGCCGGGTCAGTACAGGATACATGGACGATCGTCTCATCCGGTGCCAGTCTCGCCAGGGTATCGATGTGCGAATCGGTGTCATCGCCTGCCAGGTAACCGTTCTCCAACCAGAGGAGCCGCTCGGCACCGAACTGCTCGAAGAGCGCCTGCTCGACCCTGCCACGGTCGAGGTGCGGATTCCGGTTCGGGCTCAGGAGACATTCGCTGGTGGTGAGGATTGTGCCGTTACCGTCACTTTCGATACTCCCCCCCTCCAGCACCAGAGCTGCACTGCTCAACGGGGTGGCGCCAAATGCCCCTGCGGCATGGAGCCGGCGGCTCAGCTGGTTGTCCTGGTCAGCCGCAAATTTGAGCCCCCAGCCGTTGAAAGCGAAGTCGAGCAGCTGCGGTCCCCCCTCACCCACTACAGTTAGCGGGCCGAAATCACGGGCCCAGGTGTCGTTGCTCGGCAGCCTGAAGAGCCTGACCCGCTCCGCCAGGGTACCGCTTCTGGCGAGCTGCTGTTGCACCGACAGCTCGTCAGACACCACCAGGATGACTTGCTCGAAGCGGCTGATGGCAGCGACGATGGCGGCAAAGACCGGTTCCACCTCATTCAGAGAGGTTTGCCAGTCTGTTGCTGCATGGGGCCAGGCCAGCAGCACACCATCCTGCTCCTCCCATTCGGCCGGAAGCCGGCGGGTCATGCTCTCTCTCCATTACTGCAGATTATCGGTAACAAGGGTACCCCCATACATTTCTCTACTCATTATCATACCCCCCTGGCGAGCGCAAGCCAAATAAGAGTGGCAGGGGGGTCCGAAAAAATTGCTAAAGCCCCTTGGTATTTCCCCGATAAGTTTGTCAGATAACTAACTACTCTTTACGCTGATTTCCCATTGAATAAGAAATAATGGTTATCTCTCTGTCAAAAATTATGTCTCGTAGAGAATGTAGAATATGCCTAGGAGATTGTTGCAGAGAGTAAATAATGCGAAAGGCCGGTACAGGCAGGAGGTGTAGTCATGATTAGAACCATCAAGGGGAAGTTGTTGCTGAACTGTGGTGTTGTGGCGCTGCTGGTGTTATTGTTGGTAGGCAGCAATTATCTCGGTTTGCTAGGTCTACAACAGGAGCAGGACCATGGGGCCACTGCCATGAAGAATGCCGAGCTTAGCATGGCTGCCACCAGGGTCGGTTATGGACTCTATGCCCGGATCGCCGATTCTGTGATAAATCGGGATATGGAGAAGAGTGCCAAGGAGTGGAGCGAGGCCAAGACTAGCAACCTGGAGCGGTTGGAGAAGGTTGCCAAGATTGTCAATACCCCGGAGCAGAAGGCTCTTGTTGGCGAAGCCCAGCAGGCTGCCAGCGAGCTGGTCACTCTCTATGAACAGAAGTTGCAGCCTTTACTGAAAGCGACCAGTGACATGACTCCTGAGATCAAGGCGCTGGATCACGAATTGGACAAACGGGTAATGCTGATACGTGGCAATATGATCAAACTGAACGATGAGATGGGTAAGCAGGCAGAACAATCGGACAAGCAATTCGATGCCGATATGCAGAGGACCATCATCAAAGGTGTATTGATCGGCTTGCTTGGTTTGGCAATCATCTTTGCTGTATCACTCTGGATTATACGCAGCATACTCAAACCGGTCGGCAGTCTCAGCGAGATGCTCCAGGATGTGGCGCAGGGGGAAGGGGACCTGACCAAACGGCTCGATGACAAGGGGGGGGACGAGATAGCCGAAGCGTGCCGCTGGTTCAACCTCTTTATGGACAAGTTGCATAAAGTGATCTTCAATGTCTCCCAGACCACGCTGCAGGTAGCTTCGGCTTCCAACCAGCTGCAGTCGACCGCAGTGCAGATCGCCACCGGCGCCGAAGAGGTCGCCTGTCAGGCCGGCACTGTAGCTACCGCCAGTGAGGAGATGGCGGCTACCTCCAGCGAGATAGCTCAGAACAGCTGTATGGTGGCAGAAGGGGCGAAACATGCCAGCGAGTCGGCAAGCAGTGGCGTAGGGGTGGTACAGGAGACGGTCGACGGCATGTCGCGGATTGCCATGCGGGTCAGGACTGCGGCACAGACGGTGGAGAGCCTTGGTGCCAGGAGCGACCAGATCGGCGCTATCATCGGCACCATCGAGGATATCGCCGACCAGACCAACCTGTTGGCTCTGAACGCCGCCATTGAAGCGGCCCGGGCCGGTGAGCAGGGTCGCGGCTTTGCAGTGGTGGCTGACGAGGTTCGGGCCCTGGCAGAGCGGACCACCAAGGCTACCCGGGAGATCGGCGAGATGATCAAGGCGATCCAGCTGGAGACCAAAGGTGCGGTGTCTGCCATGGAAGAGGGGGTCCACGAGGTGGAGCAGGGGACGACCGGCGCAGCCAAGTCTGGTGAGGCGTTGCAGCAGATCCTCGATCAGGTGCAGAATGTCACCATGCAGGTGAGCCAGATCGCCACAGCTGCGGAAGAGCAGACCGCCACCACCAGCGAGATCACCAACAACATCCAGCAGATCACCGAGGTGGTGCAGGAGACCGCCAAGGGGGCGCAGGAGTCGGCTTCGGCCGCCAGCCAGCTGGCCCAGCTGGCCGAAGATCTGCAGCGACTGGTAGGGCAGTTCAAGCTGGCGTCTTAAATTAGGGAATCAAGGGGGACAGTCCCTTTAAGGGGACTGTCCCCCTTTTTTTTGTTCAAGGAATTATGATGCCTGCCGATATCGTCTGTAGTTTATATTTTTCTGCAGGGGGGTGTTATGCAATTACGTATCAGCAGTAAACTCTATGGCGGTTTCGCGATGATGCTGGTATTGCTGGTGGCGGTCGGCGGTGTCGGTCTCTGGCATACTGTCAATTATTCCTCCAGCTACCAGAAGCTCTACAACGATAATGTCAAGGCGGCGGTATATCTGGCCAATGCCCAGAACGCTCTCTGGCAGCTCCGTTACGGTTTCCCCCAGTTCATGGTCGGAGATGCGGCAGCCAAGGCGAAGATCGTCGCTGATGAACCGAAATACTATCAGATAATCGAAGAGAATCTGTCCGCTTATGAAAAGGGTGGCCGCACTGCTGAAGAGCTGCAAGCGATCAAGGAGTTGAAAGAGGTCTACAGCAAGTATATCGCTGCCAGACCGAAATGGTTCGAGCTGCAGGGGGCCGGCAAGACTGAAGAGGCGGCAGCCTGGCGGGCCCAGACCACCACCCCTTTTGGCGCTGGCACAGTAAAGGGGTTCACTGCACTTATAGAACTGCAGCAGAAAGTAGGCGCAGATTTGATGAAGAAGGAGATGGCCCAGTCAACTCGGGACAAGGGTTTGATGACCGGATTGATGCTGTTAGCGCTGCTGTTGGGGACGCTTTGCGCTTTTCTGGTCACCAGAACGATCATAAAACCCGTACAGCATACCATCGACCTGCTGCGCGACATCGCCGAGGGTGAGGGGGACCTTACCAAACGGCTCAATGCAAACAGCAGCGACGAGATCGGAGAACTATCCCGCTGGTTCAACGTCTTTATCGAAAGGCTGCAGTCGATCTTCGGTCAGGTAGCTCAGCACAGCTACAAAGTGGCCAAGGAGGCTGGCTCTCTGCACAGTACAGCCGAGCATATGGCCAATGGGACGGAACGGGTGGCGATGCAGGCCGGCACTGTGGCCAATGCCAGCAGTCAGATGGCAGCAACTTCGGCAGAGATAGCTCAGAACTGTGGGGCGATGGCCGAAGTGGCAAACCAGGCCAGCAATTCCGCGACTAGCGGGGTCGGGGTGGTGCAGGAGACGGTGGAGGGGATGTCGCGCATCGCCATGCGGGTCAGGACTGCGGCACAGACGGTGGAGAGCCTTGGCGCCAGGAGCGACCAGATCGGCGCCATCATCGGCACCATCGAGGATATCGCCGACCAGACCAACCTGTTGGCATTGAACGCTGCCATTGAAGCGGCCCGGGCCGGTGAGCAGGGGAGGGGCTTTGCAGTGGTGGCTGACGAGGTTCGGGCCCTGGCAGAGCGTACCACCAAGGCTACCCGGGAGATCGGCGAGATGATCAAGGCGATCCAGCTGGAGACCAAAGGTGCGGTGTCTGCCATGGAAGAGGGGGTCCACGAGGTGGAGCAGGGGACGACCGGCGCAGCCAAGTCTGGTGAGGCGTTGCAGCAGATCCTCGATCAGGTGCAGAATGTCACCATGCAGGTGAGCCAGATCGCCACAGCTGCGGAAGAGCAGACCGCCACCACCAGCGAGATCACCAACAACATCCAGCAGATCACCGAGGTGGTGCAGGAGACCGCCAAGGGGGCGCAGGAGTCGGCCTCGGCTGCCAGCCAGCTGGCCCAGCTGGCCGAAGATCTGCAGCGACTGGTGGGGCAGTTCAAACTGGCGTCTTAAATTTGTGGACCAAGGTGGACATCAAGGGGGACTGTCCCTTTAAGGGGACTGTCCCCCTTTTATTTTGTCAGCCAGAAGAGTACACAAAGTTTTACATATAATTTGTACGGGAATTGTTCAAGTTTTGAAATATATGGCCGATACCTGCATTAGAATCAATCAATACTGAGGAGATAATTTTATGCTATGGTATCGGAATTTAAGGTTACGCAACAAGATATTGGCAGGATTCTCCCTGGTTATCTTCTTTACCACGATACTCGGCGCAATATCTCTAGTCCAGCTTGGCAAGGTCGACAGCCACGGAGAAAATCTGGCGGTAAACCTTCTTCCAAGTGTCACCATCCTCAGCACGATGGACAATGCGGTCGGCACAGCCCGGCGTTCAGAGCTGCAGGCCCTTATCTCAGGGAGTGCCGAAGAGCTGAACAGGTATTATGTCCGTTATGAAAAGATGGAGAAGGAGCTGGCAAAGTCGGCCCAGGAGTTTGCCAAACTCGATCTCACCGCTGACGAGAAGAAGCAGCTGGAGTCATTCAATGCAGCTGCAGTACGCTATTTTGCCGGCGGCCGGAAGACCTTTGAAATGGCCCGGGCCGGCCAGTTCAAGGAGGGTATTACTTTCCTCCGTCAGGTGAGCAAGAAGGATTACGACGAATGCGTGAATATCGTTGCAGCAATACAGGAATATAACGGTAAAGAGGCGCTGCAGGCCAAGAGCAAGATGGCTGCAGCCTTCAGTGGGGCCAAATACTGGATAGCCGGTCTTCTGGCCGGCTGTATCCTGCTCAGCCTGCTTCTGGCAGTGACCATTGCCGGGACGATCAGCCGACCAGTGCAGCAGCTTGCCGAGCTGGCAGAGCAGGTCGCTGCTGGAGACCTGCAGGTCAATGTGCAGCAGCAGACCAGTGATGAGGTCGGCCAGTTGACCGGCTCCTTTGCAGTCATGGTGGATAAACTCCGCGAGCTTATCGGCAGGGTGAAGGATTCATCCACCGCCCTGGCGGCGGCTGCCAACCAATTGCAGGCAACGGCGACACAGATTGCTACCGGTGCCGAGGAGGTGGCTGCCCAGTCCGGTACTGTGGCTACTGCCAGTGAAGAGATGGCCGCTACAAGTTCGGAGATCGCCCAGAATTGTACCATGGCGGCGGACGGTGCAAAACTGGCCAACAGTTCTGCCGAGGCAGGTGCCAGGGTGGTAGAAGCAACCATCCACGGCATGGAGCGGATCGCCCTGCAGGTACAGGCTACGGCCCAGACCGTCGAGGCGCTGGGGGCAAGGAGCGATCAGATCGGCGCCATTATCGGTACTATCGAAGATATCGCTGACCAGACCAATCTGCTCGCCTTGAACGCCGCCATCGAGGCGGCCAGGGCCGGCGAGCAGGGGCGTGGATTTGCGGTGGTGGCAGATGAGGTGCGGGCATTGTCGGAACGGACCACCAGAGCGACCAGGGAGATCGGCGAGATGATAAAGGCGATCCAGACCGAGACCAAGGGGGCTGTAAAAGCCATGGAAGATGGGGTCCACGAAGTGGAGAAGGGGAGCGGTGAAGCTGCCAAGTCCGGAATAGCGCTGCAGGAGATATTGAACGGTATCGCCAATGTCACCATGCAGGTGAACCAGATAGCCACAGCTGCCGAAGAACAGACCGCCACCACCACGGAGATAACCGGCAATATCCAGCAGATAAGCGATGTGGTCCAGGAGACGGCACGCGGCGCCCAGGAATCAGCAATAGCGGCCAGCCGGCTGACCGAACTGGCTTCAGAACTGCAAAGTCTGGTGGTGCAGTTCAAACTGGCAGCATAGTAGCACTGGCGAGCATTGCGCATCTCCGCTCTGCGGTGATCGGATCATTAAAGTTGCCATTATGCAGGACGATAAGTATTACAGGGTATTGCATGCGGCAAGAGGATTATGACGTTAAAGGAGGCATATAATGGCAGAGGCGGCGGTGGCAAAGGGTGGAGAAGTGCTCCAGTTGGTCGGTTTTACCGTTGATAACGAGGAGTTCGGAGTGGAGATCCTGAAGGTCCAGGAGATCATCCGGATGGTGGATATTACTCGGGTCCCCAATGCCCCGGAATTCGTCGAAGGGGTGATAAATCTGCGCGGCAAGGTGATACCGGTGATAGATTTTCGGAAAAGATTCCACCTCTATGGTGTTGTCGAGGATAACCGGAAGGCGCAACGGATAGTCGTCGTCGCTCTGGCCGGTATCACTATCGGACTGGTGGTGGACCGGGTCTCCCAGGTAATCAAGCTGGGGCTGGACCAGATCGCCGAGACGCCGGGGAGTGTCAAGGGGTATGATTCGGAATCGATCAGCGGTATCGGCAAACTGGGTGAGCGACTCCTTATCCTGCTCGATCTGGAGAAGCTGTTCGGCCAGGGGGAACTGGAAGGGCTGGCCCAGGCGGCCTGACGATCTTCTTCAGCAGAGAATATAGTTTCAATCAGGGGGTCTGCCCGGTAGCAGACCCCTTTTATATTTCCCGATTTGCCTGGTTGCGTCACTCTTTCTTTCCGGTATGCTATGACTGTAGTCCAACAGGAGGTGGCAATGCGTTATCCGGAAGCGGTCAATCTCCCTTTCAACGGAGAGGCGATCAGGAGAGATTTCAAGCCGCTGCGCCCTGGAGATGAGGTCCCGGCCGGCAGAGGGTATTGGGTCATCCTGCAGGGTGGGTCGCTGGTGGTGGAGCAGCATGATAGCGACTATGCGTTGTTGGAAGGGGATTTCCCCCACTGGGCAATAGATGTTTCCCCACCGATCTGCTTCGGGACCTGGCTGGGGCGTCCGCTCATGGCGCTCAACCTGCCGAAGAGTCTGCATATACCAACCCATTATATTCTGGAACCTTTTAACGCCTCGTTTCAGCGGATCAATGACCAGCTCCTCTCCCTGGGTGGGCTGGCACATCAGATACTGATGTGGGAGCGGAACAGCCGCCACTGTTCGCAGTGCGGCAGCAACATGAGCCCAATTGCCGGGACCTGGGGGAAGTGCTGTCAGGGGTGCGGCCATGAAGAGTTCCCCCACATCCACCCCTGTGTCATCGTACTGGTCCGTCGTGGCAGCCAGTTCCTGCTGGCGCGCAAGGCGGCCTGGCCAGTCGGCCGCTACAGTCTGGTGGCCGGGTTTCTCGATTTCGGCGAATCTCTGGAAGAGTGTGTCCACCGCGAGGTCCTGGAGGAGACCGGGATAAGGGTGACCGCTCTGCGCTATCTGGGGAGCCAGAACTGGCCCTTCCCCAGTCAGCTGATGGCCGGGTTTCTGGCCGAATATGCCGGCGGTGAGATCGTTGTCGATCATGAGGAGTTGGAGGATGCCCGCTGGTTCTGTTCCCAGGATATCCCGCGGGAGCTGCCGGGGAAACGGAGCATCGCCCGCTGGATCATCGATACATTCGCCCTGGAAAAGGGTCAATAACCAGAAAGGGTTTTCGCCACGAAGGTGACGATAAAAAAGAGAGGTAATAAATTCTGATCAGTGGCAATAATGCTTCAGTTGCATTGTAATGACGAAATAGTCTCTTATTCGCTTGGTGAATCTAACTGTTCTTAGTGACAAAAGGGGTTAATTGATATGCAAATAATCGCAGCCATATACCGTCTCGCCATCGCCTTCTGGGTCGGCGGGGTGGCTATCTTCACCTTTGTATTGACGCCGCTCCTCTTCCGGACCCAGCCGCGGGACCTGGCCGGGAAGATCGTCGGGGTGCTATTCCCCGGCTATTTCCGCTGGGGACTTGCCTGTGGCGGGATTGCCCTGATAATGCTGCTACTGGCGCGGGGGAAGAATTTTCTGCTGGCTTTGATCATCATCATCTTCATGATGTCAGTTACTGCTTTCCAGGCTTTCTATGTAGAGCCAAAGGCAGCCGAGCTCAAGCAGCAGATACCATCCTTCGAGACTACTGCGAAAGATCATCCGCAGCGGCAGGAGTTCGCCCGCCTGCATGGCATCTCGGCGGTCTGCAATCTGGTTGTCTTTGCCGGCGGGGTGGTGCTGGTAATCCTGCTCTGAGTAGATGCTCAGTCATGCAGATGTTCGACCAGCGCCTGATTGGTAAAACGGAGCCTCTGGCTCATCAGCCGGGCAATCTTGAAGAGGAGCTTCCCCCAGATGCCAGGGTGTTCCTCTGCCAGCTGCAGGAAGCTGCTCCTGGTCATGACCGACAGCATCGCGTCACTTGCGGCGAATGCTGATGCAGAGCGGGGTTCACCGTCAATCAAAGCCATCTCGCCTACAGTGCTCCCTGGACCTAGTGAAGAGAGTATGGAGAAGGAGGGGAGGCCGTCATCCTTGACAATATTGATCTCCCCAATGCAGATAAGGCACATGAAAGATTCGCAATCCCCTTCTCGGAAGACAGGTGCACCTCTCTTGCCACGATAGGGATATATATAGTGCGCCAGATGTTCCAGTTCTGTCTTGTCAAGCCCCAGATCCTTCGACCACTCATGTTTCTGTAATAAGTTGGCGCGTTCCGCTGCGGTAAAGGGGAGCTTTTCAAAACCGTGCAGAAAGAGTGGTCCGTTCTTCTCCATACTGCAACCTCCAGAGGTTATACACATATTACTCATCGGCTCGGTCCAGGATAAATTGAATTATCCCAGGGGGATTCGTCCTGCTTTTGCTAAATCTGCCGGAGAGTATCAATCCTCTGCCGGATATGCTATGCTGAACCGGACTGGAGGTCTATATGGCTATTCCCCTATATCCTGCCAGCCGTCCTCTCGGGCTGGCTGACAAGCCGCTCATGGACGAGATCTTTGCCGTTCTCCAGCCGCGCGTCTCGGAGTTCACCTTTGCCAATCTCTACCTCTTCCGCCATCCACATAACTATCGATTGAGCCTGCTGGGGGATTCCCTGCTGGTCATGGGTATCGGTTACGACGGCGGTGACTATCTGCTGCCGCCGCTCAGTGGCGATATAGCTTCTGCAGTGCAGCTGCTGCTGACCGAGGGGAGATGCATCTACGGCGCAGATGACGATTTTGTCGCGGCGTATCTGCCGGATATAGAGGTGGAGCTTTACCAAGACCGTGACAATAGCGACTATCTCTATCTGCGCCAGGAGTTGGCGGAACTCACCGGCAACCGCTATCACAAGAAGAAAAACCGGCTCAACTACTTTGTCAGCCGCCATCGATACGAGCTGGATGATTATGGCAGAAGTTATCAGGAAGGGTCGCTGGCGTTACTCGATGAATGGTTTCGGGTCCGTAGTGAACTAGGGAGCCGCTCTGTTGCCGCCGAAGTCGCTGCCACCCGGGAGGCTTTACTGCAGCAGGAAGAGCTAGGGTTGGAGGGGGTAGTGGTCCTGGTGGAGGGGGTTGTCAAGGGGTTTGCCCTGGGGGAGAGGTTGAACCGGGTAACCTCGGTCTGCCATTTCGAAAAGGCTGACCCGTTTCTCGAAGGGCTCTCCCAACTGCTGGATCGGGAGTTCAATCGCCGCCTTTTCAATGACTGCACTTTTGTCAACCGGGAGCAGGACCTGGGTGAGCCTGGGCTCCGCGCTGCCAAGCTCTCCTATCACCCGTGCGAACTGATCAATAAGTATAGAATAAGTAAAAAAATTTAAATATACAGTGTAGGTCTTGTAGTCATGCTCCTGCAGCGGCATCTGCATGATTTTTTACTGGTAATTATCACTAAAACATATTATCATTAAAAAATTGGAATGCAATTGTGCTGTGATGCTGCCATGGTCATGTCAACTTTTTCCCCCCCATGGTACAGAAATTCCTCCTTAAGCCGATAGTTAAGTATGGTTTCCATGCGTACAGATGTTTCTCGACCGCTCTTTCCGGCCGGGAACCAGAATCTCAATCCCCCTTGATGGTGTTGTTATGGCCGGTCGTTTTGTCAAATGGATATCAAGACACCCTGTCGCTCTGGCGCTGCTGGTTCTATTTCTCCTGGCCATGGTGATACTGGTCGCCTGCACCAGATTCTCCTTTACAGGAGATCTGGAGGGGATATTCCTGCTCAAGGGGGAAAATGGCAAGCTACTGGAAGTGACTGACGACATCTTTCTTGGCGACGAAGCGCGGGTATTAAAAAGATTCGAACTGCACTGGCTCAGTGAATTGGTCCGTCCGGAAAAACATAAATCAGGCGAGGCCGATCTGCACTGCGACTGGAGCCAACGCACCGGCCATGGCTATATCATGAGCCATTTCCCGGACGGCAGCAAACTCCTTACCTGTTTCGGCCGCTTCAAGGACAGTGACGGGCTGGTGCCGAAGGGGCTCTTTGTCGGCGGCGGTCTGCCGGTCTCCAGAAACGAGAATATAGAAGTGACTATGAACCAGACCGGCATGGCATTCTATGACGGCAAAAATTGGCAGCATCTCTGGTGCAGTGTCAATGAGGCGCTCGCCTCTGCGGCAACAGCAGTGCAGGTCCCGCCAGGGAAGTGGGAGTTTCTCGGCAGCAGGGTGCTGGAGGAGAATGCGAAGAAGGTGGTCATCAGGAGCAGTCACCTGGTAAAGCTCGACAATAACCTGCTGCGTGTCGTCAGGCATGTCATCTTTCGCGCCGGTGAGAGCTATTTCACCATGGTCATCTCGATCAGGAATGAGGGGAAGGTCCCGGCCCCCTATTATTATGTCTATGGCGACGAGCCATGGGTGGGGGAGTTCGGCACCTCGGTGGGGAATGTCGGCTGGACTGCAGACCATATCTACTACTATGAGGGCAGGATCGACACCCAACGCTACTCCTATGCCGGGATGTATGACTATGGCAACAAGAAGATCCTGGGGGGGAAAGAGAAGTTTTCCGGCATGGCGAACTTCATCGAATGGTTCGACGACAACCGGCCTGAACTAGGCTATTTTTCCAACAGGATCGGGGCCTATGCCGAGGAGTCGGAGCAGGTCCCGCTATACAGCAAGGACAATCGGGTGATCTTCCTCCAGTGGGGGCCGCGGCTGCTCAACCCGGGGCAGATGCATTATATCACGCTGGCGATCGGCATGGCGAAAAACGATCTGCAGCGGAACATCCCGGTCAAGCCTCAAGTCAGGATCGACCCGGCTGATTTGAAGTACCTGCTGCAACATTGAGTTGCAGCAGGTGAAGAACAATTCAGCTCTTTTATCTCCGAATCAATATAGTGCGCAGATGCCCAAATTTGCTTGACTACCCACCATAGCTGTGCAGCCCTGACAGCAGCAGATTAACCCCGAGATAACAGAAGATGGTCGCGGCAAAGCCGGTAATCGAAAGCCATGCCGCTCTTCGCCCTACCCATCCACGGGTAAAACGTGCATGCAGAAAGGCGGCGTAGACGAACCAGACAATCAGCGACCAGGTCTCCTTCGGGTCCCAACTCCAGTAAGTCCCCCAGGCATAATTGGCCCAGGCTGCACCGGTAATAATCCCGAGGGTCAGGAGTGGGAATCCGACCATGATCGCCTTGTAGTTGATGTCATCAAGGATCCTCTCCGGCGGGAACATGGCCAGAATCGAGCCACGGCGCCCTTCCTGATCAGGAGCGGTGCGGGTGGCGATGAGGTACATGATGGAGACGCCGCAGGCCACGGCGAAGGCGGCGTAGCCGAGAAAGCAGGTGACGACGTGGTAGAGGAGCCAGTTGCTCTGCAATGCCGGCACCAATGGCTGGATGCCGCTGTTCAGTCCCAGCTGCGCCCAGGCCATGCCTAGCATGGCAAAAGGGACCACAAAGGCGCCGATGATCCGGTAACGGTACTTGAGGTCAACAGCGGCAAAGATCAGGATGATCGTCCAGGCAAAGAAGACCACCGATTCATACAGGTTCGAAAGCGGTGCGTGCCCCATCCCCAGGTCATAAGATTCCTTCCACCTGAGCAGGATAGCCACGGTTTGTACCAGCAGACCGCCATAGGCTGAGTAGCTGCCGGCAGCCCCTGCCTGCTCATTTCGCGTGGCCATATGGATGAAGAAGCAGAGCATGGATACCAGATAGGCAATGGTGGTTATATTAAACAGGAGTGAGCTGGTCATTTGTTATCCTCCGGTGGAAATTGGTCCTTAAGTTTTGTCGCCAGATTTTCCATGAAAAGCTGAAAACCGCCCTGATTCTTGCTGGCATTACCACCGATGATGATGGCCCCCTTTTCGATCCGTACCCAGATGCGCCGGTGCGACAGGAAGAAGGCGACGTAGATGCCCAATATCATCAGGATACAACCGAGCCAGACCACCCATACGCCCGGGTCCTTGGCAACCTGCAACCCGGTATACATAAGCTCTTCACCCCCACTGTACTGGAGTAGTTTACCTCCGGTATAGGTAAGGTTCATCCTGTTCATGGCCGGATTGTTTGCATAGACGACTATGTTTTTATTTACCCCATTAGCCAGATGAACCTCCAGATGGGCTGCCGGTCCGCTCAAACCGGGTAGAAACTGGGATATGTCCGGAGTCGTTTCCAGCAGGCAGATGCCGCTCCCATCGGGGAGTTTTGCCGAGCCGCCACTCTTGATCAGGAGTGATTGCGGATCGCTGCCGTCCGGATTGCTGACAGTGAACTGATGTTCTCCATACTTGCCGTAACTCGACTGATAGAAGGTGATCCCTTTATAGTTCAGCGGATCATTGACAATGACCGGCACCCGGTTGTATCCAGCTACCGGTTGGCCGTTTTCCATAACTGTCAGGATGCTTTTGAACTCTTTGGGTGCGCCGGTGTCGTAAAATGCGACGCTGAATTTTTCGCAGCGAACCGCGAAGCCGAGATCGATCTCCTTTTCCGAGCGGGAGATGATCTTGCTGATGCTGGCTCCTTCAGGGATGTTGACAAACCCCTTATAGCCGAACAGGGAGCCGATTATCGCGCCGATAAATATGACCAGCACGCTCAGGTGAACGGCATATACTGCCAGCCTGGACCAGGGGGTCTTCTGGGCGAAGAGGTGGAAAGCCCCGTTAACTTCGGTGATTACCGGTGCGGCGAATTCCGCCTGCAAAAAGGCGGCGACTCGATCCCTGAGCGTGGCTGCGTCTCCCCCTGTCTCGATGGTCGTGAGGTTTAGCGATTTTTCCAGGCCATCGCCCATGACCATTACCGGCCGGGTGATGGTCTTCCAGATAGCGGGAAGCCGCTTGATCGAGCAGGCTACAAGATTTACCGAGAGGAGAGAGAGGAGTAGTACGAACCACCATGAATGGTACATGTCGAAAAAACCGAGCGCCTGGTAGAGCTTCAATTTATTCTGGGAGATGGTATGCAGATACTCCGGGGGTGGTGTCCCTTGCGGGATGATTGTCCCGATGATAGAGATGACCGCCAGAGTGATGAGGAGAAAGATGGTCAGTTTTACCGAGCAGAAATAATCCCAGAGATGTCTTGCTGTAGTTTGGTCGTCTGATGTCACGATAATGCTCCTTGATTGATATATGTGAAGATGGCGCAAATAGAGCGCAAGCATGACGCTATCAGACGCACAGTCTTACTATTTGCATAGAGTGCTATGTTTCGAAAATTACTTTTTGTGCCGGGTCAGGCTGGATTTTGCGGGGGGACAAACTTGGATGGATAGACTTCGGGCAGATGTTTGTATCTGTCTGGCGTACTGAGGATTAACATGAAGGGGTTATAACTGAGCTGAAACTTTTGAATATTCTGCGGCGAATGGCAATCGCAGCTGATACATGAATCGCAACCATCAGAATCTTTTCTTTCTTCAAGAGGGGAACAGGGACACTGAAGAGATTTGGCAGATACCTGGAGAGTTACGTCATTAACCTTGCATTGCATGGCATGGGCACTCTGATGTACGCCATTGACAGTGACGGTCAACATGATCGCCAGGAGAGGCCAGTAAAATATTTTTCGGGAAATAAATTTTCGCATGGTTTTAATTTTGGCGAGCATAACCAATCGTTTTCATATTGTCAAGAACCTATGGGCTACCATCAAGAAGCGGATAAGAGTAAAGTCTGAAATCGGTACTAAGCTGTAAGGTTTAGCCAAACTTGCTTATTGGCAGCAATCACCATGGGATCCTCTCCTTGCTGAACGGTTCAAACAGGACATGGCCGATGTCAGGCTCATTCCTGGCGTCGAAGAGTGTTACGGCAGGGTCACCCTCTCCCCACCAGTTCTCTGTTGCCTCTACATCCTCATTATTGAAATCGCCGATTCTGATATTGTAAGCGCTGTTGCGGTAGAGGTTGCTTCTGCTAATCTTCAGACCGCTCCCCTTTTCCCGGACAAATATGCCGATTTCATTATCCGTGAAGTCAGATTCCGAAATCTGCGCTACCCCCTGATACGACCTGAGTCCGATCCTGTTCCCAATAAAGTGGCAGTTGCTGATGGTGAGCGGGCCGCCCTGAAATCTCAGACCTACTTCGCTCTTGCTGATCGTGCAGGCATTGAGGAGGAGTCGGGTAAAATGGCTGTGCAATCCCCAGGTGGCGTTTTCAATGATGCAATGCGCCAGCACGCTGGCGCCCGCGCTGTCAAACTTAAGCTCATGCCAGCTGCCGGCAGTACTCTTGTCGGCCGAGGTAAAGACGATCTCCTCCCCTTTCCGGCCAACCGCCTTGAGCGTCCCCAGCACCAGCAGACTGGTCCCCTTGGCAAAGAGGATCCTGCTGCCAGGCCGGATCTCCAGTGTTTTACCTTTAGAAACGGTGTAAGTCTTTTTGACCTGGACAGTTCCGCTCCAGACAACAGTTTTATTCTTGCCCGTGGCACTGCTGACAGCGTAGGCATTGGCAGTAAGTATCAATGCCAGCAGCAGAACAATCCCACAGGATATTTTTCTCATAAGTTATCTCCAGAAAGAGGATCTCTTCTGTCTGACTCTGCTCAGCCGAGCCGCTGCTGCAGAAACGCATCCAGTTGCCTGCCGGCAACATCCAGGTCGTCTAAAGTGATGACCGCTTCCTCCTGCCACTCCCTGGTCTTGTAATAGATCTTATCGTAGTAGTTCCGCATCAGCCCCTCCATGAACGGTCCCAGTTCCCAGCGCTCGAGGTAGCCGGCAATCTCCCGGTAGTTGTCACCACCAAGCTTTTTCCTGATCCGCTTCAGCGCCTCTGCCATCCCCTGCCGGTACTCCTGCCGCCCGTATTCGTCGATCAGCCGGCTGACCCTGGTGGCCATGGAGGCTTCGCACCAGATCTTGATCCCCCGGTGCATCGTCTCATACATGTCGCCCGGCAGGGAAAGTCTGCCGATCCGCTTGCTCTCACCTTCGAGGATGATGGCCTGACCGGGTGGAGATTTACGGAAGCTCTCCCAGAGGATGGTCTCGAATCTCTTCTGCGAGAGCCCCTCCTGGGAGAGACCTAGGGAGCCGAAGGCAGAACCGCGGTGGCAGGCGAGCCGCTCCAGATCGATCACCGTCCAGCGGTCAGTCGGCAGCATGCCGAGCAGGGTGGTCTTGCCGATACCGGTCATGCCATGCAGGACGACCAGCGGGCCGGGGGGGGTGAACGGTTCGAAACAGGCGCTCACCTGGTTGCGGAACGCCTTGTAGCCGCCGAAGAGCTGGATCGCCGGAAAGCCGGTCAGTTCGAGGATGGTCGCCACGGTTTTGCTGCGCAGCCCTCCCCGCCAGCAGTATACCAGTATCGGCCGACCGGCGGCAGCAGCGGCGATCTCCTCCACCATGGCCGGGAAACGCTGTGCAGTCAGCTCCAGGCCGCGTCGCCTTGCTGCATGGGGGCCGGTCTCCTTGTGCAGGATGCCGATCTCCACCCGTTCATCGTTGGAGAGGAGCGGCACATTGATGGCGCCGGGGAGATGGTCCTCAGCGTATTCCAGCGGCGTGCGGGCATCTACCACCAGGTGGGTATCGAGCAGCTCTGTTTTGAAAATGACGGTCTCTGGCACGTCTCATCTCCATTTAGGTAATGCATTATAGGGGAGAGTTGCAGTGAAATGCAAGGGAGTCGGCTGACATGGGAGAGAAAAGCGTTCTTGATGAAATCTTGATGCATTGGTGCTGCATCTTGACACCGTTTTTATGGCAAAGGGGGTAATGATATAAAGGGGAGGAGATATCCCCTGTTTTGCTCTGGCCCGGCAGCTATGGGAAGTACGACCCATTGCAGCACTGTTGTCGCAGCAAAAGCGTGGTAGACTTGATTAGCAAGAATCCGGAGGTTTAAGCAGTGAACATGTATGAATGGCTGGCAACGACACTATTGTTTATCCTGCTCTTCGCGCTGGTGAAGCCGTTCGGTACCTTCATGGCCAAAGTCTATCAGGGGGAGCGGAGCTTCCTCTCCCCCCTGTTGCTCCCTTGTGAAAAGCTGATCTATAAAGCCTGCGGGGTGAACAAGGATGAGGAGATGGGGTGGCAGCGATATGCCCGGGCCATGCTCCTGTTCAACCTGCTCCTCTTCATGGCGCTCTTTGCTATTCTGCTGTTGCAGCACCTGCTGCCGCTCAACCCACAAAAGTATCCGGCATTTACCTGGCAGCTGGCGCTCAACACCGCCATCAGCTTCGTCACCAACACCAACTGGCAGGCCTATGCCGGCGAGCAGGCGGCCAGCTATTTTACCCAGATGGCAGGACTTGCAGTGCACAATTTCCTCTCCGCTGCCACCGGCATGGCGATCGTCATCGCCCTGATCCGCGGCTTTGCCCGGCGCAAGACTTCATTGCTGGGGAACTTCTGGGTCGATATGACCCGCGGCATCCTCTACATCCTCCTGCCGCTGTCGCTCTTGGCCGCCATTCTGCTGGTCTCCCAGGGGGTGCTGCAGAACTTCGGCAACTACCGGAAGGTGCCGCTGCTGCAGCCATTAACCTATGACAGACCGAAGCAGGACGATCAGGGGGTGGCGCGCAGGGATGCCAGAGGGGTCCCGGTGATCGAGCAGGTGACGGTAAAGGAGGTCTTCATCCCGATGGGACCGGTCGCCTCCCAGGAGGCGATCAAGGAGCTTGGCACTAACGGCGGCGGCTTTTTCAACGCCAACTCTGCCCACCCCTTCGAGAACCCGACACCACTCACCAATTTCCTGGAGATACTGCTGATCCTGCTCATTCCGGCCAGTCTGACCTCCACCTTCGGCCAGATGGTCGGTAATCCCCGCCAGGGGTGGGGGGTGCTGGCCGCCATGCTCTTTCTGCTGCTGCTGTCATTCGCTCTGATGCAGGCGGCAGAGAGGAGCGGCAATCCGCTGCTGGCCAAACTCGGGGTCGAGGGGGGGAACATGGAAGGGAAAGAGCTCCGCTTCGGTCTGGCCGGCAGCAGCCTCTTTACAGTTGCCACTACCGGTACCTCCTGTGGCGCGGTGAACAGCATGCACGATTCCCTTACCCCGCTCGGCGGCCTGATCCCGCTCAGCCTGATACTGACCGGCGAGGTAGTCTTCGGCGGGGTCGGCTCCGGGCTCTACACCATGCTCGCCTTTGCCGTCATTGCGGTCTTTATCTCCGGGCTGATGATCGGCAGGACCCCGGAATATCTGGGGAAAAAGATCGAAGCCAGGGAGATCTGGCTGGCGATCGTGACGATACTCACTGCCGGGGTCATGGTACTCATCCTCACCGGGATTGCCATGATAACACCTTCTGCAGTTGCCTCCATGGCCAATACCGGCGCCCACGGATTGACAGAGGTCCTTTATGCCATCGCTTCCATGGCAAACAATAACGGCAGTGCCTTTGCAGGGTTGAACGCCAATGTCGACTTCTACAACCTGCTCGGTTCACTGGCGATGCTTATGGGACGCTATCTGCCGGCAGTAGCGGTGCTTGCCATGGCCGGCTCGCTGGCAGAGAAAAAATATGTACCACCCAGCCTCGGCACGCTGCCGACCGACCGTGCCACCTTTGTCATCTGGCTGGTACTGGTGGTCATCATCATCGGTGCGCTTACCTTCTTCCCGGCCCTGGCCCTGGGGCCGATTGTTGAACAGTTGATGATGGTCGGGTGACATAACCCCTCCCAGCCTCCCCTTAACTTAAGGGGAGGAGAATGTGAATCCCCCCCTCTTATAGTTAAGAGGGGGGGAGGGGGGAGTTATGAAAACGTAAGGAGAATTCACAAATGTCCAAACAGATCCAGCAACCGCAATCGGTTTTCGATATAGCACTTTTACAAGGCGCCCTGCTCGATTCCTTGAAAAAACTAGACCCTCGCACCCTCTGGCGTAACCCGGTCATGCTGGCGGTCGAGCTGGCCAGCGCCATCACTCTGGTAACCTTCATCATGTCGCTCATCGGCAGAAGCAGGGAGCCGGTCTGGTTCACCGCTGCAGTTTCGGTCTGGCTCTGGTTGACAGTAATCTTCTCCAACTTTGCCGAAGCTCTGGCAGAAGGGCGCGGCAAGGCCCGGGCCGCCAGTCTGCGGAAGAGCCGAACCGTAGTGACGGCCAAACGGCTCAGCAGGCCTGATTTCGACGCTGATTATGCCATGATCGGGGCCAATCAGCTGCGCAAGGACGATTTTATCCTGGTGGGACAGGGTGAGCTGATCGCCGGTGACGGTGATGTGGTGGCTGGAGCGGCGCTGGTGAACGAGGCTGCGGTCACCGGCGAATCGGCGCCGGTGGTACGTGAGGCGGGTGGCGACCGGAGTGCTGTCACCGGCGGCACCACAGTCATTGCCAATGCCATTATCGTCAGGATCACTGCCAATCCGGGAGAGACCTTCCTCGACCGGATGATAGCGCTTATCGAAGGTGCCAAACGGCGCAAGACACCGAATGAGATCGCCCTGGAGGTGCTGCTCATCTCCTTGACCCTGGTCTTTCTGCTGGTCTGTGCCAATATCAGCCCGCTCTCCATCTACAGTGTCAGAGCGGCCGGCCAGGGGGAGCCGGTGTCGCTTACCATCCTGGTGGCACTCTTTGTCTGCCTGGCGCCGACCACCATTGCCGCACTCCTGCCGGCCATCGGCATCGCCGGCATGGACCGGCTCTTTCAGAAGAACGTCATCGCCCTGTCAGGGCGGGCCATCGAGGCGGCCGGTGATGTGAATGTCCTGCTGCTCGACAAGACCGGCACGATCACCTATGGCAACCGGGAGGCGGTCGAGTTTGTCCCGGTGGGGGGGCATACTGCACAGGAGCTGGCCGAAGCTGCCCTGCTAGCCTCCCTTACGGATGAGACTCCGGAAGGGAGGAGTATCGCGGCATTGGCGAAAAAGAGCTTTTCTATTCAAGCTGCGACGCTTCCGGCAATTACGGAGACGATCATCTTCAGTGCCGATACCCGCCTCTCCGGAGTAAATGCAGCTGGCAAGCAATATCGCAAGGGGGCCGCTGATTCGACCATCACTTACGTCAAAGCTCTGGGCGGGGAGGATATCCCTGCCAACTTGGCCGGGATCGTCGACCGGATCGCCCGGGCCGGTGCCACACCGCTGGTGGTCTGTCGTGACGCAGATATCCTCGGAGTCGTCAACCTCAAGGATATCATCAAGAGCGGTATCCAGGAGCGTTTCCAGCAGTTACGGCAGATGGGGATCAAGACGGTGATGATAACCGGCGACAACCCGCTCACTGCCGCTGCCATAGCAGCCGAGGCGCAGGTGGACGACTTCCTTGCCCAGGCCAGACCGGAGGAGAAGCTGCGCTTGATAAAAGAGAACCAGGAGGCCGGTTTCATGGTCGCCATGACCGGCGACGGGACCAACGACGCCCCGGCGCTCGCCCAGGCCGATGTGGCGGTAGCGATGAACACCGGCACCCAGCCGGCCCGCGAGGCGGCCAATATCATCGACCTCGACTCGAATCCTACCAAGCTGCTCGATATCGTCGAGGTCGGCAAGCAGATCCTGATGACCAGGGGGAACCTGACCACCTTCAGCATCTCCAACGACATCGCCAAATATTTTGCCATTATCCCGGCGGCCCTGGTCTCCATCTACCCCCAGCTCGGGATGTTGAACGTGATGCAGCTTAACAGCTCCTATAGTGCCATCCTGTCAGCGGTTATCTTCAACGCGGTGATCATCCCGCTGCTGGTACCGCTGGCGCTCAAAGGGACCAGATTCCGCCCCCTGCCGGCGGAGCAGCTGCTGCTCTACAACCTCCTCATTTACGGGGCAGGGGGGCTGATAGCGCCGTTCGTCGGCATCAAGGCGATCGATATGCTGGTGGCGACTCTCTTATAGGATCAAATTATTAAGGAAAAGAAGATGAAAGACCTGAAACCGGCCATCCTGCTGCTTTTTCTCTTTACCATCATCTGTGGCGGCATCTACCCGGCGCTTGTAACCGGCATCGCCCAGACTCTCTTCCCGCAACAGGCGAACGGCAGCATCATTGTCGACAAGAGTGGCCAGCCTGCCGGCTCCAGACTGATCGGCCAGTCTTTCACTGCCCCGGGCTACTTCTGGCCACGCCCCTCTGCCAGCGGCGAATTCGCCTATAACCCGCTGGCATCGGGGGGTTCCAATGCGGGGCCGACCAGCCCTGACTATCTCAAGACCGTTGCGCAGAGGGTCGCAATGTTGCGCAAAAGCGGTATTGCAGCACCGCTGCCGGCCGAACTGGTGCAGGCATCTGCCAGTGGCCTCGATCCGCATATCAGCCCGGCAGCAGCGCAGCTGCAGATATCACGGGTCGCCAGGGCTCGCGGAGTGAGCGAGGCAGAACTGGCCAGACTTGTCTCAGCCGCTACGGAAGGGAGACAATTCGGCTTTCTAGGCGAGCCGCGGATAAATACAGTTGTGTTGAATCTCGAATTGGATAGACTGAGACCATGAATAACGGTGACGACGACAGACGCCCCTCGCCAGAGGCGTTGCTGAAACTGGCCCAGGCCGAGGAGAAACTGGCTGGCAAGGGGAGGCTGAAGATCTTTCTCGGCTATGCCGCCGGGGTGGGGAAGACCTTTGCCATGTTGGAAGCAGCCTGGCAGCGGCGTCTGGAGGGTCGGACAGTGGTGGCTGCCTATGTGGAGTCCCATGGCCGCTTTGAGACCGATTCGCTGCTGGCCGGGCTGGAGATAATCCCCAAGGTCGCTATCGACTACCAGGGGGTGCTGCTCCAGGAGCTCGATATCGATGCAGTTATCGCCCGCAAGCCGCAGATCGCACTGGTAGACGAGCTGGCCCATACCAATGCCCCCAGCTCAAGGCATGAAAAGCGCTGGCAGGATGTGGAGGAGTTGCTGGCTGCCGGCATCGATGTCTATAGTACGGTAAATGTGCAGCACTTCGAGAGCCTGAACGACATCGTCGCCCAGATCACCGGGGTGACGGTGCGGGAGACGGTGCCGGACCGGCTGCTTGATGAGGCATACGAGGTACGGCTGGTCGATATCCCGCCGGATGACCTGTTGCAGCGGTTAAAGGAGGGGAAGATATATATCCCGGAACAGGCTGCCCAGGCGATGGAGAAGTTTTTCCAGCCTGGCAATCTGCTTGCCCTGCGGGAGTTGTCGCTGCGCCGCACCGCCACCAGGGTCGACGACGAGATGCGCGCCTATATGGAGACCCGTTCCATCGCCGGCCCGTGGCCTACTGCGGAACGGCTGCTGGTCTGTGTCAGCGGCAGCCCCTACAGCGAAAAGCTGATCCGCTCCACCCGCCGGCTGGCTGAGGAGCTTAAGTCACCCTGGCATACGGTCTATATCGAGACCCCTGATTCAGGTCGGCATGCCCGGCAGAACCGGGAGCGGATCTGGCGCGATCTCCGGCTGGCAGAGTCTCTGGGGGGGGAGGTAGCGACCCTGAGCGGGAGTGATGTCGCGGCAACGCTCCTCGATTTTGCGTTGCGGCACAATGTCACCAAGATAGTCGTCGGCAAACCGGCAAGACCCCGTTGGCAGGAGCTGTTCCGCCACTCTGTGGTCGACCGGCTGATCCGCAGCAGCGGGGTGATAGATCTGGTGGTGGTCAGCTTCACACCGGAGGATGCCAAACCGAGGAAGAGAGCGACGCGAAAAAAGAGTAAGGTAAAGCCGCTTGACTATCTGAAGAGCCTGGTTCTGGTAGCAGCTGTCACCTTTGTCAGCAACCTGATCTATCCCTATCTCGACCCGACCAACCTGGCGATGCTCTATCTCCTCGGGGTGGTGCTGGCTGCCACCCGCCTCGGCCTGCGTCCGGCGATTCTGACCGCATTCCTCAGCGTGGTCGCCTTTGATTTCTTCTTTGTCCCGCCACGGTTCTCCTTCCGTGTCTCTGACACCGAATATCTGATCACCTTTGCCGGGCTCTTCACCGTCAGTGTGGTGATAAGCACCCTGGTGGCCCGTGCCCGGGAACGGGCCGAGACGGTACGGCTCCGCGAGGTGCAGACCGCCAGTCTCTACTACCTGAGCCGCGACCTGGCAGCTGCCGCAGATTGCCAGACGCTGCTCGATGCAGTGGTGAAGAATATCGCCGAAAGCCTGAACGCCAGGGTAGTGATGTTCGTCCCGGAAGGGGAGAGGCTAGACGCAGTCACTGCCAGCGCCGGACTCACCCTCGATGTCAAGGAGCAGGCCGTGGCCGACTGGGCCTTTCGTAACCGCCAGCCGGCCGGCCGCGGGACGGAGACGCTCGGCTCGGCAGGCTTCCTCTATCTGCCGCTGCAGACGGCGGCGAACATCCTCGGGGTGATCGGGGTGAGCCTGGAGGATGAGGCTGATTACCGCTCCGAGCAGTTGCGGCGACTGCTCGATGCCTTTGCCACCCAGACCGCCATGGCCATGGAGCGGGTCCAGCTCGCCCGTCAGGCTGGCCAGGCAGAGCTCCTTCAGGCACGGGAGAATCTCGAACGGGCGCTGCTCAACTCGATCTCCCATGATCTGCGCACCCCGCTGGTCACCATAACCGGAGTCTTGACCAGCCTCCGTGATGAAGGGGAGCTGCTTAGCGAAGCAGGGGGGCGGGAGATGATCGACACCGCCTGGGGGGAAGCGGAACGGCTCAACCGTTTCGTTGGCAACCTGCTCGACATGACCCGGCTGGAGGCCGGAGCTCTCACCCTCAAGCTGGCACCCTGCGATCTGCAGGATCTGGTCGGTTGCGCTCTGGCAGCGACAGAACAGCGGCTTGCCGGCCGAAAGGTGGATGTTGACCTGGCTCCGGAACTGCCACCGGTCGCCATCGACCTGGTACTGATGACCCAGGTGCTGGTCAATCTGCTCGACAATGCGGTGAAATATTCTCCGCCGAGCGCACCTATAGAGGTCCATGCCAGGGCGGACAATCCGTGGCTGATCATCGAAGTTACCGACCATGGCCCTGGCGTCCCTGACCATGATCTGAAACGGGTCTTTGACAAGTT
Source organism: uncultured Geobacteraceae bacterium (assembly GCA_964649725.1). Taxonomy (GTDB): domain Bacteria; phylum Desulfobacterota; class Desulfuromonadia; order Geobacterales; family Geobacteraceae; genus CAZYTM01. Next base: position 307,691 of record CAZYTM010000002.1, on the reverse strand, counting down.
CTACCGCATCCCGGTGCCGGAGGGGGCAGGGGGGACCGGCCTCGGTCTGTCGATCAGCAAGGGGATAGTCGCTGCCCATCATGGTAGAATACATGCGGAGAACAGGTCCGGCGGCGGTCTGCGGGTCGTCATCCTGTTACCCCTCTGGGAGGATAGCGATGTCTCGCGCAGCTGAAAATCAGAACCTCCCCCGGATTCTGCTGGTGGACGACGAATTGGCGATCCGCCGTTTTCTCAAGACCGCCCTTGATAATGGTGAATTCACCCTGCTACAGGCGGAAGATGGCCACACTGCCCTGGCCGCTGCCGTGGCAGGGAAGCCCGATCTGATCCTGCTCGACCTGGGGCTGCCTGACCTGGATGGGGTCGAGGTTATCCGGCGAATCCGCGAGTGGTCTGCAGTGCCGATCATCGTCCTGTCGGTGCGCGACCGGGAAGACGACAAGGTGGCGGCCCTTGATGCAGGCGCAGACGACTATCTGACCAAGCCGTTCGGTATCGCGGAACTCTTGGCGCGGATCAGGGTAGCGCTGCGCCGCTCGCTGCAGCAGGCGCCAGACCCGATCTACTGCTGCGAAGGGTTACAGGTCGACCTGGCGCGGCGCATCGTCACCCTGGCAGGGAGCGAGATCCAGCTCACTCCGACCGAATATGACCTGCTCCGGCTGCTGGTGACCCATAATGGCAAGGTCCTTACCCACGGGCAGATACTGCGCCAGATATGGGGAATAGCCTATCTGGAACAACCCCATGTGTTGCGGGTCAATATCAGCAATCTGCGGCACAAGATCGAGGCTGACCCCTCCCGCCCCCGTTATATCATGACCGAGCCTGGCGTCGGTTACCGGCTCCGGGCTGCCGACTGAAGCGGGGTGCTGCGCCAGGGATAATTTCGGCAGTTGCTTGTAGATTGATTTTTTTTGGTTACAATGCTATAACGTGGACGTTTTGTTCATGCCTGAAAATTTTCCATCATATTAAAAGGAGTGTGTAATGGCAGATTTCGACCAGGCCCTGGCAATCGGGCGCCCCGCCAACATCGTCAGGCTCTTCCCCAACTCCAAGGCGCTCATCGTCAGCGGCAAGGTGATCGACCGGGCCATGCTTGCCAAAGGTAATGCCCTGGCCCTGGCGGCCAACGGCCGGAGCTATTTCGTCATCCGTGGTGTATTGCAGGCTGCCCAGCGGGCCAATGCAGCAGTGATCATCGAGATCGCCAAGTCGGAAGGTGGGCAGAAGTCCTATTGTGCGGTCAACTACTGGAACATGGCGCGCATCGTCGACAGCCTGATGAACGAACTCGGCATCACCGTTCCGGTCGCCATCCATGCCGACCATTACGGCATCAAGAACGACAAGGACCTGGCCGCTGCCAGGGTGGAGGTACCGACCATGTTCGAGGCGGGGATCACCTCGATCGCCATCGACGCCTCGCATCTGCCGGATGATCAGAACCTGCTGGCCAATCTGGCCATCAACAAGTATATCCCGGCCTGGGCAGGACTTGAGACCGAAGTCGGGGAGATCAAGGGTAACCAGGGGCTCTCCACGGTACCGGAGGCGAAATTCCTCATCCAGGGGCTGAATGCCCACGGCATCTTCCCCGACTGGATCGCCCTGAACAACGGCACCACCCACGGGTTGGAGGCGTCTGACACCGGCATCCAGGTCGGTCTCACCGCCGAGATCCACAAGGCGCTCGCCCCCTACAAGGTGAACGGCGCCCAGCACGGCACCTCGGGGAACAGTTCCGAACGGCTCCGCCAGATCGCCAATGAGACCGCCACCACCAAGGCGAATGTCGCCACTGCCATGCAGATGGTCTCCTGGGGGCTGGAGGTTAACGACTACGGCAATGCGCAGCTCGACAGCGACGGCAACTTCATCAAGGTGAAGGGTGAAGGGATGAGCGAGGAGCTCTGGGCCGAGATGGTCGCCTATGCCACTGACAAGGGGTGGAAGAAGGGGGATTACAAGAGCCTCAATCTCCCCTTCGAGAACAAGCTGCTGGCCCAGCCGAAGGATATCCGGGAGCGGATGGCGAAGCGGGTCGAGGAGTTCGCCTACAAGATGATCACCCAGGTCTTTAATGGCAGCGACACGGCGCCGCTGGCCATTGCCGCCATCCTCAAGGCCGGTTCAGCCGATGTCGGGTCAAAGGGGAGCCAGATCGAGGACCCGAGCCATTGGAGCGAGGCGCAGATCATCGAGCGCGCCAAGACGCTCGGTGGCGACAAGGGGCCGGCGGGGAATTTCGACGATTGAGCATTAACCGCCCAAAGCGGTACAGTTTTCCGCAGTCAATCTTTTTACCAGTAAGGGGCGCAAAGAGCGCCCCTTTTTTTCGCCAGGCGATTGCCGGCCATTTTCCAGGTTGACTTAATAGCCGGGAGTGATTACATTCCCCGAGTGGTCGATGTCTGGCCATAATCCCCGGCAAATGAGATCTAGCGATGACCGAGCAGCAGGATCTACCGAACAGCTCCCGTAAATATTTTCTCCTCGCCGGTCTGCTGACCGGTGCAGCGGTCAGTATCTGGTATCTGCTGAAAAACAGGGGGCTGCTGGCGGCCGGAGCGGTTGATGTCGACAACGCCTGGGGGCAGCTGTTCAACGTCACCCTGATCCTGATCGCGGCGCTCTTCCAGTTCAGCCTGCTGCACAAGCTGGCCATGCTGGTAATGAAACTGTTGCGCAGAGGGGAGAGGAGCTAGGCAGCGGCCTGCTTCCGCCAGAGATGCGACAAGAGACCCTGACAAGCATGCAGGAATGGTTTACCGGCTACTGCCGCGGCTTTTACAGCGACAACGAACCGGATAACCGCAATTATCGCCTCAAGGAGGAGCATACCGAGCAGGTATGCGCCCGGATGCGCCAGTTGACGGCCGGAGAGGGGCTCCCTGAGGAGGATCGGCTGCTGGCCGAGGCAGTCGCCCTCTTTCACGACGTCGGCCGTTTCGAGCAGTATCGCCGCTTCAGGACCTTCAAGGACAGTATCTCGGTCAATCATGCCGCCCTGAGTGTCAGCGTGCTGCAGCAGGAGGGTCTCCTCGCCAGCCTGACCGGTCGGGAGGGTGAACTGATCAGCCGGGCAGTGGGGCTGCATAACGCCTTCCTTGTCCCGGCAGACCTGACTGCCGAAGCGAGGCGCTTTGTCACACTGGTCCGCGATGCCGACAAGCTCGATATCTGGCGGCTCTTTACCGAGCAGTTTGCCCTGCCGCCGGAAGAGCGACCGTCAGCCCTCTCCCTCGGCATCCCTGAGACAGCTGGATATTCTGCCGAGGTGCTGGCCAGTATCAGGCGGGGGGAGATGGTCAGACTCGCCTCGGTATCCAGTCTCAACGACTTCAAGCTGCTGCAGCTGTCATGGCTATATGACCTTAATTTCCCGACCTCCTATCGGCTGGTGGCAGAGGCGGACTATATCGGCCGGCTCGGGGCGCTCCTGCCGGCAACCGGGGAGATCGCCGCGATAATTGCGCAGCTCCGCTATCATGTGCAGGAACGACAGGCTTCAGGAGCAAACTGAGTACCACGCTACAGATTTGATGACATAGATGAAAATTGTGTTATAATCAGCAGCTAATCAGATATGCACTCAACTTCACCATCAAGTAAAAGATAAGGAGCTAGCCTATGAACAAGCCCCGCATTGCATTGATCAGTCTGGCAGTATTGCTTGGAGCATTATTCATCTTCGACAGTTACGCCTTTGCCAGGGCAGGTGGCGGAAGGTCTTCCGGCAGCCGCGGCTCGCGCAGCTATTCCAGACCGGCCAGTCCGCCGGCACAGTCACGTCCTGCACCGATGGCGCAGCCGAACCGACCGATGCAACCTCCTCCATATCAGGCACCGCAACCGGTCGGTGGCAGTTTCATGCGGAGCATGGCAGGCGGGATCGTCGGCGGTATGATAGGCGGCATGCTCTTCCGCAGCCTCGGTTTCGGCGGCGGTGGCGGCGTTGGCGGTGGCGGCATGGGTGGAAGCGGCATCGGCCTGTTCGAGATCCTGCTGCTGGCCGGTATCGGCTATTTCATCTATCGCTTCATCAAAAAAAAGCGTGAAGAGGCAGCCTTACAACAGGCTGGTTACGGCCAGAACTATCAGCAGACCATAGAGCAGCCCCAGCAGTATGGCCAGCCTTATGCACAGCAGCCCTACCAGCCCGAGCCTGACAATGTCGAGGCCGGCCTGGCGCATATCAGGCAGATGGACCCGAGCTTTGACGAGGCCCGCTTCAACGACCAGGTGATGGATATGTTCTTCAAGATCCAGGGGGCCTGGATGAACCGTGATCTCTCATCGGCCAATAACCTGCTCACCGATGACATGCGCCGCATCTTCCAGGGTGATATCGACAAGCTCCTGCAGGAGAAGCGGATCAACAAGCTGGAGAACATCGCGGTGCGGAATGTGGAGATAGTCGAGGCATGGCAGGAGAATGGCCAGGATTTCCTCACCACCCTTATCTATGCCAACCTGCTCGACTACACCACCGACGATAGCAGCGGCCAGGTCGTGGCCGGAAGCAAGACCGATCCGGTGAAGTTCGAGGAGTACTGGACCTTTACCAGGGGGGTGGGGAATAATCCGTGGAGGCTGTCAGCCATCGACCAGAAGTGACGGCTGCGAAAAAAGTCCATCTGCTTCGTTACGCTCACCATGGGTCACTGCGGCGTACAGCAAGTACGCCTCATTCCCCATAGTTCGCAAGCCTTGCAGCTGGAGCTTTTTACACAGCCTTTATGAAGAGAACGTAAAAAAAGAGGGGGCATCGAGCCCCCTCTTTTTATTCCCCATACCCTGTTCCCAGTTCCCTGTTCCCATCCCCCCCCAATTGCCCGGTCTGCCGCAGCGCCTCGTAGAGGACTATGCCGGCGGCGGTGGAGAGGTTGAGGCTCCTTACCGGGCCGAGCAGCGGGATGCGGATGCTGGTCTCCGGATTGGCCTCGATCAGCTCCTCCGGCAGGCCGAGGGTCTCCTTGCCGAAGAGGAGGAAGTCGCCCGGCTTAAAGGCAAATGCGGTGTGGGAGAGGGTCGCTTTCTTGCTGGTGTAGACCAGGCGAGCGGCAGGAAAGGCCCCCTTCAGACTCTCCAGGTCGGGCCAGGTATGGATCTCCACCAGATGCCAGTAGTCGAGCCCGGCCCGTTTCAGCTGCCGGTCGTCGATGGCGAAGCCGAGCTTCCCCACCAGGTGCAGCACCGTATTGGTCGCGCCGCAGAGGCGGGCGATGTTGCCGGTATTGGGGGGTATCTCCGGCTCCAGCAGGACGATCTGGAATGGGGGTGCAGCTGGCATGCGCTCTCCTTGTGCAGCAACTCTCTCCGTGCCGGGCTACCCCTGCATCACCCGGTCGATGGTCTCGGTAACTTCGATGTCGATGAACGGCTTGAGGATCAGGTCGCGCGCGCCGGCATCGATTGCCGCCCGGACCTCGTCATCGAAACCGGAGGCGCTGCAGACAACTATCTTTGCCTGGGGATCGAAGGCGATGATATCCTGGGTGGCAAAGACCCCGTACTTTTCCGGCATGAAGATATCCATGATGGTCAGCATCGGCTTGTACTGGCGGTACTTCTCCTCGGCATCCTCGCCGTTCACCGCTTCGGCGATCACCTTGTATCCGGCCGCTTCCAGGATCTCGCGCAGCAGTTTGCGGAAAAAAAGTTCATCGTCGACGATCATCACAGTAACGGCAGAGCGGGAATAGTTCTCCATGGGTGTTCCTCCTGCTGGTTTAAACTATCGCTTAGGTTGCTAGGTTATGTAAGTCAGATAAAAGAGACGTCAGCTGATCTCCTGCTCTGGTATGGTCACAAATCCCTGCTCCTGGAAATGCCGGTCCAGGCTGAACGCGGTCTGCAGGCCGCTCTGCCGCATCACCTCGAATGAGGCACAATCGACCAGGCTCAGCTTTCTTTTTCCTGCCACCAGAAGTGCACTGGCCGCGGCATGATGGATGGACTCGTCAACCCAGCGGATATTGAACAGCGGCACGATATCTTCCTGGAACCTCCGCACCGCTGCAATACCGATCCGGCTCTGCAGCAGCGCACAGGTCTCAACCAGGATGTAATTGCTGGTAACCAGCAGCAGGTCGGAGTCGAGGATCTCAGTCCACTCCGCCTTTATTGCCTCATGTCCAGCGTCGTCGGCATCCAGTAGAGCATAGAGGGCAGAGGTGTCAACGAATACGCCACTCACTTGAAAGCCTCTGCCAGATAGTCATCATGCCGTGCCGAGACATCCCGGCTCCCTGAGTGAAAGCTGCCGGCTGCTGCAATGGCGCGCTTCTTCCTCTCGGCAACGGCGCCCGATTCCGGCGCTGCGGTGAAGAGATCGACCGCCCTCCGGATCAGTTCCGCCATGGAGATATGCTCTCGCGCAGCGAGGCGCTTCAAGGTAGCAACCTGAGCTTCGGGAAGTTGGATCTGGGTCCGGATCATATCGGCCTCACTGATTACAGATTTGATAATATGATAACAGATTGTATGGATAAGTCAATTGAGACTTTGGCTGGAAAGGGGGTAAAAGGGTCAGGTATCTTTGTCTAGATTGCATAGGGCTCAGACGTCACCCTGTGTCTCATTTTTTCTGCTATAATAAAAAAGAATGACAACCTGCATGACCTGGCAACATCGCCGCAACTCTTTTTCCAATCGATTTACAGGAGGTAACAGAGATGATCCCCGAAAAACTGCTGGAGATACTGAAGCAGGATGGCGTTGTCGCCATCGCGACGTTGGGTCAGGAGGGGCCACATCTGGTCAACACCTGGAATGGTTACGTCCGTATAACTGCCGATGGTCGTTTATTGATCCCAGCCGGCTATATGCATCGGACTGAGGCGAACATCACCTTTAATCCGCAAGTACTGATAACCATGGGAAGCAGCAAGGTCCAAGGGCTGCATGGCCCTGGTGCCGGATTTCTTATCAAAGGCAAGGCGGCGTTCATCACGTCGGGTCCCGATTTTGACCTGCTGAAGTCGAAGTTCGATTGGCTGCGGGCCACATTGGCTGTTACCCCTGATATTGTGACGCAGACTTGGTAGTTTAGGCAAAAATCAGGGACAGCTCTCAAACCCCTGCAGCTGCAGATGCTATATGGAATCGGAGTCGGGCGGCTTGACGAACCAGCCGACATAGGTGAGGAAGAGACCGGCCATGACGAGGAAGGAGAAGCCGAACCGGACGGCTGGCAATGCATTCATGGCGGCGTCGGCGCCACGCGCGATCAATTGTGGCGCAGCCAGTAGAACCAGGCCGCGGAGTGCCAGGAACCAGCCGAACAGCGAGATCAGGCACGCTGCAAGGCCCGACCAGTACTGGTGGTTGGCGATGATGATCAGGCCGCTGATCAAGAGGAATGCACCCCCTCCCCAGACGACCGCTTCGTTCTGGAAGAATGCATGGAGGATCGACGCTATGCTCTGTGCACGCACAATTATTATGCCTGGTACAAGGACGAGGAACGGGCCGATGACCCGCGCGAATCTGCGGGTGCGGATTTTGGACTCTGCTGTGGCTGGCATGTGATGAACTCCCATTTCATAAATCAACAAATCAACTACGTCCCTCTTAGGTCATCCTTCATGCTTCACCCTCTTCTTTAATGGATAATGGAGACTTGACCCTCGAATTCTTCTTCATTTTATATATTTACTGTGGTTCTGTCATCTGTATAAATCCTATGGTAGACCCCTTTAGTCTCGGCAGCCTCCGCATTGTGTCCTTGTTCTACCAATTGAATTCTTGAGGATAGTGATCTGATGCACCAACTAACTCACCCGCCGCATTGTAGGTATAGCCGACACCGATGTTAGTAATTGAATAGTCTAGAATCCCACTTTGTTGTGTAGCACGAGCACCACGAACAACAGCACCAGCGGGTGGTGCCATAAATCCAGCTTCAGTGGGGTCTGCATTAAAGTCACCAACAATCGTCCAAGGAGCTGCTGCGGCACCATCAACAGCTGCCACTTGTGCATTGCTCCATGCGCAGGCATTAGCGATAGTGACTGCACCCCAAACTGGAGGTGAATGAATTGAAAATATTCGGATAGTTGCCCCGGTATCTGGATTTGTGACCTCCATCCAAGGTAGATTTCGTGGGTTTGGAGGGATATAAGGTGCTGCTGCCGCAGCCATAATGTTACAATCTACCACATGGACGTTGGCCATTACCGCAAGGCTGCCCTGTACCCAAGCGGCGTTGTTCCAGAAGATGCATTCGAAAAAATCGTTCCCGGCAGCAAAGTTGCCTCTGAGTGAACCGGGAAAGCCAGCGACAGGAGCGGTTCCTTGGAGTAGAGAGGTCATGTTTCCGGTTTCCTGGAGGCACAAAACATTAGCTTCCGTTGCTTGTATTACCTGATTGATATATCCGGCATTAGTCCCCCCCTGCATGTTCCACGTTACAATTTTCATGATGATGACCTCCTATAAAAGTCATATGGCTGTTGTCATGTCCCAAATTGAAAATACGCACGCCTAACAATCCGCATAAACGGGCTGCCAAAAACTGCATAGCGATGTATCGCAGTTTTTGGCAGTCCAGGTGCGTTATGCCTATTACTTGCCGTCAATATAGCTTGATAGCAGCTTAATAAGATTTTGATATTCCTCCGGAGCCTTTCCATATGTTCCTGCATACTTTGCAATAGTATCAGGGGAAACAAACAGGAACGTATTGGCTTCCTGGAGTTGAGTAAATGTTACCGATGTAGTTGTGTGGCAGGGAGAAGAAGTGATTTTTTGATGAGACTGCTTTGATGCAAAAAATAGTCTGACTGTAACACTAGGGGCCCCAAACAACTCTTCACAGATAAATAATATATGGCCGAGTTTTGTATTCTCATCTGTTGTGCTGCTCTTGTATTCGCCATTTAGGGCGTTCAGGACACTCTTGGCGATATCCATTGAATTACCGGATGTTAGCCCGGGCAATAGTTGCTGAACTATTTGGGTGTCAATAGTAAGAGAGTTGCTCTCTATGGTAAGATCTTTTTCGTATTTCTGCACTTCAATAAAATAGCCAGATTTTGAAATTATGTTGCTCCAAGCACCATAATCAAAGAGATCTTTACTCTTGTCGGAGAGTGCTTTGGTCATTGCAGCAAATAGTACAGTGACACTATCGAACAGGTTCTTTGTCTCTTCTTGGAGCACAGAACTAGTAGTGGAGTAGAAGATATTTCCGGTTTGATTCAGCCTGAATTGAACTCCCATTTCAGTATCTGGGCTATTAGCGGCTGCGACAGTCATGGTGGCCATTGGGTTCATTTTCATTCTGTTCAGCTCTTCTGAAACAAAAGTGTGTTGGTCGAGACTTGTCGAGCCAGCATCAACAAACGTTCGAATCTTCTCTTCCCATGTTATTGAGTTATTCATTTTTCTCTCCTTTTTGGGGTTGATTAACATCTTTAACTTCCTCAACAAGCTCTACGTTTAACTTTTCACTGTTTCATCATTGTTTACCTCCCAGGGAATCATTGTTGCTGATTTTCATTGTTTGTCGCCTCAATCACTTGGGCAAACATAGGCGGCAGGTCTACACCTTGACAGTTGACCAAATAAGAAAAGCCGCCTGACGGTATCTAATCGTCAAAGGCGGCTTGATTGTTGTTGTTGTTGTCTGTGTAAACCATCCCTGGCTCCATTCTCCGGAGTCTGTCAAACCTATTCTCCGGAGAAGCTCACGTTGAGTGAATAAACGTTAACGGAATTTACGATTTATCGGCAGGATTGTCAAGGGGAAGAGACGGGGTGCTACGTAAAGGGGAAATAGTGGACACTTCCCATTTTTTCCATTATGCCATTCAAGATGGAGATAAAAGGGGCAACTCTCCAAATTCCATATTTCGATGACCCTGTATTTAGATGTTTAATGGATAATGGAGAGTTGACCCTCGAATTTTCTTCATGATGTTGCCGCACCAACCATACTTGGCTGTCTGTAAATGTAAAGAATGCTGTTGTCTTTACTTTTTGCACTAGTTTCATGAAATGCAATTGTACTTGTTGTATTTGCTCCTGGGAAATTAAACGCAGTATCCAATGTAGAACAGGATGAAATTATCAATTGCATCGTTATGATACCTATTGACGACATACTTTTAAATTTCATAAGTGACCTCCTAACTTGGTGACAACGGGGCTGAGGCACCACCGGCTTGACCGGTGTTGCCGATGGTTAGTCAAACCTCTTCCCCGTTGGAAAGGAAAAGGAAATGAGCAAGTTAATTGTATTATGTGTTCTGTGTGTATGCCTTGGGTGGTTCGCCGTCGCTGGAAAAATAATAGAAAGCTTTTCCGTGATTGCGATTGGCGAATCTCCAACAAAATCTAGCTTCTCTTCTTGTATTCATGAAGTCGGTATAAAAAAGACATCCATAGAACCACAACCAAGCTTGGTTTTCGCTGGTTTGTTTAATCTCATCGTCAGTCAATTCGATGCCATAATGGGTGTCGGATATAAAGCTATCTCCAGCTTTAATAACTTCTGCATGGTTAAGGTTGGAAGTAGTGGTGTAATGAGGGATCTCTGGCAATTTATCGGTTACTTTCCAGCCAACAACAAGCTTATCTGGGAACGCTGGAGTCCGACCATGATTCTCAAAGCGGATGCAACCGACAGCAGAATACTGTGTGGGAGGGCCATCGTTGACTATTCCCCCATAAGGTTCGGTATCACCAATGAGTTTGCTAGTATAAACCATGTCAGTAGTTATCGCTCTAATCACTGGGAGCTCAATTCCGATAGCGGCTCTTGCATTAAGTTCAGCGGCTTCAGCCGCTTGTTGTGCTGCATTGGCAGCTTCTTTGGTGGCGTCGAGTGTTTTGCTCAAGAAAGCGGCTTGGATAGCCATGGCAATAAACTGCAAAAAAGCCAACAAAGCAAGGTACCCTGTGTACTTAGCAATCTTCTGATTGACGATGAGATTTTTATCTTCTGGGGGTTGTGTATTTGTTCCGTTCTGGGAGTTGTTGGCGGTTGGCTGTATGGGGACGACAATCACTTCGGTTTTTTTATCTTGGTGGCTAGTACTATAGGTTTTATTTACTTCTGGTTTTTGTTTTTCGGCCCTGGAGCTGGCTGGCTGTGATTCCGCACAAACGCCTACTCCGCAGAGCAAAAGCAGTATTGCAACAACAAGGGTAATCCTCATTTTTGGGGTTTCTCCTTGATTTCGACTAACTCGTAATTGAGCAGTTGGAAAAGGATGGAGATAAAAGGGTCAACTCTCCAAATTTCATTTTTCGATGACCCTGTATTTAGATTTTTAATGGATAATGGAGAGTTGACCCTCGAACTCTTCCCATAATAGGAAAGTTTACGGAACATTCAAATTCAACTTCACGACAGAAATTTTAAAAACCAATTTGGATGTACTTGCACTGCCCAAACTTGAACGCCTTGGGTGAATCCCAGGACGTGACCATTGTCGCTCCGACCTCAACCCACTTTTGACAGGCAGGATCTTTGTCGGCAGTGACGGTGGTGCTGGTATATGTCCACAATTCTGGGTAAGCCTCCGAGTTTTCAAGCGTAGAAACCCGAACGACATTGCACAGGCCAGCAGGCCCAGGGTTGTACAGCCATTTATTCTTGGAAATACGCGAAAAATGCTGTTCAAAGGTGTTTAGTGTGATGGAGCATGTCGCTCCTTCTAAGTCTTGCTGATCAAGAAGGGCTTTCTTCAGTGATACTTTGTCCTTTGATGAGGTAATGGCCTTGATTATTGATACTAAGTCCTGAGCATATGCCTGTTGCTCAGGAGAAGCATTCTTCATCCGATTCTGGAACTTCTCCATGTCCGTAGCGGTCAATTCTTTTTTCAGACTCTGTATTTCTTTCTGTTGAACCTTTTCCAACTCTTTTATGGCTTCTACTTTCCGGTCAGCCAAATCCTTTGCGGAGGTCGCAGAAATCATCACCTGGGTAAAGGCACAGTCAATTTCCTGAAAGGGAGCCTCGCCGTAGCACTTCATGGCCATTGCGGAGTTATTCCCTATGGAACCCATGAAGTTGAAGTGAGGTGGTTCGGTAATATCTTTAGCTTCAGTTTCGGCATAAGCCGGTGTGGCAGCAAGAAGCAACATAATTAAAATATTCTTCAGCATGGCAACTAGCCCCCTCTGATTGCTTAATATTTCTCGCTTATATAAAAATACAGGGACACCATCCCTATTTAACTGCCAATTTCTTGCAGTAACCCGAGGGCCGCTTCTGATCTAAACTCAACAAAACAAAAAGCCGCCCGACGGCTATCCCCGTCTGCAGCGGCTTTATTATTATCCATGACATCCATCCAAGACATCCTTCCTTAAACAGTTTCTAACCGAAACTAGCGCGAACCATCCCCTCTGTCAAGCGATATTGTCCGTAAACCCTGGCAATCGCAACATTTCATCCCTGGCACTCTTGCAATTTTTCCCTGGCGCGGCTATTATACCTATTTACTCTTGTGGAAAAATCCCATTCCAATATATCGAGGAGTCAGCATGAAGGTGATCGTAACCGATGAAGTCGCCCAGGAGGGGCTGGAGCTGTTGAAGCAGGACCCGCGGGTGGAGCTTGATATCCGTATCGGCCTTAATAAAGAGGAGCTGCTCGCCTGTATCGGCGATTATCAGGTGATCATCACCCGCAGCGGTACAAACGTCGACAAGGATCTGCTGGACGCCGGCAAGAAGCTGAAGTTGGTGGCCCGGGCCGGGGTAGGGATCGATAACGTCGATCTCGATTATGCCAGCGCCCGCGGAGTCATCGTCGTCAATGCGCCGTTCGGCAACACCAACAGCGCTGCCGAGCATACCATGGCGCTGCTACTCTCCTTCTGCCGCAACATCACCAAGGCTAACGCCTCGCTGAAAAACGGCGAGTGGAAACGGGCCCCCTTTACTGGTATCGAGCTGAAGGGGAAGACCGCCGGGGTGATCGGCATCGGCAAGGTGGGTGGCCGGGTGGTGGCCCGCCTGAAGGCGTTCGAGTGCGAGGTGATCGCCTGTGACCCGTATGTCGGGGTGAAGCGGGCCCACGATCTGGGGGTGAAACTGGTCTCCCATGACGAGATCTACAAGCATTGCGATATCATCACCGTCCATACCCCCCTTAACGACGAGACCCGCGACATGATAGGCGAGCGGGAAATAGCCATGATGAAGCATGGGGTGATCATCATCAATGCCGCCCGCGGCGGGATAATCAACGAGCAGGCGCTGCTGAACGGGCTGCAGAGTAACAAGGTGTCGGGTGCGGCGGTCGATGTCTTCAGCGAAGAGCCACCCAGGACCGAACTGCTGAAGGGGCTTATCAGCCAGGAGCGGCTGGTGGTCACCCCCCATCTGGGGGCCAACACCTTTGAGGCGCAGGTGAATGTGGCGATCGACGTGTCGCGCGAAATCGTCAACTATCTGGACGACCTGCCGCTGGAGAATGCCGTGAACATACCCCGTTTCGATCTCGCCCTGATGGACCAGATGCGGCCGTTCCTCAACCTGATGAGCTGCCTCTGCGACTTCGGCACACAGTTGATGGAGAGCAATCTGGAGAAGGTCACCTTCGGCTTTACCGGCAATCTCGCCCATTACGACTGTACTCCGCTTTCGGTCTGCGGTCTGTCGGCGCTCTTGAGCCGACGGGTCGACCAGGATGTCAATATGGTCAATGCCTCGCTGATCGCCGAACAGATGGGGATCGTGGTGGAGGAGACCAAATCGACCCAGGCCGACGCCTTCTCCAACCTGATCACCGTCACCCTGGAGGGGGAGGGTGGCAAGCGCCGCCTTATCTCCGGCACCCTCTTCGAAGGGGCGCCGCGCATCGTCAGGCTGCGCGACTATGCCATGGAGTTCGCCCCGGACGAGCATATGCTGCTGCTCCACTATGGCGACCGCCCCGGCATGATCGGCAAGATCGGCAGCATCATGGGGCAGCATGAGATCAATATCGCTGCCATGAGCCTGGGGCGGAGCGAGAAGCAGGGGGAGGCGATGGTGGTGCTGTCGCTCGACTCGGCTGTGCCGCCGGCAGTGGTGGAGGAGATCCGCCAGGCGACCGAGGCGACCTTTATCAAGGCGTTGTATATGAAGAAGTGCAATAGGGGCTGCGGCTGCGGCATCTAGCCTGGAATCGGCAAACTACTGCGGGGCCGGTCTGCGGCGTTGCCGCTTGCGATGAAGCTCAACGTAGCGCTGCTACGCCTCGCTCCCTCACGCGCTTGCGCCTTGCATCCCGGCCTCCTCGCTACGTTTGTCGATACCAGGCAGTTTCATGGTAAAAATCTTGAAACCAGGGTCTTTAGAGAACTCTCCGGTAGCAGCGCAAATCTGTCGTTGTTGATTTTTTATTCTATGGGGGCGCATGAGGAAGTCTCCGCTTAAAACCTTGCCAGGGGGGGTGGAGCCGGCTGGCTCTGGGCGCTTCATCCCGCTGTTCCTGCTGCTTTTGGTCACCCTGGTGACCATGCTCTATTTCTTCCCCTTTCGGAATAATTTCTTCAGCTACGACGACTTCGGTTTTATCGAGCATATCCAGCATGGGCCGCGGGCGGTGCTGCTCGGCTACAGCAACGTGCTCCGGGTGGTGGCGCATATCTTCTGGTGGCCGCTCGACTATCTCTCCGGTTTTGCCCCCCTGGGCTACAGCCTCTTCAGCGGACTCCTCTGGCTGGTCAATGCGCTGCTCCTCTTCCGGCTGCTGCGGCAGCTTTTGGGGGAGAGTCTGCCGGCCGCACTGGCCGCCTTTATCTTCTGCGCCAGCGCCGTCGGCAGCGACGCCTTCTTCTGGCACTCCACCTTTCCGACCCTGCTGAATGCCACCTTCTATCTGCTGGCGCTGCATGCCTATGTCTCTTTCCGCCAGAGCGGGGCGATCGGCCAGTGGCGGCTGACCCTCCTGCTCTTCACCCTGGCCGCCTTCTGCAAGGAGGACTCTGCTTCGCTCCCCCTGGTGGTGCTGCTGCTGGAGTGGCTCTACTTCAACGGCCAGGCCGACCTGGCCGGGGTAGGTAAGCGCTTTGCCGCACTCAGCGCGGTGGTCCTGGGCTATCTGCTGACCAACTACCTGGTGGTCTATCAGCTGCTTAAGAGCAGTTCCGAGATCGCCCGACTCTCCAGCTTCCGGCCGCTCCATTCGCTCCTCTCCGGCTGGAGCGTCTTCTTTGTCGGCCCTGACGGGCGGCTCGTCATGAACGACCCGCGCATCTATCTGGCGGCGCTCCTTATCCCTGCCAGTCTGCTGCTGGTGCGGGAGCGGAAGCTGCTGCTGTTCGGCTTAGGCTGGGTCTTCCTCGCTTTCCTGCCGCAGAGCCTGAGCGGCCTGGCGCAGTTCGACGCCTGGCCGATCTTCCGCTCGCTGAGCCGCTTCCTCTATCTCCCGGCAGCCGGCGCGGCCATCGCCTATGCCGGACTCTATCTCGGTCTGCGGGAGCGTTTTTCGGTAAAGACCGCCAATATCTCTCTGGCGCTCTTCCTCATCCTTTTCCTGCCGATAAACTACCAGCAGGTCGAGCGCCGCGGCCTGCTCTGGCAGGCGGCAGGGGAGTCGTCGCGGCTTTTTCTGGCAACGCTGCGCCAGCAGCTGCCGCACTTCCCCCCTAACAGCTGGCTCTATGTCGGCAATGCCCGCACCGGCCGCGCCTATGTCCTGCAGTCGGTGCGGGTCGCCTATCGGGATACCAGCATCAACTGGATCGAGGACCTTGCCAGCTTTGTCCCGCCAAAGGGAGCGAATGTGCTTATCATCGAATGCAAATGGCAGCCGGACGGTACGCTGCAGCTGGTGCAGATCCCCTTTCGACAGCGGTCTGGAGGGTGACCCGGATGTCCCGACCAACAGAGCTGCCGAGCCTCGCCATTATCATGCCGGCCTGCAACGAGGCGGAGAATATTGTGGCAGCGGTAGAGGAAGCGCTTCAGGCCGCGGCAGGTGTAACTCCTGACTATGAGGTGATCGTTGTCGATGACGGCAGCAGCGATGCCACGGCAGAACTGGTCGAAGCGCTGCAATCACACCACCCGCCGCTCAGGCTGCTGCGACACCGCACAAATCAGGGTTACGGTGCCGCGCTGCGAAGCGGTCTTCGCGTCGCAGC
Source organism: uncultured Geobacteraceae bacterium (assembly GCA_964649725.1). GTDB lineage: Bacteria > Desulfobacterota > Desulfuromonadia > Geobacterales > Geobacteraceae > CAZYTM01. Next base: position 291,588 of record CAZYTM010000002.1, on the reverse strand, counting down.
AAAAGAGTGGCTCTTCATCACCGATGCCGACCGGCAGTTCGATCTTGCCGAGATTGAGAACCTTGTCGCAGCAGTCCCTGCCGCCGACCTGGTCATCGGTGTCCGCCATCCCCGCCGCGATCCGCTGCTGCGCCGCTGTTACGCCCGATGCTGGGGATGGCTGGTCAGCCTCCTCTTCGGTCGGGTAGGCAGTGATATCAACTGCGCCTTCAAACTGCTCCGGCGGGGGGTGATGGTAAAGCTGGGGGGGAGCTTCATCTCGGCAGGTGCGACCTTTTCCGCCGAACTGCTGCTCCGGGCCAGGAGGGGCGGCTTCTCTATTCGCGAGGTACCGCTTTGCGGTCATCGACCACGTTCTGCCGGCACTCCGAGCGGTGCCAGGCCGGCAGTGATCCTGCGCGCCCTGCTGGAGCTGGTCAGGTTGCGGCTGGCGCTCTGATTTAATTGGTAAAACCAGGAGATCCGTGATAAATCAAGTCAGGGAGAATAGTATATGAATCTTTTTGCACCGAGCATTCTGGCCATCTTCTGCTGCTGTATCCTTGCATCTCCTGGCGCAGCTGAAGGCTTCCGCTCCGATTCGAAACGTTTCAGCAGTTCGAAGATGGATATTGTCATTACCGAAGTCGAGCGGCTGCCGCGGACGTCGGTGGTCGATATGCAGGTAAAGAGTGTCGGCTCCTCGGTCGGCTCATCCTTTTTCATCCTCTGCAGCCTGCGCGACCTGGCCAGAGAGAGGGGCGGTTTCCGCTATATTGTCAAACTAGAGGAGAGGCCCGGGCGGGGGGAGATGCTGGTAGGCTTCCTTAAATCTGCCGACGAACGACCTGAATCAGTGGATAGCCGGTTTGCCGGTGCCGTGGCAATCGATCTGGATAAGTTCGCACCGATCTGCGACTCTATGGAGTGAGCTTTTCCGGGTGATATTCTGTTCTGTTAGGGTAATATGGACTTCATGATGGGGAGGCATGGATGAGACGGCCAGTTCTGCTGCTGCTTCTGCTGCTGTCAGCGTTACTTATATGGCTGCTCTGGCCGGTCCGAATCACCCTGGAAGGTTTCGGAACAGTTCAGCCCCGTTTCGAGAATCTTGTCAGCGTGACCCCCCGCGAATCAGGCATGGTCTGCCGGATGAGGGTGGAGAGATTCCAGGAGGTGAGAGAGGGGGAACTGCTGTTCGAGTATATCCCGGAAGGTAAGTTCTCGGTATTGGCATATACCCGGATGACACCACCCGGTGGCGGCGCAGAGGAGTCGGAGCAAATCCCCGGCTGGTACCGGAAAGCGGAAGATGAGAGGAGCGCCCGGATCGCTGCTGCCAACCGCTGGTCGTCACAGCTCATCAAAGAGGTGAAAAGTGCGCAGAGATGGGAGAGTGACCTGGCCAGGCGGCTGGCAATTACCGTCCCACGCGAAGCTGACCTTGAGCTGGCAAAGGCCGGGCAAAAATATAACTTGCAGCGTGGCAGGGAAAATGCCAATAAGGTCTACTCCTTCAATGAAGCGATCGGGGAGATGGTGCCGACGGAGCAGGGCCTCCCTCTTGCCAGTCCGGTTAGCGGACTCCTCTATTCGCTCTGGGTGCAGCCCCAGATGCAGATATTCGGCTCCTCTGCCGCAGCCACCCCTTCACCGGAACCGGGCAGCCCGCCTATGTCGGTGCTTCATGCCGGTGGTTCATCGCCGGTGGCAGAGATCATGCCCCCTGGCACACCGCTCGAAGTAATGGCTCTGCTTCAGGTACCTCCCCGCGCAGTGCAGGGTGGAGCCGGCTGGCAGGCGAGCCTGGTTGAAAAAGGGGAAAGCGTCAATCTCCCAGCAGGTGTGACAAAGATCGATTTCGGCAGCGTAGCGCTCGACCCTGCCGATGCCAGACTCCTCATGCCTGCACTGATTACAGCGCAGAAGAGCATTTTTGTAAGGGTGAGCCTTCCGCAAGAATATCAGGGAAAGCCAGGCAGAGCGGTTCGGCTCAGGATGGTCTCTCCTTTGCGCCCGCGAATCTGGTTATGGTTTGCAAAATATAAGTAGTCTCCGGAGTCAACATGTTGTCGATAATAGAGCCAGAGTCGCAGAGCTGTTCGGGGTGCCCGGCAACAGCCTGAACAGCCCACAGCCAGCAGCTGTCAAGCGGAAGCTTGCCGAGCTTCTGCCGCTATGCAGCAGTGTCGAACTGGCTGATTTCGATCAGCTGGTGCAATTCCCCTCCATGACCTCTCTGGCTGAAAGACATGCGCTCTTTTATCTGAGCCTCACCGCTTCCCTGGCTGGCAATATCATCGAGATCGGCAGCTGGCTCGGCGGCACCACCTCTTACCTGGCCAAGGGTTGCCAGTTGGCCGGTAACGGCAAAGTCATCGCCATTGACCATTTTGCCGGCAATCCCGGCAAAGAGGCGCTGTATCAGGCCGGTGTCGCTCCCGGCAAGACCATATTCGCAACCTTTCAAAGCAATATTGCCCGGGCAGGGGTGAGCGAATATATCGAGCCGCTGGAGATGGATTCAGTCTCTGCCAGAGAGATCGTAACCGCTCCGGCAAGGATGGTCTTCATCGACGGTAACCATGATTATGAGCATGTCAGGGAGGATATCGGACTTTGGGAACCGCTGCTTATGCCGGGCGGGGTGCTGGCTTTTCACGACTTCAACAGTGCCGAAGGGGTGACAAGAGGGGTAACGGAATTTGTCGCTCCGGAGAGATACAGTTCATGCGTGCTGGTCGATTCCCTGTTGATATTTTTCCGCAATAGGTGACTGAAGAAGAATTTGGCGTACAGCCTTCTTGTGCTATAATGCCTGTCAATGCATCATCATGTAAAGGAGGATAGCAAATGGCCAGGAAACTTTTCGCAGCATTGATCGTAGCAATTCTCTTTGCCTCCAGCTCGACCGCGGCAACCCTCTCCATCAGGTACAAGGATGGCAGCACCCAGAAGGTCCAGCTCAGGGGGGCTCCTTCACAGATCAGTCAGATCAACATTGGCGACGATGGGCAGGCTGCCTCCCGGGGTGGGGCCATCAATGTGGTGGCAGGCTCATACGGTCTGAACTGCGGCACTCCGCACGGCAACAAGACCGAGCATCTGGCGCGACAGTGTAACGGGAAAAACCGTTGCGACTATACGGTAAACTACCAGGTGATCGGCGATCCGGCAGTCGGTTGCGGCAAGGAATACGTTGCAGAATGGCACTGTGGCGATGGCGAGGTGAAGTCAGTCAAAGCAGGTGCAGAGGCAGGCTATGGTGCTGTCATGAAACTCTCCTGCCCATAATCAAGAAGTAAGAGGGACAAAAGGGACAGTCCCTTTAAAATATAGAGGGACTGTCCCTTTGTCGCCTTTAGAACTGGTGATTTATTGACTGGCAAAACCGAACATTACAGTCCCGCCTCTATATCATCGCCGCCGGCATCCTGCTGGCCGGTCTTGCCAGCGCCGCAGTCATCTACCTTGCCAGCGCCGAACCGGCAGATACCTCCATGGTGGACGAATTCCTCAATTCCAAGCGCTACCGCCACGAGATCGAGGTCTATGGTGGCAAGATGAGCGTCCTGGCGGACCAGATGGAGCGCTGGTTCAGCAGCCTCTGGCAGGGGCGGAGACTTGCCGGCAGCATAGCTGTCATCACCCTCTGCATCTCCTCAGGCTTAAGCTTTGTCGCCTACCATTCGCCACCAGCGGCGAAAGAGCCTGCCAAAAAGGAGTAGCAAGGGGTCTACATGGTTGCTCAGAGCCAGCGTTTGCGCCTGAAATAGGCCAGCATGGTACCGGCGACCGTCAGCATCAGGCAGAGGGCCCAGGCATACCCCCATTTCCAGGAGAGCTCCGGCATGAAGTGGAAGTTCATGCCGTAGACGCCGGCGATAAAGGTGAGGGGGATGAAGATGGTGCCGATGATGGTGAGGAACTTCATCACCTCGTTCATCCGGTTGGAGAGACTGGTGAGATAGACGTCGAGCATGCTGGAGAGCATGTCGCGGAAGGTGTCGACCGAGTCCATCGCCTGGATGGTGTGGTCGTAGACGTCGCGCAGATAGAGCATGGTCGAATGCCTTATCAGGGGAGAATCGCCACGCTGCAGGGCTGCCAGTACCTCGCGGAGCGGCCAGACCGCCCGGCGGACATAGATCATATCCCTTTTCAGGCCATGGATGCGGCGCACCGTATGGTTGGTCGGCCGCGCCACGATCTCGTCCTCCAGCAGCTCCAGCAGTTCGCCAAGCCGTTCAAAGACGACGAAGTAGTTGTCGACGATGGTATCCATCAGGGAGTAGGCAAGGTAGTCGGCCTGCTCGCTGCGGAGCCGGCCGCGCCCCTTGCGCAGCCGCTCCCGCACCCCTTCGAAGAGATCACCGCAGACCCCTTCACGGAACGACAGGACATAGTTGGGGCCGAGGATGAAGGCGACCTGTTCGGCGGCCAGCTTTTCTTCAGGGCCGAGCGCCAGCATCTTCATGACGATAAAGGCATACCCGTCATACAGCTCCAGTTTCGGCCGCTGGTTGGTATTGGCGATATCCTCCAGCACCAGCGGATGGAGCCCGAAGCAGTCGCCGACCCGCTGCAGCAGTTCCAGGTCATGGACTCCGCTCAGGTCGAGCCAGGTGACCGACTGCTGGTCACGAAAGGGGAGGCACTCTTCATAGCTGGTCAATTTCAGCTCGTTGAGCGTCTCGGCAGTATAGTCGACCAGATGGAGCATCGTCTGCTCTGCCGGCAGTTCGCCGATATGGACCATGGTCCCGGGGGGCAAGCCGCTCTTTACCCCCCGCCCCTTCACTATTCTAGGCATACTGGTACCTCATGCGCTGATATGGCCAGAGCTGGCTCTGGCAAAAAGATTATAGCACATGAAAGGCTGCTGTCAGAAGTACTGAAATAATGCCAGGCTGAAGATATAGTCAGGACTGCCGGTGGTGAAACCTTTCCCGGCATAACTTTCGATCCCTGTTTTTGCGAGCGGTCTCCAGCGGCAGTTCACCCTTCCTTCCAGCGGTGCCGGGGAATCCCTGGTCGGAGCTGTCCCCCCTTTGACCTGGAGCGAGGTGTAAAAGGTCTCGCTCAGCTGATTGCCGATACCCCCGCTGTACGCGGCATAGCTCTTCGGGGAGAGGCTGCCAGACTTCCCCTGGAAGATATAGCTAGCCTCACCGAACAGCTGCCAGTCGTCAACCCATTTGGAGAGGGAAATCCCCGGGCCGCTGTCGAACTGGCCGCTCCCGAGACCGGCATCCTGGTCAGCGGTGGGGAATTTGACATAGCCGGTAAGGCGGAGCTGTGGCAGCAGGTCCCCTTCTTCCAGCACCACGTATCCGGCAGTCAGGGTTATATCGCCAAGACCGTGCAGTGAAGAGTCGCTGGCAGTGGCGGCAGCTGTGCTGCCACTGCTCCCTCCCTGCCCCATCGGCCCGTTCATGGCCGGCAGCAGTTTGGCACTGCTCTGTCCCATGCGGGGGGTACCATGTACTCCGGTGCTGAAGAGGGTGGCGTTGTTGCTCTGGTAAAGATAGGGGATGACCAGCTCCAGATCGGAGCGGTCAGTAGGATAGATGTCGATAGTGAGGGGGATCGAGATGAAGTCGGTCCGGTTGGCTGTGCCAAAGGTCCCGGAGGCGTATTCGACCCCCAGGCCGATGGCGGCGTAGCTCTTCTGCTCGGTTTTATCTGCCGGCAGGGGGCCGCCTATAGCCTGACTTGTCATGATGATAGCGAGCAGCGCTCCCTGAAAGCAGCGCAGAATTAAAGTGTGCATGAAATCCTCTTAAACGGTTGGCTGGAGTCGTGCTGGTTAACGGGCCCGGCCACCACGGAATTGTCGCATCGGTGCTGAGCGCTGTTGGCCATGACGGTTGCCACCAGACCAGGCAGGTCTGCCGGCGTCATTGCGGAGCGTCACTTCGGTACCGTTGGCGGGTGTGACGATACTGGCTACGATCAGGTAGTTCTTGCCATCCCGTCCCTGGGCCTTTGAGCCGCGCACCGTCACATTGTCGTCCGGTTGCAGTTTCAGACCGTTACTCTGCCAGTACTCCTTCGGCCCGAGCACCAGGGTAGTGGTCTCTTTGCCATGCTGGATGATGGCTATTACCGGCCCGCTTTCGGGTGCAGTATCTATACTGGTCACCTTGCCATTGAGAGTGACAACGGTATTCCGGTCATAGCCATGTTCAAGATCGAGGCCGCTCTTCTCCCTGGTAGTCTCCGTACCGAACCATCCGGCAGTTGCCGGCATCGGCAAGGAGATCAGGATGGTGAAAATAACAGGGAGTAGAGAGCGGCCTCTGGTCATGGGTAATCCTTCCTACTGCGTTGCGTTACTGCTATTGCTTGCTGGTGGTGTGGTGCTGTCATTGGTGCTGCTGCCACCCTGTCGGTTCATCTGACCCTGACCAGCTCTCTTCCCTTTTCCTGCTCCGCTGCCGTCACGCAGCCGTTGTCTGGTCTGGGTCTGAGTGGTATTCTGGTTTCTGACGCAGCTGCCATCACGCAGTCTGGTCCCTTGTCCGTTGCCACCGCGGGCGAATGCCTCGGCACCGGACGCCATGGTGAATACAGCCGTGAGGACGATCAATATGGCTCTGTTACGTTTCATGTCATGCCTCCTCTTGAATTTGTCTGCTACAGCAGTTGAAGAGGTATAATCACGTCACGTGCCAAACTGGAGCAATTCCCTGAACAGCCTGAACAAGGGGTTGTATGAAATATGCAATGATCCTTTCCGCGCGAAGGAGTGCAGATTTTGCACCTGTCTTGACCATTGTTGCACCACTTCTCAATCTTCTTTAGCCATGCCGTAACGTTTCAGGCGGTACTGCAGGGTCCGCCTGGAGATGCCGAGTTTTTCCGCTGCCAGGCGGCGGTTATTGTCGCACTCTCGTAGCGCCTCCATGATCGCCTGCTGTTCCAGGGATGCGAGCAGGGACCCGCTCAGCTTCTCACCAGGCAGCTCTTGTCCAAGACTTTCCGGCAGGTTCTGCCTGGTGATACTCCCCTTGCAAAGGATCACGGCCCGTTCGATGACATTCTGCAGCTCCCGGATATTGCCTGGCCAGCTGTAGCTTCGAAGCAACGCCTCTGCATCGGGGTCAATACCGGTAACCTTTCTGCCGGTCAACCTGGCAAACCGTTCGATCAAATAGTCAAGCAGCAGCGGCAGAGCGTCTATCCTCTCGCGCAAAGGCGGCAGGTGCACAGGAAAGACATTGAGGCGATAATAGAGGTCCTCGCGGAATCTCTTCTCCCTGATCTCCAGCTGCAGATCTCGATTGGTCGCAGCCACGATCCGGACATCGACAATGATTTCACGGCTGCCGCCGACCCGCTCGAAGCGGCGCTCCTGCAGGACTCGCAACAGTTTGGCCTGGAGCGACAGAGGGAGTTCGCCGATCTCGTCAAGGAACAGGGTCCCCCCCTGGGCCAACTCGAACTTGCCACGCCTCGCCTGCAGAGCACCGGTAAAGGCCCCTTTTTCATGGCCGAACAGTTCGCTTTCGAGAAGATTCTCAGGGATGGCGGCGCAGTTGATCGTAACAAAGCCCTCGCTGCGGCGCGGGCTGTAAAGATGGATAGCCCGTGCGACCAACTCCTTGCCGCTGCCGCTCTCGCCGGAGATCAGGACTGTGGTGGCTGTCTGCGCAACCTCCTGCACCAGATGCTGCACTTCTGCCATGGCCGCCCCGGCAAAGATAAGCTGGTCAGACGGGATCCCTGCTGCTTCGGTCGCTTTCAGGGCGAGATACTCCCGCTCCCGCCGGTTTGCCGCCAGCGCTTTATGGATTACCGCCCGCAGTGTTGCCGGGTCTTTCAGCGGTTTGGTAAGGAAGTCGAGTACCCCCTCTTTCATCGCTGTCACGGCCTCCTCTATGGTGCCGAAAGCGGTCAGCAGGATGAAAGGGGGGGCAGCCGGGTCGTTGCGGCTGGCACGATAAAGTTCGAGGCCGCTCATGGCAGGGAGCTTGAGGTCGGTCAGGACAAGGTCGAAATTCTCCCGCTGCAACATGGCCAACCCCTGTTCCGCCGAGATTGCCTCTTGTGCCTCGTGTCCTTCGCCGACAATGATGTTCCGCAACAGGCTGCGGAAGGTGTTATCGTCTTCGACAATCAGTATTCTGGCCACGTTGCAGCTCCTCTTTATTTTGCTTTTGCAGCCGGTAAGGTAAGGAAGAAGGTGCTGCCGTCTCCTGCCTGGCTGAAAACCTTGATAGTCCCATGCATCTCTTGCAGGTATTTTCGGCAGATCGCCAGCCCCAGACCACTGCCGCGTGCCTTGCTGGTATAGAACGGTTCGAAGATCTTCTCCTGATCAGCTGTAGATATGCCTGTGCCGGTATCTTTCAGCTCCAGATTGACTCTGTCTGTCTGCTGGCTGGCAGAAATGGTGATGCTGCCACCGTCAGGCATTGCCTGGATGGAGTTGCGCAGCAGGTTCAGGATCACCTGCAACAGTCGGTCGCGATCGGCTGACACCGATATCTCCGCGGGTATCAGCTGCTGGCAGGTTATCAGCTGGCTCACCATCTCCTTTTCAACCAGACTGACGGCATGACTGATAACCTTATGCAGCGGTACCGGAGCTACTACCGGTGGTTCCTGGCTGGAATAGGCGAGCAGTTCGTCAACCAGCCCTTCCAGGCGGATCGATTCGAATTCTATAAGGGAGGCAAAAGAGCGCTCATCATCACTTGCCAGGCGTTCCTTGAGCAACTGGGCATACCCCTTGATACCGGCCAGCGGATTGCGCACCTCATGTGCCAGAACAGCACCGAGTGTCCCGAGTTTTACCAGTTGTTCATGGCGTAATATCTCCTCCTGCTGCAGTTCGGCCTTTTTGGCCATCCGGAATATCAGCAGACCGAGCAGCCAGCCGAGCATCAGCAGTGCCAGGAGAATGGCCAGCTCTATTTTTGCCCTGCGGATGATACTGTCTGCCTGATAGGAGTGCAGGGCAACCCGCAGCACCAGGGGCTGTTCACCTAGTTGTAATGGGGCGTTGACTTCATATACCGTCTCTCCGGTACCGAGTAGCACCCGCGTTTCCTGAAAACCTAGATTGGCTAAAACTCCCCGGTACCTGTCATCATCCAGACGCTTGCCGACAAGGTCAGGGTTGGTATGGAAGAGCAGCTCCCCCTTTGGGTTGATGATGGCAAAAAAGGCGATATCCGGGCTGGTGAATCCTTCCAGTAATCTTAGCGACTGGTCACGCTCAGCAAGTGTCCCGATGGTGTTGACCATGGATAGTGCCAGCCCGCGCAAGGAGCCGGCGGCAACCGGATAGGAAGAGCGGTAAGAGTAAATGGCAAAGTAACCGAGCAGCAGTGACAGGACAAGTCCGGCAATCATCAACCATATTTTAATGGAGCGGAAGAGCATCTCTTCTCCTTTACCACTTTGTTAAATACCAGACAACTTTTAGCCTGGCAAATCAATATCTCTACTCTTCCGCTATGATGGGTCATTTTTGTCAGTATGGCAGAAGGCCTGCAGCAGTCGAGCCATTATTGCTACAACAGGAAAAATATTTCCGAAAATATTAGTAGTTACCCTGGCAAAAGTGTGTTAAACAGAGGTTCAGCACCGTTCTCCCGGCACAACGCGAAAGGACCTCATTTTGATGAACAAGCGCCGTCTCTATTTTCTCCTTTACTATCTCGTCTCGGCACTGGTGATCGCTGCCATCTACGGCAGTTACGACTGGATAGCCTACTACCGGCTGGTGAAAAAGGGTACGGTTACGACCGCCACGGTGACAGCTACTGACTGTCAGAAGAGCAGGACCATCTCCTACCGCTTCAGCGTCAATGGCCAGAGTTATAGCGGCAGAGGCGGCGACAGCTACGGTAATCCCTCCTGCGCCACTTTGAAGAGCGGTGATCCGCTCAAGGTATCATACTTGACTGACTCTCCCGAGGTGAATCTCTCCGGCGACCCGCAGGCAAGGCTGGCCAATGAGTCGATCGCGCTCTTCTCTGCCGCCCTGATCGTACCGATGGTCCTGCTCTTCTTCGGCTACGCTCTCTCGCGGCGCTTTGCCGGCAAGGAGTTGAAAAAGAATTAGGGAATAGCTTGCCAGACGGTTTTGAGCCGGTACAATTGTTCCATTAGACCAGCGTAATATTGTCTCCATGAATGACAGCAAATAGCGGATATCTCCAGGAGAAGCTATGCAGCTTACGCAGGTGGCAGGTCCGGCAGGGATGCTCTGGGTGAATGATGGTGGCACTGGTGAGGTGCCGGTACTCTTCCTCCATGCTGCGTGCGGTAATTCGACCTATTGGGAGGCGCAGCTCGAACACCTGCGTCACAGCAGACGGGCGGTGGCATTCGACTTGCGTGGGCATGGGCATTCGCAGCCGCCGGCCGATGATGACTACAGCTTTGCTGCCATGGCAGAAGATGTCGATGCAGTTATCACTTCGCTAGATCTGCAACGGTGCATCCTGGTTGGGCACAGCGTCGGCGCAGCGGTGGCTATCGAGTATGCCGGCCGCTTTCGCCATCGGGTGGCAGGTCTGTTGCTGGTGGATGGGCCAGCTACAGTACAGTACTCACCCGATCAGGTCAACATGATAATTGCCGCGCTCAGGTCCGACTCCTGGCAGATGGTTGCCGAACAGTACTGGCAGCAGCTCCTTGTCGGTGCCAGGAGTGAGGTGCAGCAGAGGGTCGTGGCGGATCTGCGCAGTGCATCCCAGGAGATGCTGGTGGAGATAGCATCTGCGCAGTTCTGCTATGAACCGATCGCATCCTTGCAGCAATATCACGGTCCGAAGCTTGCAGTTGTGACAGCTGCCAATGACACCCCTGCCAGCCTGCATCACCACGACCCTGATTTCCCCCACCAGGTGGTAAATGGAACCGGGCACTGGCTCTACCTTGACAAACCGGAAGAGTTCAACCGGATTCTCGACAAATTCATCCTGACAACCGATCCGCCGCGCAGCAGGGACGTATAACCCCGGGCATCAGTCGAAATCCTGTTATAATCCGACAAGACTTGCAGAATATCGACACTCATGGGATACTTGTTACTATTAATCCCCAAGGAGGAGTTTTATGCAGGATGCTGCCAGGCAGAAGATGACGCCGCATCCGTGGCGTTTTTTCCGCGCCGGCGGATTCGACCAGGTGCTGCTGGAGACAGGTGCGGATCTCTTTGCTCTCGCTGAACTCGACCAGAAGCTCTGGGTAGTGCTAAGCTGTCCGGTCGAAGGGGTGGAGTTTGACAAGCGGACCCTGGAGTTGATCGACACCGACCGGGACGGGCATATCCGTGCCCCGGAGATACTTGCGGCACTTGAATGGTTGCGCCCCAGGCTGAAGGAGCCGGAACTGCTGATAAGCGGCGCAGAGGGTGTGCCGTTGGCCGGGATCGATGAGGGGAATGAAGCCGGAGCGCAGTTGCTTAACTCGGCTAAAACGCTCCTGGCGAATATCGGCAAGGCTGATGCGCAACTGATAACTGTCGCGGATACAGTTGACAGCATCAGGATTTTCGGCAAGAACCGGTTCAACGGCGACGGAGTTATCCCCCCTGCCGCAGCAGATGATACCGCTCTGCAGCAGTGGCTGAACGATATAGTGGCCTGCATGGGGGGGGAACCGGACCGCTCCGGTGAACTCGGTATATCGCTTGACACGCTCACCCGCTTCAGTGCCGATGCCGCTGCCTGGCTGGCCTGGCAGGGTGAGGCAGAGGCAGACCCGGCCATCCGGCTGCTCGGTCATGCTGCTGATATGGCTGGCGACAGGTGGCAGGGGATAAGGGGGAAGATCGAGGACTTTTTCCTCCGCTGCCGGCTGGCATTATACGACAGCCGAGCTGCGACGGTAATGAACAGCAGCGATGCCGATCTGGCGGCTCTGGCAAGCCGCAATCTGGCTGAGGCTGGCGAGGAGATAGCCGCTTTGCCGCTGGCAGCGGTGAATACCGGGCAGACTCTCGATCTGACGCAGGGGGTTAATCCTGCCTGGGTGAAGCAGCTTGAAGAGTTTCGCCAGCAGGTGGTCCGACCGCTGCTGGGAGATCTGGCACAGCTCTCCCTGGCTGACTGGATGGAGTTGCAGGAGCGGCTGGTCGACTATGATCTCTGGTGGTCGCGGCGGGTTGAGACCCCTCTCTCCGGGCTCGGTCTGGCACGTCTGCGGCAGTGGTCGGACGACCGGGTCGAGACGGCTCTGGCGGCGCTGTTGCAGCAGGACCTTGACCTCAAGGAGGCCGCCGATGCCATGGAGGGGGTGGAAAAGCTGGTCCGTTTCTGCCGCGACCTGCTGCCGCTGGTGAACAATTTCGTCTCCTTCAGCGACTTCTATACCGGCCGCGGCAAGGCCATCTTCCAGGCCGGCACCCTCTATCTTGATGGGCGCAGCTGCGAGCTCTGCGTAAAGGTGAACGACATCGTCAAGCATGCCCTGCTCGCCTCCCTGAGCCGGGTCTACCTGGTCTACTGTGACTGCCTCCGCAATGGCGGCAGTGAAAGGATGACTATTGCCGCCGCCTTTACCAGCGGCGATTCCGACCAGCTGCTGGTCGGGCGGAACGGCATTTTCTACGATAGGAGCGGAGTCGACTGGGATGCCACGGTGAGCCGCATCATCGACCATCCGATCAGTATCCGTCAGGCCTTCTGGGCCCCTTACAAACGGATCATCCGGATGGTCGGCGAACAGCTGCAGAAGCTGGCTGCAGCCCGTTCCCGCCAGGCCGAGGAGAAGGCGGTCAGCAGCATCATGCAGCTGGGGGATAAAAAGGTGGAGGGGAAGCAACTGCCCCCGCCGCAGCACCAGCAGATGTTCGATGTCGGCAAGTTCGCCGGCATCTTCGCTGCAATCGGTCTGGCAGTCGGCGCTATCGGCACGGCAATCGCCTCGGTGATAAGCGGATTTTTCCGCCTCGCCTGGTGGCAGATGCCGCTTGCCCTGGCAGGGGTGATGCTGATGATTTCCGGCCCTTCGCTGGCCATTGCCTGGTTCAAGCTGCACCAGCGCAATCTTGGTCCGCTGCTGGATGCCAACGGCTGGGCGGTCAATGCCAGGGCCAAGCTGAACATCCCGTTCGGCGCCTCGCTTACGGCAGTATCGCGACTACCTGAAGGGACCCGGCAGCTTCTGGCCGACCCCTTTGCCGAAAAGCATGCGCCATGGAGGCTCTACCTCGCCATACTCGCCGGTTTTCTGTTGCTGCTGGCGGCCTGGCAGCTCGGTTGGCTGAACAGAATATGTAAATAGAGAGGATCGATGCACAAGACCAGAATCAAGCATATAGTCAACCGGATGGTGTTGACGACACCGGCGACAACCAGGGTCGCCGAGGTGATCCGGATCATGTCGGGCGCCGGGATAAGTTCGCTGGTGGTCGTGGAGGGGAAGAAGCCGCTCGGCATCTTTACCGAGCGGGATATCGTCAAGGCGGTCAACAAGAGAGTCAATCTGGAGGAGATCGCCATCAGCGAGGTGATGAGCCGGCTGGTGGCGACCATCTCCGGCGAGATCAGCATATATGATGCCTATAAACTCCTGCTGGTGAACCGTTATCGCCATCATGTGGTGACCGACCGGCGGGGGAGGGTGGTTGGCGTGGTGACCCTGACCGACATGGTCAATCACCTGGGGCTCGAGTATTTTGTCGAATTGCGCAAGATCGAGCAGATCATGACCAGGGAGGTGGTCACAGTCACCGCTGCAACGCCGCTTAAGAAGGTAGTCGCGCTGATGGCGGAGAAGGCGATCAGCTGCGTCATCGTCACTGAGCGGTCGAAGCCGGCCGGCATCTTCTCGGAACGGGATATGGCCCGGCTGGTGGCCAACGGCACGAAACTGGAGGGTCTGCGTATCGACCAGGTGATGACTGCTCCGGTCAGGACCGTCAAACATGACGCCTCGGTCCATAGCGTGGTGTCGGCCATGCAGCGCTTCAGCATCCGCCGAATCGTGGTGGTCGACCGGAGCGGTAAACTGGCCGGGCTGATAACCCAGTCGGACATCCTCAAGGAGCTGGAGGGGAAATATATCGAGGTGTTGAAACGGGTCATCCGCGAGAAGGAGGCGGTGCTGCTCAAGACCACCCGCAACCTGGTGGACAAGGGGATCTATCTGGAGAGCATCCTCAGTTCGGCCATCGATATGGCGATAGTGGCTACGGACAGCGATTTCCGCATCAGATACTTCAACCCCAAGGCTGAGGAGGTCTTTGGCGTCCGTCGGGAAGAGGTGTTCGACCATCCGGTCGATGACCTCTTTGTCCTGGAGGGGGTACCGAAGGGTCGATTGGTCAAGGCGCGGGAGATAGTGGCGCGCAAGGGAGCATACCGGTTCATCATGCAGCTTGACCGGGGGGGCGGGCTCCGCTCCTATGAAAACCGGGTCTCCGGCATTATCGATGGCGAACAGAGGCTGGTCGGCTTCGTCTTGATGATGCGGGATGTGACCGAGCGGAAGCGGACCGAAGCTACCATCCGCCATCTGGCCTTTCACGACGCCCTGACAGGCCTGCCGAACCGGGTGCTGCTGAATGAAAGACTCGACCAGGCGCTGGCCCATGCCAGCCGCTACGGCAGTTCCGGGGTGCTGATGATGCTCGACCTGGACCGGTTCAAGGATATCAACGACACCCTTGGCCACAGCATCGGCGACCTGCTGCTCAAGGAGGTGGCGATCCGGTTGCAGGGGGCGATGCGGAAGAGCGATACCGTCGCCAGGATGGGGGGGGACGAATTTGTCGTGCTGGTGCCTACCATCAGCTCCCAGGAGAGTGTTGCCGCCATCGCCGAGAAGATCGGCAATATCCTCCGCCAGCCCTGCAGCTGCGATGGTCATGAGCTGGTCATCACCACCAGTATCGGAGTGGCGCTCTTCCCCGGGGACGGGGCCGATGCCGGGACGCTGCTGAAAAATGCCGATATCGCTCTCTACCGGGCCAAGGACCTGGGTCGCGACACCTGCCAGTTTTATGGTGACAGGCGCTGAAAGCGCCAGGAAGATCAAAAAAAAGGCCCTGCCGATCATTCAGCAGGGCCTTTTTCGTTAAATATAACTGGTCATGATGCCAGCTTGAACTGCCCTACCAGCCGTTGCAGCTCTTCGGCCATCATGGTCAGCTGGGAGGCGGCGGATGCCGATTCCTGGGCCCCTTTGGCGGTCTGGTGTACCACATCGGTGATCTGCTGCATGTTGTTGCTGATCTCGCTGGTAGTGGCGGTCTGCTCCTCTGCAGCTGTGGCGATCTGATTAACCTGCATGGTGACATTCTGTATCTGGTTGAGGATCTCCTGCAGGGCGCTCCCGGATCTGGCTGCTTCTGCTGTTCCCCGCTCCACCTCCTGAACCCCTTCGTCCATGGTGCCGACCGCGCTTCTGGTCTCACTCTGGATCGCCTTGATCATCTCGCTGATCTCCCGGGTAGCCTTGGTGGTCCGCTCCGCCAGCGCCCGCACTTCGTCAGCCACCACGGCAAAGCCGCGCCCCTGCTCGCCGGCACGGGCCGCTTCTATGGCGGCATTGAGCGCCAGCAGATTGGTCTGGTCGGCAATGTCCTCGATGGTGCCGATGATGGCGCCGATCTGGTCACTCCGGCTGCCGAGACTCTCCACGGTCTGCGCCGAAGCCTGCACCCGCTGGGCTATGCTGGTCATGACAGACACCGTGTTCTGCACTACCGTGGCGCCGCTGTTGGCCGAGGTAGAGGCCTGCATGGCACCGCTGGCAGCCATCTGGCAGTTCTGGGCGATCTCGCTGGAGGTTGCCGCCATCTCCTCGCCGGCAGTGGCGACAGTGCCGGCCTGGGCAGCCACCTCTTCGGCGCCGGTGGCCATCTGTTCGGCAGTGCTGTTCAACTGGGTGGCGGCAGCCGCCACCTGGCTGGTGGTCTGTGCCACCCGGTTGATGATGTTGTGCAGTTTGTCGACAAAGAGGTTGAACATGCCGCAAAGCGCCCCCAGTTCGTCCTTGCCATCATATTCTAGCCGTTTGGTCAGATCCCCCTCGCCCTGGGCGATGTCGGTGATCATGGTGAGCGTGGCATTGACCGGTTTGGTGATGCTCCGGGTGACGAGCCAGGTGAGGAGGACGGTCAAGAGGATGGCAATCGTCATCAGCGTCAGCATAGTATTCTCGATCTTATTCTCCAGCTTGTCAATTTCATGGGCAGTCGCCTCCATCCGTTTCACCCCGACCGCAGCATAGTCCCAGGCGCTCTGTTCCATCCGGTGAATCGCCTCCTTGTAGCCGCCGATCGCCTTGTTGGCATCCTGGGTGGTGCTTATCTCCCCTTTGCGGATCTGTCCCAGCACACCTTCGAAACCCTTGCAATAGCTATCCAGGTCGCTCCGTATAGCGGTTAATACCTCCTTGTCCTTGCTTCCCGTGGCGATCTTTTCCAGATCGCTGATGCGGCTCAACATCCGGTCTTTCGCCTCGGCCCATTTGCCGTAATATTCGCTCACCTTGTCGGCAGCAGCGAGGTTGATGAAGATATCCTTTTCGTAGCGGCGCAGGATGATGGTGTTGGTGCGGATCCGTTCGGCCAGCTCCATCGATTTCGCATCGATATCGACAGCTTTGTTGGCATTCATGGCAAGGGTCCTGGCTCCCCATAGCCCGCAGAGCCCTACGCCGATAAGGAGCAGGAGTACGACGCCAAAGCCGAGGCTGAGTCGTTTGCCGATCTTCAGGTTGTTCAATCGCATCACATTACCTCCGATATGAAGAATGATTCTTTAGAGAGTCTTATCGGCGGCTTGTGCGGGAACTTTTGCAGTTATTATTCTGTCAGGGGGGGCAGGACAGGAAAATACCCGCCTCTGCAGGGCAGGGCGGGTTGGCACATGATTATTTGGAAGGATCAGACGGTTCTGCGGCCACCACAGGCCTTGAGACGGCTATGGGCTTTACGGAGCACCTTTTCGGTGGTCTGCCAGTCGATACATTTGTCAGTGATGGATACGCCGTATCTGAGCTGCGAGAGATCCTTGGGGAGCGGCTGGTTCCCCGACTCGAGGAAACTCTCTATCATGACACCGGAGATGCTCCGGTTACCGGCAGCTATCTGCTCGATTACGGCGTCGAGTACCTGGGGCTGCTTTTCGTGGTTCTTTTCGGAGTTGCCATGGCTGCAGTCGACCATGATGGTCGGGAAGAGGGAGTTTTTCTCCAGCATCTCCTCGGTCTTTCTGATGTCGTCCGGGGCATAGTTCGGTTTTTTCCCGCCGCGCAGGACGATATGGACATCAGGATTGCCGGTGGTCTGGACGATGGAGGAGAGCCCCTCCCGGTTGATACCGAGAAAGGAGTGCGGGTGGAGGGCAGCGATCATGGCGTCGATGGCGATCTGCAGATTACCGTCGGTACCGTTCTTGAAGCCGATCGGGAAGGATAGACCGCTGGCCAGTTCCCGATGGGTCTGGGATTCGGTGGTGCGGGCGCCGATCGCCCCCCAGGAGAGATGGTCGGCCAGATACTCAGGGGTGATCGGATCGAGCATCTCGGTCGCAACCGGCAGGCGGAGTCTGGTCGTCTCGCTCAGAAGCCGGCGGGCGATGCCGAGCCCCTTGGAGATCTGGTGGCTGCCATCCATGTCCGGATCGTTGATCAGCCCTTTCCAGCCGACTGTGGTGCGCGGTTTTTCGAAGTATACCCGCATTATGATGAAGAGCTGCTCGGAGAGCTCGCTGGCCAGCCTGGCCAGCCGGTGGGCATAGTCGAGGGCAGCCTGGGGGTCGTGAATGGAGCAGGGGCCGACTACTACCATCAGGCGCGGGTCCTTGTCGCGGAGAATATTCTTGATCTGGGCGCGGCTGGCGGCGACGAATTCACTTGCCTCCACAGAGAGGGGGAAGACCTGGCGCAGGTCTGCCGGAGCGATAATCGGCGTGATGCTCTTGATCTTCAGGTTGTTTGTCTTGATCATGGTGGATATCCTTGCCTCAGGTAATTGCAAAGATAATAATCTAGCGGTTTTCACAGCTTATGTCAAAAAATATTAATCGCCGCAGGCAATCGGATAAGTCCTGCAGCAGATAAATGCAACTGACCGGCAGATATCTCTCTGCAGTTTTGGCTGGCAGCCGGGATGTAATATCAGTCTATTCATCTTGGGGGTTGAGGGGTTGATCAGAACTGCTGCTCGGTCCACATGTCGGCGGTGAATCTGATACTACGGTTGCGTCCCCCCTCTTTGGCCTGGTAGAGAGCGACGTCGGCGAATTTGATCGCCTGCCAGACGATGCCGGTGTCGACCGGGAATTCGCTGATGCCAAGGCTGATGGTCTTGCTGATGGAGCCGCCGGAGACCTTGAAACGGGCAGCTTCGATATTTGCGCGGATCTTCTCCGCCACCTGCAGCGTTGCCTCTGCCTCAACATCGATGAGCAAGACGAGAAACTCCTCGCCGCCGAACCTGACCACCAGATCTGCATCCCGCACGCTCTTGCGGATGATGTCAGCAGTCTCCCTGAGCACCGCGTCTCCGGCATCGTGGCCATACTGGTCGTTCACCTGCTTGAAGAAATCGAGGTCGCAGATAATCAGCCCCATTATGCTATTGCGCCGGATGACTCCGGCCACATGCTTGTCCAGCGCCTCTTTGAGAAAGCGTCGATTGTGCAGGCCGGTCAATGGGTCTATCAGAGCTGATTCCATGAGCTTTCCCATCAACCGCTTGGTTTCGATAACAGAGAGCGATTCCTTGAGGTAGAGATTCGCTTTTCTGATCCTCTCCTGCCAGTCAGTTATATCTGCAGCATTATCAGGCGAGCGGTCGAGGATAAACTGGACGACCCCTACCGCACCCCCCCCCGCGGTAATCGGGAAACAGCTGTGCTCTTTGCTGCTGCCGCTGGTGAACTGCCGGCAGATGTTCGGATAGTCGAGCGAACAGATGGCGTGGCCGGTCTTACTTGCCTTGCAAAGCCCGGCATTGGTCATTATCTCAGGATTGCAGCAGAGTTCGCTCTCCTGCATGGCAGGGGGGTAGGCTGGCAGTAACATGTTCTGCTTGCTGCTGTCACTCTCGAAGATAAAGACACCCTGCAGCCCGAGATCCTCTTCGAATACTCTCCCCAGGCGGGTGTAGACGTCATTCAGGCTCTCATCTTCTTCGATTACCTGTTTGAACAGGGCGATCTTGCTGATGGAGTCCATGAGACGATTGAACTCGGCGGAGAGGAGGCCGATCTCATCCTCGCTGTCGACGACTATCCGCTGCTTCTGGATGCTGTTCTCCCGGCCGCTGGCAATGCTCTGCAGGCCGCTCACGACATGCTGTACCGGGTTGGTTATCCCTCGCCCTATGGACCAGGCGATGGCAAAGGAGAGGATGGCAAAGAGCAGACTGCCTAAGATCATTTCGCTGCGGAGCTGGCCGATCTCCCTCTTTACATCGTCTACATAGATGCCGCTGCCGATTATCCAGCCCCAAGGCTGGAATAGCTTGACATAGGAGATCTTGTTCACAGCGGTGGTCTCTCCCGGCTTTGGCCAGAGGTAGCTGACGAAACCGTTCCCCCGTTCTGTCGAGACCCTGACAAAATCGCGGAAGAGAAAAGTCCCTTTCGGGTCTTGGTAGTCGGTCAGGTCTTTCCCCTCCAGCTCCGGCTTGATCGGGTGCATGACCATCCGGTGGTGGGTGTCATTGATCCAGAAATACTCCTTGTCACCGTAACGGAGGCTGCGGATGTCGGCGGCTGCCCGTATCCTTGCCTCGTACATCGGCATCAGCTCCTGTTTTACCTGGTTGTCATATTCGACGATCAGACCATAGGCAACCTCGACCAGTTCTCGCAAGGAAATCTTCTCCCGCTCCAGGATGTTCTGCTCAATACGGGGGAGAAAATAGCAGAGAATGATCGCGTCGATAAGGACTACGCTCAGCAGCGAGATGGCAAGAATCTTCGGCAGGATCTTCATTTTTTTCAACAGGCGTATCGGCATACGTAATATTTCGGCATTTATTGCAGCTACTGAAACAGAATATTGCTTTGCCTGAGTTGTCATTTATTTCTTTCTTTTAATATGCTACAATATATCCCGTTATTTAGATCTGCCTTCACTGCAGCGCAACCAGCACCTGGATGGGGGGGACTGATGCAGAACTTCAGCCTGAAAACCAGCATGGCTGTATCGGTTTCGGTCCTGTTTGTATTGTATGCGGCTGTGCAGCTCTTTTTTGCCCTCTCTTTTTTCGAGCGTGAAGAGAAGGATGGTATTATCAAGCAGCAGCAGGCGCTGGTCACCCTGCTGGCAAACACCATCGATGACAAGCTGGAGATCGTCCGGAAATCGCTGGTAGCAACAGGTAGCGGCATACCTCCGGCGGTCTTCACCGATCAGCAACAGGCTGAAAAATTTCTCTCCAGCAAGACCACCTTAAGCTCCCTCTTTGACTGCGGTCTCTACCTCTTTGCGCCAGGGGGCCGCCTGCTGGCATCCACCACCGACAAACAGAATGTCAGCAGTGATATCGCTGCACTTCGCGACTTTGTCAGCATAACGGCCACCAAGTCGACCCCGCTTATTTCTAAACCATTTCTGGCGCCGCATGTCGACGGCCAACCTGTAGTGATGCTGGCGGTGCCGATTATCGCCGCAGATGGCAGGGTGCTCGGAGTCCTTGGCGGCAGCATCAAACTGCTCGGTGACAATTTTCTCGGCGACCTGGCCACCATAAGGATCGGCAAGAGCGGTTATCTCTATATTTATGACCGGGAGCGGACCCTGATAGTGCATCCGGACCGGAGCAGGATCATGAAGCGCGATGTACCGCCCGGGGCTAACCGGCTGTTCGATCAGGCCTTGAAAGGTATTGACGGCAGTGGCGAGACTGTCAGTTCGCGCGGTGTGCGGCTGGTCTCTTCCTTCAAGCATCTGCAGGACACCGACTGGATCCTGGCAGTAAACTATCCTCTCGAAGAGGCATATGCCTCCATATACAAGGCGCGGCGATATGCGGTGATCGGTATGCTGTTAGGTACGGCATCGCTGCTGGTGATCGTCTGGCTACTGATGCAGCGCCTCACAGCGCCGCTGCTTGCCATGACCAGACATGTGGAGGGTATGGCGCAGAAGGAGGGGAAGGATAAGCTGATTGCTGTCGACAGCCATGACGAGATCGGCACCCTGGCCAGAGCTTTCAATGAGATGGTGCGTGAGTTGGAGACCCACCAGCAGATACTCGAAGAGCGGGTTCATGAGCGGACCAGGGAGTTGGAACTGGTCAACCGTGATCTGGAGGCGTTCAACTATTCACTCTCCCACGATCTGCGGATTCCGCTCAATGTGATCATGGGGTACTGTGAGATGCTGCGGGAAGGGAGTGGCCAGAATCTTGAGGCCGAAGATTGCCAGTATCTGCAGGAGATAGAGCTGGCTGGTGAACGGATGTCCGAACTGATCGAGGCGATGCTGGAGTTTTCCAGTGCCCAGCGGGACCAGTTGCACTGCGAGAAGGTAGATCTGAGCGGTATGTTTGAGTCTGTTCTGGCAGAGTTCCGGCTCAGGGAGCCGCATCGACAGGTCGCAATAGAGATCGCCGGTGGACTTGAGGCAGATGGTGACCCTCGTCTGCTCATGGCAGTATTCCAGAATCTGGTCGGTAATGCCTGGAAATTCACCAGGGAGACTGCTGCTGCAGAGATATCCTTTGGCGCCTTTGAGCAGCAGGGGGAGAAGATATATTTCCTCAAGGACAATGGGGTAGGATTTGACATGGATAATGTTGATAATCTCTTTGTCCCGTTCCTTCGTCTCCATACCAAAAAACTCTTTGAAGGGCATGGTATAGGCCTTGCCACAACGCAGCGGATCATCCAGCGGCACGGGGGGCGTATCTGGGCGGAGGGTAAATGCGGTGCGGGAGCCACCTTTTTCTTCACGCTCGGGCCGCAGAGTTGAATCGCTGAAGAGATAGCAGCCAGAATGAGTAGCTGGAATTTCTCAGGGAAGAGATCCCCTGGGGGTTGCCGTGAGAACTATTCTTGCTGTTGCGATTACCATGCTGTTCATCTCGACAGATGCAACAGCGGCACATCTCAAGGCGGAAAAAGAGTACCAGCAGGAGTGGTGTTCCAGTCATGGCGGTGTCCAGGAATTTCAGCTCAATGACCGGAGCAGGGTCGACTGTCTTACCGACGAATTTGCAGTAGAAGTAGAGTTTGCCTCGAAGTGGCCTGAAGCAGTCGGTCAGGCGTTATACTATGCTCTAATGACCGGGAGGAAGCCAGGAATAGTGCTGATCATGGAATATCCAGATCGGGAAAAAAAATTTTATGACCGTATCAGGACTGTTTGCGACAGCTATGGGATCATGCTATGGGTAGTGCAGTATAGCAACTGAAGTCGTTGCAGCAAAAAGAGGCTTGCTTGCGCAGACCTCTTTTCCTCTATCATTCAGTCATCCCTGCAGATAGATCAATGTTACCCTCCGGTTAATAGTTTTCTATCAGGTTCAACTCTTCGGTGGCTGCATCCAGTTTGTCATTAAGTCGCCGCAGCTCATCAGTAGTATATACGTCTGACCCTTTGCCTATCTCCTTATGCAGCCGGTCAATGGTCTGTTGCAATGTGTCGACTCGATCTGGGCAGTTCATCGCTACCAGCAGGCATTCATCCTTTGCTATCGACTCATTCACGCTCCCTGATACCCCAATCCCTTCATCGGCCATAACCGACAGTGCGGAAATGAGCAGGCCTGCTGCCATGGATGCTACTATCGTCAATATCCTTTTCATGGCGGACCTCCTTTAACATCTATCCAGCTTGTGATTTTATTGTAATAGATCCTGGCTGAAATGTAAATGAATATTATTATCAAATAAACATGTACGCTATCCGATTGATATTGTTGTGAATATAGATATAGCCAGACAGTGAAATCAGTTAAGGCTAAAATTCCAGTGCTGCCGCAGCTATTTTCCAAACCGGTTCAGTTTTGCGAAAATCTGTCGATAAATGAGATAACAGCCGGTTCAATATGTCTCAGCCTGGCAGGATATGGCTGTTGCTGTCGCTTTTACTGCGGCAGCAGAGCTGTAAAGAGAGGATATGTCAGCGTTTGGGAAAGGGTAGTCGCATGTACGAACAGTATCAGCTCTTTACCGTTAATGATGCGCAAAGCGATGATGCTGCGATAATCGAAGTGCTGGCAGCGATAACTGCGAAAAAGCTGTCGAACGATATAACCTTGCTCAACTATTATAAGGAGGTTCCGATAAGTTTTGCAGCAACGGTCAAAGAGATAGACCGGGGTATGGTGGAGATGGGGGTGCACCAGGTGCAGGCTGTCGCTATGCTGACGCAGAAGATCTCCTTTGTCAGGAGCAGGCACCTGCTCCACGATGTCATCGCCAAGGTGCAAAGGGTCAAGGTAGAGAAAAAAACAGCATTTCTGACCCAGTTCTCCTATGCCCAGATCCGCTCGGACCGTCGCGAGACTGTCAGGGTAAAGTTGACCGAGAAGGTGCAGGTGACATTTGAAACTGAAAAGGGGGTGCTGGAGGGTGAACTGAACGATATCTCCCTTGGCGGTCTGTCGCTCCTCGCGCAAAAAGAGGTCGGTTTATCAGTTGGCGAGGTGGGGATGGTCAATCTGTGGCTGCCGACGGTCAAACTCGAACTCCCGGGGAAATTCCTGCGGGGCATAGATGATAACAACCGTACCAACTATATGTTCCAGCTGGAAACGAACCAGAAACAGCAGGGGGTAATCTCCCAGTTCATCAATTACGTGCAGAGCGATATTATCCGGGAGTTGAAGGACCGGTTGCCGAGCCACTGAATATAGTATGGGTATATAGAAAGAGCGGGGTTGCCGTTGTGCGACCCCGCTCTCTTTTCAGGTGAAGTGGCAGTGCTGACTGCCGGGTAATGGCAAGTAGAGCTGTTAAAGTTTTGTCGGCTCCTGGCTCTCCGCAGCCGGAACTGCTTCGGCTGGAGCCGGCTGTTCGGGTTGCGGCTCCTTGTCGACCGGCTTGGCGCTCTTGTCCGGTTCAGCTGCAGCCGGTGCTGCTTCGGCTGGAGCCGGCTGTTCGGGCTGCGGCTCCTTGTCGACCGGCCTGGCACTCTTGTCCGGTTCTGTTGCAGCCGGTGCTGCTTCGGCTGGAGCAGGCTGTTCCGGTTGGGGCTCCTTGGCGACCGGCTTGGCATCCTTGACCGGTTCTGCAGCAGCCGGAGCTGTTACGACTGGAGCAGGCTGTTCCGGCTGTGGCTCCTTGGCGACCGGCTTGGCATCCTTGACCGGTTCTGCAGCAGCCGGAGCTGTTACGACTGGAGCAGGCTGTTCCGGCTGTGGCTCCTTGACAACCGGTTTGACACTCTTGACCGGTTCTGCTGTTGCCGGTTTGTCGGCTTTTGGTTGCTCTACAGGGCCCTTTGCCGGCTGTGGAGTGCTCTTCTCGGCGCCGGTCTGGTCAGTGGCAGTTTTTCTTGTCTTTGCCAGTTCTTCGTTCAGCCTGATATTCTGGGCAGCATGTTCAGCGACTTTGCCCAGCAGAGCCTCGTTAGCTATTTTCATGACAGCCAGTTCACTGTTCAATCTCTTTATCTGCGCCGCCAACTCGACATTCTCGGCAGTCAATTTATCCTTGGCCTGGTTCAACTCCGTTTGGGCCTTACTCAACTCCTCATTGTCTGCAGTCAATTTCTTCAGCCGGGTAGTCATATCCCCCTGCTCACTCTCCAGCTTCTTGTATTTCTCCTGCAGGGTGGTAAAACCGCTCTGGGTCTCCTGCAGGTCTTTCTGCAGGGCGCTCGCTTCCTGCTCCTTCTGTTGAAATGTGCCGGTCGAGACGCAACCTGAGAGGAAAAGAGCTCCCCCTGCAACAACAAGTATCATGATTCTGCTACGTATCATTTTGTACCTCCTTTTGCATATTGTTGAAAATGTCGCATCACAGAGATTCCTGAAAAGATAGCATAAACTGCTTCTGCTGCAACAGGCTTAATCAGCTGGCATGGTCAGTCAGGTAAACGCTTATCTGGAAGCCTCATTTACTCTGGCATCTGCCAGGGTAAAGTAGAAAGTCGTCCCCTGGTTCGGTGCACTGTCAGCCCATATCCTGCCGCCATGTCGCTGGATGATCCGCTGCACTGTTGCCAGGCCGATCCCGATCCCGTCGAACTCTTCGGCCAGATGGAGGCGCTGGAAGGGGATGAAGAGCTGGTCGGCAAACTCCATGGAAAAGCCGGCGCCATTGTCACGAATGAAATAGACCGGTGCGGATTCAGTTTTTGTACAGCCGAATTCTATCACCGGGGCCTCTGTCTTGGCAGTATATTTCCAGGCATTGCTGAGAAGGTTTTGCAGCGCCGCCTTGAGCAGCACCGGGTCGCCATCGGCCTTGATCTCCCGGCAGATATGAAGTGCGACAGAACGGGCCGGTTCTCCCTGTTGCAGGGCCTGGATGATCTCTTCGACCATGCAGCTCAAATCGAGCGGCCGGATATGCATCTCCTCCCTGCTGCAGCGCGATAATGTGAGCAGGCCGTCGATAAGTTCCGCCATTCTCCTGCTTGCCTGGTCGATCCGCTGCAGGTAATCAGCGGCACCCTGATCAAGCCGGTCAGCCAGCATCTCGCTTAGTGCCTGGCTGAAACCGCTGATATGGCGTAGTGGCGCTCGCAGGTCGTGGGATACTGAATAGCTGAAAGACTCCAGCTCCTGATTGGCCGCTTCCAGGGCGCTCTTCTGCTGTTGCAGGTTGATATTCAGCGAGGTTATCTCTTGCTGGGATCTGCTCCGCTGTTCGATCTCCTCGGTAAGATAGGCGTTGGCCGTTTCCAGCTGTTGTGTACGCTCCTGCACGGCATGTTCCAGCTCTTTGTTGAGACGACGTATTTGCATCTCGGCGGAATCTCTCTCGGCAAGGCGTCGCTGCAGTGTCTCGCTCATGGTATCTATCGACCTGGCCAGGGAGCCTAGTTCATCGTCCCGGTCGATCAGGCCTGTCCGTATTGAGAGGTCACCGGCAGTGACAGCTTCGGCTACTTCCACCATCCGCTGGACCGGCTTGATGATGAGTTGTTTGGCCAGCAGATGGGTCAGGATAATCGCCAGGATGGCCGCCAGGAGGCAGAGCGCTACCGAGATGCCTATCAGTCGATAGACCCCGGCCAGGGCGGCCTGCTCCGGTACCGTGACCCGCAGATAAAGATATGGAGGGTCGTCCGGGAAGAGACGTAGCTGCTTGTAGGCAAAGAACCTCTTGGTGTTGTCAAGCCCTACGGCGACAAATGTCCCCTCATCCCTGCTGGTCGTTATCTTGCTGCGGAGCTCCGGTTTGTCCTGCAGCCCAGGCTTGATCTTGTCGTGCAACGGATAACGGTAAAGTACCACACCACGGTGGTCGGTCAGGTTCATTACCGAATTTTCCGGCAGCTTCTGCTCTTTAAAAAAAGTTTCAAACGTAGTCAGGTCGTAAGTCGCATAAAGTACGGCAAATGCTTCACCACTGGAGTCCAGTATCGGCAGAGCAAAATGTATGGCCGGCTTGCCGACTGCCCTGCTGACCACATATTCACCGGCACTGAACCTTTTTGACCTGAGCGCATCCTGGAAATATTTCCGGTCCGCGATATTGAAGCTGGCCGGAACGCTGCTGGCCACCAGGTTCCCCTGCCGGTCGGCAAGGCCGATGTTCAGGCTGGAGGGGCTTTTCTTCAGAATATCCTGCAAAATTGCATTGGCCCCATCTTTGTGCAACTGCTGTACTTCAGGGAACTCACTCAAGGTTATGAGCAGATTGCGGATCCCTTCCACTTGTGTGGAATGCTGATAGGCAAGTGATTTGACGGTGATAAGCGCTTCATATTCGACATCACGGTAATCAGAGCGGTATTTTGCATGGATCAGTAAAGCAGCGGCAAGGATGATGGGGATGCCGGCGACCAGCATGATGGTCAGTATCTTGGCGCGGATAGTGTCTGCCTTGAAGATGGTCACTGGGCATTCTCATGCGATCTGGATGAAGATGATGTGACTGGATATTATCACGTTTAACGGCAGAAGATATTATTGTCAACTGTAAACAGAAACCTGACAAAAAGGGCCAGCCAATCAGTTGGCTGGCCCTTTCCACAAAACTGGACCGTTTCACCCTGCAGCAGTGCTATTTGTGGATATTGTAAAAGACCTCTTTGCCGCGGAAGATGGCGGTGGCATCCAGTTCGTCCTCGATGCGGAGCAGCTGGTTATATTTGCAGACCCGGTCGGTGCGGCAGAGTGAACCGGTCTTTATCTGCCCGGCATTCACCGCTACTGCAAGGTCGGCCAGGGTGGTATCCTCGGTCTCGCCGGAGCGGTGCGAGACGACCGTGGTGTAACCGGCCCGCTTGGCCATCTCGATGGCGTCAAGGGTCTCGGTCAGGGTGCCGATCTGGTTCAACTTGATCAGGATGGAGTTGGCGATCCCTTTCTGGATCCCTTCACGGAGTATCTTCGGGTTGGTGACAAAGAGATCGTCGCCGACGATCTGGATCCTCTGACCAAGCCGGTCGGTCATCTTCTTCCAGCCGTCCCAGTCGTTCTCTGCCATGCCATCCTCAATGGAGATGATCGGATACTTGTTGACCAGATTCTCGTAGAAGTCGATCAACTGGTCAGCGCTCTTTTTCGATTCGGCCTCGTTCTCCAGGGTATAGACGCCATCCTTGAACAGTTCCGACGAAGCTACGTCGAGGGCCAGCAGGACGTCCTCGCCAGGCTTGTAGCCTGCCTTGACGATCGCCTCCATGATCACCTCCAGAGCCTCTTCGTTCGACTTCAGGTCAGGGGCGAAACCACCTTCGTCACCGACAGAGGTGTTGTACCCCTTACCCTTCAAAACCCCTTTCAGGGCATGAAAAATCTCTGCCCCCATGCGCAACGCCTCGGCAAAATTTCTGGCTCCTGCCGGCATGATCATGAACTCCTGAATATCGACATTGTTGTCGGCGTGGGCGCCGCCATTTAAGATGTTCATCATCGGCAGCGGCAGCTCCTTGGCATTGGCACCGCCGATATACTGGTAAAGGGGGAGCCCGACGTCATCGGCAGCAGCCTTGGCCACTGCCAGCGATACTCCTAAGATCGCATTTGCGCCCAGCTTGCTCTTGTACTCTGTGCCGTCCAGTTCCAGCATCCGTCGGTCTATGCCGACCTGGTCGGTCGCTTCCATGCCGATCAGCTCTTCGGCAATGATCTCATTGACATTGGTCACCGCTGTCAGCACCCCTTTGCCGAGATAACGAGCCTTGTCGCCGTCCCGCAGTTCAAGTGCCTCTCGTTCACCGGTGGAGGCGCCGGATGGCACTGCTGCCCTCCCCATGGCTCCCGATTCGAGGAATACTTCCACCTCCAGAGTAGGATTCCCCCGTGAATCAAGAATCTCCCTGGCGTATACATCGGTGATCTGGCTCATGACTTCCCCCTTGTGTATCATATGATGTGTATTGTACGGCCGTAGCGGCCCTTTTAGCCGTTGCTTGCAACGTAAAACTATAACATACTCTGACAAAAAGGGAAGCGATTTCCGCTAAAACCGGTCCCGGTTCAGGTAGATGGTTTCGGTTGACAGCTACCTGTGTTGGGGATATAGTAAATGCTTGTTTATTAGCTTATAGCGGTAGTCCACAAGGGAATCAGCTCAACATGCCCATCCCCGGCAGCGATAAAGAGAAGACCGTCAGAGATAACCTGACCCTGCTAGGTGAAAGCTTGCTTGACACTCTTCTGGTGAGGTTTTCCAGCGGCAGGCATGAAAAGCGCAACCGCGCTATCCTGCTGTTGCTTACCGCTTTTTCCCTCAGCCTTCTCCTTATCCCGAGTCAGAACTTCCTGTCTGTCAGTTACAAGGCTGGGGAGATAGCCACCTCGGATATCCGTGCCACCCAGGATTATCTGCTGGAAGATCTGCCGCTCACCGAGAAGAAGAGGGTTGAGGCCGAAGCTGCCGCTCCCCTCGTCTACAGCTACAGATCGAACGCCCCACTGGAGCTTGCCCAGCGTCTCGAGACGGCCATAGTCCAGCTGGCTGAACTGCGTGCAGAGCAGCAGACGCCAGATAGAGATCAGCTCAATGGGGTCGTCAACAAGACCCTGAGGATCGAGGTGAGCCGCGAGGAGCTTGCAGCTCTGGGGCGGGTCCATTCGGCAAGTGCCCTGCTTGGTGAGGTAAACCGGCTCTTTGTCAAGGTCTATAGCCAAAAGATAGTCGCCGATGAACGGCATTTCGCCACTGACCGCAGCCATGGCATTCTGGTGCTGGATAGCGAGTCTAAGCGGGAGATCGCTGCCGGTGACTCAAATACCTACATCTCGCTGGCCGATGCCAGGGCACTTCTGGCAAAGGGGCGACTAGGGAGCGGCGGAGAAGCTCGTGATCTGCAATTGATCAAAGGGGTCATGGTCAGGATGCTCGCTCCGAACATGCTCTATGACCGGGAAGGTACCGAGGAGAAGAAGCGTGAGGCACGCAATGCCGTCCGTCCGGTTCTCTACCAGGTCAAGCAGGGGGAGATGATCGTCCGGGTCGGCGAGCGGATCTCCGAGGCACAGGCGCTCAAGCTCGGCCGCATCTTCGAGGCACGCCGCGGCATCAACGTCATTGTCATGGGAATCGGTATCTTTGGCATCATCATGGTGCTCTTCTATTTCTCCTACCGCTTTGCGCGGAAGAATATCCGCAAATTCAACCCTTCCAACAAAGATCTCTTCCTCCTGGCGCTGGTGACTTCAGGCAATTTCCTTATCCTCAAGTTCGCCCAGCTGGTCTCGATGGCATTGGGCGGTCCATTCCCCTATATCGACTCAGCCGCTTATCTCTATATCTTTCCATTTGCCGCCGGGTCGATCTTGATCCGGATTATCCTCAATTCTGAAATTGCGCTGGTATATACCGCGATCAGTGCACCGCTGCTCGGCATCATGTTCAATAACAGTCTGCCGGTGGTCATCTATGCACTCTTGAGCGGGGTGGTCGGGGCCCATGGGGTAAGGCAGTGCAAGGACCGTGGTATCATCTATATCGCCGGGCTCAAGGTGAGTGTGGTCAACCTCACCATGGCCATCTCCTTCCAGCTCTTCAGTGACAGCCTCTTCACCATGCAGACCATCTACTGTGTCATATTCGCCCTTTTTGGCGGGTTAGTCAATGCGGCCCTGGTCACTGGCACTATTCCGCTCATCGAGACGCTCTTTCATTATACAACCGATATCAAGCTCCTGGAGATGGCCAATCTCAACTCGCCAGTGCTGCGCGAATTGATGATAAGGGCGCCCGGGACATACCATCATAGTGTAGTGGTCGGCAATCTGGTGGAAGCGGCTGCCGAGAAGATTCATGCCAATCCGCTGCTGGCGAGGGTGGCTGCCTATTACCATGATATCGGCAAGATCAGCAAGCCGCACTATTTCATAGAGAATCTCTCCCAAGAAGAGAACCGCCACGACCGCCTCTCACCGAGCATGAGCGCCCTGGTTCTGATCTCCCATGTCAAGGAGGGGGCGGAACTGGCCCGGGAGAACCGTCTCGGTCTGCCGATCATCAATATCATCAAGGAGTCCCACGGGACCGGGCTTATCACCTTTTTCTATGAAAAGGCGAAGAAAATAGCTCTTGCTGAAGGGAAAACCATTGACGAACGGGACTTCCGCTATCCGGGTCCCAAACCGCAGACCCGCGAGGCTGGGCTGGTGCTTCTTGCCGACTGTGTCGAAGCAGCTTCGCGGACCCTGGCAGATCCGACACCAGCCCGTATCCAGGGGATGGTGCAGAAGATCATCAACCATATCTTTATCGACGGTCAACTGGATGAATGCGAGTTGACCCTGAAAAATCTGCATGAAATAGCCAAAAGTTTCAACCAGATCCTGGCCGGCATCTACCATCAGCGGATCGATTACCCTGAACCGGCCTATAAAGAGAAAATGACAGAAGGGAAGAAGTCTGGTGAAAGTGCTGCTGGTGAACCGCCAGAGACGCCTGCCGATTCAACCGAGAAACCTAAGAAAAACGGCGGAGACGATCTTAAGCGACTTGGGATTATCCGATAGAGAACTCTCCGTCAGCCTGGTCGGTGATCGTACCATCCGGCGTTTGAACAGGGACTATCTGGGGCGCGACAAGACCACCAATGTCATCTCCTTTGCCATGCAGGAGGGTGAATTTGGCGGACTCCACCCGGAACTTCTGGGGGATGTGGTCATCTCTGTCGATACCGCTGCCAGGGAGGCAGTTGCGGCTGCCATCTCACTCCATGCCAGGCTGGTATTCCTGCTGCTGCACGGCATTCTGCATCTGGCCGGCTACGATCATGAGCAAAGCGGCGAGGTCGAGGCGCGCCGGATGGAGAAGAAGGAGCGGCAACTGCTCCGCTTGCTGGGGAACGCAGGCCTGCTGGGATGAAACCGACCCGCTTCATAGAATCGGTAAACTGTGCCATAGAGGGGATACTCTATGCCGCCAGGACCCAGAAGCATATGCGCAACCACTTCCTGTCAGCTATGGCACTGCTGCTGGCAGTACTCTTTCTGCGGGTGAGCGCCCTTGAATTTACACTGCTGACCATCTCGGTCTGTATCGTTCTCTGTGCCGAACTGCTCAATACAGCTGTGGAGACTGTGGTAGATCTGGTCTCCCCCGAATTTCATCCGCTGGCCAAGACTGCCAAGGATGTAGCGGCCGGAGCAGTACTGGTGGCGGCCATCGGTGCGGCAGTAATGGGTTATCTGATCCTGTCGAAATACGTATTCCCGCTCTACAAGGAGACGCTTGGTATGATCGGTACCCCGACGGAACTGGGGACACTTGTCTCGCTGCTGATGGTAGTCATTACCGTGGTGATCCTCAAGGCGCTATCCGGTCGCGGGACTCCGCTCGAAGGTGGCCTCCCCAGCGGCCATGCAGCGGTGGCATTTGCCATTGCCACGGTGGTGTCGCTGCAGACTCAGGACCCGATAATATCTATTCTGACCGTTACCATGGCGGTTATGGTCAGCCATTCCCGGTTGCTGCTCCGGATCCACTCCCTGCGGGAGGTCGTGCTCGGGGCGGTTACCGGCTCCTTGATCACCCTGACGGTGATGCTGCTGTTCAAATTCATGTGAGGATGTTTTCTGCCTGTTGGTCTGCAGGATAAAGGTCATTGACCAATGCCGGTTTATCAGCTTGGAGGGGAGATAGTTGGACGAAGAGGGGAGCAAGAAACGGGCAGGTTTCTGGGATGAACTGGTGAGGTTCCTCTCCGGCCGGAAACGGATAACCGAAGAAGAGATCCATGAACTTATGGATGCCGGAGAGCAGGAAGGGCTCATCAATGAGGATGAGAACGACATGATCCGGGCCATCTTTACCTTGCGTGATACCGTGGTTCGTGACATCATGCTGCCCCGCACCGATATGGCCTGCATACCGGTGACAGCTACCCTGCGTGAGGTCCTCGATGCGGTCATCGCTTGCGGACATTCGCGGATACCGGTCTATGACGGCACTCTGGACAACATCGTCGGGCTTGTCTATGCCAAGGATCTGCTCAAGCAGTGGGGGCTGGATGATGCAGCGTTCCCGCTGCAGCGACTGATCCGCACCCCCTATTATATCCCCGAGACTAAAAACCTGGAGGAGCTGCTCCAGGAGTTCAAAAAGAAGCGGATCCATATCGCCATAGTCATTGATGAATATGGCGGCACATCGGGTCTGGTGACTATCGAGGACCTGCTGGAACAGATCGTCGGTGATATTCAGGACGAATATGACCGTGAAGAGGAGTGGCTGTCAGAGGATGCCGACCACTCCGTAGTAGTCGACGGCCGGCTGGCGATCGAGGAGTTGGAAGAGCATTTCGGCATCGAAATCGAGCGGAACAAGTTCGCTACGGTCGGCGGCTATCTGACCCATCTGACTGGCCGGATACCGGCAGTCGGGGAGGAGATGGTGAGTGATAGACTGATCCTGACCATCCTGGAGAGTGATGAACGAAGGGTCAGCAAGGTACGAATCAGAAAGCGACCGGTGCAGCCGGATGATGGTGAGTAACGGTGGATTATAACAGGTTCCAGTTGCCCAATTTCAACAGTATAGCGCGGCGAGACTATCTGCTGGCGCTGATAAGCGGCGTGATGCTGGCGCTTGCCTTCCCCCAGCCGGCGCTCTCGTTCCTCGCCTGGATAGCCTTTGTCCCGCTCTTTCTCGCCTGTGGCAAGAAGAGTCCGCAGCACTCCTTCCGCCTCGGATTCATCAGCGGGCTGACTGCCTATGCCGGGATACTCTACTGGCTCAATATCGTCATGGTCACCTACGGCAAGCTGCACTGGAGCGTCAGCGGTTGCCTCTATATCTTCTTCTGCGCCTATCTGGCCCTCTTTTTTGGCCTGATAGCCTATCTCGTGCGGCGCGCTGAAATAGTCGGGATATCACCACTGGTCTCTTTTCCGCTTCTCTGGGTAGGGTGCGAATATCTGCGTGCATTTCTGCTCACCGGCTTCCCCTGGGCCAGCCTTGGCTACTCCCAATATCGAATCCTGCCGCTGGTCCAGATCGCCGACCTGACCGGAGTATATGGTGTCAGCTGTCTGGTCGCTTTTGCCAACATCGTTCTCTACCGTGTCATCCGTGGGGTGGTTCGGCGTGAAACAGCCCCCTATCCGGTCAAAAGCATGGCGCTGCTGATCGTCCTCATGCTCATTACCCTTGGCTACGGCTTTTATCGCCTCAATCAGGGGGATAGCGGCAGACAGCTCAAAGTCGCCCTGATTCAGGGGAATATCTCCCAGGATGTCAAGTGGGATCCCGCCTTTCAGGAGGAGACGGTCGCCATCTATGAACGGCTGTCGCGCCAGGCCAGCTTCGGCGGCAAACTGGATATGATCGTCTGGCCGGAGAGCGCGACACCTTTCTTTTTCCAGAGTGACGAGGCCTATGCGGCCCGGATCAAATCGCTTGCCGCAGAATTGAAGACGCCACTGGTATTTGGCTCCCCTGCCTTTGACAAGATCGAGGGGAGACAGCGCTTCCTGAACAGTGCATTTCTCCTGTCAGCCAGCGGCGAGGTCGTCGGCCGGAGCGACAAACTCCACCTGGTCCCCTTTGGCGAATATGTACCGTTAGCCAGACTCTTTCCGTTCGTGCATAAGCTGGTGGTGGGGATAGGCGATTTTTCTCCCGGGCTCAGGGCGGTCCCGCTGAATATCGGCAACGGGGTGATCGGAGTACTGGTCTGCTTCGAAGGGATTTTCCCGGAGATTTCCCGGGCCTATGTCCAGGCCGGCAGCAGGCTGCTGGTGAATATCTCCAACGACGCCTGGTACAAACAGTCGTCCGCACCATATCAGCACCTCTCCATGACCACTTTCCGGGCGGTGGAGAACCGGGTTCCGCTGGTGCGTGCCACCAATACCGGTATTACCGCCATCATCGACAGCCGCGGTCATATCCGCGCCGCCACGCAGTTGTTCAAAGAGGCGGTGCTGACCGGTGAAGTCAAGCTTGGTGAGGGGAATACCATCTACACCAGATATGGCGACATGTTTGCCGGAATCTGTCTGATCGCCACATCAATAATCGCTATCGCCGCGCTGAGAAGAGGTAGAGAGCGCTAGAGGAGTCTTTATGTTCAGAGATGAAGTAGCCCGTATAGAAGGACTTGCAGAGCGGATCGCCAAACTCAGGGGGTCACTTTGACATAGACCGGAAGCGAGAGGATATCCAGGAGATGGAGTCGCGCTTTGCTGCGCCAGACTTCTGGGATAATAACGACTCTGCCCAGCAGCTGCTCAAACAGCGGACTGTACTGGAAAAGACCGTTTCCGGCTGGGACCGCCTCAACCGGCAGATGGAGGATATCCAGGTACTTATCGAGCTGGGTGGAGAGGCCGGGGATGAAGCGGTGCTGGCAGAGGTGAAGGGGCTGAACGAGCAACTTGAGGATGCAGTGGCCAAGGCAGAGTTTCAGCGGATGCTCTCCGGCCCCCATGATGCCAGCTCCTGCTATTTTTCCATCAATGCCGGCGCCGGCGGCACCGAAGCCCAGGACTGGGCCGAGATGCTGCTGCGCATGTATCTCCGTTACTGCGAAAGGAAGGGGTGGAAGTCTGAGATCACCGACTACCAGCCGGGTGACGAGGCAGGGATCAAATCGGTAACCTTCTCTGTCACCGGTGAATATGCCTACGGTTATCTCAAGGCCGAGGCGGGCATCCATCGCCTGGTCCGTATCTCCCCCTTTGACAGCAATGCCCGCCGCCATACATCATTTGCCTCGGTCTTTGCCTTCCCGGAAATCGCCGATGATATCGAGGTGAAGGTGAATGAAACTGATCTGCGAATCGACACCTTTCGCTCCAGTGGTGCCGGCGGCCAGCATGTCAATACCACCGATTCAGCGATCAGGATCACCCACCTGCCGAGCGGAATTGTGGTAGCCTGTCAGAGCGAGCGGAGCCAGCATATGAACAAGGCGACTGCCATGCGGATGCTGCGCGCCAAGCTCTATGAAAAGGAGGTGCAGGAGAGGGAGGCCCAGGCAGCCGATATTGCCGGTGAAAAGAAGGAGATCGGCTGGGGTAGCCAGATCCGCTCCTATGTGCTGCACCCCTACAAGATGGTCAAGGATCTCCGTACCGGTGTTGAGACCGGCAACCCTGATGCAGTGCTGGATGGCGAGCTGGAGGAGTTCGTCATCGCTTTCCTGATGGGGGTGAGGCGGAATGTCACGGATGACCAGTAACTATTTCACGACAAGGGTTATCCTGATGGCTCGACTTATCATAACGACGATTTTACTGGGGAGTTCTCTCCTCTTTGCCGCCACCGGCTGTGCTGCGCAACAGAAAAATAGCCGTGGTATCAGCCGGCTCGGCTATTCCATCCAGGTCGGTGCGTTCAAGGATGTGGTGAACGCCGAACGGCTGGCAGCCAAGCTGCAGGCGCGAGGGCTGGAGGCGTTCTATTTCCGCAAGGAGGATGGCGTCTATGCGGTCCGTTTTGGCGATTTTCCAACCTACGAAGAGGCAAAACGTTCCGGCAGGAAACTGGTGGCGGACAAGCTGGTCAGCGCCTTCTTCATTGCCGAACCGAGACCGGCTTCGATCCGCAAGACTAAAGAGCCGGAGATCCATCAGCCGATTCCGAAAGCAACTACTACTCCGGTGCTCCCCAGGACTAAGTCGGCCAGTAGCGACATGGGTAACGTCGCTGCCAGGACTGCCGAACGTTTTGTCGGTATCCCCTACCGCTGGGGGGGGGACACTGTGGTTGACGGCATGGACTGCAGCGGTTTTGTCCGGGCGGTCTACAATCTCTGCGGGGTGAGTATCCCCCGTACCTCCAGGGAGCAGTTCAAGGTCGGAGACACTGTTGCCAGGGATGACCTGAAGGATGGCGACCTGCTCTTTTTCGGCAGTTCCGAGGAGGCGATCAATCATGTCGGGATATTTGTCGGCAATGGCAAATTCGTCCATGCCCCGCGGCGGGGGGAAGAGATCAAGGTCACTCCGATTGACGAGAACTACTTCGTCAAACGGTTTGTCGGAGCACGCAGATACTTTTAGATCGGTGAGGTAGTTATGGCTATCATCAAACCTTTCCGGGCGCTTCGCCCGGCCAGTGACAAGGCCCAGCAGGTGGCAGCACCCCCCTATGATGTGATGAACACCGACGAGGCGCGGGCCATGGCTGCCGGCAATCCGGCCAGTTTCCTGCATATCTCCCGGCCGGAGATCGATCTCCCCCCCGAGGTGGATATCCACTCCGAGCCGGTCTATCGCCAGGGTGAGGAGAATCTGCGGCGCTTCCTGCAGGAGCGGCTGCTGGTGCAGGATGAGGCAGAGTGTTACTATGTCTACCGGCAGAAGATGGGGGGGATCGTCCAGACCGGGCTGGTGGTCTGTTCCAGTGTCGATGACTACCAGCAAGGGGTGATCAAGAAGCATGAACTTACCCGTGCCGACAAGGAGGAGGACCGGGTCAGGCATATCGACCAGCTGGATGCCAACGACGAGCCGGTCTTTTATACCTGTCGGGATGTGCCGGCTATCTCAGCTATCCTGACCGATGTCACGGCAACAGCTCCCAGTTGCCATTTTGTCAGCGATGATAAGGTCGAGCATACCGCCTGGGTAGTGGCAGATGTTGCTGTTATAGACCGGCTGACCCGGTTGGTGGCGGCCATTCCGACCCTCTACGTGGCAGACGGTCATCATCGCAGTGCAGCTGCGAGCCGGGTGCGCGACCTGCGCAAGGCCGCCAATCCCGGCCATACCGGCCAGGAGGAATATAACTATTTCCTTACGGTCATTTTCCCTGCTTCGGAGCTGAACATCATGGCCTATAACCGTGCCATAAACGACCTGCACGGGCTGAGCATCGCCGAATTCATGGCCAAGGTGGCGCTCAGGTTCGAGGTGGCTCCGGCACCGGCCGGTTTCAAACCGACCGGTCGGCACCAGTTCGGCATGTATCTAGACGGTCGCTGGTATGAACTGCTGCCGCGGGAAGGGAGCTTTGACGAACTGGATGCGGTACGGCGGCTCGATGTCTCGATCCTGCAGGACAATCTCCTTAACCCGGTATTAGGCATCCGCAATCCGCGCATCGACCAGCGGATCCATTTCGTCGGCGGTATCCGCGGTATCGGGGAACTGGAGCGTCTGGTGCAAAGCGGCGCCTGCGAGGTCGCCTTCTCACTTTATCCCACCTCTATCGAAGAACTGATGGAGCTTTCCGATGCCGACAAGATCATGCCACCCAAATCGACCTGGTTTGAGCCGAAGCTTCGCAGCGGGCTCTTTGTGCATCTGTTGTCGTAGGGGGGATTTACCATTCTCTCTATGAGGGGAAATAGAGATGAGGGGCGACTGAATAGATAAGGATAAGGTTGTTTAACCTGTTTGCCGAATAGACCGCCGCCTGCTTCTAAGTAAAATTGGAGTAGGCGGCGTTTTTTGTCGGTCAGACAAAGCCGAGTTCGACTCGTTTGCCAAAGGCGCGGGCGATTTTTTCCAGGGTTTTTACGGTTGGGTTGGCCTTGCGCGGGTTCTCCAGACGCTGATAGACCTGGTAGGATATCTTCAGCTGCCGGGCCACCTCTGCCTGTGGCCTGTTACCACGCATGGTGCGGAGCATGAGGGCCACGGCAATATGGGGGGCGACCGGTATCTGGAAAATATTTTCATTTGAGGTTACAGAAGGTGGCGGAATCGTGAAATTTCGCTCAAAATCAGACTCTATGCAGCCGTTAAGCGCTTCTTCGGCGTTTTGCAGCGCCTCTTCAGGGGTTGCTCCGTAAGTAACGATATTTTCCAGGTCGATGAAGGCGACCAGATAGCTGTTGTCCTGCCTGGTGATCTTTGCCGGATATGCCAGCATAATTGTTACCTCTTTATCCCGGCCTGCTTCAGGATTGCACTGACAAGCCCTTTAGGGAGATCGGTCGAACCATGAATCGGGATCGGGATTGAGCGACAATTTTCCCGAATCATGATGTGATGGCTGCCGGAAATGCGATCCATGTGCCAACCATGCTCTTCCATGAGCTTTTTCAACTGCTTTCCGGTCATAGGATTAGTTTATACAGCATATATGATGTATGTCAAGGGGTATCTTGCCGAGAAGGAGTTGCAGTTTTGCAATGCCGGATTTTAATATTTAATTTTTCTTATATCTCTGTTATACAACCAATTACGCTAGTGAGCTTTACCAACTCCAGTTACTCCCCAAAAATATCTAAACGCTACCTCACTAGTTTGGAAAGGTAATATATATTAATCCAAGGAGGCAAAATAATGCGCATCATAACTATCATGGCGGCAGTCGCAGCCGCACTGCTCTTTATCCAGCCGGTAATCGCCGCACAGGAAAAAGCAGCCGCGCAAAAGGGGGAGAAGAAGATGGTTACAACCGCATCCGGGCTTAAATATGTCGATCAGGTGGTCGGCAAAGGGGCCTCGCCAGTGGCCGGAAAACAGGTGAAGGTCCACTATACCGGCACCCTGGAGAATGGGAAGAAGTTTGACAGCTCTGTCGACCGGGGTCAGCCGCTAGATTTCATCATCGGTGTCGGTCAGGTGATCAAAGGGTGGGACGAAGGGGTGATGTCGATGAAGGTCGGCGGTAAACGCCGGCTTACCATTCCGCCACAACTCGGCTACGGTGCCAGAGGGGCCGGTGGGGTTATCCCCCCCAATGCGACACTTATCTTTGATGTGGAGCTGATCGACGCAGCTAAGTAACTTGACTCACTAACATGACCAGGGAGGGTACGATGCGATCATTGACGATCATTTTATTGCTGCTTTTATCGGCAGCTAATGGCTGGGGCGCGACAACCAGGGCGACCATCTTTCTCGACGGCGCTATCGTGGAACGGGAGATCCAGGTGAGCAGGAGGTACCTGGAACTGGCGTTGCCAGCCACCATGCAGAGCGGTTCGCTGCGGGTCAGGTACGAAGGTAAGGGGAGCCTCTCCCGGGTGGAGATCGGCAAGGCAAAGCCGGATCGGCGGCGGGAGAAGGAGCTGCTCCGTTTGACCGGACAACGGGAGCAGTTGCGTGACCGGCTGCGGGTCCTGGCAGTCAAGGAAGATATCTTTGCTGCTGCAGCCAAATCCCAAAGCAGTAAAACTCCGCGCAAGACCAAGAACGATCCGGACCCTTTAGCAAGTATTAGACAGGGGAGCGACTTTGCCCTGGCGCAGCTGGAGACGGTATATAAAAGCCGTCGCCGTACAGAAGCCGAGCTGAAGGGTGTAGATGAGCGTTTCTCGCTGTTAAACAATGAACGGCCGGTGAGCCTGGCGCGCATCTGGCTGACCGGCCAGTCAGGGCGTCTCATAATCTCCTGGCAGGATAACGGTCTGCATCTGCGGCCGGTCTATGAATACCATCTGTCTGGTGCAGACCGGCTTGATATGCAGATTGCGGCCGAGCTTTCCAGTGAGCCTGATCTTGATGAGTCAAGACTTATTCTGAGCAGGATAAGCGACCCTTCTGCGCAACTCCCCCCATTCCGGCAAGCTGTCAGAGGGGTGCAGAAGATCAGCAGGGAGATACTGCCGTTGCTGCAGGAACGATTCAGCCCGACCCCCCTGCCATCACTCTCATTCACCTATCGTAACAGTACCGGGAAAAAACTCCCTGCCGGAATCGCTGCATGTTACCGTCAGGGGGTCTACCTCGGTGCAGCCAGTAGCGGCGAGCTCTCCACAGGTGGCGAGCAGGAGGTGAGCTGCGGCCGCTGACTACTTCTTCACCATCTCCACCTCTATGGTGATGGCAACTTCGTCACCTACGGCGACACCGCCGGCTTCAAGGGCCTTGTTCCAGGTCAGGCCGAAATCCTTCCGGTTGATCTTGGTGGTGGCGCTGGCACCGCGGCGGACGAGCCCCCACGGGTCCTTAACTTCGGCGGTCGGCCCTTCCACGTCAAGCACTACCTCCCTGGTAATGCCGCGGATGGTCAGGTCGCCAGTCACCTTCAGCTGGCCATCGCCCGATCTCTTGACCTTTTTGCCGACAAAGGTCATCACCGGGTATTTGGCCAGATCGAAAAAATCGGCGCTGCGCAGATGTTCGTCCCGTTTGCTGATCCCGGTATTGATCGCTGCCACATCGATCTTCACATCAACCTTAGATCTGCTGATATCCTGATCATCGATAACTATCGTACCGCTAATCCTGCTGAACTCCCCCTTGACGTTGGAGACCATCAGATGCCTTACCTTGAACTGGGCGCTGGTATGATCGCTGTCGATCTGGTAGGTGGCGGCACCTGCCAGCACAGGGGGGAGAATGAAGGTGATGAGCAGCAATAGTGTCTGTATAGGGCGCATAGTATTAATCTCCTTATCTGTTTGTTCGCTCTCAACATAAACTCTACTACAGCTTGGACGGTTGGCAAGTTACAATGACATTGCATGATTCTGACAGAACTGTCGGCCCCTTGTCAGTAGTCATTAAAGTAATGCAGAGTGACGTCGATAAGAATGTACAAATGTAGTTGTCAAGGAGAATTTATGTTCGACCAGCGTGCAAATGACATCTTTGCCCCTGCCAGCCTGGCGATTCTAACTTTAGCAGGATTGTTCCTCTCCTGGGTGCTGGTCGGCCTGTTCGGTGATGCCAGCTGGCTTGGCTGTGGCATAATCATGGCAACTCTCATCCTGCTCTATATACCCCTGCGACTCGTTGAACGACGCTCAAGGCTCAGGCATGCCGAGCGGAACTGGGCGATGGCCGGGGAGAAAGTGGCGGCGCAGGAAGCATTGGAGAAGCTCGAAGAGACCTATAGCAACACCCTGCAGGCTATCGCTCTGGCAATTGACAGTAATGACAGCTATGCCAATGGCCATGCGGCCAGAGTTGCCGGTGTGGCGATAAAGATCGGCAAGGCGCTGCTCCTTTCCGATGCCGACCTGAAGTCTTTGGAAAAGGCGGCGCTGCTGCATGATATCGGCAAAATCTGGATTCCTGATTATGTCCTGCACAAGGAGACCCAGCTGACAGCCGATGAACGGACCCTGATCCGCAAACATCCGGTGGTCGCGGCGGAACTGCTCGATGCGTCCAACTCGTTGAAACGTGAGGTCACGGCGGTGCTGCATCACCACGAACGGTTCGACGGAAGCGGCTACCCCTATGGGCTGAAAGGGCTCGCTATTCCTATCGAGGCGCGCATTATCGCCGTTGCCGACGCATTTGATGCCATGACATCGGAGCGGCCATTCCGGAGCGCTCTGTTGATGCGCGAGGCGCTTGATGAACTCTATTCGAATGCCGGGGCCCAGTTCGATCCGCGGGTGGTAGAGGCCTTTCTCAATGTGCTCGATGATATATCCAAGGAGACGGAGAAAGTAGCCCGGGTCGAGAAGCATTTCGGGGCAAGGCTTTACAGTATGGTGGGGAATTGCTGAGCAGAGATAATTGACTGAAAATCCTGACAATTTGTACAGGGGGGACGGCTATGCCGTTCCCCCTTTTTACTTGACTTGACGCCTCCAAATAGGCTATTTTGCCAGTTTGTGATACAGCATAAGAGATGGTCGAAAAAGAGGTGACTGGTGTCGATGG
Source organism: uncultured Geobacteraceae bacterium (assembly GCA_964649725.1). Lineage (GTDB taxonomy): Bacteria > Desulfobacterota > Desulfuromonadia > Geobacterales > Geobacteraceae > CAZYTM01. The sequence continues at coordinate 249,566 of CAZYTM010000002.1, read as the reverse complement.
AAGAATTGAGTGAACTGCTGTTGCAGAGACGACGAAAAGTTGATCAGCTGTGGGAATCAGGGGTTAACCCCTATCCGAATGATTTTCGACCGCAGCATACCGCTGCTGACCTGCATGCTGCTTATGGTGCAATCGAGACTATTGAGGCCGAACCGCCGACTTTTGTCGTAGCAGGTCGCATCATGGCCCGTCGTTCCTTTGGCAAGGCCGCCTTTATCCAGGTACAGGACCGGACCGGCAGGATGCAGCTCTATGTGCGGAAAGATTCCATAGGCGACGAATCATTCGCCAATTTCGAGACTTTCGATATCGGTGACATAATCGGAGCAGTCGGGGTACCGTTTCGGACCAAAACCGGCGAACTCTCCCTGCATCTCAGTGAAATACGATTGCTTGCCAAGTCGCTCTTGCCCTTGCCGGAGAAATTCCATGGTCTGACTGACGTAGAGACCCGTTATCGGCAGCGGTATCTCGACCTGATCGTGAATCCGGAGGTGCGCGAGGTTTTTTTCAAGCGTTCCCGGATTATCAACCTGATCCGCGAATATATGTCTGCCAGCGGTTTTCTCGAGGTCGAGACGCCGATGATGCAGCCGATCCCCGGTGGTGCCACAGCCCGCCCCTTTGTTACCCACCATAATGCCCTCGATATGGAGCTTTTCTTGCGTATCGCTCCGGAACTCTACCTCAAGAGGCTGGTAGTGGGCGGGTTTGAAAAGGTATTCGAGATCAACCGCAATTTCCGCAATGAAGGGATATCGGTCCGCCACAATCCGGAATTTACCATGATGGAGTTCTATCAGGCTTATGCCACCTTTGCCGAGCTGATGGACTTCACCGAAGAACTCCTCTGCCATGTTACCGAGCAGGTTCTGGGGAGCCTCGATTTCTCCTATCAGGGGGTGCCGATAAGTTTCCAGCGCCCCTGGCAGCGGCTCACCGTGACCGAGGCGATACTCGCCTATGGTGATATCGATGCCAAATCGCTGGCAGACCGTGACCTCGCCTATGCCTATGCCCAGCAGCTCGGGCTCGAACTGCCGGCGGAGATCGGCTATGGCAAACTCCTTATCGAGATTTTCGAAGAGGTGGCCGAGACCAAATTGATCCAGCCGACCTTCATTACCGCCTATCCGACCGAAGTGTCGCCACTGTCGCGCAAAAGCGATCACGACCCGAATTTTGTCGACCGTTTCGAATTCTACTGTGCCGGACGGGAGATGGCCAACGCCTTTTCCGAGTTGAACGATCCGGTCGACCAGAAGGAGCGTTTTCTGGCCCAGGTTGCCGCCAAGGCGAGTGGTGATGAAGAAGCCCACTACATGGATGAGGATTACATCAGGGCGCTGGAATATGGCATGCCGCCGACAGCTGGCGAAGGGATCGGCATCGACCGTCTGGTGATGCTCCTGACCGATTCCCCCTCCATCAGGGATGTCATACTGTTTCCGCAACTCAGGAAGGAAAAATAAACGGTGAAATGGTTCCGCTGGAGAGGGGTCAGTGCTGATCTGAATCCCTTCACTCCGGTCCCTGATCCCTGATCCCAGGTATATATGCCCTACGAAATGTTTATCGGCCTCCGTTATCTGAAGGCCAAACGCAAATCTGCTTTCATATCGATCATCACGCTGATTTCAACAGCTGGCGTAGCTCTCGGGGTTATGGCTCTCATCATAGTCCTGGCGGTCATGACCGGTTTCGAGGAAGACCTCAAGGAGAAGATCCTTGGCACTAATGCCCATATCGTGGTGCTTGCCTCGAATGGCAGCATCGAGGGCTATCCGGCGCTGATGGAGAGACTCAAAGGTTTCGCCGGGGTGGAGGGGGCTACCCCTTTCATCTACAACCAGGTGATGCTGGCGTCGGGCAAGAGCGTCTCAGGGGTGGTGCTGCGTGGTATCGATACCAAGACCGACGGGAAAGTGACCAATCTGCACAAGGCGATCGAAAAGGGTCGTCTGGCGGATCTCGATACCTTGTCGTCGCCGCGTGCCGATGTCTCGGCGGCCCCGGGGCTGGTTATCGGCAAGGAGCTGGCCAAGAGCCTGAATCTCTTTGTCGGCGATACGGTAAATGTCGTCTCGCCGATGGGAAATATCACCCCGCTCGGGATGATACCGAAGCTGAAGCCGTTCCGGGTCGTTGCCATATTCAATACCGGCATGTTCGAGTATGATACCACCCTGGCCTATGTATCCCTGCGAGAAGCCCAGGATTTCCTCGGTCTGGATGATGCAGTTACCGGCATTCAGCTCAAGGTGACTGATGTCTACAAAACCGGCGAGATAGCCCGCAACATAAACCGCGAACTCGGTTTCCCTTACTATGCCAAGGACTGGATGCAGATGAACAAGAATATCCTCTTTGCCCTCAAGACCGAGAAGATGGTCATGTTCATCATCCTTACCCTGATCGTGCTGGTGGCAGCCTTCGGCATTGCTTCAACGCTCTTTATGGTGGTGCTGGAAAAGACCAAGGATATTGCCATCCTCAAGTCGATGGGGGCAACCGGTTACAGCATCATGAAGATCTTTGTCCTGGAAGGTCTGATCATCGGTATCATCGGCACCCTGCTTGGCGTTTTGAGCGGTCTGCTGGTGGCACATAATCTCGAACCGATTGTCGGCGCCGTGCAGTGGCTAACCGGATTCGAACTGTTCAGCAAAGAGGTCTACTACCTGGACCATTTCCCTTCCAAGGTGGTTCCTACCGATGTGCTGCTGATCTCGGTCACCGCGGTTTTTATCTCTTTTGTGGCGACCCTTTACCCCTCCTGGCAGGCGTCAAGGATGGCACCGGCAGAGGCGCTCCGTTATGAATAAACTGCTGGAGATAACAAATATCGAGAAGTCCTACGGGACCGGTGCCGGTAAAGTCGAGGTGCTGAAAGGGATCACCCTTGATGTGGACCAGGGGGAGACGATTGCTCTGGTCGGTGCATCTGGCGCCGGCAAGACTACACTGCTGCATGTCTTAGGTGCCCTGGACCGGCCGACATCAGGTCAGGTGCTGTTTAACGGTCAGGACATCTTTCTCCAGAGCGAAAGAGCTCTGGCAGCTTTTCGCAACCGTTCGATCGGTTTTGTTTTTCAGTTCCACCATCTTCTGCCAGAGTTCACTGCCCTGGAGAATGTCATGATGCCTGCCCTGATCGGCGGGAAGAAGCGGAGCGAGGCGCAGCAGGATGCTGCTGCACTGCTGGGCGACGTAGGTCTTGGGCATCGTCTTGGCCATAAACCGGGAGAGCTCTCCGGCGGTGAACAGCAACGGGTCGCCATTGCCCGTGCGCTGGTACTGATGCCGTCACTTCTGCTGGCAGATGAACCGACCGGCAATCTGGACATGAAAACCAGCGATGGTATCCATGAATTGCTGGCAGAAATGCACCGGCAACGGGGCATCACGCTGATTATCGTCACGCACAACGAAAAGCTGGCTGGCCGGATGGGGAAAACCCTCCGTCTGGTCGATGGTTGTATAGAATAGAGGGGGTAGTTTGGCGCGACTTGGTACTGTAATCATAATTTTATCCATTCTGCTGCTGGGGCGCGGAGCACTTGTCCATGCTGAAGGGGAGAAGATCGCCGATATCAAGATCAAGGGTAACAGGCGCATCGAGACAGCCGCGATCCAGAATGTAATGAAACTGAAGAATGGTGATTATCTCTATGCCGAAAAGGTAGATGCTGATGTCCGTGCCATATTCAAACTGGGCCATTTCCAGGATGTCAAGGCTGAATCAGAAACGACCGACAAGGGGCTGACCCTCATCTTCACCCTGGTGGAAAAGCCGGTGCTGCGGGAAATACGTATCGAAGGGAACAAGGAGCTGCCGGTAGAGAAGATCCGCGAAGCCCTGGATATCAAGAACAATTCCATATTCTCCGGCAAGGATCTGGCCAAGGGGATCAAGAAGGTCAAGAAACTCTATGCCGATGAAGGTTATTACCTGGTAGAGGTGGAGAGTGTCACAGAGCGGCGCTCTGATTATGAAATGGGATTGACCCTGAATATCAAGGAAGGGAAGAAGACCTTGATCGAAGCGATCCGCTTCGAAGGTAACCGGGCCTTTACCCCGCGCAAGCTGCGTGGCGTCATGGAGACCACCGAGGACTGGTGGCTGGCCTGGCTGACCGGGGCGGGGGTCTACAAGGAAGAGGTGTTGAAGAATGATGTAACCCTTATTGCGGAGCTTTACTACAACAATGGTTATATCAACATCAAGGTCGGTGAGCCGAAGGTCGAATTGATGACCGACAAGAACGGACTGCAGATTACCATCGGTATCACAGAGGGTGACCAGTTCCGCACCGGCGAACTCGGCTTCAAGGGGGACCTGCTGGAGAAGCAGGAGGATCTGGCAAAACAGCTGAAGCTGCTCTCCGGGGAGGTGTTCAGCCGGGCTACGCTGCGGAACGATGTCTTCAGTCTGACCGATATCTATGCGGACAAGGGGTATGCATTTGCCAACGTGACTCCAATCACCAGGATTGACCCGGCCAAGAAGATTATCAACATCACCTTTGACATGGAGAAGGGGGAGAAGGTCTATATCGACCGGATCAACATCAGCGGCAACCCCAAAACCCGCGACAAGGTGTTGCGCCGGGAGATGAAGCTGGCCGAAGGGGATCTCTTCAACAGCACGGCGTTAAAGAGAAGCAAGCAGAACCTGATGAACCTCGGGTTCTTCGAAGAGGCCAACATCGCCACAGCCAAGGGGAGGGCTGACAACAAGCTCGATCTGAATGTAGATGTCAAGGAGAAGCCGACCGGCACTTTCAGTATCGGCGCCGGCTACAGTTCCCTTGACGGGGTGATCGGTCAGGGGTCGATCCAGCAGGCCAATTTCCTCGGACTTGGTCTGAAAGCGCATGCTTCCGCAGCTCTTGGCAGCAAGTCGCAGACCTATAATGTCGGCATAACCGATCCGTTCTTCATGGATACCAAATGGACCGTCGGTGCCGACGTCTACCGCTCGGAGCGGGATTACCTCGATTTCACCCGCCGGGTGACCGGTGGCGATATCAAGGGTGGTTATCCCCTCTCCGACAATGTCAGCACCTTCTGGCTCTATAAATTTGAATCGAAGCAGATATACAATCTCTCCCAGGCGCTACGGGAGAATATCAATGCCGGTATTTCGCCGCCGCCCGACTCCAGCTCGACGACCAGTTCCATCACGGCCAGTCTGACGCGGAATACTACCGATTACCGGCTCGACCCGTCACGCGGGATGGTCAACAATGTCTCGGTGGAATTCGCCGGCCTTGGCGGGACCAACCGCTATCTCCGTTATATCGGCAGCACCACGGTCTTTGTCCCGGTAGCCTGGGGGACGGTCATGTCGACGCGTGGTGAATTGGGGTATGTACAGGGGGTCGGCGGCAAGGATGTCTCTATTGACGAGAAATTCTACCTGGGCGGGATCAACACCATCCGCGGCTACGGTGGCAGGACAGTCAGTCCGAACCGGGTCAGTCACATCTCCCCTACCAATGCCAATGGTCTTAATGACCCGGTGGTTAGCCGTTTCTATGAAGGTGGCGTAGCTGAGGCGGTATTCAATGCAGAACTGCAGGTGCCGCTGATTAAAGAGGCCAATCTGAAAGGGGTGGTCTTCTTTGATGCCGGTAATGCCTACGCCAAAGTCGGTGATATGTTCACCAGCTTTCAGACCAGTTACGGTTTTGGCATCCGCTGGTTTTCTCCCATCGGTCCGCTGCGGCTTGAGTACGGTATCCCGCTCAATCCCCGGGATGGTATTGACACCGGGAAGGGGCGTCTTGAATTCTCTATCGGGAGCTTTTTCTAACTTTACTTGTTAAAGGAGATGCGTATGAACAAAACTGTTATGTTTGCCCTGCTGGTTCTCTCCCTGGCGCTGGTGCCCGGAGTTTTTGCAGCCGAGTCGGGGAGACTGGGTGTAGTCGACATCCAGAAAATCCTCCTCCTTTCCGATCCTGGCAAAGAAGCCAAGGAGCAGCTGTCGACCAAGGCGAACAAGTATGAAGGGGAGAAGAACAGCAGGGAAGAAGAGTTGAAAAAACTGAAAAACGATCTGGAAAAGCAGAGCGTCCTCCTCTCCGAGTCAGCCCGTAATGCCAAGGAGAAAGATTATCAGCAGAGATTGAAAGAGTATCAGCGCTTTCTCAAGGATGCCCAGGATGACCTGCAGGCAAAAAATGACGAGTTGACCAACAAGATTGTCGAAGAGGTGGTCAAGGTTGTTCAGGAGTATGGTCGCAAGAGCGGTTACAGTATGATTTTCGTCCGTACCGACAGCATGGTATATATGGACGAAAAGACCGATCTGACCGAAGAGCTGCTGAAACTCTTCAACGCTTCAAAGAAGAAGTGAGAAAAAATCCTAAGGGTCTAGTCATGGAAAAGAGTCTCAAAGAATTGGCGGACTTTCTTGGTGCTACGGTGCTAGGTGATAGTGAGGTAAGGATTACCGGCCTGGCAACCCTTGATGATGCCGGCGAAGGGGAGATCACCTTTCTTGCCAACCCTAAATATCTGGCCAAGGTAGCTACCACCAGGGCATCAGCAGTGGTATTGCCACCCGGGGTAGATCGACATGGGCGGAATGCCATCGAGATCGCCAGCCCTTACCTGGCTTTTGCCAAGCTGATGAACCTCTTTCATGTCCTCCCCTACCGGGCCGGTGGGATCATGGAGGGTGCCTGGCTTGCCGACAGTGTAGTCATGGGGCGGGATGTGACGATCTTTCCCGGGGCTTATGTGGCGGCCGGAGTTACCCTTGGTGACCGGACAACACTCCATCCAGGGGTGGTCCTCTACCCAGGGGTGCAGGTCGGGGATGACTCGATAATCCATGCCAATGTAACCATCAGGGAACATTGCCAGGTCGGTTCCCGGGTAACCATTCACAGCGGCACGGTGATCGGCAGTGACGGCTTCGGCTATGCCCCTGACGGTGCCGGCTGGTACAAGATCCCGCAAATAGGGATAGTTGTAGTTGAAGATGATGTGGAGATAGGTGCCAATGTTACTATAGACCGCGCCGCTCTGGAAGTGACCCGGATCGGGAGGGGTACCAAGATCGACAATCTGGTACAGATAGCCCATAATTGTGTCATCGGGGAAAACTGTATGATTGTCTCGCAGGTCGGCATATCAGGGAGCACCAGACTTGGCAATCGTGTGACACTGGCTGGCCAGGTCGGTGTTGCAGGGCATCTGGAGATCGGTGATAATGTCATGGTCGGCGCCAAATCGGGTGTGCCGGGGAGCATCCCCGCAGGCCAGATGGTCAGCGGCATCCCCGCGTTCACCCATCGCGAATGGTTGCGCGCCTCGAATATCTATACGAAGCTCCCGGACCTGCGCAAGACCGTTACCGCTCTTGAGAAAAGGGTTGAGGAGCTGGAGAAGAAGCTGAAAGCTGAAAGTTGATAGTTGAAAGCTGGATGCTCTAAACGGAATCAGATTGTAAGAATTACGATCGTTGAGCTTTGAGCCTACAACATTGAGCTTTGAACATGCAGCATTGAGCTTAGAACTATTTTTTCTGTAAAGGAGTCTTTCATGCTCGATATCAATGAAATCATGAAAATCTTGCCCCACCGTTTCCCGTTTCTCCTGGTAGACCGGATTGTCGAACATGAGCCGGGGAAGAAGATCGTCGGCATCAAGAATGTGACCATCAATGAACCGTTCTTCCCCGGGCACTTTCCTGGCCACCCGGTAATGCCAGGTGTGCTTATCATCGAGGCGATGGCCCAGGTGGGGGGGATTCTCGGCTATCTTGCCTCTAACGATGATATCCGGAAGAAGGTCTGTTATTTCGTCGCTATCGACAATGCCAAGTTCCGTCGCCCGGTAATGCCTGGCGACCAGTTGCGGATCGAGATGGAGGCTGTCTCCTCGCGGCGCGGGATATGGTGTTTCATCGGCAAGGTCTATGTGGCAGACAAACTGGTCACCGAAGCAGAACTCAAGGCGACCTTTGCTGATGCGTAGCAATTGTCCAGGCTCTCAGCCGGATGGTTGTTCTTTATCTATAGGAATGTAGTTGGTAAGCATTAGGGGAGCAGTTCATGATCCATCCTACCGCGATTGTCGATCCAGGTGCCCAACTGGCAGATGGTGTGGAAATCGGTCCCTATGCGGTGATCGGACCACATGTAAGGATCGGCCGCGGGACCAGGGTAGGGCCCCATGCAGTAATCGATGGCTGGACCGAGATAGGTGCCGAGAATCAGATCTTTCATCTGTCAGCAGTAGGTGGGATACCCCAGGATCTCAAATACAAAGGCGAAGAGACCTGGCTGAGGATCGGTGATCGCAATATCATCCGTGAATTTTCTACTATTCACCCCGGTACGGTGACTGGCGACGGTGAGACAACGGTAGGAGATGGCAATCTCTTCATGGCCTATTGCCATGTAGCACACGATTGCCATATCGGCAACGGGGTGGTAATGGCCAACGGTGCGACTCTGGCCGGGCATGTCCGGGTGGGGAATCATGTTATCCTTGGCGGGCTCTGTGCCGTGCATCAGTTTGTCCGGATCGGTGCCCATGCCATGGTCGGTGGAGGGACCCTGCTTGCCCAGGATGTCCCCCCGTTCACCATTGTGGCCGGGGATCGGAAAGAGGCCAGATTGCGCGGACTCAATCTGGTCGGGCTGAAGAGGCGCGGTTTCACAGCTGAGGCCATTTCCCTGCTGAAAAAGGCATACCGTCTCCTGGTCTATGCCAAACTGCCGGTCAATGAAGCATTGGCGAGGATCAGGAGCGAACTGCCGCAGACCGACGAGATCAGAGAGTTCACTCAGTTTATCGAGCAGTCGCAGAGGGGGATATGCCACCGATGAAAAAGATCAGATCAGCAGTTATTGGGGTAGGCTATCTGGGACAGTTCCACGCGGAAAAGTTTGCGGCATTACCTGCGGCAGAACTGGTCGGAGTGGTAGATGTCGATGCAGCAAGGGCTGCCGAGGTAGCAGCAAAGGTTAATTGCCCGGCATTCACCGATTATCGGGAGCTGCTTGACCAGGTGGATGCGGTCAGCATAGTGGTGCCGACCCAGTACCATTTCCAGGTTGCCAGGAAGTTCCTGCAAAAAGGGGTTCACGTCCTGCTGGAAAAGCCGATCACTACGACTCTGGCTGAAGCTGACGAGCTGTTGCGGATAGCTGCCGAGCATGATCTGATCTTCCAGGTGGGGCATCTGGAGAGGTTCAATCCGGTCATCCTGGCGTTGCATAAATATCTCAAACAACCGGGGTTCATCGAGTCGGTCCGGCTTGCTCCGTTCAAACCACGTGGCACAGATGTAAATGTCGTGCTTGATCTGATGATCCATGACATCGACATAATCCAGCATATTGTCGGTTCCAGGGTGAAACAGATAAATTCCATCGGAGCGCCGGTCTTTACCGATGAAGAGGATATCGCCAATGCCCGCATACAATTCGAGAACGGCTGCGTGGCCAATGTCACGGCGAGCCGGATCAGCTTGAAGAGCGAGCGGAGGATGCGGATCTTTCAGCCAGACGCCTACATCAATGTTGATTTTCAGAATAAAAAGCTGGCGGTATTCCGCAAGGGGGAAGGTGAGATGTTCCCCGGTGTGCCGAATATCGAGATACATGAAGATAATTTCGAGCAGGGTGATGCACTGAAGAGCGAAATCGAGGCTTTTCTGCATGCCATTGCCACTTCCACGCCACCGGTGGTGAGTGGCAATGATGGTAGGATGGCGCTGGAGACAGCGCTGAAGATTAACAGAAAGCTATGAATCCGTGAAACGTGAAGCGTGAGACGTGAATAGATTCACTCTTCACATTTCACGCATCACGTTTCACGTTTCACGAATCACTTTTCACTCTTCAAATTTCACGTAAAAGAGGTGTTTCATGATTCCAATGGTAGACCTGAAAATCCAGTATCAGCAGATCAAAGAGGAGATCGACCGTGGGCTGCTGGAGGCGCTGGACAAGACCCAGTTCATTCTGGGACCCAATGTAACCACATTTGAGCAGGAGGCAGCTGCCTACCTTGGTGTACAGCATGCGATTGCGGTCGCCTCCGGTACCGATGCACTGCACCTGGCACTTGCTGCTGCCGGTATCGGACCTGATGACGAAGTGATAACTTCACCATTCACTTTTATCGCCACTGCCGAGGCGATCCGTTATGTCGGCGCAACACCTGTCTTTGTCGACATCGAACCAGGCTCGTTCAATATCGATCCGGCGCAGCTGGAGAGGGCCATCACCCCGCGCAGCAAGGCTATCCTGCCGGTTCATCTGTTCGGCCAGCCGGCCGACATGACTGCTATCGAGGCTATCTGCAAGAAGCATAATCTGCTCCTGATCGAAGACTGCGCCCAGTCTTTCGGCGCTGCCATAGACGGCAGAATGACCGGCTCAATCGGTCTGGCGGGATGTTTCAGCTTTTTCCCGAGCAAGAACCTGGGTTGCTATGGTGATGGCGGTATGGTGACCACCAACTCGGCAGAGCTGGCAGAACAGCTGCGGATACTGCGCAATCATGGCAGCAAGGTTCGTTACCACCATTCGGTTATCGGCTATAACAGCAGGCTTGATGAACTGCAGGCGGTTATTCTGCGGGCCAAGCTGCCGCATATCGACGCCTATAACAGCGGTCGCCGCCGGGTGGCACAGCGCTATTCGCAGCAGCTGGCCGGTTCACTGCTGACACCGCCGTTTGAGGATAACAAAGGGGTCCATGTCTATCACCAGTATACCTGCCTGACCGACAAACGTGATGCGGTCATGGCCGCCTTGACTGCTGCAGGGATAGCCTCGGCAGTCTACTATCCGATACCGCTTCATCGCCAGGAGGTGTTTGCCGCTGAATGCAAGGGTGTTGTCCTGCCTGTTACGGAGAGTGTAGCGGCCCGTTGCATGTCGTTACCGGTCTACCCGGAAATGACCGATGCCCAGGTGGACGAAGTAGTGCGGGTAGTAAAGAGCGTTGCCTAGCGAAGTAGCCGAAAGATGCTTGGGAGACGCCTGTGCCAGGCGTCTCTTCTCATTTTTGCGAGGTGCCTGACTTGGGCAGACGGATAATGATAGTGGCGGGTGAGGCGTCGGGAGACCTGCACGGGTCAAGGCTTGTCACCGCGGCCAGAGAACTCGACCCGGAACTCTGCTTTTTCGGTATCGGCGGTCCGCAGATGCGGATAGCCGGAGTAGAGACACTGGTAGATGCTGGCGAGATGGCTGTAGTCGGGCTGGTAGAGGTGGTTGCCCACTTCGATGTAATTTTCCGGGCCTTTACCAGGCTGCGCAAGATCATCAGGAGTTCCCCCCCTGAACTGCTTATCCTGATCGACTATCCCGATTTCAATCTCCGTCTGGCAAAAGAGGCGAAGCGGGCCGGAGTAAAGGTCCTTTACTATATAAGCCCGCAAGTCTGGGCCTGGCGACCCGGCAGGGTAAAGAAGATAGCCCGGCTGGTCGACCGGATGGCGGTGGTCTTCCCCTTCGAGGTGCCATTTTACGAGCAGGAAGGGGTGCCGGTCACTTTTGTCGGCCACCCGCTTCTTGATACGGTCCGGCCAACCATGAACCGCGGGGCGGCAGAGGAACATTTCATGCTCGACCCGCAGCGGCGGACTATAGGTCTCTTCCCTGGGAGCCGGAGAGGGGAGGTCAAGAGGATGCTGCCGACTATCATGGCAGCAGCAGAGCGACTCAAGGCTCGTTATCCCGAACTGCAGTTTGTGATGCCACTCGCATCGAGCCTGGAGCATGCCGATCTCGATCCCTACCTTGCGGCCAGCAGTGTCGAGGTGAAGGTCGTCTCCGGCCTCGGCTACGATGTGATGCAGGTCTGCGACGCCATCATCACCGTATCCGGGACTGTGACCCTGGAGATCGCCCTGATGGGTGTACCGATGGTTATTATCTACAAGGTCGCCCCCCTTACCTATCAGATCGGCATCAGGCTGATCCGGGTGGCGCATGCCGGTCTCTGTAATATTGTCGCTGCCGAGCGGGTGGTGCCGGAGCTTATCCAGTCGGACGCCGAGCCGGAGAAGATCGTTGCCGAGATAGGAAGGATCCTTGATGATCAAGAGTACACCGCGACCATGGTGAAGAAGCTGCAAGGTGTGCGGGAGCGACTGGGGAGCAGCGGCTGTTCCGGAAGAGTAGCCCGGCTGGCTCTGGAGATGCTCAAGCAGTAACAAGTCTGATTGGAGTAGCATGGGAACTTTCAAGCGGTTACTTACTTACAGCAGACCCTACACATGGCGTATCGTCGTCTCCGCACTCGCATCACTGGTGGTCGGCGGCATGGACAGCGTCTTTGCCTATCTGTCAGGGCCGTTGCTGAAACAGCTCTTCTCCAGCAATAACCGGCTCTTTCTGCAGCTATTGCCACTGGTTATTATCGCCATCTTTATCGTTCGCGGCAGCGGCAGGTTCATCAATGAGTATTTCATCCGTACTGCCGGACAACTGGCGATCCAGGATATCCGTAACGAACTTTACCGGCGTACCATGAACCTGGGACTCGGGTTCTTCTCCCGCAACCAGACCGGCACCCTCATGTCCAGGGTGCTTAATGATGTGACTACCATGCAGGAGGGTGTCGCCAGCATCATCACCAGTTTTTTCCGGGACGGTTTCGGCGCTCTCTTCCTGCTCGGTCTCATCTTCTATCTCAACTGGAAACTGGCGATCATCGCCTTTCTGGTCATCCCGGCCACGGTATTCCCGGCACAGAAGATCGGCCGGCGGATCAAGAACGCCTCCAAGGAGAGCCAGGGGAGGATGGGTGACCTGTCGAGTATCCTCCAGGAGAGTTTTGCCGGGATCAAGGTTATCAAGGCTTTTGCCCTTGAGCAGCGGGAGGTGGGGAAGTTCGTTACGGCCAACAAGGAGTTCTACCGCTTCATGCGGAAGGGGATCAAATATGAAGTGATGTCGGTGCCGATCATGGAGCTCCTCACTTCGTTCGGTATTGCCGGCGTCCTCTGGTTCGGCGGTTATCAGGTAATCGGCGGCACCATGCAGCCGGAATCGCTGCTGTCGTTCATCGCTGCCATGATATTCCTCTACAATCCGGTGAAAAAGCTCTCCAGCGCCTATAACACGCTGCAGCGCTCGCTCGGTTCAGCGGAGCGGGTCTTCGAGGCGATGGACGAACTGGCCGAGATCGTCGATCCGCCAGCGCCTGTCGATATCGACCGGGCAAAGGGGCTGGTCTCGTTCAGTGATGTCTGGTTCCGTTATGGCGATGAAGATGACTGGGTGTTGCGGCAGATCGACCTGGAGGCGCGCCGTGGCGAGATAATAGCCCTGGTCGGCCCTTCCGGTGGCGGGAAGACCACGCTGGTATCGCTCATCACCAGGTTTTACGACGTCAAGCAGGGGGTGATCAGGATCGACGATATCGATATCCGCTCCTTGCGGCTGCGCGACCTGCTCCGGCAGATCGCCCTGGTCGACCAGGAGACGATCCTCTTCAATGACACAATAGCGAGCAATATCCGCTACGGCCAGCCGAATGCAAGCGATGCCCAGGTGGAGGCCGCAGCCCGGGCCGCTTTTGCCCACGACTTCATCATGGAGCTGCCGGACCGGTATGATACCAATATCGGCGATCGCGGAGTGAGGCTCTCTGGCGGGCAACGGCAGAGGATATGTATCGCCCGCGCCATTCTCAAGGATGCGCCGATACTGATCCTGGACGAGGCGACCAGTGCCCTTGATACAGAAAGTGAACAGATGGTGCAGCAGGCCTTGAATAACCTGATGACCAATCGCACTACCTTTGTCATTGCCCACCGTCTCTCCACCATCCTCCATGCCGACCGGATCGTGGTCCTTGACCAGGCAGGGATAGCTGAAGCCGGCAGCCATAGCCAGCTGATGGAGCAGGGCGGGGTCTACCGGAAACTCTACGATATGCAGTTCCAGGAATCATGAAAGAGTTACGTCGAAAAATCGGCCGGGCCCTCTCCGGGAGGTTCCTTACCTATCTGGTCTACGGGGTGTTACGGCTGTTGCGGGCTACAATCAGGATCCGCTTCGAAGGGGTGGAATATGTCGCTGACCTGGTCTCCAGGGGTGAAGGCTTCATCGGTATGTTCTGGCACTGCCGGCTGCTGATGATCCCCTATCTCTATCCGGGGAAGAGGATGCATGTGCTGATCAGCACCCACCGGGATGGCGAGATAATCGCCAACATCATGCGCTGCTTCGGTTTCGATGTGGTGCGCGGCTCATCCTCCAAAGGGGGGAAAAAGGCGCTTATCGAGATGGCGCGGCTGCTCAAGGGGGGGAATGACCTGGCGATAACCCCTGACGGTCCGCGTGGCCCGGCTGAGGTTTTAAAACCCGGCATCGCCCATGTCGCCAAGTTGTCAGGGAAGTCAGTAGTACCGGTCGCTTATGCCGCATCCCGCTATTTCCGGCTGACCAGCTGGGATCGGCTGATCATCCCCAGCCCTTTCAGCCGCGGTCTCTTTGTTGTCGGCGAACCGCTCTTCTACCAGGAGGGTGAGGATATGGAAGCCTTTCGTCTCCGCCTGGAACAGGCACTGCTGGAGACAACGGCCAGGGCAGATGCAAGGGTGAAAGGTAATACTTGAAGAGTCAGGAATGATGCTCTATTACATTTATGAACTACTCCTCTGGCTGACGGCGCCGCTCTTCCTCACCTATCACTGGTGGCGTTCGGTCAGTCGGCAGCGTCCGGTCGCTCTGGCCGAACGGCTCGGTTTCCTCCCCGCAGCTGCTCTGGCAGAGATAGCCGGAGATGCGACCATCTGGGTCCATGCAGTGTCGGTCGGCGAGACACTGGCGGTCCGCCCCCTGCTTAAAGCGATCAAGGAGCAGTATCCGGAGCGGAAACTGATCATATCCAGCACGACTGAAACCGGTCGGGGGGTGGCGGCAAAACTCCCCGAAGCTGACCTGTGCATCTATTTCCCGTTCGATTTTGCCGCTGCCTCGCGGCGTTTGATAAAGTCGATCAAACCCGATCTCGTTATTATCGTTGAGACGGAGATCTGGCCGAACTTCCTCCGCCAGTTGCAATATAGCGGTATTCCGGCTGTCATGGTGAACGGCAGGATATCAGACCGCTCTTATGCCAGTTATCTCCGCTTCAGCTGGATATTCCGCCAGGTGCTGCGGAACTTCTCCACCCTCTGTATGCAGAGTGCTGAGGATGCCCGGCGTATAATCGCTATCGGCGCTCCACAGGAGAAAGTATTGCTGACCGGCAGCCTCAAATATGATCTGCCGGTGGCATCTTCTACCGGTAGTGACATCAGTAAGCTTAAGGAGCAGTTTGCTATTCCCGCAGGACTTGCCGTCTTTACTGCCGGCAGCACACATCAAGGGGAGGATGAACCGGTTATCAGCGCCTATCAGGATTTACTGGCGACCGGTACAGAGTCTCTGCTGGTGCTGGTGCCGCGCCATCCCGAAAGGACAGCAGCAGTGGCAGGTTTGCTGCAACGCGCCGGTATCCAGGTCACCCTCCGTTCTGAAGTTGCCAGCCGCACGACCCCGTTTGCCAGCGGTGAGGTTCTGCTGGTTGACACGATCGGTGAGCTTATGAGATTCTATGCCATGTCCCGGGTGGTTTTCGTCGGCGGGAGTCTGGTGCCGGTCGGGGGGCATAATCTGCTGGAACCCGCCTCGCTGGGGGTGCCGATGTTGTACGGTCCGCACATGAACAATTTTCGCGAGATAGCCGCTATGGTGGAGAGCTATGCTGCCGGCCGCCAGGTAGACAATGCAGCAGACCTGGCCGCGGTAATGCAGGAGATATGGAGTGATGCCGGGCAGCGGCAGACCATGGCGGATAATGGCATTACTCTGGTGCGGGAGAACGGTGGTTCCACCCTCCGCCATATGGAGGTTCTGCAACGTTATCTGGAGCCGCTGTGAGGAGTAGTCGCGAACGATATTTCCGGGAACTCCTGGAGGGTGGGCGCAACGGCTTAGCGGATAGGCTGTTGCTTACGCTGCTGCGAGCCTTGACGCCTATATACGCTCTTGTCATGAGACTCCGCTCTTTGGCTTATCAAAGCGGCGCATGCAGTTCGAGGCGGCTCCCCAGGCCGGTGATTTCCGTGGGGAACCTGACCCTTGGCGGGACCGGTAAAACACCAATGGTGGCCTGGCTGGCACGCCACTTTATCGCCCATGGGGGGCGTGTTGCAGTACTCTCACGAGGTTATGGCGGCTCGGCAAATGGAGAGCTTAAATTGGTGGCGGACGGTACGTCGCTCTTGCTTTCGCCGGCAGAGGCAGGGGATGAACCTTATCTGCTGGCCAGTTCGATTCCCGGGCTGATCGTGGCGATCGGCGCCGACCGTTACAGTGCCGGGCTGCTGGCGCTTGAGAAGTGCGATCCGGATATTTTCATCCTTGACGATGGTTTCCAGCATCTGGCGTTGCAGCGAGACCTGAATCTCCTCCTGCTCGACTGCCGGAACCCTCTTGCCAACGGCTGGCTGCTGCCGGGCGGATTGTTGCGGGAACCTTTAAGTGCAGTTGCCCGGGCTGATCTGCTGATATTCTCCCGCTGTGCTGCGGAGCTGCAAACGCCTGCGGCAGTTGGTGATATCCAGGCCTGCCGGACCAGGCATCTGCTCACCGGGGTAAAACGACCCGGTTCGGCGGAACTGCTCCCTTTCAATTCGCTGCCGCATGGTAGCGGTCTGGCATTTGCCGGTATTGCCGACCCTGCAGCTTTTTTCTCGGCTTTGACCGCAGCTGGCCTCGATATCGGGGCGACGCTCCCTTTTCCTGATCATGCGGTCTATGGTGCGGAGGAGTTGGCTGCCATCGGCCGGCTGCGTGAGGAGAGCGGGGCGGCTTATCTGATAACCACGGAAAAAGACGGGGTGAAACTGGCTGCCGCTCGTGAAAGTCTTGGCGAATTCTACATGGCAACTCTGGAGCTGTCGTTCGAAGATGCCGGGCCGCTGCTTGAAAGACTGGCTGAGCTTTTATCAGAAAGGGGGTAGAGATGGGGATCGCGACTGAATTGCTGGCCATACTGGTCTGTCCCGGCTGCAAGGGGAAACTGTTGCTGACAGAGGATGGTGACGGCCTCTTCTGCGCTCCCTGCAACCTAGTCTATCCGATCAGGGAGGGGATCCCGGTGATGCTCCCTGACGCTGCGGTAAAGGGTAGCGGACGTTGAATCTCCGGGAGCTCATGTGCTAGATCGAACTGGCGTGGCTACCATACTGATCCGCGCGACCAACTGGCTTGGCGATGCGGTCATGACTACCCCGGCTCTGGCAGCGCTCCGGAGCGCTTTCCCTAAAGCGCGACTGAAGCTGTTGGCCAGACCGCTGGTGGCGGAATTGCTTGCCAACCATCCATGCCTGGATGAGATATTAGTCTATGAAAATAGCGGTCGGCATGCCGGGATGCTGGGAAAGTTTCGGCTGGCAGCCGAACTCCGCCAGCATCGGTTCGACCTGGCGATACTGCTGCAGAATGCCTTTGATGCAGCTATCATCACCTGGCTGGCAGGTATCCCCCGCCGACTGGGATATCGCACCGACGGTCGCGGCATACTCCTGACGCATGGCTGTCCGGTTAACGATGAACTGCGGCACATCCATCAGGTCGATTACTACCTGGCACTCCTTGGCCATTTCG
Organism: uncultured Geobacteraceae bacterium; assembly: GCA_964649725.1. Classification (GTDB taxonomy): domain Bacteria; phylum Desulfobacterota; class Desulfuromonadia; order Geobacterales; family Geobacteraceae; genus CAZYTM01. The sequence continues at coordinate 231,921 of CAZYTM010000002.1, read as the reverse complement.
GTATCGGCACTGACCGGCGCCAGCTCTCCCTGTATGTCACCCAGGCTGAGGAGCAAGCTCTGACAGTGAAGCTTGCCAAAGCCGGCATAGACCGGGACGATTTTCTCCTTGCCATCAATCCCGGGGCAACATACGGGGCGGCAAAACGCTGGTATCCGGACCGCTTCGCCGAGGTAGCCAGGACGTTGTCAGTCAACTGGGGGGCGAAGCTGGTGCTGCTTGGCGGTCCTGGAGAGGTGGCGATAGCCAGGGAGATCGCAGCAGCACTTTCCGGCGCGGCGATAAACCTGGCCGGTACCTTGTCGGTACGGGAGTTGATGGTGGTTATCAAACGGAGCGATTTCATGATTACCAACGACTCGGGACCGATGCATATCGCTGCGGCTTTTGCCGTGCCGCTGGTTGCCATATTCGGCCCTACCGATCATAGTACCACTTCGCCATTCGCAGCAGATGCCGCGGTGGTGCGCCAGTCAACTGAGTGCGCTCCCTGTCTGCTCAGGGAGTGCCCGACCGACCACCGCTGCATGGTCAAGGTGACCGTGGCGGATGTGGTAGAGGCGGCCATGGAGCTGAAAGAGAGAATCAATCACCATTGATGGTAATTTTGTGCGAAGCAAGCGGAATTTTCTGATCTATGCGAGTATTAATTGTCAAAGTATCTGCCCTCGGAGATGTGATCCATACCTTGCCGGTGCTCGACTATCTGCAGCGGATTGTGCCGGGGATCGAGATCGACTGGGTGGTGGAGGAGCGGAATGCGCCGCTTCTGGCAGACAATCCGCTCATCAGCCAGTTGCACCTGGTGCGGACCAGGGCCTGGCGTGATGCCCCCTTTGCCAGGAAGACCTGGCGCGAGATCGGCATGGTAAAGCGGAGACTCCGGGAGCGCCGCTATGATATCGTCTTCGATCTGCAGGGGAATCTGAAGAGCGGCCTCATCACCTGGCTGGTCGGCTGTGACAGACGTTACGGCTATTCTCGCGAAGAGGTCCGGGAACCGTTGAACCTACTCTTCACCACCAATCAGGTGCCGCTGCGCAAACAGGACCGGCATGTCACTGCCAGGGCGCTGCGGCTGGTCGGTATCCCGTTTGCCAAGGATTATCAGGGGCTGCAACTGCAGACCGATGTCATTACAGCTGCTGCCGATGATGCAGCTGCCGAAGCTATTCTGGCTACCCTCGCTGATGACCTGGTCTTTCTCTTCCATCCAGGTACCACCTGGCAGACCAAGCTCTGGCATGAGGCGGGGTGGATCGAACTGGGGAAGCAGATTTTGCAGCACTTTCCGCAGGCCACAATACTCCTCTCCTGGGGTGGGGAGCGGGAAAGGCTGGAGTGCGAGCAGATTGTCCGCGGTATCGGCAGGGCTGCCCGGCTGGTGCCAGGACTCTCCCTCAAGGAGCTGGCGGCGCTCTTGAAAAAGGTCGATCTGGTGGTGGCAGGCGATACCGGTCCGTTGCATCTGGCGGCAGCTGTCGGGACTCCGACGGTCTCCTTTTACCGGGTCACCGATGGCCGCAGGAACGGGCCGCAGGGTGAACAGCATATTCTGGTACAGGCGCCGCTCCATTGCACCGGCTGCCTGAACAAGGAGTGTGACAGGGATAAGACCTGCCGGGAGAGCATAACCCCGGAGATGATAATGAAAGGGGTTGTCGAGGTGCTTGGTGGCTGATTTGGGCGCACCGCTCCATATCATCGAACCTACCCTGGCGACTTCCGCCGGGCATTGTCACAGTTTTGTCAGCAGCCTTTGCCTGGCCGGAGAAGCCAGCCGGTTCGAACTCTGGGCAGGGCGGGATGCTTCCCTCCCCGAGCTTGAGGGGATGGTCAGGGTGCATCGCCATTTTCGCCGGCATATTCGCCGATTTCAGGCTTTCTGGTTGTATCGGCGCCTGTTGCGTCAAGCTGGCCGGCTCTTCATCGCTACTGCAGGGCGGACCGATCTGCTCCTGCTCGATCTGGCCGCAAATGGAGCGATACCCCCCGGCAAGGTATTTCTTTACATACACTGGCTCTACCTTAACGACAGGAAGCGGGCGGAGTTGGCGCGCATTGCCCGGAAGCAGCCCGCTTTGACGCTGCTGGCACCGACTGAGAGTGTGGCCGCAGAGCTTTACACCTGCGGATTTCAAAGAGTCATGACGGTCCCTTATCCGATCACGCCGCAAAAGGTTCCAGCCGGCCAGGAGCGGCAGTTCCGCCATCTCCTCTTTGCCGGAGCGGCCCGGGCGGACAAGGGTATTGCCCATGTCGTTACACTGCTGGAAACCATGGCAAGAGAGCAGGCAGATATCCCGCTGGTGATACAGACCGCAGCTGACCACTTCAACAGATACGACGACACCACGCGGCAGGCGCTAGACCGGCTCAGCAAGCTCTCCTATCCGGAGTTGCTGCTCGTCCCGGAGACCCTCTCTGCCGATCATTATCAGCAAGTCTTTGCTGGTGCCATCTGCCTTCAGCTCTATAACCGGGCTGACTTTGCCGACCGGATCAGCGGCATCACCCTGGATGCGCTCAGTAATGGTGCGCCACTGCTGACCCTCGACCATACCTGGATGGCGCGGCTAGTGGAGCGGTTCGACGCCGGCAGGGTGGTTGCTGATACGCAGCCTGAGCTGCTGCTCAAGGCGATCAGGGAGATCATGGCAGACTATCCCGGTTATTGTCGAAAAGCCGCGGCTGCAGGAGCTGCTTTACAGCAGGAGAACAGCGCCCGTCATCTCTTCGAGGTTTTGACGGGATGAGAGCCGGAGTGAGATCATGACAACAGTTCGTCCCCTGACAGTGGTCATTATCGCCCGTGATGAAGCGGCAAGGATCGAGGCCTGTCTGGAGAGCGTCCGCTGGGCAGATGAGATCGTCCTCCTCGATTCGGGGAGCAGAGACGATACTGTTGCCATTGCGCGTCGCTATACGGACCGGGTCTACGATCTTGAGTGGCGTGGCTTTGGTCTGCAGAAGCAGGCTGCTGTGGATATGGCGAGTCACGACATGATCTTCAGCATCGATTGTGACGAACGGCTGACTGCGGAACTGGCTGAAGAGATAAGGGGTATTCTGGCCAAAAAAGAGATAGCTGCTGCCTATTCAGTGCCGCGGCGAACCTTTCTCGGCAGCAAGGAGATCCGCCACTGTGGCTGGTATCCTGATCGGACGGTACGCTTGTTCGATCGGACCCGGGCCGCTTTTAGCGCTGATCTGGTCCATGAAAGGGTTGTTGTGCAAGGTGCGGTAGCCGACTGCTACGAGCATCTGCTCCATTACTCCTTTAGCGGTATCGCGCAACTGCTCGGCAAACTGAATCAGTACAGCGAACTTGGCGCCCGGCAGCTGTTCGATAAGGGGAGACGCTGCTCGCTCTTCGATCTGACGGTGCGCCCCTGCTATGCCTTTTTCAAGACCTATCTGCTGCGGAGAGGTTTTCTCGACGGGGTCGAAGGTCTCGAGATCGCAGCCACCACCAGTCTGCTCACCTTTGTCAAATATATCAAACTGCGCGAAATGGAGCGGAGCAAGTGACGCTGCTGAATAGATCATTGCGCTGGCTCGACAGACTTTTTCCGCTCTGCCGGGTGGAAGATGCACGCTGGCTCGCTATCGCCCAGCCGATGCATCTTGGTGACGCGGTAGCCACTCTGCCGCTGGCCGGTATTCTCAAGGCTACCTGGCCGGAACTGAAGATCTGCTTTATCGGTAGGACCTATGTGCAGCCGCTTATCGATTGCTGCGAGCATATCGACCTGTTTCTCGAAAGTGATGCGGTAATTGCCGATCCGGCTCTCCTTACGAGGCTGCCGGTCGACATATTACTCAACCCTTTCCCGGACCGGCGGCTTGCTGCAGTGGCCTTTCAAGCCGGCGTGCCATTGCGCGTCGGCAACCTGCGCCGACCGAATATCTGGCGTTACTGCAACCGCTTTGTCTGCTACAGCCGCCGCGACTATAAACGGCACGAGATCGACTTCAATCTGGAGCACTTGGCCGGACTCGGCCTGCCGGTTCAATATCCGCTGACCGATATATCTGGCTACTTCGGCCTGACGCGCCAGGAGATTCTGGCTGCGGAAATCGACCGTATGCTCGATCCGCTCAGCTTGAATCTGGTCTTTCATCCCAAATCGAACAGGAACGGGCGGGAATGGCCGGCCGGTCACTATGCTGCGCTGGCCATGATGCTGCCGGCCGAACGATTCAAGCTGTTCATCACCGGTGTTGCCGCTGAAGGTGCAGAGCTGCACAGTGAAGTCCCGGAACTCTTTGCGCTGCCGAATGTCGTCGACCTCACCGGTCGTCTTTCGCTGCCACAGCTCTTTGCGCTGCTCGGCAGGGTGGACGGTCTGGTCGCCAGCGGTACCGGTCCGCTCCATGTCGCAGCGGCAATGGGGATACATGCCCTGGGGATATTCCCCCCCCGTGACGGCATCGACCCGGCACACTGGGGGCCGGTCGGCAGAAAAGGTGAATATCTCTGCCTGCCGCACCGTTGCCAGCCTGGTGGGGAAAAATGTCCGGCTGATCTCCCCGGTGGCCCCTGTGCCTGTACCGCGGCCATTACGCCGGAGCAGGTCATGGAGCGTCTCGTCAACTGGGGCAAGAATGTATGTCAGTCGAGAGAGTTGTTATGAAGAACAGTATTATGCCACCCAGAACGATACTGATCGCCAATCTGCGCCTGATCGGTGATGTCATCCTCACCACTCCGCTGATCGGTATCCTCCATGCAGCCTACCCGGAAGCGGCGATCGACCTGCTGGTCAATGTCAAGACCGGTGAGTTCCTGGAAAAGGACCCGCGGGTGCGGCAGGTAATCTATTCCGAAGCTATCGATGTGGACCGGAACGAGAAGACCCAGGGGGGGAAGGGTTATATCGGCCGGATCATGCGTCGCTATGACATGGCCATCAGCCTCAGCGCCTCGGACCGGAGTAATATAGCGGTGCTGCTGGCAGGACGACAGGTGCGGGTCGGTTTCTATCTGCCAGTTTCCGGCTTGAAGAGCCTCTGGCAGCGGCTCTTCTTTACCCATCCGCTGCCATTTAGCCAGGAGAGGCATGTAGTACGGCTCTGCCAGGAGGTCGCCGAGGCGTTAGGTATCCCGGTACAGCGACTGGATGTGCGCATCTTCTGGGATGAGGCGGATGCGCTGAAGGTGACTGATACCCTGCAGAAGAACGGTGTCACAAATGGATTCTTCGTGATCCATCCCTTTGCCCGCTGGCGTTACAAATTCTGGGACATGGAGCGTTTTGTCGCGCTCAGTGATCGATTGGCCGGGGAGTATCAGCTGCAACCGGTCTGGACCTCTTCCCCCCATCCGGACGAGGTCGCCCAGTTGCAGGAGAGTGTTGCTGCCTGTCGGGTACCGCCAGTCACCATTGCCGGCGGATTCACCCTTAACCAGATGGCGTCGCTGCTTGCCAGGGCAACCCTCTATGTCGGGCTCGACACGGCTATCAGTCATCTGGCTGCTACCACCGGGATACCTATGGTGGCGCTCTTTGGCCCGACGCCAGCGACCCGCTGGGGGCCATGGGACAACCAGACTGCGCTTGAGGATGTCTATCTGGCCGGGAAGGGGCGACGTCGCAGCGGCAATATCGTTTTGCTGCAGAGTGAGCGGGACTGCGTCCCGTGCGGCAAAATGGGTTGTGTCGACAAATATCATGACAGTGAATGCCTGCAGGCTATCACTCTGGCTGAGGTCCTGGAGGGGGTAGCCGAACTGCTCCCCGGAGAGAGAAAGGTGCAATCATGAAGGTAAGCGGCTTCACATTTTTGCGCAATGCCCACAAACTGGGGTATCCGTTTCTCCAGTCGATCCGCTCGGTCCTGCCGTTGTGCGACGAATTCATCATCAATGTCGGCCCGTGCGAGGATGACACGCTGGAGCAGGTAAGGAGCATCGCTGATGCGAAGATCAGGATAATTGAGAACAGCTGGAATGAAGCGATGCAGGTGCGCGGCTTTGTCTACAGCCAGCAGACCAATATCGCCCTGTTCAACTGCAGTGGTGACTGGGCCTTTTATATCCAGGGTGACGAAGTGATCCATGAGGAGGATCTGCCGGCGATAAGAGCCGCCATGGAGGCTAACCTGCACGACAGCAACGTCGAGGCGTTGCTCTTCGATTATGTCCATCTCTATGGCAACCACCAGACCCAGGCCTGCAGTCCGGGTTGGTACCGGCGCGAGGTGCGGATCGTGCGGAACACCATCAAGATATTCTCCCCTTCTGATGCCCAGTTCTTTGTCGTCCTCGATACCAATCGCCGGGCCCGCTATCCGCGGGTCAAACCGGCCAACGGCAGGATATTCCATTACGGCTGGGTGCGTAGCGAAGAGCAGATGAACGAGCGGCAGCAGAAGGTGGAGAAATACTGGGGGAACGCCCCGAAGCAGGTCGACTATACACAGATCGATCAGGCCGTGCTGCAGGAGTACCGTGGGACTCATCCCGCGATCATGGCAGAGTGGCTGCCAAAGGATACGCCGGGACTGTTCCGGGCCGATCCGCATTATCAGCTGACAAAAAAGGATCGCCGTTATCGGACGACGATGAAACTGGAGCGGCTCTTTGGTCTGGAACTGGGGAAAAAGCATTACAAGCTGTTACGATGATACCCTGATGCTTAAACCCTTTCCTGTCAAGCTCCTATCAGATAGGGAGAATTGTAGAGCAAGGAAGGATGCGCTTTGTTTTTGAATTGAATTGATATCAGATTGATTTTGCTGTATATTAACACTTTTGTAATATGAATAACGACTCACAGAATAAAACATTTGCTGGCATAATTATGCAGTTGAGAGGTGTAATTTGACGACCAAGAGAATCGTTTCGGTAATCGGACTCGGCTATGTAGGCCTTCCTGTTGCCGTCGCCTTTGGCAAACAGGGGCGGACAATCGGTTTTGATATCAATAAGCAAAGGATAGATGAACTCAAAGAAGGTTATGACAGGACCGGCGAGGTCACTGCTGCAGAGCTGAAAAGTGCGGATATCTGCTTTACCTCCAGTTTCGCTGAGTTAAGGGAGGCCGATTTTCATATCGTGGCCGTGCCTACACCGGTGGATGATGCCAATCAACCTGATCTGACGCCGATGCTGCGGGCCTCGGAAACGGTCGGCCAGGCTTTGAAATATGGTGATATCGTAGTCTATGAATCGACTGTCTATCCCGGCGTGACCGAGGATGAATGTCTGCCGATCCTCGAACGGATTTCGGGGCTTACCGCTGGACGTGATTTTACCGTCGGTTACAGCCCGGAACGGATCAATCCGGGTGACAAGGAGCATACCTTCACCAAGATCAAGAAGGTTGTTGCAGGCCAGGATGCTGCAACACTGGAGATCGTGGCGCAGGTCTACGAATCGGTAGTGACTGCCGGCGTACATCGGGCTCCGACTATCAAGGTGGCCGAGGCGGCCAAGGTCATCGAAAATACCCAGCGTGACCTGAACATCGCCTTGATGAACGAACTGGCGCTTATTTTCGACCGGCTGGGGATTGACACCAACGATGTTCTTGCAGCGGCCGGGACCAAATGGAATTTTCTCAGATTCTCTCCCGGTCTGGTAGGAGGCCACTGTATCGGCGTTGACCCCTATTATCTCACCCATATGGCGGAAAAGGTTGGCTATATCCCGCAGGTCATCCTGGCCGGTCGGCGGATCAATGACGGTATGGGAAAATTTATTGCCCAGCGGACGGTTAAGGAGATGATCCATGCCGGCCACAATGTGCTGGGGAGTGTGGTGACGGTGCTGGGTCTGACTTTTAAGGAAGATTGCCCCGACCTGCGTAACTCAAAAGTTATCGACATTATTACTGAGCTTGAAGATTACGGCATTGAGGTGCAGGTTAGTGACCCATTGGCAGATCCTTTAGAAGCTCAGCGAGAATATGGGGTAAAGTTGGTCCCTTTTGAAGAACTGAAGCTGGCTGATGCGATGGTTGTCGCAGTTGCTCATAAGGAGTATCGACAACTTTCTTTAGATAGTCTGCGCGGAATGATGAACGGCGCTCCTTTGATTGTTGATGTCAAGGGTATTTATAATCGCGAACATATAAACCACGCCGGCATCAGGTTCTGGAGATTATAGGTATGACAAAGATACTTGTCACTGGTGCCGCTGGATTTATAGGATTTCATCTTTCTAAACGCCTGTTAGATAGAGGTGATGTAGTTGTAGGTATTGATAATGTCAATGACTATTATGATGTGCGCCTCAAGTATGACAGGCTTAAACAGCTGGAAGAGAGGGAGGGGTTCAAGTTTGTAAAGATGGGGCTTGAGGATACTTTGGGCATCGAGTCTCTATTTGCCGATGAAGGGTTTGACAAGGTGGTTAATCTTGCTGCTCAGGCAGGTGTGCGCTATTCAACACAAAATCCCCAAGCTTATATTAACAGTAATGTGGTCGGCTTTATAAACATTTTGGAGGGGTGTCGTCACAACAGGGTAAAACACTTGGTCTATGCCTCATCGAGTTCTGTTTACGGGGCAAATACACTCATGCCCTTTTCGACCCATCACAACGTCGACCATCCTGTATCTCTATACGCTGCCACCAAGAAATCAAACGAATTGATGGCACACTCCTATTCCAGCCTCTACAATCTGCCGACGACCGGTCTCCGTTTTTTTTCAGTTTATGGCCCCTGGGGAAGGCCGGATATGGCCCTGTTTATTTTCAGTAAGGCGATCCTTGAAGGAAAGGCTATCGATGTATTTAATTATGGACGTATGAAGCGTGATTTTACCTATATCGATGATATTGTCGAAGGGGTGCTGCGGACAACGGATACCTTGCCAGCAGCCGACATTTCCTGGTGCGGTGAAAATCCAGATCCTGGTACAAGCTACGCTCCCTATCGTATATACAATATTGGGAACAACAACCCGGTGGAGTTGTTATATTTTATCGAGACACTGGAACGATTCCTGGGGAAAAAGGCGGTGAAGAATCTGCTTCCGATACAGGCAGGAGATGTTCCTGCAGCCTATGCCGATGTCGATGACCTGATACGTGATGTGGGGTTCAAGCCTGCCACTTCTATTGAAGAAGGAATTGGTAGGTTTGTCGAATGGTACAAGGAGTATTACGCTGTTCGGTGAACTTGAAGGTAGATGAAGTCATCTCAAGTTCAGTTACATGACTAGTTGCAGCTGATCATCGCGGTCCATCGGGACGAGGATAAAATTTATTATTGATATGCAACCATTCGATTTATATAGTGCATCATTTGAAGAAGCTTATCATTGATCAGGCACTTGCGCGAATTAATGAGTAGACAAACAAAATAAATTGTATCAATATAAAATATTAAATTGTTGCCGTCTTATATCGTATTATTCTAATACAAATATCACATTGATTAAATGACTATATACGCGATAATCCAAGCTCGGATGAATTCTATGCGGTTTCCTGGCAAGAGCCTTCATCTGATTAAGAACAAGCCGATGCTGCAGTATCTCATTGAGAAACTTGCTCACTGCCAGCTACTCGACGGCATTATGCTCGCGACCTCAAAGGAAGTAAGTGATGACCCGATAGCAATGTTCTGTGCGGAAAAAGGGGTTCCCTGCTGCAGGGGGCCCCTTGATGATGTTGCGGGACGATTTTCCCAGGTTGTGCAAACAGTAAACTGCGACGCATTTGTCAGAGTCAACGGGGACAGCCCGCTTCTTGATTTTCGCTTGGTCGACTATGGGGTAGAACTATTCCGGACAGGAGATTACGATCTGGTAACCAATGTTTCCAGACGTACCTTTCCTAAAGGAGAGTCTGTGGAAGTGGTACGCTCTTCAACTTTTCTTGATGTTTACAAGCAGATGTCAACCAGTGAAGAAGTTGAACATGTGACAAAATATTTTTATGATAATTCGAACAAATTCAAGATTCTGAATTTTGAGTCAGGTGCAGAATATGGGGATGTGCAACTCTCGGTAGATACTCCTGAAGAAATGCGTTTATTTGACGCTGTGATCTCAGTTATGGAGCGACCACATTGGGAATATACTTTCACAGAAGTCATGGCTTTGTCTGACTCTGTTGGTGTGAAATAGAGATATGGCCAGGCTTAATGCAGGAATAATTGGTCTGGGCGTTGGAGAACAGCATGTAGAGGGTTTTGAGCGTCACCCTGACTGTAAGGTTGTTTCCTTATGTGATATTGACTCTGCAAAACGATATATGGCACATGAGAGATATCCTGATTGCGCCATTGTAGATGATGCAACTGCTTTGCTTGATGACCCTGATATCGATATCGTTTCGATTGCATCTTACGATGATTGTCATTATGAGCAGATAGTTCGAGCTATCGCGTCAGGGAAACATATCTTTGTCGAGAAACCATTTTGCATGCATGCGCATGAGGCGCAGCATATTCGCAAGTTGCTGGAAGAAAAGCCTGAGCTGCGCATATCGTCAAATCTGATTTTGAGGAAATCCCCCCGTTTCATCCGCTTGCGGGAGATGATCCGTTCGGGCAGGATGGGCGATATTTTTCATGTTGAGGCCGATTATAATTATGGCAGATTACAGAAGATAGTTGATGGTTGGCGTGGCAGCCTGGAGTTCTATTCTATTCTTTATGGTGGTGGAATCCATGTTGTAGATCTGCTTCTTTGGCTGACTGGAGACGAAGTCGTCGAGGTGAGTGCGTACGGTAATAACATAGCCTCACGTGGGTCTGGTTTTCGCTTTAATGACATGGTGGTAGGGATACTAAAATTCAAAAGTGGCGCTGTTGGCAAGGTAACAGCCAATTTCGGCTGTGTATTCCCGCATTTTCACCAATTAACCGTCTATGGTACTCAAGCTACATTTGTAAATGCCAGACCTGATGGGCTGCTCTATACCTCCAGGGATCCGCAGGTTGATCCTGAGCCTGTAACAGAAGCCTATCCAGGAACACACAAGGGAGATCTGCTGACCGATTTTGTCAGTTCTATCCTTGATGATGGTGATGCCGGAATAACCACCGAGGAAATTTTTACCTCGATGTCGGTCTGTTTTGCTCTGGAAAAGGCAATGACTGAACAGAGGCCGGTTACTGTAGAATACATCTGAAACCAAAGTTAGAGAGGAAATGATGAGAACAATACCATTCGGCAAGCCGATAATTGGAGTTGAGGAGAAACGGGCTGTCGCCCAAGTTCTAGAAGGTGACATCCTTGTTCATGGACCTCTAGCCAAAGAATTTGAACAGGCTTTTGCCGAGTATACCCATGCCCCCAATGCCATTTCAACTTCCAGTTGTACGGCATCTCTGCATCTCTGCTATTTTTATCTAGGTGTTGGTCCTGGGGATGAAGTTATCGTGCCGGCACAAACCCACGCCGCAACTGCGCACGCGGTTGAGTTGTGCGGAGCAAAACCGGTTTTTGTCGATGCTGAACCTCGCACAGGTAATATCGATATCGAGCAGATCGAAAAGGCGATAACCGGGCGTACCCGTGCGATATCGGTTGTACATTATCTCGGCATGCCGGTTGAAATGGATCGGGTCATACCCATCGCAAAGAAGCACAACCTTTTTGTCGTTGAAGACTGTGCCCTAGCCATTGGTACAACTTACAAAGGGATCCACGCAGGGCTTCACGGTGATGCCGGTTGTTTCTCTTTTTATCCGGTTAAACACATGACTACTGCCGAAGGTGGGATGCTTATCACGAAACACGATGCCGTTGCAGAAAAGGTCACACGCCAGAAAGCCTTCGGTGTCGACCGTACTGTGAGTGAACGAACTGTACCTGGAGTATATGATGTTACTATGCTCGGTTACAATTACCGCATGAACGAGATAGAGGCGACTCTTGGCATTCAACAACTGAAACGGATGGAATCATTTTTAAAGATCCGTAAGGAGAACTATCGTGCCCTGACTGAGGGGTTGCAGCAGATAGATGAAATTTCCCTGTTCGACTCAAGTAATGATGAGTGCGAAAGCAGTTACTATTGCCACTCTGTCTTGCTAAATGAAGCTTTGGCGGCAAAACGTTTTGAGATGGTCCGCTTTCTTAGAGAGCATGGCGTTGGGACCAGTGTCTACTATCCCAGAGCAGTCCCCCACTTTACCTACTACAAAGACAAGTATGGCTATACTGATGATACATATCAGGTGGCAGCCCGTATCAGTGGGACTTCCATAGCTCTCCCTGTAGGCCCGCACCTGAATGTTGAAGATATGGAATACATCGTAACAACGATAAAAAACTCAATTACGGCGGTGAAATGAACATGATCGATCTTCAAAACAGACGCATAGCACTTATTGGAGGAGCTGGATTTATAGGGCACAATCTTGCGTTAGCACTTAAATCGCGCGGCGCAGATGTCCATATTGTTGATGGCCTTCAGGTAAACAATCTGCTGGCATTTGCAACTACAAATACAAATATTCTGAATCGTGACCTTTACACGAAGATTATCAATGAAAGGTTGCAACTGCTCAATGAAGCCGGAATCCCGTTGCACGTTCAAGATGCCAGGGATTACCATTCCCTCAACCGGGTACTTGAATCAATCGCACCACAGGTAATAGTCATGATGGCTGCAGTGTCTCATGCAGACCGATCGAACAAGGACCCCTACAGCACTTTTGATCATAGTCTGAGGACTCTTGAGAATGCATTGGACTATTCTCGAGGCGTTAACACAAAAGTCGAGCATTTTGTTTACTTCTCCTCCAGCATGGTCTACGGGAATTTTACCTCGGGTTTTGTTGCCGAAGATACTGTCTGCGAACCTCTGGGCATCTATGGTGCGCTGAAATACGCCGGGGAAAAGCTGGTGATTGCATATAATCAGGTCTTTGAACTCCCCTACACAATCGTCAGGCCATCGGCTCTCTACGGGGAGCGTTGCGTAAGCAGACGGGTCGGCCAGATATTCATTGAGAATGCAATTAAGGGTGTTGATATTTCGATCAACGGGGATGGCTCAGACCGCCTTGACTTCACTTATGTCGGGGATCTGGTAAGCGGTATTATCAATGTGATTGAACAGGAGAACTCACGTGGTGAGATTTTCAACCTGACTTACGGTGCATCACGTTCTATAGCTGAAATGGCCGATATCCTTTCCAAGCATTTTCCGAACATCCAGATTCACTATAAACCTAAAGACAAGCTTATGCCTGATCGTGGGACTTTGTCGGTGGACAAGGCTCGCAGAATGATCTCATACAACCCTCAACACCCTCTGGAGATCGGTTTTGTGAAATATATCGAATGGTATAAATCTTTATTTAATGAATGAATTTGTATAAAGGATTGCTATGAGCAAAAACAGGATCGATCACGATAAATGGTTGTCAGAAATGCTGCAATGCCCTGCATATAGGATTTCTGTGCCTGAAAACAGGGTGGAAATTTCAAGATTCGAAGTAGACCTTGCCAAGCTTCTTGAAGAGCGCCCACTGTTTGCATTTGCCAAAGTTGACCCTGCGAAGTTGACAGAGGTCCATCTCTTAGAGCAATACGGTTTTCGACTGATAGACACTAATACTCAGTTTGACAAGCCATTACAAACCGACAGTCAATATGCTGGTAACTGCACAGTAAGATTTGCACTTGCCGAAGACGAAGAGCAAGCAGTAGTTCTTGGCCGCAATTGTTTCAGTTACAGCCGGTTCCATCTTGATCCGCTTATGCCCAAAGAGGTAGCAGACAGGATCAAGGGGGAATGGGTTCGCAACTATTTCACTGGCAAGCGAGGGGATGCCATGGTCCTGGCAGAGATCGACGGGATGGTAGTCGGTTTTTTGCAACTCATCTATGCTGGGAACGAAACCTTGATTATTGATTTGATAGCAGTGGACGATAACCATCGGCGCAAAGGTATAGCCGGTGACATGATTCAGTTTGCCGAAGCAAATTGCGGCAATTTCCCCAAGATCATTGTCGGGACGCAGATTGCTAATGTCCCCTCCATGCGCATGTATGAAAACCTTGGTTTCAAGATATCATCTGCCAGTTATGTATTCCATTATCATGGTTGATTATTTGTCACTCCCTAACAGGAAATTTTTATGATAATTGGTCCAATCGATACAGACCAGAAGGTTATGGTTATAGCTGAAATCGGGAACAATCATGAAGGGAGCTATCCGCTAGCCGAAGAGATGATAGGCCTGGCAGCAGAAGCTGGCGCAGATGCGGTAAAATTTCAGACGATTATACCTGAGAAGCTGGTATCTCCTCAACAGACTGCACGTATAGAACAGTTGCGCCGGTATCAATTCAACGAAAATCAGTTTATTGCGCTGAAAAAATTTGCCGACAAATCAGGAATATGTTTTCTCTCAACACCTTTTGATATTGAAAGTGTGCATTTTCTTAATGACCTTGTGCCAGCCTACAAGATTGCGTCAAGCGATAACAATTTTTTCCCGCTACTTAATGCGGTTGCTTCTACCGGCAAACCGTTAATCATATCCTCTGGCCTGACGAATCTAAAAGAGATCAGAAAAACCAGAGATCACATTTATGCCAGATGGGACGAGAATGGGACCCCCCGCAGCAATCTGGCTATTCTGCACTGCAATGTAAGTTATCCAACTCCACTTCACGATGCAAATCTGCTGGCAATAAACGATTTAAAGAGACTTAAAGTTACGGTGGGTTTTTCTGATCATACATTAGGTATAGATGCCGCGGTATTATCTGTTGCCTGTGGTGCAAGGATAGTAGAAAAGCATTTCACCATCAGTAAATCATATTCTGAATTTAGGGATCATCAGCTTTCAGCTGACCCGCAGGAGATGAAGGAGTTGGTGCAGAGAATCCGTGCGGCTGAGCTTATGCTTGGCAACGGGGAAAAAGGTTTAAGCAATAGTGAGGCAGGAAACCTTACAGCGGTACGCCGTTCAATTGTAGCAGCAAGAAAGCTTGAACCGGAGGCAGTTTTGACCTCTGACGACATATCTTGGGTACGACCAGGAACCGGATTGGCACCAGGAAATGAGTCGAAAATATTAGGTAAACGACTGAAGCGAAAAATCGAAGCTGGCGACTGTATCCTACTAGAAGATGTTGAGTAATCTGAAATGTGCGGAATTGCTGGACATATAGGTGTAAATCCGCCAGATGAATGCCAGATCAGGCAGGCTTTAGCCTTGATGAGGCGACGTGGGCCTGATTGCCAGCGTTATGTTTCCATTGCTGCAGCAGCGAAGCAGGTAACACTTCTTCATGCCAGACTCAGTATCATTGATCTAGACCATCGTTCAGACCAGCCTTTCACAATAGATGGATGCACCATTGTATATAATGGAGAAATCTATAATTATCTTGAACTGCGGCAAAATCTTGAAAGTCGCGGCATAGTCTTCCAAACCAGCTCAGACACAGAGGTGCTGTTACAATATTATATCCATTATGGGGAGTCATGCGTTGATCAATTCGAGGGGATGTGGAGCTTTGCCATATTTGATCGAAATCGTGCCCAACTCTTTCTCTCAAGAGACCGTTTTGCTGAAAAGCCACTATATTATTTTCAGGATGAAGACTCCTTTTTCTTTGCTTCAGAGGTGAAATCCCTTGCTGCTCTGAGTGGTAAAAGATTTGAAGTCAACAGGAATCATCTTCTCCGCTATCTCGTAAATGGCTATAAATCGCTCTATAAGAAGGATGAAACCTACTACCTGGGGGTCCGGGAGATCCCATACGGGACCAATCTAGTCATAAAAGCTGACATGAAGCCCAAGTTCAGCCGATATTGGCGGCCGAGTTACACACCTGTGGCGATGTCGCTCGCAGATGCTATCGATGGTACCAGGCATCATCTATTGGAAAGCGTGCGTATCCGGCTTCGCTCCGATGTTCCGTTGTCATTCTGCTTGAGCGGAGGGGTCGATTCGTCAGCTCTTGTTTCCATAGCATCACGACATTTTGGCGCGGATGTTGCTACATTTTCGCTTATCGATCAGGATGAACGTTATAACGAATATGACAACATAAAGGCTACCATTGATGATCTGGGCTGCCGCCATACCATCATCGATGTCTGTCAGGAACCGTCACTGCAACGGCTGACAGACCTTATACATTACCACGATGCACCGGTAGCGACCATTTCGTATTTTATCCATTCCTATCTTTCCGAAGCTATAGCAAAGCAGGGCTATCGGGTCGTCTTTTCCGGCACCTCGGCGGACGAACTTTTTACCGGTTATTACGATCACTTTAACTTACATCTGTTCGAGATGCGGAACCATCCGGAATATCCTCAATACCTGAGCGATTGGCAGAATAATACCGGTAAGTTCGTGCGCAACCCATATTTACAGAATCCGGAACTCTACTTTCTTCGACAGGATATTCGTGACCATATCTATCTTAATGCGGATGAGTTCGCAGATTACCTTACAGTCCCTTTCAATGAGCCATTTACGGAAGAGAGCTACTCTGCTTCACTTCTGCGGAATCGCATGTTGAATGAACTGTTCCACGAAAGCACACCGGTTATCCTTCACGAGGATGACAGGAACTCGATGATGTATTCTATCGAAAACCGGAGCCCATATCTTGATTCGCGCCTGTTCAGCTTTGCCTATTCAATCCCTGCCGAACATCTAATCCGTAATGGATATGGGAAGTACGTGCTCAGGGAGGCAATGAAAGGGATTCTGAATGATCAGGTGCGCCTGGATCGGCGCAAAAAAGGGTTCAATGCAGCTATTAACTCTATCATTGACTTTGAATCGACAGAAAACAGACAGATTTTACTGAATGAGAGTCCGGTTTTCGATCTTGTCGACCGGACCAAGATAGAGACCGCTATGTCAATGAACCCTAAACCGAACAGTTACAGTAAGTTTCTTTTCAATTTTATCAATACAAAGATTTTCATGGAGTTGAACGATTGATATGAGATACTGCCAGGAATGCGTATTGCCGGATACACGGCCAGGTTTAATGATAAATTCTGACGGGGTTTGCAATGCTTGTGCAAATTCCAAGAAGAAGGATTCCGTAATAGACTGGAGTCAACGTGAAATCGCATTTCGGGGGGTTGTCGAAAATGCCAAGAGACGAAGCAGGGGCTACGACTGTCTTATCCCGGTAAGTGGCGGTAAAGACAGCACCTGGCAGGTGGTCAAGTGCCTTGAATATGGGTTAAATCCCTTGGCTGTTACCTGGAAAACGCCGGCCCGTACCAGGTTGGGGCAGCTGAATCTGGATAATCTGGTGCGACTTGGTGTTGATCATATAGACTATCAGGTCAATCCAAAAGTTGAGTCCAGGTTCATGCTCAAGGCATTTGAACGGTTTGGTTCAACTGCTATTCCGATGCATATGGCGTTATTCAATATTCCGTTGCTGATTGCGACAAGATTCGACATCCCGCTGGTTGTGTGGGGTGAAAATTCAGCCTTTGAGTATGGTAGTAATGATGACGAATTAATGGGTTTAAAGCTCGACAGTAATTGGCTCAGAGTATTTGGTGTTACTCATGGGACGACTGCCAAGGATTGGATATGCAAAGATTTGACGGAAAAAGATTTGACCCCGTACTTTGGCCCTACAGATAATGAGTTGGAAGGGAAAGGGATAACAGCTGTTTTTTTAGGATACTATTTCAAGTGGGATGTTGAGACTAGTCTTAGAGTCGCTTGTGAACATGGCTTCCAAGTCAGGGAAGAAGGTCCGAAAACTGGATATTACAATTATGCCGATATCGATGACGATTTCATATCGCTGCATCATTACTTGAAGTGGTATAAATTCGGTTTCAGCCGTACCTGGGACAATCTCTCCATAGAGATACGCAACGGCAGGATGACACGTGCTGAAGCAGTCGAAATTATCAGGCAGAGAGGGGACGAGACTCCGATTGATGATATTCGACGGTTTTGCAGATTCGCAGGGATCACAGAGCAGCATTTTTTTGCCATCGCTGAAAAGTTTCGTAATCATGACATCTGGTTTTGCGACAATGGCATCTGGAAGATCAAAGATTTTCTGATCCCAGAATGGAGTTGGGCATGAAAGCTATCCTCAAGACGCCACCAAGAAAATTCAATGCTGGCAGGCACACTGTAATCGAACTCTCGGATTGTGGGACAATCGAGCTTGCACCGGACGAGCAGGTGACTTTCTTGACAGAGAATGGTGCGGAATATGATGTCGCCAGAAAGTCGTGGGGGTTTTATGCGACCCCTTCCACGAATGGCAGATTAAAGAGATTCGGCTTCAAATCTGCGTTGGTATCAAACGAGCATGGACAATACTTCGTCATGCTGGTTGAAAATGGGAAGATGACCGATTTTCTCACTTATATGGCTGCTGAAAACTGTACTGTCGTTGAATGGCTTGACGAGAAGTGAGGCGGCATGGGTATCTTTAGGGAAAAATTCATCAACGAATACCTCACTTGCCCGGAACACCGGTTTTTGACAATAGTCTCGGAGCAGGAAGAGCGTTCTTATACTGTCTGCGACCTGGCTCGGAGGGTGCGTGACTACACGCTGCTATATAGTGAAAAGGGTATCAAGCGAGAGGATACTATCCTCATCATATTGAAAGAATCCCTTGACCTGTATGCCTCGTTTTTTGCCGGTATCATCTATGGGGCGCTGCCGGCATATTATGCATACCCTTCACCCAAACAGTCCACTCAGCAATTTTTTGCTTCTGTTGCCAATCTGGCAAAGTTCAACGAGATAAGGTTGGTTATAGGTTTCGATGCAATTCTTGATATCATGGGAGAGCGCCAAACCAGTGTAGCTGGAGAAAGGTTTGCCGGTTATGTAGATTTTGCAAAAGTTGACAGCCATGGAGAAGTCGATCTTAAATCTTTCCCTGATGAAAAAGATGAGGCTTTTCTGCAGTTCTCTTCAGGGACTACTGGAGGGAAAAAAGGGGTAAAGATCTCAGCCCAGGCGCTCTTCAATCAGATCGAAGCATATTCAGGTTATCTGGACTACGACGACAGGAGCTTGATAGCTTCATGGCTACCTCACTATCACGACATGGGGCTCATTGCCTGTATGCTTATGCCATTTGTCAAACGGGTGCCAGTGGCAATGATGTCCCCATTTGACTGGGTCAAAAATCCCCGTTTGCTGCTTGAAGTGATCACCCGGTTAAAGGCGACCCACACCTGGCAACCTAATTTTGCCCTGGGACACATGACCAAGAGCATCTCAGGGGACCTTTCACGTTATGACCTAAGTTCTCTCCGGCAGATCATACTCTGTTCGGAGCCGGTACTGTTCGAGACGGTGCAAAGATTTTGCGAGAAATTCAGCGTCTGTGGCTTGGCACCTAATGTTCTGTACAACTGTTATGCCATGGCCGAGAATACTTTTGCCATGACTTCGACATGCGGTGAGTCGCTGACTTTTCTCGATATCGATCAGGAGACATTTCAGCGACAGCACAAGATCGATGTAAAGCCTGGGGGGAGAAAGATTACCTCGGCAGGCAAACCCTTATGCAACCTTGAGCTAGCGATCAGGGATAACGAAGGTAATTCTTTACCTGAGGATCATGTTGGTGAAGTGACTCTGAAGAGCAACTGTATGCTTGACTGTTATCATAATAATCCTGATGAAACCGCAAGAGCTTTTGTCGCTGGTTTCTTCAAGACCGGTGACCTCGGTTTCCTGCATAATGGTGAGTTGTACATTACCGGCAGAAACAAGGACCTGATAATTGTGGGTGGAGAGAATATCTACCCCCAGGATATTGAGTTGATTCTCAATGATACCGAATATCTGATCCCTGGCCGAAATGTGGTGTTCGGCGTTGAGGACGCAAGGATCGGTACCGAAAAGGTCGTTGTCCTTGCCGAGATAAAAGACGGTGTTGAAACACCTGACACGACATCACTCCGGATGCGGATTCTGAATAGTCTGAATATCTCCATCTCCGACATCATTCTGTTGCCGCACATGACGCTGCGCAAGGGGACAGCCGGCAAAATCTCCCGCTATCTGAACAAACAGGAATACCTGAAAGGCACATTTACTGTGTCGAGTTGTGAAGAGCAATCCTCGGAGCTGCGGGAGATCATCCTGAGAGTTTCAACACTATCTGTGAAGCCGCATCTGGATAATGACACGCCGCTCTTCAGTGCCGGCATAATAGATTCTTTCGGGTTTGTCGACCTGGTGACATCACTGGAGAAAAGGTACAATATCAGGATACCTGAAGAGATCTGGCAAGTAGAATATTTTCAGACCATCTCTGCCATAGAACAGACAATTGCCGGTCTGAATAACAACGAGTTTGCTGAGATACTTGCCGCATCACGCCTGGAAAACAGGAAAAAGCGTTTGGAAAGCCTGCAGCGGTTATCATCGAAACTTACTGTCATCCCCGGTGGCGCTTCATTTTGGGAGACAGTCATCAACCATTTCCCCTTTAAGGGGAGCTTCTGGTTCCGAATGCTTTTCCGTCTAGCTGGGATCCGACTGGGAGAGAATGTTACCTTTATCGGCAGAGTAAAGGTTAAACTACGTGGCAAACCGGAAAATATTTCCATCGGTAACAACGTTGTTCTTGGTGACGGTGTTGATTTACGCAATCGTGAAAATGGCATGATCATACTGCATGAAAGGGTCTACCTCGACCAAAATGTGCGCATTGTAGCGGCCAGGGATGGTCTGGTAGAAATAGGCCTCGGCAGCGAAATCGGTGGCAATTCGGTCATTAATTCGGGTGGTACCACAAGAATAGGACGTTTTTGCATGATATCAGGAGGGGTCAATATCAATTCCTCACGCCATGGTACGGAGAAAAGTACTTTTGTCAAAGAGCAGCCCCATAGTCATGGTTTCGTTGATATTGGTGATGATGTCTGGATTGGTGCCGGTGCCTCGATCCTGATCAACACCAGGCTCAACGAAGGTGTAGTGGTGTCGTCCAATTCGCTGGTAAGTGGTGAAATACCTTCATTTGCTATCTGTACCGGTATCCCGGCCAGGGTAATCCAGTATCGGTAGTACTAAATAAGGAAACCAATATAAGTGTGTGGAATTGCTGGGTTCATAAGTCATAAAATACCATCTTTCGACTTTTCGCGTGTTATCGCTGACATGACCGGAAGCCTAGCCCATAGGGGACCTGACGATAGCGGTCTGGAGTCGTTCACCTTCGTCGATGGTCGGCATTTTGCCTTGGGCCATCGGCGGCTTTCCATAATCGATCTCTCCACATCTGCCCGCCAGCCTATGTGGAACTCCAATAAAACCCTTTGTGTCGTTTATAATGGCGAGATTTACAACTACATAGAGCTACGTGAGGAATTGCAGCGAGCAGGGCATGTTTTCCGCACGGAGAGCGATTCCGAAGTCCTTCTACAGGCATATCAGCAATGGGGCGCAGACTGTTTCAGCCGCTTTAACGGTATGTGGGCCCTGGCACTGATTGACCTGAACAAGAGAAAAATTATCCTTTCCCGTGACCGCTTTGGTAAAAAGCCGCTCTACTATTTCAATACCGGGACTGAATTTATCTTTGCCTCGGAAATAAAGGCCCTTTTCCACCATCCTGCGGTGATAAAGCGACCCAACTATGAAAAGATTTATCGATATATCGCTGGTAACTATCGTTATGTAGATGTAGATGATGCCTCATACTTCGAAGGGATCAAACAGGTACCTAAAAGTTCCTATATTGAACTGGACGAGACTTTTAACAGTACCAGCTATCGTTACTGGACATTGAAGTTGAATGAGCCTCCAGCTGCCAGCGATGATGAGATAATCGCTTCTTTTCGGGACATCCTCTGTGATGCAGTAAAAATCCGTCTAAGGAGCGACGTGCCGGTCGGCTGTATGCTGAGCGGTGGCATGGATTCCACCTCCATCACATCCATTGCCTATAAGGTCTTCAACAAGCGGATAATCACCTTCTCCGGCGTGACCGGCGAAGAAAAGGGTGTCTATGATGAAAGTGACTTCATCAACTCGGTCATCAGGGAGACTAACGCCGATTCCCATTACATAACGCCTGACCCTGCCGATCTCTTCTCTACTGTAGATGAAATGCTGAGCTTTCATGACGAGCCGATCTGTACAGTCACCTGGTTCAGTCTCTTTCTGATCGCCAAGAAAATCGGTTTGGAAAAGGTGCCGGTGGTATTAAACGGACATGCCGGTGACGAACTGCTGGCCGGTTACTGGGACCACTATCATTATCATTTTTATGAACTGGCAGAGAGCGGAGACCCGGCGCTTGAATATGAGATTGCCTGTTGGAAAGAGAATCATGGCCGCGATCCGGCGGAACTTGAGCGCACTCGCGCATATATCTCCAGGCTCAGGCAGGGGAATGCAATTGAAAGTGAACGATTTACCGATTATTCTTCTCTGTTTACCGGCGATGCTGTCGAGAAATATCACCGCCCTGTCCGGCTGGAGAACCCCTTTGATGCGCCTTTGAACAGGCGGTTATATTCCGAGCTGATGTTCGAGACGGTGCCGGCTTCTCTTCGCCCGGAGGACCGTAACACCATGAGCCAGTCGATCGAATCGCGCTCACCGTTTCTCGACTATCGTCTGGCAGAGTTTGCCTTCTCGCTGCCGGGGAGGTTCAAGATCCGTAACGGCATTGGCAAATGGATACTGCGGGAGGCTATGAAGGGGATTCTGCCGGAAGATGTCAGGACGAGGAGGGATAAAGCCGGTTTTATCGCACCCGCTGATGTCTGGTTTCGTACCACAAACCGGGAGCAGGTACATGCCCTGCTGAACTCGGATTCAATCCGCAGTCGCGGACTGTTTGATATCCCCCGTATCAATACCATGTTCAGTGAGCATCTGTGTGGCGAAAAGAACCACCAGATGGTCCTCTGGCAACTGATTAACCTTGAACTTTGGTTCAGGCGTTTCTTCGATGAGTGCCGATAATAGCAGGATGAATAATGTGTCAGAACATGATAGTCATGTGCCTGGACAACAAGCGCTTGTCTTGCACTCTGTAGCTGATGCGGAGCATTGTGTCATATCAGGGCTGCATCTGGGCAGACTGCTTTTTTCCACACATTCAAGCGTGGATGTATGGCTACGAATTAACCATAACATTGCATGCTCTTCTCTCAGCGAGTTCTGCACTATTGAAGAAGCAAAGTCTGTCAAGGAGATGGCTGCAGTAGAGATCGAAAAACTGCTTGAAACCATAGATGCTGCCTATGCCCCTCGTATCAATGAGATGCTTGGGCTTCAGCAAAGATATTTCATCCCTTTATACACCTACCACTGCCAGCATCATTATATCGCCATTCTCATCTATGCACATTGTCTGCGCCGAATCCTGGAACAATACTGCATATCGAAGATTATTATCTACAACCGGCAATTGAATTTCCTTATCGATACCAGTGCTGATATGGCGGATCTCATGTCGGAACTGATGCTACCTTGTGCTGTTACAGTCGAAATAATCAGGAGACCGTCCGATAAGCCGGACTCACTTTACGCAAAGTGCTTAAGTACTCTGAGGCGAGTCAGGATATCAGGGCTTCGTAGACGGCTGGAACGACTCAAAGCTAAGTGCAGATACGCGGCAGGTATGTTTCGCGGCAAAAATGTGATCTTGCTCCTTGAGCCCCTTTATGACCTTGGATTCCTCAGACTTAAACTGGTAACTGATCATGGGGTTTCGTATTGGGACGGCAGCGGGTGTAAAGCGATTGACTTGCCTCAGTTTAAGTTGGATTTAACGGTTCTGCAGCGGTCAACAACAGAAGATACTGCCATTACGCGGCATATTCTGCGAGTTGTTGCCGACGATTTCAATGCCAATATGCGAAACTATCTGGCTGCACCTGTAGCTGCCAGTAAGCTCAATGAAAGTCGTCGCATTTCACTCGGCATTTGGGGGCTTCCGCCAACAGCAAAAGCCAACAGTCTGCTCTTTGAATATCTCCGCTCGGTTGATGTGCCGGTCATAGGTAGCCAGCACGGCTGTCTCTATGGTGAGATTCATGAACCATGGCAATTTGTGACCGATTTCGAACGTTGCGATTATTTTTTCAGTTATGGGTTTTCCGCAGATGATTTAAAGCGTATCTACCCCGGCAGAGAGTCTAAAGCCAGCATAATCCCGGTAGGCAAACTGCATAAACCCAGAGTAGCAGAAACCGCAAAGTCTGTAGACGTGCTCTTCCCGCTCACAAATTCGATATCTATTTTTGCAGGTGGGTTGACGCGTACCTTCCCCCATGAATTGACTCATCGTCAGGAGCAGATACTCAGATATTTAGATGGACTGGAGAACCTTGAGGTGACTATAAAGCCATTTCTCGGTGCCAGCTACGAAAATTGCTCGGTAATGCCGATACTGGCGGGGATGAAGCGTGCCCACATCGTAGCTAACATGACTCTGCTCGATTATTTGTCCATATATTCCCCCCGAGTAGTTATAATAGAATATCCGTCTACCCCTTTGGTTGAATTATTGCTGTTTGATGCAGAGATATTTCTGCTCTGGGACCAGTTTTTCCAGTATGACCAGGTAGTCCGGGAGATGCTGGAGCGCAGGGTCCACTGTTTCGACACTGTCGAGGATATGCTCAGAGCGGTTCAGGCATTTTTTGCGGGTGAACTGCCGGTAAAACGTGATGACAGCTATTGCAAGAGATATGTCTACCGTGAAGGTTCGGAACAGATTATTCTTAGGACTATTGAGAGCATCTGTAAGGGAGAGGGGGCTGTTAAAACTGTTATCTGATATCAGCTGGATCTTTAATGTTATATATGAATAAATATCATCAAATCTGCCGGCAGTGAATATTTCTATGAGAAGCATGGGCTGAAGAGAGTTATTATATCTCAGCATAGATCCTCCCATAATGGGTGAGAGTATATTACGACCGGCATTACATGGGCTATAATGACAGATAATAACCTGGCTGCAAAAGATGATTCACTCAGAAAACGCTATGCATATAAACTTGGCACCAATCTGCTCGGGCTGCTCATCAATCTGGTGACACAGGCGATCATCCCCAGGGGGCTCGGGCCAAAGGCATATGGTGACTTTAATTTTATAACCAATTTCTTTACCCAGGTAATCGGTTTCTTTGATTCGGGGACCTCGATAGGTTTTTACAACAAACTTTCCCAGCGGCCAAAAGAATCAACTCTGGTAACTTTTTACCTCTATTTCTCTGGGGTTATATCCTCTCTCCTGTTGCTGTTTGTTGCGGCAATGGCAATGACTTCTGCGCATGACAGACTATGGCCGGGCCAGGAGTTGATCTATATATATATGGGTACGGTCTGGGGCATACTCAACTGGACGGTTGTAGTCCTCAATAAAATGGCTGACGCCTATGGGATTACAGTCTCAGCCGAAATTGTCCGGATATTTCAAAAGATACTAGGTCTCATACTCATTGTAGTTCTTTACCTTTACCAGTGGTTGAATTTGAGCAGTTTTTTTTACTATCAGTTCATTCTTTTTTTCGTCCTCTGCCTTGCTTTCATTTGGGTTATTGAACGACATGGTTACTCCTTGCGTCAGGGGTGGCGACTCAGTCATGAAGAGGTGCGAGGCTATATAAGAGAATTTTATCAGTACAGTCATCCACTGTTTAGTTACGCACTCTTGGGGTTGTGCATCGGTCTTCTTGACCGATGGTTGTTGCAGACTTTTGCCGGGAGCGTTCAACAGGGCTTTTATTCGCTTTCATATCAGATAGGGGCGATCTGTTTTCTCTTTACCAGCGCGATGACCCCTTTACTCACCAGAGAGTTTGCCATTGCATTTGGTAACAATGATCTGACTAAGATGGCAGTACTTTTCCGACGTTATATCCCTCTGCTCTATGCAACAGCTGCATACTTTTCATGTTTTATTGCAGTTCAGGCTGATAAAGTGGTTTACCTGATGGGAGGTAGTGATTATAATGAAGCGTTATTTCCGGTAATCATCATGGCGTTTTATCCTGTTCATCAGACCTATGGTCAACTCAGCGGCGCCGTATTTTATGCCACAGGCCAGACTTCTCTGTACAGGAATGTGGGGATAACATTGATGCTAGTCGGGCTGCCGCTCACCTATTTATTGATTGCACCAAGAGAGTTTATGGGCTTAAATGCCGGGTCTACAGGGTTGGCAATGAAAATGGTGATAATCCAGTTTATTGGTGTCAATGTGCAACTCTATTACAATGCAAAGCTGCTCAAGCTCTCTTTCATCCGCTATTTCGGGCATCAACTGGTAAGTATCGGATGCCTACTGCTGCTTGCAGCAGTTGCAACAATGGTCATCGGCCATCTTCCGATATTGTCCGGAAGAGTTCTTGAGGGTTTCATCCTTTCAGGTATTTTATATTCCATGCTGGTTGCCGGGATGCTATATAGTCTGCCGATAATATTTGGACTTACGCGAGAAGATATAAAATCTGTAAGGGTATTAGTAGAGAATAAATTTCTTAAATCTAAATAGGGGCGTATTATGATCAATCTAAAGGAAAAACTGCTTGCGAATAACTTCACATCGGGCTCCTGGGTGACGTTGGGGCACTCCGCTGTTGCAGAGATAATGGCTCAGTCTGGTTTTGACTGGCTAACGATTGATATGGAGCATAGTGCCATTACATTACATCAGGCCCAGGAATTGATCAGAATTATCGAGCTATGCGGGGTTGTCCCCCTGGTAAGAGTTGGCGAGAATAATCCTAATCTTATAAAAAGGGTAATGGATGCTGGCGCGCAAGGAGTAATTGTGCCGATGGTAAACAGCCGTCAGGAGGCAGAGGCAGCTGTCGGTGCAGTTAAATACCCGCCGGTAGGGAGCAGGGGAGTTGGTCTTGCGCGTGCCCAGCGTTACGGTTTTGGTTTTACGGAGTACAAACAATGGGCTGAGAAGGATAGTATCGTAATCGTTCAGATTGAGCATATCAAGGCTATTGAAAACCTTGAAGCAATACTGACTGTCCCTGGAGTGGACGGCTCTATAGTGGGCCCTTACGATCTTTCCGGCTCTCTAGGATGGCCTGGGGAATTTGACCGAGCTGAGGTTCAGCAGGCATTGAAGCATTATGAAGACACCTGTCGCAGGCTGCAAAAACCTATGGGATTCCACGTGGTACAGCCAGACCCGACGATGGCTAACGCTTATCGGGGAAAAGGATATACGTTTGTCGCTGTTGGTCTGGATACCCTGTACCTTGGGCAGAAATGCCGGGAAGTACTTTCTGCAATATGATACGTCACTGAAAAATAGTATAAGGAGCGAATAATGAATATTATTGGTATCATTCCGGCGCGCATGGCATCGTCACGATTCCCGGGCAAACCGCTAGCAAAAATTTGCGGGATTCCGATGGTCGGTCATGTCTATCTGCGGAGCAAGATGAGCAAACTGCTCAATGAAGTCTATGTGGCAACCTGTGACCAGGAGGTTGTTGATTATGTTTCGTCGATCGGTGGTAAAGCGATTATGACCTCTGATACCCATGAAAGGGCGAGTGATAGATGTGCAGAAGCCATGTTGAAAATAGAGTCAGAGTATGGCAAAAAAGTGGACTTGATGGTAATGATCCAAGGGGACGAGCCGATGGTAAGTCCCGAGATGATAGATGAAGCGGTGCAGCCGATGATCCAGGACGGTTCGATACTGATTACTAATCTGGTGGCCGAAATCAAGACTGTCGAAGAGTTTGAAGACCCTAACGAAGTAAAGGTGGTATTGGATAAATTCAGTGATGCGCTATATTTTTCACGAGAACCTGTACCTTCACGTAAGAAAGGGGTCACTAACGTTCCGATGCTGAAACAGGTCTGCATTATTCCCTTCCGCCGGGATTTTTTAATAGAGTACAATAAAATGGAGCCGACGCCGCTGGAGATAATCGAGTCGGTTGACATGATGCGAATAGTCGAAAACGGGCTCAAGGTTAAGATGATCCCGACCAGGTTTGAGTCCAAATCTGTAGATACAGTTGAGGACTTACGGTCAGTTGAGCAATATATGCAAAGTGATCAGTTGATGAAAAAATATGCTTAATATTTGTCTGGCAAGGGAATATATATGACTGAAAGACCAACTCAATGCCGTTTGTGTAATACTCCGCATGAATCCTTTGCGATTGCTGCAGATACTGTCTATGGTGGAGTGCCTGGCCAACAGTTTTATACCTGTCCGAGTTGTAGTGTTGCTTTTCTTTTCCCTCCTTTGACTCTTGAGGAAGAGCGTTACTTCTACAGTAAAGAGTTTGAAAAATTCATGGAGAAGAGGGCTGGGGAAGATTTCGACTGGAGTGCACCAGAGGCACATATACGGTCGAATGAAAAGCAGTTCACACGCAGATGGCCTTTTTTCAGTGATCTGATCAAACCAGGGAAGCATGTCTTGGAAATTGGCTGCTCGTCTGGATTCATGCTTTTGCCGCTGGTAAAGATGGGGGTTAATGTAACTGGCGTTGAACCATCAGGCGGATTTACAAGTTTTCTGAAGAGTCAGAATTTGCCGGTTTTCGATTCACTTGCTGCCCTGGGGGGATCAAGTGTTAATAAGCAAAGCTTCGACCTGGTCATGCATTTTTTTGTTCTTGAGCATGTCAGTGATCCTTTTGAATTCCTGCGAGAAGCCTTTGAGTTTGTCGCTCCAGGTGGGTCAATGGTCTTTGAGGTGCCGAGCAAGGACGACCCGCTTCTTACCATATACAATATACCGGCCTTTCAAAAATTCTACTGGAGTGTTGCACATAATTATTATTTTGACAGACCTTCTCTGGAATATCTGCTCAAGAGGATTACAGATGTTTATGAAATCATACCTGAGCAGAGGTATGACCTGTCGAATCATATGACATGGGCGCTTGATGGCAAGCCTGGTGGCCAAGGCAAATATTCATCCTTATTTACAGAGGACCTCGACAAGTCATATTTACAGAGCATGATTACAACTGGCAAATGCGATACGTTATTCTGCAAGATAACTAAACCAAAGGAGCAATAATGAATACGGCATTGGTGACCGGAGGTGCTGGTTTTATCGGCTCACATCTGGCTGTTAGGCTTATTCGCGAAGGATGGCGGGTCTATATAGTTGATAATCTTTCGACCGGTTTTGAAAGTAATATCCCCAAAGGGGCTGAATTCATATTTCTTGATATTTCCCGGGAGGATTTTACAAATAGCCTCCCTGACGTGCAGATGGATGCAGTTTTCCACTTTGCGGCTCAATCATCAGGTGAAATTTCTTTTGACAATCCTTGTTATGATCTGAAGACCAACTGTTTAAGTACGCTGTTGCTGCTTGAATGGAGCTTGAAGCGTAACGTTAAACATTTTCTGTTCACCAGTTCAATGTCTATTTACGGTGATCAAGAGGTTCAGCCGGTCAGAGAGGATGCTATGCCTAATCCTAACTCATTTTATGGAGTCGGCAAACTCGCCTCGGAAAGTTATCTGAACATCTATTCGAAGCTTGGGTTGAAAACGACATCATTGCGCCTGTTTAACGTCTATGGGCCTGGTCAGAACATGAAAAATCTGCGTCAGGGAATGGTCAGTATCTATATGGCGTATATTCTGCAAAATCGTGAGGTCATTGTCAAAGGCGCTCCAGATCGTTACCGGGATCTGATTTATATCGACGATGTGGTCGATGCATATTGCACAGCTCTCTTCAATCCAGCAGCCTTCGGAAAAAGCTTTAATGTCGCCACAGGGGTTAAAACTACTGTCCAGGAACTGATAGATATGGAAATTTCGACTTTTGGCTTTGATCCGAAAAGTTATCCGGTAAGCTATACTGATGGAACGCCAGGAGATACATTCGGCATCGTAGCCGATGTTGCCGCAATAAAAAACGATATCGGTTGGTCAGCAAAAGTTCCGATTGCTGACGGGTTGGAACGAATGATTCAATGGGCTAAACAGCAGGCTTGAAGCCCAGCTTAATATAATATTGGCAGGTTAAAAATGTTAATAAAGAGATTGGGTAATTTTCTGTTGACAATATATGTGGCAATTTTCGAATGGATTCCGACTACTATCGGGATACGTTTGCGCTATATTGCATATAAACCGCTATTCAAAAAATCGGGTCGATTCAGTATCCACGCTGGGGTGACAATCCTAGGTTTCGATCAGATAGAACTGGGTGACAATGTCACGATTATGAAGAACAGTTATCTTTATGCCCATGAAGGGGGATCCCTGAAGATCGGTGATCATTCGGCGTTCAACACTAATGTCCAGTTAGGCGCATCGGGGGGACTGATAGTTATAGGTAATTACTGCCTTGTCGGGCCTAACTGCGTTCTGCGGGCTGCCAACCATAACTTTGACAGGACTGATATCCCGATGAAGAATCAGGGGCATACCTATGGCGAAATACTTATCGAAGATGATGTATGGATCTCATCTAATTCAGTAGTCACGGCCAATACCACTATAGGCAGAGGGTCTGTAGTAGCGGCAGGTTCAGTCGTGAACAAGGATGTTGAGCCTCTTTCCATTGTCCGGGGGGTACCTGCGAAATTTGTTGCCAGGAGACGGATATATGAAGGATGAGCAGTCACCTCTAATCATAAATGACCAATATAATATCGGCCATATCTGCACAAGGCAACAGTGTGAAGCTGGATATGCAGACAAGGTAGCTATGCGCTGGAGGTCACCCTCTACGCAGCCGATCGATATAAGCTTCCAGGATCTAGATCGTCAGTCGAACAAGTTTGCCAATCTGCTGGACAAATTGAGATTTTCAGCTGGTGATGTCTTTTTTGTGTTTCTGCCAAAGATGCCGGAACTCTTTTATTCTTTTCTGGGTTCGTTGAAGTTGCAGTTGATAACCGGCACGCTTTTTTCGAATTTTGGCGAAGAGGCTATATTGGACAGGTTGGGAGATGCTGGGGCCAAAGGTGTGATTACCAAGAGAAGTTTTCTGAATAAAATTCTCAGAATACGGTCTCAACTCCCATGCCTTAAATACATCATTCTAGTGGATGCTGAAGAAGATATCGCCGCAGATATTTTGAGCTATAAGTTGCTTATGGAGGATGCCCCGGATTCATTTACAGCGCCTAAAACAGGTCCTGACACTCCATCGGTTCTCCATTACACTTCCGGTTCCACTGGTAAGCCAAAGGGGGTTCTCCATCGGCATAACAGCATAATAATGCAGAATTTCACAGCCAGGGACATCCTGAA
Source organism: uncultured Geobacteraceae bacterium (assembly GCA_964649725.1). Lineage (GTDB taxonomy): Bacteria > Desulfobacterota > Desulfuromonadia > Geobacterales > Geobacteraceae > CAZYTM01. Next base: position 200,776 of record CAZYTM010000002.1, on the reverse strand, counting down.
ACTGCAGAAGGAGGATATCTTCTGGTGTACTGCTGACCAGGGTTGGGTGACAGGAACTTCTTACGGTATCATAGGGCCGTGGAGCCACGGAGTCACTCAGGTACATCTGGGAGGTAATTATGATGCAGAGATATGGTTTAAAACCCTTGAGCAAGAGTCGGTAACGGTCTGGTATACAGCACCTACTGCTTTACGAATGCTTATGCGTGAATCGCAAGAGCTTTTTAAAGGGTTTAACCTGCAGAGTCTGCAACATATCTTCAGCGTCGGCGAACCACTTAATCCCGAAGTGATTCAATGGGCAAGACGTATATTGGGTAAAGAGATTTATGATACCTGGTTCCAGACCGAGACCGGTTCAATCATGATTGCAAACCGTCCAGGGCTTGAAGTCAGGGAAGGCTCTATGGGTAAACCTGTCAAAGGTATTAACCCGGCGATTATTGCTGCTGATGGTTCTTTATTGACTGCTAGAGAGCAGGGTAATCTCTGTCTTGAGTCGGGCTGGTCTTCTATGTTCATAACATATCTGAACAATGAAAAAGTTTATCAAGAGAAGTTCAGGGATGGTTTTTACAATACCGGTGACACTGCATTTCGTGATGATGACGGATACTACTGGTTTGTAGGCAGAAGTGATGATGTGATTAATACGGCAGCTCATCTGGTCAGTCCTTTCGAGGTTGAGAGTGCTCTGTTGGAGATTGATGAGATTGCCGAGTCAGGGGTGGTCGGGGTCCCAGATGAGCTGTTATTTGAGAAGGTCGTGGCATTTGTCCACTTGCACAAGCAGTACACCGGGACAAAGGAGTTGGAGCTCAAAATACGACTTCATGTAGCGAATAAAGTCTCATCAATTGCAACGCCTCAAGAAATCATTTTTGTAGAGTCTATCCCTAAAAATAAAAGTGGGAAAATTATGCGCAGAGTCTTGAAGGCCATCTATTTAGGTGTCGATGCAGGTGACATTTCAACCCTGGAGATATAACAATGAATACGATTGAAGTCTTGAATACAATATTTAGACAAGTATTTGATGATGACACTATCATGGTGAGACATGACATGACTGCCAACGATGTTGATAATTGGGATTCGCTGACAAATATTAACCTTATTATAGCGATAGAATGCAAGTTTGAAATCAGGTTTGATGCAAAAGAAATTTCGGCATTCAAAAAAGTTGGTGACCTGATCGATGCAATTGAAAGAAAGATGGCAACCAAATGAGGTGATTACGGATAATCGATACTTTGGTTTATGATACAGGGCAGATATATGAAAATTGCAGTGACATCACCATCTTTTTCTAAAAATAGAGAGTTAGTAGATCGCTTGACCAGCTCATTCCCTCTGGTGCATTTAAATAGCGCAGGGGATAAATTGGCTGGCAAATCACTTGTTGAATTCATCGCAGACGCGGAGGGCCTGATTGTTGGCCTGGAAAAGATCGATGCAGACATATTAAAATATTGCCAGAACCTCAAAATGATTTCAAAATTTGGTGTGGGGCTGGACAATATTGATCTTGCTGCCTGTAGTCAGCGCAAAGTTGCAATCGGCTGGCAAGGTGGGGTCAACAAGCTGTCAGTGGCAGAGATGACAATTGGCTTCATGCTTTCACTGACGCGCAATCTGTTTTTGACCTCAAATCGTTTGAAAAATGGCATATGGGATAAATCCGGAGGGTTTCAGCTTAGTGGTAAAACCATCGGGTTGATTGGAGTTGGGAATATTGGCAAGGAGGTTATTCGCTTACTTGCCCCTTTTGCCTGTGATATTCTGGTGAATGACATTATCGATCAACAGGATTATTATAGGAAAAGTGGAGTAAAAGAAGTTTCAAAGAAGGAGATTTTTTCTGCAGCAGATATTATTTCTCTGCACACACCCTTGACTGATGATACTGATTCACTAGTAAACAGGAAGGTTCTTGAAAGCATGAAGCCGACAGCTTTTCTGATTAATACAGCCAGAGGGAGGATAGTTGTGGAAAGGGACCTGGAATGGGCACTCACGAGTGGCGTGATAGCAGGTGCGGCACTTGATGTCTATGACCATGAACCGCCAGAGGATAGAGCGTTATTGGAGTTGCCAAATCTGATCTGCACCCCGCACATAGGAGGCAACTCTCACGAGGCGGTTATTGCAATGGGGATGACCGCGATCAAACATTTAAGGGAGTTCTTCGGCAAATGAAAAAAGCTGTTGTGTTTGGCGGAAGCGGTTTTCTCGGGAGCTATGTCGCAGATGAGCTTGCCCGAAGAGGTTTTGCAGTAATAGTGGCCGACACCAAGGAATCGAGATATATCACTGAAGGCCAGCGCTACGTATCATGTGATATTATGGATTCTGCCTGTGTCGAGGGCATTGTCGCTGATGATGTGGAAGTGGTCTATAATTTTGCTGGTCTGGCCGACATCAACGAAGCGATAAACTTGCCTTTGCGGACCATGGAACTTAATGTCATCGGCAATCTTAATATCCTGGAGGCGTGTCGGCAGAAACGTGTTGCCAGGTTTATTTACGCAAGCAGCGCGTATGCATTCAGTCGTAAAGGCTCCTTTTATGGGATAAGCAAACATACTTCGGAAAAAATAATTGAAGAGTATTCTGAAAGGTATGGGCTTGCCTACACGATAGTTCGTTACGGGTCACTCTATGGAGAGCGGGCAGATGAGCATAACTACATACATACATTGCTGAAAAAAGCACTTACTGAGAACAGGATCGTTTTCAAAGGTGATGTGGACGATATCAGGGAATATATACATGCGCAAGATGCGGCCAAGCTGTCAGTAGATATACTTGAAGGCGATAATTATACGAACAGCCACATTGTATTGACCGGCTTTGAAAAATTGAAGAGAAAAGAATTGTTTCAAATGATCCGTGAAATATTAAATGACAAAGTTACGATCGAGTGCATAGATGAGTCGCAACATGGCCATTATAATGTCACCCCATACGCCTTTCATCCCAATCTGGCCAGAAAGCTGGTAGCCAACCCTTTTATAGATATGGGGCAGGGGTTGGTAGAGTGTATCAAGAACATCTATGCTGAAATCGAAAACTGCCGTGCTGATGACTGATACTTTAAGAAATAGTAACAGAAAGCAAGCGGTCTTCTTGTCCTATGTTCTGAATCAACAGTCACCATCATACGGGGGTAAAGAGACGTTTGAACTCTATCGTACTTCGCAGATCGAGCGGGGCGATACGGCAACCAATAGTAAGATACACACCTCAGTCCATCTTGGAACACATATCGACTTGCCATCCCATTTTCATGCAGCGGGGCAGACAATAAGTGATTATCCTGCCAGCTTCTGGATTTATACCAAACCATTATTGCTGGAGATTGACACCCCCCAGCGAGTGGTCAAATATGAAATCATCGACCCCCTGGAGAAGGTTGTTGATGATGATTTTGATATTCTGCTGGTAAAAACCGGCATGGGGTCACAACGGAGCGAAGCAGTTTACTGGCAGAATAATTGTGGATTTCATGCGGAAGTTTACGATTATTTGCAGATAAAATTCCCCTCTGTCCGGATTTTCGGTTTTGACTCAATTTCCGTATCCAGCTACACAAATCGTGAAATCGGCAGGGAAGCTCATCGAAAATTTCTCAATCCAGGTAGTCCTGTCCTGCTATTAGAAGATATGAACTTGGCAGAGGTAGATGCCGCTACCAAGTTCACCAATATCGTTATAGCGCCACTTCTGATCGAAAGTTGCGAAGCATTGCCATGTACAGTTATTGGGATATTAAATGATTAAAGTGGTGATTTTTGATTTCGATGGGGTCATCGTTGAGTCTGTTGATGTAAAGACCCGTGCATTTGCTTCATTGTTTACAGAAGAGGGGCAAGACGTTATAAATGCCATCGTCGCCTACCATGTATCCCATGGAGGGGTGTCCAGATTTGATAAGTTCCGACATATTTATGCGAACATTTTACAGCGACCGCTGTCTGATGCAGAATTCGCCCGGTTATGCGAAGATTTCTCCAGGATCGTTCTAGATGAGGTTATTAAAGCTTCTTATGTTGATGGCGCGGCTGAATTCCTTGAGCAGCACAGTTCAGAGTTCATATTTTATATAGTTTCAGCTACACCAGAAGATGAATTGAAAAATATATTGCATGCACGGAGTCTTAGTAACTATTTCAGGTATGCATTCGGTTCACCCATGACAAAAACTGATGCAATAAGAAAACTCCTGGTAGAAGCAGATGTCGCCCCGTTTGAAGCTGTGTTTGTGGGGGATGCATTGACTGATTATATGGCTGCACAGGAGACAGGAGTAAATTTCATTGCCCGGTGTGAAATAAATGATCAGGTTTTCGGGGGTGTGCAGTGTATGAAAATAAGAGATATTGCCGGATTGCATGATGCAATTAAGCGTATTAGTACATAGTTAACCAGCCTATGAAAAAAATAAATATTGTTACCACCGATCTGGACAGTGCAGCAATAATCCGGAAATATGCCCATCATGAAACCGTGCGATGGGTTTATCTGTCGCGTAATTATCGTGGCAAGAGACAATTGGCCAAAGACTTTGACAGTAAATTTGTTGAAATCAATATTGCCGAAATACTGAACAAGGTTGCAGATGAGATTCGCTACGAATTCGTTGCATGGGTCGACACACTAAACCGAAATAATGGAGGGAGATTGTCATGGTGGTTTGGTGCACTCTCCTCACGTAATATTTACACGAGCAACATCTTTCTCTACAGCTGTTACATACTGACTTTGCGGTGTCTCTGGGGAGAGGTAGAGACCCGGCCGGATCTTGTCATAGTCGATTCGCCGGGACTAGCCAAGACTGTCAAGGGCTGGCTCCAGACGAATATTGAAGATCTGCATATAAGCGAAGATATCCCAGGTAATTCTTGCTTCCGCTCGATTCGATCTATACTGCAGTATACAAAGTCTGTTTTCATCCTGTTTGTCCGATATGTGGCAGCTTTAGTTTCTGGTATAAACAAGGATACCTCGCTTGACAAGGGTCCCTGGGTAGTCGTAGATACGTATCTCCATGACTATTCACTGGCAAAGGATGGAACTTTCAAGGACAGATATTACCCTCTCCTGCATGAATTCCTTGCAGCAAAGGGGCATCGTGTGCTGGTTCATCCGGTTTTATATGGTTTCAACTACAACTACAGCTCAGTTTTTGCCAGAATGAGAAAGAGCGCTACAAATTTCATTGTTCAAGAGGATTATCTGCGGATTGCTGACTACCTGATGGCCATTTTTGCCCCGTTCGCACTGCTCCGTACAAAAATTGCATCGACTCAGTTCCAAGGGATCAACATCGACCCAATAGTACAAGAAGAGCAGATTTATCAGCCGTTTCCAATGGTTATACAGGCGATGCTGTCATATCGTTTGTGGCGTCGTTTGTCTAGAGATGGCAAATGCCTGTCATGGGTTATATGCTGGTACGAAAATCAGGTTATCGATAAAGCGCTTATTGCAGGTGTGCGTGATGCCTATCCGGGGATAGAAATCATTGGTGCGCAGATGTTCATGCATTCACCCAATTTCTTGAATCTGTATCCGTCTCAGTCAGAGTATAATTACAGGTTGGTCCCTGACCTTTTGCTGCAAACTGGACCAAGCCAGTGTAAAGCTGCGCAGAAATATGTTCCTGCGGTCAGATGTATAACCGCAGCAGCTTTACGCTATTCGCATCTGTTTGCGGAGAAACCCGATACACAAAAGTTTTCAGACGAGAAAAAGGCTATTCTTGTATTGCTCACTTTCAATGTAGATGAATCGTTGGAAATATTGGATATCATGCTGGATGCCTTGCATGAAATCAAAGGTGAAGAGGAATTATTGATAAAATGCCACCCCGATTTTACTGCAGAAGAGATTGTCGCTGCATTTGGGCGGGAAGAGTGGCCGGCTGTGTTCAAAGTGTGCGAAAAAAACCTGACCGAAGCTTTTGCAACTTCCTCGATGGTTATCGCCTCCAATTCGAGTTCCATGGTTGAGGCGGCAGTCCTAGGCATACCAGTTATTTATATTGGCCGGCAGTGTAATCTGAATCTGAACCCTCTGGCAGAGGTACCCTCGGCCATCTATTCCACTTGCTATGATGGCCCGCAGGTGGCAGAGGTGATATCTCGTTACCGCAGTTTGTCAAGTGAGGAGAGGTCTGCTTTGATTCAGGAAGGTAAGTCACTTAAAGAGGAGTTTTTCACTGCTGTTGATGATGAAAGTTTGCAGGGATTTTTGAATTGAGCAGGGAAATAGCATGAACAACACCGTCTGTTTAGTTGCAGGGATTTTGCGCAATGCACTTCGACCCTATCAATTCGGGTTTGTACAGGGGCATTCTTATCTCGGCCAGCAAGATCTTGATGCCCTTCTACGCAGGTTGGAAAGTCAGGATGCTGCCGATGACAAACATATAGTGTCTGCTTATGAGACAAGTTTTGCCAGATTGATCGGCGAAGGTGCCGGAGTGAGTTTTGCCTCTGGACGTATGGCATTCTATCAGCTGATGAAGGTCTTGGGCATAGGTGCTGGTGATGAGGTCATTCTCCCGGCATTTACTTGCGCTGTAATGCCAAATGCTGTTATGAGAACAGGCGCGCGTCCTGTCTATGCTGATATTGACAGGATCACGTTCGGTTCTGATGCACAGGCAATAGAAAAGGTCATGTCAAAACGGACCAGACTTATTGTCGCGCAGCATTCATTCGGTATCCCGTGTAACATCGATGAAATTGCTACTCTGGCGAGAAAGGCTGGCGTCCCTCTTGTTGAGGACTGCGCCATTACCCTTGACTCATCACTCAAGGGGGTAACGGTTGGCAACTGGGGTGATGCCGCAATATTTTCGACTGATCACACAAAGCCTCTGAATACAATGATCGGTGGATTTCTGTACACCAAGAATATAGATCTATACAATAGGATCAGAGCTTGCTCTGCTGGTTTACCAGGCATTCCACCGAAGCAACAGAAGCGGCTTTATAAGCAGCTACTTTTTGAGAAAGAGTACTGTGTTCCCAATCGATACCCACGAGTAAAATTGGTCAACCTTATACGGACGGTTATGAGTAGATTGCGAGGGGATCGGGAGATCACTTATCTCACTGGTGATTATGGCGTGCCATTGTCCGGAACAACTCCCTATCCTTACCCTGCAGGCATGCCACCTTTTCTCGCGCAACTCGGATTGATCGAACTCGAAAGGTGGAATGAGGAAAAGGTGAGGCGCAAGGAATTCTGCTCTTCGCTGCTGGAACTCTTTGATAAAAGCCGATATAGCAACAATCTGCCAGTAATATATCGTGATGATGAGAGAGATATTATTCCGCTACGTTTTATTATGACAAATCCAGAAAAGTATGGGCTGCTAGAACAATTAGCACGATACATAGATGTAGAGAGTAGATGGTTCCAGCAACCGATAATTTGTGCAGTTGACGGTTTGGAGAGTATGGGGTATTTTCTTGGTTCTTGTCCTGTGTCGGAAGATGTTTGTAAAAAGATTGTCAATATCCCCTGTGCCCTTGATTCTGCAGGAGTTAATTTTCTGGGAGAGAGGATTCGTTATATGTTGACCTCAGATAAAGAATGAGAGATTGGCAGGATTTTTTGCATCATTCTATATGGTTTGCTATATTATCTCATTAGCATTTTACTAGAAGGATCATTTCCAGCCGTGACAGGAATCAATCTCGGTTTTAGATACAAGAATGTTGTTCGTAGTGTCAGCAAAATAATATAACTTTTGAGCACTATCTCAACAAAAGGATATCTATATGAAGGTCGTACTTCTTGCAGGTGGACTCGGCACACGTCTCAGTGAAGAAACAACAATAAAGCCTAAACCGATGGTCGAGATAGGCGGCAAACCTATCCTGTGGCATATAATGAACATATACAGCCACTACGGGTACAATGAATTCATCGTGGCTCTTGGCTATAAAGGTGAAGTAATAAAGGAATATTTTCTGAATTACTGTAACTTGCAGAGTGACCTTAAAATCTCACTGAAAACTGGTGCTGTTACAGCTTCACGAAACTGTTCGCGCGACTGGGAAGTAAACCTCATTGACACAGGTTTTGCCAGTATGACCGGGGGACGATTGCACCGTCTTAAAGACAAGGTTGGGCATGAAACTTTTATGCTGACTTATGGTGATGGAGTAAGCAATGTCGATATTGACAAACTGGTCGAATTTCACAAATCCCATGGCAGGATTGCTACTGTTACGGCTGTCCGTCCAACTGCCCGTTTCGGGGGAATAAGCTTTGACGGGGACAGAGTTGCCGATTTCAAGGAGAAACCACAAGCAGGTGAAGGGTGGATCAATGGCGGATATTTTGTTTTTGAACCGGGGATTTTTGATTACCTGCATGGTGACGATACGGTGCTTGAGGCCGATCCGCTGGAGCGACTTGCCAAGGACGGTCAATTGATGGCTTACCGTCATGAAGGCTTCTGGCAATGCATGGATACCATCAGGGACAAAAACCATCTTGAGGAGCTATGGAAAATTGATGCTCCTTGGAAAATATGGAGAGATTGATGTTTGCTAATATATATGCTGGCAAAAAGGTTCTGATAACTGGCAATACCGGTTTTAAGGGGAGTTGGCTGACTGTATGGCTTTTGAAGCTTGGGGCTGAGGTCTATGGAGTTTCCAAGGACATCCCTTCTCATCCGTCAATGTTTGAAGAGTTGAAACTGGCCGAAAAAATCGTTCATTATGAACAGGACATCAGAAACTTGGAGCCGCTGTCTGCTCTGGTCGAGAATGTTAAACCAGACTTCGTCTTTCACTTGGCGGCACAGCCAATAGTCTCACTTTCGTATCGTGATCCAATCGAGACACTTTCCTCAAATGTTATGGGGACTGCTCATGTCCTCGAAGCGCTACGCCGTTCAGCTCACCCTTGTTGTGCCGTGATTATAACGAGTGATAAGTGTTACGATAATGTTGAATGGGTATGGGGATATCGCGAGGCAGACAGGCTTGGGGGAAAAGATATATACAGTGGCTCAAAAGGTGCTGCAGAGCTGATATTCAAATCGTATTTCCATTCCTATTTCTGCGATTCAGATACGAAAGTAGCTTCGGCAAGGGCGGGCAACGTCATTGGAGGCGGAGACTGGGCTGCTGACAGGATAGTGCCAGATTGCATGAGGGCGTGGAGTCAGGGGCAGCAAGTCGCCATCAGGAACCCTAATGCTACCCGTCCTTGGCAGCACGTACTCGAACCGTTAAGTGGATATCTAGCGCTCGCTCAGTCATTGTTTGAGAACCCTGACAAGGTACATGGCGAAAGTTTCAACTTCGGCCCTATGGCAGAGCAAAACTATACAGTGGTGCAGATTTTAGAAGATATGAGTTGCCACTGGGATTTTCAGAATCCTGCAGATGCTTATACTGTTACCGGAGAAGTGACTTTTGCAGAGTCAAATCTGCTGAAATTGAATTGTGACAAGGCACTACATTATTTGCGCTGGTTTCCTGCGCTTGAATACAGTCAGATGATTGAGAAAGTAAGTTCCTGGTATTATAAATACTACAGGCAGACAGAGCCGATGCATGAATTCACTTTAGAGCAAATATCACAATATGAGGCTGCAGCGGTGAGAAAGGGTTTAAAATGGGGAGAGTAGCTATCGAGGGAGTAATACTCACCCCGTTGAAAAGCATATTGCATGCAAAGGGTGATGTCTTCCATGCGATGAAAAGGAGTGATACCGGGTTCAACGGGTTTGGCGAAGCGTACTTTTCTACTGTTAATTGCGGAGATGTGAAGGGTTGGAAAAAACATCTGCGCATGACCATGAATCTGGTTGTCCCTGTAGGAGAGATCAGATTCGTTATTTATGATGATAGAATCGAGAGCCCCACAAAGGGCTCATTTTTAGATGTCTGTCTGTCACCGCAAAACTATCAGCGGTTGACAGTCCCTCCGGGAGTCTGGATGGGATTCAAGGGGCTCGGGAGCAGAATCAATCTGCTCCTTAATATTGCTGACCTGATGCACGACCCCGAAGAGAGTGAAAATATCAGCTTAGATTCTATCCCATATGAGTGGGGGGTGGAATGATACGTCTATCGAAATCGATAATAGGCAGTCGTGAAAAAGAAGCTGTCCTTGGTGTGCTTGACCGTGAATATCTCGGTATGGGTGCTGAAGTTCAGCAGTTTGAAAAGCAGTTGTCTGTATTTTTTGGGCGACCTGCAGTTTGCGTCTGTACTGGAACTGCTGCCCTGCAATTGGCATTGCAGGCTTGTGGTATTGGTGCCGGAGATGAAGTATTAGTCCCCTCACTCACCTATATTGCCTCATTTCAAGCTATCTCGGCAACCGGTGCGCGACCTATAGCTTGTGACATCGATCCCACGACGTTAACGCTTGATTGGCGAGATGCTGAAAGACGTCTCACCCCAAATGTTAAAGCTGTGATGCCAGTGCATTATAGCGGTGGTGTAGGTGACCTTGCTGGGATTTATAAATTTGCATCCCGGAATGGGCTGCGTATTATTGAGGATGCAGCTCATGCATTTGGTACCATCTATGGCGGACGACCCATTGGCTCTTTTGGTGACGTGTCCTGTTTCAGCTTTGATGGGATTAAGAATATAACCTCCGGTGAGGGTGGATGTATTGTGACTGACGATGAATTAACCCTACAAAGAGTCCGTGATGCCAGATTGCTCGGCGTGGAAAAAGACACTGAACAGCGCTATGCGGGGGCTCGCAGTTGGGAATTCCAGGTACATATACAGGGGTGGCGTTATCATATGAGTAACGTCATGGCTGCCATCGGCATAGCTCAACTTGACAGGTATGAAGAATTTGCAAAAAAACGACAATTATTGGCTAGTCGTTACGACGCACGTTTGCATAATATCGCTGGTATTTCCTTAATCCCTCATGATTATAGTGATGTCGTCCCTCATATTTACGTTATACGCATTAATGGCCTTAAAGAGCGCGAAAAGTTGCGCACATGGCTCACTGGGCAGGGCATCCAGACGGGTGTACACTACCAGCCAAACCACTGGCTTGAGTATTTTCAGTATAATGCAGTCAAGTTTCCTTTGCCAGTTGTTGAAGAGGTATATCCTGAATTGCTTTCTCTCCCGTTACATCCAGATCTTCTGGAACGGGATATAGATTTTATCTGCGAAAAGTTGCTTGAAGATCTAGATAAGTATATCAGTTGATCAGTTGCTGAAGGCACCAACGCGGGATTTATTTAAGACATGGAGCTACGCTTGTGGTCTCTGCACCTCTCGTTTCAGTAATAATGAACTGTTATAATTCAGACAAATATTTGCATGAAGCTATAGACAGCGTCATAGCACAAACATATTCTGACTGGGAATTAATCTTTTGGGATAACCAGTCAACTGATACAAGTGCTGCCATCTTTAAATCATACGATGATTCACGCCTTGTCTACCATTATGCTGATCGTCACACTTCCCTTGGAGAAGCAAGAAATCTTGCAGTTAATTACGCGAAGGGCAAATGGGTAGCATTTCTGGATTGCGACGATATCTGGTTACCAGATAAACTGGCAAAACAAGTTGAGATAATTAATAATGAACAGGATATCAATCTTGGTATCGTATATGGTAGAGCTTTGATGTTTGGCACAAATGTCATGGAAAGCGAGTTGGTGAATACTTACAATGGGAGTTTGTTGCCTGAGGGATATGTATTAAATGATTTACTATTGGCAGAAAACTTTATACCGCTAGTCTCTGCAATAGTATTGAAAGATGCATTTATAGAAGTTGGTGGGATACCCAATGATTTTTTTCAGGCAGAAGATTATTATATATTCGTTGCCATAGCAGTTAAATACAAAGTAAGGGCAGTGCAAGACATCTGCTGCAAATACAGAATTCATTCTTCTAATATCACATTGAAACAGAAGGTATTAAGTTATGATGAATCTCTGAGAATAATACATAAATGGAGAGAATATATTACTGGTAATGATATAAAGGAACTTACAATTAGACGGATAAAAGAACTAAATACCTATGCTGGTCTTATGATGATTAAATATGAAAAGAAATTATTTATAGGAATTGCACGAATCGTGAGTAAAGGGTCTATACGATTTGCATTAACGGTTTTATTGAAGAGGTTTTGAATTTGTATTTTAATTGCACCGCTTGAAGACAGATAAAGACAAATTGATTTAAAATCTTGAATATAAGTTATGGCCTGGGGATATAATTAATACAATGGTTATATGCCCACAATTAATAGTTCTATCAGTATTACAACTTAACAAACTAATTATATATAGAATGCATTATAAATGAAAATAAACAAATTGAAATTGTTTAGAATATTGATATTTTCCACTATCTATCTTGGTGGATTTGAAATGTTTTTGAGGGGGGTCGCGCGCAAGATCAACCCGCAATTAGAGGTGCTGTTAACACTTCTGTTGCAGGGGTGGTTTTATCTCATCCCTTTAGCATTGATATGGTATGGGACATTTAAAAAAGATTTTTTGTATGTTATTTTATTGTATCTCTATATATTTATTATTCAGTTTTTTGTAGAGCACCAAAACATCGTAGCTGCGTTCTTGAATTTCAAATCATATTTCGCTGCTTTTTTATTTATTCCACTCTTCCAATATCTTATTGACAACGACCCCCAGTTTGACCAGAAGATCAGAAAACATTTTTTTATATTAACTGTCTGTTTTGCTGCAGTTGCAATCTTTGAATCCATATCGCTCTTATTGCCTAACCCACTCAATAGCTATTTCAAATCCTTGTCATATTTCGGTGATGAATTCAAAACCTGGCGCCCTTTAGGTCTGTATCTCAACATACATACCCAAGGACCTGTATTGGCAATAGGTTCATTGTATTGCCTGTTGGTAAAAAAGTGGTACTTATTCGTATTTCTGATGATCAGTTTGCTTATTTGTGGGACTAAGACCTGGGTCGTCGCATTTGGGGTCACTCTGTTTTTGCTGGTACTATTTAGGTATAACGCAAAATACAAAATTGTATTGACGGCATTTATTTTATGTTCAACTTTGATATTTGCTATAATGATGCCCTCATATTGGAATTATTATATGCAGGAGTTTGGTCTTGAAAGCTACGGTAGCCAGCGAATGACTGGTCAGTTAAAGGAGCTGTCACTATTGAAGTTGAGTATGGTCCCTAATGGATTTTATATCCGTTCATCCGCCGGGTTGCAGATGCAGGGAGAACAAAAGGAGATCCCTTTTGAAGTATCAGACAATGAAATATTCATTTTAGATTTCATGTATCAAATCGGACCGATAGGTTTGTTATTATGGATGTTTAATATATATAAACCTTTATTCAGCTTGAAAGAGATCAATATATTCAAAAACGACTACAAGGTAATCTTATTTGTATCATTAGCCTGTTTCGTCCATACTGCAAATATTAATAACATATTTTTATTCATCTTTTTGTTGTTTCTGGGTTTGCAGGGTAAGACTAAAAGTAGATTCACCTAGTCGACACCAAAATTCTTTAGCTGCTGGCTAGCAAGCATACTTTGGAATATATACATGAAAATATTAGTTATGGCCGATGGTCATAGTATACATACGGAAAAATGGATTTACGGGTTGTCATTAAAGGATGAGTTGGATATTTACCTTCTAACAATGAATCCTGAAGGGATAAGGGAAGGTATTGTTAATAATGCCAGGGTAAAACATATATATAAAGTTTATGCTAATAATGTCTCTGCAGATGGTTCGAATTATGGTTATTTGAAGAATATTTTAAGGATCAGAAAAATCGTTAAGGATCTCGCGCCTGATGTTATCAGTACAGTCTATCTGACAAGTTACGGATTTATTGGAGCATTAGTAAAAGGTAATGCTGTTTTGAGTCACTTCATTATAGGTTCTGATGTCATGATTACACCTTTTAGGAACTTGCTCTACCTCTGGCTAACCAGATTCACATTGTCCAGGGGGGATCTGCTTGTCAGTTCATCAATTACTATGACAAATAAAATTAAGGGGTTTATCAGATTGCCTGAAGGGAAATTGTTGACTCAGCAGTATGGTGTGGGCGAAGAAGTTGTTAATTATCCGGTGCAGGTGAAAAAATATGATTTCATATCAAACAGGGCATGGGTCTCTAATTCAAATATCACGATAATTCTTGACATATTTTCCATAATAGATTTACCTGTAAAATTGGCTTTAATCGGTGACAATGGACCTCTGGAAAATGAAATTAAAAAGCAGTTGGCATCCTTGCCTCATGCCGAGCACCTTGGGATGCTGCCATACATTGATAATATCGATGCCGTGGCAAAGTCGAAATTCTACGTTTCGCTAACATCATCTGATGGCGCTTCCCTTTCGTTAATGGAGGCAATGGCAGTGGGAGCAATTCCGATTGTATCAAATATTGAACCAAATCGTGAATGGGTAGAAGACGGCATCAATGGATTCGTTGTCGATATTGGCAATCTGAGTGAAACGGCAGATAAATTCCGAGAGATATGTCGTCTGCCAGAATCGGTTTTACAACCGATGCGCGAGAAGAATAGAGATATTATCCGCTGCCGTGGACGTTTGACCACAAATATGAACAGATTCACCGATAAATTGATAGAAGTGGTGAATAGTCGGAGAAATTGAGATGAAATTGCTGTTGACTGGCCCAAGTGGTAATTTGGGGGGGGCAATAATTAAACATTGCTCCGATGATATTTTTAAGGTGGGCAGAGATAATTGGCAATCCCTTGACGATATGCTGGCCCAAGGAATTGATGTAGTTATCCATGCAGCATATGATTTAAAAAGCAGGTTGAGCGAATCCCCTAGCCATATTATGGGTTCAAATCTGATGGCGACAGTGAGATTGGTTGAAGCCATGCAAAAGCACCGTACGCCGCGACTGATTTTTATCAGTACCTGCGCTGTTTATGGTGAAAGCATGAAGACTAATGAAGAAACTCAATGTTGCCCGATCAGCATAAATGGTATTGTGAAATTGTTGAATGAAAAGATAATTGCCGAATATTGCTCAAACAATAAGATAATATATGAGATTTACAGGGTTTTTAATACTTTTGGGGGGAAAGATGAATTTTCCATATTGGCGCATTTACGCAGAAGTCTTGAGAATGGTCATGAGTTCCAATTGAACAATTGCGGGTTATCCCAACGTGATTTTATTCATGTCGAGGACGTTGCAAATATTATACTTCGTCTTATTAAGACTAAACATAGTTTTACACATTTAAATATCGGTACAGGAGTTTCGACCAGAATATCTGAAATTGTTGATATGGTTAAAAGGAAGTATCCAGAACTTAAAGTAAATAACAATAAAATTCAGGAAGCTGAATATTCCAGGGCAGATATTACACGATTGCAGTCTCTGGTCGATTATGAATTTATTAATGTACTAAAATATTTAGAAGATGAATTTATTTGATTAAGGAGAAGTTTCCTATGGATGAAATGCGTTTTGCTCTTGTAGGTTGTGGGAGGATTGCAAAGAAGCATGCGGAAATAATTACTCGGCAAATGCCAGAAGCAAAATTAGTAGCGGTTTGTGACATATTGACAGAAAGAGCAGAGGAGTATGGGAATAAGTACAATGTCCCTTATTTTACTGACATGCGCCAGATGATGCAAGTTATGGGGGATGGTATTGACGTTGTTAATATTTTAACCCCAAGCGGTTATCATGCTGAACATACGATAGAACTTGCCAGTTTTGGCAAACATATCGTCGTGGAAAAACCGATGGCATTAACTATTGATGATGCTGACGACATGATACAGGCCTGCGACAAGGCAGGTATCAAATTGTTCGTAGTAAAACAGAATCGCTATAACTATCCTGTACAGAAACTGCGCTCTGCTCTTGAGGATGGTCGTTTCGGTAAACTTGTCATGGGTACAGTCAGAGTTCGCTGGTGCAGAGAGCAAAATTATTATGACCAGGATGCTTGGCGGGGCACATGGAAATATGACGGCGGAGTTTTTACCAATCAGGCGAGCCATCACGTTGATCTATTAGAATGGATGATGGGGGAAGTCGAATCTGTTTTTGCCAAGTCGGCAACACAGCTGGTAGATATTGAAACAGAAGATACTGGTGTTGCGATACTTAAATTCAAAAACGGGGCACTGGGAGTAATTGAGGCTACCACAGCAGTGAGACCTAAGGATCTCGAAGGGTCCGTAAGTATACTTGGCGAGAAGGGGACAGTTGAGATTTCCGGGTTTGCAGTCAATGAAATGAAGATATGGAATTTCAGAGATACTCGCCCTGAGGATGCTGATGTTGTCGCAACTTATCGACAAAATCCCCCCGATGTATATGGTTTTGGACATGTAGAGTATCTCAGGCATGTGGTTGATTGTATCCGTCATGATAAAAAGGCATTAGTTGATGGACTTGAGGGGCGGAAATCGCTGGAGTTAATAATGGCAATATATGAGTCGATAGAGACAGGCAAAGAAGTGTTTTTGCGGTTTACACCACAGAAATGCCGCCTTGGTAGATAGTAGTAAGAACTTTCAATGACTGGGGGATATTTATGCCTAATATAAAGAGCGTTGCTGTTGTCGACGTAAAGTTTGGGGATAACGTAACAATTGTCAACCCAGTTAATATGTATGGTTGTAGCATCGGGAATGACTGTTTTATTGGCCCTTTTGTTGAAATTCAAAAGGACGTTTCCATTGGGGATAGGTGTAAAATCCAATCCCATGCATTTATATGCGAACTAGTCACTATTGGGGATGATTGTTTCATTTCGCATGGGGCTATGTTCATCAATGATATATTTGCTAAAGGTGGGCCTGCCAGGGGTGATAAAACTTTATGGAAAGCTACTCTTATAGGGAATAACGTTTCCATAGGGACGAATGCAACGATACTCCCTGTAAAAATTGTTGATAATGTAGTAATAGGTGCTGGTTCTGTGGTGACGAAAGATATTTTGCACCCAGGGATTTATGCTGGTAATCCTGCACGTAAGATCAGATGAATCTTGATTATATTTCTTTAGACTATTTCGCAGGAGAGAGGAATTAGCATGCAGAAAATACCTTTCATGAATCTCAAGGCGCAATACGAAAAAATAAAGCCGGAAATTCAACTGGCTATTAATAATGTCCTGGATTCGGCTAATTTTATCATGGGGCCAGAGGTTGGTCAGTTCGAAGAAGAATTTGCATCATTTTGCAAGGCAAAATATTGCAGCGGCGTAGGAAATGGCACTGATGCATTGATGCTCGCGCTCAGAGCGCTTGGGGTGTCAGCAGATGATCGGGTTATAACAGCTCCCAATACCTTTATAGCTACTACTGAGGCCGTGACATTGGTCGGCGGGAAGGTTGAATTTGTCGATGTCGACCCGGCAACTCTACTGATAGATGTGAATTTATTGGAAACAAAAGTCAAGAATTTACGTGCGAGAAATATTCCTATCAAGGCGATAATAGCAGTTCATCTTTATGGGCAACCGTGTGATATGGAAGCAATAAATCAGATCGCTGCCAAATACGAATTAAAAGTTATAGAGGATGCTGCTCAGGCACATGGTGCTGAATTTGCCGGAAAAAGGGTCGGCTCTTTAGGGGATGTTGCCTGTTTTAGTTTTTATCCAGGTAAAAATCTTGGCGCATACGGTGATGCGGGTGCTGTAGTCACCAATGATGCGGAACTTGCAAGTAAAATATCCATGTTGAGAAATCATGGTCGACTGAAGAAATATGAACATGATGTTGAGGGAGTAAATAGCCGACTCGATACGATTCATGCAGCGGTTCTTAGTGTGAAGCTCAAATATCTGGAAGGATGGACAGAACAACGGATAATCAATGCCGCATATTATAAGGAAAAATTACAACAGCTCACGGCTTTAACCCTGCCGGTAAGCAACGATAAAGTCAGGCATGTTTTTCATCTTTATGTTGTCAGGGTCAATAATCGTGATAAATTGCAGGTCAAACTGAGCGAAGCCGGAATAGCCACTGGCATCCACTACCCGATTCCTCTCCATTTGCAGCCTGCCTATCAATATTTGAATTACTCTGTGGGAGCTTTCCCGGTATCAGAAAAGGCGAGTGAACAGATTTTAAGCCTCCCTATGGATGCTGAAATAACTCATGCACAAATTGATTACGTGTGCGAAGCGATGCATAAATGCATATCCTCCTGTTGACGCAGTATTTCCCCCCAGAAATTGGAGCTGCTCAAGCCCGATTGGACTATTATGCGAACTTTTTTAATCGCCTTGGGCATAAGGTTACCGTTTTGACAGTATCTCCCAACTATCCAAATGGCGTAGTCTGCGAGGGTTATCGAAATTGTATCTTTCAGAGGGAACAATATCATGGCATAGACATAGTTAGGTCATGGTTTTGGGAAGATGAGCGTAGAACTGGGGTCGCCAGGCTGAAGTGGTTTTTATCATTCATGATGTCTTCTTTCCTCACTGGGATGATGCTTGCTCGGCCGGATGTCATTCTGGTAGAAAACCCTCCGTTGTTCTCGGGCATCACGGCAAATCTGCTTGGCAGATTGAAAGGCATACCGGTTGTCAATCACATGTCAGATATGTGGGTTGATGCAGCGCTGAATTTTGGGTTTCTCAAAGAGGGTTGGCAGCTTAACATAGCCCGCAGTATAGAGAAATTTGTTCTTAGTAAATGTGATGGTATTGTGTCGGTCACCGATAAAGTGCATGATCATGCCTTAAAATATCAACATGCATCACGAGTCCGTCTTCTCCCTAATGGGGTTGACACAGAACTATATAAAAGAAAATCACCTGATGAATCATTGCTACAACACCTTGGTTTACAGGACAAGTTTGTTGTTACTTATGCAGGTACCATGGGGTTTCAGCATGGGCTGGATGTAATCATTGATGCAGCAGAAATCTTGCAAAATGCTGGTGATGAATACAGGTTTCTTTTTATTGGGGAAGGTAGCGAACGTGAAAGAATTAAGCTGCTTGTCACAGAAAGGCATCTGGACAACGTAATATTCATTGTTGCGCAACCTCAGGAAAGGCTTGTTGATTATCTAAATCTAAGCCATGTTGGTATTAGTACCTTGAAGAATGCAGACTTTACAACTGGTGTAAGACCGGTAAAGATGTTCTCTTATATGGCATGTGAACTTCCTGTTATTGCAACTGATATCGGTGAATCAGGAGCACTTATGTCAGACGCAGCTTGTGGGATTGCTGTTAAGCCAGAAGATTCACAGGCTATTGTTGATGCTTTACGCAGTATAAAAAGCGACACAATGCTACAGCAGGAGTATGGGAGAAAAGGGAGAAAATTTGTCGAGGAACACTTTTCCAGGTCGAAATCAGCTGCCAACCTGCTCGATTTTATAGATTATATAGTGGCTCAACGCAGAACTGTCTCTTGATTTATGTTTGATTAAAAATATTGACCTATTTGATTTTGAATTAAGAAGCAATCATTCTTTTGATAGGTCTTGTATTATCAATAATTGTATTTGAATGGAATAGATGAGGATAATTTATTGACAGAGCTTGAACGCATAACAGAGCGATACCTGCGCCGCAAACAATCATGCAGCACTTTGTACGATTTATCTAATCCTTCAGTATATATGAGTACTCAGGAGAAAGAGCGTGTACTTGCTCATTGGATAAAAACTATATATAATTATCAAATAAGTAATATTAGGCTGCTAGAAGTTGGTTGTGGAGAGGGCGCGAATCTCCTTGAATTTATTCGTTTTGGCTTCAAGCCAGAAAATCTGGTAGGTAATGAGCTGCTCGAAGAGCGTGTGGCTAAAGCTATCAATAATCTGCCGATTGCTACTGAAATATTAGCTGGCGACGCATGTGAATTAAAATTAGCAGATAGTTCATTTGAGGTTGTATATCAGTCTACGGTATTTTCTTCAATACTTGACAGCTATTTCCAGCAAAAATTAGCTGACAGAATGTGGTCACTGGTAAAGCCTGGTGGTGGTGTGCTCTGGTATGACTTTATCGTTAATAACCCTAAAAATTCAGATGTTAAGGGGGTGCCAGTAAGCAGAGTAAAGTCTCTTTTTCCGTATGGCGAAATTACTGTATGGCGTATTACTCTGGCACCTCCAATTAGCAGACTAGTTACAAAAATTCATCCGAGCCTCTACTCTGTATTTAATATTTTCCCTTTTCTTCGCACTCACGTTTTGTGTTGGATAAGGAAACCTAGTTAACAGGATTCTATATGTCAGCTTTTCTCCCTTTTGCTTTGCCTGATATCGGTGAAGAGGAAATCAACGAAGTTCTTGATTCTCTCAGATCCGGCTGGCTTACGACTGGTCCTAAAACCAAGCGTTTTGAGGATGAATTCATAGAATTTCTAGGCATCGACGTAGAAGCTATAGCAGTCAACTCTGCTACCGCTGGTCTGCATCTGGCACTGGAGGCAGTTGGTATCGGCCCTGGAGATGAAGTAATCACTACTCCATATACATTTACCGCTACTGCAGAAGTTGTTCGTTATCTGGATGCGAACCCTGTTTTTGTCGATATAGATCCAACCACATTCAATATTGATCCGTCCAAGATAGAAGCAGCAATTACTCAAAAAACAAAGGCTATTATCCCTGTCCATTTTGCAGGTTTAGCTTGTGATATGGAGCCAATTCTTGCAATTGCTCGTAAATACAATCTGAGAGTTGTTGAAGACGCAGCTCACGCTTTACCTTCAACGTGTAACGGTAAAATGATTGGCACATTGGAAAGTGACGCAACTGTATACAGCTTTTATGCTACCAAGACAATTACTACTGGTGAAGGCGGAATGGTTGTTACGCGCAATCCAGATATAGCTAAACGTTGTCGGGTAATGCGCTTGCACGGCATTAACAGAGATGCTTTTGACCGTTATAGATCATCGACACCGGCATGGAGCTATGAAGTCGTAGCACCAGGCTGTAAATACAACATGACGGATATTTCGGCGTCATTGGGTATCCACCAGTTAAAAAAAGCTTGGCTGTTTCAGAAACGCCGGGCTGAAATGGCCGCAATATATGATGAAGCATTCAGGGATCTACCTTTAAACCTTCCTCCGAAAGCGCCAGCGACAGATACCCATGCATGGCACTTATATGTTATTCGAATTTCAAAGAGCTCTCCAGTTTCTCGTGACCGTTTCATCGAATTAATGTCTGAAATGGGGATTGGCTGCAGTGTACATTTTATACCCCTCCACCTCCAGCCCTATTGGCGAAATAAATACGGTCTTAAACCGGAAGACTTTCCTGATTCGTTAGATGTATTTGAAAAAGTTGTTAGTTTGCCACTTTATACAAAAATGACTGCTCATGACCAGGAGCGAGTGGTTGTTGCTGTAAATGAGATTTTAAATGTTAGTTAAACGGATTTTTGATCTGATTGCTTCATCAGTTGGGATTATTATTCTGTCTCCAGCTTTTTTAATAGTCGCTTTATGGATAGTAATTGATTCTCCTGGCCCGGTTTTTTTCAGGCAATCTAGGGTCGGACGTTTTGAGAAAGAGTTCAACATACTAAAATTCAGAACTATGTGTCTTGACGCCGAATCTATCGGAACTCAGTTGACAGTTGGTAATGACCGTCGAGTAACCAAGTCTGGGGAAATATTGAGGAAATATAAGCTAGATGAACTGCCGCAATTAGTTAATGTCGTTTTGGGTGAGATGAGTCTTGTCGGTCCACGACCTGAAGTGCCGCGTTATGTTGCTTTTTATCCTGAAGATTCGCGTAAAGTGATATTTTCTGTTCCTCCAGGGATTACAGATCTTGCCTCTATTCACTTCAGAGATGAGAATGAAATTCTTGGACAGACAGATGACCCTGAAAAAGCTTATATTGAAAAAATATTACCAGTTAAGCTTGCTTATTATCAACGATATGTAGCAGAAAGATCGTTTTGGCTTGATATTAAAATAATATTTGCTACATTTAGTGCATTAATTAAGTAATTTAGATGAGGCGGATTATCTGCTTGGAGGAATAATGTTCAGCAAAAAACGTCTCCTTGTTTTTGTTGTCGATATAGGACTAATTGGCGCAGCCTATATTTTTGCCTACATGCTGCGCTTTGATTTTCAGATCCCAGCCAATGAATGGGAGATGTTTGTACGTGGGCTATGGGTCGTATTGACAATAAAACCATTAGTTTTTCTGATCTCAGGTCTTTACCGAAATTTATGGCGCTATGCATCTCTTCAAGATGCGATTGAAATATTCAAAGTTATTACCATTTCATCGGTTTTAGCAGTCTTTACGATTATGTATGTGCGGTACTTTAATTCATTTCCAAGATCTATCTTTGTTCTTGATTGGTTTCTCTTGTTTTTTACGGTTTCATCGAGCCGACTACTATGGAGAATATACAGGGAAAGTCATAGCATCCCGAGAAGTGGTAAGGGACGGCGCACACTTATAATTGGTGCTGGTGAAGCAGGAAGTCTCCTACTCAAAGAGATGCGCAAACAGCGTTCAAGTGAATATTGTGTGGTAGGTTTTGTCGACGATGACCGTGAGAAGCATGGAATGCTTCTGCATAGGGTCCCGGTCCTGGGCGATATTAATCATTTGCGCGCAATCGTTAGAAAACACCGGATTGAAGAAATTATAATCGCCATCCCGTCTGCTCGAGGGAAAATGATGCGTCGCATAGTTGGTTGTTGTGAAAAGGCCAAGGTAAGTGTCAAGACAGTGCCGGGGATAAGTGATTTTATTGACGGCAAGATATCGGTTTCGCAAATAAAAAATGTAGACATTGAGGACCTGCTGGGTCGGGATGCAGTTGTTCTGGACGAAAAAAGTATAAGCAGCTATCTCACTGGTAAAAGAATTTTGATTACTGGTGCTGCAGGGAGTATTGGGAGCGAGATTTGCCGTCAGGTGATTAAATTTAATCCTGCTAAAATCATTCTGCTCGATTGTGCTGAAACGCCACTTTTTTTCCTTGAAAATGAGTTGCATGAAATGACGTCTGAACTGCCAATAATACCTGTAATAGGTGATATTAGGGATTTGCAACGGGTTGGAATGCTATTTGATGAGTTTCGCCCAGAGGTTGTTTTCCATGCGGCAGCATACAAACATGTTCCTATGATGGAATATAATCCATCAGAGGCTGTAACCAATAATATTGGTGGTACTAGAAACTTGGCAGATACTGCTCACCGCTGTGGCGTCAGAAATTTTGTTATGATTTCCACAGACAAGGCAGTTAATCCAACAAATATAATGGGAGCTACAAAGCGGGCTGCAGAGATTTATGTGCAAGCGCTTGCACGTAAGAGTTTGACAAATTTTACTACAGTTAGATTTGGCAATGTGTTAGGGAGTAATGGGAGTGTAATCCCCATATTCAAGGAACAGATTAAGAACGGTGGGCCGGTGAAAGTTACTGATCCACAAATTATGCGTTATTTTATGACTATACCTGAAGCTGTACAGTTGGTACTGCAGGCAGGATGTATTGGCAAAGGGGGCGAGATATT
Organism: uncultured Geobacteraceae bacterium; assembly: GCA_964649725.1. Lineage (GTDB taxonomy): Bacteria > Desulfobacterota > Desulfuromonadia > Geobacterales > Geobacteraceae > CAZYTM01. The sequence goes on along the minus strand of CAZYTM010000002.1, from coordinate 177,233 downwards.
TGTCCTTGATATGGGAGAACCAGTTAAAATAGTCGATTTAGCAGAAGAACTAATAAGGCTTTCCGGATTTGTCCCATATGAAGATATTGACATTGTTTTTACCGGGTTACGCCCAGGTGAAAAGCTGTTTGAAGAACTACTTATTGATGGTGAAGGAGTTATGCCAACCAGTCATGAGAAGATTAAAATTGCAGCTGCTGTTGTTTCAGAGTTGGATACAGTTGCATCGGTTTTGGATGAGATGCTGATCAAAGCAAAAAAGACAGACATTGAGGGATTGATGGACAGTCTAGTATATTTAGTCCCGGAATTTACTCCTACATATAAATTCAGCGGTCCACCTCCAGCAGGATTCCAGCGTGTTCGACCCGATCTTTTTGCGCCGACAGGTGGACGAGTTATTTCAAGAAAAGTATTATCAATATCCACCTCGACGAAGTTATCTTGATTTTTTCGTCACAAAGTAATATGCCATTGATATTTACCACGATTTTTTCTTTGTAATTCCAAACATATTTTGTAATTATCTGGGGAAGATGCAGTTAAAGTTTGACTGGGATATTGTCTGCAAATGATGTTTTCTTGGTACAAAATAAATTTAATCAGATCAAAACAATATACTCTAACATCAATCATATTCACATGGATAATGTTAGGAATATATTTGCCAAGTTCTTGGGCAATCTCTTCTGCTAATATCCCTCTTGAAAGTCCTGTTTACCAATACCTTGATAAACTTAGCGGGTTCGGTCTTATCAACTCTGAAATTAAAGGATTGCGACCCTATTCTAAAGCAGAAGTAGCAAGATTAATCATAGAGGCGGAAGATAATCTAAGCAAAATCGATAACGCACCAATCCTGGCTATTCAGATTATCAGGCACTTAAAGAGCTTTGTCCAGCGTGAGTTTGGTTTAAAGAAGAAACCTGGCAAGGTCCCTCTTATTGATTTCAACCCAATTGCAGCCGCTCGTTTAAGATATGTCTATACAGATGCTGTCCCCAGGGATTTTAATCGGGATGTATATGACCGTGGTGGTGGACATGTGTTCGGTTTTATTGGACGAGACCTTAGGCCAGCGCGTGGAGGTATTGTCAGGGAAACAGGAACTGAAGGGACACCATTATTAGAAAATAACGAAGGAGTTATTTATCATCTAGGGCATAATATGGAATTACGCTGGGATATGGAAACTTATCTCGATGATTTCGCAGTGCTGAGTGTTGAACCATTAGTTATATGCAGATCAGATTCAAGTGCGGATATGCAGGATTGTCAGTTGCAATTGCAAAAAGGTTATGGGAAGGTAGGAGGAGGTGGTCTTGAATTCGAATTCGGTCGTGATGCTCTTTGGTTTGGGCCAGGATCGCGTGGGGCTGTTACACTAACCAATAATGGAAAGAATTTTGATTTATTTAAAATTTCGAGTCCGGAGCCTATTGATATCAATTGGTTGAAACGATATATTGGTGATGTCAAGTATGCAATCATATTATCACGTTTTGATGAGACTGGTTCGGGAGAAACACTTCGTCAGCCTTATTTTGTCGGGATTAAGCTTGCAATAAAGCCCTCTAAATGGATTGAGATTGGAGGTAACTTTGTCCGTCAGGCTGGGGGGCCTGGGTTTTCAGGTAGCAGCTCTTTACAGGATTCTATTTTTGGCGGCGGGTTCAATGATAATAGTAACAGTATTGCTGGATTTGATTTTCGTATCCGTATCCCATGGCTGAAAAACACGGAAATATATGCTGAATATGCAGGCGAGGACGTAGCACTTTTTTGGCCTTTTCTTGAAAGTTATGTGGCAGGAATTTTTGTGCCATTCCTTACTCCTAGTGGTAAAGACGAGTTGCGAATTGAATATTTCTGGGGACACCCGGTGCTATACACAGACTATAAATTTCCCAATGGTTATACGTATCAAGGTATGACTATCGGGCATTCTCAGGGTGGTGCGACCCAAGATATATTTGTACGATATACTCATTACTTCTCGACCAGAAATTCCGTGTCATTGGATTACATACATACTAATCGTGGGCTGGAAGGAAGGATTGCTAATCAACAGGCTGAAGAAAAAAATGCTGGACGTTTATTCTGGGCTCTTCCTTTATTCGGAGATGTAAATATGAATATAATGTATGGCTGGGAGCGGATAAACAATTTTAACCTAGTCAGTGATCTGCAGCAAACCAATCAGATATTCAAAGTGGATGTAACTTACCGATATTAGGAGATGTGATGATAAATAGCATGACCGGTTACGGCAAAGCCGATGTTGTAAAAGAAAAGGGCAGGATCGTTGTGGAGATCAGGTCGGTAAATCATCGTTACGGTGAGGTCTCGGTCAAGCTACCGCGGGTTTTCATCCAGTTTGAAAATATGGTGCGCAAGGCTGTTGCTGAGCGTCTGAAACGTGGCAAGATAGAAGTCTACATCCAATGGGAGGAGCCTACAGGTGTGGCCGGTCGGACAGCAATCAACATACCTCTGGCAATGTCCTATTATGATGCTTTTACAGCAATAAAGGAGTCCCTTGGCCTTAATGATGAAGTTTCACTTTCGCTCATCTCTGCCCAGAAGGGGGTGCTTGTATCTGCTGATAACAGCAGTGAAGAAGCAGACACCCTGCAGGCAGAACTTTTTGCAGTAGTGCGCAGCGCGGTAGACAATCTGGAAAAGATGCGCAGCCTTGAAGGGGAAGCACTGGTAGCTGATCTGCTGGCCCGGCGCAAGACCCTTGCGCTACTGCTAGACAAAGTGTCAGTTCGTGCGCCAGAGGCGGTGCTGGCTAGTGCTGGCAGGTTACAGGAACGTTTGGCCCAGTTGCTTGGAGAGACCCCGCTTGACCAGGCTAGGCTGGCCCAGGAGATTGCTGTCCTGGCTGATCGTAGTGATATATCTGAGGAGTTGGTCCGTTTTGGCAGTCACTTGCAGCAGTTTGACAATGCTCTGCAGCTGGCTGAACCGGTCGGCAGAAAACTCGATTTTCTACTCCAGGAGATGAACCGAGAGGTTAATACCATCGGTGCAAAAGCAAATGATGCCGAAATAGCCTCTTATGTGGTAGGACTGAAGGCGGAACTTGAAAAAATCAGAGAACAGGTGCAGAATGTTGAATGATATTAGAGAAACCAGGTTTTATAACCCTCTGCGATAAGGGGAAGCAACTATGAAACGGGATGGGATCCTCTATATTATTTCTGCGCCATCCGGCGCCGGCAAGACTACACTCTGCAAGGAAGTCATTGACTTTTCACGGAACTTGCGGCATTCTGTAAGTTATACTACCCGTCCGGCCAGGACTGGTGAGGTTCATGGCCGCGACTATTTATTTATTACAGCAACAGAATTCCGTCGGATGGTGGATGCCGGAGAATTTGCCGAGTGGGCGGAAGTGCACGGCAATCTGTACGGAACTGCCATCAAAACACTTGAAGAGTATCGCAGGGATGGTGTTGATGTAATTCTTGACATCGATTGTCAGGGCGCACGTCAGCTCAAGGAACGTTACCAGGGGGGGGTGTTTATCTTTATCCTGCCGCCAAGCTTCAGTGAGTTGAGGCGCAGGCTTACCTCCCGCAATGCTGACAGTATCGAAGTGATAGAGCGGCGAGTGGAGAATGCAGCCGGGGAGATAAAGGAATCACGCTGGTACGATTATATTATCATAAATGATATATTTAGCGAGGCGTTGGAGGAGTTGCGGGGGATCATGCTTGCCGAGGAGTGCAGGACAGAGCGGGTGCTGGCGACAGTTGCCGAAAAGTTCATTCTCTGAAGAGCACAGGCTATCTGGATCCCGGCAACGTCTGTTAATCTGAAAGGAGCAGGTATGGCGAGAGTAACTGTTGAAGATTGTCTGGAAAAGGTTGATAACCGGTTCCTGTTGGTCATGTTGGCGGCTAAGCGTGTCAAACAGTTGTATAAGGGTGCCAGGCCGCTTATAGAGAATCGCCCGGGGAACAAGAACGTGGTGATTTCCCTGCGAGAAATTGCTGCCGGAAAGATCAGATATGATGTGATTGCCCGCAAAAGCCGTTAATTCAAAATGTTACTTCAGGGTGGAAACAGGTGCTTCCGCCCTTTTTTTATCCTCTGTCCCTCTGTCCTTATGCAAAGACCGGGTTGCTCTGTTATACCTTATCTGATTTTAAGACTCAGCAACTCTCCACCTGCATGAATTTGTCCAAGCAAGCAAAGCAGTATCAATGTCGTCTTGCAGATGCATATGATTTTGACAGGAAGATTGAGTGTTACGTGATGGATGATTGCTCATAATGATAAGACTGAACGACATACTTGACAAGGTGAGCTCTTACAATCCTGCTGCTGACCTGGATATGCTCAGAAAAGCCTATGTCTTCTGCGCCAAGGTGCATCAAGGGCAGACCCGCTTGTCTGGCGAGCCCTATCTTGTCCATCCCATGGAGGTCACGGCAATTCTTGCTGATCTCAAACTGGATGTTGCAACGGTAGTGACCGGACTATTGCACGACACGGTTGAGGATACATTGACAACTCAGAATGAGTTGGAGAGCATCTTCGGAGTCGAGATTGCGAATCTGGTCGATGGTGTTACCAAGATCAGTAAAATCCATTTCAAAACCAAGGAAGAGAGCCAGGCGGAGAATTTCCGCAAAATGCTGCTGGCAATGGCCAACGATATCAGAGTTATACTCGTCAAGCTTGCTGACCGGCTGCATAACATGCGGACCCTCCAGTATCAGCCGGAGGCGAAACAACGCAGCATTGCCAAGGAGACTCTCGATATTTATGCTCCGATAGCTAACCGGCTCGGTATCTCATGGGTAAAGAGCGAACTTGAGGATCTTTCCTTCCGTTATATCGATCCGCAGATTTACTACGATCTGGCATCCAAGGTGACGAAGAAGAAAAAGGAGCGGGAGACCGATGTCGATCAGGTCAAGGAGATAATCAATAACAAGTTGACAGAGCATGGCATCAAAGGGGATGTTTCCGGTCGCAGCAAGCATCTCTATTCCATCTACAAGAAGATGGAGAATCGCAATGTCGATATCGATCAGATCTATGATCTGATCGCAATCAGGATACAGGTGGAGGACATTCGTGAATGCTATGAAGTCCTAGGCATCATTCACTCCACCTGGAAGCCAGTCCCGGGGCGTTTCAAGGATTATATCGCCATGCCCAAAGGGAACATGTACCAGTCGCTTCATACGACGGTCATAGGACCTTTTGCTGAGCGGATGGAGGTGCAGATCCGGACCAGTGAGATGCACCGGGTCGCCGAGGCAGGGATTGCTGCCCACTGGAAATACAAGGAGGGTAAAGGATACGACGAAAAGGATGTCAAACGTTTTGCATGGCTGCGGCAACTTCTGGAATGGCAACAGGAATTACAGGATTCCCGGGAGTTCATGGATACGGTAAAGGTAGAGCTCTTCCCTGAAGAAGTCTACGTCTTTACGCCCAAGGGAGATGTGAAAGGGTTCCCCAAGGGCTCAACGCCGATAGATTTCGCCTACAGTGTTCATACCGATGTAGGTCATCGCTGCGTCGGGGCAAAGGTGAACGGCAAACTGGTCCCACTCAAGCATGAACTGCGCACCGGGGATATTGTAGAGGTTGTGACTTCGCCCCATCATACGCCGAGCAAGGATTGGCTAAAGATGGTGAAGAGTTCCAGGGCGCGTAACAAAATCCGGGCTTGGATCAAGACAGAAGAGAGAAAACGTAGTATCTCCCTTGGGCGGGAGATAGTCGACAAGGATTTCCGCCGGTATTCACTAAATTATGGCAAACTTCTGAAAAGTGGCGAAATCAAAAGGATTGCCGTTGAGTTTGGCTTTGTCGGCGAAGATGACCTGATGGCTGCAGTCGGCTACGGCAAGCTTTCCAGTAACCAGTTGATCGGTAAACTTTTGCCTGCCGAGAAACTCGAAGAGCACCAGGAGCGTAAGGAATCGCGGATTGGCAAAGCGATTGAAAAGCTGACCCGTCGTTCCACGAGTGCCATCCAGATCAGTGGAGTGGATGATGTTATGGTCCGGTTTGGCAAATGCTGCAATCCGGTTCCGGGAGATGATATCGTCGGGTTCATAACCCGCGGCAGAGGGGTGACGGTACATACCGCCGACTGTCAACTGGCTCTGGAGAGCGATCCGGAACGGCGTATCGACATTGCCTGGAATCGTGACCGCAAGGCGGCACTGCCGGTCAAGATAAGGGTCTCTTGCCATGATCAGAAAGGGATTCTGGCGAATATCACCCAGACCATAACCAACTGCGAGGCCAATATCACCAGCGCTTCGGTGCAGAGCACGGTAGACAAGCGGGGTATCAATATTTTTGAAGTTGAGGTGACGGATCTTGCCCATCTGCATCTGGTGATGAACAATATCCTCAAGGTAAAGGGGGTAATTAAGGTGGATCGGTTGAAAAATTGAGGAGTGATGACGCAGAACAATCGGGTATAGTTTGCTGCCTTGTGCTAAAATCTGGAGGGATTGATGGCTAAAGAGATAATTGTCACAGCTCAGGCCCCACAGGCCATAGGCCCTTATTCGCAAGGGGTCAAAGCTGGCGGCCTGGTTTTCCTGTCAGGCCAGATCCCTCTTGATCCGGCGACCGGTGAACTTGTTCAAGCAGATATAAGGGTGCAGACCGAGCAGGTGATGAGGAATATCGGTGCAGTGCTTGGTGCTGCTGGACTGGACTTTGGCGATGTAGTAAAAAGCACGATCTATCTGACTGACCTGGCGAATTTTGCGGTGGTCAATCAGGTATATGGAGGCTGCTTCCCGGATAAACCACCAGCCAGAGCTACCCTTGAGGTTAAGGGGCTGCCGAAAGGTGCGATGGTGGAGATCGAAGTTGTCGCGCTGGCTCGTTGAGTCGCGATAGGATAAGGTTGGGAATATCAGCTCTGTCTATTCCGGGATTTGAGTTTTGTTCTTTATTGGCAGGCAGAAAATATAAAGCCGCAACTTTTAGGAATTCTAGTTGCGGCTTGTTCTGGGTGACAGGTTATTTTGTAGTCCCTTGAAAAACTTGCTGCTACACTGATTTATATTGCTTTGGTTATATGACCGGAACGTATGCAGCGGGTGCATACCTTGATGCTTCGAACGGTACCGTTATTAATGGTCTTTACCTTTTGCAGGTTTGGATACCAGACCCGCCGGGTTTTGTTGTTGGCGTGACTGACATTATTACCGAAACTGGGACCTTTGCCGCAGACTTCACATATTTTGGACATGACATTTTCCCCTTGCCGATGGACTGAAGTTTTTTTATATAACACGGCAGTAAAACAATTTCAAGAAAATTCTTGGGCATGTTTCTATTAATTATTTTGCAGCTATTGCTGCAGCACTGTTTTGGACAACTCATGCCTGAATGACAAAAGGTTGATGCATGGCTATTCTCAAAGGGTTGTTCTCTTTACTATTGATTGCCATCTTGGTGGTGGCCGTTTTGTTTGTCGATTTTGTATATAAAACATATTCGGTCAGACAACGGGATATAAAAACAGATGCCATAGTTGTGCTTGCCGGTGGCAAGGGGCGGATTGAAGAAGGGATAAGGCTCTATCGTGCCGGTCAGGGACGTTGTCTACTGCTCATCGGGGTGGGACAACAGGTACGAAAAGGTGATCTTGTCAAGGATGGAGGAGAAAGCGAAGAGGGGATTGTCCTGGAAAAAGTTTCCCGCAACACACTGGAAAATGCTATTTATACGCGGGATTTACTCCAGCACCGCAAGGTCAGTTCAATCAAACTGATCACTTCCCGCTATCACATGAAAAGGGCAACCCTGATATTTCAGGGGGTTCTACCGAAAGATATCGCCATCTATGCGCATCCTGTTGACAGCATAAACCTGAAAGAAGCTTGGTGGAGACATGCCGGGAGTTTTCGCCTCTTCTTCAGCGAATTTTACAAGTATTGCATGTTCAGGCTCTTTTTTCTTTTCGGTTCTGCTGAGTTGAAACCGGTTGCCGGGCACTGATATATTACTCGGCTCTAGTCTCTATTCTGGGGAATAGCGGTTCTGACTTGGTTATCTTGATGCCAGCAGCTAGTTGCCCCCATTGCAAGCCGGAAGCTGCAGCAGGTTTGTCCCAGCCAAGATACTCCAGCCCCTTCGCCGCTGTCCGTGGCATGAATGCCGAAAGCAGGATATATACCAGTCGCTGTGATTCCAGCAGACAATAGATAACCGTAGCCAGTCGTTCATGTTGAGACGGGTCCTTGGCCAGTCCCCATGGCGCAGTTTCATCGATATACTTGTTCCCGGCGCTGATCACCTCCCAAAGTGACTGCAAAGCCTTGCTGAAGGCGAGATCGGCCATGCAGGTCTCAATCTGGCTGATCATTGTCAGTGTCTTGTCCCGATAGATTTGATCCAGCTCATGCAGTTCCCCTGGTTGCGCAACTATGCCGCCGAAATACTTGTTTGCCATGGCTGTTGTGCGATTGAGCAGGTTGCCCAGGTCATTTGCCAGATCAGAATTGATGCGGTGCACCAGGGCGGCGTGGGAAAAATCGCCATCCAGGCCGAAAGGGACCTCCCGGAGCAGAAAATAGCGGACCGCGTCGACGCCGTAGCGATCGATCAGCATGTTTGGTTCAACCACATTCTGCATGCTTTTGCTCATCTTCTGCCCTTCCACGGTCCACCAGCCATGGGCAAAGACCTTCTTTGGCAGCGGTAATCCGGCTGACATAAGAAAGGTCGGCCAGTATACCGAATGGAAGCGAAGTATGTCTTTTCCGATCAGATGCACATCCACCGGCCAGAATGAACCGAAATTGCCGGATTTGTCTGGATAGCCGAGGGCTGTGATGTAATTGGCCAGAGCATCAAACCAGACATAGATGACATGGCGCTCATTGCCTGGAACCGGTATCCCCCATCGAAATGAAGTACGCGAGACGGAAAGGTCACGCAGCCCATCTCTGACAAAGGCAAGGATTTCGTTGCGTCGCGATTTAGGCTGAATGAAGTCTGGGTTGGCCTCGATATGATCGAGCAGAGGTTGCTGATATTTGCTCATCTTGAAGAAGTATGACTCTTCCTTCAACTTTTCGGTTGGGCGATTACAGTCCGGGCATTTGTAATCGATAAGCTGCGTTTCGGTCCAGAAGGTCTCGCATGGGGTGCAATACCAGTCTTCATATTCGCCCAGATAGATGTCACCGTTAGCCATTGCCTGCTCGAAGAGATGGGCGACCCCCTGTTTGTGCCGCTCCTGGCTGGTACGGATGAAGTCGCTGGGAGCAATGTCGAGCTTTTCCCAGAGTGCCTGAAAGCGTTTGACGACCCTGTCAGCCAGTTCCAGCGGAGTTTCTCCGGCTGCATTGGCAGCCTTCTCGACTTTCTGCCCATGTTCGTCGGTACCGGTGAGAAAAAACACTTCATAACCCATGATGCGCTTGTAGCGAGCAAGCACGTCGGCTGCCAGCGTTGTATAGGCATGGCCGATATGGGGGACGTCATTCACATAGTAAATCGGTGTAGTGAGATAATATCTAAGGCTCATTGCTTCTCCTTTTTCTCCCGCTCGCGTGAATCACGGCGCCGCTCGCGTCCTTGCTGCTGGGACGAGTTCTCTCGACCATCTTTTATTGTATCGTTGTTTTTCACCTTGATGACATCCTTCTGATTCTTTTTCGGCCGGTCAGATATCTGTTCCGGCTTGATTTCATTACCTTTGAGGACCACTTCCCGATCGTCATCGGTTTTAATTGTTACAGTGCCGTCAAGAATATTCAGTTTGACCACTTCCCCTTCGACAGATCCGTGCTGGATTCTTTTGCCGCACTTGGGTAGACATTTGCGCAGGGAACAGTAAGTTTCGAATTCGTATCCGAGGCAGCAGAGCAGCCTGCCGCACTGACCCGATATCTTGGTGGGATTCAGGGCGAGACTTTGCTCCTTGGCCATCTTCACTGAAACCGGTTCAAATTCGCGCAGAAAAGATGAGCAGCAGAGTTCCCGACCACAAATACCGATCCCACCCACCATTTTTGCTTCATCCCGTACACCTATCTGCCGCATCTCGATACGGGTATGGAATGCGTGGGCCAGATCTTTCACCAGTTCACGGAAATCGACTCTTCCGTCAGCGGTGAAATAAAAGATGGCCTTGCTGCCGTCAAAGAGATATTCGACCCTGACCAGTTTCATATCCATGCTACGCTCTTTGATCTTGTTCAGGCAGAAGGAATATGCCTCTTTCTCTCTGGCTGCCTGCCTTGCCGCTGCTTCGATATCGTCTGAATGCGCTTTACGCAGTACACTTTTCAGCCCTTCCGGGGGGTGGACCGTTTCAGGGAGTTCGCGCGGGCTGATAACCACAGTGGCGATGCTCTTCCCCCTTTCGGTCTCGACAATGACCCGGTCACCCTCTTTCATGTCGATGTTCTCGGCGTTGAAATCGTAAAGTTTGCCAGCGGTATGAAATTGTAATTTTACTATCCTGATCACTCTTGCCTCCAGTGGGGATACATCTTTACGAGGAATTGCGCGGCATCCTGTCAGGTCGATGCCAGACGCATGAAGAGCACTTCCAGTGTCAACCGCGGGTTGACATTTCTGGCCAGCGCCTGTCTTGCTGCTGTAACGTGATCTATGGCAGCTAAAATGCCGGTCGGAGAGCTACGTACGGCACGTACTTCGATCAACTCGACAAGGTCCTGGTTGGTAAGGTCCTGGCTCCCGCCATGCAGCAACAATATGTCACGCAGGTAGGTTGTCAGCAGATCAAGCAGTTCAACAATATTGTCCTTGTCAGCAGCAACTCTTTCTGCCAGCTGCAGCAAAGGTGAAATGTCATCCATTCGCAGGGCATCAATCTGTCTTAGCAGGCTGGCCCGTTCGCTCAGGGTAGTTTCAGTACAGATATCGAGAGCTTTCTTCAGGCTTCCACCTGCCAGAGCAGCGGCAATGCTGGCTGCCTCGTGGGGGTGGCCCTGTCCAAGCAGAAAGTCTTCGACAATATTCTGCGGCAGAGCCGGGAAGCGGAGTGCCTGGCAGCGCGAGACAATAGTCGGCATCATGCTGCCCGGTTTTGCTGTCACCAGGATAATCAGTGCATTCCCTGGCGGCTCCTCAAGGGTCTTCAACAGGGCATTTCCGGCGGACTGATTGAGACGGTCAGCCTGGTCGATTATACAGGTTTTTCGCTCAGCTTCAAAGGGGCGGTAGGAGAGCTCTTTCTGCAATTGTCGTACTTGTTCGATTTTGATGAATGCGCCATCAGGTTCAATGAGATGCAGATCCGGATGCTGGAGCGTTATCAGCTTACGACAAGCCGGGCATTCCCCACAGCTGTTCCTGGTGACGCAGAACAGTTCATTTATCAGGGCCAGAGCAGTCTTGTGCTTGCCACAACCCTCTATCCCTTCGAAAATATAAGCATGGGCAAGTTTATTGAGTGTCAAAGTGCGCTGCAGTACTGCTATCAATTCGGCATGACCAATAATATCACGGAATGCCACGGTCAATCCTTTGCTAATCTGTCGATAACAGCTTTACTTATGGCTGCTGCGACCTTGTCAACTCCTGCGGCCCCGTCAACGACTATAAAACGTCCCGGCTCTTTCTCCGCCAGTGTCAGATAACCTTCTCTCACCCTTTGGTGGAACTGCAGTGATTCAAGCTCGAAGCGCTCTTCCCTCGCCCCGGTTGAACCGTTGATACGGGCCATTGCTCGCGCCAGGCCTGTCTCTACAGAACAGTCGATCAGTATCGTCAGGTCAGGACCGATATGCTGGGTAGCCAAGCGGTTTAGCTGGTCGATGATGGTAAGGTCGAGCTGCCTGCCATACCCCTGATATGCAACTGTGGCATCTGTGAATCGATCGCAGATGACTATCTCTCCTGCCAGTAGGGCCGGTTGAATCACTTCGGCAACATGTTGGGCGCGGGCCGCTGCGTAGAGCAGCAGCTCGGCAAGGGGCTCCATGCGGAGATTCGCAGCATCAAGCAGGATGGCACGAATCTGGTCGGAAATCTGACAACCGCCTGGCTCACGTGTCACCCTGACCATATGTCCTGCTTGGCTCAACTGCTGGGCCAGCAATCGTATCTGGGTGGTTTTACCGCACCCTTCAACACCTTCAATCGTTATAAAGCAGGCCATAGCGTAATCCTGTCAAAAAATAATAATTATATGGAAGGGCGCAGAATTAATCAAGTCTAAAATCGGGCAAAATCGGCATGGCTCTTGATAAAACGAGCTGTATCAGCTATAATCAACAATTAAACTGAGTAATCAGGATGCCAGCCCAAGCGGGCCTTAACAGAAGGGATTATGGAAGATAGCCTGTCTCAAGATATCCAATATGCCGAATTGGAATTGGCACTTGACTACCGCTTCAAAAATCGGGAACTGCTCAAGGAAGCCGTCACTCATCGCTCTTATTGCAATGAATCTGCGGCAAAAGCAGCAAAGGATAATGAACGACTCGAATTTTTCGGTGATGCCGCGCTCGATTTCTTTGTCAGCGCCATTCTTATGCAGCTCTATCCTGACAGCCGGGAAGGAGAACTGAGTCGAATCAGGGCTTCTCTGGTTGAAGAAGCTGCTTTGGCAAGACTTGCCCAGCGGCTTGATCTGGGCCGCTATCTGCGGCTTGGCCGTGGTGAGGAAAAGAGCGGCGGTAGAGAGAAGCGGTCACTCCTTGCCAATACCTATGAAGCGGTTGTCGCAGCACTCTATCTTGACGGGGGGGCAGATCCGGCAGGTAAACTGGTTGCGCGTGATATCAGTTGGCTGCTCGAACAGCGGAAGATTGATGCAGGTGAGCGGGATTACAAAACAGAATTTCAGGAGAAGGCACAGGCAGGTTACGGTACACTCCCTCGCTACGAGCTGAAGGAGGTGACCGGTCCGTCTCACCAGCAGCATTTTGTCGTGACGGCTTTGATCGGTTCTGCTCTTTTCGGAGAAGGGAGCGGCAGCAGCAAGAAAGCAGCCGAGCAGGCCGCAGCAAAAATAGGACTGGCAAAAATAGCCTCTTTGACAACTGCAGGCCAGTCATGAAGCCTCTTATAGTACCATTCTTTATCCCTCATCATGGCTGCCCGCAACAATGTGTCTATTGTGAGCAACGGAGCATTACCGGCCAATCGGGCGAACTGCCGTCGGCAGCAGAGATTAATGCCACCATTGCCTCGTACCGCTCTTCCAGCCGCAGGGAAGTTGTGGAGGTCGCATTTTTTGGCGGTTCATTTACCAGCCTGCCACTAACGCTTCAGAAAGCCTTGCTGGAGCCTCTTCAGCAGCAGATTGAAAATGGCAAGATCAGTGCGGTGCGGGTTTCGGCAAGGCCTGATGCGATCGATGTCGCGACTGCGAAATTTCTTCAGGAAAAGGGGGTCGCAATTGTTGAGCTTGGCATCCAGTCAATGTGCGACGACGTCCTGCAGGCTTCCGGTCGCGGCCATACGGCTGCCCATGTCGTTGACGCCGTTGACATCCTCAGGATGGTCGGGATGCGGGTTGGTGCACAATTGATGCTTGGCCTCCCGGGTGACACGGAACAGAAGTCGATATTGTCTATGCAGCGGGTCCTGGCTCTCAAGCCTCACTTTATCAGACTTTATCCGACACTGGTGCTCTCCGGGACTGAGTTGGCAGAGATGTATCGACAAGGGAGCTATGCTCCTCTCGATCTCGATTCGGCAGTACGGCTGTGCAAAAAACTGCTCCATGCTGCTTTGCTGCAACAGGTCCCGGTCATTCGGGTCGGTCTCCAGCCTACCGATGAGCTCTCGGCAGCCGGGGTTGTCATGGCGGGGCCATATCACCCTGCATTTCGCCAGTTGGTTGAAGGAGAGCTCTATTTTGATCTGCTCTGCAAGCTTGCCTATGAAATGCCTGCTGCTGCCAGTGTGACGGTAAATTGCGCAGCAACAAGCATCTCCACTGTTGTCGGTCAAAATAGTAGGAATGTCAGGCAGTTACAGAAACTGCTACATATTCCAGCAATTAACGTCTATGCTGACAATTCCCTTGCACTTCATCAAGTAAGGCTTGCTGCCGGCAATTTATGCAGAACCGGCAGCATTGCCAAAGATCTGATATACCCTGAAGAAGGTAGCTATTATGCCAATTAAAAAGTTTCGTTCCGGATTTGTGGCAATCGTCGGTCGCCCGAACATGGGGAAGTCAACCCTGCTCAATGCCATACTCGGCGAAAAGCTGGCCATAACCTCTGCCAAGCCCCAGACAACCAGGAACAGCATCCAGGGGATCCATAATATGGAGCATGGACAGCTTGTCTTTATCGATACTCCTGGTCTGCATCAGGCCAAGTCGCGTCTTAACAGGTATATGCTGGAGAGTGCCCTGACCGCACTAAAAGGGGCTGACGTCGTCCTCTTTCTGGTGGAAGCAGCAGCTTCACCTGCCAGCAGTCGTGACTATATCATGAAGCAGCTGGTCAATATTGAACAACCGGTACTACTGGTAATCAACAAGTGCGATCAGATGCCGCCGCCGAAGCTACTCGAAGTGATTGCCGGATATGCCACTTTCGGACTTTTTCAGGAGATTGTTCCGATATCAGCGCTTACCGGTGATGGGGTTGAGCATCTGGTTGCCACTACTTTCGGCTATCTACCGGAAGGGCCGGCGTATTTCCCTGATGATATCCTGACTGATCTTCCCGAGCGATTCATAGTCGCAGAATATATCCGGGAAAAGGTCCTTCGCCTGACTCATGAGGAGGTCCCTCACGCTGTAGCTGTAGTGGTGGAGAGCTTTACCGAACGTGCTGACGGCCTTATTGCCATAACTGCCACAATCAATGTAGAACGTGATTCCCAGAAGGGGATCATTATCGGCCATAGGGGTGCTATGTTGAAGAGGATCGGGACCGAGGCACGCCAGGATATGGAGCGGTTCCTTGCTACCAGGGTCTATCTTGAGCTGTTTGTCCGCGTAAGTCGTGAATGGAGTGAGAAGGTGCAATATCTAAAGGAGTTTGGATACCAATGAAGCCAATAGTTGCCATAGTAGGTCGTCCCAATGTCGGCAAATCGACCCTGTTCAACCGTCTGCTCGGCCGCCGCAAGGCGATGGTCGACGACATGCCTGGAGTGACGCGGGATCGCAACTACGGCACAGTAAAAAGGTTTGAAGTCCCCTTTATCCTTATCGATACCGGCGGTTTTGAACCGGTTACCGAAGATCGTCTCCTGCAACAGATGCGGGAGCAGTCGCAACTTGCCATAGATGAGGCCGATGTCATCCTCTTTGTCATGGATGGCCGTGAAGGACTGACACCGGCTGACAGGGAGGTCGCAGAGATGCTCCGCCGTGTTGCGAAACCGGTCTTTTATCTGGTAAACAAGGTCGATGGGGAGAAACTGGAGATCGGTATAGGTGATTTTTACGGTCTTGGGGTTGACTCTCTCCATGCAGTTTCTGCGGAACACAACCGTGGTATCGGCGATCTCATGGATGAGGTGGTGGCGGCTCTGCCTGGCCCCTCAACCGACGATATCGATGAGCATGTCACAAAGGTCGCGGTGGTAGGGCGGCCGAATGTCGGTAAATCATCGTTGGTGAACCGCCTGCTCGGTTATGAAAGGGTAGTTGCCAATCCTACCCCCGGTACGACCAGAGACTCGGTCGATACCTATTTCACCTGTCACCAGAAACGTTATCAGCTGATCGATACTGCCGGGATAAGACGCAAGGGGAAGACCACCGAGAAGATCGAAAAATACAGTGTGGTCGATGCACTGCGCAGCATCGAACGGGCAGACGTGGTACTGATCGTCATCAGTGCTGAAGAT
The DNA here is from genome assembly GCA_964649725.1 of uncultured Geobacteraceae bacterium. Taxonomy (GTDB): domain Bacteria; phylum Desulfobacterota; class Desulfuromonadia; order Geobacterales; family Geobacteraceae; genus CAZYTM01. Next base: position 161,432 of record CAZYTM010000002.1, on the reverse strand, counting down.
GGGGTGACCGAGCAGGACGCCCGGATAGCCGGTTATGCCTATGAAGCAGGTCGGGGATGCATCTTCGTTGTCAACAAATGGGACAAGTTGAGCAAAGATAATACTACATTAGGCAAATTTGTGGAGCAGATCCGCGATGAGTTCAAGTATCTCCCCTTTGCGCCGATTATCTTTGTCTCTGCCCATACCGGCCAACGGATCGGCAAGGTCATGACCGAGGTCGAGTCGGTTATGGAGCAATACTCGCGACGGGTGACCACAGCTGAGCTGAACCGGGTCTTTTCCGCAGCTACCGAGGCCCACCATGCACCACTTTACCAGGGGCGCCGGGTGAAATTTTTCTTTGCCACCCAGGTTGGCACTAAACCACCGACCTTTGTCATTTTCACCAATTGCCCTGACGGCATACATTTCTCCTATGAGCGTTACCTGGGCAATCAGTTTCGCGAGGCGTTCGGCTTTTCCGGGACACCGTTGCGCCTGCTCTTCAAGGGTAGGGAGCGCTGAACAACTTACAGCAGGTGAACAACCTTGCCGGGCAGGATAACATCCAGCACCATGCGGGTTTGCTGGTAACTTTGAAAGGTCTGCGCAGAGGCGCAAATTTCTTTACTTAGCAGCCAGGATAGTTTATGATTAGCGCCGGTTTATCATCATTTCTCCAGGATTAGAGTGTTGCTCTTATGAGTCTGGTCGGTAACTTAGAAGATCTTGGTCTCGGTGAGATCCTGCAAATAGTCAGTTTGAGCCGCAAGTCAGGCATTCTTTCCTTGCACAGCAGGGGGCGAGAGGGGAAGATCGTCTTTCGTCATGGCCAGGTAATCAGGGCCAGTTCCAGCTCTTACCAGCAGAACATCGGCGAAGTCCTGGCGCAGAAAGGTGTAATTGACCTTGCTACTCTGAAACAGGCCCTCCGTCTGCAGAAGGAGGAAGGATTCAAGGAGAGGCTCGGTACAATCCTCAGCAAACATTTCACGACATCTGCAGAGGCGATTGAAGAGGTGGTTCGTGAGCAGATAGAAAGTGTTGTCTATTCGCTGTTTGCCTGGGACGAAGGGACTTTTGCCTTTGAATTGCAGGATAATGTCGAAGTCGTCGATGATGCCAAGATGGACCCGGTCCAGTTTATGCTCGATCAGGGGCTTAATCCCCAGTTTCTGGCCATGGAAGGGTCTCGTATCCTCGATGAAAAGCGGCATCGGGGTGAACCCCTCGATGACACCCCTCCACTGTCCGAACAGGGGCAGGATAATATTGATCTTGCCTTTGATCTTGCTCCTGAGGAGCCGGCAGTTGTAGCACCTGTTATTCCCCCCCCGGAGAAAATTCGCAAACTAGTACTGGTGGACGATGATGCAGCAACCCGCTGCAGTCTAGAAGATTTGCTCGGAAATTCCGGATACGAAGTCCTGCCGTTTGAAAAAAGCGAAGATACTCTGATCATGATCGATTCATTATACAGGGCCCAGGAACGGCCGACATTACTTGTCGACCTTATTATGCCGCGCATGGACGGCTCTGGAATCCTTGGTGGCCTTGAGTTGCTGGAACTTGTACACCAGAATTTCGCTGATCTGCCGGTGTTAGTGATGGCTGATTATCACAATCGCGATGCGGAAAGGAAAGTTCGTTCAATGGGGTTTGGCTTTGTCATCAAGCCCCGCAAAACAGAGATCGTAGAACCTGGTGTCATGGCGACCTTTGGCCCGGCACTGGTGCTGGAGTTGAATAAGATTGAACATGGGGACGAGCCGAGCAGTGTCAGTGACAAGGTCAATATAGGTGATGAACTCCGCCTTGAGATGGGAGAGGAGCTTGCCCCTGCAGCCGCTCCGGTGGCACCAAGTACCGGTATAGCCCTGCTCAGGGGGATGCTGGAAGAGTTGAATGACCCGGCTTTGGGAGGGGGTATAATTCTTCTGGTACTCCGGTTTGCCTCGGAATTCATGAATCGTGCAGTGATTTTCATTGTCAAGAAGGACGAAGTGGTCGGTCTGGGCCAGTTCGGTATTACTGACGTAGATGAAATGGCTGATGTCAAGGTACGGAAGATGAGGATTCCCAAAGGGGATGACTCACTATTCACGCAGGTTATAGAGAATCAGATCTCTATCAAGGTCAAACCGGATAACAGCACCTGGAGTACTTATCTGCGGGATAAGCTGGGTGGGGGGATACCGGCAGAGGTCTTCCTCGGGTCGATATCGAGTGAAGGGAAAGTGGTTGCAATTCTCTATGGGGATAATCTTCCTGAGCAAAGAGCTATTGGGGACACCGAATCATTGGAGATATTCCTCTCACAGGCGGGGATGGCGATGGAAAAAGCGTTACTGCAGCGACGTTTGAAGGAAAAAGTTCCGGAGGGCGCGTGAAAAAGATTCTTATCACGGAAGATTCTCCAACCATGCGGTCTTTGCTGGTCTCAACCATTGAACCGCTAGACGGATACGAAGTACTCGAGGCGGCCAGTGGATTTGAGGCATTGCGGCTGTTGCCGCGGGAAAAGGTTGACCTGATCATAACAGATATCAATATGCCCGATATTAATGGTCTGGAGCTGATAAGCTATGTAAAGAACAATCCAGCATATAAGGCGATCCCGCTTTTTATCATCTCAACGGAGAGCAGTGACAAGGATCTGGAAAAGGGTCTGGCGCTCGGTGCGAATGAATACCTCGTCAAGCCTTTCAGCCCGGTAAGGTTACAGGAATTGATCAAAAAATATCTTGGCTAGGCAGTTGTCACCGCCAAGGCCGCACTGAGAGACAGCATGAGTGATACCACAGACAGCATGGGGAAGGCGGTCAAGGATTTTCTCGCTGAAGCCGAGGAGATAATCGATCAATTGAGCCTTGACCTGGTCGGGCTCAGCGACTGTGCTGACACAGGCGACTTTAATCCTGATCTGGTCAATTCCATCTTTCGTGGCGCCCATTCACTCAAGGGGTTGGCAGGGATGTTCGGCTTTACTACCATTGCCGACCTTGCCCACAATCTGGAAAACCTGCTCGATTCGCTCCGGCTTGGCAAGATACCTCTCAACCAGTCAACCATGAATGTCCTGTTCGATGCCATGGAACTGCTCGGTTCGCTCGTGCGCAATGCAGGGGGAGTAACTGACAGTCAGCAGATCGGCAAGACTACGGAACGGATCAATGCGTGCATTGCCGCACCTCAACAGCATGATACCGGTTCTATTCTGGCGGGATTAGGGCTCTCCGACAAGATATTGAACGCACTTACAGAATACGAAGAGCACAGACTGCTGGAAAATGTGCGTAAGGGTCGCAGGCTCTATTCCATTCACGCCTCTTTCAGCCTGGCCACTTTTGATCAGGACCTTGGAGAGATAACAGAACAGCTGAAAAAACAGGGGGAATTGATCAGCACATTGCCCAGTGCCAGCGGCGGCATGGAGATGTCCATCGATTTTGAACTGCTGTTCGGCTCTGACCAGGAGTTATTCACCATCACGGCACTGCTCGACCGGGACAATGTCAGTGTCATGCAGTTGGGCGAGGATTCGGCGCCGCGAGTGGCAGCAGGAGCAGATATTGAAGCTGCCGGGCAGCTGGCTGCCGGTGAGTCATCCCTGACGGCTAAAAGTTTCAGCCGGACAGTCCGCGTTGATATCGGCAAACTTGACGATCTAATGAACATCGTCGGTGAACTGGTGCTTTCGCATTCGACCATCAATGACCTGTCCAACCGGATGCGCAACGATGGTTATTCCGCATTGGCTCTGGAACTTGGTAAGGTTGCCAAGGGTCTGGAGCGTAAGCTGACCGAACTGCAGAAGCGGGTTATGGAGATCAGGATGATCCCGGTTGGGCAGCTGTTCGAAAAGATGTCCCGAATTGTCCGGAAGATTTCCCGCGAACAAGGGAAAAAAGTTGAGTTGAAGACTTTTGGTGCTGATACAGAACTAGACAAACTGATCATGGAAGATATATCTGACCCGCTCATGCATATAATCCGCAATGCCATTGACCATGGTATTGAACTGCCAGAGGAGCGCATACGGCTTGGCAAGGACGAAAAAGGGACGATCAGGCTCTCTTCGTATCAGAAAGGTAATCATGTCGTCATAGAGGTTGAGGACGACGGCAGCGGCATAGATCTGGACAGGGTCAAGCAGAAGGCTTTGGATAAAGGGCTGATTGCTACTCTGGAAGGTGTTTCCGAGCGTGATGCGCTTGACTTCATCTTTCTTCCAGGATTTTCCACCAGTGACAAGATTAGTGAGATATCCGGTCGTGGCGTCGGCATGGATGTGGTGAAAAACAACATAGCCGGGGTCTCCGGAATGGTTGATATTGAAAGTCGGACCGGCCACGGCAGCCGTGTCGTCATTACTCTGCCGATCACCCTGGCGATAATCAAGGCGCTCATAATTTCGGCTGTCGGACGTATTTATGCGCTGCCGATAACTTCAGTGCTGGAAACCATTATGGTGGAGAGCAAGGATATCCTGACAGTGGAAAAAAAGGAGGTCATCCAGCTGCGTGAGACGACCCTGCCATTAATCAGACTCGGCAAATTTTTCCAGATAGAGGGGTTGACTGATATCCTTGAAAGTTTTTACGTAGTTGTGGTCGGTGCTGCAGAGAAACGGCTCGGAATAGTTGTTGATGATCTGCTCGGCCAGCAGGATATCGTCATAAAGTCGCTGGGAGAAACGTTCAAGCGCTTCAAAGGGATATCGGGTGCAGCTGACCTGGGTGATCAGCGCACCATACTGGTACTGGATGTAGGGGGGATTATCAACGAGGCAACAAGAGGCAGTAGTTAGATGTACAAGGAATTCTACGGATTCAGGGAAAAACCGTTTACCAAGACTCCTGACCCAAGATTTCTTTATCTCAGCAGAGGGCATCAGGAAGCACTGGCGCGGCTGCAGTATGTGGTGGAAGAGCGTGAACTGGCGCTGTTGACCGGTGACATCGGTTGCGGCAAAACTACCATTTCCCGGGCACTCATGGATGCCATGGGGAAGTCGTACCGGTTCTGTTTTGTCTTCAATCCACGGTTGACTTCCATGGAGTTTCTGCGGGTGGTCGCACGGAGCCTTTTTCTGGAAAATCCGCCCCCCGGCAAAGATGACTTGTTACAGGAAATCACTGACTCCCTTTACCGGTTCCATCGTGACGGACTCTGTCCGGTAGTCGTTATTGACGAGGCGCAACTTATCCCGGATCGGGAGATATTTGATGAGATCAGGTTGCTGACCAATTTTCAGCTGGATGATAAAAACCTCCTCAGCGTGGTTATTATGGGGCAACCGGAGCTACGCAGGATACTTGCTGCACCGATTTATGAACCGTTCCGGCAACGGATTGCCATAAATTATCACCTGCAGCCGTTAGATCTGGTAGAGACTATGGAATATCTTGATTACCGGATTGAAATTGCCGATGGGCCGGTCGGGCTTTTTTCACCTGACGCGGTGCAGCGGATATATGAACTTTCCGGTGGGGTGCCGCGCAAGATCAATCTGATTGCGACGAATGCACTGCTGGAAGGTTTCGGCAGGAATGCCGCCATGATTGATGTAGGCATCATAGATGAACTGCGGCATGAATTGACAATCTAACCTCGTCTGAAAAAGGGTGCGCATGAATCTGGCAGACATACGCAAAAAAGCCCAACAGGAGCAGGAACGAAGCAGCTCCACCAGTAACGAACCAGTATCTGCTGCGACTGAATCGCCAGCTATTGCTGCTGAGTCTGAGACCCCCGCCGCCATCGTGACGCAGCAGAGGCAGGTGAACAGAGAGACTGCCGCTGTGACAGGGAGGATTGACGCGGAGGAACAGCGACCGTTTGACCCGCTGCAGGCTCTGCTGGCAGGGAGAGAGCTTGTGGTCGAAGATAGAGAGGGGATAGCTGAAAATGCCAAACTTTTGCAGCGCGAAGCAGCAAATTTTGTGGAATTTCTCTGTTTCAGGGTTGCTTCGGAAAGATATGCCATTACCATTATGGAGATAAAGGAAATAATCAAGCCGCGCGAAATTACCGAGGTACCGAGAGTCCCTGAATTCGTGACCGGTGTCTTGTCGCTGCGCGGGGTGATAATCCCTGTATTCGACATGGTGAAACGTCTTGGCCTGGCTGCTTTGCCTCAGTCTGGCGGTAAGGAACGGATTATTGTCGTCAAGAAGGGGGATGAATTCTGCGGTGTATTAGTTGATGAAGTGATACAGGTTGTCAGGATTGAGGCTTCATCTATCGAACCGCCACCGGCTGTGCTGGACGGAATTGACCGGGAGTTTGTCAGCGGCATCGGCAGAAATGAATCGCAGATGTTGATACTGCTAAACATGGATAAGATTCTCGACGTAACCCTCTGTTAGATTGAGTGAAAGGAGCGGGCGATGAAAAAGAATAGAATACTTGTAGTCGAGGATGAAGAGAGCCTTCTCAAGCTGGAAAGTATTCTTCTCTCCTCCAAAGGGTATAATGTTACCGGTGTCATGGACGGGAAATCGGCTGTTCAGGAGATTACCACCAATAAACCGGATCTGGTAATTCTTGATATCATGCTCCCTGAGCTGGATGGTTTTGAGGTCTGCCGTATCATCAAGGAGAATCCCGATACCAGGCATATCCCGATTGTTATGCTGACAGCCAAGAAGAACAGTCAGGATTTTGCCCGGGGGATGCAGGTGGGTGCCGACGCCTATATTACCAAGCCGTTCAAGTCAGCTAAGGTTATCGAAACGATTCAGGGGCTGCTTAATCGGGAGTAGCTGGAGCAGCCTCTATACAGTTCCAGGCGGGCGAAAGACGTACTGGTTCGATGAATGACTGAGGATTCAGATGAATGCGGATATTCAGGAAATACAGATCGCCTGTTTTTGCCTCGGCGAAGATCTCTATGCCGTCGACATCATGCGTATCAAGGAGATTATCCGACCGCAGCGATTAGCCAATCTGCCAAAGGCACCGGCTTTTGTAGAGGGGATTTTCAATCTGCGCGGAGTTGTGGTCCCGGTAGTCGACCTGCGGAAACGATTCGATCTGTCGGGTCGAGAAATCGATCAGAAGACCAGGTTGCTGATAGTCAAACTGGCCAGGCAGTCGATCGGGTTGATAGTAGATGATGTCACAGAGGTCATAACAGTGCCGCTCCGTGATATCAAACCGCCGCCTCAGGTAGTCAGAGGGGTTGGTGCTGAATATTTCATCGGTGTCTGTCTGGTTAAAGATGCCATGATCATGCTGCTTAATGTTGACCGGTTGTTGAGCGATCGTGAAGTAGCTGAACTCGACCGGATAAGTAGCGATCGTTTGGAGTAATTATGGGTGGTGCAGAAAAGGGAATCTATGCTTATTGTCTGTCCAAACTGCAAAACTAAATTCACATTTGCTGAAAACAAAATAGGCCTCGGTGGGATCAAACTCCGTTGCAGCAAGTGCCAGACCATGTTCAGACTGGTCAGGAAGGTGCCGGAAACTCCGGTGTCGGCAGCGTCGACCCGGCAAGCGCCTGCTAACCGTATCAAGGTGGTTGTGGCTAACGAGAGCATGGCGTTTTGTGATGCGGTTAAAAAGGTCCTGGCATCAGAACCGTTTACAGTCTTTGCCCATAATGATGGCCGTGAGGCCCTTGCGTCGATTAAACAGCAGGTCCCGGATGCTGTCTTGCTTGATGTAGCTCTCCCATCTCTCTATGGATTCGAAGTTTGTGAGGCGATCCGCAAAGACCCTCTGCTGGCCGGGGTCAAGGTAATCCTGATCGCATCCATATATGACAAGACGCGTTACAAACGCTCCCCCCAGTCTCTTTACGGTGCCGATGACTACATAGAGAAGCATCATATCCCGGACTCTCTGGCAGCGATGATTTACCGGCTGGTAGGTACGCAGCAACCGCTGGAGTCACCAGTGGCAGCAGCCCCAGCAGCAGATGCTGCCGAGGAGGTCCCGACAGCTCCAGACAAGATGTCCAGGCAGGAAGAGGCTGAGCAGGAAGCTGCCAGACAGGAACTGAAGCAGGATGAAGAGCGTGTCACCACAGCATCCGCTGTCACTCTGCCGCCGGAATTACCAGAAGCGCATATCAAGGCAAAGCGGCTGGCGAGAATCATTGTCTCTGATATCTCCCTTTACAACCAGGCCAAGATGGAAGAGGGGGTGCGGAACAAGACCCTTTACGACTTGCTGGCAGATGACATCCAGGAGGGTAGAGCGCTCTATGAGCGTCGCATACCGGAAGCAGTCAGAGCAGGGACCAACTATCTCGACGAAGCGTTTAGTGAGTTGATTGCAAAAAAAGAGCGGGAGATGAAACTCTAGCAGAATGTTGCCAGTAATGAATTGATATACGCTTGTTCAGCGTTAACCGGTCATGTTGTATCATGAGGTAGGTGTGGAAGAGATCAGATTATTGGAGGAGCAACTCAGGTCAACCGATGAAGAGCAGCGTCGCCTTGCGGTCATCGCGTTGAAAAGATTCCCTCTGGCAGAGACAAAAAAATATCTCTTCGTGGCCCTAGGTGACGAGAGTTGGAGAGTTCGCAAAGAAGCTGTGGATGCTCTGCTGGAGACTAATCTGGAAGCTGGGGATATGGCAGATCTGGTTGATATGCTCCGCTCCCAGGAGAATGCCGGGCAGCGCAATTCGGCCGTAGAGCTATTTGAAAGGCTCGGGCAAAAGGCTGTTCCGGTTTTATGCGAACATGTCAATGATACTGACCATGATGTGCGTAAATTTGTCATGGATATTATGGGTGGGATTGGTGCGGTTGCCAGTGTACCGCTTCTGATCAAGGCACTTGCAGATACAGACCCTAATGTGAGTGCCGCAGCTGCTGAAAATCTCGGCAAGATTGGTGATGGGCGGGCAGTTCCACAGCTTGTCCAGGCATTACAGATTAATGATATGTGGTTTCGCTTTACCATCCTTGAGGCTCTCAGTAAAATAGGCAAACCGGTACCAATGGCTGTAATTAAACCATTGGCTGCTGATAATCTGCTGAAGAAAGCAGTTTACGATTGTCTGGGAGCCATTGGAGACGATGAAGCCATACCTTTACTGGTAGAAGGACTTAAAGAGCGGGTCCGAAGTGCCAGGGAGGCGGCAGCCGTGGCACTGGCAAAGATAAGGGATCGGTTGCCATCTGGTGAAGCGGTTCAGGCACTTGATGCCAGGCTCAAGGAGTTGAAGGGGTCCCCCTATGTCGATGGGCTCATCTCTTCCCTTGAAAGTATGGATCGAGGGGTGCAGGAAGCACTCGTCATGCTGTTGGGGAAGATCGGTGATGAGCGGGCAACAGCCAGACTGCTGCAGGGATGTCGCGACGACCGGTTGCGCCGTGCCTGTCTGCAGGCATTTCAATCCCTTGGTAATGATGGCGCTGCGGCACTAGTCAGCATGTATCCTGATGCCGACGAGCAGGAACGTACTTTTATCGTCTCGATATGTGGCGAATTACACTTCTCAGCGGCAAGTGATCTTTATAGACAGGGGATGGCAGACCCCTATGCCCATGTCCGCAGGGGAGCAGTAATAGCAGCCGGCAAGACCGGTTCGAAAGGATTGATCCTCGACATAATCGGGCTACTTGGCGACAGCGATCAGGAAGTCCGGGATGGAGCCATCGAGGCTCTTACCCTGCTTGCGCCACAGGCTGCAGAAACAGTTCTACAGGCAGCTGTCATGCTGGCAACAGCTGAAATGCCCAATCAGCGACGTGATGCAGCCTTGCTCTTTGCTGCTTTGAAGGATGCTGATAAACTATCGCTGCTTATCAAGGACGAGCATGCAGAGGTCAGGTCGGCAGCTGTTGCTGCCTTGGCGACACTCAAAAGTTCAGCAACGGTCAGCCATCTGGTGATGGCGTTGGTAGACGAGGAGAGTGACGTTCGGATTGCTGCAGCAAATGCTCTGGCGGAGATTGGCGGCGCTGAAGCGCTTGAACCACTTTTGCTGGCAGCCAGGGATGAAGACCCTTGGGTACAATGTACTGCCCTCAAAGGGATCGGCAGAATAGGGAGCGAAACAGCGCTCCCTGCAATAATGGAAATCCTTGCGGATGCAGATGGGCTGGTGCTGATGACGGCGCTTGAGTGCCTGGCGGAAATAGGCGGTGCAGAGGCCTGCGCTCTGGTCAGGAAGGCACTTGATAACAGTGATGAAGATGTTATCAAGACGGCGATCGACATCCTCGCAAATGGCACTGAAGATGGATGGCTGCTGGAGTACGCCGATAAACTGCTGGCGCATCCCAATTGGGATGTGCGAAGTACCTTTATCAGGGCATTTGTGTCACGATTAGGTGAGCAGTCGTTGCCTAGGTTGCGTGTCGCATTGGAAACCGAGTCTGATGATCTGGTCAGAGGACAGATCAAAGATATATTGGACATGTTCCAATGATTTTTAGCGTCGAACCTGAAGTGGTGATGAGTGAAGAGGAATTCCGCCTGATCCGCGACCTCATCTATAACCATTGCGGAATTTTCTTCGACAATGATTCGAAGTATCTACTGGAAAAACGTCTGGCGCGACGGATAACGACGCATCAACTGTCTGGTTTCAAGGATTATTACCATTTTCTGAAGTACAACCGGAAACGGGATCAGGAGTTGTCGGACATCATGGATGTGCTGACCACCAATGAAACCTATTTCTTCCGCGAGGCATTTCAGTTAAAAGCGTTCACTGACGAAATACTTCCACAGATAAAAGCGGCCAAGGAACAGAAAGGAGAGCAGTCCCTCCGTATCTGGAGCGCTGGCTGCTCTTCCGGTGAAGAGCCGTATACCATAGCCATGCTTATCTTGGAGACAGGTTGCTTCAAGGGGTGGCGAATCGAAATCATCGGTACCGATATCAGTCATCGGGTCCTGCAGCAGGCAAGGAAGGCGGTTTTTGGTAAGGCATCGTTTCGTGCCACAGATGAATCGTTACTGAAACGATATTTTCAGGAACAGGAGAGCAGCTTCAAGATTGCCGATGAGGTTAAGGAGCTGGTCACTATCAGCCACCTCAATCTCTTTGATCAGAACCGCTTGGCACTGCTCGGCAAGATGGATGTGATATTCTGCCGTAATGTCATAATATATTTTGATCTGGTTGCGAAAAAAAAGGTGATAGATGCTTTTTACAGGTCCCTTCGTGACGGCGGGTATCTGTTGCTGGGTCATTCTGAATCGTTGATGAATATCTCTACTGCCTTTGCACTCAAGCATCTGCAGAATGACATGGTATATCAGAAACCATCCCCTCTGGATGGGGGTGGCCGATGAAGAAGATCAGGGTTGTGGTAATAGATGATTCAGCCTTCAACAGGCGGACAATTATCAAGATGCTGGAGGAGGTCCCAAATGTAAAGGTGGTGGCGTATGCTGCCGATGGCGAAGAGGGGATTCGCAAGATAATAGATCTTAAACCGGATTTGGTCACTCTTGACCTGGAAATGCCGAAAATGGACGGCTTTACCCTGTTGCGGATCATCATGAACACCTGCCCGACACCGGTAATTGTTATCAGCTCCAGAAGCGGCGATGAACAGGTATTCAAGGCGCTGGAGCTTGGTGCGGTCGATTTCATCGCCAAGCCGGGTCGGGCTATTTCCGACCAGCTCTTTACCATCCAGGAAGATTTGCAGCATAAGGTAAGCAGCGTTCTCAACCTCAATATGGCAGGGGTCAAGCATCGCGAAATCTTGTTGTCGAATCAGGTGCCAGTCCGGAAGAAGGTCAAGGTCGTTACTCTCAAGCCCTCCAGAGCACGCCTTGAGGTGGTCGCCATAGGGGCATCGACCGGGGGGCCTCCGGCACTGCAGAGCATCCTGACCTCTTATACAGAGCGGCAGCCGTTTGCCATAGTAGTATCTCAGCATATGCCGGCAGGTTTTACCAAGGCATTTGCCGATCGGCTGAACCGTTCCTCGGTCTTTGAAGTCAAGGAAGCCAAGGATGGTGACGTTATCAAGGGTGGCCATGTTCTTGTTGCCCCTGGGGGGAACAATATGATATTCCAGCGGGTAGGAGATGAGGTGATCGTCAGGATTACCAAGCCTTCACCCACTGACCGGTATATCCCTTCAGTTGATGCGATGTTCTGTTCGCTTGCACCACTATACGCGGAACGTCTACTGGCTGTAGTCCTGACAGGTATGGGTAATGATGGCAGCAAGGGGGTCAGAGCTGTCAAGGCTGCCGGTGGTGAAGCCATAGCAGAAGCAGAAGAGTCATCAGTAGTGTTCGGTATGCCGCGTGAAGCGATTGCTACCGGTTTGATTGATAAAGTAGTGCCGCTGGACCGGGTTGCCCGGGAAATATTGACCAGGTGTGGAGTAGTCCCGAGTTTAGATTGAAACTACAGGAGTTGCTTATGTCAACGGAAGAGGAAAAAGGGGTTCATAACAAGGCCGAGGAGTTCCTGCAGATCTTTAAAAAAGGGGCGGAGTTTACCCAGGATCTGATGAAGGAGAACGAGCGGCTTCGTTACCGTCTCCTGCAATTGGAGGAGACCCAGCGTTCTGCCAGGGATAATATTGCCCCGACAGAGGATAATGCTCGTCTGCTGATGCAGATCCAGGAACTTGAGCAGGAGAAAGAGGAGATATTAAAGCATATCAGGCATGTGGAAGCGGAGAACCAGGATTTTGCCGCCCGTTATGTTGAGATCGAACAGGAGAACAACAACCTGGCGAATCTTTACATCGCCAGTTATCAGCTCCATTCGACCCTGGATTTCAAGGAAGTTCTGCAGATTATCACGGAAATCATCATTAATCTTATCGGTGCAGAAGAATTTGCCATAATGCTCCTTGACGAGAAGACCAATGACTTGCAGGCGGTTGCCTGCGAAGGGGTAAGTCGAGAGGAGATACCTTCGGTCAAGTTCGGTCAGGGTATCATCGGTGAGGTGGCAAAGACCGGTGACAACTATTTTGTCGAGGATGTCGATGGCTACACAGCTGATCTTGCCGCCCCTATGGTCTGCATTCCGCTGAAGATCAAGGAGCATGTCATAGGTGTCTTGGTAATATATAAACTGCTTGTTCAGAAGACCAGGTTTGCCCCAGTCGATTATGAACTCTTTACTCTCCTGGCTGGCCATGCCGCCACAGCGGTATTCAGTTCCAGATTGTATTCCGATTCAGAACGCAAGCTGTCGACAATTCAAGGGTTTCTTGATCTGCTGACCAAGTAGGCAAAACATTCCGGAGGATACATACCTATGTCAGAATATAAGGTCTTGATAGTTGAGGATTCGCCTACCATGCGGCAACTTATCTCGTTTGCCTTGAAACGTTTACGCGGTATTCGTATCGTCGAGGCGAATGATGGGGTGGACGGGTTGAAGAAACTCTCGGCGGAAAAGTTTGACTTGATTCTTACGGATATAAACATGCCGATCATGGATGGGCTGAAACTTGTCAGTCTGGTTCGTAACGACGCCAACTACAAGAACACCCCGATCGTCGTGATCACTACTGAAGGCGCCCAGGAAGACCGGGAGCGGGCTTTGGCGCTAGGGGCTAATGACTATATCACCAAACCTATCCAGCCTAACCGGATACTTGATATTGCCCGTACTCTGCTACGGATTGAATGATATTTAAGTCAGCTGTTGCAAGGAGCAACCTGTGAAAAGATTTCTGCTGCTGTTTTTGCTGTTATCGGCCTTTCCGGTCATGATTTATGCCAAGGATTTCAAGATTGTCACCTATGCCACCAGCAATGCCGGCAAGGTCGTTTTCGATCATGATGTCCATATGCTGAAGATCGGAAACTCCTGTACAGCTTGTCACAACTCTCTATATCAGGTGGCACGGAAGAATCCGACTGTAACCATGGCCGAAATGGAAAAGGGGAAGTCTTGTGGTGCTTGCCATAACAAGACCAAGGCGTTTGCCCTGGGCGAATGTGTCCGTTGCCACCCGGTGCAGGAAGTGCCGATGGAGATCCCTGATTTTGGCACTCTGGTATTCAGTCATGCGTTTCATCTGAAATCGTATGGCTGTGCGGATTGCCACAATAGTCTGTTCAAGGCTGGCCCGGGTAACGCACATGTCTCCATGAAACAGATGGAAAAAGGTGCCTCCTGTGGTGGCTGTCATGACGGCAAAGCGGCATTCTCTGCAAAAGGTGACTGCACCAAGTGTCATACGGTAAAGGATATAAATTATTCGGCCGATGCCCAATTCAGCCACAAAGTGCATGTGGCTCTGTATAGCTGCGGCGACTGTCACAGCGGCATTTTTGTCGCGGGGCCGAAAAGCAAGCGCTATAGCATGAATGATATGGAGCATGGGAAATCCTGCGGTGCCTGTCATGAGAGCAAAACGGCATTTTCCGTCAAGGGGGATTGTGGCAAGTGTCACAAAGGGGTTAAAGAGGTCACCTTTGCCAAGGACGATGCGGTCTTCAGTCACAAGTTCCATCTCGGTATCTACAAATGCGCTGATTGCCACAGCGGAATATTTGTCGGAGGAGCATCGAGCAAGCGATACACCATGGCAGATATGGAAAAGAACAGATCCTGCGGCGCCTGCCATGACGGGAGCATTGCCTTCAATGTAACCGGCAGCTGCGGCAAATGTCACAGGAGCACCAAAGATAAGATTTACAAGATCAAGGATGCCGGCACAGTCAAGTTCAGTCACGTGATTCATCAATCGCTCTATAAGTGTGACGATTGCCATAATAAGAGATTTTACTCCGGTAGCCGCAGTCAGCATGCCACCATGGCTGAGATGCAGAAAGGGAAATCTTGCGGAAGCTGCCATGACGGCAAGTCTGCTTTCAGCGTGGCAGGATCCTGCGACAAGTGTCATCCGACCAGGGAGATCAATTTTATCGATGATGCCCGTTTCAGTCATGTCAAGCACTCGGAGATGTATTCCTGTTATGATTGTCACAGCAAGCTCTATCAGGCAGGACCGGAGAACAAACGGCGCACTATGCCTGACATGGAGAAGGGTGTATCGTGCGGTGCCTGTCACAACGGGAGCAGCGGCTTCTCGGTCAAGGAGGCCTGCGATAAATGTCATAAATCAACAATTGAGGTAAAAATAAAGGTCCCTGCAACCGGTGCGACACTCTTCAGCCACAAGGTGCATGGAGCGTTATATAAATGTACCGAATGTCACAACAGTATCTTTGGTTCAGGGGCGTCGGCTAAACGCTACACCATGGATATGATGGCCAAAGGGAAGTCCTGTGGCGCCTGCCATGACGGCAAAAGTGCCTTTACTGTCAAAGAGAACTGCACGAAATGCCACCCGGTCAAGGAGATCCCTTATCAGGAGTCGGCTGCAATTTTCAGTCACAAGTTTCATCTTACTGCCTATACGTGCGTTGATTGCCATGACAAACTTTACATCCCCGGGCCGGGGAACAGGCATGCCTCTATGCCGGACATGGAAAAGGGGAAGTCTTGTGGCGCCTGTCATGACAGCAAGACAGCCTTCGGGGTCACCGACAACTGCGAAAAGTGCCACAAGGCTACCCGGGCGATCAAATATGAAATGCCCAAGAGCAATACCCAGCAGGGTGCCGTGGTGTTCGGTCACAAAGTGCATATGGCACGTGGCTATCGCTGTATCGATTGCCACAGCAAAATTGTCCAGGCAGGGGTGCTGCGCCGTCCAGCGACTATGAAAATGATGGTGGAGGGGAAATCGTGCGGTGCATGCCACGGCTCCAGCATGGCATTCAGCGTCAGGGATTCAGCCAGTTGCGATAGATGCCATGGCGGTCGTCCCATGTTATCCCCGCAGATGCTCCCCCCCCAGTAAGGAAAGAGACTGCATGGGGTGGTACTGAGGTAGACGCCCGGCTTCTCCGGTAACGGATGGATGCCCGGGCGTTGTCATAATTGCTTGCATACATCTGGAGTGGCAACTGCATCAGCATGACATGATCTTAAGAAAACATGATGGAGGTCTGACGGTGGAAGAGAAGTATGCCCCCAAGGGGGTGGAAGAGAAATGGCAGAAAATTTGGGAAGCCAACAAGAGTTTCAAGGTCACTGAAGAGCCGGGGAAGAAGAAATACTATCTGCTGGAGATGTTCCCGTATCCTTCTGGACGTATCCACATGGGGCATGTCCGCAACTATTCCATCGGCGACGTGGTGGCTCGGTTCAAGCGGATGAAGGGGTTCAATGTGCTGCATCCGATGGGGTGGGATGCCTTTGGCATGCCGGCGGAGAATGCCGCCATCCAGAACAGGAGTCATCCCGCCACCTGGACTTATGAAAATATCGACTATATGCGTGGCCAGCTGAAGAAGATGGGGCTCTCCTATGATTGGGACCGGGAACTGGCCACCTGTGACGTAGAGTACTATAAATGGGAACAGCAGATATTCCTGCAGATGTTTGAAAAGGGGGTTGCCTATAAGCGGACCTCCTTTGTCAACTGGTGCCCGCAGTGTGAGACGGTGCTGGCTAACGAACAGGTTGAAGAGGGTTGCTGCTGGAGATGTGACAGCCTGGTTAACCAGAAAGAGCTGGAACAGTGGTTCTTCCGCATCACCGACTATGCTGAAGAGCTCCTCGAACAGACCTATCAGCTCCCTGGCTGGCCGGAACGGGTACTGGTCATGCAGCGGAACTGGATCGGCAAGAGTACCGGCTGTGAAATCGAGTTCCCTCTGGAGGGGAGACAGCAATCTATCAAGGTGTTCACAACACGACAGGACACCCTGTTCGGGGCCACCTTCATGTCCCTTGCCCCGGAGCACCCGCTGGCGCTGGAGTTGTCCACTGCAGCACAGCGGCCACTGGTAGAGGCGTTCATCGACAAGGTGAGGAATACCGACCGACTGAAGCGGACTGCCGATGACTTGGAAAAAGAGGGGGTATTCACCGGCTCCTACTGCATCAATCCGGTTACCAATCGGCGGATGCCGGTCTACCTGGCCAATTTCGTCCTGATGGATTACGGTACCGGAGCGGTCATGGCGGTCCCTACCCACGACCAGCGTGATTTTGAATTTGCCAGGAAATATAATCTGTCGTTACAGGTTGTCATCCAGCCGGAAGATGCGCCACTGGTGGCCGAATCGATGACAGCAGCCTTTACCACCGAAGGGGTCATGGTCAATTCCGGCCGCTTTGACGGGCTGAATAGCGAAGCGGCAAAGGGGCAGATCGCTGATTATCTGGAGAGCGAGGGGCTTGGCAGGAAGCGGGTCAATTTCCGGCTGCGAGACTGGGGAATATCGAGGCAACGCTACTGGGGGAACCCTATTCCGGTGATCTATTGCCCTTCATGCGGGGTGGTGCCGGTACCGCAGGCTGAACTGCCGGTGGTGCTCCCCAAGGATGTGGCCTTTACCGGGGAGGGTGGCAGTCCGCTCGCCAGACTCGACAGCTTTGTCAATACGACCTGTCCCAGATGCGGAGTTGCTGCAAGACGGGAGACCGACACCATGGACACCTTTGTCCAGTCCTCCTGGTATTTTCTCCGCTATTGTTCGCCTGATTTTACAACCGGGCCGCTCGACAAGCAGAAGGTCGATTACTGGATGTCGGTTGACCAGTATATCGGAGGTATCGAACATGCTGTGTTGCATCTCCTCTATGCCCGGTTCTTCACCAAGGTGTTGCGCGACCTGGGCTATGTAGATGTAGCTGAACCTTTTACCAATCTCCTTACTCAGGGTATGGTGATCAAGGATGGCGCCAAGATGAGCAAATCGAAGGGTAACGTGGTCGATCCGAATGCCCTCATCGACCGTTACGGTGCTGATACGGCCCGGCTCTTCTCCCTCTTTGCCGCCCCGCCGGAAAAGGACCTGGATTGGAGCGACCAGGGTGTCGAAGGGAGTTTCCGTTTTCTCAACCGGGTCTGGAAACTGGTCTTTGAGACTCTCCCCTTCATCAG
Source organism: uncultured Geobacteraceae bacterium (assembly GCA_964649725.1). Lineage (GTDB taxonomy): Bacteria > Desulfobacterota > Desulfuromonadia > Geobacterales > Geobacteraceae > CAZYTM01. The sequence goes on along the minus strand of CAZYTM010000002.1, from coordinate 143,583 downwards.
GGAGGCCCGGCCGGTAGTGGTGGCAGAGCTTGACGATACAGCCAGAGGCCTGCGGCGGACGACCCACAAGACCATCCGCAAGGTAAGTGAGGATATCGAGAGCAGATTCCACTTCAATACCGCGATTTCAGCGATCATGGAACTGGTCAACACCATCCAGTCATTTTCGCCGAAAAACCAGCCGGCCAACGCCGGGGTGCTCAGGGAGGCTGTCGAGAGCGTGGTCTTGATGCTGGCCCCGTTTGTCCCGCATTTCAGCGAAGAACTCTGGGAGCTTCTCGGTCACCAGGGTGGGGTAGAGAGCACCGGCTGGCCGGCATTCGATCCTGCCGCAGCAATCGACGAGGAACTGCTTATCGTGGTGCAGGTGAACGGCAAGCTGCGCGGCAGGATCACAGTCCCGGCCGACATGGCCGAGGGCGCAGTCAAAGAGGCTGCCCTGGCGGATGAACGGGTGCGCTCATATATCGAAGGGCAGAGTGTCCGCAAGGTTGTCTATGTGCCTGGCAAACTGTTGAATATCGTGGTGGGGTAGCTGTGACGACGGGTAGATTACAATCCCTTTTTTTGCTCTTGGCTCTCTGCGTGAGCCAGACCGGCTGCGGCTACAGGTTGGCCGGAGAGAGCGGCATGGCCCGTCGTCTGGCGACAACATCGACAACGGTGACGATGTTTGCCAACAAGACCTATCGGCCAGGGCTGGAAGTGCAGCTGACCAGGCAGCTTCTGGAAGAATTAGCCAGCCGTGGGGTACTGCGCGGGGAGAGAGCAGACGCGGAACTTGTTCTGGAGGGGTGGGTCAGTGGTTACACTGCCGTACCTCTATCCTACAGTGCCGCTGACCGGATCAGGGAGTATCGGGCCACATTGACAGTTGAAGCTCTGTTGCGGGAAAACAAAAACAGCAGGACGATCTGGAAAGGGAGTCGGCAGGCGAGCCAGGATTATCCGGCCAGCAGTGACCCGGTGCTGCAGCAGAACAACGAGGCAGCCGCCCAGGAGGCCCTCTGCAGGCAGTTGGCCAGGCTACTTTATCAGTCAATAACCGAGGATTTTTAAGCGCAGACAAAGAAGTTATGTTACTATCCAGACCATGAAAGCTGAAGAGTTCGACAAGGCGCTCGCCAAGGGGGAGATCGCTCCCCTCTATTATATCTATGGTGAAGAGACCTATCTGGTGGAGCGGGCGGTAAAGCGTCTGCTCGCCAAGACGGTCGATCCATCCTTTCAGGACTTCAATTTTACCACTATCTATGGCAACGAATGCAAAGGTGGGGAGCAGATCATCGAGGCTGCCCAGACCCTGCCGATGTTTGCCGAGCGCCGTGTGGTACTGGTGAAGCGGAGCAGCGAACTTACAGCTGCAGCCCTGGAGCTGCTTGGCAGCTATCTGCAGGACCCCTGTCCCTCTACCTGCCTTATCATGCAAGGGGAGAAGATCGACCAGAGGAAAAAGTTCTTTGTCGATTTCAAGAAGAAAGGGGTACTGCTTGAGTTCAAACGCCCCTATGAGAACCAGCTCGGGCCATTCATCAGGGAAGAGGCAGGGGGTTTAGGTAAACGGATCGAGCCGGCTGCCGTGGAACTCCTTGTCTATCTGGTGGGGAACAATCTGCAGGATATGTCAACCCAACTGGAAAAAGTTGCAACTTTTGTCGGCAACCGCCCCAATATAACCCTTGCCGATGTGCAGAGTATAGCTTCAGATTGTAAAAGCGCCTCGGTTTTTGACCTGACCAATGCAGTAGGGGCCAAGGATCTGGCCCAGTCGATTCGCCTGCTACGGGTCATGCTTCGCGACGGTGAGGCACCATTGATGATCCTTGCCATGCTGGCGCGCCATTTCCGCCAGCTCTGGAGGGTCAGCGAACTGCTGCAGAAAAAACTCCCCCCGGCGGAGATTGCAGCTGCTACCGGGATCAACAGCTATTTTCTGAAGGGGGTGCTGGAGCAGGCGAAGAGATACCGGCTGGCTGAGTACCGCGGGGTCTTTGAACAACTGTACGCCACCGATCTGGCGCTTAAGAGCGGTGGTGGCAAGCCGGCAGGATTGATGGAGATGTTGCTGGTGGAAATATGCCGCACAGCACCGGCGCCAGAACGTGGCAAAAGATAAAAAAAGGGCTCCAGATGGAGCCCTTATATTTTACAGTTATGATATCTGCCGACCAAGAGGCTATTTTGGCAGGGTATTGACCAGTCTGGTGAGACGGGAGACACTGCGCGAGGCATTGGAACGGTGGATGACCCCTTTTGATGCGGCGCCGTCGATGACCGGGATGGCTGCGGTGAGGGCGTCCTTGGCAGCAGCGGCGTTCTTCCCCTCGACAGCTTCACGTACCCGTTTTATGAAAGTCCGCAAGGTCGAGCGGACATGCTTGTTGCGGGCGTTTTTCTTTTCGTTCTGCTTGATTCTCTTGATGGCTGACTTGTGATGTGCCAAAACCGACCTCCGGCAAGTTGAAAATGTATTGTTATGGAAAGTACTTTTTATAGCAGGCAAGTAGTTACATTGTCAAGGTAAAAATTATCTTCTCCAGGGAGTATTTTCTTCTCCAAAAGAGAGCGGTTCTGCATTGACTTGCAAATGTATACGCTTGCGCATCGATTCTCGGCGGGAATTCAGTTGACGGCGAAAGAGCAAATTTCGTAATATCGAGCCTAGTAAAGATGGCAAGGAGTATTGTGGCAACAACAAAGCAGTTATATGTGGCGACCTTCGGTTGCCAGATGAATGTCAGCGATTCGGAAAAGATTGCAGCTATTCTGCAGCCGGCCGGTTATGACCAGACCTCTGACCATCGCCGGGCAGACCTTATCATTCTGAACACCTGCAGTATCAGGGCAAAAGCAGAACAGAAGGTCTACAGTGAGCTTGGCCGGTTCAAGCGGCTAAAGCAGGGCGAGCGCCCCATCCTGCTCGCTGTCGGCGGCTGTATTGCCCAGCAGGAGGGGGAACGGCTGTTAAGCAGAATCCCTTATCTTGATTTTGTCTTTGGTACCCATAATCTTCATCAGCTACCGGATCTGGTACAGCGTGCTGAGGTTGGGGAAAGATGCGCGGCAGTCGGTTTTCGCGACGTCGATGAACGGCTCGATCTCTTCCCGAGCGACCTGACCAGGGGGAGTGTGACCCGTTTCGTCACAGTCATGCAGGGGTGCAACAATTACTGTGCATATTGCATAGTCCCATATGTGCGTGGAGAGGAGGTTAGCCGCCGCTCTGCCGATATTCTGGCAGAGATCAGCGGGATGGCTGCCAACGGGGTCAAGGAGGTAACCCTGTTGGGACAGAACGTCAACTCTTACGGGCTGACAAACCCTGCCGAGCCAGATTTCGCCACCCTGCTCAGGAGCATAGCAGCCATCGATGGTATAGAAAGGCTCCGTTTCACCACTTCGCACCCGAAAGATATCTCGGCCCCTTTGATAGCCTGCTTTGCTGAACTGGGGAAGCTCTGCAGCCATATCCATCTACCGGCCCAGTCAGGGAGCGATGCTGTATTGCAGTCGATGGGGCGTGGCTACAGCCGCAGCCATTATCTGCGCAAGATCGAGGAGCTGCGGTGCGCACGCCCCGATATCCAGATTACCGGTGACATGATCATCGGCTTTCCTGGTGAGACAGCGGCCGATTTTCAGCAGACCCTTGATCTGATGGCAGAGGTCGGCTATGCCGATCTCTTCTCCTTCATCTATTCCCCCAGGCCCGGCACCAGGGCGGCCACTCTCCCTGACGACCTGCCCCATGAGGAGAAGCAGGAGCGGTTGGAGCGATTGCAGGGTTTACAGCGGGAGATGACAATAGCATCCGGCAAGCGTCTCGTCGGAACCCGCCAGGAGGTGCTGGTCGAAGGGCCTAGCAGGCACGGCGGGCAGCTGGCCGGCAGGACCAGCGGCAATCGGGTGGTTAACTTTTCCGCAGACGACCTGCCGGTCGGGAGTATGGTGACAGTGACCATAACCAGGGCGTTATCAAGTTCTTTGCTGGGTGAGTTGCGGGCTGAAAGATGAAGGCTGAAGGCTGAAAGCTGAAAGCTCAAGGCTGAAGGTTCAAAGATGAAAGTAAGAAGCAGATGTTTCCTTTGACCCTTGAGCTTTGAGCTTTGAGCTTTGAGCTTTGAACATTGACCTTTGACCCTTGAGCTTTGAGCATTGACCTTTGAGCTGATTATTGACAACATTGAGGTGTGCATGTATCGGGAGATGAAGATTTACGGTTTCACTATCGACAACCTGGCCGAGCAGCCTGTGGTAATCTTGCGCGATGCAGCGGACGGCAATTCGATCCCTGTCTGGATGAGCAGTGCCGAGGCAGTCGCTATCGCTGCTGAACTGCTCAGCCGGGATGCGGCGCGGCTCTCCGGGCGCAATGAATTGCATGCCGCGCTGCTGGAGAAACTGGGGCTGAAGGTCGCTATGGTCGCCATTGACGGGCTGAACGACGGCAGGTTCAGCGCTTCGGTCAGCTTCAAAGGGGATGGCCAGGAGATAAGAATTGATGTCCGGCCGGCCGAAGCACTGGTAACCGCACTCAGCAACAGTCTGCCAGTGATGGTGGCTGAAGCGGTGATAGAGCAGGCCTCCAGCCAGGCAATGAGTGATGAAGGCATAGCGCAGGAGACTGCAGCCCGCCGATTTGCCGCCTATCTGGACAAACTCGACCCGTCCGCATTGGGGAAATACCCGATGTAACTGAGACGACAGGATATTTAAAATAGATCCATCCGAAACCAAGCTGATCATCTGGCAAACATTACTGGAGGCGCGATGCGCAAGGAGTCTTTCGATTTTCTCAGTGAACTGGTGGCAGCACCCAGCCCTTCCGGCTACGAACAGCCTGCCCAGCGGGTATTCCGCAAATATATCGAGCCGTTTGCCCAGGTCGAGCAGGACATGCTCGGCAATGTCATCGGCCGGCTCGGCAGTGGCGATTCTGCACTCCCCCGGGTGATGCTGATCGGACATTCCGATGAAATAGGTTTTCAGGTAAAATATATCGATGACAAGGGGTTTATCTATTTCGGCGCCATCGGCGGGGTCGATCCGCACCTCACCCCTGGCCAGCGGATAGTTATCCATGGGCGTAACGGAAGAGTGCATGGAGTTATCGGGCGAAAGCCGATACATCTGATCGAGGCCAAGGAGAGGGAGACGGTGACCAAACTCGACAGCCAGTATATAGATATCGGTGTCGGTTCGCAGCAGGAGGTAGCGGAATTTGTCAGGGTCGGTGACCCGATCACCTTTGCCGTGAATCTGCAAGCTCTGCAGGGGGACCGGGTTACCTCCCGCGGCTTCGATGACAAGGCTGGCAGTTTCGTTGTGGCAGAGGTGTTGCGTGAAATCGCGCAGCGAGAGTCTAAACCGGCGCTCGAACTCTTTGGTGTCTCTTCGGTGCAGGAAGAGGTCGGGCTGCGCGGCGGGACCACCAGCGCCTACAATATCAGGCCGGATGTAGGGATATGCGTCGAGGTCGATTTCTGTACCGATCAGCCGGACGTTGAGAAGAAGCACAATGGCGAGGTCAAGCTCGGACATGGGCCGATCCTTCCGCGCGGCGCCAATATCAACCCGGCTCTCTTCGAGCTATTGGCCGAGACAGCAGCGCAGGAGAACATACCTGTCCAGTTTACCGGTATCCCCAGGGCTACCGGTACCGATGCCAACGTTATGCAGATTTCCCGTGGCGGCGTGGCCACTGCACTGGTGAAGATTCCGCTCCGCTACATGCACACCCCGGTAGAGGTCCTGTCCCTGGGGGACCTGCAGCATGCCATCAGGCTCATCTCGGCAGCCCTGTACAAGATCAGGGAGCGGAGGATGTTTATTCCTGGTTGAGGTCAGTCTGCTGCCGGGTGAAAGCGGTTGAAATGCGTCACCCCGGTATTATCCTGCCTCCTCCTTTTAACTTGACTTACGTAGCCCCCTGTACTAATTTTATCGGTTAATATCCACCGGAAGAAAATCGACAACAACAGCGCCCAGCGCCTTTTGCCGCGGCAGCAGATGACAAGGAGTATGCGATGCTGGATGACACTCTTATTGAAGGTCTCACCTTTGACGATGTACTCCTCCTTCCGGCACACTCCCGGATCCTCCCCCGGGATGTGGATCTGACCACCAGGCTCACCAGGAGCATCAATCTGAACATACCGTTGGTGAGCGCGGCCATGGATACGGTAACCGAGGCCCGCACCGCCATCTGCATGGCCAGGGAGGGTGGTCTCGGCTTCATCCACAAGAACCTCTCCATCGCTGATCAGGCGCTGGAGGTGGACAAGGTGAAGAAGAGCGAGTCAGGGATGATCGTCGATCCGATCACCATGCGGCCGACGCAGAAGATCCGCGAGGCGCTGGAGATGATGGCCAAGTACCGGATCTCCGGGGTGCCGGTGACCAAGGCCAACGGCAAGCTGGTCGGGATCCTGACCAATCGCGACCTCCGTTTCGAGACCGATCTCGACCTCCCCATTTCGGCCCGGATGACCAAGCGTAATCTGGTCACCGTGGCGGTCGGGACCACTCTGGAAGAGGCAAAGGAGCATTTGAAGCATACCCGGGTGGAGAAGCTGCTGGTGGTGGATGACGACCGCTTCCTGAAGGGGTTGATCACCATCAAGGATATCGAAAAGGTGAAGAAGTACCCGAACGCCTGCAAGGACAGTCTTGGCCGGCTGCGGGTCGGGGCCGCGGTAGGACCGACTCCGGACATGGAGGCGAGGATCGAGGCGCTCATCAAGGCCGGGGTGGACGTGATCGTCATCGATACGGCCCATGGCCACTCCCAGGGGGTTATCGATGCGGTGCGGAGCGTCAAGCAGAACTTCCCCGGGCTGGAAGTGGTGGCCGGCAATATCGCCACTGCCGAGGCAGCCGAGGCGCTGATCAAGGCGGGTGCCGATGCCATCAAGGTCGGCATCGGTCCAGGTTCCATCTGTACCACCAGGGTGGTGGCCGGGATCGGTGTGCCGCAGATAACCGCCATCAGCAACTGCGCCAAGGTAGCGCAGCAGCATGGGGTGGCGATCATCGCCGATGGCGGGGTCAAGTATTCCGGCGATATTACCAAGGCGGTTGCTGCCGGGGCGGATGTGGTGATGATCGGCTCCCTCTTTGCCGGTACCGAAGAGTCACCTGGCGACACCATCCTCTACCAGGGGCGGGCCTACAAGAGCTATCGAGGCATGGGCTCCATCGGTGCCATGAAAGATGGGAGCAAGGACCGCTATTTCCAGGGGGATGTGGAGAGCGAAGTGAAGCTGGTGCCGGAAGGGATCGAAGGGATGGTGCCGCTGCGCGGAGCATTGTCGACCAATATCCACCAGCTTATCGGCGGGCTCAAGGCAGGGATGGGGTATACCGGCTGTGTCGGAATCCCGGAGCTGAAGGAGAAGGGGCGTTTCCTGAAGATCACCGGTGCCGGGCTGAAGGAGTCCCATGTGCATGATGTGACGATTACCAAGGAAGCGCCGAACTACCGCGGCAGCGGCAACTAGGAAACGGTTCTTTTCCGCCCTGACGGCGTAAGTCAGCAGGCTTGCGTGTGCGGCGTAGCGTTGCTACGCCTCCGTGCAACCCTTTGACAGCCTTGTCAGGACGAAAAATCCCGCGTTTCTTTACTCACCCCCATAAACCTAGGAATAAACCAAATGAGCAGCGATATCCATAGTGAAAAGATCCTTATCCTCGATTTCGGCTCCCAGTATACCCAGCTGATAGCCCGCCGGGTGAGGGAGGCGCATGTCTATTGCGAACTCCACCCCTTCGATATGGAACTTGCCGCAGTCCGTGCCTTTGCTCCGACCGGGATTATCCTCTCCGGTGGCCCCAAATCGGTCTATGAAGAGGGGGCTCCGGCCGTGGCCGAAGAGATCTTCGAGCTGGGGGTGCCGGTGCTCGGTATCTGTTACGGCATGCAGCTGATGAGCCGGCACTTCGGCGGCGAGGTAATACCGGCCGGCAAACGGGAGTTCGGTCATGCTGACCTCGCTGCAGTCGGCCGGCCAGGGCCGCTATTCGACGGCTTCTTTGTCGAAGGGGCCAGTCCGGTCTGGATGAGCCATGGTGACCATGTAGCCAGGGTGCCGACCGGTTTCGAGGTGGTCGCAGCGACTGCCAATGCTCCGGTCTGTGCGATCCAGGAGAGCTCGCGCCGGCTTTACGGGGTGCAGTTCCATCCCGAGGTTAATCATACCCCGCGCGGGGAGATCCTCATCGATACCTTTGTCCGGAAGATCTGCGGTTGTTCCGGAAGATGGACCCCGGGCCAGATAATCGACGATGCAGTGGCGCGGATCCGGGAGCAGGTAGGGGGTGAAGAGGTGATCCTCGGCCTCTCCGGCGGGGTCGATTCGTCGGTGGCTGCGGCGCTCATCCACCGTGCCATAGGGGATCAGCTCAACTGCGTCTTTGTCGATAACGGCCTGCTCCGTCTGGGGGAGGGGGACCAGGTGATGGCGACCTTTGCCAAGAACCTGGGGGTGAAGGTGCTCAGGGTCGATGCCGAGGAGCGGTTCCTTGCAGCTCTGGCCGGCGAGGCTGATCCGGAGCGGAAACGGAAGATCATCGGCAACCTCTTTGTGGAGATATTCGAAGAGGAATCACGGAAGCTCGCCGATGCCCGCTGGCTCGCCCAGGGGACCATCTACCCTGATGTGATCGAGTCGGCCGGGGCCAAGACCGGCAAGGCGCATAACATCAAGAGCCACCACAATGTAGGCGGTCTGCCGGAGCATATGCAGCTGAAGCTCCTGGAACCGCTGCGGGAACTATTCAAGGACGAAGTGCGGGCCATCGGTGAGGAGCTCGGTCTCCCCCGGCAGATGGTCTGGCGTCACCCATTCCCTGGTCCCGGGCTCGGGGTGAGGATCCTGGGGGAGGTGAAGAAGGAGTATGCCGATATCCTCCGCCGCGCAGATGCCATCTATATTGAAGAGCTCTATGCCACCGGCCATTACGAGAAGATCAGCCAGGCCTTTGCCGTCTTCCTGCCGGTGAAAAGCGTCGGGGTGATGGGGGATGGCCGCACCTACGAATATGTAGTCGCCCTGCGGGCGGTGGAGACCAGGGATTTCATGACCGCCGGCTGGTATCAGCTCCCCTACGAAGAACTGGCCAGGATCAGCAACCGGATCATCAACGAGGTTAAGGGGGTGAACCGGGTGGTTTATGATGTATCCTCAAAACCACCGGCCACCATCGAATGGGAGTAAAACGGGACGAGCCTTTTCCGCCCTGGCTGCGTAAGTCTTCGAGAACGGTTGTGCGACGTAGCGCTGCTACGTCTCCGCCCATTCTCTTGACAGCCTTGCCATGACGAAAAAATCTCGTCCCTTTGTTATTTTCAGCATGGCAGATGGACTGACATCCGATGATAAAACTGATAATTTTCGACCTGGACGGGACTCTGATCGACTCCCTGGATGACCTGACCGAGGCGGTCAATTTCATGCTGGCCAGCTTCGACCGGCCATTGCGCAGTAAGGCCGAGATCCGCACCATGATCGGCCAGGGGGCGCGCAACCTGGTGCAGCTGGCTTTGGGTGATGACGCATCGGCCCAGCTGGTGGATCAGGCTTTGCCACTCTTTCTCGATTACAACATGCTCCATATCGCCGACCATACCAGGCTCTACCCCGGAGTCGCCGAACTTTTACCCTCTCTGCAGCAGGCCGGCTACCAGCTGGCACTCCTCTCCAACAAGGATGAAGGGCACTGTCGCCTGCTGCTGCAGCAGCTCGGCCTGGCAGACTACTTCGCTGCCATACTCGGTGCTGACTCGCTGCCGGAGCGCAAACCCTCCCCTCTGCCGGTGCTGACAATCATGGAGCGTTTTTCGCTGACCCCTGCGGAGACTCTCCTGGTGGGGGACAGTAGCAACGACTTTATTTCCGGCAAAGCTGCAGCGGTCACGACCATCGGCTGCTGTTACGGCTATGGCAGCGAGGCAGAGCTGGCAGAAGCCGATTTCCGGGTGGAGAGTGCTTTGGCAATTCTGGATATGATTGTTCATTGTCTGGACAGGAACAGTTCTTGCTAAAGTTATGTTAGAATTCGTCCGAATAAGTACTACATGGAAGCGAGACGAGGAAATACTGCCATGAAGATTGACGAGCTGAAGCCCCCGCCCCAGCTGGAGCCTGTAAAGACAACTAAAGATAAAAGAGATGCAAAGCAGCTAAAGCGTGACAGTGGTGCCGCCAAAGCACTGGAAGATAGTGCCGATAAGCTGCAACTGTCGCAAAATGTCGAGCAGGCGATGAAGTTACGTACCTTGCTGGAGAGCCTTCCTGATATGCGGGAGGATAAGGTCGCTGAAATCAAGGCACGTATCGATGCCGGTCAGTATCAGGTCGACAGCAGGGCGGTGGCAGAGAAGATGCTGCGGAAAAAGAGATGAGCAGTAGATAGATACAGCCTTTTGTAATCAAAGCCCGCCTGCGCGGGCTTTTTTGTTGCCATGAAGCGAGATGCGGGTAGACTGGATGATATGGGATTTCAACTGCAGGATATAATGGCTGGAGAAACGGTCAGACTGCTCTGTCGATCGGTTGAGGCTGCTGGCAGCAAGCTCTATCTGGTCGGTGGAGCGGTGCGGGACAACTTGCTCGGCAAGGTGAGTCGTGACCTCGATTTTGCACTGAGCGCTATCGAGGAAGATCTGCTTCGAAGCTTTGCCAAAGGGGCTGGCGGGACTTTCTTCTGGCTCGACGAACTGCGCCGGCATGCCAGGGTGGTGGTCCGGAAGCATGGGGTCGTCTATAGCTACGATTTTACTCCGCTGCAAGGGGGGTCAATTCTAACAGACCTCCCCCGGCGCGACTTTACGGTGAATGCCATCGCCTGCGAGATGAGCGCAGCCGGCTCTGCCATCATCGACCCGCTCTTCGGCCAGGCTGACCTGGCTGCAGGCATTCTGCGCGCCTGTGCAAACGACACTTTTCAGGCCGATCCGCTCCGTCTGTTGCGGGGGTACAGGCTGGCAGCTACTTTAGGCTTCAGCATCGATACTGCTACCAGAGAGATGATCCAGGCAGAGGCGGCACTCCTCGCCAGAGTCACCCCGGAGCGGCGGCGCGATGAATTCATGCTGCTGTTGGCAGAGCCGGGGGTGGCAGACTCCCTCACCCGGCTGCAACAGGCTGGTCTGCTGGCGCATCTGCTCCCCCCCATGGACGATCAGACTGTTGCCCGGGGAGCCAGTGAGGCGGCCGGTTGTGAAGGGTTGCAAGAGTCGTTGGCAGCCCGGTTGCCGGAGCATGCGCCGGCACTGCTGGGGAGATTACGGCAGGAGACAGAGGCGGGCATAACGCTCCTTACGCTGCTCAAGCTGGCGCTCTTTCTCCGCTCCGCGCAACTGGATGTGATCGTGCCGATAGTTGCCGAGCGGCTCCGGCTGGGGAACCAGACCCGCCGGCTGCTGGGGATGCTGGTGCAGCAATGGGGGGAAGAGTTGTCGCAGTTGGCAAGGAGTTCTTCCCCCCGAGCCGTTTTTCGGTTTTTTCGTGACAACGAAGCTGCCGGGCCGGCGATGATCATGCTGGAACTGGCAGCAGGGAAGATTTCCGCGGCAGCAGGCCGCTATCTCTTTGACTACTATTACGGCGAATATCAGAGCACCAGCGGTGACCTGTTTCTCACCGGCGCTGAGATTATGCAACTATTGGGCATATCAGCCGGGCCTGCGGTCGGGGCGGCGCAGCGGCTGCTGAGAAGGGGTGAACAGTCTGGTGAGGTTGCAAGCAAGGCTGCAGCAGAGCTATTTCTCAAGAAAAACTGTTGACAATCAAGGCGGCGATAGGCTAAAAATTATATTCCTAATGCGGGAATAACTCAGTGGTAGAGTGTCAGCTTCCCAAGCTGAAGGTCGCGGGTTCGAATCCCGTTTCCCGCTCCAAGAAATACAAAGACTCAGCAGATGACTGCCGGGTCTTTTTTGTTTTTGCCGCAGCCTCTCTCCAGGGGAGTTCGTCAGGTGTTGACTTTCGATGCGCCACGTTGCAGTAAGATGGGGTGATTTTTCTGCAATTTACCCCTGAAACGCATCTTTGAGATTCCAAATTGGAATCTCACAATCCCAGGCATGACCAGCAGTTCAAGGTGGTGTTCGATGCCATCCGGCAGTTGCTGGCGCCGGCAGAGCCGAAGAAGCGGAAGATCGGCTTTAAACCATGATTCATACTTCATCCTTCATAATTCATAATTGAGCTCTTCCCCCTGTTTTTATTGACTTCCCGGCCATTGTCGTTGTATTAATGTGGTGTAATTTCGCTGGATTTTACCCCTGGAGGGGTTAATGGACGAGGGCGCGGAAATATACAGAGGCCGCTTGAACAGCTGTTATTGGCTGGTTGAGCGGCTTTTTTGTTCCGTGGCAGGGATTGTCCCCTCGTTCTTTTCTCAAGAGGAGAATGCTATATGACAAATGCAGAATTGATAAGAGTAGCAGTCTTTGATGGAAAGCATATTCGTAAAGTCATCCATGAGGGAGAATGGTGGTTTTCTGTCATTGATATTGTCGAAGTCCTGACCGGGAGCAGCATCCCGAAACGGTACTGGAGCGATCTTAAGCGAAAGCTTAAAAAAGAGGGCTATCCCGAGTTGTACGAAAATATCGTACAACTGAAATTTTCGGCCGCAGACGGTAAATATTATGCAACCGACTGCGCCAATACAGAGACCATGTTCCGGATCATCCAGTCGATCCCTTCACCAAAGGTGGAACCGCTCAAACGATGGCTGGCAAAGGTCGGGAAAGAACGGATCGACGAGATAGAGAACCCTGAACTCTCTATGGGCACCGGGATCTTGATTCAAAGGGATTTGAGCCGCTCAAGAAAGATGCCCAGGAAGGTGGTGCCGTGGCTGGCAGTACGCGCCGGGATATAGAGAAGCGGTCGGGCAAGCCGGTGGTGACAGCGGATAATTTCAAGCAGTTGCCTCTGAAGGGGCGGAAAAAGTTGAGGGAGTGAGGCGGTTACAAAATGTAACTATGTCCCGTGTCGGGGGCTGACCCCCTATTTTCTTTTGATTAAGGACAGCATTATGGCGAATATAGGTACAGAACACGTCCTACTATGCGAAGCAAGTCGAATTCAGGATATTATGGGGGCAAAAGAACTCATCCCCATATCAAAATCGTTGATATCCGAGTTCGCAGACGCAGGCTCATTCTGGTTTGGCCCAAGAAACCTCGTTGAAGCCGATGAAAGGTACCTCCAACTGGTTTCTTACGTGCTAATTGCACACAGTGACCGTTTCTTGTGCTATCAACGTGGGCATGCATCATGTGAAGAACGACTGAGGGAAAAATTGTCTATCGGGTTAGGTGGGCATATTTCCCTAACCGATAAAAGAGCCACATTTGGAACGCTTGATGTCATGAAAACAATAAAGGCCGGAGCAGCACGAGAAGTCTCTGAAGAGCTTGAAACCCCCAAGGTGGCAGAACGAAAAAAACTTGCATTACTGCATTCAAGAGAGAATGCGGTCGATATGGTTCACTGCGGCTTGGTGGAAATATGGCACTTAGAGTCGCCACAACTAACAATTAAAGACAAATCCCTCAAAGTTATTGGGTTCAAGTCTCTATCGGAACTTGCTGTCATGCAAGGCTTTGAAACATGGTCTACATTGCTAATAAGGCATTTAAACAGCTCGCCTCAGCATACTCTCTGATTTTGCCCGCGGCTATGCCCTCCAGGTGCTTCATCTTTTCGTAATCCAGCTTACGCACCGCCTTTTGGTACTCCCGATATAATTCTGGTTCAGCTGTGTGCAGCCCAAGTGGAATGCACGTTCGCCTCAGCTGCAATTCTGAAATGTAGGATGCTCCGGTACCTAGCTTGAGCAGGCTTTGGATGCTGGGCAACGAAAAGAACGTTCGCAGAGCAAACAGCAGCGCTATTTTATCAATGGCTTTGTCCTGAATGTGGATAGTGACTACGCAATCGGAAAACCTTGCACCTTTGATATTGATGCCCAGACCATAGGTGGAGAGGCAATCTCTGCCGACGCGTTTGCATATCAAAATTTCGCTAAGTCGGCGAGCTATGCCTTGGCCATCATTCTGTGGCAACCTCCAAAATCCATTCGAAAAATTAGTGTAGTGAATAACGTCATCGTCAGACGGTGGCGCTGGAACCTTGCCACGTGAGGTGCTGGCAATTTTGCCGAGGGGTGCCCACTCCAGCCCCGGCGTGCTCTGATACTTCTCGAACTCTCGCTTTGCCGCAAAATAGGAATAATCAAGCCTCAGGTCTTTTTCAATCTCTTTCCGAGGGATGATTTCTTCCTGGGTGTTTCCGTTGTCGTACATCGCCAATACGGAGGATTTGGCCTTCTGGCCTTTCACAAAAACGAGGAGGAATGTTTTCGCCTCTATCCGCTCGAAAGTGTAGCGGGGCAATTCGTATACCCGTTCGATGTGCCCTTGAGAGAGAAGGTATTCCCTCAGCCAAGACATTTTGGACGCATTGATCACCGAAGCGGGGACTATCGCCAAGAGCTTTCCCCTGTCCTTCAAGAGCCTGATGGTACGTATCACGAAAACGACCTCCATCGGGAGGTGTTTTTCATGCTTCTTTGCTGAAATCATTTCCTGCTTCAGGTCAGTCTTAATCAGCGACTTGTTTTTTGCCATGAACGGTGGGTTCATAACGACACAGTCGAAAAGTATGTTCTCCTTTGTCGGAAGCGACCACTCCAAAAAGTCATCGTTCACGATGGTTATATTGCCCCGCCCTTCATGCACTTTACATAGATCCTCTATGGCAATCGGGTCTTTATCGATGGCAACAATTTGCTCGATATCCTCACGCATCAGGAATGGAGTAAGCAAATTTCCATTGCCCACGGAAGGCTCCAGTAACGTCTGGATATTATCAGGAGCAGATTTGGCCAGCACATCGGCTATTTCTCTGGGGGTGTAGTGCTTCATTTATATTCTTGAACTCGATATAAGTGCCATTTTGAGACTTGTGAACTTCTGCCCACACTTTTAACTGGATGGTCGTAAAGAAGTGCGACGTCAGTATTTAAAGCAGTAAAGAGTGCAACTCCTACACCGTTAGGCTTGGTGCCAATCGGAGCAATAAATAACTTCTCGCCAGGTTGTAAGGACCTTTGTGCTTCTTGGAGCAAGGATACTGTGGCTTTTGGGTTCTCTGCCCCGCAAAAAGAGATGCCGCCACGAATATTTTTATCCCGTATTACATGAATATTGTTGGCAAAGGCATTCATTTCCCACCCTGGTTTGAATGCTGGGACGCCGAAAACCACGTTGCACTTCCCAGGATTAATCATGGAATGGTTTTCCAGGGCACGGTCCAGCCGCTGTTGCTCATATCCAAGAAAAAATATCCCGCGCTGTGGTTGGCGGTCACTCAAAAGGATGGTAGCACCGGGTATGCCTATGTAGTTCGGAGGGAACTCTTCTGTTAACTCAAAATCCCGTCGATGCAGTAGTTTACTTCGCCCCATGTTTTTGTAATTCAGTGGTTCTACGTACAGGATGTCAAAATTCTCAATTCCCCGTTCCTTGAAGGCTTTGCATAATAGGAAAATTTCGACAAAACCGATAGAAGTTGATTCGATAATTGCGCTTTTACCTTCGCAAAATAGCAATTTATCGGACAGGTCTTCAGCATCGAAAGCTTCGTCTTTCAGTTGTATCTCGAAGTTGTCGGTGTTGTACTCAATCTGCAGGACTTCATTACTGACAGATGCAATAAATGCATTTGCGTCTGTAGTGCGGTCATCAATGGCGTTTCCGACGAACCCATAGTCATATCGGGGCAGCTCGAGTTCCGCCGAATTCTCTACTTCGCGCATTTGAAGGTTCATCCGTGGTTTCCCCACTCAAGGTAGGAAAACAAGGTGATAGGTTGTTCTTCATTATCTACTTTCCATTCTTTTTCATACCGTCGCATCAGATTGGTAAATTCATCCAAGGTGCCCCGCAGCAGGCAAATCACATCATTGGTCGATAGTTCCAGTTTTCGCTTCTTTCTATAGCTGATATGGAAATAAGGAGCGTATATCGGGTTTAGAACATATTCCTCAGCTTCAAGCAGTGTCGCGTTTTTCTTTTTTGTGTCCTCGTCTATGAAGAGAACGGAGTATTTAACGGCCTCACTCAGGAAGGTGTTATCCTGCTCTGTCAGCAATGCATCCCCTGTGCGGATGGAGAAATGAGACTGTTCCGTCTCACTTTGTGTCAAGCGTCGATGGGCCTGGTCAAACAGAGATCCCAGCCGGAACACGAAATTATGCAGCTTTTCTCCGTATCGCCCAAAACTCTTTATCTCGCCGAGGAAAGCAGTACTCGTCTGTTTTGCGGCCTCTGCCTGTTTCGCAGGCGATACGGGTATTACAAGTGCATCGCTGCTCGTAATGGCTTTGGCAAGCGAGTTACGACAAAGCTCCAGGAAATGTCTGATATTGCCGCGTGAAAGTTTGCAGAAGGTATTGAAACCTGCGTAAAAGGGACAAGCACGCGAGTACGGAGCATACAATTGCAGAATGCAGCCAACCAGATTGTTGTGAATCCACGCTGTGGTGCCGGTAAAATTGTTATTTTCGCCAGATTTCAACAAATCCAGTTGCGTTTTGATTTCCTCAGGCTTGTTTTTCTTACGGTACAAAAGTGCTGAAACTACAATTGTTGCTTCAGGATATTTGTCGTCGTAAAAGTCCTCCAGTTTTAGCTTGCTCTTATTGAATTTAAGAGCGTTAGAGATGTTGTTCTTTATCTTTTCATTGAGCGTTTTGTCCTCGATGATATACCTAGCAAGCTCAGATTGCGGGACATCGGGGAATATGGATTGGGCTTCGGTTTTAACCATTTCACGATATTCCTGCGTTAGCCTTTCAGGTAATGACGACGGGTCACGCAATAAATTAACATCGACCTTAGGTTCAATAACGTCGTTTAAGGACAACTCCAATAATAAAATTTCGGCAGCAAAGCTTGGGAAATAGTCCCGAAGGTATTCCTCAAGGTCGTGCTGGCGATAATCGTGGATGTCCGCCAGGCTTTCAGCGCCGGTTGTTTCTTTCGTATCGAACGAATTTCGTTTCATAGCGATATTGAAGATAAGCGGCGCTTCACTGTGCTTAAGCCAGGTATTGATTATCTTTTTCTGGTATAAGGTCAGATTTTCGTATTCATCGAAATATACATAAAAAATAGCGTCATTTAGTACCGGACACTGCTTCTTCAAAATTGAGATGAGAGCCATTACGAAATCGCGGCCCGGCAAGAAATACGGGGCAGCTTTTTTCTTCACATCCCCAACCCAGCTGACAAATTGCCATAGCATGGTTTCGAAATGTTCCTGGAGGTCATTAAACGATCCCGGCAGGCTTGTATCAAATGCCTTCAGCCTCTTAATATCCAAGAGGGCAAGGTCGGTGTCACTAAATCCTGGGAAGGCACTTGTCGCAATGCTTTTCAAACTTCTCAACATTTCTATTGAGATGGTTAGCGCTGAAAAATGATTGAAGGCAGTCTCCCATTCCTCGTCAGGCAGGGACCGTTTTGTCATTAAATTGCAGAACTGGGTGTCCGCCCGCCAATACAAGCCGATATGGGTGAGTATGTTTTGGGTGATATCTTTTCGCTTTAGGGAAAAGGCACTTTCATGGGACAAGTATCTCAGCAGCATAGTCTTTCCGCAGCCACGCCCACCAATTATAATCCGAGGCTTCTTTGCGGTTTCCAAATCGAGCTTGTCATAAAAGGTCGGGATAACGAAGTGTTCCCATACGTCGTGCCCAATTTCCTCAGCACGGTTCTTAGCAAGCGAGTCTTGTAACGCATTTCTGAGTGTCATAAAGTCACCTATCAAAAAGTGGGCTAAAATCAGGATTTTCGTACCACCAAAAGAGTGGCAAACAGTTATCCGGAATTGCATGATTAAAGGCGTAAGCTAGCTCAAGGCCACCATAACCTAGTCTGTTGGCTCCTGTCAGGTTAATGCCTTTCCGCTGAAGGAGGTCACAGTAAAAATCCTTTGCCGATGCTACATTGTTCTCATCATCTTCAAAACACCGGCAAGTATTGCTAAATACTGAATATGCTTCAGTAAGTGTTTCTACTGGAGAAACGTGGATGGCGGGAAATCTACCTTCAATTGTTTGGATGCCTGTTCCATATGCAACAAGTGGTGTGTAGGCCGCATATATGAGCGGAAGAATAGTGTCTATTTGTTCTTTAACGATGACCTTGTTGAATTGGTCCCCAGTCCCAAGGAAATCATCGATGAAAATAAAGCAGTTAACGCCCCTGCCATGCATTTCCAGGACTTTTGATGCGTCTATCAAAAGGTTTTGGTTTATGTTGAATTTCCTTTTGAAATCCCTTGCAATCACGTCCCCACTCTTGCCAGGGTGGTCACTATGCTGGATAACTGCGACAAATCTTACTCCTGGGTCGGTCACTAAAGTGGCTCTATTAAGATGTGCTATCCAATCATTAATAGGGGCAATCGGCATCGGAAATTTGATATTCAAATCGGGAAGTATACGGGTAAAAAGTTGCCCTATCATTGCTAAGGTTTGAGGTTCGGAACGATAAATTAAGATATCCAGCAAACATGCCGCAAAGTAGCGGTCTTCATCGGTTTCAAAATTGGCTAGCCAATTGTACAATTTGGTCAGAGGAATACCTTCCCAAACCCCGTAGCTAATCAGATTCTCACATCTTTCGATTATCTTGGAGATGTACGTCAGACCATCTGTAGGCACTGTGAATGACACTATTCTCCTCCCTGAAAATCCCGTTATTTCAATTAGAATGATTCAACTATACCAAGACATTTTACAGACATCAATCTGCTAATACCCACCTATCAAACCTGCAATTTCAAGCTATAAACAATTCGACACGATGGCACAGCAACCAAGAGAACAAAAGGGTCGTTGTTGATTAGTCAACTAGCATGCCCCGGAGACCCTGGTTCCAGCTGATAATCTCCTCTCCCGTTTTACAGTTAATCAGATATCAATATTGTCCTAAAACAGCATCGATGTGTGACCCACAAGAATCATTAACAGCCTGTTTGTCGTTGAAATACAAAATATTATTGGTCAATATTGGACGCCGATAGTTGGTCATATCGCAATGCCGATCTACAGCTGCATCTCTTCCTTGCCGGTCACGTGGCTTTTCAACTGCCCAATCTTTTCCAGATTATGCAGGTTTTCCAAGGACATGTTCGTCACCAATCAGAAAGAGTTTCGGTTCGTTCATGATGCGCGTTGCAAACTGTTCGCCGGCAGTCAGCTTTGCCGTGAACTGTTTGTAGGGCATTACTATCGGATTGATTTCCCGGCCAAGTTTCTGGTTCATATCCGCCAGAGCAACTACGACGTCAGTAAAGGATGCCGTCCCGATGACACAGATATCCACATCGCTGGTCGCCCGTTCTTCCCCTTTGGCTACGGAACCGAAAATGAACGCTACGGTAATGCCCGCTGACAAGGGCTGCAAGGCTGACCGTATGATATCCGCCAGACCGCTTGTTTTGCGAAAGATACCGGCCAGTTCATGAAAAATGGGGCAGTCCAGTTCGGCCCGGTAGCGGACCTGGTTCCCCATGGCCTGCCGCGAAAGGAGTCCGGCGGAGGTCAAGAGCTTGAGCTCTCGATGCAGCGATCCGGCCGGTACTCCGGTCAGACGGGATATCTCCCGGACATGGAAATTCTCGTCGGGACGTAACAGCAAAAGGGCCAATATGCGGCGCCGGTAATCGCTGAAAAGTGTTTCAGCCAGACCAGAAGATTTGATTTCTGCTTTTGTCAGTTTTGTTCTCATATTGGCATCATTTGTAATATATCTGAGAACAGATATCAACAATTTTCTGGCAAAGCCATGAACGGTGTTATTTCTTGTCCGATCATTTCACTGGTCATTGTGCAAAACTGAGGGGACGTTGGCAGGTTATGTAACTTGTTGCTGATAACGATAAATCAGTAAGAGTCTGCCCGGTACTGTAACTAAAAGTATCGGGTTTTTGCTTTTTCCGGGGGGCTCTGATCTCCTGGCCGAAGCTGTTGAAGCTCATTCCCGCGTCATGTTTCAACCCTTTTGCAGGTAAATCGACTTTTCCAACCCCCCCTTGACATTCAAAAAATGCATACTTATTTTTTTAGCAGAAATACACTTATCGAAAGGAGGTAATCCACATGGCAACCTGGGATGTATTCAAAGAACTGGACAATCTGAGAAGGGAGATTGATGAAGCATTCCGTGGCGCCGGGTACAACCGGCCATTAGGATCGACATTCCTTTCGCCGGTTACCACCCGTCGTTTCCCGCTGGTCAACTTCAGTGAGGACGAAGGTAATGTCTATATTGAGGCTCTGGTTCCCGGCGTTGATCCGAAGGATGTCGATCTGACCGTGCTGCGGAATACTATCACCATCAGCGGGGAGCGTAAACCGTTCGTGGAAAAGGAGGGTCAGATCGTGCACCGTTCCGAACTCGGTTCAGGCAAGTTCTCGCGGACTCTTGAACTGCCGGTCGATATCGATCCGGAAAAGATCACCGCAAGTTGCAGAGAGGGGATCATGCAGATCACCCTGGCCAAGGCCGAACATGCCAAACCGAAAAAAATCGAAATCAAACTTTCGTAAGATACACGAGTCTATTCGGAAAGGAGGTAATCAATCATGGCAGTCAACAGTCTTACGGAAAGAAATGACGAACGGGATGTTCAGGCTCGTGAAGAGACCCGGTCGACCGAAAAATATATCCGCCCGGCAGTGAACATCATAGAGACAGAAGAAGGTCTGGTTCTGACAGCTGACATCCCCGGCGCTTCCAAGGATGCTCTCGATGTAAACGTGGAAAAGGGGATCCTGACCATCAGCGCTCCGGCGCAGCACAACATGCCGGGTACTTCGGCCTATCGGGAATTTGAACTGGCCAGCTACTACCGTCAGTTCACCATCCCCGAGAGTCTCGACCATGAAAAGGCCCATGCTGATTATGCCAACGGCATCCTGACCCTGCGGATTCCGAAGGCGGAAGTCGCCAAACCGAAAAGGATTGCCGTCCAGGTCGGCTGAGAAAGGGGTTTAAAAGGGGGGTGTACACAATGTCAAACCTGTTGCCCAATAAATGGAATGAGGCGCTGGAACGGGTTCATGACAAAGTCGGCCATTTCCTGAACAGACTGAATCCGTTGAAAAAAGAGATTCAGAGACCGGAACGGATCACAGCCGACACCCTGCCAGCCTTCATGCAGTTTGGTGGCCCGTCGCTCGATATGCACGAGACAGCTGATGAACTGATCATCAGGGTAGAAGTACCAGGACTGAAAAAAGATGATTTCTTGGTCGAGCTTGTCGGCAGACGATTAACGATAAAAGGTGAAAAGAAGGTCGTACGCGAGCGGAAAGGGGGTGATGGGTGCCTTATTTCAGAATGCCGGTACGGCAGTTTTTCCCGCACTGTCCAGTTGCCGTACGAAATAGCTGAGAAGACGATTGCAGCGGACCTCAAACATGGGGTCCTGACCATCCGGCTAGCCAAGCCGGACAAAGGACGGCAGGCCCGCTACCGGGTGCCGGTATCCTGATCCAGCAAGGATGTTTTGAGGGCCGCTTGATGAGGCCCTCGCTGGTTCTGTGCTTATGTTGATCTGGAATCAGAGATTTGCTTTAAATGGATGGATCATCAGGATATCGGTTCCTGGCAAGCTCTTTACCCCCTCCTGTCAGGCTCCTGCCCCCCCAGTGTGAAATAGAAGGTCGCCCCTTCCCCCTCTTTCGCTTTAGCCCAGATATCCCCGCCATGGCGGCGGACGATCCGCTGGACCGTGGCCAGGCCAATCCCGATACCGCTGAATTCATTTTCTCCATGCAGCCTCATGAATGGGGCAAAGAGCTTGTCGACATACTTCATGTCAAAGCCGGCACCGTTGTCTTTTACATAAAAGAGCTGCCGTGCGTCATCTTGCATCATGCCGAACTCTATCCGGGCATGCGCTGTTTTTGCCGTATATTTCCAGGCATTGCCAAGGAGGTTCTCCAGCAGCGATTTGAGCAGGGTCGCATCACCCTGGACCTGAAGCCGGTCTTCGACTGCCAGCTCCACCAGGCGCTCCGGCTCGCTACTTGCGAGTGTGGCGAATATTTCTCTTGCCATGGCACTCAAGTCGAGCATCACGATATCCATCTCATCCCGGCACATCCTCGACAGGTTGAGCAGGGCTTCGATCAGATTGTTCATCATCTGGCAGGAGGACTTCAGGCGGGCCAGATAATGCAGCTCATCTGCGGAGAGTTTGCCGGCGCAGTCTTCCTCCAGGATAGAGGCATAACCGCTGATCCGCAGTAGCGGTGCCCTGAGGTCATGGGATATGGAATAGCTGAAAGATTCCAGCTCGCGGTTCAAACTGTTCAGTTCCGCTGTCCGTTGCAGAACCCTCTGCTCAAGCTCATCATTGAGCCTTTGCAGTTCTTCTTCGGCACGGATCCTTTCTGCTGCCTCGTTGCCGATCTGCTGCATCAGGGTATTGAAGGCGACGGTGAGCTCCATGATCTCGTCACGGGTGGAGACTGCTACCGAGCCGAGCTGTGTCAGGTCAGACCGGTCGGTCCCCTTGATGTTCTCTATCACCCGCTGCAGTGGGGTTATCAGATACCCCATCACGTACCAGTAGATTATGGCTATGGTCCCTGCGCCGAACAAGATTATGAGCAGGGCACCCTGCATCGCTGTATTGACCGGCGCAAAAGCCTCCTTCAGAGGGAGACTGGCGACAAGGATCCAGTTAGTTGTCGCAAGCCGTTTGAATGATGAAAGGACCGGTATATGCTGGTAGTTAACCGTCCGGCCGCTCCCCTCATAGCCGCTTCTGGCTTCACTAAAGAGCGGGTTTTCCACTGTCAGCTCTTTCATGATCAGCTTCGGGTCAGGGTGGATGACAATGAGATTGTCGGTGGTGGCCAGATACATGTAACCGGTCTTGCCGATCTTTGTGTCAACCAGACTCCCGAACAGATTCGGCTTTATCAGATCGGTACAACCGGTCAGGATAGCCAGCACCTCGCCATTTTGCCCCATAACCGGGTAGGTGAACATGATCAGCGGGTGTCTGTCAGGTTGGATTGAAATAAATGGGGGGGAGATGATAGGTTTTTTTGCGGCCAGCGTCTTTTTGATGTAATCCCTGTCGGAGAAGTTCCGGCCGATCAGCGGAGAGGGGAAATCAGGCGCTTCGGCCAGCAAGGTACCGTTGGCACTGAAGAGATTTATCCCGTTATTGAACATGGTGAAGAGGATTATCCGGCTGCTGAGAAACTTCTGGGCGATTTCAGGGTTGGTTATCATCTCTGCAGTGATTTTCTTCCCCACTGCAGCAAGTGATTGCTCTGCCAGTTTGATCTTGCTGTCGAATTCGGAGGCGACCTGGGTCACCATGGAAAATTGCTGGTTGCCTATCGATTGCTGGAACCTGTTCTGGAAATATCTGATGGTTACGAATGCCGTAGAGGAGGCAAAGACGAGAAAGATCAGCAGAGAACATAAGGCAAGTTTCGTTTTTAGTGAGAAAGTCTGCATCTACTATATTCCTGAAGTCGAAGTTGTAATATTTTAACAAGAAATGAAGAGTTGAACAGATGAAAAATGATTAACAGATAAATAAAGGTAGCGGTTATGGGAAAAGTTTAGCATAAAAAGAGAGGGTGGCTAAAGCTATCCCCTTGATAGCTGAAGGTCTGCAGGGGGGATCAGCTTTTCTTTGCTGGTGGAGTTGTCGGCAGTCGAAGCAGATAGAGGGTTATAGCGGCGGCGATCACCAGCAGCACGATCTTCCCCCACAATAGCGGGACAAAGAGGAGCGCCGAGAGAGGGAATGAAATCCAGATCATGCCGATGGCGATTTTCTTGGCCCGCAGCGGTATCCCGCCACTGGTCAGGTAATCCTTGAGCAGCGGCCCCAGCTGGTCATGTTCAACCAGCCATGTATGGAAGCGCACGGAACTTCTGGCAAAGCAGGCGGCAGCCAGTAACAGGAACGGTATGGTCGGGACCAGCGGGAGAAAGATGCCGATAACACCCGCCACGACAGCCCCCCAGCCGCAGCAGACCAGTATACCGCGCAGCAGGTCGCTTTTGACATGGTTGCCAGTCGGGTTCGGAGCGTTCAATGACATGGTGCAAAACCCTGGCTACTATACATGGGGAGTATTCCCTTCAATTTGCCCATCATGTGATTATTCGATAACTGTAGCCTGCCGGTCTAGCTGTCAGCAGCTATACCGTACAACTCAGTCAGGATTGGGGTCGGGTCGATGAGGTTCGCCGGCCGCTCTTTCCGCCATGAGGACCAGCTCCTGCTGCCTGGTGCATATATTTCCAGATGGAGTTGTCCGGTGCCCGATATCCGGCCGATCGTATCCCCCCGCTTGAAGCTGGTCCCGACGGCATATTCCGGTCTCTTTATCTCGGCATAGTTGGCAACGAAATCTTGGTGGTCGATCAGAACGGCGTAGGTGATCTCTCCATTCTTGCGTTTGTAAAACGGGGCGATCTTTACCACAATGCCATCCTGCATCGACTGCACTGCTGTATCCACACCGGTTTTCGGGTATAGATCGACCCCGGCGTGCCTCCTGGGACTCTTCTCTCGCGGCGCCCCGAAATAGGGATAATCCATAGAATTGTCGAGCCAATGGCCGCAGCTCATCGAAGCGGCTTTTGTAAATGGATATTTCAGTGTGCCGGCTAACGGTTTGTCAAGAGCGGCAGCGCTACCTGCCGCCAGGAGATCAGCTGACAGAGACGGGGTGCAAGTCATATCCGCAGCAATGGCGAAAAACGCCCAGAGGAAAAGCTGCCATTTAAACCAGCCCTGAGTAGTCATAGAATAGCCGGAGCTCCTCTGGCGGGAGATATCAGGGGAGAAGAGCCGCAGCCTATCCGCACCGGTGCAGCTCTGCCCCCTGTTTCAGCTGGTCATAAAGATTCCAGGACCTTCTTCTGCATCAGGTCATAATAGTTGTCCGCCTCCTCGATACTGGCAAAGACCCGCATCCCTGACAACATGTTGGCAATCTCGAATACCTTGGCGATCTGTGGCTGGAGGTTGATAACGTGGAAGTAGCCGTCGTTCCCCTCGATATATTTGCGTCCCCGCATGACGACACGCAGCCCCATACTGCTGATATATTCGAGTTGCGACATGTCGAACATCAGCGCCTTTGTCGCCGGTACCAGAAGCGGGACGATCAGCCCCTCACACTCCGGATATGTCGTCCCATCAAGGCGGCCGTTCAATCTGGCGACATAATATCCTGGCATTCTCTCTTCAATCGTAGTCGTTAGCGACATCTCTTCTCCTCCTCTGGGCTTTGGTTCTGTTCATATTCATTTATGCTCTAAAAGCATGATATCGAGGATGTTTCTCCCCCCCTCGCGCCGGTATTCCATCTTTTCAGCGAGACTTTTCAGCAGGTGGATCCCCAGACCGCCGATCTCCCGCTCTTCGGTAGGTGCCTCCAGGTCGGGTGCTGGTGCCGCAGTGGGGTCAAAGGGGGTGCCGGTATCCTCCAGACGGAGCAGCAGTCCGCCACTGCACAATGCGAGGGTGATTTCAAGCTGGCCGGGAACTTCGGGGTAGGCGTGACAGATTACGTTCATCGCCCCCTCCTCAAGAAGCAGTTCCAGCCGTCCCAGGCTTTCATCCCCCCAGCCTGCCTGGCGGGCGGAGCCAAGGATGTCAGACTTGATCTGCGCCAAAGAGTCAAGCTCTGCAGGATAGCTCTTATGATAGATAGTGTTATTGCTTCCGCCTCTCATCATGGTCGATTCTCATACTGTCTGGCAATGAAGGCGAGCATCTCCCTGGCGCTGGCAGAGACGACAGTCAGCTTTGCCGGGTCGAAAAGGACGTTGTTCAGGTATTGCAATTTTAGCAGATCGCCATCCCGCTGTTCCGGAATAATCCCGGCAAAGAGAAATCCCTTTTCTGCCAGCCTGCCGGCCAGAACAGCCCCCTCCCGGCTCGCCATGGAGAGATTCAGGTAGATCGCCTCGACCTTTTTCTCACAAAGTTCACGGGTGTGCTGCAGGATCATATTATACGCATCTGCACCTATCTGCTGCAACTCTATTGATGCATCATTGAATGCATCCTGGCGTATCTCGATCTCCAGCCGCGTAGCTGCGCTGCCGGTGAAATCAGTTTCAAGGACCTGCTCCACCTCCCTGTTCATGCCGTTCTCCCGGTAAATCCTTTCGATCAGCCCGCTGTAAAGCGGAGCTGCATAGACTCTTCTCATCTTCTCCGGATTGAGCCGCGAATAGAAGAGGACCAGCGCCTGTCGCTGCCCCATCCGCTCTGAGCCTATCTTTTTGAAGGCTACGTTCTCCGATACATAGGAGAGGAAGATGCCGGTCTCATGGGCCCCCAGAGACAGGTTCCCCTGCTGGGTATAGGGGTGGATGGTCACCGCCTCGCTGAATATGCCGTAGAGCCCCTTTCTCGAGGCATGCGCATAAAGGAACTGCTTCATCTCCTTGAACAGACTCAAGCCTCGGTAGCGCGGGTCGACCATGGCTGCGCCGCATTCGGCGACCTTTGCTTCATTATTGGCATAGAAGAGACTCAGGCTGCCGATGACCTGTCCGTCATGGGCGACTGCCACGCACGACTCCATCAAGCCATGCTCGATCCTGGCGCGGATCCTGTCGGGATGATAGAAGTCGGAGATATAGGTGTAGCCGTAATTTCGATAGGCGAGCTGTGCCAGGGCCAGAGTCTCCTGCGGTGCCAGCAATCTGAATTGAGGGTGCGGCAGAGAGGCCGCAGGGGTATCATCACCGGGGCCGCTCCTTATCTCCTCAGCGCGCATGGAGTTGACCACGCTTTCAGCCGGCAAGGTCTTGATCAGTTCGAGCCTCTTCCCTGCCTCCCCTTTGTTGATAAAGACGAACCGGTCGAGGAGCTGTTTCAGCAGTACAAAGTTGAGGGCGACCAGTTCATCCTCTTCCAGATGCTGCAGGTCAAGGGGGAGTCCATGATCCTCTATGGCAATGACGAACTCGCCTGGTCGGTGCTCCAGGATAACAGTGATCTCCCCCGGTTCATCCTCTTCATAGGCGCTCTGCACGACACTCATGAACGCCTCTTCAACAGCCAGTTCGATCCTGGCGAGATCGTCATCTGGCATGCCGAAAGAGCGGGCAAACTCCACCACCCAGCTCTGAACCGGGCGTAACGACCCTTTCGTGGAGATGACCGTGCTCCTTGCTATGATCCCTGGTGAGAAAGGCGGTCTATCCTGCATGTCGCTCCTCGATTACCCTTTTGATCTTGCCGGTGCGTGGGTTGCGCGGCAGTTCGCCCGGTGCCAGTATCTTGACGACAGGTCTTGCCACGGCACCCGAGGCATAGTTGGCTGCTATGACCGGTTTTTCCCGGAGGATGGTCTCGACCAGCTTGTTGGCAAAAATCGCCTGCTCTGCTTCGCTCATAGGCTCCATCGACTCCACATGGATCTCAAGGAGGTCGAGCCCGTTTTCAGCCTTGCCGATGATAGTGAAATTCTGGCTGAGCCGGTCGTGCTGCGCAGCACAGGTGGCGATCGCGTCGATAGAGACATTGTCTGCGCCGATCACTACGACCTCGTCGGCCCGCCCCAAAAGCTCGAATCTGAGAGTCTTCCGGCCGCAGGGGCAATCCCCGTCGATGATCCGCCCCCGGTCACCGACATTGTAACGGATCACCGGCATCAGGGTCCGGTCGACATTGGTCAGGATGATGTTGCCGGTCTCACCCGGGGGGAGCGGTTGGTGCGTCTCCGGATCGACTATCTCGAGGATATGCAACTCTTCGTTCAGATGATGGATCGAGCCGGTGCAGGCTGGGCATTGATAGCCGGCCACCCCGGTGTCGTTGATCGCATAGGAGGCGGAGCGGATCAGTTCGGTCTTGAGAATTGCTGATACATAATCTCTGGTCGCTGCAGGCATATGTTCGCCGCCATACCCTATCTTTCTTATCGACAGGTCGGTAATGCCGTTTTTTTCCACATACTGGGCGATGCCGACCAGAACCGAGGGGATCGATACCACCCCGTCCACCTTGAAGGATTTGAGGAACGAGATGATATTCTCCATCGGGATGTGACCGCCGATCGGCAGGATATGGGCCCCGATCTGCTCCAGAGCCATGTTGATACTGATGAATGAGGCCCACATGTTCCCGGCGAAAAAGAGGTTTGCCACTACATCCCCGGCACTGAAGAGGCCAAGTGCCAGACCCTTGGCGATCCCCCTGGCGTTGCGGCGGGTCTCCTCCATGGTGCGGTAGACGAATTTCGGCTTCCCGGTAGTGCCACCGCTGGAAAAGGAGATGGAGTTTCCCAGTGGGGCGGTGAGCAGCCCTTCACCGTAGGGGGGGAGGTGGGAGCGGAACAAGTCCGGTTCCAGGATTGCTATGGCAGAGAGTCCGGAGAGATCCTGCAGCGGCAGTTCCGCTATTCTCTCCCGGTAGAACGGCGATCTCTGTCTGGCGACCTGCAGAACGTGATTCAACCTGGCGAGGGTAACCTCATTGCGGATATGGTCAGGGGCAAAATCGAACGGCTCGTTGAAGTTCAGCTCGTGGCCGATGGAGACCCAGCGGACCAGCTCTGCAAGGCCGCGGGTACCATCATGGGGGGTGCCATGCTTTCTCCTGTGCATATGCCCGATCTCGGTGATCCGGTCGGTCCCCAGAGCGACCAGGCGGTTCGAGAGGGCAAAGAGCCGGCTGCTGTCGGCCAGGATCCCCACCGACTGGATGAATTTCCCGTACTCCGCCAGGGCGTCGAATATCTCCTGGTCGCTCTTTACGGTGATGATGTAGGCGGTCCGGTGCTGACAGGAGACGGTGAAACGGGGATTCTTTTCCAGGATGATCGTCCAGCTCTGGTCACTCACCCCCGGGATGAGCAGTTCCGCATTGCCAAGCGCGGCTTCGACCCTGGCCAGTTCCCGGGTCCGGGTGATCTCGGTCTTTTCATCGATATTTATCTCCGGGAAGGGGAATTCCATTGCCAGCCGTTCGAACGCCTTTTTCAGGCTGCCGGCAAAGCGCCGCGCCTCCTCCTCGCCATGGATGAATACAGAGTGGGGGGATGAACAGGCCGCCTGCTCCCACATGGTGAAATCGCGCGCCACCCGGTCGGCAACCTGCTCGCTGTCAGAGCTGGCGAGCGCCTCCCGGTCAAGGATCACCAGCGAATATTTCGGCCCGTACTCAACCTCTTTAGTGTGCAGGCTCCTCCCCTGGCGGTAGATTTCGACGACCTCTTTGCCGCCATAGACTATCACCAGGTCAGACTCTTCCTTGATGATCCGCTCTACCTCCCGGTCACCCCCTTTGAAGGGGACCATCGCCAGATAGGGGTAGATGACCCCTTCCGGGTCGCACTCCTTGAGGAGTCTGGCGAAGAGGAGGGGGAATATCGGGTCGAACGAAGACATCTTCAGGATATTGACGTTCTTCGTCATGATCCCCTGTACCAGTGTATCTACGGCGCTGACAAAGACATTGCCGGCCGAGACATGGGCGACGACCCCCTGCGGCATGGCCCGGACAAAGCCACGGAACCTGTCATGCCAGGTGAATTCGTCCATATAGCGGGGGTCATCGAGATCGACAGCGAGTCGCGTCAGCAGACTGTCGTAGCGGAGGATCTCACAGATGGCTGCAAGCCCGGCAGTGACCATCTCCGGGGAAAAGCTGATCAATCGAGGCATGATTGCCATTATCTCGTTCCTGACCGGATCTGCTGCATCAGCCAGCCTCTCTCCGACCCGGTCAAGGACTGTGGCCAGCTTCATTACCGGGGTCTGCCGGAGCGCGCTCGTCTTCGCTTTTGCACTCCGCATGAGCTCCTGCATGAGCAGTGGGCTGATCTCGTCCGACTCGGTAAACTCGCCGAAGTTGTACCATTTAACCATAGCTGACTCCCTCCCCTGTAAAAGGGTTAAAGCTTGATCAACTGCGACGCCGAAATCGCGCAGCCGGCATGTTTCGTAACCCCGGCGCGGCCGCGGAGCATGATGTAATCACCCGGTATGCCGCAGGGGCAAGCGGTGCCGATGGCCCCGAGGTCGGTACTCAACACCGAGATGGCCGGGGCGCTCCTGATATAGCTGGTCTGCAGCTTCAGCAGACCGCACTCGCCATTGGGCATAACCTGCATGGTCCCGGGGTCTATGGCTGCCACATTGGCGAATATCGGGACATGATAGTGGCGCTCAGCGCAACTCATATAAGGCACCCCATGTTCCACCATGCCGTAGAAGTCCCGTATCCGCTCCCCCTTTATGCCGAGGACCTGGTTTACCAGGGTGGAATAGTCGTCGAAGCTGACCGTCTCCCCTTTGTGCGATTTCCACCCGCCGCCGGTTATCAGCAGGCTCTCTGGCGGGAAATCGAGTTTTATCCCCCTCTTTTTCATCTCCTGCAGGGTGACGAAACTGAAGGCGAGAAAGCCGACTACCCGGAGCGGCAGTCCACTCTCGGCAAAGCGGACCAGGGTTGCGATCGCCTCTTCGAGATCGAACCGGGGCTCCCCGGTATCCCCCTGCTGCAAGGCAAAGTACCTTTCGCTGGCAGGTGCAAATGTGGTGTAGACATTGAAGGTGTGGGCTGCCCCGCGCATGTCGGATATGTCAGGCGCATAGGAGAAGACCAGATAGTTGGCCGGCTGCTCGCTCGCCAGCCCGAGCGACCTGACCAGCAGCGCTCTCATCCCTGCCTGGCGGTCGAAGGAAACCCTGTCCAGATTGATCTGGCTCTTCTGCCCCTGGGTCCCGGAGGAGGTGAAGGTCATGAATATATCGGCATCCGGGAGAGAGACCAGCCTTCGCTCTTTGAAGGCGGTGACAAAGATGTGTGGGGTAGTGATGATATCCTCAAAGGTGCGCAGTTGCGCGGCCGAGAAGCCGTATTGCGCACAGATGCCCCGATAGATCGGGGAGCGCTCGAGGTGAAAATCGACCATCTCCCGCATCGACTCGACGAAGAGCCCCCTGTTCCCGGCGGAAAAATCAAATGCCTCTGTGAGCGCATATAAGCGCTCGGTCGCTGCTTCAGTCATCGTCCTCTCCCATGCTGTCTCTCAGCGCATCCATAATGATACCTTAGATGACCCGCCGGTCGAGCAGTTTTGCCACCTTGCCGGTGATCGGGCTGCGCGGCAGTCTCCCCAGCGCCACCACCTCGATCTCGAAGAGACGCAGATACCCCTTCTCGGTGGATATCGACAACTCTGGGACTGCGGCCATAAGTTCCCGTTTAAGCAGCTCCAATAGTTGCGGATCGACCTCTGCCGGCGCTTCTATGCGGAGGAGCAGACTGAACTGGTTGCCGACATCTGCAATTTCCAGCTGAAAATTGAGACTCAACTCTTCCGCATGGCTGGCGATGCAGTTCTCGAAAACGTCCAGGGAGATAAAGCCGCCGCCAAGTTTGAAGTCCTCTCCGGCGCGCCCCCCCAGCTTGAGCAGCGGATTCTTGTCGCCGCAGGGGCAGGGGGAACCTGTCCAGCTGGCGACATCGCCGACCCGGTAACGGATGATCGGCGTAGAGACCCTGCTCAGATTGGTCACCACTACTTCTCCGGCTTCTCCCGGCGCTGCGCTGCGCCCCTCATCGAAGTTGACCAGTTCGACGAACTGGAACGAGGTAGGGACATGGTAGACCCCTGGCGCCGTATGCTCGCACTGGTACCCCATTATGCCGACATCTGCGCTGGTATAGGCCCCGGCCTTGATCCGGGTCACCCCGAGCGCGGCTGCCACATGCGCCTCGGCAGCGGCGCTCAGATGCTCTCCGGCATAGTTTATCATCCTGAGCCGGGCGAAACTGAAGCGGTCCCGCTTCGCCATGTCAGCCATGAAGACGAAGAGGGTCGGGAGCGAGACCATGACCGTCGGTTCAAATTTGAGGCAGAGCTTTACTACCTCCTCGATCGGGATATTGGCGGAGATCGGCAGGTGTACTGCACCGAGCTTTTTGATGCAGTCGTGCAGACCGAGGAACGAGGGCCAGAAATGGCCGGCGATGAAGAGATTGGCGACCCGGTCCGCTCTCGTTATCCCGAGGATCTTCATGGCAGCTGCCTGGCATTCGACAAAGGCATCCCATTCGCTATGGGTGTAGGTGGTGTAGCGGGCTATGCCGCTCGACCCACCGGTGGAGATGATGATGGCATCCTCGACCGGCCGGGTCAGCATATCTGTCGATTGCGGGAAGGACCTTTCGTAGATCTCCCCCCGCGTCAGGACCGGCAGACTCTGCCACTGCTCGACAGTTTCAGGTACAGCTATGGCGGCGTACTTTTCCGTATAGAACCTGGATCGCAGAGCCTCCTGAAAGACCCGGACCCCCTTTGCAAGTTGCATCTCCGCAGCAAGATGCTCCATCGTCCCTCCTGTTATTCTATAATGTATCTGTGTTTGATGGCGCCGGTCGAGCCGGTCAGCTCCTCCACCTCGACGCGGATAAGCTCTTTGCCGATGGAACGGGTCAGGTTCGAATATTTGGCAGCAAACTCCAGGCTCTCCCCCTGCAGATAGCGGAGCAGAGTGTCATGATACTGCGCTGCCAGCCTGCTGTCGCCAGGTTTCTCGACAAAGATATTGAAGTCGAAGGTCGATACATCCCCATGCTCCACCTTGCGGACGGTAAAGAGTCCGGAATAGGCCATTTCCTGCGGGAGCGAGAGAAAATGCCGGTTGATTTCCTGGACGTTCAGATTCGTCCCGTAAAATATTATCGAATTTGCCGCCCGGCCGCGGACAAAGAGTATCTTCTCCGGGAGATCATGGAGAATCTCATCTGGGAAGAGACCGAGGCGCGCAAGCTCCCCTCTGTCGAACAGGCCACCCTCATCGCCGGTGTTGTAGCGGACCAGCGGGACCAGTTGGTCCTTGGTCACGACTATCATCCCCTCCAGCAGTTCGACATGCCCCTTTGCGGCGAGTGCCAGGAGCATCGGCGTGTCGTCGCTGTTGAAGAGGCTTCGGCGCAACTCCTCGCGGGCATGGATGAACTTTCTCAGCCGGATCGTCGCGGTTGTCTCTACCGCTATGTCACCGGTGTCTGCCGAACCGTAACCGGTCCAGAGGACCAGCGGTTCTCCCGCGTCATGTCCGTAGCGTCTGGCGACCGATTCCCGATAGCTTTCGCTGAAATATTCACCGAGCACCGGGAAGAAGCATGTCCCCGGGGGAGGGGTGACCCCCCTCTGGCGGAGCAATGCCGAGATAAGCCCGATATTCGACGGGTTGGTGATCCAGAGGACCTTCTTGAAATTGCTGTGGAAACGGGCATATATCTCTGCTGCTTCCGCCAGGTTGAGCCCCGGCGTACAGACCGTTATCGGCAGCCGGCCGGTTGCGGCGATGACCCGCAAGGCAGCAGTGATGGTCATCCCGCCGAACCAGGTGCCGAGCGCCATGCAGCAGATGATGAGGGTCCGCTCCCGGTCGATGCTGTAGTTCAGGGAGAGCATCGTCTGCAGCGATTCTAGATACTGCTTTTCATCTTCCGGACGTTTCGGCCAGAAGACCGAGCCGCTCCTGCTGAAGCCGGAGCTTGAGCCGATCAGATGGCAGTCTCCCAGCTTCCCGTCCCAGCAGAGCTCCTCTATCGGATACTGGAGCAGATAGTTCTGTTTGGTCTGGAGCGGAAGTTCCGCAAACGGGGCTCCGCTTGAGACACCATGTGCTTGCAGAAAGCTTCGATATCCCGGCACTGAATCGTAAACCTTTTGCGGGAAAGCTTTTACGTCATCCATATGATATCCTCACACATACTGCTCGCGCAGTTCAGTAATTCGGTATATTACCAGGGCAGAAAAGAGCAGGGCGATGCCGCAGGCGAGCATTATCCCTGCCGGTCTGACAAGGTCAGACAACCATCCGGTCAGGCCGTAGGAGAGCGGCTGGGCAGATAGGGAGAGAGCCGTAAGCATGCTGAAGAATTTCCCCCTGACCTCTCCCGGGATCACCCTCTGAAACATGGTAATCAGACATATGTTGGTGCCATTCAGGGCAAAACCGATCAGCACCAGGGCAGCGACAAAGAGGGGGAAGCTCTGCATCAGCCCCATTGCCAGAAAACTGCCGGCAACTGCCAGCAGACTCGATGTGACCAGCCAGGAGATGCTCGCCTTCAGCTGAAAACTGCTCAAGAGCAGCGCTGCCAGGAACATCCCGCAAGTATAACTGGCCAGCAGCAGTCCGA
Organism: uncultured Geobacteraceae bacterium; assembly: GCA_964649725.1. Taxonomy (GTDB): domain Bacteria; phylum Desulfobacterota; class Desulfuromonadia; order Geobacterales; family Geobacteraceae; genus CAZYTM01. The sequence continues at coordinate 109,318 of CAZYTM010000002.1, read as the reverse complement.
CACCTGCCGACCCGGACCTGAACACCCCCTCGGCAAAGATCGGGATCATGACCGAAAGGGAGGAGAAGAGGAAATTGATCACTACCAGCGGCCCGAGGATCCTGGCGACCATCGGTATGCTTTGCACCACACTCCAGCCATCTTTCAGATCGGCTATAAAGGATAGGGGGCGCAGGGAGCGGGCATGGTGATAGTCGATTTTCCGGATAAGTATAGCAGAGAAGAAAAAAGAGCAACCATTAAAGAGAAATGCCACCGGTATGCCGATGGCGGCAATCAGGCCGCTCCCCAGCAGAAAGCCGGCCGCGCCACTGGCATTTGCCGAAAGCTGCGTGATCGCATTGGCCCGTGCCAGATCCTTCGCTGCGACGATCGACGGCATCATGGCGAGAGTCGCCGGGTTGAAAAAGGCCGAGGCGATGGAGACAAGTGCGGTCATCACGACAATGACAGCCATGTTCAGTGAATCGTAGCGGGCCATTACCGCCAGGATTATGACCAGCAGGCATCTGGCCAGATCGGCTGCGATGGCGATATGTTTCCGGTTGATCCGGTCCGAAACTGCTCCGGCCCAGGGGGAGATCAGCACTGAGGGGAGAGTCGCGGCAATCAGGACCAGTCCGAGAGCCGTCCCTGACCTGGTCCAGCTGTAGACGAGCCAGATTACCGCCAGGGTATGGATCCTGTCCCCGATCTGGGAGATCACCTGGCCGAGCCAGAAATTGCGGAAACCCCGGTTTTCCTGCAGAAAAGAGAACATCACTGCCCCTTACGGCTGTTATCACTCATTATCTATACCATATCTGCAGACATTCTCCAGCAGCGGTGTCAATGAAGAGCCGGCTGCCCCCCACCAGTAGAAGCAGACCGCCACGATAATGACGACGATCTCATCCCAACCTGGCACTGCAACGGACTCCAGGATAGTACCGGAGAGCCAGCTGATAAAAGTCATCAGCAGCAGCCAGAGGATCAGCCAGGAGCCACCCCGGAGTGCCAGGAGCGGTCTTTTACCTCCACGCCACTCATACCAGAAGTAGATCGGCAGCCCGGCCATGATGACCAGCATCGCTTTGCCGGTCTTGGGCCACTCTGACCAGTAGAAGAGGAGGGTGATGACGATGAAGGAGAGTATCTCGATGCCGAGCAGCCAGGCATGATTCCTGCCCGGGAGAAGTTGCGGGGCATGGCGGCGGATCCCTGCCAGGGCGAGCGGCGCCGGTATCATGCCGATCACCATCAATATGGTTATCATCTCCACCAGGTTACCCCAGCCGCGAAAGACGAAGAGAAATACAAATGAGAGGAGCAGAGATGCCAGGATGGCATTACGCGGTGTAGCGTAGACAGGGTCGAGGCGGCCGAGCGACACCGGCAGATGGCCGTTCTGCTGGATTCCCCGCAGCAGCCGGCTGCTCTGGGCGATATAGGCAAGACCGGTACCGGAAGGGGAGACGGCCGCATCCAGATATAGAAGCAGTACCAGCCAGTTCAAACCGAGTGCCATGGCAAGTTCGGCAAATGGTGAAGAGAAGGAGATGTTTTTCCAGTTCCCCGGTGCTGCCAGAAGAGCAGGTGAGATCCCGCCGATAAAGGCGATCTGCAGGGAGAGGTAGACCAGAAGCGAGAGACCGATTGCCCCGAGCATGGCGAGCGGAACGGTACGGCCGGGATTCTTCACCTCGCCGGCCAGGGTCACTACCGACTGGAAGCCGAAGAACGACACCAGCACTCCGCTGGCCGGAATGGCGGTGAGTACCGCCTGCCAGGACGACGGCGCAAAGCTCGGGGTATGGAAATTGGCCGCGTTGAATCCGGCCGCTATCAGAAATGCTGCAGTGGCTAACGGCATGACAACTTTGAAGATGGTGATGGCGTTGGATGATTTCAGCATCATGCCGAGACTCCACCAGTTGAGTGCGGCGTAGCCGAGCATTATTACCGCTGCCAGCAGCAGGCCGGAGATGGTCAGGACACCGGCCGCCGGGTCGTAAAGGGCGTTGCAACCTTTGATATGCGAGAGGTATTGAACAGTGGCGAGCGCTTCGATGGCTATGATCGGCACTGCACCGACCAGGTTGGCCCAACTCGCGATGAAGCCGTTAAAGGGTCCGTGGGTATATTCCAGGTAGCGGGTCAGCCCCCCCGTGACCGGCAGGGCACGACCGACCTCGGCAGCGCAGAGGCCGATGACAAAGACAGCTGCTGCGCCGATACACCACGACAGGATAGCGGCCGGGCCGGCTATCTTCGAGGCGTGGTAGGCGGCAAAGAGCCAGCCGGAGCCGATGATCGAGCTGACCCCGATCATGGTCAGGCTGAAGAGCCCTATCTCCCGACGGGGAGTTAAAGCTCTCTCAAGAGACCCGGAGGTCATGGCTGTTTTTCGCTGAAGTATATCTCGAACTTCACCTTGGCAGCGTTGTCTGGCCATCTGGCGACAAAAGAGCTCTTTCTCGTGATCGGTCCTTCCAGCTTCTTCTGGATTGTAGTGACGTATTCGTCCAGATATGTGTAGAACAACAGGCGTAAATTGATGTTGAACGCCGCTTTGCCGCTGTTGTTCAGGAAGGTGTAGGTCGTCGTGATGTTGTTCTCGTTTTCATAGGCTCCGGACCACCCTTCGCAGTCCCCCCTGATGCACGGTATATCGCCGCTTTCTGCCAGAACCGCGACAGGAAGGAGGCAGAGCAGAACGGCAACGAAGATGATTCTCATAGTTTCCCCCGACAGGTTTAGTATAGTAACTTTTCCATCTGATCATCTGATATAGGCATTCAACAGGGTGTATTCGCCATCCACCCGGTCCGGGACCGAGCGGAGCTTCCAGCCACGCCAGCTCGACTCGCTCCAGATAAAGGGCTTCCCTTTGATCGAAGCTGTTCCGTATTTCATCCAGAAGCTCTTCAGCGATGAATCGGTGTCAAGTACCCCCTCAATGTTCATGGCAGCTCTGACCATGGAAGCGGATACCGCCTTGGCGTCGATGGAGCCATCGGGTATCGTCTTCGGATAAGGGGTGTCGCCATAGCCAAGGTCCCAGCGGCCATAGATCGAGAGAGGGTTGTCAGGGTCGGTATAGGTTATCAGCGCCTTGGCCGATTCGATATCATTGACCGCGCCGATTCTGGCATTGAACTGGGTGCGCCGCGATGGGCGGTTATCTTTGGCTACAAGTTCGTCCTTGATCAGATTGGAGGCAGGGAAGTTGATACCGAGCAGATAATCGGGCCGGACCAGCTGCTGGTCATAGGTCGGGTCAAGTCCGGCCGGTTTTGTCGTGACAGCTATCCCACCGTTGCCATCCGGGCGGAAGAAGGTAAAGCTCTGGTATGACATCTCCACCAGGCCGATTTCATTGGTCTTGGCATCCACCACCATATAACCGTTCATGTAGGTACCTGAAGGTTCAAGCGATACATAGCGGAAAAAGTCATCGATCGAAGTGGCGAACTGCTCGGCCAGGGTTGCCCGCCAGAACATCCAGAGGGCATTGACCTTCGGTACGGTGTAGGTCGCCCGGTGGGTGGTCTCGTTGAACATTATCCCCTTGTTGGTGTAGCCGAAATCAGTGCCGGAGCCGAGCATCCCCGGGCCGATTATATTCATGGTCATGTAGTCGCCGTTCACCCAGAGAGTAAGGGCCTGGCTCTGGTTGAGGAACGAGTACCATGAGTTGTGGGTGATATAGATGTCGTTACTCCCCTTTTTGACAAATGCCGAGCATTTGGAGGGGCGCCCTCCCTTTGCTGCTGGTGCATTGTCAGGGAGTACGTCGAACAGGTCGCCGAAAGCGTTGATGAAATAGATATCCATAAAGGTGAGTTGCGGGGTCTCATAGCCAACCCCAAGCTCTGCCTCGGTAAATGACGGCAACCAGCTGGCGTCAAAGGTGAGAGCCACCGGGTTCTCCTTGACAGCGCCATGATAGATGCCGATCAGCCGGTACATGAGCCGCCGCAGTTTGCTGCCGACCTCCGAGTTACCCTCTCTCCGGATATAATCGACGGTATAGTCCCAGTTGGCCTTCAGCGTACGTTGCGCCATGGCTATTTCGCTCGCCGAAGGGGGGATCTGCTTGGGATAATTATGGGTCGGGCTCATCAGGTAGCCGCCGTCCCAGGTATTGTCCCGCATCGGGATGATCTGCTCCTTCTGCAGTCTCCCCTGGATGAAGCCTGCCTCGTATTCCGCCTTATAGATATTGGGGTCGTTGGAGACCACCACCGTATTATATATGTTATTGACTTTTTCGATCACCCCCTGGCTGTTCCCATCGAGTTGATAACGGGTGAAGCGAGGTTCATCAGCCGTACATGAGGCTAAGAAGAGAGTGCCGAGCAGGATTGCCAGAAGGTTCAGGGGGGTTTTTCGTGACATGGTGGACTCGCTTTCCTGTTGAGATTATATTGTTGCCGGCTGACAATCATCTTTATCTACAGCACCGCCAGCTTATTCCGTAAAATATTCAGCCGTGGTCCTGACCGACTTTATCCCGACCGAAATCTTCGTGCCGTCAACTTTCCTGCCATGCAGGACGAATTCGCTCAGACCGGTATGATTGCTGCTTCCCCAGTCGTAGGTATAGCCAAGCCTGGTCCAGGGGTAGGGGGACGAATTCATGGTGTAGATATTTCTGGTGCGGTTGTTGAACCATGAGGTATAGGTCTTGAAAACGCCGTAGTCAGCCCCTTCGGTCGCCCTGACTCTGTTGTTCAGGTCCAGCATTCGGAAGCTGTCGGCAGGAAAACCGGTCTCGCAGGTTGTATCCGAAATCTCTGTGTCAGGGCAGGGGCGGAAGAGGTCCCTCGGCGAGACCCACAGCTCCAGCATGTATTTTGCCTCTTTAGGGTTGCCACTGGTGGCATATTCCGGCGGCAGTCCCAGCAGCTGCGCAATGCGCAACGGTTCTGGCCGGGTGATAGCGAAAAAGTTCTGCAGCTCCGGGGCCACCGTGACCCAGGAGTCGAAGCCGTAGGTCGGGCATTCGCCACCCTCCTTGCAGGAGCTGTTGCCGGCACAGCCGCCAGTGGCGGTGCAACGGTAGCTCAGGCCGGCGTCTCCGAGCCAGGTAACCACCAGCAGCCGCGAACCGACCACCCCGTTCTCCCAGATCAGGTTGGGGTTCTCATTCGTGATAGGGGTCAGGTAGCGCGATATCTTTGCCGGAGTGACGTTGCGGGCGTCGGTAACAGCGCTTGAATATTGCGCTTGCAGGGTGACCGGGGCAGGGGCCGGAGTCGCATCCGGGTCACTACCGCAGGCGGCCAGGAGCAGGAGCGTGGCGAAGCGTGCCAGCATTGCCGGAAGTTTCAGAAAACGCATGAATACTCCTTTAAGGCTTGAGCCTGGGTGACCTGGGGCAGAATCGGGGGTCGCCAGTGCCAATGTGCCGACCGCATGAGACTACTGGAAGAAGAACTTGCCATCCTTGAAGATGATCGCCAGCGACAGCATTAAGATTATCCTGCCCATACATCCCCCTGGTAGGGTGCGCTACCATAATCTCCTACTGAAGAGGCGGAGAGATCTTCAACTTTAAAGCACGTCCCGGTTCACGGAATATGGTGGCTTCCTTCCCCAGAGAGAGATAAACGGCCCCCTTGATACCCTCATCGAGCCACTGCTCGTTACCGGTCTTCACTCGGGTACCGATCTGGTAATCGAGCAGAAAAGAGTCTTTATCCTTTACTGTAGTTGTAGCAGATATTGAAATACTCGGCTCGATCAGGGCGATTTTTGCCTCGCGACCCCCTACCAGCATCGAGATGACAAAAGGCTCTTTATTGAGCCTTTCCAGGGTGAAGGTGAGGAGATAATTCTGCGGCAAGTGACGTGCCTCTGACTTGGTCGAAGGAGTAGAATGCTGTAATTCGTCGGCCTGAAGCGGCGAAACGACAACAGCAACCATCAGTACCAGCACCAGCAGGAAACTCTTCATACGGTCTCTCCTAAGTCGTAGTTATTATCAATCTTATGCAAGAAATAGCTCCCCAAAGCAACCTATTTTTGAAACTGTTTATACATCTTCTCCGCTGCTGTCATCTTAGATAAAAATGCAACACAGCTAATAGATTGCCAGCAAAATACTACGGAAATTTGCTTTGACAGCGGCTTGTTCGAGAGGTATCTTTGTTATCCGAAATAAGCCGGTTATCCTTCCATCCATAGCTCGATCCCAGCTATAACTTCCGTTCTTGCAACGACAAGGGAGATTATGAGCCATCTGCCAGAAAACGAACTGTTCCTGCATCTTACCCGCATTGCCAAGGAGGTTTCACTCGGCAACTATGACAATGTGGGGACCATCTTCGAAATGACCAAGGAGCAGGAGTACCCCCCTGCCATAGCGGAAATGGCCGAATCGTTCGGGATGATGATCGTCAGGATAGATGCCAAGCAGCAACAGCTCGAACAGCTGATCAGTGACCTGCATGACAGACAGCGGGAGCTGGAGCAGCTTACAGTAAACCTTAAGGATGCCAACAACGGTATCCTGGAAACCCTCGGGAGCGCCATAGCGAAGCGGGACAGCGTCACCAATGCGCACAACTACCGGGTTACCATAATCTCCCTGCGCCTCGGCAGGGCCATGGGGCTCGACCTTGCTGCCCTGCAAGCACTTGTCAAAGGGTCTTTTCTGCATGACGTCGGCAAGATCGCCATCAGCGATACAATTCTGCTCAAGCCCGGCAAGCTGACCGCAGAGGAGTTCAAGATCATGCAGAGCCACGTTATCCATGGCAGCGATATAATCCGATCATATCATTGGCTGGCCGATGCCAACGATATAGTCCACCATCATCATGAAAAGTTTGGTGGTGGCGGTTATCCGGATCAGCTGGTCGGGGAGGAGATACCGCTGAACGCCAGGATCTTTGCCGTGGCCGATGTTTTCGATGCGCTGGTATCGGAGCGCCCCTACAAAAAGGCCTTCCCTCTCGCCGAAGCTTTGACCGAGATGGCTGGCGACCGCGGCGAACATTTCGACCCGGCGATCTTTGATGTCTTTGCCACCATCGCTACAGATATCTACCAGAAGGTCTACTCTCTGGATGAAGTCGAGCTTGCCGCAGCCCTGCGAAAATTGCTGCACGCCTGTTTCCAGACCTTCTGAACCACCCTCTTTACCCTCGTTACGCCGGCATGACCGTGGCGAGCCAGTCGAACATCCGCTGGTCGTACAGCCCTCTCGCCTTTGGCTGGCAATGCCAGTTGGCCCCCTCTTCGGCAGTGAAGCGGACGATGGTCTTGGGGCAGTCAAGAGCTTCATACACCTCGCGCGGCTGTCCCGGCCAGAACTGCTCGTCATCCGGATCAGCTATGAAGACCGGGGAGCGGATCAGCTTGAGCACATCACGCACGTTGAAGAGCTGCACAGTCTTGAACTGGTCATAGTAGCTCTTTGCCATGTACGGCTTGGTGCGCCACTCCACGGTCTGACGCAGCTGCTTCCCCATCATGCTCATCGCCTGCTGCATTGCCTGATTGAACTCCTCTTCCTCTCCGGTATCAAGCAGTTCGCGCATCTCCGACGGCAGCTGGCGCATAAAGGTTATGGAGACATCCATCACCGCCGGATCGGCTATCCCTGCGGCGAGCCGATGTTCGAAGGCGAGGGCGCGGAGTATCCATAGTCCACCCTGGCTTATCCCTGACAAGGCGATCCGCTGCGGATCGACATCGCTCCGCTCGAGAAGAAAATCTACTACCGGGGTGATCACCTTCTCCCAGTCGTGGCGGAAAGGGGTCTTCTGCAGCCAGAGCATTGCGTTCTGTCCCGGTCCGTCGAATACCAGGGCCGCGTAACCCCTCTCAAGGGCTGCTGCCACACCGCAGCTCCACATGGCAGAGGTGGGACCGTCGCTGCCGTTGTTGAAGATAATGGTGGCCCAGGGTCCGCTCCCCTTGGCCGGGGTGAAGAAATACCCCGGCATGGAGGTCCCTTCGTAAGGGATGAGGACCTTTTCCGCAGGGGGCTCCATGTTGGCGCAGAACCCTTCCCAGCATGACAGATGCTCCTTCCAGGCAGAGACCCCGCGCGAAGGGTCATCGGTGCCATCGATAAAGACAGCTGCTGCTGAATAGTAGCATGAGGCGCGCAGATATCCCCTCCTGGCACTGACACGGTTGCCGGCAGCGAGAGAGGTGTCAGCAGCGGACCTGACCCGCTCGGCAGTTTGCAGCCACTGCCGGTACCAGGTTTCGCAGTCCCCCGATGGTATCCGGTCTATTGTCGAGAGGACCTCCCCGGCATCGGCAGCCCCATAATAGCAGCTCCCCAGTATGATCTGGGTCTCGAAGTCCATCTGCCCATGGTCCATGAAATACTGTCTCCGTTTTATACCTTCCATCGGGTTGCTCCCCTGGTTCGTATTCGTACAGTTATTACCGTTTGCGTTGCAGGACCCAGTCGTGCAGTTTGGCATAACTCGCCTTGCCAGTTTGGGAAGGGAGCTTGACCGTTATCATGTGCGGATTTGCACTCTGGTAGGTCGAGACTATGGCATCTCCGGAGACAAAGCTCCAGGAGATATCGCCATTGGCCGCGGTCTGCAGTTTGACCACTGCAGAGTAGTTCTCCTTTGCCGGAGCCGTCGGAAAGGAGCCTTTATAGGTGCTGCTTGTGTAGAGCTTGATGGTGGCATTGACGCTCGTTCCTGCCGGTGGCGCGAAGAATGACAGTGGTGTGCTGGGGCCCGATACCCCGACTATGGCATTGCCGGTGCCGTCACTATCTATGGTGGCGTACATGAAGGGATTCGAATCGCTTATCGCTTTGCCGGTATCCATATTGGTTGACAGACGGAAAAAGTTTCTCCTGGGAGAGGCATCCGAAGGCCTGCTGGAGAGCTTCATCAATGGTTTCTTGTCCGCAGCGAGCGAGCCGTCAGCATTGGCAACAAAGGAGACTGCCAGGGGGCTGACCGAATCCCGCAAGGTACCAGTGATCTTCTCCACGTCCACCCCGTTTGACTTCATGGTGATGCTGATATCGTCCCTGGTATAGTCCTGGGCGTAGAGGATGCCGAAATAGGCGGAGATGTTCTGGTAGAAGTTGGTAGCGCTCCAGGTCCCGTCAGCCAGGTCGAAAACCCATCTGTTCAGGGAGGTGTAATCGAAATGGGTGTTCAGCGTACCGTCAGCATTCGCATCGGAAAGCGGATAATACTCCACGCTCCTGACATAGGCGTCGGCCCCATTCCATGCGGAGCCGGGAGGGAAACCGGACCAGCCGGCGCCTGCCTGCTGGTCTTCATTGAGATTGTCATTGGTGGTACATGTAGCCGATGCAGCACAGGCAGGTATGTTGTTTACAGGGTCCTTGAGGGCGTAATTCTTGGCTTTCTTGAAGGCCACGTAATTGGCCAGGTTTATCGAGACTCCGCCGAGCTGGTCGGCAAGGGTGGTGTCGACCCAGGTAATCTTCCCCTGGTCTGCCTGGGTGCCAGAGTCTGCCATGGAAGGGAAATTGGCAAGGTCGAAGACCATCACCGGCGTAGAGTTTGCGACATCCCTGCCGTTGTTGCCGGCATTGATGTAGTAGGCGATCCTCTTCTTGGTCCAGACAATGGTGTAGGTGTTAAGTGATGTGTACGGGTTGTAAGAGAAGCTGTTTACCGGAAAGAGGTAACTCTCGTTGTTCATTGCGGCTGCCAGGGATGAAGTAGCAGCAGTAGAGCCACCTATCACATCTTTCTTCATGATGTGGGAGTAAGTCTGCTGGGCGTAGCCAGGGAGGTCGACGGTGATGCTCTGGTTCCCTTTCGGCATCCGCCACCAGTTGATGGCCGCCATCTTCTTGATGTCCAGACCTGAGGGTACCGGACTTATTGCTGTCAAAGGATATTTCCAGTCAGCGGCGAATGTCCATCCTGGTTGTTTCCCGACAGGGGTCCCTGTCCAGCCGGTCTGGTGGGGAGGTCCGGTTCTCTTCTTGACGCCGGCGAAGTTGAAGTCAACGGTGTCGATATAATACTTGCTGTTGGTCTCTCCCAGCATCCATTTGTTGTAGAAGTGCTGCATGTCGCTAGATACCAGATCATCGGTCATCAGCAGCCCTCTTTCCCAGATGACCGACCTGGGGACCAATGTCTGGGTGTCGAAACTGTCCCAATTTTTTATCTTCGCCCCGTAGATGTTCACTGTCGGATTGGGGAAACTCCCCTCCATGGTGATGTAGGAGTTTTGCGTGGCCAGGGTATATGGTACGAACTCGAAGTCAAACTCGTTCCAGCGCCAGAGCTGGCTGATCTCCGGCATGGCTCCAGGAGCAGGGGCATCGGAGTAAAGCCAGAAGGTTGAGCAGACCGGCCCGTCTGCAGCCTGCATCCTGGTGATGAATATACCGTAGTCGAATTTCTTCAGCGACTTCAACTGAGCCGAGAGATAATCGCCGTTCCGGGCAAATTTGTTCCAGTTCTCGGTCGGATCCTTGCCGTTCGCGTCAAGGGCGCCGGTGTTTGCACAGATGCTTGGCCAGCCAGGGTTGTCAGGCACAGGGATTCTATTGGATTCATTCCCGCTTGTGTCAACAGCGCTCACCTTGAAACAGTACTGGGTTTTAGGGGTAAGGCCGGTGAGCTGTACCGAGTTGGTGGAGACGTTGCGAAAGAGCACATTGTTTATATCGTAGAGTCTGTAGACTTTGATCCCTACGTTGTCGGTCGCGGGGGCCCAGGAGAGAGCAATCTTGTCCTCTGCCTTGACTACTGCGCGAAACTGGGTCGGGTTAGAGGGTGGGATGGTGTCGACCGCTCCGGTCAGTGAGTCGGAGCCACCGGAAGAACATCCGGAAATTACAGCGAGGCAAAACATAAAGCAGCAGGCAAGTATTCTCATAATTACACCCCTTTCAGCAATGTCTTTTAGAGACGTTTATTTCCAGTTGATCACCTTTAGCGGCAGGCTCTGAAAAAAAGCCAGATGCAACATGGTTGTTACGTTGTTCACAGTGACTTTTCCGGGAGTACGACCGGATAGGTTCTCTTCACCCCCCTTGCCATCAGTGATGCGATGGTACCTATAACAAAGAGCAGCGCACCTGCCAGATATACTGTGCTGAAACTGTGCAGCAGCTGGAGCCGCTCCACCCCTTGCAACGTATCCAGATGCATCGGTCCCCCCTGTGCCGCTGCCCAGGTGAAAAGAGCCTGGAAGAGGCATATCCCGAAGGTCATACCGATCCGGCCGATCATCCTGAAGCTGCCGGATACTGCCCCCTGCTTGCCGTCCGGCGCTAACCCCATGACAAAGGTGTTGTTGGCCGGGATGAAGGTGGCCATTACCAGGGCCATGCCGACGAAATAGGCGTAGACCGGCAGCATGCCGTCACTCCGGAGCAGAAAGCTGAAGCCGAGGGCGACTGCCACCCCGAGTCCCAGGGCTGCGGTGCAGAGGGTCCGGGGTGAGATAAATTTAGTCAGCCTCCCTGCCAGGGGGCCTACCCCCATATAGACCAGCGAATAGAGCAGGAATACAGACCCGGCCTGTTGTGGCGGCATCTTCTTGATGACGGTCAGGTAGAAGGGGATGATGAAGTTATGCCCGGCCAGGAAGGAGAGACCGAGAAAGTTGGCCAGATTACCCAGATTGAAGGAGCGGTTGCGGAAGAGGGTGTAGTCGAGGAGCGGATTGGGTGTCTGCCGCTCCCAGAAGACAAAGGCGATGCTGGAAACGAGGAAGATAGCCAGGGTCGTGATGACAAGCGGCGATCTTGCTCCTTCACTGTTAAGTCTGGAGAGCATGATGATAAGTGCCAGCAGCCCGGTGAAACTGAGGAGCGCCCCGGGATAATCGAAGGTCGGCAGCCTGTTGCCAGCCTGCGACGTTTGGTCATCAGGGAGCACCTTGCGGCAGACCAGCATGGCCGCTATGCCGATCGGCAGATTGATGAGAAAGGCCCAGTGCCAGGAGAGGAGGCCGGTGATAAGCCCCCCCAGCGGGGTGCCGAGGGTGATCCCCAGGGCTGCCACCGTAGCCAGGGTGCCGAATGCTGCCCCCCGTAACTCTGGAGGGAGGAATTTGGGGACCATTGCAGGAGTCAGGGCATAGAGGACCGATGCGCCGATCCCCTGCAGGGAGCGCCCTGCCACCAGCCAGCCGAGGGTCGGCGCCAGGGCGCAGAGTACTGAGCTGAATGTGAAGAGGGCATAGCCAGCCATGAAGAGCCGTTTGATACCGATCCGGTCACCAAGAGTGCCGAACACCAGCAGCAGACCGGTGACGGTCAGCTGATAGGACATCACCACCCACGATACGGCTGCTGTGTCGGCCCGGAAATATGCCGAGATGGTTGGGAGGGAGATGTTGACGATATATGAGTCGACATTTACCATGAAGGTGGCAAAGGCAATGCTGAAGAGGATCACTCCTTCCCTGCCACGGGGTGCGCTATGAGCAGGAGTCGCAGGCATCGATTACTCCCCATCCCCTTTGCCGGTGATGGCGTAGTGTGCCATCTGCTGCGCCGACATCCCGGCCAGCCCGAGCTTTTCCACCGTCCTCCCTGTCGACCAGTAATCTACGCCGTTGGCCATGCAGGCGATATTGACGATCGCTTCGATGCGGGCCACCGGAACGCCGATAGAGCGACCGATGCTGGCGATGGTCACCAGGCCGCAGGGGATATCTTCGGAGACATAGCGATGCTGCATCGAATCAGGAGCCATCTGCACGTTATGCGCCGACACCTGGTACATCACGTCATATGCCGATTCACCTTTGACCTTGTAGAGGACCTTCATGGTATCCATGAAGGAGAAGGTCTCCCGGCAGAGCAGTCCTGCCACCTCCATCCGCTCCTGATCGACCCCTTCCATTATTCGTGCCACCGAAGGGGTGATATCGTAGTGGGAGTTGCGATAGGGGCCGATCTGCTCGATCCGGCTCATGTTCATCAGGGTGGAGATAGGGTGGATTATCACTCCCGGTGCATCGATGCTGGTCTGCAGCACCCCCATTGAGGGGGAGAGTTGCGGATAGAGGTCGGTCAGGGTCCAGAGCGCTTCTGCAGTCCGGTCTGCCGGGAGTGCCGCAAAGGGGAGCTCCTCCTTGACCGCCTTGATATTTACATGTCCCAGCCCCCTGGTCTTGGCGGCAAAGATAAAGGAGGTAGTCTCGCCGATCAGGAGATCATCCCTACGGCCAGCCTCTTTCAACATCCTGGCAAAGGTGAGGGTGCCGAACTTGCCCGGGTTGAAGACCACGATCTGACCCTTCTCCCCATATTCGATCAGGAGCCGCATGTATGGCTCCTGGCCAAAGGCGGGGACCACTACCATGACCACCTCGGCACCCTTGATAGCAGCAGCACAGTCGGTGGTCAGCAGGGCAGGTCTGGCAAAGCCGGCCGGCGCCCCGGAGGAGGTTGTCCCTTCAACGACGATGCCGCCAAAGGCCATCAGCAGTTTCAGGTTGGAGGCGTGCTCAGCTGTAGCCGCCAGTCGCACCTCATGGCCGGCAAGGGTCAGATCTCCAGCCATGGCGATACCGCCGTGACCAGCACCCAGAATAGCAACCTTCATCAGCGCACGGCTCCTTTCCGGTTAATGGCTGCTCCCCTTGTATCTGATAATCAGCATGGTGATGTCATCGGTCTGGGGGGCATCCTGGGCAAAGTCCGTTACTGCAGATCTTATTGCCGTCATCACTGCGGCAGCATCCACCACTCTGGTGGATATGGCTGCCAGCAAGCGCTCGTCACCGAACAGTTCTTCACTGGCATCCATCGCCTCTGTCACTCCGTCGGTATAGAGGAGTAAGGTGTCTCCGGGTGCCAGCTTAAGGTCCTCGCCGGCAAATTGATACTCTTCCTGATATCCTGCCACCAGGCCGGGAGCAAGACGGACAAACTCTGCAGAGCCTTCTGCACGAAGGATGACCGGCAGCGTATGCCCGGCATTGGCTAGATGAACAGCGCCTGTAGCCGGATCTATCACGCCACAGAGGATGGTGGCGAACATGCAGGCATCGTTCCCCTGGCAAAGCTCCCGGTTAATCCGCTCCAGCACCTCTTCCGGGCCGCAGCCGTCGCGCGCTCCGGATCTCGCCAGGGTAGTTGCCATTGCCATATAGAGGGCTGCCGGGACACCTTTGCCGGAGACGTCCCCGATAATGAAGAAGAGCCGTCCATCTTCAAGCAGACTGGCATCGTAGAAGTCGCCACCCACCTCCCTTGCCGGCAGGCAGATTCCGGCGGTCTCCACCTCGGGAAGAGTCGGCAGATCGTGGGGGAGGATCGACATCTGCATATCGTGGGCGATTGCCAGTTCTCCGGCCATCCGCTCTTTTGCGGCAGTACTTTCAGTCAGTTGCCGGATATGTTCCTTCAGGTCGTGCTGCATGCGGCTCACGGAGTGCGCCAGTGCCCCTACCTCACCACCTATTGTCACCGGCGGGAGCGTACTATCGAGATCGCCCCCGGCAATCCGCTCTACCGCCCGGGTCATCTCCGCCAGGGGGCGCGTAACGCTGCGGGCGGCCAGCACGATTGACGTGACCAGAAGGATGATGCCGAATGTGCAGAGGAGTACGATCATCCGGCTCGCTTTTGCTGCCTCGGTACGCATCTCCTCGGCCGGGAAGACTACCGCCAGCGACCAGCCGTTCGCTGGTACCGGTGCATAATAGATCCAGCTGTCCTTGCCATGGATATTCCTGGTCTTGACGAAACCGCTCTCCTGGCGGGTGATTGCAAATCCGATCTCTTTCAGGGCCGGGTTTCTCATCCGGTCGGCTATGCTGAAGGCGGTCTCCTTCATCACCAGGGTACGGTCCGGATGGGCCAGATAGACCCCTTTGGCGGAAAAGAGTATAGCATAGCCGTTGCGGTGCAGCTTGAGAGAGGAGACCTGTTTGCCGAGCCAGTCGACCGAAACATCAGAGGTGGCGATGCCGGCAAAACGGCGTACCCCTTTATCGGTACGGTAGAAGGGGACAGAGTAGGTGGTCATGAGCACATTGCCGCCACCTTCATCAAAGTAAGGTTCGCTCCAGACCGGGGCGCGAAGCTCCCTCGGGGTGGTGTACCACTTTTTGCCCGGGTAATTGTAGGAGGGGGTCGCCAGGTCGGTCAGGGCGATCTCTCCGTTAAGACGTTTGTACAGGTAGGGGGCGTAGAGCTTGTTACGGACCGGTGAAAAGAGGGGGTCGAAAGCGGCAGTGGCGCCAAACACCTCTTCATTTGTGGCGACATGAACCTTCAGCAGCTTCTTCAGTTCGACAGTGGAAAGTCGTGGTGCTGTTTCCAGTCTGGCAACCAGATTGGCCTCGTCCCTGGCGACCCCGCGCAACTGCTGATCGATGTTGTTGACAGCCGACATGACAACATCACGGGAGTGTGCCATGACCTGCTGCTCCACCATCCTGCTGGTGAACTGGTCATTGACGAAGAAGACAACGGCAAAGATCAACCCGCCGCAAAAGGAGAGGGTCAGTATCAGCCTGGGGGTGATGCCTAGCTCAGCCCATCGCACTCAGCGCCTCTTCCGAGGTGGCAACAACATTGAAGATGGACATGAAACCGGACATCTTGAGGACCTCGGCGACAGTTCCGGTCACCCCTGAGAGAATGACTGCTCCCTCAGATGACTTGATCCGCTTGGCAGCAGCCAGCAGGGATCTCAGCCCGGCACTGCTGATATAATCGAGCCCTCCCATATCCAGCACCAGACGATGTTCTCCGGACTGCATGCGTTCACTGAACCAGATATCAAACTCCGGGGCGGTCAAGGCGTCCATGCGACCCTTCATGGTGGCTACGAGAATACCGTTTGCCGATCTAGATTCGATATGCATAGTCTGCTCCGCTTAAATATCCAATTTGTCACAGGATATAAATTATAGCAGCACTGAAGGGTTGTCAAATGAATAAGCTTATGGAGGGGGTCTGGCAGGAAATTGGTGGTAGAAGTCTGCATGCAGAATAATTAAGGCAGCCTGGCATGCCGCTTCCATTGCCTGGTTTTCAGGCGGCGCTCTTTTTGGCATTGCCGGCCAGATATTGGCCGAATTTCTTGTCCTCGATCAGGATATGATTGATGAGCCAGTCCCGGAGAAAATCATGGATGCTCTCCAGCCGCAAATGACCTGATAGCCATGCATCGCGCATCTCTATCACCTGCTTGATAAAATGATCGTGTTGTTCGGTATGCTCCTGATACTCCGGATAGAGGTGCAAGGTGAAGAGCTCCTCCTCGGCGGCGAAATGGAAATTGGCATAGGCGATAAGTTCGCCGAAGATCTGTGTTTCGACATCCTTGTGGCGCTTCTCCCGGCAGGCAATCTGCAGTCTTTTGGTGAGCTGGAAGAGCTGCTGGTGATGCTCGTCCAGCATTTCGTTATTGATGTTGAATCTTTTGTTCCAGGTGAAAATCGCCATGGATGACCTCCGGGTGGGTGCATACCTGGAGTAATCGGCATTATGGAGAGAAACTTGAGCTGTTTTACTTGTTGCCGGAGTAAACTCTATTTGGTCCTGTTTGGAGGAAGAGCTGAAAAGGTGATTGTCAGGTCATCAGGATCTTGCTTTTCATGATCAGTATCTCAAAGGCGAGTGAGGCCTTGGCCATGAGCCGCTGCAACTCCTTTAGCTTGTTGCTTAGCTGCTGGGAATCGCCTTCCAGATAAAGGATAGCCACGACCCTCCCCATCATGAGGAGCGGCAATAGAAGCGCTGCAGAGACATTGCCGCCACCCATGCCGTTGATCATCGCACTGTTCATGACGATATCCGGGACCGGGCCGAGATAGAAACTCTTCTGGTCGGCAACGATCTTGAGCAGCGACGGATTGGTAAACGGGATCTGCAGGTTGTCGAAGTCGGCAATAGGCTGCTCCCCGGCAACCCCTTGCCAGCCAAGGGCACCCCCACCTTTGACGACGAAAAAGGCGGCACGGTAAAAATCCTGACCGGTATGACGGAGGATGCAGGCTGCTATGTCATCCCGGTTTTCAGCCGCCACAAGGTCTCGAAAGAGCTGGTCGGATGTGTAACGCCCTGTGTCGGCCGGCGTCGGGGTGGCAGCTGTCGGCAGCGGCTCAGGAGTCTCCTCTTCCGGCAGTTTGTCAAACCCGTTGAACTCAGGGAAAGCTACCCGCTCTTCCTGTTCCTCAGGGGTGGTGACGATGATTTCATTGAGATCCTCGATCTTCTCCTGCGCGACCTTCTTTTTTCTTGCTCTGCTGGAACCGCCGGAGAGGGTGATGTAACGCATCTCCCGCTTGATGCCGTAATATTTCTCCAGACAGTGTAACAGCCGCAGTTCCGGGGCGACCATGGGGCGGATGATATAGCCGGTGGTAAAAGATATCGCATCGATTGCATCAAAATCCGATGGATCGGCCATTACCAGGCTCAGTCGTTTACTCTCCAGTTTGAAAGGGATAATTTTGTATTTTTCCGCCAGTTCCGTCGAGATGATGGCGATGACATTGGCCGGGATATTCATCAGCTCTTCCTGGTCTGCGGTCGGAACGCCAAGCTTGTTGCCGAGGAACCTGGCCAGCTCATGCTCTTCGATAAACCCCATCTCCATCAGGTTGGTACCGAGTTTGCCGCCGAAAATCACCTGGCACTTGAGCACCTCTTCCAGGTCTTCGGCACTGATCTTCCCAGCCCTTATAAGCATCTGGCCAAGCTTGCTGCTCATCTGCGGCTCCATAATCCTGTCGGTCTCTACCTTGTCAGAGGCGTTACAACAATAACAGAGAAATTAGTTTCTTCCAAGTCACTTTTCTGTTGTTGTCGACATCAGGCTGATTGATGCGTACCACTGCTCGTTCTATTGAAACGTTTTGACCGGCTAGCGGCTGGCAGTGCCCCTTGTACCTCGTTATCTGGTGTGCTATCATGGTCATCATCAATCGGGTAAAGGAGAGTCTGAATGGAGGTAGCACAGGGGAGCGCGGGGAGGATTTTCGTACTGCGGCTGGGAGATGGTGATACGGTTCCCGAATGCATCGAACGGTTTGCGGCAGAGAATAATATTGCAGCCGCCAGTTGCCTGCTTCTTGGAGGGGTCGGTTCAGGTCGCCTGATTGTCGGCCCTGAACAGGGGGATACCGATCCGATCGTGCCGATGCCTTACCGCCTGGAAGGGGTGCACGAGATTGCCGCTGTCGGCACCATATTCCCCACTGAAGCCGGCACCCCTCGGCTGCATATGCATGCTGCTCTGGGGCGCAAGGGCGATACCCGGACCGGTTGTGTAAGGGACGGTATCGATATATGGAAAATCGGCGAAGTGGTTATCCAGGAGATTGTCGGCACCAGTCTGGTCCGGCGCCTCGATCCGGCCACCGGCTTTGAACTTTTATCACTTGCAGATTAAGCGGAGAAGGCCTGCAGCATGGCTGGCCGCCAACTGGAGATTGACTTTGCCTGCTGCTTCACGTTAATATCGCAGCTTGGTAAAGGTACCAGTAACCTCAGGTACGCAGAGTGCCCGGGGTTTTTCTGTCAAAAGGGATAACTGTAATCATGAAAATCTGCCCCCGCTGCAAGAAACCTGTCCAATGGGAAGGGAACCTGTTCCGGCCATTCTGCTCCGAACGTTGTCAGCAGATCGATCTCTCCGCCTGGTTCGGCGAAGAGCATCGTCTGGCCGGAGAAGCTGCCGCTGTAACAGAGGATGAAACTTTCAAGGAGTAGCATATGAACAAGATCAGAGTTCGCTTCGCCCCCAGCCCTACCGGCTACCTGCATATCGGTGGCGCCCGCACCGCCCTGTTCAACTGGCTGCTGGCACGGAAACTGGGCGGGACTTTCATCCTCCGCATCGAAGATACCGACGTGGCCCGCTCTACCCAGGAGTCGGTGGAGGCGATTCTGGAGGGGATGACCTGGCTCGGTCTCGACTGGGACGAAGGCCCCTTCTATCAATCAGATAATTTCCCCCTTTATGCAGAGCATGCCGAACGTCTGCTGGCAGCCGGCAAGGCATACCGTTGCTACTGCACTGCCGAAGAGCTGGAAGCAAAACGGCAGCTCGCCATGGAGGAGGGGCGCAAGCCGAAATATGACGGCAGCTGCAGGAACCTCACCGGAGCTCTGCCGGACAAGCCGTCGGTGGTCAGGTTCAGGGCGCCGGCCGATGGTGTGACCGCCTTTGCCGACCTGGTCAAAGGGGATATCTCCTTCAACAACGAGGAGCTTGATGATCTGATCATTCAGCGGAGTGACGGGACCCCCACCTACAACTTCACTGTAGTGATCGATGACGCTATCATGAATATCTCCATGGTCATCCGTGGCGATGACCATATCAACAATACTCCCCGGCAGATCCTGCTTTACCAGGCACTCGGCTATCCGGTGCCGCAGTTTGCCCATGTACCGATGATACTTGGCGCTGACAAGACCAGGCTTTCCAAGCGACATGGCGCTACCAGCGTCATGGCCTACCGGGATATGGGCTTCCTCCCGGAGGCGATGGTCAACTATCTGGTAAGGCTAGGCTGGAGCCATGGTGATGAGGAGATATTCAGTAAGGTGGAGCTGATCGAAAAATTCAGCATCGAGGCGGTCGGCAAATCTGCCGGGGTCTTCAACCCGGACAAGCTGCTCTGGCTGAATCATCATTATATCAAAAGCGGCGATCCGGAACGTCTGGCATGTCTGCTGATACCCTTCCTGCTGGAGCGTGGGGTAAACCCTGCCCAGGGGCCGAATCTTATGGCTGTTGTGCAGACTCTCCAGGAGCGGGCCAAGACCATGCTTGAGCTGGCCGACGGGGCGGTATTCTTTTTCCGGGCTGATTTTGACTACGATCCGGAGGCGGTGGAGAAATTTCTCAAACCGGAGGTGAAGGGGCTTTACCTTGCCCTTATGGCCAGGCTCGAACAGTTGCCAGCATTTGCGCACGCTGCTATCGAGCAGGCATTCAAGGAGTTTTGCGGCGAACAGGGGATAAAGATGGGGCAGATCGGCCCGCCGGTACGGGTGGCGCTCTGCGGCGGGACCACTTCACCTTCTATCTACGAAGTGATGGAGGTGCTGGGGAGGGACGAGACGATGCAGCGGCTGGCCAGGGCGGCAGACTTTATCGGCAAGAGTTGAAGGAATTTACTTTTTAAAGCTGCTGATCAGTTCAAAGGCTCGCTTGACCCTTGACACCACCCGGATCGGTTGCACCGGTTTAGGGATGAAGTCGAGGAAGCCGGATTCCAGGGCGCGCTGTTCGTCCTCACCAGAGGCCTTGGCAGTAAGGAGAATCATCCTGATATCTGCAGTGATCGGATTTGCCTGGATCGCCTGTTTAAGTGCATAACCATCCATACGCGGCATTACCGCATCGCAGATAATCAGGTCGGGCAGATGCGTTATTGCCATCTTCAGACCATCCACGCCGTCATGGGCAAGGACCACTTCATAGCCTGCCTTTTGCAGAGCGACCTGGATTATGGTGGCAATAGACTGGGAGTCGTCTACCACCAGAATAGTTTTCCGGTCGGTTGCCATCTCTTTGCCGCGCAAATAGAATTTTTTTATGGCTGCTAGAATATCATCGCGACTGGCGAGCACCGGGATAATCTTACAGCCGGTCTTTTTGCTTAGAAAATCAAAGGTATCGTCATCAAAGGGGTCGGTTATGGCAACGGCCAGCATCCCATCCTTATGTTTCAAGGGGAAGATCAGCTTTTGAACGGCGAGGTTCTCCGGTACCAGGTCAAGCAGGTCCTGGGGAAAATTGTGCAGGGCGATTTCTTTGACAGTCTTGAAGCCAAACTGCTGCGCCAGTGCAGCCACCAGTTCATCTTCAGTGATGACCCCCATCTCTTCCAGCACAATGCCGAGGCGTTTGCCGCTCCCTTTCTGCCGCTCCAGCGCCCGTTCAAGCGTCTTTACAGTAATTATGCCGGCATCAACCAGGAGGTCGCCAAGATATTTTTTGTCCGCCATACAGAACCCGGTACTTTAATTAAATGTTTTTCTTATGTTTATCACATTAAGCAGCTGATTACCAGCGGTTAGCAAAAAAATAAAAAAAAGCCCGGCAACGGGCTTTTCTTTTTGAATTATGCCGATAATCCCAGTCAGCGCACATGCTCTTCCGGATAAGCACCGATCTGGTGAATTGACAGGTCGGCGCCAGCAAATTCCTGTTCATCAGTAAGACGGATACCGACGGTTTTGTTGAGTATGCCGTAGACCAGAAAACCGCTTGTCAGGGCGAAGAGAATCGCGGCGAGACTCCCGAGCAGTTGGGAGAGCAGTGTTACGCCACCCATACCCCCAAGTGCCGGATTGCCGAAGATACCGGCTGCTACCCCACCCCAGGAGCCGATAATGCCATGCAGGGGCCAGACACCAAGGACATCGTCAATGCGTAGCTTTTCCTGTTCTATATGGAATCCATAGACAAAGATGATGGCTGCTATCGCTCCGGTGGCGAAGGCTGCCAGGGGGTGCATGATGTCGCTGCCGGCACACACCGCGATAAGTCCTGCCAGGGCGCCGTTGTGGATGAAGCCGGGGTCGTTCCGCCCTGCCAGCAGGGCTGCCAGGACACCGCCGATCATTGCCAGCAGAGAATTGACCGCCACAAGCCCGGATATCTTCTCCAGGTTGGCAGCACTCATGACATTGAAACCGAACCAGCCGATTGCCAGGATCCAGGAGCCTAAGGCAAGGAAGGGGATGTTGCTGACCGGAATGGGGTGCGACTTGCCGCGCAGATAGCGCCCCATGCGCGGGCCGAGAATAATGATGGCCGGCAGGGCCAGCCATCCTCCTATGGAATGTACGACTACCGAACCGGCATAGTCATGAAACTCGGCGCCGCCGAAACTTTTACAGATACCTTGCAATAACGATGCATTCCGTCCCCAGACGAACGACTCGAAAAGCGGATAGGTAAGGCCGACAAATATGGCTCCGGCAGTGACTTGCGGCCAGAACTTGGCCCGCTCGGCAATGCCGCCGGAGATGATGGCCGGGATACAGGCGGCAAAACAGAGGAGAAAGAAGTAGTGGACCAGATCATACCCCTGGTTTTTTCCGAGCAGATCAGTGGCTGGCTTGAAAAAGGAGATGCCGTAGGCAAGCGGAAAACCGACCATGAAATATACTATGGTGGAGACTGACCAGTCAGTGAGGATCTTCACCATGGCATTGACCTGGTTTTTTTTCCGTACAGTCCCTACTTCGAGGAAGGCAAAGCCGGCATGCATGGCAAAGACCATGACGGCGCCCATCATAAGGAAGAGCACATCGCTGCTACTGCGTAAGCCTGTCACCGTTGACACGACATCCATTGGCATACCTCCATTGGTATAATATCACCCTCGGCGTTGGGGGGACTCTCTCTCCATAGCAACCACTCTGCCAAGTCGTAACCTGCTGATATCGTTAGGACAGCAGCAGACAGATGAAGCAGGTTATTTGATTAATGCCTAGATTAGGGTCGTTGCTGCCTAATTATTGGGCGTCAGCCGACATTGATTAAAACTGTTGACGGTGGCCGGAGGTTCAAGTAAATTCAGCCAGCTAGGCTGTTTCTGCGCTCCCCCGGACAGCTCGTTATTTGAGCCGGATACATGCGTCCTGCATCGATTCTGCTGATCCGGGACGCGGCGCTTATGACGGCCACATTTCATCCCGTAAGGTAATTGAGGAGGTAGTATCATCGAAGCGTTGAATGACCTGCAACCTACCCCTATCAAGGGGTTACGCTACTGGCTGCCGCCGCCGGGGGCTCTGTTGAGCGGACTTGACGGCAAGGTGCAGATATCTTATGACGGTCTGCCGTTGCCGTTACTGGAGGCAGATTATGTCGCCCTGGCAGATCAGCCACCCGGATATGACGCAGTCGGCAGAGGTGTCTATGAAGCGCTCAGGAGCAATCCTGAGTGCAACTTCGCGACACGTTATGCCAGGCTGCTGAGTGAAGGGTACCCCCATTATCTGGCCGAGCTGGCCAGTCATATCGTAATGCTCGACCGGAAGGATGTCGAGGTGAGTTATCTCGACCGGAAGGTCAATTATCTGAAGATAATCGCTCTGCTTGAACCTGACAATGCGCAGTTACCTCTGCAGATAGGGATGACGTTGATTGACAAGGGGCTGCGCCTCTCGGCCCTGCATCTTTCTACCACTGCTCTTTACCAGGCCGAAGGATATCTGCGCAAGTCGTTGCAGCTGGCGCCTGATGATATTGTCTGCCAGCAGCAGCTGAGCGAGGTCACCTATATGCTCGGCAGATATCAGGAGTCTGCCGGTTTCCTGAGCGGCATTCTCCCCTCTTTGGCTGCTGAACAGGCCGAGGTCGCTGCACAGCGACTGCAGCGGATCTCCTCTGGCCAGTTGCCGTTTGTGCCGGTGGTCGATTACCTGATGGCTATTGCGGTTGCTTTTGAGCATTTTCAGCAAAAGGAGTGGGCTGAAGCTGCGGCCATATTGGAGGATGTGCTGGATGACGCACTCTTCTGCGCCGAGTATCCGCTGGCCGAAATCTACTACATACTCGGGGTCTGTTATGTCGAACTGCAGATGCCACGTTATGGTGAAGATTATCTGCGCCGGGCGCTGACTATAAACGCAGACTATCCTGAGGCGGAACAGGCACTAGCTGAGCTTGTTTCCGGGTGAGGTCCCATGTTCGGTTACAGTATTGCTGATATCATTTTTATTGTCGGCGTATTGGTGGTGATTTCTATCTGTGTCGCCATCAGTGACATGCGCAAGAAATGACCATAAGCAGCAGTTTGCCGGCCTGATATAAGTCGACGGCTGACTGCTGCAGATTATGTTATCGGCTTGCGTTGCCGCTTAAGGGATGATAAGATTCGCCGACATATCTATTCTGATGCCATTAAGGGAATAATATGATTGATAGTGAAGAAGATGAACTGCGTCGCCCCCTTGGACTGACGCTATTGACCGGGTTATATTTTTTCTTTTTCCTCGTATCGGCATCAACCTTTGGCAATCCTTACCCTTTTCTCGGGCAGATCTATACCGGGACAGCTGCCAAATTTCTGGTATTCGGCGATTGCATTGTATGTCTTTATCTCTTCCTCGGAGTGATGAAGAGGCAGCTGCTCTGCTGGTACAGCCTGCTCATATATAACATCGCCCAGATCGTCAATACTATTGTCAACCTGAATTTTATCTCCCTGGCCGAATTGGAGAAAGTACTTGGCGAACGGGTCAACCCTAATGCATTGACGGTCAACAATATTGCTGCGTCACTGGCACTCCTTTTGTTGACCCAGTTCATCTACCGGCATAAACATTACTTCACAAATCGGCAAAAATATCTCTTCTGACTTGCATTAGGGATAATCACTCTGTTATTATGAGATGAAAATTTACTTATAATTGTACGAGGATTAATCAGGTGGGAATTAAAATTCTGGAAGAGCCGGTCAAGTTAGCTGGCGGCATATTTCACAAACTTATGCACGGGCTGAGCGGTTCATTCTTCCAGCTAGGGGATGATGACTGCCAGGTAAATCTGCAGGATACCCGAGGGGTCGATATAACTATCGATCACCTGAACAAATACTATGGTACACATCACGTTCTCAAGGATATAAACCTGGCTATCAAGGCAGGTGAGACATTTTCCATTATCGGCCCGTCCGGAACCGGTAAAAGCGTGCTGTTGAAGCATATCGTCAAGCTTGAATCCCCTGACAGCGGCGACATATTCATCGATGGCCGGCCGTTGTACCAGAATAGCAGTGCAGAAGAGGGGCGTGATTACAGGTACAGCATGGTGTTCCAGTCTTCGGCCCTGTTCAACTCGCTGACAGTCGGTGAAAATGTTGGTCTCTGGTTGCGGGAGAAGCGGATCTGCAAGGAGAACCGGATCAAAGAGATCATCATCGACAAGCTTGCCATGGTCGGTCTGGAGGGGAAAGAGAAACTGCGCACTTCCGAACTCTCCGGAGGGATGAAAAAACGTGTGGCAATTGCCCGTTCGCTCGCCATGAACCCTGACCTGATCCTCTATGATGAGCCGACTGCGGAGCTGGACCCGATAACGACGGATGAACTTGCCAACACCATTCTCAAGCTGAAGGAGACGACCAGGAACACTACGGTCATCGTGACCCACGATCTGAATTTTGCCCTCTACGTCTCGGACCGGATCGCCATGATGCATGACGGACATGTTATCGAAACAGGTACTCCGCATGAGATCAAGGTGAGTCAGAATCCGATCGTCAAGGCATTTATCTATACCACAACAAAGGGGATCAAAGGGGACTGACAGAGCGATCAGGGGCCGTTCAGATTATTGATTCTGGCACCGAGCTGTTGAGTCATTCCTGATGGAGGAGGATCATACGTTGCAGAAAGCACGTCTATGGCTTAGTATTGCCGCCGTCATTCCGCTGACGGTCATTGCCTGCGCGGATATGAAGCAGAGTCATCCGATCCTCCCGATCAGGGAGTATGAGAGGATGATAGTCGGTCGTCTCGATGCCGAGTATGTAGGAGACGACAACTGCGTGAGCAGATGCCACTTCCATGAAAAGATCACCGATGATTTCAAGCATAGTGTCCATGGCGAACAGATCAAACCCGAGACCAGGTTGCCGCTGGTCAATTGCGAGTCGTGCCATGGCCCAGGGAGCCTGGCTATCGCCAACCTTGATCCTGATCCTGAGGTTAATGACGCGCAGAAGAAGAAGTGTGATACGACAAAATTCCTGGATATCATGAATCTCCCCCCCCAGGCACAATCACTGATCTGTCTGAAATGTCATTCAGCTGCATCAATCCCGGCTCTTGCCCACTGGAACGCAAGCCCGCATGCACTTAACGATGTGAGCTGCTTTGAATGTCATAAACTTCATGAAGGGCCACAGCAGAAAGTGAGCCATGAAGAGATGGCAGAGCTCTGTTACGGCTGTCATCCCGAGGTAAAAGCAGAGAACCAGCTGATTTCGCACCACCCCCTGCGGGAAAGAAACATGGCTTGCGTTGATTGCCACAACCCGCATGGCTCTGTCCAGGAGAAACTGCTGCGGGGGACCACCCCCAAGGATACCTGTACCAGATGTCATATGGAGAAACAGGGCCCATTTGCTTTTGAACATGCAGATGTAACCGAGAACTGTGCCAATTGTCATGCCCCCCATGGTTCGGCCAACATCCATCTGCTAAATTCAGCCATGCCATTCCTCTGTATGCAGTGCCATGGCGGGCATACCATAAGCAATACTCCAGGGGTCAAACAGCTCTTTGCCAACCGCTGTACAGACTGCCATGCACGGATTCATGGTTCCGATATCCCCTCTACGGGGAGTATGGGCGGGACATTACGTCAGTGAATGCATGGGTTGCTTTCGTGAAAAGGAGCGCACAGGTGAGCAATTGTAGAGTCCTGATATTGACTGTTACGGCATCGATCTTCCTGCTGACGCTGGCTGCTCCAGTTTGCGGCGCTACGGCAGAAGTGGGTGCAGCAGCAGAAGAGAGAGCAGTACCGGCAGTTGAATCGGAGTCGTCAGCTGCTATCCCTGAGGATAGTGAAGAGCAGGGAGATGCAGTTACTGCAGTAGAAGAAGTGGTGGAACCGGCCGAAATAGAGACACATACCCTTGTCAGGGGCTTCACCGGCTACCGGTTTCTCAGTGTCGACGGTTATGGCGGCCGGGCAACCCCATATGAATATCTGCACTCAGGTATCGTTGGCGGCGGGATGATCAACAGCCTTGGCAAGGATCTGAAGATAGCGGTAGAGGGTGTCTTCAACAACGAGAAGGATTATCATGCCGATCTGCTCTTCGACTATGCCGGTGATTATCGATTCCATCTGCGGAGCGAGGCGCTCTTCCACAATATGGACCATGAACAGCTCTTTTCTCCTGCATTCAGCCTGGGGACCGCATATAATCCGCTGGACAAGGACCCTTCCGGGCGTTATGGCGTAAAGGTGCAGCAAGACCTGGCATCATTCAGAATCAAGTTTCACGACCAGCCGATCCACTTCAATCTCGGTTACTGGCGCATCCAGAAGGATGGTCTGAGCCAACTCCGGTTTGCCGACCAATCTTTCGGTGCGGGTACAAATACCAGCTATTCCCAGCAGCGCAATGTAAATCTGCAGACCCATGAGGGGAATATCGGCTTCGATGCCCATTTAGGGGTGGTAGACGTCATCTATAATTTCAAGATAAGACAGTTCGAGGATGCCGGAGGGATTCTTCGCGATCAGTTTGTCGCCCGGGCTGACCGGAATGCCGGCATGCAGGAGCATAGCGAAAATCCGGACAGCCGCTTCTACTCTCACACGGTAAAACTCCACACATCTCTCTCTGGCGGAATAGTAGGGGCAGCATCCTACAGTTATGGCAAACGTGACAACCTTTCAAGATTGACCGATGTCCGAGGTGCCAGCGAAAGTTCGGCAACCATGCACAATGCGGCCGGTGATTTCACTTATACCCCCTGCAAATGGTTCTCTGCTGCGATGAAATATCGCCGGATGGAGATCGATACTACTACCCCGGCAACTATAACCAGCAGTTTTGCCATGACCCCTTCGATTGATCTCCGCCCCAATCTTGGCAGCCAGAAGGATACCGTCACCGTCACCTTTTCCATCCGACCGATCGACATCCTTACTTTCAAAGGGGAATATAAAGGGGAGTATCTCCATCGGGAACAGGTGATAAACAGCAGTACTAATTCTTTCCGGAACTGGCACCTGCCGGAGAACAGTGCCACCCAGCGCGGCTCGTTCACGATTCTGAGCCAGCCGTTGCGCGGCTTGCGACTCAAAGCTCTGTACGGCTATACCACGACTGATCACCCCTCCTACGGCACCTCTTTTGAGCAGAAGCATGAAGGTCAGCTGCTGGCCACCTATACCAGTAAAAAGAGATGGGGGGTCACCGGGAATTTCCGCAGCAGCAAGGAGCTAAATGATAATGTAGAGCGCTTTACTTTTGCCAGTTTTTCCCCGCTCTCCTATTCCGCCCAACCTGTTCTTTTGTCGCGGGAGAAGAAGACCAACAACGTAACGACCAGTTTCTGGGTAAGCCCGCTGGAGAAGCTGACGTTGAGTGCCAGCTTTGCATTCCTGCATAACAATACCGACCAGGCAGTACTCTATTCGATGATGACCCCAGCTACACAGGGGCTGACCAATTATACCAATCAGGCCCAGGTCTGGACCATGAACAGTCTCTACCGCTTCAATGAAAAGGTCGACCTCTCCCTGGCGTTGCAACAGGTAAGGTCAGTCGCAGAATTCGATCCGACACTGGTCACTGTAAATGCATCTAACGACACAACCGGGATCAAGGAGCTCTCCAGCATCAGGACAGTGGAGAACTCTGTCTCAACCAGGGCTGCATACCATCTGAACAAAAATGTCACCTGCACAGTTGATTATACCTACCGTGAATACGACGAGAAGAATTCATCTCTGTTTGATGGCTCAGTACAGACAGTTGTAGCGTACTTAACGGCAAAGTGGTAATGTATAATATTGTGGAGTTTTAAATAATGATATTCCGCTATATCCATATATTGATTTTATCTCTTCTGGCGCTTGGCTTTGCCATCCCTGTCCAGGCAGCCAGTAAACTGGTCGCAGCCGTGATGACCAGTGATCTGGCCAGGTATCGTGATGCACACCGGTCGTTTGTCAAGACTCTGGCGCAAAAAGGGTATGATCAGAGCAACGTGGAAATCATCATGCAGAATCCCAATCCAGACCCGATTTCATGGGCGAATACCATTCGTAAATTCAATGCAATTGGTGCTGATGTCATAGTCACCTACGGCGCACCGATCACTCTGGCGGCTGTACGCGAGACCGAAGATATTCCGGTTGTTTTCGTTGATGTCTATGGACCGGTAGAGACAGGAATATCACGCAGCATGACCGGTACAGGGCGGAATGTTACCGGGATCAGTTCCAAGGTGCCGATGGCGCACCTGATCAAGACTACCCTGGAGCTGAAAAAGATAAAAAGCCTGGGGGTGATCTATAATTCACGGGAAATCGGCTCTGTGGTGCAGTTGCAGGAGATCAAGCGGCTTGCGGCACAATACGGATTTGCAGTTGTGGAAGCGAATGTCGCCTCTCAGGCAGCACTGGACTCTTCACTGAACCAGCTTGTCCCCAGGGTAGACTGTATTTATGTTTCAGAATCGAGCGCCGGATCCCGTGGTTTTGAAAAAATTGTACATCGTGCCAATGTTGCCAAGATACCGATTATATCACATATGCCGGATGCCTCGGACAGAGGTGCCCTGCTTGCACTGGAGGTTAATCCGGGTGAGCAGGGGCATCTGGCTGCTGACTATACTGCGCGAATTCTGGCAGGAAAAAAACCGAGCCAGATGCCGATCAGCACCCCGAAGAAAACCGAACTCGTTATCAATATGCGGGCAGCAAAAATTCTTGACATCCAAGTCCCTTTCCAGGTATTGAGCGTTGCCACAAGAATCCTGAAGTGATATCTTAGGTCACAAGCGGAGTAAATGTCTGTAGTGGGGCAGCAGGCTCCTGCGGGCATCGATTATTATTTTTGAGGTCATGATGGGCAGGATTCTGATAGTTGATGATGATGTGGCTTTTTCAACGCTGCTGAGCAGATATATCAAAAAATATTACCCGCTGTTGCAGGTAGAGACCTGTACCGACCCGGTGCAGGCGCTGGCTGCTCTACAGCAATGCGGTGTCGATCTGCTTTTGGTCGATCTGGAGATGCCGAAGCTTGATGGCATAAAGATATTCAAGTTTGCTACCGAATCGGGGATCGACAAGAATCGTATTGTCATCCTCTCCGGCCGCGATGCCGAATATCTCCATGAACATTTCCCGATGGGGACATGCCTGGCAGTTTTGAACAAATATGAGGCGCGGCAGAAGGATGTGCTCGATATGATCTTCAAATCGCTGCAGACCAAGGTCGCAGCCAGCAATAGTTGTCATTGAGGAGAATCAGCTGATGGCAGGAAAAGAGCTGACGTTGACGTTTTATCAGCAGAACCATATCAAGCCAGACTGGCGCGTTGATATGTCGACTGCACGGGTGGAACTCTTTCTGGTCGAATTGATGGAAGATCTGGCCAGGTTCGGTATCAAGCTTTACTGGCGCGCTGACCATGAAGTCACCATTGACATCAACAGCTACGCCGACCTGCTTAATGCCGTGCGGATATCATCGCCGGCTGACGGGTTCGGCAGCATCTGCGTCGGTCACGTAATAGGCAAAAGCCCCAATCTTGACCTCTATGAAGATATCAAGCGGGCTGTCAACCGTATCGCCTTTGCCCCGGAGACTATCCCCCCGGACGATCATAATCGCAAGGTTTGTCACAACTGCGGCTGCGGTTGCTGACAAGCTGTCAGCCAGCTGCTGCGCAATCTGAGGATCCTGAGTGGTGGTCAATAGTCGCAGGGGACGATACGGGCCGAGACAGTTCCGTTGGCTACAGTGACGACGGCATAGCTCGGATTACTGCTGGATGCCGTAAGTGTGCCGGGGTTGATGAAGGTGATACCGCTCCACTGCTCAACTGCGGCACGATGAGTATGACCGTAGAGGACCAGCTGTGCCTCTACCTGCAGCGCTTTCTGCTGGAGTTTTGCCAGTCCTGCCTTGACATTGTAGCGGTCACCATGGGTGAGAAAGGTTTTTGTCTCGGCAAAGGAGCGGCTCAGGTCGCGTGGTGCAGTGGCGCCGATATCGCAGTTGCCGGCGATCTTGATGACCGGCAGGGATGAACTCCGCTCCAAAATGGCGATATCTTCCAGTTCATCGCCAAGATGGATGATGGCATCTATCGGCCCGGCTTCAGCGACTGCCAGGAGCAGGGCATTATGATTGCCATGGGTGTCGGCTACGACCAGCAGACGGGTCTCTTTCGTCTTTTCAGGTATAGCCGTATTGGTTGGCGCTCTATTATTTCTGGCAGGTCCTGGCAGTCCCATATGCAATAAAGTATATGCCTAACCTGTTGATTAGGCAAGCAGTTAAAAGGATTACATGGAGCAGCTATGAAACGAACCTGGATATGGGTCACACTTGCAGTTATGGCAGTGATAGCCTCTTTTTTTGTCGCTACAGTCTTTCTCGTTTCGTCGCTGATGGGGGGTGACAACCGGCGCATCGTCTCTTCGGCCGGGATCGGCCTGATCGAAGTGAAGGGGCTGATTATCGATTCGCAGGAGATAGTCAAACAGCTGAGCGACTTCAGGAAGGACAGCAAGGTGAAGGCAGTGGTGGTGAGGATCGATTCACCAGGGGGGGTTGTCGGGCCGTCCCAGGAGATCCATGCCGAGCTGCGTAAACTTGCGGCAGTGAAAAAGGTGATCGTCTCCATGGGGAGCGTGGCCGCTTCGGGGGGGTATTACATAGCTGCCCCGGCCAGTGTCATCTACGCCAACCCAGGGACCATTACCGGCAGTATCGGGGTGCTGATGAAGCTCTCCAATATCGAAGGGCTGATGGGGAAACTGGGGCTCAAGTCTTTCACCCTGAAGACCGGCCGCTACAAGGATTCCGGCTCACCGGTCCGCGCCATGACTACCGATGAACAGGCGATGCTGCAGAGTGTCATCGACAGCACCCATAGCCAGTTTGTCAAGGCAGTTGCAGAGGGGCGCAAACTACCGGTGGACGAAGTGGCAAAGATTGCTGACGGCAGGATCTTCTCCGGCGAACAGGCCAAGGCGCTGAAGCTGGTAGACAAGCTCGGCACCCTGCAGGATGCAATTGAAGAGGCTGGCAAAATAGCCGGTATCGAAGGTGAACCGAGCATTATCAGGCCGCCGAAGAAGAAGCGGCTGCTGATGGACATGCTGGTGGAGGAGACCGCCAGTCAGTTGAGCAACATCGTCCGGCAGGAGCGGGGGATGAGTTTCAGCTACGAGTTGGATTGAAACAGAATGAAAATATAATTCTTGACAACAGACTTGTTATAGATTAAAAAACTGTAACTTTCATTGTCATGCAAAACGCCAGGGACGGTCGTTGAACCATAAACCCGCTTCCGGCATTGCCGGGAACGGGTATTTTATTGGGGAGGGCAATGGGAGGTATCCGGGGGGGCCAGGGATGGCCCCCTCTTTTAGCGCGGCATGGTACAGTAGAGATCGCCGTAGGGGCGTTTGCTCTTCGGCAGTATCTTGACGAACTTCTCTTTCCTGATCTCCTTCAGGTCGACCCTGAAATCGGCACAGAACTCCTTCAGATAACCTTCCAGCTCCTTCTCGTCGGCAGCGGTAAGCTCGAAGATGCCGACCTCTTTTGACAGCTTCGCCTCGTCCACCCCCCCGCGGATGTAGATCACCCCGCCATGCATGCCGGTCCCCAGGCTGTAGCCATGCTTCGGCATGGCCGGATTGTCGGTGAACATGCCGAGCAGTACCAGCACGCCGCCGGCCATATATTCGCCGAAAAAGTCGCCGGCATTACCGCCGGCGATCAGCACCGGCTTGTTCTCCTGATAAGATTTCATATGGATACCGACCCGGTAGCCTACATCCTTGAGGATATGGATCCGCCCACCCCGCATACCGTAACCGAGCACATCGCCGGCATGGCCATGGACCACCACCTTGCCGGCATTCATGGTGTTGCCGATATTGTCCTGGCCATTCTCCTTGACGATGATGGTGGCACCATTCATGAACGCTCCCAGGTCGTTCCCCGGGACACCGTTGATGGTGAGGGTTACCGGCCGGTTGATGCCGTCACCGATAAAGTACTGGCCATTGACATTCTCCAGTTCGATCTTCATCGCCCCGTCAGCAACGGCAGCACGGATCCTGTTGTTCAGATCGCGATAATAAAGCCCCTTGGCATTGATTCTCATAAGTGACACCTCGTGATGCAGAGTACAATTCGTTAGGACAGGTTTTCCACGCTTTCAGATGTTCCTGTTTACCGTTCCCCGTTTCCTGACGCAGTTTCCCGCATCAAGCCACTCCCGGATTGAGTCGGGCGATCACCGGTTCGCCACCGCGCGGCGCCCAGACCCGGTCCGGTTTCGGACATATCTCGCGGATCGCCGCCTCTTCGGAGGCCATGTAGACAAAGTCATCTTTTTCGGCGCAGACCAGGGGGCGCAGCTTGACCCGGTCGTTCAGGCCGATCAGACCTTCGTTACTGGCAAAGAGGATGGCAAAGGGGCCGTTCAGCAGACCGCTGCCGTAACACTGGCGGATAGCGGTCAGAAGCTGGCGGTCATCCTCGGGGAGGTTGTCGATATGCTCCCAGAAGGGTGCTGCCAGCGCCATGCTGGCCAGTTCCGGGGTCAGTCCATGCTTCCGGATCAGCAGGTCGAGCATGTAGGTGACCACCTCGGTATCGGTCAGCATGGTGCAGAGATAGCCGTACATCTCCAGGTAGCGCTTGTTGATGCCGTAGGATGATATCTCGCCGTTATGGACGATCGACCAGTCGAGCAGGGTGAAGGGGTGCGCGCCTCCCCACCACCCCGGGGTATTGGTCGGGAAGCGGTTGTGGGCGGTCCAGATATGGCCGGAATACTCCTCAAGCCGGAAGAATTCGGCGATCTCCTCCGGATAGCCGACCCCCTTGAAGGCCCCCATGTTCTTCCCTGAAGAGACGACAAAGGCCCCTTCGATCTCATGGTTTATCTGCATCACATGACTGACGATGATATCCTCGTCGGTCATCTGCTGATACTCCACCGCTTCCCGGTAGGCTGCTGTCTGCAGCGGCTGGACAAAGTAGCGCTTGAAAGCGGGCGGGTTGATGATAGCCCTGGTGCGGCGGGTCGGGATATCCTCATGCTGCTCGATGAAGAAGTGCTCTTCCAGATACTCCTCGGTCAACTGCTGCGCCATGCCGCTCTCGTACATCAGGTGGAAGGCAAAATATTCCTTATAGTCGGGATAGATGCCGTAGGCGGCAAAGCCACCGCCAAGTCCGTTGCCGCGGTCGTGCATCAGGGCGATCGACTTGATGATGACCCCCCCCTCGACCGACTCCCCCGACTTCGAGATAAAGCCGGTCAGACCGCAGTTGGAGATATCCTTTTCGAAATTATGGGTAGGCTTGAGTCTTGTCATAGCTTGGTTCCTTGTGCCGGTTATGGAATGCCCTAGGCGACCTTCCCCTGCGGGGCGAAGAGGGTACTGCGCAGCTCGCGGGGGAGATGGACGAAACCGAAATCGTGCGCCAGCAGATGCTCTTTAAAGTCGCTCACCTGATACTTCTCCCGGATCAGCCCGGCGAATATCCCGGCCCGCTCCACATTGCCGACCAGCACGGCGCCCACCAGCACCCCCCCCTGCAGGACGACCTTCCGGTACTGGTAGTTCTCCATATCCTGATAGGTGAGGATATCATACTCCTTCGGCTCACCCGGGTTGGTGATCCCCATGGAGATGGTCGGCACCTTGAAGAGTTCGATGGAGTTCATCGCCAGGCCGCCGCCGTAGCACTTCTCGCCACCGGCCATGGTCACACCGGCCACATCACCCTGGATATAGGCGTCCGGCCAGATCGGCATCGGACTCTTCTGCCCGGTAAAGAAATCGCTCGCTTCAGCCACGTCGCCGGCCGCATAGATACCTTTGACACTGGACTCCATGCGATTAGTGACGACGATGCCGCGGTTAACCTCGACCCTGCTCCCTTTGAGGAAACTGCAGGCGGGTCGGACACCGATGGCTACGATGATAGTATCGCAGGGGAGGAAGTCACCCGATTTCAGGGTGACACCGCTGATGGTCGCTCCATCCCCTTCGATCCGGACCACGGTATCCTCAGTGATGACGTCGATGCCACCGGCCTTCATCTTCTTTGCCACCACCTTGCCGGCTGCCCGGTCAAAGGCGGCTGAGAGGATCCGGTCGGCCAGTTCGACGATGGTGATCTGTTTCCCTATCTGGTGCAGCCCTTCGGCCGCCTTGAGGCCGATCAGGCCACCGCCGATAACCACCACCCGGTCGATATCGGCGGCAATCCCCTTCAATTTGTCGGCGTCGTCCCAGGTGGTGAAGGTGAAGATCCGCTCCTTGCCGGCCAGCCCTTCGATGGGGGGGACGAAAGGGTCGCCGCCGGTGGCGATCAGCAGCCTGTCATAACCGATGCTGTCGCCGGCTGCCAGCCGTACCTGCTTCTTGGCATTGTCGATACCGACCACCTCGCTGTTAAGGAGCAGGTTGACCCGCTCCTTCTCGTAGAAGTCTGCCGGCAGATAGGCCATCCGTTTCTCTGTCACCACTCCGCCGAGCAGGTAGGAGATAAGGGGCCGGCCATAGGCGGTATGTCGTTCGCGGGAGATTACGGTTATGGTCCCCTTGCTGTCGATGCTGCGGATACCGCGGATAGCGCCGACCGCTGCTACCGAATTGCCGATGATTACGTAGTTCATTTCTGGCTTCCTTCTTTGAAGATCAGTGCCCGGTTAGGGCAGGCATCGACACAGGCCGGGCTCTTCCGCTCCGGACAGAGGTCGCACTTGTTCGCTTTCTTCTTCGCCAGGTTGCGCTGTATGGCGCCGTACGGGCAGGCCATGACGCAGGACCAGCAGCCGACGCACTGTTCGGTATCGATCCGGACCACCCCCTGGTCGGTCTTCTGGATCGCCCCGGAGATGCAGGCGCGCAGGCAGTCCGGTTCGTCACAGTGGCGACAGGTGGTGGAGAGGGAGAGGACACCGCCATCCAGCTCTTCCACGGTACAGCGGGAGATGGGGCGGGCAGCCTCGTGGAGATAGGCACGTACCGGGTCTTTCGACTGGGAGTGCTCGGTGATGCAACCCACCTCGCAGAGATGGCAGCCGATGCAGACGTCTTCAAGTGTATAGATGCGTTTCATGTACTTCCTCATATTCGTTTGATAGGTCCTATGGGACCTATAGGTCTTATAGGACCTATCAATCTCCGGCGGCCATGACCCCCAACAGGTTCATATCCTTCTCCGACAGCCCCACCGCCCGCAACTTGTAGCGGTTGCCGCGCAGCGATTCCAGAGCGTTCAGCCCCATGCCGCCAAGGATCTCCTTCATCTCGTGCCCCCAGGCATGGATCAGGTTGACCAGCCGTTCCGCCCCCAGTTCCGGGTTGAGCCGCTTCGCCAGATAGGGGTTGTTGGTGGTGATACCCCACGGGCATTTGCCGGTGTAGCAGCGCTGACAGAGGGTGCAGCCGAGCGCCAGCAGGGTCGAGGTGCCGAGGTTGATAGCATCGGCGCCGAGAGCGATCGCCTTGATGGCATCACTGGAGTTGCGCACCCCGCCGCCGACCACGATGGAGACCTGGTTGCGGATCCCCTCGTCGCGTAGCCGCGAATCGACTGCAGCCAGAGCCAGTTCCATCGGGATGCCGACATTGTCGCGGATCACCTGCGGGGCAGCGCCGGTGCCGCCGCGGAAACCGTCGATGGTGATGATGTCGGCGCCGGCCCGGGCAATGCCGGAGGCGATGGCAGCGACATGATGGACCGCGGCGATCTTTACCGAGACCGGCTTCTCATAGTTGGTCGCTTCTTTGAGGGCGTAGATCAGCTGGCGCAGGTCCTCGATCGAGTAGATATCGTGATGCGGCGCCGGCGAGATGGCGTCGGAGCCGATCGGGATCATCCTGGTCGCGGAGATCTGGTCATTCACCTTCTCCCCCGGCAGATGGCCGCCTATGCCAGGTTTGGCCCCCTGGCCGACCTTGATCTCGATACCGACACCGGCATTCAGGTAGTGCTCGTTGACGCCGAAGCGGCCGGAAGCGACCTGGACGATGACATTCTTGCCGTAACGGTAAAGATCCTTGTGCAGACCACCTTCGCCGGTATTGTAGATGGTCCCTAGCTCTTCGGCCGCAGCAGCCATAGCCTTGTGGGCATTCAGGTTGAGGGCGCCGTAGCTCATGGCCGAGAAGATAAAGGGGTATTCCAGCCGGAGCTGCGGTGACAGCTTGGTGGAGAGTCTGGCTTTACCGGTTTTCTTGTCCTTCACCACCTCGATAGAGTGTGGCTTTTTTCCCAGGTAGGTGCGCAACTCCATCGGCTCGCGGAGCGGGTCGATGGGGGGGTTGGTGACCTGGGAGGCGTCGAGCAGCAGGTGGTCCCAGTAGATCGGATATTTGGCCGGGTTCCCCATGGCAGCCAGCAGGATCCCGCCGGTATCGGCCTGGGCATAGAGGTTGCGGATATGGGCAGTGGACCAGGATTCGTTCCGCTTGAAGCTCTCCTCGTTGCTCCGGATCGTTATGGCGCCGGTGGGGCAGAGGGCGGAGCAGCGGCGGCAGCCGATGCAGTTGCTGTTATCTTCAGCAAGGATATTATCCGCTTCGACAAAGGAGTGGACTTCGTAGGCGCACTGGCGGATACAGACCTTGCAGCGGATGCACTTGGCATCAGCCCGGTCGATGAGGAACTCGTTGAACGATTCGTTTACTGATTTGTAGAGCACCTGGCGGCCTCCTGAATGCTGGTGAGTAGGAACTGTACCGGAACTGTTGTTAAGAGAGGAATTGCTATATATGTGCCAGAAGCTCCGGATGACGATTTGCTCCCTTTAATAGTAATATAACCTGTTTGAATTTCAACCGTTTTATTTCACCGGCAAGGGGGTACTGAGGCGATTTTTATTAATAGGGGTAGCTGGAGCAGGGGTGATGGATATGGCAAGAGTACAAGATGAGTAGAAAAGTGGGTATATTAGATACACATAAAAACCAGGAAGACTTATTTCATCTTGTCGATATATTTGCGCAGGCCGGTTTCGAAGATATCCTGGATCTCATGGCGGGTCGGATTGCGATGATAGGCGACCAGGTAGTTGCCGATGACGATCAGCAGGATAATGGCGATGCAGGCAGCCAGGGAGTATTTCACCGCTTTGCGCCAGAGCCTCGCCGGCTCTGCCTCGCCGCTCTCATGAAAGAGGTTCCAGTAGAGGTAGCTGCGGCGCAGCTGGCGCATCCTGCGGAGTTGCATGGCTGATACGTATTTGATGATATGGTCGCGGTCCCGCTCATGGATGTGGAGGAAACGCATGGCAGTGCTGAAGAACCGTTCCTCTTCGTTATGGAGCTCAAGCTGCTGGGTATAGACCACCTGCCCGACAATGTCGAGGACCTTTGGCGGGTTCCCCGGGAGATATAGCTCCAGTGAGAGCAGCTCCCCCTGGCGGAGCTCTTCGGTCATCCTGAAACGGGCACCGCCGCCGCTGATATTCGCAGCAATAGGCATCAGGCTGTCCCAGTCCAGGTAATCGGCGTCATGCTCGGTCGCTGGCTGTTTGGCAGCTCCGGACTGAAGGAATGAGCCGAGCTGGTATTTCGCCTCGCTCCTGAGCTTGCAGCGCTGTTGCCAGAGCTCCTCGACTGCTGCACTCTCCATGCCGGCAGGGATGGAATATCGCAGCGGCAGGTAGACATCGATACGGAAATATTCGCGCAGTTCATCGGAGATTATCTCGCCGATCAGCCGGGTCAGGAGCAGGCGACCGCTCCCGGCGCTGATCATGATGGCGCGACAGCGGTAGCCGCTCCCCTCCTTGCCGAGTCTTACCTCGAGGATGGTACCTACATCCAGTTCCACCTCTTCCGGGAGGACATCCCTGGAGAGTTGCAGTTCCAGATAGTCCTGGTCGATGATGTTGACAACACCCCACTCGTGAAAGAGCCTGTTGCCTCTGACAGGGATGCCGACCCTGACCCGCTGGCCAAAGTGGAAGAATTTCGCGTATTCAGACAACTCTTCAGTCATGGTGCGATCTCGCTAACGGAAAGAACCGACTGCATGGCAGAACATTAATATTCTAACAGATAATCAATACAAGAAGAGTGCCAGAGGTTTTTTCGCTGATCTCCTTGACCTAAGCGGGAAAATGTCGGCAGCCGATGGTTGATGAAACGGCCAGAGGCGGGACGCTTGCACGCTCCGCCTCTGGATTTCTGCAACCCTGACAAAAAAATCAGGCAGGTTAATTAACAGCTGTTTCAGGTTTTTCACTGTCTCTGCGCCAATCCTCCCCCTCCGGATATTCTCCATGCAGCTGGCAGGGGAGCCGGCTATGAAAGGGGGTCAAGCCAGATCCAGAACCCCCTGGTAGATGATGTCGAACAGTTCGGGGATGTCCTTCTCCTCGATGCAGGAGAAGGCGATCCGCAGGTCGGTCTTGCCGATGGAGATACCGCCGACGCCATACTTGTCGAGGATGTGGACCCGCAGCTTCTCGGCATCG
This sequence comes from uncultured Geobacteraceae bacterium, assembly GCA_964649725.1. Classification (GTDB taxonomy): domain Bacteria; phylum Desulfobacterota; class Desulfuromonadia; order Geobacterales; family Geobacteraceae; genus CAZYTM01. Next base: position 70,179 of record CAZYTM010000002.1, on the reverse strand, counting down.
ACGCTCTTAAGCCGGAGACACATGAAGTAGCCGGAGTTGAACGGGTAGTAGGTCCAGGCGGAGTCGTACTTGCCGCTGTCCAGGACCTCTTTGACCTTGAGGGAGCGCCCTTTGAGGACCTGGAACTTCTCCTCCTTCTGCTCGAGGAATTTCGGGGAGCGGAGCGCCTCGATGGCAAAGGTCTGGGAGGGGTGGGGGCAGTTGGAGATCCGGGCGCGGATGATACCCATCGCCTTCTTCTCCAGGGCGGTCATGACCGGCATGTTCTCGAAGCTGTTGCCGTCGGCAAAGGTGATGAAACCGGTGCGGAAACCCCAGACGAACTCCTCCTTGGTGGCGCCGTCCAGTTTGATCGTCAGGATGCGCGGGTGGAGGTTGGCGAGCTTGCCGAAGAGCGACTCCTTCATGCTATCTTCATAGAAGAGGCCGAAGTAGGCATCGTCAGTGATGGCGACGATGTTGCAGCCGGCTTGCGCAACTTCCTTGATGGCGGTGACAATGGCTTCCCCTTCGGCGACGGTCGGGGTGTAGCCGCTCGGGTTGTTGGGGAAGTTGAGCAGCACCACGGCCTTCCCTTTCTCTGCGGCGCTCTTCTTCAGTTCGGCCTTGAAGGCCTCAACGTCGAAGCCACCGGCAACGGTGAAGGTCGGGAATTTCTTCAGCTGAGCGCCGCAGCAGGTGCCGAAGGTCAGATTGTAGTTCCCCCAGAGCATGTCAGGGAGGATCAGATGGTCCCCCGGATCGACGAACATGTCGGCAACGATGGAGAGTCCGTGGGTGAGGGCGTTGGTGACGATCGGGTTGCTGAAATGTTTCCCCTGCTGGCTCGGATTCTCGCGCAGCTGCTTCTCCCGCCAGAGTGCCCGGAGTTCCGGCTTGCCGGCAGGGGGCGCATAGGGATAGATATCTTTCGGGTCGAAGGCGGTGAGCTTGTCCTGAATGCATTGCAGGTACATCGGCCCCCCCTTTTCCGTTGCGATACCGATGGTGGCGTTGAACTTGTGGGCCTTCTCCTTGGCTTCGGCCGACTGGGTCAGAATTCCCTTGGGGAAGAAGAGGTTTTTCCCCAGGTCGGATAACATCTCCAGAACATAAGGGTTGCTCTGTTTGAGCATCTCGTTGAGTTCTACGGCTAACGGATTCATGCAGGTCTCCTTGTTATGGGGTGATTATAATGAAAACTTGGCAGCAAGCGCTTTTTTGACGAGAGGGGGTACCAGCCCGTCTACCGGTCCGCCGAGGGAGCTTACCTCTTTTACCACCGATGAAGAGAGGTAGCTGTAGGGTACCGAAGTCATCATGAAGAGTGTCTCCACATCCTGGGTGATGCCGCGATTGATCTGCGCCAGCTGGAATTCATACTCGAAATCGGAGATGGCGCGCAGGCCGCGGATGATGACCGTAGCCCCCTGAGCGAGGACATAATCTACCAGAAGGCCGTCAAAGGTGTCAACCTTGACCCTGCTGTTATGCGCCAGCACCTCGGTGATCAGGTCGATCCGCTCCTCGATGCTGAAGAGGGAGTTCTTGATCGAATTCTTTGCCACAGCCACGACGATGTTGTCGAAGATGCGCAGCCCCCGGTTGATGATATCGAGGTGGCCGAAGGTGATCGGGTCGAAGGAGCCAGGGTAGACGGCAATTTTGCGTGGCATTGCAGCTTCCTCTTGATGTCGGTTGATTATGCAGTTGTCAGGATGAACAGGGCGGTGTCGCCGTATTCGCGCCGGTCTGTGACCCTGAGCCTGCCGAAGGAGTCGCTGAGCTCTTCGTCAGCAGCGGTCTCTGCGACCACCAGCGTGTCGTCGTTAATGACTGTCGAACTGCCGAGCCGCTCCAGGGTGGCCATTGTCAACCCCTGCCGATAGGGGGGGTCGAGGAAGACCAGGTCGAACGATTCGCCCTCGGTCGCCAGCAACTGCAGGGCGGCGGCTGCATCGCGATTGATGATCCGCCCCTGGTCGATAAAACGGGTCACCTCGAGATTTTTTCTGGTCAGGTAGGTCGCCCCCCGGCGGTTGTCGACAAAGACCGCGCCGGCAGCGCCGCGACTCAGTGCCTCGATACCGATGGCGCCGCTGCCGGCAAAGAGATCGAGCACCTTCATGCCGGAGAGATTGCCGAGCCTGCTGGTCAGGATGCTGAAGAGAGCCTCTTTCACCTTGTCTGCAGTCGGGCGGAGCTCATCTCCTACAGGAGCGATCAACCGCCGACCGCGGGCCGAGCCGCTGATTACCCGCACGGCACTTCTTTCAGCAGTTTTGCCAGACGGCTGGCGCTCCCCCTGGCACGGAAAGCGGTAAAGAACTCCTTTGCCTCGCGATAGGCCATATCGTGGATCTGGCCGGCATTCTCCGCCGGGATCGCATCTATGTCCCCCTTGAATACCCTGCTGGCGTACTTGATATCCTGGCGGTTCTCCCGCGCCCATTTGCGCATGGCATCCATCAGGTCGAGCGGCAGGCCGGCATGGGCGACATTCTGCCAGAGGGTGCCGACATTCCCTTTTCTGATGCCGTACTCAGCCAGTTTGCCGACGATGCGCGGCGGTGTACCGGTGATGCCGTGCTGCACCAGGCCGGAGACGCCGAAACTGCGCGCCTTGTTATATATCTCCAGGGTCCTCTCCAGGTCGATCCTGACCATTTCGCCATCCAGGTAGTTGCCGCTCCTGGAACCGTTGTAGATCGCCAGCAGCTGCGGGGTTATCCCTGCTGCAGCAAGGCCGGTCAGGAAGCGCTCGCTCTCCTCTACCGTGGTGAGGGTGGCGCTCTCCGCCACGCTCTTGATATCACCCAGCTCCACTTCCAGGGCATAGCCTGCGGCCACGATCGGTTTTGCCAGTCTGGTGATGATGCGGATATTGTCGTCAAGCTCGTTGAACGAGGCATCGAGGGCAAAGGAGGTATAACCGGCAGCCAGCTGAGCCGCTATCAGCTTTTCCGCTGCGGCCAGCTCCTCTGCCGTGGTATCCTGTATAGTGATATGGTCGGCATGGATGATAAAGGGTTTTCTGAAGTGGCACTCTTCAGCATAGCCTAAAATAGTGCTGACGAAATCGGCCGGTCGCTGGCCGGTATAGCCGCCGTCCAGCCCCCCTTCGCTGCGGCTCAGCTCAAAGGCGACCAGCGCGTCGAGCTCTTCGGCGGCGCGCATTATTCCGGGGATGACATGTCTGATCCGGGGGTTGCACCCCATCACGATCAGCTCCTCATCCTGCAGCGCAGTGAAGACATCCTTGCCGCTCAAGAGGCAGCAGCAGCTCTTTGTACCGAGTATGGTCCGTATCGGGGAGGGGACCCTGGCAAGTAGGTGACTCTGGTCGATCATGCTGAACGCCTTAATTCTTTCTAAAAAAAGCTTTTAAACCTAGCATGAGTCGCGCTTTGGAGTCAAGCAAACTTTCTGGTTGACAGCTCTGCCACGGCGGGTTTTAATACCGGCCAGAGAGGATCTAGCCATGACAGCTGAACTATCTATGGAGCGCCCTGACCTGGCCGGTTATGCCGCCAAAAGCTCTCTTTCCCGTGGCCGCCGCTATGCAGAGGAGCTGCGTGACCAGCGGCCGGCCTTTGAGCGGGACCGGGACCGGATCATCCACAGCGCCGCTTTCCGCCGCCTCGAATACAAGACCCAGGTCTTTGTCAATCATGAAGGGGACTACTACCGGACCAGACTGACCCACTCCCTGGAGGTGGCCCAGATCGGCAAGGCGATCGCGCGGCGGTTGAAGCTGAATGAAGAGCTGACCGAAGCGCTGGCGCTCGCCCATGACCTTGGCCATACCCCGTTCGGCCATACCGGTGAGGAGGTGCTGAACCGGTTGATGGCCGACCATGGCGGCTTCGAGCATAACCTACAGTCGCTTCGCGTAGTGGATGAGCTGGAGGAGCGCTACCCCGGCTTCAACGGGCTCAATCTCTCCTGGGAGGTGCGGGAGGGGATCGTCAAGCACTCCTCACCCTATGACCGGCCGACCGGCATCATTGCCGAGTTCCTCCCCGGTACGGTGCCGACCATCGAGGCCCAGCTGATCAATTTTGCCGATGAGGTCGCCTATAACAACCATGACATCGACGACGGCCTGAAATCGGGGTATATCTCGCTGGCCCAGCTTAAGCAGGTCGAATTGTGGCAGGAGGTCTACGAGGGGGTGGTGAGCAGCTATCCCGGGCTGGAGCCGGAGCGACGCAAACACCAGACCATCAGCGCCCTGATCGGGCTCTTCATCAACGACCTGACCGAGACCACCGCTTCTGCCATCTCTACGGCCGGTATCGACAGCCTCGACGAACTGCGCCGGGTCAATCGCCAGCTGGTCGGTTTCAGTCCGCAGCTGGCAGAGAAGAACCGCCAGTTGAAGCGCTTTCTCTTCGAACACCTCTATCGTCATCACAAGGTGGAGCGGATGCGGGTCAAGGCAGAGCGCTGCATGACGCAGCTATTTGAGACCTACGCCAGCCATCCGCGGCTGTTGCCCAGCAAATACGGACGGCGCATGGAGGTGATCGGCAAGGAGCGGGTTATCAGCGACTACATCGCCGGCATGACCGACCGCTTTGCCCTGGATGAGTTCAAGAGGCTCTTCGAGCCGTATGAGAGGGTTTAGGGGGTGGTGAAGGGTGAAAGGTGAAAGGTGAAAGGTGAAAGGTGAGGGGTGAAGGGTGAAGGGTGAAGGGTGAAGGGTGAAAGGTGAAGGGTGAGGGGTGAGGGGTGAGGGGTGAGGGGTGAGGGGTGAGGGGTGAGGGGTGGATCATTCATCCCGCCACTTGATCGCGGTGACCGGGCAGCTGTCGATGCACTCCTGGATCTTGTTCGCCGAAGCAGCGTAGGGGTGGATTGCCTTTGACTTGCCGTCATCGAAGTCGAACACCTCCGGCAACATCGAAACGCAGAGACCGCAACTGATACACTCCTCCTGATCAACCCAGACAACCCTGGCCATAGCAACTCTCCCATTTGAGCTCGAAGCTCAATTCTCAAGGTTCAAAGTTCAATGCTCAAAGCTCAAAGTTCAATGCTCAAAGCTCCTACTTTCACCATTCACCCTTCACCTTTCACCCTTCACCTTTCACCATTCACTTTCACCTCAAATCTTGATCTTCGGCTCATCCCCCTGCCGGTAGAGGAGGATGGTCCTCCCCAGTACCTGGGCCAGTTCGGCCCGGCAGGTCTTGGCCAACTCTTCGGCCAGCTCGTAACGGTCCTGCTGGCAACTCTCCAGCACCTTCACCTTGATAAGTTCATGGCTGGCCAGCGCTGCATCGGTCTCCTGCACGACCTTCTCGCTCAGCTCACCCTTGCCGATCATCACCACCGGCGCAAGGCCATGGCCAAGCCCCCGCAGGGCCCGTTTCTCTTTACCTGTCAGCATGATTCAATCTCCAGTAATATAAGTCGATAAGTCTGCATAGGGTAGCACAGCAGAGAGGCGAGAGGCAAAGACTTTAACAGGGAGGGGGACAGTCCCCTTAAGGGGACAGTCCCCTAATATACCTCAGCCACGGATTGACACGGATGTTCACGGATTAATACACAAAAGGATTTTAGGGTTTAAGCTCTTAACCCGTGTAAATCTGTGTACATCTGTGGCAAAAGAGGGTCTTTAAGGCTTTATCAGCCAAGGTTTGACACGGATTAAACATAGGGGACTCTCCCCTTAAAGGGACTCTCCCCCTGAATCTAATGAGCAGAAAAGAGTGGGACAATATACAGCAAACATCCTGTTATTTCATTGACTTGGCATTACAATTATGTTATTAAATTGTACTTTATCCCCTTACATCAGGAAAGCGATAACATGCCATACAGCTCACCTCTGCTTGTCACGATGACCCTCTGCTGCTCCCTATTCGTTGTTGGCGGTTGCGCCAGCTATACCGACTTGCCGGCAGGTACGGTCAGGCAGATCGACAGCAGCAAGAGCGCCATTGTCGAGCAGCAGGCGGTCTCGGTAGCTGCACCGGTCGATGAGACTCCAGCTGCTGAATACCGGATCGGCGCCAATGACGTCCTCTTTGTCAATGTCAATGGGCGTCCCGATCTGCAGGCAGTCCCCCTGACCGGAACCGGAAGGATCCAGGGGAGTCGTGTCGATGGTACCGGCAATCTCAACCTGCCGCTGGTCGGCAAGGTGCAGGTGGCCGGGCTGACCATCAGTGAAGCGGTCGGTCGCCTCAAGGAGTCATACCGGACCTACCTGAAAGACCCCTGGGTGGTGGTGGAGGTGGCCGAATACCGGAGCACCCCGCTCTATCTGCTGGGGCAGTTCCGCTCACCTGGCACAAGCTATATGGACCGCCCGCTCACACTGCTGCAGGGGATCTCCCTGGGTGGCGGTTTCGACAGCGCCGCCAACCTCCGTGCCGCCCGTCTCTCCCGCGATGGCAAGGTTGTACCGGTCGATATCTACAATCTCTTGAACGGCACCACCCAGCAGGGGAATATCTGGCTCAAGGGTGGTGACACCATCTACATACCGGACAACCGCAGCCAGCAGGTCTTTGTCTTTGGCGCAGTGAAGAAGCCGGGTCCGGTACCGCTGCCAAACGGCGGCCTGACCCTGGCCCAGGCGATCGCCAGCGCCGAGCTGCGCGACACCGGCTTCAACCATCGCCAGGTGCGGATCATCCGCTCTTTTTCAACGACCCGCGGCGAACTGCTGGTTGTAGATTTCGAGCAGATCCTCCGCGGTGAGGCGCTGCCGCTGCCGCTCATGGATGGTGACGTGGTCTTCCTCCCCAAGAGCAGCATCGGCAACTGGAATGATGCCCTGGCCGAGATGCTCCCGTCGCTCCAGGCGGTCAGCGCCATTTTGAACCCGTTTGTGCAGGTGAAGTTTTTGAGTAAATAGATATCTATTTGTATATATATGATTTGAATTGAGTTGCTAAATTTTGAAAATAATTATCTATAGGTAGATAAATGTCCAATCAAACAGCTCCGTCCGAACAGTTCAAAAATGAAGAGATTCATCTGCAGGACTATCTAAATGTCATACTCAGGAGGCGGCGAACCTTTGCCATTGCCTTTTCCTTCCTGTTTCTGCTGGTAGCACTCTATACATTTATAAAGAAGCCGGTTTATGAAGCTTCAGCTGTTCTCCATGTAAAGGATGAGAAGACCAAGACAGGTATCCTCGGCGAACTTGCCCTGAGTAATGTCAGTCCGGTAGATTCCGAAATCGAGATAATCAAGTCCCGTACCAATGCCGAGGCGGTTGTAAAAAGATTACATCTCGACTGGCAGGTGTCCAAGAGGTCGGAGGGGCTTGTTTTCAAGTTGCTTGATTTCACCTCAACCGAAAAGGAGCCAGAATATCTTGTCGAGCTTACCGGTGCAGACACATACAGCGTTCGAAACGCGGATGGGGCAGTTGTAGGTACCGGGAAGAGCGGGCAGTTGATGCAGGGGAAAGGGGTCAATCTCCTCATCAATGAGCTGAAGGGGAAAGAGAAGGACCAGTTCCGGCTCGAACTTTTGCCATTCAATGACACGGTAAATGATTTCCGCGAGGTGGTCAAGGCGGTCGAGGTGGGGAAGAAGACCAGTATAATCCGCATCTCCTACACCGATACAGACCCGGTCGAGGCCCGCGATGTGGTCAACAACCTTGTGCAGGCTTATCTGGACAAGACAGTCGCCCTGAAGTCTGAAGAGGCGAGCCGCACGGTCGAATTTGTCGAGACCCAGCTGAAAGGGGTCAGGGAGGAGCTGGACAAGGCGGAAGGTAGCCTGCAGGGGTATAAGACCTCAGCAGGGGTGGTGAAACTCGATACCGAGGCCGAGGAGTTGATCAAGAAATTTTCCGAGACCGAGAAGGAGCGCGCCGGAGTCATATTACAGAAAAAACAGATCGAGTTTGCCCTAGCTTCCCTTAAAGAGGCCCAGCGCAAAGGGTCAACCTACTCACCGGCAATAATGCGTGACGATCCGCTGGTGGCCGGGATGGCGACCAGACTGGCAGAGCTGGAACTGCAGAAGGGTGCGTTGCTGTCGGACTACACCAAGGAGCATCCGGCGGTCCGTACCATTCAGAGCCAGATAGAGGAACAGCAGCGCAAACTTCAGGCTACGTATGAAACTTCGCGGAACAATTTTGCCAAACAGGAGATTGAGATAAGCCGCCGTATAGCTCTCTACGAGGTCAAGTTGAAACAGTTCCCGACTGCTGAACGGGAACTGGTAAGGCTCACCAGGGTCGCCAAGGTGAATGGTGACATCTATACTTTCCTGCTGCAGAAGCATGAAGAGGCGCGTATCGCCAAGGCCTCCACCATCAGCAACATCAATATCGTCGATCCTGCCATTACACCGGATCGCCCGATCAAGCCGAGAAAGGCCAAGAATCTGGTTCTCGGTCTGCTGGTCGGCTGTATGTTCGGCGTGGGGCTAGCCTTTTTCCATGACTATATGGACGATACCATCAAGGAGGGGGACGAGGCGAAACGGATCACCGGTTTTCCAATCCTCGGTACAATTCCCCACATTCCACATGATCACGAAGGGGATGAAGGTCTTGCCGAGACACTGATAACCTATCATGAGCCTAAATCTTCCGCTGCCGAGGCTTTTCGGACGCTTCGTACCGCCCTACATTTTGCAGGCGTCGGCCGTGAGGGTAAGACTATTCTTCTGACCAGCTGTTATCCGGGTGAGGGGAAAACGACCATATCTACCAATCTGGCTATTATCCAGGCGCAGACCAGTGCCAGGGTTCTCCTGATGGGGTGTGATCTTAGGCGTCCTTCGCTGCACAATATGTTCAGGTCTGAGCGGAGCCCAGGACTATCAGAGGTCCTGGCCGGCGACGCAGAACTTGCAAAGGTTATCCGGGTCACCAATGGTGTCGGAATCGACTATATAAGTGCCGGTGTATTGCCCCCCAATCCGGCAGAACTGCTCGGTTCAGAGCGGATGGTTGCGGTAATGAGCCAATTACGTGATAGTTACGATTTTATCGTCATAGATGCGCCACCGATGCTGGCGGTTGCCGATGCCCAGGTTCTGACCCCGCTGGCAGATCTGGTGATAGTTGTGATAGAGGCCGGTCGGGTACCCCGCAAAGCTGGTGAGCATATGAGAGAACTGCTCCGTTCAACCTCAGCCCATGTCGCCGGTGTCGTCATCAATGATCGGACCGGTCGAGGGTTTGAATATTATGGCTCCTATGGTTATCGCTATGGTTATGGTTACTATGGAGACGAAGCTGTATCCGAGAAGAAGGTCTGGTGGAAAAGAATTTTCCGCCCAGGTAAATTATCTTGAGGAGTGGACTATACCTGATATTCTCCCAACTGTGAATTTAGGGGACAGTCCCCTTAAAGGGACAGTCCCCAACTGCGCATAAGCTTATTAGCCACGGATTACACGGATGTTCACTGATGACAACAACAATCTTTTTGGGTTTAAGCTCTTCATCCGTGTAAATCTGTGAACATCCGTGGCAAGAGAGAGGTATTTAAGGGACTGGCTCCGCAGGTGCCTGTCCCTCTTGGACATAGGGGGACAGTCCCCTTAAAGGGACAGTCCCCCTTTTAAATTACCGAGACAGATTCAGATGGAACCAGCGCAAAACCATATCGACCACCACTGCCATCTCCTCCCCGGTCTTGACGACGGTCCGGCAACCCTTGACGAATCGCTCGCCATGGCAGCGATCTTGGCCGGGCACGGTTTTGTCAAGGTCCATTGCACCCCCCACTGTATCAAAGGCTCCTATTTCGTCACTCCGGAGATCGTCCGGCAGCAGGTGGCTGAGCTGCAGAATGAACTGGAGCGCCGGAGCATCCCGCTTAAGCTCGATGTCGGGATGGAGTACTATCTCGATGAATTCCTCCCGGAGTTGCTGGACGACCCGCTGCCACTGGGGGAGACCCGTCTGTTGCTGGTCGAGGCCCCCCTGAACGGGGGTGGCCCCTATTTCAATACGATATTGGGGGAGGTGCTGCGCCGTCAACTGGTGCCGCTCATCGCCCATCCGGAGCGCTGTTTCTATTTCCGCGATGCCCCGGATGACCAGATCGAAGCGCTGCGGAGTATGGGGTGTCGTTTTCAGGGGAACATCGGCAGCTTTGCCGGTATCTACGGCAGCCGCGCCAGCCAGACCGCTGAGAGATTTCTGACCAAAGGCTGGTACCACTGCTTCGGCAGCGACGCCCACGAAGCGAGAGGGCTGGCTGATTATCTGCAGAAGGGGATGTTGAGTATTTTCGGGACTGGCTCCGCAGGTGCCTGTCCCTCTTAGCAGCTAGAGCTTAAGAAAGTATATAGGGGGACTGAAATTCATAGGGGGACAGTCCCTTTAAGGGGACAGTCCCCATCGCCAAGGAGGGCAAATGCCACGAAATGCTAGAATAATAACCGATGACGGAATATATCATATTCTCAATCGCGGTAATGGCCTGCAGCAGGTTTTTCACAAGGATGCCGATTATAAGGCATTCATAACCCTGTTAAGAGAGGCACTGGTAAGACATAGGATAGCATTGTATGCATACTGCCTGATGCCCAACCATTTTCATCTGCTGGTAAAGGCTGTGGCAGGGGAAGATCTGAGCCGGTGCATGCAGTGGTTGATGACTACCCATGTCAGACGTTATCATACTCATTACCAGAGCAGTGGGCATCTCTGGCAGGGTCGCTACAAGAGTATACCGGTAGAGGATGACGAATACTTTCTGACAGTGGCCTGTTACATTGAAGAGAATCCGGTCCGCGCCGGATTGGTTGAGACATCAGCAAACTGGTACTGGTCGTCCCATCGCGAACGTTGCGGTTTGGCATGTGAGTCAATGCTGGGAGATTTGCCGCTGGTACTTCCAGGGGGACAGTCCCCTTAAAGGGACAGTCCCCCTGGAGTCTTAAATCTCTCGGCAATGTTCGCTTGTCCTCTCAACGTTCCTTGTTAGATATTGTTATAATCTTAATGTATTGACTTTACGTGCTATTTTCAGTATAAACCGTTATCACTATAAAATAATTAGTAATTATTTATTAATTTTTTAATATCAAGTAGTTAGGGGGGGCAGGGATGAAGATAAGAAATTGGCTCGGTCTGTTAATGACAATGGTGATGCTGGTCTGCGGTGTGTCGCCGGTACTGGCCCAGGAGCTGTCGGGGATGGGCGTGGCGTCGCTGAACGGCAGCTACAAGATCGCCGAAAAGGAGAGCAGCCACTTCAAGTTGGATAACGGCCCGGTGATGGGGCTGATAGCTGCCAACGACATACGCGCCACATTTGATGGCGCCGGTGGCTGCAGTGTCAGCTTCAACCGGATCGAATTCCAGGAGCAATATGGAGCAGGGGAGCCGAATGTCACTACCCCCTACTTTACCCAGGTAAACAGCTCCCCTCAGTCGACAGGTCCCATATCCTGCACCTACACGGTCTCCCAATCCGGAGCTCTTGCCATTGACCTGGGACCTGGCGGTGTAGTGAGTGGCTGGCAGGTGAGTGCAGACGGTAACAATCTGCTCAAGGTCGGAGCATTGACCGAACCCTCCAGTGATGGCATCGGCACCATAAACAAGACCCAGCTTTTGGTAGGGATGAAGCTGGGGAGTAATCTCAATAATGGCTCGTTGAACGGGAATTACAGAGTAATCGAAAACGAGAGCATACTCTTCAAGTCGATCTCTGGTCCGGTGCTGGGGACGGTGGCTGCCAAAGAGATGCAGGTCAGCTTCGACGGTAGCGGTAGTTGCAACGTCAGCTATTTCGGCAACGAATTCCAGGAGCGTTACTCGGCTGAACAAGAACTGCAAATCTTCCCATATTTCACTCAAGTTGCCAGCTCACCCGAAACTGTTACGAATGCAGACTGCAGTTATTCGGTGGCAGCGGACGGTGCCCTGGACATCAACCTGGTCAGTGGCGGGACGATCGCCGGTTGGCATGTCAGCGCGAATGGCAGCCAGTTGCTGAAGAGCGGTGCCAGGATCGAAAATAACATTGACGGCACCATGTACACTGCCCAGCTGCATGTCGGGACGAAGTTGGGGAGCGGCATGGGGATAAGTATGTTGAATGGAACCTACCGGCTCGGAGAGCAGAGCAACACCCTGTTCAAACCTGATATCGGCCCGGTGATGAGTTTTAATGCCGCTAACGATATCACAGCCAGCTTTGATGGTGCCGGCGGCTGCACGGTCAGCTACAACTATAACGAGTTCCAGGAGCGCTATACATCGGAGCAGGACCCGATGCAGACCCCGTATTTCACCCAGGTCACTAACTCGTCGAAAACAGTAGGACCTTTCAGCTGTACTTATAATGTTTATTCCAATGGGGAGATGGTCATCTCAGCCCCTGACGGCCTGATCAACGGCTACTTTCTCAGCGCTGATGGCAGCTCTCTGGCAGTCAAAGGTGGTGCGCCGGTGGTGCGTTCAGCGACCAATGACGGTTATCTCAACACAGCGCAAATAATAGTCGGAATAAAATTGCCAGCTACTGCGCCGGCATCGGTCTGGACGGTCGCCAGCTATGATCCGTTTGCCCTTAATGGTATCGATTGGCCGCAAAGCCAGCATGGTCCTGTCAGTATCGGCAACTATCTGAAGGTAGGCGGCACCTTCTATTACGTTAACGGTAGCGGCATCGGCATGCACTGGGAGGGGAGCGACCCTTCCTATGTCTATGCAGTTCTGCAGAATTGCGATCAAACGACTGGTGCGCCGCTCTTTGTCCCACCGATGAACACCATTCCTCAATTGCCCAATATGACGGCCAGCGTCGGCCAGACGATCGAACTCTATACCTCCTTCCCGACCGTGACTCCGCCGACCGGCTGGACTGTCTACAGCTATAACTCTGGCAACACCGGTTACCCCCCGAACGCCATCGACTGGTTCGCCAGCCAGCATGCCCCCCTCAACCCGCCCTTCCCTGGGACGTATCTGAAAATTGCTGGTACTTATTACGCGGTGATCATCGGCGGCCCAGGGAGCTGGAGCGGCATGGACTTTAATGGCGCCGAAATCGCCAACTGCGACCAGCAGACCGGCGCCATAGGCTCCGGCCCGATCAACTTGGCAGCTCTGGTCAACCAACCGATCGAATACTTTGCCAGCTGGGCGACCGCCCAGCTGAACAGCTGGAGCGTCAGCAGCGTCAGTTCGAACCCTGCGAGCATGATTGACTGGCCGCTTATCCAGCATGGACCGGTAACAGCCGGTAATTACCTGAAGGTGGGGCCGACCTTCTATAAGGTCTTCGCCTCTGCAATCGGCTCCAGATTCAGAAGCTATGACCCTAACTATGTAGATGCCGTCCTGCTGCAGGTCAACCAGGCCACCGGCATGACCATTTCTGATCCGATCTATCCGGAGCAGTTGCTTTTTGCCGACCTGACCGGCAGCGCCGGGATGCCGATCATCGCCTTTGACAGCTGGCCAATATATTCCGGCCCACTGATCAGCCTGAGTGCCAATGTAGTCAACAACATGGGCCAGCCGCAGCAGGGGGCACAGGTTCAGGTCGTCGGCAATCCACTGGTCAGCACCACCACCGGGACAGACGGCAGCTTTGTGTTGAACGGACTCCCCACTGACCGCTCGTTTGCCCTGAAGATCAGTGCCAGTGGCTTTCTGCCGATCTATACCGCTGACTTCACCAGCAGCAGCAATATCATCATCCCCACCTGTCGCGCCTTTGGCCTGCTGAACGATGCCGATAAGCTGGCTAGCGGTACTGACCAGGGTAGTGGTCTGATCCTTGGAAGCCTGGTGGATGAAGTAGCCCCCTGCCAGTCCGACACGGTCAGCGGTGCTCAGATCTTCGCCTATGATTTCAACGATCCACAAACCACCTACAAGGTCAACTTCGGCAATAACGGTCTCTTCTCTATTGTTAATCTGCCGGACGGGGTAAAGGTCCGGGTGGTTGCCAGCAAGATGGGGATGGTCTTCAAGGACGCCATCTTCCAGGTGAAGGGTGACGGGGTCAATATCGGTGCGGTGCTAGGCACAGTCGCCCCATCCATCACCGGTTGGGTGAGCAGCTCTGGTGGAACTGCTCTGGCCAATGTCATGGTAGAGGCCCGTAATGAACAGAATTCTCCGATAGCATTCACTTCAACCGACTCCGTTGGCAGCTATCGGTTTTTCAACCTGGCGCCTGGCAACTACCGGCTTTTCTTCTTCACTGCCCAGAACGAAGGCTACATGCCGTTATGGTACGTGAATGGCAGTGACTTCAACAGCGCTACTCCGGTCCAGGTCAGCAGCTTAGTTACAACGGAAAATGTCAACGTGATCATGATGAAGGGTGGCACCATCAGCGGTCTGGTCACCAACACCAGCGGCCAGCCGCTGAGTGGCATCACCGTCTATTACGGCAAGGCGGAGAGCTACGGTCCATGGCCATCCGTCTCCACCGGAGCTGACGGCACATACAGCATCAATGGACTGACCAGCGGCAATTACCTGGTGCAGTTCGACGGCCAGTCGCTCGGTTATCCCTCCAGCTACTACAACAACAGTCTGACCCTGGACGGTGCCCAGCAGATTGCAATAGCCGGTGAAGCAGTGGTCAGCAACATCAACGCCGTTCTTAATCAAGGGGCTGTTATCAGCGGCCGGGCCACCGATCTCAACAACAACGGCATCAGCAACATCTATGTCACCCTGTTCGATGAGCAGATGAACTTCATCAACAGCGTAAATACCGGCAGCAATGGCAATTACAGCTTCAACAACCTGCAGCCTGGGAGTTACAAGGTCCGCTTCCAGGGGAATGGTTCCCCCTATATCGAGCAGTGGTACAATAACGCCACTGACTTTGCCAGCGCGCTCCCCGTCACAGTCATCACCAGTTCGGTAAATAACGGCATTGATGCGAAAATGATAGTCGGCGGTGCCATCAGTGGGAAGGTGACCGACCAGAACAACAATGGTCTCAACTTTATCGGCGTCTGGGTCTATAATAACAGCGGCCAGTTTGTCACAGCGGTCTTTACCGCCGCAAATGGCAACTATACAGTCAACGGACTGCCGAGCGGCAACTATCGGCTCCGTGCCACTCCATCATCGACCTATGCCAGCAACTGGTATGGCAACAGCAGCAAGTTAGCCACTGCCACCCCGGTCACTTTAGTCGCCCCGGCAACGGTCAGTTTCATCAATATCGCCTTGGAGAAGTTTGGCGCCATCTCCGGCCGTCTGACCGACCAGGCAGGCCAGCCGATCGTCAACAGTGTCGCAGTGGTCTATAACAGCGACGGTGAGATGATCTCCGCCCCCTTTGCCGACAGCAACGGCAACTACATGGTCCCAGAACTCCGCCCAGGTAACTATAAGGTCAATTTCCAGGCCTTTGACTATCCACAGCGCTGGTACAACAACGCTCTTAATATGGCCAGCGCCACCCAGGTGACGGTCGTAGCCGACAGGGTCACCTCCGGGATCGACGGCATGCTTGTAAGGGATAATCAGCCCGCCATTAAACCGGCCAGCCTATGGGTCAGGGGGAGTACCAGCACAGCGACAAACCCTATTGTCTGGGGCGCATCGACCACGCCGGGGGCCAGCTATGAAGTGGAAGAGGCGACCGATGCTTTGTTTACCCAGAATCTACGGCAGGTATATAGCGGCAACGCCTTGAGTTCAGATGTTACTGTAGCTGCTTCTGGTAAATATTACTACCGGGTCCGGGCATTAGCCGATGGCTATCAGGCAAGTGTCTGGGTCAATAGTGTTGCCAGTACGGTTACTCTCATTACAGCCAAACCTGCCAGTCTCTGGGTGAGGAGTAGTACCAGCACAGCGACAAACCCTATTGTCTGGGGCGCATCGACCACGCCGGGGGCCAGCTATGAAGTGGAAGAGGCGACCGATGCTTTGTTTACCCAGAATCTACGGCAGGTATATAGCGGCAACGCCTTGAGTTCAGATGTTACTGTAGCTGCTTCTGGTAAATATTACTACCGGGTCCGGGCATTAGCCGATGGCTATCAGGCAAGTGTCTGGGTCAATAGTGTTGCCAGTACGGTTACTCTCATTACAGCCAAACCTGCCAGTCTCTGGGTGAGGCCAGCCAGTGCCAATGGAGAGATTGCCATTGTATGGGGTTCATCTACCACTACAGGTGCCAGCTATGTCGTCGAAGAATCCACTAATGCTGAGTTTACAGCTTCCATCCAGATATATAGCGGCTCGGCATTGAACCTGACTATTTCCGGTAAATTGAATGGCACCTATTATTATCGAGTCAAAGCCGTTGCTAATGGATTTAATGAAAGTGCCTGGAAGACAACAGATCATGGCTGTCTGGTAAGCAGGACAGCAAATCCGCCGACGTCTATCTGGGTGCGTCCTGCCAGTGTCAATGGTGAGACGGCAGTCAGTTGGGTAGCGTCGACTACCCCTGGAGCTACATATCTGGTCGAAGAGGCTACTGATGCAGAATTTGTCTCGGTTAAGCAAGTTTATGGCGGCTCTAACATATTGATAAAACTTCCAGGTCGAACAAATGGTAGCTATTACTACCGGGTCAAGGCAATAGCTGCTGACTTCAATGAGAGCCCATGGAAGACTGGCAAGAATCCTTGCGTTGTTACAAGACCTTAAGCTATATAACTAGATTATGTAAAGGGTGGCAGCTTTGTTTGCCACCCTTTTATTGTCATTGTATTATAGCAAAGCAATAAAATTTACAGCAATATATCTCTGATAAATTTACAATCCATATTTTGGCATATAAACTGCAGTTATATCAGTATGTTGATTTTTATTTTTTAGAGGTATTTTTATCCATCTCTATCCAGCGTGCGTATTTGGACCGTCAAATGATGTGACAGCTTA
Source organism: uncultured Geobacteraceae bacterium (assembly GCA_964649725.1). Classification (GTDB taxonomy): domain Bacteria; phylum Desulfobacterota; class Desulfuromonadia; order Geobacterales; family Geobacteraceae; genus CAZYTM01. The sequence goes on along the minus strand of CAZYTM010000002.1, from coordinate 53,375 downwards.
GATGTAAGGGTTTTACCGCTCCCTGTTGTTATAAAGGCAACATTGACAGGGGGTTGCAGGAGGGGAAGATGGCTGTGAACTACCTCTCGTTCATCACCTGGTGCCGTAAATCGTCGTTAAATAACGTAGTCAGTGTCGCATTTTTGACACTACTTCTGCTCTTTGTCAGTCAAACCGCACAGGCCGGGGTAAATCAGTGGAGCGCCATAGGTCCCAATGGTGGTTATATTCGCGCCCTGGCCATCGATCCGGCCACTCCGTCGACCATCTACGCCGGTACTGAATATGGCGGAGTATTCAAGAGCATCGACAGCGGTGCCAACTGGGAAGCGCTGCCGATCAGCCTCAATGTCTATGCCCTGGCGATCGACCCGGTCACCCCGAGCACCATCTATGCCGGTACCAACGGCAGCGGCGTCTACAAATCGACCAACGGCGGCGTCAGCTGGGTGGCGGTAAACTCCCGCCTCGGCAATCTGAACGTCTATGCGCTGGCGATCAATCCGGCCACCCCGGCCACCATCTATGCCGGCACCAATGGCGGCGGCGTCTATAAATCGACCAATGGTGGCTCCTCCTGGTCGTCGGTGAAAAAAGGTCTGAGTAACTCCAATGTCTTTGCCCTGGCGATCAACCCGACCGCTCCGGCTACCATCTATGCCGGTACCAACGGCGGCGGGGTCTTCAAGACCACCAACAGCGGTTCGAGCTGGACAGCGGTAAATACCGGCCTCACCACCAACAGAGTGATGGCGCTCGCCATCGACCCGGTCGCCCCGGCCACCATCTATGCCGCCACCAATGGCGGCGGGGTCTTCAAGACGACTAACAGCGGTACCGGCTGGGCAGCTGCGCGGACCGGTATCACCACCCTGAGCGTCTACTCCCTGGCGATCGACCCGACCACCCCGGCCACCATCTACTGCGGCACCAACGGCGGCGGCATCTTCAAGAGCAGCACCAGCGGCAGCAGCTGGAGTGCGACAAATACCGGTCTGACCAGTCTGAGCGTCTATGCCCTGGCGATCGACAGGACGCAGACCAGCACCATCTATGCCGGCACATTGCGCGGCGGCATCTGCAAAAGCCTCGACAGCGGCAGTAGCTGGGCCGACGCCAACAGCGGCATGAACAACTTCCGCAGCTACGCCGCAGCAGTAACCCCGACCGCGCCACGCACCACCTATGCCGGAGCCTATGGCGGCGTCTTTGCCAATATAAGCGGCGCTGGCGGCTGGACCCTGAACAACAGCGGCCTCACCTCCACCGATATCCGCACCCTGGTCGCCGACCCGACCGCTCCGGCCAAGATCTATGCCGGCGCCTATGGCGGCGGGCTCTTTAAAAGCAGCGATGGCGGCAGCAGCTGGAGTGTCAGCAACAGCGGCCTCACCAACCTGAACCTGAACGCCCTCGCCATCCCCCCAGGCACTCCGACCACCCTCTATGCCACCACCTATGGCGGCGGCTTCTATAAAAGCAGCAACAGCGGCAACAGCTGGAGCCAGAGCAACTCTGGCCTTACCAACACCAATCTCTACTGTATCGCCATCGACCCGCTCACCCCGGCCACCATCTATGTCGGCAGCAACAACGGCGGGGTCTACAAATCGGTCAACAGCGGCACCAGCTGGGTGAATATCAGGACCGGGATGACCAACCGGGTGGTGAATTCGCTCGCCATCGACCCGCTCGTCCCGACCACCCTCTATGCCGGCACCAATGGCGGCATCTTCAAGAGCATCGACAGCGGCAGCAACTGGGTTGTCATGAACAGCGGTCTCACCACTCTGGCGGTCTATTCAGTGGCAGTCGACCCGACCGACCCGAATGTCATCTATGCCGGCACCAACGGCGGCGGGGTATTCCGCAGCGCCAATGCCGGCGCCACCTGGACAGCATTCAGTGACGGCCTCGACCATAATGTCATCCGCGCCCTCTACTTCGATCCGGCCAACCCCCGCGACCTCTATGCCGGCACCCTCGGCGCCGGGCTCTATCAGTTCACTGCCGCGCCGGAGCTGACTGTCACCCCCATGGCGCTCGACTACGTCACAGTCACCATCACCACCAGTCTGGCCCAGGAGATAACCCTGGCCAACCCCGGCTATGCACCGCTGGCAGTCACCCCGGCCGCCACCTTCAGCGGCGCTGACGGCGCCATGTTCTCATTTGCCCCAGGTGGCGCCACCCCCTGCAGCAGCACCACCCCGACCATCCCGGTCGGCGGCAGCTGCACCATGTCGGTCACCTTCACCCCGACCGCCCCGGGTGCGCGCAGCGCAACATTGGCCATCACCTCGGACGCCTATAGTCAGCCGCTGGCCGAAATAGCCCTGAGCGGTACGGCAGTGCTCCCCACCTACGCACTGACGCTCACCAGCGGCGGCAGTGGCAGCGGCAGCGTCAGCTTTGCCCCTGGTATCCCCTGCAGCAACAGCTGCAGTCAGTCGTTCGACATGGGGACAGTAGTCACCCTGACGGCACTCCCGGCAGTCAACTCCGACTTCACCGGCTGGAGCGGCTGCGACAGTGTGAATGGCAGCAGCTGCACGATAAATATGACTACCCCCAAGAGCGTCAGCGCCTCTTTCAGTATCAAGATGTTCGGCCTTACCGCCACGGTAGTCTCCGGTAGCGGCACAATCACCCCGGCCACAACCTCGCTCGTCTACGGTTCTCCCCAGTCTTTCACAGTCACTGCAGCAACCGGGAGCCACCTGGTAACACTGAATGACAATGGTGTCGATGTCACTGCTGCAGTATCCGCCGGGATTTATACCATCGCCTCAGTCACGGCGCCGCATGCGTTGACGGCGTTCTTTGCTCCTGATATTCATCCTCTCACTGTCACTGGCACAGGCACCGGCAGCGGAACTATCAATATTTCGGCAGGCAACACACTGTTGCCTTCACCTGGTAACATAACGCTACCGCTGGATTATGGGACAGTAGTTAATATCACTGCCGTCCCTGCTGCTGGTGCAATGTTTGATGGGTGGAGCGGGGCCTGTAGCGGTAATGCAACTTGCAGCCTGACCATTGACCAGGCAAAGAGTGTTACGGCAAGCTTTCTCGCACCGGCTGCAGCCCCTTCGATGATATGGGCAAGGGGTGAAACTTTGGCCGCTACCAATCCGGTCATCTGGGGCGGATCTGCTACTGTCAACGCAACATACGAACTGGAAGAGGCAACTGATGCCACTTTTACCACTAATCTTCGTCAGGTTTATGTCGGCCCTCTGTTGACAGCGGAGGTGACCATGCCGGCCACCGGAAGCTACTATTATCGGGTCAGGGCCATTGCGCCTGGTTATCTCCCCAGCCCTTGGCAGGTAAGCAATGCCAGTCTTTTCCAGTACAAGAGTATCAGCCCATCCAGTTTATGGGTACGCGCTGTCACGAGTTATGCTGAGAATCCAGTAGTTTGGGGAGCCTCCTCCACACCAGGGGCTGTCTATGAAGTCGAGGAAATCGTTGCTTCTGCGATCGGTGAGACCAGACGTCTGGTCTATAGCGGCCCTGACCTGCAGACCAATCTCGTCTATGCTGCCAGTGGCACCTTCAGCTATCGGGTCCGCACCATCAGCCCCGGTTACTGGCCCAGTGACTGGGTTTACAGCCAGCAGTGTGTGGTGAATCTAATCACCGGTATGCCGGCAAGTATCTGGGCGCGCAGTTCCACCATTGTTGCCACTAATCCTGTTATCTGGGGTGCTTCAGCTACCCCTGGTGCTATATATGTGGTAGAGGAGGCAATTGACCCGAGTTTCACCCGCAATCGCAGACAGGTCTATAGCGGCCCTGACCTGCGCACTGATATAAGCGTCAACAGCAATGGCATCTATTATTACCGGGTCAGGGCGACCAGCCCCGGATATCTTCCCAGCGCCTGGAATGTCACTGTCCCCAGCACCGTCGATCTCAGTGCCAGAAGCGGTACTTTGCCGCCGGCCAGTCTCTGGGTCAGGTCAGCTACGGTTCTCTCCACCAACCCGGTAATCTGGACAGCTTCGCCTACTGCTGGGGTAATCTATGAACTGGAAGAGTCGACCGATCCGACCTTTACATCAGACAACCGGCTCCTCTATCGGGGTACAGAACTTAGCCAGAATGTGACAGTATTGCGAGGCGGTTCTTACTACTACCGGGTAAGGGCGATCGGACCTGACAACTGGCCGAGCAGATGGGTCAACAGCATCCGCAGTGCAGTGCAGTTGACCTGTAAAAAACCGGCCAGCCTCTGGGTAAGAACTACAGTAAATATTACTACAAATCCGCTGATCTGGGGCGCATCTCTCACTCCTGATGTCCACTATGAGGTGGAAGAGGCAGCTGATGCAGCTTTCACCACCGGGCTTCGCCAGGTCTATCGGGGTCCAGAACTGCGTAGCGATGTCACGATAGATAGTGACGGCGTCTATTACTATCGGGTCAGAGCAGTGAAGGATGGCTATCAGCCGAGTGAATGGATGGTAAGTCTGCCGAGCAGTGCGAACCTGGCACAGACAATCAGGACTCTTCCACCAGCCAGCATTCTGGTCCGTTCGCCAAGTGACAAGGACAGCAATTTGCTGTTATGGGAAGATATATCAGGTAAAGACATCCTTTACGAAGTGGAAATGTCAACAGAGCAGACCTTTGCCAGCAACCGGAAGATTATTTACCGTGGCGATGGACAACGTTGCTATGCCATGACCACTGTAGAAGGGGACTACTATTTCCGGGTAAGGGCGATTGCCCCCGGTAAACTTCCCAGCCTTTGGGTCAATGCCAATCAACTTACGGTAGCTGGACTGTCAGTAGTGAAGCCTGCAAGTCTCTGGATAAGGAGTTCTACAAGCCTTGATTCCAATCCGGTAATCTGGGGGGCATCGACGACTGCAGGGGTGATCTATGAAGTGGAAGAGGCACGGGATGCTGCTTTTACCAATGGCCTGCGGCAGATATTCCAAGGCGATGGTCTGGGGACCAAGATAGCGGTGCTGGAGGGTAGCGGAGACTACTACTATCGGGTCCGTGCCGTTAAAGCAGGTTATCTGGCCAGTGAATGGGTATCAGCCGGGCCTATGACTGTTGCCAATCTTGTTACGGTCAAGCCTGCCAGCCTCTGGGTCAGGACTGTAACGGATCAGCCTTTGATACCTCTGGTCTGGGGTGCTTCGATTACTGCCGGAGCCAGCTATGAAGTCGAAGAGTCCACTGATCCGCTCTTTGCCAGCGGAGTCAGGCAGGTATACCAGGGTACTTCTCTTCGCTTTGACGTTTCGGTAGCATCATCCGGGACATATTACTACCGGGTCAGGGCACTACGGGGAGGTTATCTGCCGAGCGATTGGGTGAACAGTCTGGCTAGCGTTGTAACTCTTCCTTAAAAGAAGCAGTTTATTTGCAGTTAGTTATTATGGGGACAGTCCCTCTTGGTAATAGGGACTGTCCCCATTTCTTTTGCCTCTTGGTAAATAGGGGCTGTCCCCATTTCATTTGCCTTGGTAATAGGGACTGTCCCTATTTCTTTTACGGCTTTAAGTTAGTCAAAGTTAACAATAAAATTCTTGACTAAAAAACCGGAAATTTATATATAAGTGCAACTATTCTGTAATCCGTAAAATTACAATAAAATTTATTAATTCTCCGACAAGAGCAAAACCGGGGCAACCCGGCGACGCAGAGCCAAGGGTCCAGATAGCTGGACAGCCGAGCCGCCGAAGAGAAAAGGTCAGCAACGCTCCTTCTGCGCACTCTTTTGCTCTCCATCGTATATCGATACAGTTTGAGAAATCCCTTTAAATCTCTTGGTTGATCTGTTGGTCATCCAGTGGAGCTTCGGCTCATATTAAAATGTCTGAAGGAGGAGTGGAGATGTTTCGTAAAATATTTCTGGTAATGGCACTGGTAACAGTGCTCCTTTCGGCCGGTCTCAGCCTGGCATCGACGGCGCCGCCGGCAGAGGGGGGGATAACCCTTACCGAGGCGTTGGAAAAGCTTATGCTTGGCAATGAGAATTTTGTCAATGGCACCCTGACCAGCGTCGGTCCGATGTCGAGCCCGGCAGTCCGTCATGAAGTGGCCACTTTTGGCCAAAAGCCCTATGCGATTGTTCTGGATTGCAGCGATAGTCGTCTGCCGCCGGAACTTATCTTTGACAAGGGGCTCGGTGAGCTTTTCGTTGTCCGGGTTGCCGGCAACATAATCGCCCCGCACCAGATCGCCTCTATCGAATACGCCATCGAGCACCTGGGAGCCAAGCTGATCATGGTCCTTGGTCACGAGCGGTGCGGTGCGGTAAATGCAGCTTATGGTTCTTTCGGGGCAAAAAACGAGATTCTTGACCAGACGGAATACGACAAACTCAGTTATGACCTGAAAATCCTGGTCGAAACTATCAGGCCGACCGTTGTCGAGACAAAGCAGGCTGCCGGTTCGGCAAATGATTGCGTGCTGAATAATGTTCAAAATGTAACCGCGGAACTCAAGACAAAGTCAGAAGTCATCTCCAAAATCCTGAGGACAACCCCTGATGAGCTGATGATAGTCAAAGCCTTCTATGACCTTGATGATGGCCATGTCACCCTGCTGGACGGAAGTAAGGCGATATATACTGTGAAATCCTCTGTCAGCAGTCTCGATGAAGCTGGCAAGCCGGTTGGCGGGAAGATCCTCCCGTCAGGTGATTCTGGAGTTGTCGCTGGCCGCGACCAGTCTTATCTGATCGTTGCTGAGCCAGGTTATGCAGTTGCCAGCATCAATGTCGATGGCACTGAATTTCCTGGCAGCCACACATCATATACTTTCAACAACGTAGGTGGAAATCATAGCATCAGTGTCCAGTTCGTCCCATATCTTGGCCAGTTGGCTGCTCCGGCTACTATCTGGGTCCGCCCGAACAGTTTGAACGGTGAGACAGCGGTCAGCTGGGGCGCGGTCTCTTCCGCCGTGACTTATATCCTTGAAGAGTCGACCGGTAAAGGTTTCGACCCTGCCGAGACCAAGGTGGTCTATACCGGCTCTGCAACCAGTGTAGCTATTCAAGCACATTTGAACGGCAGCTACTACTATCGGGTGAAGGCGACTGCTGCCAGCTATACCGATAGCGAATGGAAATACGGGACCAACCCCTGCAATGTAAGCCGCACCGCAGCAGCCCCGACCTCTATCTGGGTCCGCCCTGCCAGTGCCAATGGTGAAACTGCTGTAAGCTGGGGCCTCTCCAGTACACCCGGAGCCAGCTATGTGGTCGAGGAGAGTACCGACAACCTCTTCTCAACACCGACTGTGGTCTATAACGGTTCCACCAACCTGGTCAAGCTTCCTGGCCATGCAAACGGTAGCTACTATTACCGGGTCAAGGCAATAGCTGACGGTTTCAACGAGAGCACCTGGAAAACCGGTCTGATCCCATGTGTGGTGACTAGACCTTAGTATTGAATTGAATCAGTAAGTAAATTCAGGGTGATGGTTTCGACCATCACCCTTTTTTTATCTCTACAACTGCTTTGACTCCCTCCAGTCTGGTCAGCTGTGCAATTCTTGACAAATACAATTCCATCGTGATTCTGCCTGGTTGTTTGTTGCAACCGGCAAACTGTTCAATATCTCAACAACATTAATTGCAAACGGTTGTCGATATCAAAAACATGATATTTCGTAAATACACTTCAATAAAGCCTCTATAGGGATATCAAGATAAATAAACCGCTGGCATTTTATATGAACTCCACAACGACAAATTACATTGTGTTGTAGGAGGGAATGATCATGTCAGCTGATAATCAAATAAAATCAAAAAGATGCCTGAAGTCGTTGTTAGTTATAACTCTTTTCTTATTGTGTGGGTGTGGTGGAGGGGGCAGCGATACTCCAGTACCGAATGCGGTCAATTCCACATCTGCAGCCTCTCTTAATACTACACCGAACATTGTCGCCAACAGAGGGAATCTTCTCAATGCGGTGACCTTCGGCAATAATCGCTATGTGGCTGTAGGTCTGAACGGCCGGATAATGACATCGGTCGACCGTGTAATCTGGAGAGAGCAGAACTCCGGGACCAGCGAGAACCTGCTTGAAGTCGTTTATGGCAGGGAGACTTTCATAGCTGTCGGCGCTGAAGGGGTAGTTCTCACTTCTTCTGACGGCTCTGTCTGGTCAGCAGTCGCTTCCGGCACCAGCGAAACTCTATATGGGGTAGCCTATGGTAACAACCTGTACGTTGCTGTAGGTACGGCCGGCACCATCATCACTTCGCCTGACGGAATTAATTGGCAGGCCGAGTCACAGTCAAGTAACTGGCTTTATTCGGTCGCATATTGCAACAACAGGTTTGTTGCCGTTGGCGATACCGGCACTATCATAACCTCTGTAGATGGTCACGTATGGGTATCAGCCGGATCAGGAGTCACCGGCTGGCTGTTTGATGTCTCATTCGGTAACGGAGTATATGTAGCAATTGGTGAGCAGGGGGTGATACTTCGCTCTACTGACGCGCTGAACTGGTCTCTTGTAACTACCAATGCCTCGGTGTCTATAATGGGGGTCGCTTTTACCGGTAATACCTTTATTGTGGCCGGTGAAGCTGGTCTGGTGCTCAAATCTGGCGATGGTTCATCCTGGACGGCTGATACATCTTATGGCAATGACTGGTTCAATCATCTCTGCTGCACAGGTAGTGATGTGGTAATAGTCGGTTTATAATGCAAATTTTGAGTCAGACCACAGACGGGATTCCATTGACGTAAAAGGAGTGGTGTGTTATAAATAACTACTTGAAATATCTTGAGTCTTAAAACTTTTGACCGGGGTGATCAGAATGCAAGTAAAGTATGTTTCCGGTATTTTAATAGCACTCTTTTTTACAATATTCATAATAATGCCAGTTGCAGCAAAGGAGATTCAAACCGGCCTCTATGGTCTTACTGTGAGCGGTAACTTTGCAGATGCCTTAAAGTCGGCGAAGCTTAATGGTTTCACACTGACAGTGACAAATGCTGAAAAAGCCCATCTTGATCTGGTCCGGACCAATGGGATGAAGTCTCTGGTTGCATTCTGGCTGACTAAAGATATTACCAGAGATGAAGCAAAGTGGCAGGAGTTCCAAAGCAAACTTCGCGTTAAGATAGCTGAACTTAAAGGGCATCCGGCTTTATATGCATGGTACCTGGCCGACGAACCCGATGGCCAGGGGATAGCAATTGATCGGCTGAAAACAGCCCGCACCCTGATCAAGTCGCTCGACCCTGGCACCCCTATTTTCACCGTACTGGACAATCCGAAAAAATGGTACGAATATCTCCCCTATTTCGACATCATCGCGGTAGACCCGTACATGCGCAAGAATCTTCTCACTGGTTACGACCCGCCGGAAGTGGTGCGCGACTGGCTGAAAAAGGTGAAGGCTGACCAGAAGAAGCTGAAGCTCAATAAGCCTGTATGGGTAGTGCTGGGCGGGTTCGATACCAGGCCCAGGGCTACCGGAGTGACATCAAACTACAAGAAGCCGACTCCGGCTGAATTCCGTAGCATGGTCGAGATGTCACTGGCAGAGGGGGTAGAAGGTATTCTCGTCTATACCTATGCATTTACAGAAAGTGACCGTTACTTGGGCTGGAAACTCCCTCAGGACGATCCGTCTCTATGGGAAGAGATAAGGAGACTTCCGGCAAAGGCCAACCCCTAGCTGTGCTGGCATCTGAGGATAAGGAAGAGGGGGTGCCTGGTCGGACATCTGCAGTCGATTCGCAGACTAAAGGGATATCCCTGCGCAAGAATTTTGCCTGGACCCTGTTCGGTAATTTTTTCTATGGTGGTGCCCAGTGGGCAATGGTGATCGCCATCGCCAAGCTCGGCTCTCCGGAGATGGTCGGTCGGTTCGCCCTCGCCTTTGCCGTTACAGCACCGGTGATCATGGCAGCCAATCTGAACCTGCGTGGTGTGCTGGCTACTGATGCGGTAAAACGATACTCTTTCAGTGACTATCTGGCCCTGCGTCTTACCACCATTACCGCAGCACTGTTTATCATCCTGCTGCTCACCATAGTGTCCGGTTATCCAGCCGGTACAACATATGTGATCATGGCTGTCGCATTTGCCAAGGCGAGCGAATCGTTGAGCGACGTCTTCTACGGTCATATGCTGCAACACGAAAGGATGCAGTGTATCTCCATATCCCTGTCCTTGAAAGGGGCAGGAGCCCTGCTGGCGGTTGCTGGTGGGGTCTGGCTCAGCAGCGACATACTCTTGGGGTGTATCGCCATGGCTGGAGCCTGGATTCTGCTTCTGGTCGTTTTTGATATCCCTAATGCAGCGCGGATAGTTGTTGCAGTGCAGGAAGATAAAGGTGATGCATATAGAACTCTGCGTCCACGCTGGCACGGAGCTGTCTTGCGGGAACTGGCCTGGCTTGCTTTCCCGCTCGGCGTTGCAACACTTTTCAACTCTCTATTGACCAACATCCCGCGCTATTTCATCAACGCCACTTTAGGAGAGCGGGAACTTGGTATTTTCGCGGCTCTCACCTATGTCGTCATCATAGGTGCGAGAGTAGTCACTGCCCTGGGGGAATCGGCAAGCCCAAGGCTGGCAAGGTTCCATGCAGAGCAAGATAAAAGGTCATATCAAGATCTGTTACTGAAAATGGTTGCCATCGGCGTTCTTTGCGGAGTATCCGGAATTCTGCTGAGCATTTTGGTCGGTCGACAGTTTCTCACTCTTTTCTACCGTCCAGAGTATGCAGAAAATATGGCGGCTTTTATCTGGATAATGGTGGCCGGCACATTTGGTTATGTAGCACTGTTTCTCCAGTACGGTCTGACGGCGGCCAGGCAGTTTCGTCCCCAGCCCTATCTGCTGGCATTTTCAGCGTTGGTCCTGACCATTGCCTGTTGGCTGTTGATACCTCGTTATGGACTTACTGGTGCTGCCATGGCTCTCACAGTCAGTTCTACTGTGCAGCTTTTGGGAAACCTGTTCATAGCACTACGCATTGTTAAGGATTTATCTGTCGAAACATCAAGGTTATGAGCTGATGCCAACATATACTGAAATATCTGACCGCCTACGGCAGCTCTCTATTCGCTCCTACATGATCGGTATGTTGATTGCCCTTTACGTATTGAGCGGTAGATGGAGTTTCGCCAGGATATTCAGCGATAAATTTACTGATTTGTCTGCTCCGTTCTATTATGAACTGAGATTCTGGATAGTTTTACTTTTATGTGCGTGTGCACTTTTTGTCCGTAAGCCAATAGCTGATAAAGAATCTCATTACGTCAGGTATTATCTGCTGCTGCTATACTTTTTTTTCACGTATACACTTTTGTCGTCAATTTGGGCGCCTGATATTGAAATGGCTCTTGGGAAAGGGTATGAGGTGGTCCTGGTCATTGTAGCCACCTTCAGTATTTATATTCTACTTTCCGGCAGGGAAGGTGGACTGGTTTTCGAACAATTCTGGAAAATCATCTTCCTGTTGACAGCCGTACTTGCCGCTATTGCCATATATAAGGTTCGAGGTATTGATGCAGAGCGACTTGCTGTACTCGGTGGTGGGCCTAATGTGTTCGGGCGGATGATGGGACTATTGTGTCTGACCAGTCTCTATTATTGGTCGCGGGGTGGAAGATTGCTGGTATGGTTACCTCCTGTGGTAATAGCGTTCTGTCTGGTTATCCTGAGCGGTTCTCGTGGTAGCCTGGTGGCAATTTGTCTTGCTATTGCGGTATATATAATCGTTTCGCGAGTTTCAGTTACTAAGGTCATACTATTTGCTATAGCCGCACTTTTACTGTCATCCATATTGATCAGCTTCACCACAGTCGGCCAGAAGGTCATGGACTCCTATGAGGTCAGGGTAGCTAATCTTCTTATCGAACAGCGTTACACTGCCGGGCGTGGGAATCTTTATCAGGCAGCAATGACTCTTGGATCCAAAAATCCATTTATCGGTGCCGGGCTGGCAGCATTTCCGGCAAATGGCTTAGGTGTCTATCCGCACAATATTTTTCTTGAAGCGTTTTGTGAAGGTGGTGGAACCGGGTTTGTATTGCTTATTATACCCATGAGTATTTTTATCTATTTCTGTTGGGCATGCCGGTTAGTGATAAATCCTTTGCCAGTGGCAGCATGCATTTTGATACTTGCGGCAAGCCAATTTAGTGGCGATTATTTTGATAGCAGGACGATATTCACCTTTATGTTGATGGCTTTCTTGTCAACTGCCAATTCTGCTAAAGTTGGCATGCAAAAAGTTTATCAAGAAAGATTCGCTAAGGTATAAATAATTAATGCATATCCTCTATCAGCATCAATATTTTGTGCCTCCTGATGGTATCGGCGGGACCAGGTCCTACGAGATGGCCCGCCGCCTGGTGAAGGCCGGCCACAGGGTGACGATGATCACATCAAGCGCATTCTTCCCGGAACATTATCGCTTCGATGATCGACTTTCGCGCTTGGAGATGGATGGTATCGAGTTGCTGGTCATCCGTATCCCCTACTCGAACAAACTATCCTATCTGGAGAGGATCAAGGCATTTGGCGAATTTGCCATCAGGGCGCTTTTGGCCACGACAAAGGTCAAAGATGTGGACCTGCTCTTTGCCACCAGCACCCCTTTGACCATAGCCATACCGGCTGTATTCGGCAAGTTCTGGCATAATCGGCCGATGGTCTTCGAGGTGAGGGATCTGTGGCCGGAACTACCCATAGCCATCGGCGCACTGCGCAATCCGGTGCTGAAATGGCTTGCTCGCTGGCTGGAGCGTTTTGCCTATGCCAATTCCGCCCAGGTGGTAGCACTATCTCCCGGGATGAAGGAGGGGGTGGTCAGGACCGGTTACCCTGAGGAAACGGTTACAGTGATACCGAACAGTTGCGATGTCGAACTGTTCGGCAGAGCTTGCAGCAGCGATTATTTTGCCGATATAAGGAAGAGAAGAGACCAGCCGGTGGTCCTTTATGCTGGCACCTTGGGTATCATCAACGGGGTAGACTATCTGGTCGATATTGCCGAGGCGATGCTGAAGATTGATCCTGAGGTATGCTTTGTCATCAGCGGAGACGGTAAGCAAAAGCAAGAGGTGTTGGATAAAGCTAGTGCCGGTAGAGTCTTGGGTATCAATTTATGGGTGTTGCAACCAGTAGCTAAATGTAAATTGCCAAGATTGTTGTCGGGATGTACAGTGGCCTGTTCACTAGTAATAAATTGTCCAGCATTATGGCATAATTCAGCAAATAAATTTTTCGATACTCTGGCTGCAGGCAGACCTGTCATGATCAATCATGAGGGGTGGCAGGCTGATGTCATCCGTAACAGCGGGGCAGGAGTGGTCGTCCCGGCAGATGACCCGGTCGCTGCCGCCAGAGAGCTGCACGGTTTTATCAGCGATCCCCGAAGGCTTGAAAAAGCCGGTAATGCAGCGACAGAGCTAGCTGCTACTGATTTTAACCGGGACCGTCTCTTTGGCAAGCTGCTGGCAGTCTTCGAGTCTGTCCATTGCAAGCGGGCAGGAAGGTCATGAAGCGGCTCTTCGATATCACTGGGGCTGTTTTTGGAATGCTTGTTTTTAGCCCAATTATTGCATTGTTGGTTCTATTGGTCAGGGTCAGGCTCGGCGCGCCGGTACTCTTCCGTCAGCAGCGCCCCGGCCTGCATGGCAGGCCGTTCATGATGTATAAATTCCGCACCATGACCGATGCCCGTGATTTAACCGGTGAACTGCTCCCTGATGCCGACCGGCTCACACCCTTTGGCAGATGGCTACGGAGTAGCAGCCTGGATGAACTGCCTGAGCTGATCAACGTAATAAAAGGCGAGATGAGTCTGGTCGGTCCGCGGCCGCTGCTGATGGAATATCTGCCGCTGTACAGTACTGAACAGGCGCGGCGCCATGAAGTGCTGCCGGGGATTACCGGCTGGGCCCAGGTGAACGGGCGTAACGCCATTAGCTGGGAGGAGAAGTTTCAACTGGATGTCTGGTATGTGAAGAATCACTCTCTTTGGCTTGATATAAGGATCCTCTTGTTAACTATTGGGAAAGTTTTTAAAAGAGATGATATCAATCAGGATGGCGAAGCAACATGTCAACCGTTTAAAGGGGTAAATACAAATGGAAATTCAATTTGAAATTGGAATTGACGTTAAAATATATCCTTTTGCTAAAATAATACATAATGGGACTAATTTAAGAATTGGTGATTTTGCACAGATTGATGATTTCGTATTTATAAACGCTGGGAGAATGTGTCATATAGGTAAATTCACTCATATTTCATCGTTTTCAAGTATCATCGGAGGTGGTGAGTTTGTTCTAGAAGATTTTGCTGGTTTGAGTGCTGGGTGTAGAATCATTACTGGTTCGGATGATTTTTCCGGTGGATTTCTGTCCAACCCAACTGTACCAGCAAAATACAAAAACGTTTTACTTGATAAGGTTATTATTAAGAAACATGCTATTATCGGTACCAATGCTATTATACTTCCTGGTATAACAGTTGGTGAGGGTGCTACAGTTGGTGCGGGCTGTGTAGTGACGAAAGACCTTGAACCGTGGGGAATTTATATTGGTTCTAGTGCAAAGAAAATTGGCATAAGAGATCATGATGCTATTTTGTCACGTGAAAATCAGTTGTTGAATGAATTATACTAGACCAAAAGAATTTATAAGTAATAATTAATGAATTGTTGGTTCCGCGGCCACTTTATAAGACGTTTTTTTGCAAGAGATAGCATATAAAAGTAACAAGAAAAGTAAATTTAATTGATAAATAGTTACGCACTAATGGCTCTTTTATGCTTTATTTGAGCTGTTGTACGGGCGATTATGAATTATATTCTTCAACCCTAAGGATTATAGTATGCCAAAGAAACGTATCTATATTTCTCCGCCGCACATGGGATATAAGGAGATGGAGTACATCAAGGAGGCATTTGCCTCGAACTGGATCGCACCGCTCGGGCCGCAAGTAAACTCCTTTGAGGAGGAGATGGCCAGATATGTCGGGACGGCCGGCGCGGCGGCGCTTTCATCAGGTACTGCAGCTATCCATCTGGCTTTGCGGCTGCTCGGAATAGGGAGTGGGGACCGGGTCTTCTGTTCGACCCTTACCTTCTGTGCCAGTGCCAACCCTATTCTATATCAGGGCGCCACGCCGATCTTCATCGACTCTGAACCCGATTCCTGGAACATGTCCCCGGCTGCTCTACATCGGGCTCTGGCAGATGCTGACCAGGAGGGGTGTCTGCCGAAGGCGGTAGTTATTGTCAATCTCTATGGCCAGTCTGCCGATTATAAGCAGTTGCTGCCTTTGTGTGAAAAGTACGGGGTGCCTGTCATCGAGGATGCAGCTGAATCCCTCGGCGCCAGCTATGCCGGAAAGAAGAGCGGCTCATTCGGCCGGTTCGGCATCTTCTCTTTCAATGGCAACAAGATGGTCACCACCTCAGGTGGCGGCATGCTGGTCGCTGACGATCTGGAGGCGCTGACCAAGGCAAGGTTCTTGTCGGCCCAGGCCTGTGACCCGGCTTTTCATTACCAGCACAGTGAACTCGGCTACAACTATCGACTCAGCAATATTCTGGCTGCTATCGGCAGAGCGCAGCTGCAGCTTCTTGATGAACGGGTGCAGAGAAGACGCGAGATTTTCATCGCCTATCAGCAGGCCTTTGCCGATGTGCCGGGGTTTGCTTTCATGCCGGAAATCCCCGGGAGTATGCACAACCGCTGGCTGACTACTATGACTGTCGACCCTGAGCTGTGTGGTTGTACTGCCCTTGACCTGGTCGAGGCGCTGGGGAAAGAGAATATCGAGTCGCGACCGGTCTGGAAACCGCTCCATATGCAACCACTCTATGCCGGTACCAGGTTTTACCCACATAGTGAGGAGCAGAAAGTGTCGGAACTTCTTTTTGAAAAGGGTATTTGTCTCCCTTCAGGTTCAGCAATCAGCGCTTCTGATATGGAGAGAGTCCAGGCCACCATCCGCAGCTGTCTGAGATTTTAAAGCGATGCCTGGACCTGCAGAGAATATATAGGCTTAGTACAGTGTCTGTCGATGCAGTTGCTCCGGGATGATTTGTGTCAGCTAAAATGAATACAAAAAATTTCCATCACCTGGCAGTTGAGAGCGGTCTGCTTGGCAGATTATTCCACTCTTCTGCGTTGCAACGCTCTTTTCTCTTCCTTGTCGCTGATATCCTGATCATCATCGTAGCGCTCTACCTTGCTTTCTTGATCCGCTTTGACTTCCGCGTCGAACCCCGTTATTTCCTGCTGATCCGCGAGGCTCTGCCATACTTTGTCATAGTCAAGCTGCTGTCCCTCTACTTTTACAGGGTCTACCGGATGAATTGGCGGTTCATCGGCTTGAACGATCTGTACCGGATCGCCATGGCTCTTGTCGCAGCTGAAGCATTGCTGATGGTCTTTTTCCTGGCACCCCCGCCGGAGATCTTTCATTTCCGTCATCACGGAGTGCCGTTCCCGCGCAGTTCTTTCATAGTGGACGGGCTGCTGACCTTTATCCTTGCCTGCGGCTTGCGTATCTCCCGCCGGATATATCAGGAGGTCATCCGAGGCAGAAGCTCAACTTCGGCAGGCAAGAGAGCCATCCTGGTAGGGGCCGGGATGACTGGCGAACTGGTGTTGCGTGACATGGCGCGGCGCGATTTTGCTGAGTTCTACCCGGTCGCTATCCTTGATGATGATCCGCTGAAGGTGGGTGCTATTATCCATGGGGTAAAGGTATTGGGGGTCACCGACCGTATGGCAGAGATTGTCAGCAGCTATTCTGCCGAAGTGGTCATTATCGCCATCCCCTCCACGCATTACAGGGCGTTGCGGAAGATCTACCATCTGGCCAAGGAGGCCGGAGTACAACAGATCAAGCTGGTCCCGCAGATATATAAGCACCATGACCGATTTGAGGTGAATCTGAAAGGTATCCATGAGATCAGCATCGAGGAGTTGATCGGCCGTCAATCTGTAGAGGTGGAATATGATGAGATCGAGCAGCTTATTGCCGGCAGGAGGGTACTCATCTCCGGGGCCTGCGGCTCAATCGGTGCAGAGATAGTCCGTCAGGTATGCAGTTTCAGACCAGCCAGGCTGTTGCTCTATGAGATCGACGAGACGGAGTTGCATAACATGCAACTGCAGCTGAATAAGGAATTCCCGGAGCTGACTGGTGAGATCTGTTATATAGTTGGTGATGTCCGCGACCTGGCCAGGGTCAGAGAGGTCTTTTCCGCTCATCGACCGGAGTTGGTCTTCCATGCAGCCGCCTATAAACATGTGCCGATGATGGAGGAAAACCCTTCCGAGGCGGTCAAGGTCAATATCTTCGGCACCTATAACCTGGCTTTGGCTGCTGTTGAGAACGGGGTATCGAAGTTTATCATGATCTCCACCGATAAGGCAGTGCGACCTACCAGCATCATGGGTGCGACCAAGCGTGTTGCTGAGAATGTCTGTTCTGCACTAAGCCAGTTAAGGGCTACCAAGTTCTGTTCGGTCCGTTTCGGCAATGTACTTGGCAGCAGGGGGAGCGTATTGCCGCTCTTTATGGAGCAACTTCGTAACGGTGGACCGCTTACTGTCACTGACCGGGAGATGAGGCGCTATTTCATGACTATCCCAGAGGCGGTATCTCTGGTCCTGCAGGCTGCAGTCATAGGCAATAACGGGGAGATACTGGTTCTAGACATGGGGGAACCGGTCAAGGTTATCGATCTTGCCGAGGAGTTGATCCGATTGCACGGGCTTAAGCCGTATGATGATATCCCTATTGAGATCGTCGGGATGAGGCCAGGGGAGAAGCTGTTCGAAGAGATAATGACTGCTGAGGAGGGGACAGAGGCCACTCGCCATGAGAAGGTCTATGTAGCGAGGAGCAGCAGCATTTGCAGCACGGAGCAGCTTGAAGAGTTGCTGCGGGATTTCAACGGACTTCCGGATGTAGCACCTGGGTTGAATCTGAAGGAGCAGATAAGGGAAGTCCTGGTCAAGCATGTCCAGCACTTCGAGCCTGATACCTAAGGGAGACCTTTGGGGTCATTCATCCAAGTTGACAAGATTAGGAACAGTCGAGGGGGACAGTCCCTTTAAGGGGACAGTCCCCTATTGATAAGGGGACAGTCCCCTATTGAAATTCTCCATCAGATGCAGTAAGGTTGCGCAGGTTGTATCAACTCACAGCAGCTCCGGACTGACCCCAGATGAAAAGATATTTTGCCCTGCTGGCTGCCCTGACGATGATCGCGGCACTCTTTATCGGTGCGGCCAACCCCCCGACCGCCGGCCTTATCCATGAACCGTGGGACAAGGTCGCCCATCTGTTGTTCTTCTTCCTCCTGGGGGTGCTGTTGCGCTATGGCCTGACTCTGCCGGCCTGGGTGATCGTGCTGTTGGTGGCAATAGTCGGTGCTGCCGACGAGTGGCATCAGTACTATGTCCCGGGGCGGACTGCATCGGTAGGTGACTGGCTGGCAGATCTCGCCGGGGTGGTGCTGGCGATGGTGGTTTTAAGAGGGAGGGGGACAGTCCCCTTAAGGGGACTGTCCCCTTTAAATAAAAAATCTTAAGTAGAAGGGGGACAGGCACCCTTAGGATTTAAGGTGCCTGTCCCCTTTAAGGACAGAAAATTATGGGTGGAGCTAGAGTTCTGGTGACTGGCGGGGCTGGGTATATCGGTTCGCATCTGGTCAAGCTTTTGGTCGAAGGTGGCTATCAGGTGCTGGTCTATGACAACCTGAGTACCGGCCGGGCTGAGGCGGTGCCGCCGGGGCTGTTGCGGGTAGGCGATCTGGCCGATTGGGAACTGCTGACCCAGGTGCTGCAGGAGTTCAGACCGGATGCGGTGATGCACTTTGCCGCCTTTATCGAGGTGGAGGAGTCGGTCCGTGAACCGCTCAAGTACTATGCCAACAACACCTGCAACACCTTGCAACTCCTCGACTGCATGGCACAAAACCGGGTGCGCAACTTCATCTTCTCCTCCACCGCCGCGGTGTACGGCATGCCGGGGGAGCGGCCGATAGATGAGACCGCCCCCCTGGCACCGATCAACCCCTACGGCATGTCGAAGCGGTTCGTCGAGCAGCTGCTGCAGGATGTCAGTGCGGTGAGTGAACTGCGCTATGTATCGCTGCGCTACTTCAATGTGGCTGGTGCTGACCCAGGCGGAGAGCTCGGACAACGGTCGAAAAACCCGACCCACCTCCTCACCCGGGCGCTGAAGACCGCCAAGGGAGAATTCGCCAGCCTGCAGCTCTTTGGCACCGACTATCCGACCCCGGACGGGACCTGTATCCGCGATTATATCCATGTAAACGATCTGGCCGGGGCGCATGTCCTGGCGCTTGAATATCTGCTCCAGGGGGGCGCCAGCGAACAGTTCAACCTTGGCTACGGGCATGGCTATTCGGTGCGGGAGATGATAGCGACAGCAAAACGGGTGACCGGCATAGATTTCCCGGTTCTGGAGAGCGAGCGGCGTGCCGGTGACCCGGCCTCTTTAGTTGCCGACAGTACCAGGCTCAGGAAGATGCTCGGCTGGCAGCCGCAGCACGACGATATCGAGTTTATCGTCAAAACCGCCTGGGATTGGGAACGGAAATTATAGATTTGATCAAATTGAGTAGTCGAAATGATTTGTTGTCGGGAGAATATTTGGCTATTTAAAATACTAACTGGTAGGATTAAAGCAATTTTGTATGCCGATTAGGCTGGTATTTAGTTTTTAAGATTAATATATTTTTTGAGCTAACATCCAATCTAAATAGTGAGCCTCTCCCATGAAATGGTGTCTTTCTCTGCTGCTCATCCTCCTGACCGGTACAGCTTCTGCTGCCGAGTTACACAACGCTATCTCGCTGCAGGGTTACAGCGGTATCCTGAACACCCCTAATGCCATGTCTACCTTGGAAGGGAGCATCAATCTACTCTACAGCAACCAGGAGGAGTACAAGTGGCGCAATCGTACCCCCCGTCAGGAGAATTATCTTGTCTCTATCGGGTTATTCTCTTTCCTGGAAATAGCTGCATCGCTGACCGATGCACCAAATGCATCAACCAAAGGTAGACCTGTTCGAGATCTCTCCGCCAATGCCAAATTTCGTCTCCCCTTTATCCCTTTAGACTCCTGGTTACCCCAGGTGGCTTTCGGCATGCAGGATGTGGGGGGAGGTGCACGTAATCTTGAGACCTTTTATGCTGTTGCCAGCAAGGAACTTGGCCCGCTCCGGCTGAGCGCCGGTTACGGCACCGGTCCTGACCGGATGAAAGGGCTTTTCGGTGGCGCCGAACTGTTTGCATTATCCTGGCTCCACCTTCTGGGAGAGTATGACACCAAAGAGACCAATCTGGGGGTCCGGATCGTTACCCCTGAACTTTTCAACATCCCGGTCAATCTCCAGTTTATTGCCAAGACTTCACTCGATTATCGGCCTGGTCAGTTCAGTCTGGCTGCCGGAATGCTCTTCCCGCTAGGCTTTGAAAGGCATGATGCTGCAAAGCATGCGACTCTCCAAGTTACTCCAACTCAGCAAGAGCTGTCTGCGGCAGCAGCACCCCCATTACCAGTTTCAGCAACAGATGAATTTGTCGCGGCGCTTTATAGAGTGAAGCAGCAGTTGGTTGCGGCCGGTTTCGAAAATGTCCGGGTAGGTAGCAGCGGGCGTGAACTGGTACGGGTAGATTATGAAAACAGTCGCTACAGTCATAATGAACTTGATGCAATGGGTGTGGTGATCGGGACAGTCCTGCGCTATGTTGCGGCTGAGCAGGGGGAACTGCAGGTGGTGGTAAGAAAAAAGGATATCCCATTACTGTCTCTCCAGGCGCCCTTTAAGGTTTGGCGTAATTTTTATGCCGATGCCGGCATATTGGCTGAGCTGCGCGATTCATTACGCATCGGTCCGGCCAGCGATGAGGCAACTATCACCTATGTTGCTGAGCGAGGTAACCCTTCCTGGCTGCACAGCTCGCTTATTCTCTCCCCAGGGCTAAAGACCATGGTCGGAACCGAGGTCGGGGTGTTCGATTATCTCTTGTCGCTGAAGAGTGAACTTATTACAAATCTCTGGCAAGGCGGGGTGATCAATACCCGTGCTGATTTCCCGTTCAGCTGGAGCGAAAATTTCGACGACGGTAAAAGTTTCCGCCAGCAGCGGAGAGATGCACAATTGGAACGTCTGATGCTTTTCCAGATGGTCAAGATGGCACCAGACTTGTTGCTTCAGGTCGGTGGCGGGTTGGTGTTGCACGATGAGTATGGCGATCTGGCTGAGTTGAGTTGGCAGCCTGGAGATGGGGCGCATCGTTTCAGAGTCATGCAGGCATATGTGGATGATCGCAGCAACTCGACACAGAAAAATTCCCTGCTCGGTGCTTATCGATATTATTTTGCGCCGCAAGATACATCGCTGGAGGGGACGGCCGGTAGGTTCTACAGCCAGGATGTCGGCCTGTTGCTGGAGCTGAAGCGCTTATTCGGAGATACCGCGGTATCTCTTTACTATAAAAACAGTAGTACCAGGCAGCAAGGTAATCGACAGGCAGTCGGTATCATGTTCGAATTCCCGCTCACCCTTCGCCAGGAGATGAAGCCTGGACCTCTGCAGGTACGGGGTTCTGATGAGTGGAGTTATTCCCAGGAGGTGGCACTGGTCAAGAAGGGTGAGCGTGGTCCAATCGGTAATGATACCGGAATCAAGCCGTTGGCCGGTGTCAATCTGGTCCGCTCCTATTATAATCGGGACCGGCTCTCGGAGCTCTATATAAAAAAGCACCTCCTGAGACTGCGAGATGCTTTTTATCGCTATGCCGAGCTGCCGTTGCAGCTTGATTAAAATTCGTAACCTACCCTGAACCAGGTGACGGATGATTCGGTTTCGGGCTGATAGGCGCTGTTGCCGGCGACAGCTACACCATTCTGTTTGTTGGCGGTGCGGTTGACCGAGACATTGTCGGAGCGGCCGAAGTCGAGGGTTTCCCAGGCGATGCTGACGGTCCAGTGCCCTGTTTTGATGCCACCTTCGGCAAAGAGATTGACCTTGTTCTCCGGTTCGATCACAACATCTTCGTAGCCGGCTGTGGAGAGGGCGGCATGATTGCGGGTGTAGAGGGGGAGGAGGGCGCCACCCTTGGCAAAGAGTCTGACCTTGGCGGCACTGTAAGCGACTTCGGCGCCGGCCCTGGTGTAGATCATGTTCCAGTCTTCACTGGAGCGGCTGCGGATCCAGAATTTATGGCCAAAGCCGACAAACGGGGTGAGCTGCAGATTCTCTGCCAGCGGTAGTTGATAACCGGCTGTGGCTTCGAGGGTGGTGCCGAGATAGCTGGTGTCAGAGGCGAGGGTCCTGGTATTGGCCACGTCGTGACCGTCATAATCGACCGCCCCACCCCAGATCTCCAGGTTCTCCTGCAGTCTGACCCGGCTGGCAACGATGTCGGTGCGGGTGACGCCGAGGGCATGGAGAAAACCCTTCTCCTTGACGAAGTTTTGTCCTTCGATCGTCTCGGACCAGGTGAAGTAGCCGGTCTTGTAGCTAACTTCGGTCTCGCCGGCAAAGAGGGGGAGCGGCAGGGTCAGGGTGATGAGGGTTGCTAGGAAGAGCTGGCAGCAGATCCTGAAAATGTTGTCGGTCGTTGTCATGATTTGGTTCCTCCGTTGGGCAATAGCATTTGCATCAATGCTTCTTCAAGCGGAGGACCATAGTTCGACGATCCGGAAAAATATTATAACCTTCAGATATTGTTATAGATAAACGGACAGCTCAAAATAAAACTGAAAACCGGATTCAATTAACTGCTGTTCGTGTATTGCGCAGCGGCACTCCCTGTAATTGGAGAAAAGTAGCGATATCAGAGGGTTAGGCTTTGACCCAGGATTGCACAGCAGTTCGGGAGGGGAATCGATTATTATTACTATTGACGATTGGCAGTTAATCTCTTACAATTCAGATAATTAAATGGTCTGGGACGCCTTATGGAGAAAGATATTATGAGAAAGTCGGCTAAGGTTGTATTTATGCTCTCCAGTCTGGCTATTGCCGCTCTTGTCGTCGCCTGTGGCGGCGGTGGCGGCGGTGGTGCAGCATCCACCCCGACTCCGGGTACGCTTACCGTAACTACCGACAGCACCGGCCGGACCACCCAGGATAATACCTTGACCGTGGGTGGCGCCTCCTTCTTCATCCGCCAGGGGACCCTGCTTACCGATGCGGCCGGGAGTCCGGTCACCCCTTCAGTGACCATGACCGCCAGCTATTCCCAGGCAGCGACCGATCTCCCTGCTGCGGCGCAGTCCGGGACCCCCTCGGGGAGGGCGCTGGTCGGTTTCATGAACGTCGATCTGGGAGGGGTGCGCAACTTCACCCCGGCGGCAACGCTGACACTCCCGGCGAGCGGTCTGGCGACGGTCGATTTCTATTCGCACAACGGGACGGCATGGGTGGCGGAACAGGCCGCGGTGAGCGTCTCCGGAAGTACCGCTACGGTGAGTGTGCCGCATCTCTCGGTCTGGGCGGCCTTCAGGATCGTAGTGACCGGTTCAACAGGTAGCAGTGGCGGGACCGGGCTGTAGTGAGGCTAAAGAGAATATGATGAGAGGGGAGCCTGGCTCCCCTTTTTTTGTCTCCTGTGAGGGACGTTATCTGTACCCCTTGTCGGCATTCCCGGCCGGCTGCATCTTCTCCATTGCCGATGCGCTGCTGCAAATTACCGGCTTGCTGCTTTAGCGCACAAAATTCTTTACAACTCGCCTCTTCCTGCGCTATTGTTCAAAGGTTAATCTGCAGCAGTAAAGGGATCTATGACCAACGATTCAATCCGTAATTTTTCCATAATCGCCCATATCGACCATGGCAAATCGACCCTGGCGGACCGGCTGCTGGAGTTCACCGGCGCCCTATCCGACCGGGAGCGACAGGATCAGTTTCTCGACAAGATGGACCTGGAGCGGGAGCGGGGGATAACCATCAAGGCCCAGACAGTGCGGCTCAATTATCATGCGCTTGATGGCCGCGACTATATCCTCAATCTGATCGACACCCCGGGGCATGTCGACTTCACCTATGAGGTCTCCCGATCGCTGGCCGCCTGTGAAGGGGCGCTGCTGGTGGTGGATGCCTCGCAGGGGGTGGAAGCGCAGACCCTGGCCAATGTCTATCTCGCCATCGACACCAATCTGGAGGTCTTTCCGGTCTTGAACAAGATCGACCTGCCGGCTGCCGAGCCGGAGCGGGTTATCCAGGAGATCGAGGAGATCATCGGCATCGATGCCCATGAAGCGGTACTCGCTTCGGCCAAGGAGGGGGTCGGCACCCGGGAGATACTGGAGGAGATCGTCAAGAAGATCCCCCCCCCCAAGGGTGACCCTGCCGCCCCGTTGAAGGCGCTGCTGTTCGACTCCTGGTACGACCAGTATCAGGGGGTGATAATCCTGGTGCGGATCTTCGCCGGTACCCTGAAGAAGGGGGACAAGATCCAGCTGATGGCTACCAACAGCTCCTATGAGGCGCTCAAGGTGGGGGTCTTTGCCCCGGTGATGCGCGAGGTGCCGCAGCTCGCTGCCGGCGAGGTCGGCTTTGTCATCGCCGGGATCAAGGATGTGGCGGATGCCAAGGTGGGGGATACGGTGACCCTTACCCATCGGCAGTGCAGCGAGCCGCTGGCCGGTTTCAAGGAGGTGAAGCCGATGGTCTTCTCCGGCCTCTATCCGATCGACACCTCTCAGTATGAACAGCTGCGCGATGCTCTGGCCAAGCTGAAGCTGAACGACTCATCCTTCTCCTACGAGCCGGAGACCTCGGTCGCCCTCGGTTTCGGTTTCCGTTGCGGTTTCCTCGGTCTTCTCCATATGGAGATAATCCAGGAACGGCTGGAGCGGGAGTTCAACCTCGACCTGATCACCACAGCGCCGACCGTTGTCTATCGGGTCCACCGGGTGACCGGCGAGATGTTCACCATCGAGAGCGCCAACCAGCTCCCGGAGCAGCAGCATGTCGCCTATCTGGAGGAGCCGTTCATCCTCGCCCATATCCATGTGCCGAACGAGTTTGTCGGCGCTATCCTGGCGCTCTGCGAAGAGAAGCGGGGGGTACAGCGGGAGATCAAGTATCTGACCCCGACCCGGGTGATGATCATCTACGAACTGCCGCTGAACGAGATAGTGCTCGACTTCTACGACCGCCTGAAGTCGATCAGCCGCGGCTATGCCTCGCTCGACTATGAATACCTCGACTACCGCAAAAGCGACCTGATCCGGCTCAATATCATGATCAACGGCGAGGTGGTCGATGCCCTGTCGCTCATCATCCATAAGGACAAGGCCTATTACCGCGGCCGCGACCTGGTGGCAAAGATGAAGGAGATGATACCCCGGCAGATGTTCGAGGTGGCGATACAGGCCGCCATCGGCAACAAGGTTATCGCCCGCGAGACGGTCAAGGCGATGCGCAAGGATGTCTTGGCCAAATGCTACGGCGGCGACATCACCCGCAAGCGGAAGCTTTTGGAGAAGCAGAAGGAAGGGAAGAAGCGGATGAAGAACGTCGGTAATGTGGAGCTGCCGCAGGAGGCGTTTTTGGCGATATTGAAGGTCGAATGACCTTGCCGCTACCGCCACTGTCTGGAGATCAGGCAGAATAATCCGAAATAAACTCAGGGGAATAACAATCATGGACCAGCAGCAGGAACAGCAGCAGACCCCGGCAGGTGAGGTCAAAGAAGAGCAGCCGGTATATGCCGAACCGAAGAAGAAGCATATCGTCCGGGAG
The DNA here is from genome assembly GCA_964649725.1 of uncultured Geobacteraceae bacterium. Classification (GTDB taxonomy): domain Bacteria; phylum Desulfobacterota; class Desulfuromonadia; order Geobacterales; family Geobacteraceae; genus CAZYTM01. The sequence goes on along the minus strand of CAZYTM010000002.1, from coordinate 27,604 downwards.
TATATCGAGTCTATCCTGATAGCCGTTCTCCTGGCTCTGCTGATCAGGACCTTTGTCGTCCAGGCGTTCAAGATCCCCTCCGGTTCCATGGAGGATACCCTGGCGATCGGCGACCATCTGCTGGTAAACAAGTTCATCTACGGCACGAAGATCCCCTTCACCGATAAGAAGATCATGAAGTTCCGTGATCCCCGCCAAGGGGACGTGATCGTCTTCGAGTATCCGGAGGACCCATCCAAGGACTTTATCAAGCGGGTGGTCGGACTCCCGGGCGATATCGTGGAGGGTAAGGATAAGCAGGTCTATGTCAACGGCAAGCCTTACTGTAACCCCCATGAGGTGCATAAGGAGCTGGAGGTCATCCCGAAGGAGATGAACCCGCGGGACAACTTCGGCCCGATCACCGTGCCGCCTGACTCCTACTTTGTCATGGGTGACAACCGCGACCGCTCCTATGACAGCCGATTCTGGAAATTCGTCAAGGTGAGCCAGATCAAGGGTCTCGCCTTCATCAAATACTGGTCCTGGGATAACCAGAAGTTCCGGGTCAGGTTCGGGAATATCGGCCGGCTAATCGATTGAGGTAGAGGAGGGGGACTGTCCCCCTATGTCTTTTTTAGTTGCTAAGAGGGACAGGCACCTGTGGAGCCAGTCCCTTTAAAGCCTCTCTCTTGCCACAGATGAACACAGATTTACACGGATGAAGAGCAAAAACCCAAAAATTCTTTGTTGTTTATATTCGTGAACATCCGTGAAAATCCGTGGCAAATAAAAGCTTTAAAGCCTCTCTCCTCCTTGCTGCATCAGCGTCGATCTGCTCCTGTTGCGGTGTAACTATTAATTTACCGGAGCTGCCATATTTCTCCTTGACGCCGTTTTTAGCTGATGATAGATTGAGCTGACATTTTCCAGATCTACCTTTTAATTTAACCCTGTGAGGTTAGCAAAGGTGTTTATGAACGCGACAACTATTCGTATGCAAAGAGCCTTTCCGCCAAGTAGCGGGAAGGCTCTTTTTTTTCTTCCCCCCATGGTCTGTAAAGCGCTCTTAAGCCAGGCCAGCCGGGGGTATCCCGTTTTTGGAGAGCAGCTTTCAGCTTAGCCTCTGGCTAAGGAAAGGGGGGGACATTGGGAGACGAGAGTACGGTAATTCTGGATGCGACAGGGGTCAAAAGGGCACTGACGCGGATCGCCCACGAGATCCTGGAGAAGAACAAAGGGGTCAAGGGGTTGGTCTTTGTCGGGATCAGGACCGGCGGAGTTCACCTGGCCAATGATCTGGCACATCGGCTGGAGGAGATCGAAGGGGAGAAGGTGCCGCTCGGAGCGGTCGACATCACCCTTTACCGGGACGACATCAAGGGGCATGCCGAGCATCTGCCGGTCGGCAAGACCGACATACCCTTCTCCCTGGAGGGGAAGCGGGTGGTGCTGGTGGATGATGTCCTTTATACCGGCCGGACCATCCGGGCCGCTATGGATGCCCTTATGGACCATGGCCGACCCACCTGTATCCAGCTGGCGGTGCTGATCGACCGTGGGCACAGGGAGCTGCCGATCCGGGCCGACTTTGTCGGCCGGAATGTCCCGACCAGCCTGAAAGAGGATATCGTGGTCAATTTTGACGGGGAGAACAGGCCGACTGACGTGGTATTGAAAAAGTGAGGCACTGTTCGGATTATTATATAACTAGAATCCAAGGGGGAATTTTGTATGGGATTCAAGCATAGAGACATCATCGCTTTACAGGACCTGACCAAGGAGGAGATAGAGCTCCTCATCAGTACTGCAGAGAACATGCGGGAGATCAACAGCAGGGATATCAAGAAGGTGCCGACCTTGCGGGGGAAGACCATCATCAACCTCTTCTATGAAGCATCGACCCGCACCAGGACCTCGTTCGAGATCGCTGCCAAGCGGCTCTCGGCCGACACGGTCAACATCTCCACCTCCACCAGCTCCTCCACCAAGGGGGAGACCCTGGCCGATACCGCCCTGAATCTGCTGGCGATGAAGCCGGACATCATCGTCATGCGCCATGCAGTCTCCGGCGCCCACTATTTCCTGGCGAAAAAGGTGACCTGTTCCATAATCAATGCCGGTGACGGTGCCCATGAGCACCCCTCCCAGGGTCTGCTCGACATGCTCACTATGAAGGACAAGTTCGGCCGGCTTGATGGGCTGAAGGTGGCTATCGTCGGCGACATCACCCATAGCCGGGTGGCCCGTTCCAACTTCTACGGCCTCTCCAAGCTCGGTTCCCATGTCTACCTGGCCGGACCGCCGACCATGATGCCGGTCGGGGTGGAGAAGCTCGGCAATATCACGGTATGTGCCACCATGAAGGAGGCTATCCAGGATGCCGATGTGGTGATGATGCTGCGGATCCAGCAGGAGCGGCAGGGGAAGACGTTGATGCCGAATACCCGGGAATATTCCCGCTACTTCGGGCTCAACCCGGAGAATCTGAAGCTGGCCAAACCGGACGCCATGGTGATGCATCCGGGGCCGATCAACCGCGGCGTCGAGATGTCCTCCTACGTGGTTGACGGGGCGCAGTCGCATATCCTGAAACAGGTGGAGAACGGAGTCGCAGTGCGGATGTCGATGTTGTATCATGTGTCGGGTGGCGATCTTCCGACGGAGTGAAACGGCCACTTTTGGCCAATCTCGGCGTAAGTCGGCAAGGCTTGCGTGTGCGGCGTAGCGCTGCTACGCCTCTGTGCAAACCCTTGACAGCCTTGACCTTGACCAGAATTGACCGTCTCAATTGTTGGTAGTAGTAACCATGAATTCATAAATCATAACTCATAATTCATAACTTTATACATGAGGTGGCAATATGAATCTTCTTATCAAAGGTGGCCGGGTGATCGACCCGGCACAGAATATCGATGCTACACTGGACCTGCTGGTGGTGGAGGGGAGGATCAAGGAGGTCGGCAAAGGGCTGGCAGCGCCTGCCGGTGGCGAGACCATCGATGCGACCGGGCTGCTGGTGACCCCCGGACTGGTCGACATGCATGTCCATCTGCGCGACCCAGGCCTTGAGTACAAGGAGGATATCGTTACCGGTACCAGGGCTGCCGCGGCCGGCGGTTTCACCTCGGTCGCCTGTATGCCGAACACCAAGCCGGTCAATGACTGCAAGGCGATCACCAGCTATATCCTGACCAAGGCAAAGAACGAAGGTCTGGTGAATGTCTTCCCGATCGGTGCCATCACCCACGGGAGCAAGGGTGAGACCATGGCGGAGATGGGTGAGCTGAAGGAGTCGGGTTGCGTGGCAGTATCCGACGACGGCCGGCCGGTGGTGAATGCCGAACTGATGCGGCGCGCCCTGGAGTATGCCAGGGGGATCGGGATCATGGTCATCTCCCATGCCGAAGAGCTGGCACTGGTGGGGGAAGGGGTGATGAACGAAGGGTTTGTCGCCACCCAGCTCGGTCTGAAGGGGATCCCCTGGGCAGCCGAGGATGTGGCGACCGCCCGGGATGTCTATCTGGCCGAATATACCAGCTCGCCGCTCCATATCGCCCATGTCTCCACCAAGGGGTCGCTGCGGATCATCCGCAACGCCAAGGCCCGTGGCGTCAAGGTGACCTGCGAGACAGCCCCCCACTACTTCAGCCTCACCGACGAGGCGGTGCGCGGTTACAACACCAATGCCCGGATGAACCCGCCGCTCCGCTCGGCCGATGATCTGGCCGCAGTCAAGGAGGCGCTCAAGGATGGCACCATCGACGCTATCGCCACTGACCATGCCCCGCACCATCTGGATGAGAAGGATGTCGAATTCAACATCGCCCTGAACGGTATCGTCGGTCTGGAGACCGCCCTGCCGCTCGCCCTGAAGCTGGTGGAGGAGCAGACCCTCACCATGGGCCAGCTGGTGGAAAAGATGGCGCTCAACCCCTCCCGCATCCTCGGGATCGAGCGGGGGACCCTGACCGTTGGTGCCGTGGCCGACATAACGGTGATCGACCCGGCTGCCGGCTGGACCGTCACCGAGGAGAGCCTCAAGAGCAAATCGAAGAACTCACCCTGGCTGGGGGAGAAGATGAAGGGTCGGGCAGCTTATACCATCGTTGCCGGAAAAGTCGTCTATAAGTCTTGATATAAGGGCATATTCTAAAGAATCAAAATAATGAATGTCGATTTTTCGCGAGGTCAAGGCGCACGAAGGAATCGGCGAAGGCGCCCCGCAGGGGGCGGTCGCAGGCCGAGTCACAAATGACCTGAAACTTACGCCGAGATCACGTAAAAGCGGCATTCTCCCTGGAGTTGATTTATGCAAGCTGTACTAGTACTCGCCGACGGCAGATTATTCCACGGCAGATCCTTCGGTGCCAGTGGCGAGGCGACCGGCGAGGTGGTCTTCAATACCGCCATGACCGGCTACCAGGAGGTGCTGACCGACCCATCCTACCGGGGGCAGATGGTCACCATGACCTATCCGCAGATCGGCAACACCGGTATCAATCCGGAGGATGTCGAGAGCAGCCAGCTCTACCTCTCCGGATTTATCGTCAAGGAGTATCTCGACTGCCACTCCAACTGGCGGGCGACCATGAGCCTCGATGCCTATTTGAAGGAGCATGGGGTGGTCGGTATCCAGGGGCTCGATACCAGGGCATTGACCAGGCATCTACGGGATAAGGGGGCGCAGAACGGCATCATCTCCACAGTCGATGCCGACATCGAGCGGCTGCTGAAAAAGGTCCGCGCCGTCCCCTCCATGGCTGGTCTCGACCTTGCCTCCGGGGTGAGCTGCAGCGCCCCTTACCACTGGAGCGAGAAGCTCTGGGAGCTTGGCCGGGGGTATGGTCAGGCTCTCCAGGAGGAAATGCAGTACAAGGTGGTGGCCTACGATTTCGGCATCAAATACAACATCCTCCGTTGTCTCGTCTCGGCCGGCTGCGACGTGACGGTTGTGCCGGCCACCTTCCCGGCCGAAGAGGCGTTGGCGATGAACCCGGACGGGATATTCCTCAGTAACGGTCCGGGCGACCCGGAACCGATGCACGAGGTGATCGGGAACATCCGCAAACTGGTCGGCAAGAAGCCGATCTTCGGTATCTGCCTGGGGCACCAGTTGTTGGGGCTCGCCCTGGGTGGCAGGACCATGAAGCTGAAGTTCGGCAATCATGGCTCCAATCTGCCGGTCCTCGACCTCGTCACCCGGCAGGTGGAGATCACAGCCCAGAACCATGGCTTCTCGGTCGATATCGCATCGCTCGGCCATGCCTGCGAACTTGCCCATGAGAACCTCAATGACCAGACTGTGGAGGGGATGCGACACAAAAGCCTGCCGATCTTTTCCGTGCAGCATCATCCGGAGGCGTCGCCGGGGCCGCACGATTCGCATTATCTGTTCGAGAGGTTTGTCAAACTAATGGAGTCGCATAGGTAGGGATGCAGCTTTTCCGCTATATCTGCGTAAGTCTTCGGCAGCAGTTGTGACTAGGCCTGCGGCCGCCCCCTGCGGGGCGCCTTCGCGGTCCGATTTCGCAAGCGAAATTGTGCGGCGTAGCCCTGCCGCCGCCGATTACTTCGTGCACCTTGACCCAGCGAAAAACCGACGGCCGATTGGATGTTGATGAATTATCAAGGATTATACCATTCCGGTGAACTGCTCAGGCGGGTAAAAGATGGATATGCCCGGCTTAAGTGCTGCGATATCTGCCCCCACGACTGCCGGGTGAACCGGCTGGCTGGTGAGACCGGCCTCTGCAAGGCCGGGGCGCTGCCGCGGATCGCTTCGGCCAATGTCCACTGGGGTGAGGAGCCCCCCATCTCCGGCAGCTCTGGTTCCGGGACCATATTCCTCTCCGGCTGCAGTCTGCAGTGCAAATTCTGCCAGAACTATCCGCTCAGCCAGCTGGGTAACGGCGATGATGTCACTACTGCCGTGCTGGCGGCAAAGATGTTGAAACTGCAGGGGCTCGGGGTGCATAACATCAATTTCGTCACGCCGACCCATTTTCTGCCGCAACTTCTGGCTGCTCTCTATCTCGCCATCCCGCAAGGGTTCAGGTTGCCGCTGGTCTGGAATTCCAGCGGTTTTGAAAAGGTGGATATGCTGCGTCTGCTGGAGGGGATTGTCGATATCTATCTGCCGGACATGAAGTATGCGACAGACCCACCGGCGGAGAAGTTCTCTGGAGCGTCCGGCTACCGGGAGATCAACTGCCTGGCGGTGCAGGAGATGCTGCGTCAGGTGGGCCAGCTGCAGCTTGATGAGAGAGGGGGAGCTCTCCGGGGGTTGATCATCCGCCACCTGGTGCTGCCGGAGGGGAATGCCGGCACTGCGGCTACCCTGCAGTGGATCGCCGCCAATCTCGGTCAGGAGACCCATATCTCGCTGATGAGGCAGTTCTTTCCGGCCCATGAGGCGCAGCATCACCCCGGTATCGACCGGAAGCTTACCGGGGCGGAGTATGAAGCGGCGGTGGGGGAGCTTGAAGCAGCGGGGCTGGAAAACGGCTGGGTCCAGGATTGAGAAAACGCGCCTTTTGCGCAATATCTGCGTAAGTCTTCGGCAGCACTCGTGCGACGTAGCGATGCTACGCCTCCTCGCGCTCCCTCGACAGCCTTGATCTTGCCCAAAAATCGCGTTTTCTGCAAGCTTTCAGATTAAAGTTTTCTATATGGTTTTATCTAAGGAGTAAGTAAATGCCCAAACGTACTGACATCAAGAAGATCCTTATCATCGGTGCCGGGCCGATCATCATCGGCCAGGCGTGCGAGTTCGACTATTCCGGCACCCAGGCGTGCAAGGCGCTCAAGGAGGAGGGGTTCGAGGTGGTGCTGCTGAACAGCAATCCCGCTACCATCATGACCGACCCTGACTTTGCCGACCGGACCTATATCGAGCCGGTAACTCCTGAAGTGCTGGCCAGGATCATCGAACGGGAGCGGCCTGATGCGGTACTGCCGACCCTGGGGGGGCAGACGGCGCTCAACACCGCAGTGGCAGTGGCAGAGATGGGGGTGCTGGAGAAGTTCGGTGTCGAGTTGATCGGCGCCAAGCTGCCGGCGATCAAGATGGCCGAGGACCGGACCCTCTTCAAGCAGGCGATGGAGCGTATCGACCTGGAAGTCCCCCGTTCCGGTTTCGCCCATAACTATAACGAGGCGATGAGTGTGGTGAAACAGGTCGGCTTCCCGGCCATTATCCGCCCCTCTTTTACCCTGGGGGGGACCGGCGGCGGCATAGCCTACAATATGGAGGAGTACGAGAAGATGGTGCTGGCCGGTATCGAGGCCTCACCGACCGACGAGGTGCTGGTGGAGGAGTCGGTGATCGGCTGGAAGGAGTATGAGCTGGAGGTGATGCGCGACACTGCTGACAACGTGGTGATCATCTGCTCCATCGAGAACTTCGACCCGATGGGGGTCCATACCGGCGACTCGATCACCGTGGCCCCGGCCCAGACCTTGACCGACAAGGAGTACCAGATCCTCCGCGATGCGAGTCTGAAGATCATCCGCGAGATCGGGGTCGATACCGGTGGCTCCAATATCCAGTTCGGCATCAACCCGAAAGATGGCCGGCTGGTGGTGATCGAGATGAATCCGCGGGTCTCCCGCTCTTCGGCACTCGCCTCCAAGGCGACCGGCTTCCCGATCGCCAAGATCGCTGCCAAGCTGGCGGTCGGTTATCGCCTTGACGAGATCACCAATGATATCACCCGCGAGACCCCGGCCTGCTTCGAGCCTACCATCGACTATGTGGTGACCAAGATCCCCCGCTTCACCTTTGAGAAGTTTCCTGCTGCCGATGCGGTCCTTACCACGCAGATGAAGTCGGTGGGGGAGGTGATGGCGATCGGCCGGACCTTCAAGGAGTCTTTCCAGAAGGCGCTCCGCTCTCTGGAGATCGGCTCCAGCGGTTTCGAATCGCGGTTCTTCGACCTGGCTAGCGAGACCAGGCGCGCCCTTAGCGGCAAGGAGCAGCAACTGCTCCAGGAGAAGCTCCGTTCCCCCAACTGGGAGCGGCTCTGGTACATCGGCGATGCCATGCGGAGCGGTATGACCGTTGCCGAGATCCATGCCATAACCGCCATCGACCCATGGTTCCTGGCCAACATCAGGCAGATAATCGATAAGGAAGAGGAGCTGAAGCAGGTCAGGGTCGAGACCGAAGAGCAGGGAAAACTTGCCGGTATAGTCAGGGAGGCGAAGCAGATGGGCTTTTCCGACCGGATGCTGGGGCGGCTCTGGGGGAAGAACGAGGTGGAGATACGCCAGTTGCGCCTCACCCTGGGCATCAAGCCGGTCTTTAAAAGGGTCGACACCTGTGCTGCCGAATTTGTCGCCTATACCCCCTATCTCTACTCTACCTATGAAGAGGAGTGCGAGGCAGCGGTGACTGACCGGAAGAAGATCATCATCCTTGGCGGCGGCCCGAACCGCATCGGCCAGGGGATAGAATTCGACTACTGCTGCGTGCATGGGGTCTTTGCCCTGGCCGAGGACGGTTTCGAGACGATCATGGTGAACTGCAATCCGGAGACGGTCTCCACCGACTACGACACCTCGGACCGTCTCTATTTCGAACCGCTCACCTATGAGGATGTCCTCTCCATAGTCGATCTGGAGCAGCCTGCCGGCGTCATCGTCCAGTTCGGCGGGCAGACTCCGTTGAAGCTGGCGGTATCGCTTGAGCAGGCAGGAGTACCGATAATCGGCACCTCCCCTGACTCCATCGACCGCGCCGAGGACCGGGAGCGTTTCCAGGAGATGCTGCACAAGCTGGGGCTGCTCCAGCCGGAAAACGGTACGGCCCGCTCCTTCGAGGAGGCGGAAAAGGTCGCCGAGCGGATCAGTTATCCGGTAGTGGTCCGCCCCTCCTATGTCCTTGGCGGTCGGGCCATGGAGATAGTCTACGACGTGGAGCAGTTGCGCCGCTATATGCATACCGCGGTGCAGGCTTCGCCGGAACACCCGATCCTGATAGACAAGTTCCTTGATGAGGCTATCGAGATAGATGTGGATGCCCTTTGCGACGGGACCGAGGTGGTGATAGGCGGCATCATGGAGCATATCGAGGAGGCGGGGATCCATTCCGGTGATTCTGCCTGTTCCCTCCCCCCGTATTCGATAGGGGCGGAGCTGATCGCCGAGATCAGCCGGCAGACCCGGATGATGGCGCTGGAACTGAATGTGAAAGGGTTGATGAATGTCCAGTATGCGGTCAAGGATGGGACCATCTATATTCTGGAGGTCAACCCGCGTGCCTCCCGTACCGCACCATTTGTCTCCAAGGCGACCGGCCGCCCGCTGGCAAAGATCGCGGCCCGGATCATGGCGGGGAAAAGCCTGAGGGAGCTAGGTATCAGTGGTGATATCGTGCCGCGGCATATGTCGGTCAAAGAGGCGGTCTTCCCCTTTGTCAAATTCCCCGGGGTCGACACCCTGTTGGGACCGGAGATGAAATCGACCGGCGAGGTGATGGGGATCGGTGCCGATTTCGCCACCGCCTTTGCCAAGGCGCAGCTGGGTGCCGGAGTGAAGCTCCCCACCAGTGGCAAGGTTTTCATAAGTGTGCGTGACGCCGACAAAAAACATATTGTCAGCGCGGCAAAAACATTGTATGATTGTGGATTCGAACTGTTAGCTACTCGTGGTACAGCTGCCTACCTGCAGGAGAAAGGGGTGCAGACGCGGGTCGTCAATAAGGTTCTGGAGGGTCGCCCCCATATAGTTGATGCCATCAAGAACGGCGAGATAGCCATGGTCTTCAACACCACACAGGGGGCCCAGGCGGTTGCCGATTCTTATTCCATCCGGCGCAATACCCTGATGCAGAACGTTGCCTATTTTACCACCACTGCCGGGGCAAGGGCTGCTGCCGATGCTATCGTCGTCATGCGCCAGGGGGATCTGACGGTCCGCTCGATACAGGAATATTTATCAGAAGCACCCGACTGAAAAGTTGATCTGGAAAGCTGCTGCAGAGCTCGACCCTGGTCTTGCCCCGCAGAAATCATAAAGCTGCAGGAGTCCTTGCACGATGTCCCATTCAGTACCATTGACCAGAGAGAGTTATGAAGTGCTCCAGGAGGAGCTGAAAAGACTGATCCGGGAAGAACGGCCCCGTGTCATCAACGATATTGCTGAGGCGCGCGGCCATGGCGATCTCTCCGAAAATGCCGAGTACGATGCTGCCAAGCACCGGCAGAGCTTTATCGAGGGGCGGATCGCCGAACTGCAGGACAAGCTGGCCAGGGCCTATGTGGTAGACCTCACCAACCTCAAACCGGACAAGGTGGTTTTCGGTGCCACGGTGACCCTTTACGACACTGCTGCCGATGAGGAGATCACCTTCAAGATAGTCGGTGAAGATGAGGCAGACATCAAGCTGGGGAAGATCTCCTGCACCTCGCCGGTCGGCAAGGCGCTTATCGGCCACAAGCTTGACGATTCGGTCAAGGTAAAGGTCCCGGCCGGATTGAAGGAATATGAAGTTATCGATATCAAGTACGAATAGTGAACAGCATATTGTGCATAGTGAATGGAGCTGGTAAAGATAGCCAGACTCTATCCACCTTTAAACAACAGATAAGAGGTGATTGAATGAACCAGACAGTGAACAAAGACATGACCTTTGCCCAGGCAATGCGGATGCACCCTGATGTGGTTAAAGTCCTTGCCAAGTACAATCTTGGTTGCATCGGCTGCATGGGTGCCCAGGCGGAAACCCTTGAGCAGGGCTGTTCCGCCCATGGTGTGAGCGTCGATGATATTGTAAGAGATATCAACGCCCTGTTTTGATTGAAAGGGTGCAGCGTACTGCACCCTGACCTACTCCCCTGCGACGATTCTGAGGTGCCATGCCGGTTGTCAAGCTTACAGCCGACGGGAAAGTCTCGATCCCTGCTGACATACGTGCTGCTCTGGGTCTCGAACCAGGAACCCCTCTTGAGCTTGAACCGGCTGGTGACGGATCGCTCCTGCTGCGCCCCCTCCCTGCTGAAACCATCTCTCCGGATCCACTGCAGGAAACTATCAAAGAGAAACAACTTGCCACCCCGCTCCGTTACATCCGCGGCGTCGGACCGAAACTGGCTGAGACCCTGGCGCGGAAAGGGATCGTCACAGTAGAGGAGGCGCTCTATCTGCTCCCCCATCGTTATGAGGACCGCCGGGAAGTGCGGCCGATAAGGATGTTGCGCCCCGGCTGCAGCGAGGTCTTCCAGGGGGAGGTGTTATCAGCAGCAGCCAGTTTCACCAAGGGGGGGCGGCGCTACTTCGAGGTGCACCTTTCTGACGGCAGCAGTACTATCGTCTGCAAATGGTTCCACTACAATCCGGCCTGGATGAAAAAGAGCTGGCAGGTCGGACGGCGCGGCATCTTCTCCGGGGAGATAGTCCAGTACGGCTATCAGCGGGAGATCCACCACCCCGATGTCGACTGGCTGGCCGAGGGTGAAGATGCCAATACAGTGCTCACCCGCGATCCGCTCAATTTCGGCCGGCTGCTGCCGGTCTACCCTTTGACGGAAGGTCTGCACCAGAAGACCATGCGGAAGGTGATGAAAGAGGTGGTCGACAGCTTCGCCCCTGTTGTCGTCAATCAGCTCCCGGGCGATATCGTCCGGCGCCATGACCTTCTGCCGCTGGCCGATGCGCTGCAGCAGGTACATTTTCCGACCACCGAGCTGGAGCTGCAGCAGCTGCAGGATGGGGCAACCAGTGCTCACCGGACACTGGTCTTTGACGAGCTCTTTTTCCTCGAACTAGGACTGGCTCTCCGCAAGCAGGGTGTCGAACTGGAGGAGGGGATATCCTTCTCGGTCAACCATACCTATACCAGGCCGCTCCTGCAGCTGCTCCCCTTCAGCATGACCAATGCCCAGCGACGGGTCCTCTCCGAGATCAAACAGGATATGATGGCGCCTCATCCGATGCACCGCCTGGTGCAGGGTGATGTCGGCAGCGGCAAGACCCTGGTCGCTCTTATGGCAGCTCTGGTGGCGGTGGAGAATGGCTATCAGGTGGCGATAATGGCCCCCACCGAAATACTGGCCGAACAGCATTATCTCAATATCCACCGCTGGTGCGAGCAGCTCGGGGTGCAGGTCACCCTGGTCACCGCAGCCCTGAAGGGGAAGACAAGGAGTGCGGTACTGGCAAGGGTTGCTGACGGTTCGGCGCAGATCGTCATCGGTACCCATGCGGTGATCCAGGAGAAGATCGAATTTGCCCGGCTGGGGCTGGGGATAGTCGATGAACAGCATCGTTTCGGGGTGCTGCAGCGGGGGCTGTTGAAGAAGAAAGGTGTCAACCCAGATATCCTGGTCATGACCGCCACCCCGATCCCCCGCACCCTGGCAATGACCGTATTCGGCGATCTCTCCCTGTCGGTAATCGACGAACTGCCGCCAGGACGGACTCCGATCGAGACCAGGCTATGTTTCGAGTCACGCCGCAATCAGGTCTATGGGATCATCCGGGAAGAGGTGGCAAAGGGGCATCAGGCATATATAATCTACCCGCTGGTGGAAGAGACGGAAAAAAGTGATCTGAAAGCCGCCACCCAGATGGCCGAGCATCTGCAACAGGAGGTTTTCCCTGAACTGCGGATCGCGCTGTTGCACGGCCGGCTCAGGCCGGAGGAGAAAGAACAGGTGATGGCCGCGTTCAAGAACCGGGAGACCGATATTCTGGTGGCGACCACGGTGATCGAGGTAGGGATCGATGTGCCGAATGCCTCGGTGATGGTCATCGAGCATGCCGAACGGTTCGGGCTCTCCCAGCTGCACCAGCTGCGCGGCCGGGTGGGGCGAGGGAGCAGCGCATCCCGCTGTATCCTGTTGACTCCGGGGAAGCTCTCCGAGGACGGTGAGAAGCGACTGCGGGTCATGGAGAGTACCACCGATGGCTTCCGCATCGCCGAGGCTGATCTGGAGATCCGTGGCCCGGGCGATTTCCTCGGCACCAGACAGGCTGGTCTCCCGGATTTCCGGGTCGCCAATATCCTGCGTGATGCCCGCCTGCTGGAGAGTGCCCGGCAGGAGGCCTTCGCCCTGCTGGGTGAGGACCCGAGCCTGACACGGTATCCGCAGCTGAAAAAGGAGTTGCTGAAGCGTTGGGGTGGGAGGCTGGAACTGGCCGGTATCGCCTGATCTGCAGCTTTTATTAGATGTAAATATAGAGCCGGACAAAGGCTCTCTTTTTGGAGGTAATATGTCAGAATTCAACAATGTCACAGTAGTACGCGAGGCGAACATCTATTTCCATGGCGGGGTGGCCAGCCGCACCATCATCTTTGCCGACGGGAGCAAGAAGACTCTCGGCATCATGCAGCCGGGGGAGTATACCTTCAACACACAAGCAGCGGAGGTTATGGAGATCCTTGCCGGTGAGCTGGATGCCAGGTTGCCGGGGAGGGATGGCTGGCTCCGTTATGTAGCTGGCGAGTCGTTCGAGGTGGCGGCCAACAGCTCCTTCACCATGAGGGTAATGAGCTTGACCGACTACTGCTGCTCGTTTCTCCCATGACAATTCAGGAGACTCCAGTCATCGGTGCTGATCAGGGGAGTATCGTCGGCCGCTTTGCCCCTTCTCCTACAGGGCCGCTACATCTCGGTTCGCTGGTAGCCGCTGTCGGTAGCTATCTGATGGCGAAACGTGTCGGCGGCAGCTGGCTGCTGAGGATTGAAGACCTGGATATGCCGCGGGTGATACCTGGGGTGGCCGATGACATGCTCCGGACGCTGGAACAACTCGGCCTGCAATGGGATGGAGAGGTCCTTTACCAGAGCCTGCGGCACGAAATATACAGCGCTGCCCTGCAGCGTCTGGTCGATGAAGGTCTTGCCTATGCCTGCGGTTGCACACGGGGTGAAATCGCCCGGATAGCATCTCCCCCCAATCTGGAGGAGCTGGTCTATCCCGGTATCTGCCGCAACGGCCTCCCGGAGGGTAAGAGTGAACGTGCCTACCGGGTCAAGGTCTATGACGACCTGATAGAGTTCGATGATCTGGTGCTGGGTAACTACAGCCAGGAGTTGGCAGTCTCTTGCGGTGATTTTGTCGTCCAGCGGGCCGATGGCCCCTTTGCCTATCAGTTGGCAGTAGTGGTGGATGATCATGAACAGGGGGTGAACCAGGTGGTGCGCGGGGCCGACCTCCTCTCTTCGACCCCCCGGCAGATATACCTGCAGCGTCTGCTCGGTTTTGCCACGCCGGTCTATGCCCATCTGCCACTGGTCACCAATCCTGACGGCAGCAAGCTGAGCAAACGGGATTGCGCTGTCTCGATCGCTGCCGGCAATGATCTCCCTGCCGATGGCAGCAGGCTACTGACGGCGGCGCTCCGTTTCCTCGGCCAGCAACCACCTGCCGAACTCGCCAGCGGCTCCAGCCGGGAACTGCTCGACTGGGGGGTGTCCCATTTCGATCCGCAGCTTATCCCGCGTCATCCGGGAGCTTTTATCCGCTGAACTCCTCTCCCACCTTGTTTTACACATCTCTCTCAATGAATATTCGCCATTATCCTGTTGCCAAGAAAAACCGATATTTCAACTTTTTATTCTGGATGGTTTTAAACCGGTTGAACTGCTGTATATTTTCATATAGCAGGGAAGTTGCAGAATATTCGACCGCCGGTGTGGAATATCCTGCAGACAGCTTTCATGCAGATTGCTCTGAATTGAGTGATATCAGCCGGTTAAACGTTGGCATACGCTGTGTAATAAAAGTTGTAACGACAGCTCGCAGTCAGGAGTTATTATGCTTATCCGTAGCTATCTGCTATTACTGCTGCTCTTTATTTTTCCGATACTGACATGGGCAGAAGAAGCTAAACCTGCTGCCGAAGATCTGGCGCAACTTGTTGCTGCAGCGGTTGCCGACAATCCGGAATTGAAATCATCCCAGTCGCGTTGGCAGATCTTTGCCAATAAGGCGAAGCAGTCCTCGAAGCTGGAAGACCCGATGTTCATGTTCAAACTGCAAAACCTGGTAGCGCGTCAGCCGGCCGCATTCGATAAAGACCCACAGACCGCCAAGGTTATCGGCATCTCCCAGCAACTGCCATTCTGGGGGAAACGGAGCAAAAAAGAGGAGATCGCCAGGTATGAGGCCGAGTCATACAGATGGGCCATCGAAGAGCGGAAGCTGGAGCTGACGCGGATGGTGAAGGAGACCTATTATCAGCTCTGGGCCGTGGACAAGTTCCTGGAGATCATCGCCAAGAACCTGAAGATCTTGGACGACTTTGTGGTTATCGCCGAAGCGAAATACTCGGTCGGCCAGGGGGTGCAGCAGGATATCTTCAAGGCCGGCCTGGAGAGATCCAAGCTGCTCGACATGCAGATCACCCTGCAACAGCAGCGGCAGGGTCTGGCAGCCAACCTCAACTATCTCCTCTATCGCCAGATGGATAGCCCGGTCGGGAGCATCGCCGATTTCACCCTGCCGCAGATTACGCACAGAGCAGAAGAGCTGCAGGAGATCGCTCTGGTGCAGCGCCCCCAGGTAAAGAGCCTCATCACCCTGGCCAACAAGGGGAATGCCTCGCGGCAGCTGGCGGAAAAGGAGTCCTATCCCGATTTCAACCTCTTCTTTGAATATATGTTCCGGGAAGAGTCGATGAACGACCCCGGCTACAACATGTTTTCCCTCGGCGTCACCTTCAACCTGCCGCTGCAGCGGGAACGACGCCGCGCCATGGTGGCAGAATCGTCGTCCGAGACAAGTATGGTTACCGAAGAGCTGAACGCCCTGAAGAATACCATCTCCTATACGATCAAAAATACCCTCGCCCAGCTGGAGCGGCGCCGGAAACTGGTGGAACTCTACCGGGGTGGGATCATCCCCCAGGCTGAGCAGTCGCTGGCATCGGCGCTGATAAGCTATCGGGTGAACAAGGTCGATTTCCTCACCCTGCTCGACGGGAGGATGAACCTGTTCAATTACGAACGGGAACTGTACGAGTCGCAGGCCGATTATATGATGAAGCTGGCCCAGCTTGAGGCGACTGTCGGAGTGGAGCTGGCTGGCAGATGAATCGAAGCGGGGGCTCTCTTGCGAACCCCGATGGAGACAAAACATGACCTTGCAGAGGAAAATCTTGATAGCGCTGCTGCTAATTGTCCTGGCTGCTGCAGGTGGCGGCTGGTATGCCTGGCAGCATAAAGGTCACGACCATGCAGCCGAAGGTAAGGGGGTTCAGGGGAAACAGCTCTACACCTGTTCCATGCACCCTTTCATCGTCAAGGATAAACCTGGTACCTGTCCTATCTGCGGTATGGAGTTGATCCGGAAGCTCGATGGCGAAACTGCAGGGGGCGCTCAGACCGCTGAGCAGAAGCAGCAGGCAGAGATGCTCGGCCAGGTCTCGCTCTCACCTGTTCAACGGGTGATGGCGAATGTCGCCACGATAGCGGCCAGACAGACCACTCTGAACAAGGAGATAAATGCCGTCGGCATCGTCCAGTACGACCAGTCAAGGCAGGCCAGGGTGACTGCCTGGATCGCCGGCCGTATCGACAAGCTGCACGTCAACACGGTCGGTTCCATCGTCACCAGGGATAAGCCGCTGGCCGAGATCTATTCCCCTGAACTGCTCGCTACCCAGCAGGAGTATCTGCTGGCGATCAAGAGCCGCGAGCAGTTGAAGAACTCGCCGATACCGTCGGTGGCACAAAATGGCGACGGACTGGTGGCGTCAGCCAGGCAGCGGCTGATGCTCTTCGGTGTCAAGGAGAGCCAGCTAGCTGAACTGGAGAAGGCGGGGAAGCCGAATATCAGGCTGCCGATCTACACCCCGCTGGCTGGCGTGGTGATCGACAAGATGGTGCAGGAGGGGCAGTATGTCAATACCGGCGAGGTGCTCTTCAATATCGCCGATCTCTCTCGGGTCTGGGTCGAGATCGATGTCTTTGAAAACGAGGTCCCCTATGTGCGGGTCGGCCAGTCGGTGGAGATCCGCTCGTCGGCCGATCATAAGGTCTCTTCCCATGGCAGGATAAGTTTCGTCTACCCTTTCCACGATCCCAAGACCCATACCGTCAAGGCCCGGGTCGAGCTGGCAAACACCGGTCACAGGCTGAAACCGGACATGTTCGTCAATGCGATCATCAGGGTGCCGCTGGTGACAGGGATCGCCGTACCTGTAACTGCAGTGATCGACACCGGCAAGCGGCAGGTGGTCTGGGTGGAGAGCTCTGCAGGGGTATTCGAACCTCGGGACGTAAAGGTCGGTGAGCGGGTCGATGAGAAGTACCAGATACTCTCCGGTCTCAAAGAGGGGGATAAGGTGGCGGTCTCAGGGGGCTACCTGATCGATTCGGAATCGCAGCTGAAGGGTGGCGGCGGCCAGGATCACAGAGATCATGGCAGCAGAACGCAAAACAACCAGAATCCCTCTGTTGCACCAGGGCTGCCGCTTCCCGCTCCACCAGCAAAGAAGGGTGGCAGTATCAATATGGACGATATGAAGATGTGATCGCAGGGTGCTGCATGTCGTCCCATGATTTGCATATTGAAAGAGGGTGCAGCAAGCAGCGCCCCTAAATGGAAATCAATAATGATCGAAAGAATCATCGAATATTCCGCCCGCAACCGGGTCATCGTACTGCTTCTCTTCGGGCTGATCACTCTCTGGGGGGTATGGTCTCTCTACAGAACCCCGGTCGATGCCATTCCAGACCTCTCCGACAACCAGGTGATCGTCTTTACCGACTATCCCGGCCGCTCACCACAGGTGGTCGAGGACCAGATCACCTATCCGCTGGCGGTCAACCTGCAGGGGTTACCCCAGGTCCGGGCAGTGCGGGCCTCTTCTGCCTTCGGTTTTTCCATGATCTACGTCATCTTCGAGGATAAGGCCGATATCTACTGGGCCAGGACCCGCGTTCTGGAGCGGTTGAACTATGCCGCTTCGCTGCTGCCGCCGGGTGTGGTCCCCACCCTCGGTCCGGACGGCACCGGCGTCGGCCATGTCTTCTGGTACACCATCGAGGGGAAGGGGTATGACCTGGAGCAGCTGCGCACCCTGCAGGACTGGTTTGTCCGCTATCAGCTCAACACCGTCCAGGGGGTCGCCGAAGTAGCTTCCATCGGCGGCCTGGTGCGGGAATACCAGATCGATCTCGATCCGAACAAGCTCTATGCCTATAACATCAAGGTGAGCAAGGTGATGGAGGCGGTCAGGGCATCCAACAGGGATGTCGGTGGCAAGCTGATCGAGCAGGCCGATGCCGAATACCTGATCCGTGGCCGCGGTTATGTCAAGTCGAAGGCCGATATGGAGAACATCGTCGTCGGCGCCGACAGGCGCGGCACACCGATCTACGTCAAGAACCTCGGTACGGTGCAGACCGGTGGCGCCATCCGGCGTGGCATGCTCGACATGAACGGCGAGGGGGAGGCGGTCGGCGGTATCGTGGTGATGCGCTATGGTGAGAATGCCAAGGATGTCATCGACCGGGTCAAGGTGAAGATCAAGGAGCTGGAGAAGGGACTACCGCCCGGGGTAAAGATAATGGTCTCCTACGACCGCTCCGACCTTATCAGGCGGGCAGTGAATACCCTGAAGAAGAACCTGCTGGAGGAGTCGGTCGTTGTCTCGCTGGTGATACTGGTCTTTCTGCTCCATTTCCAGAGCGCCCTGGTGATTCTGCTCACCCTCCCGATATCGGTATTGATCGCCTTTATCACCATGAAGCTGATGGGGGTCACCTCCAATATCATGTCGCTCGGCGGTATTGCCATTGCTATCGGTGTGCTGGTCGATGCCGGGGTGATCATGGTGGAGAACTGCTATCGCCATCTCTCCGAGATGCCAGCGGAAGAGCGGCAGGGGAAGCGGCTTGAGGTGATCATCGCTTCTGCCAGCCAGGTGGGACGGGCGATCTTCTTCTCCCTGGCGATCATCGTCCTCTCCTTTGTCCCGGTATTCATGCTGGAGGGGCAGGAGGGGAAACTCTTTCATCCGCTCGCCTTTACCAAGACCTTCTCCATGATCGGCTCTGCCATGATCGCCATCACCCTGGTACCGGTGCTGATGTACTATTTCATGCGCGGCAGGATGCCGCCGGAGAGCTCCAACCCGGTCTCCACCTTCTTTATCAGACTCTATTCGCCGGTAATCCGCTGGGTACTGGTCTGGAAGAAGACTACCATCGTTCTCAATATCGTGGCTCTGGCCATAGCCGTGCCGATGTTCATGAGACTCGGGAGCGAATTCATGCCCCCGCTAGACGAGGGTTCGCTCCTCTATATGCCGGTCACCCTGCCGAATGTCTCCATAACCGAGGCGAAGCGGCTGATCCAGGTGCAGGACAGGATCATCAAGAGCATGCCCGAGGTCGAGCATGTGCTGGGTAAGGTCGGCCGGGCCGAGACCTCCACCGACCCGGCACCGGTATCGATGTTCGAGAGCATCATCATCCTCAAGCCGAAAGAGGAGTGGCGACCCGGCATGAAGAAGGCCGATATCGTCGCCGAGTTGGATGCAAAACTACAGCAGATAGGGGTACGTAACGGCTGGACCCAGCCGATCATCAACCGGATCAATATGCTCTCCACCGGGGTGCGCACCGACCTGGGGGTGAAGATCTTCGGCAATGACCTGAATGTGCTGAAAGACCTGGCGATCCAGGCCGAGGCTATCCTCAAGCCGATCAACGGCGCTGCCGACGTGGTGGCGGAACGGGTCACCGGTGGCAACTATATCGATATCGACATCGACCGTGAAGCTGCGGCCCGTTACGGGGTTAATGTCGGCGACATCCAGGATGTCATCGAGACCGCTCTGGGTGGGGAGATGCTCACCACCTCTGTTGAGGGGCGCAACCGCTTCCCGATCCGGATCCGCTATCTGCGCGACTATCGCGACAACATCCCGGCCATCCGCCGGATCCTGGTGGCTGGGATGGAGGGGGCTCAGGTGCCGCTGTCGCTGGTAACGAATCTGAAGATTTCCACCGGTGCCCCGGAGATAAACAGCGAGGGGGGGCTGTTACGCTCGCTGGTCTTTCTCAATGTCCGTGGCCGCGACATGGGTAGCTTTGTCACCGAAGCGAAACAGCTCCTGGAGAAAAACCTCAAACTCCCTGCCGGCTATTATGTAGCCTGGTCAGGCCAGTGGGAGAACCAGATCAGGGCCAAGGCCCGCCTGCAGGTATTGATTCCGCTGGGTATGTTGATAATCTTCATCCTCCTCTACTTCACCTTCCATTCGCTACTGGAGGCGAGCATGGTCATGCTCTCGGTCCCCTTTGCCCTGGTGGGGGGGGTCTATCTGGTCGCGGCGCTGGGGTATAATCTGTCGGTCGCTGTCTGGGTAGGTTTTATCGCCCTCTACGGCATTGCCGTGGAGACCGGGGTGGTGATGGTCATCTATCTGCACGAAGCGCTGGACAAGAAGCTGGTCAATGGGAGATGTACAGAGCAGGATATCTATGACGCCGCTTTTGAGGGGGCGGTACTCCGTCTTCGTCCCAAGTTGATGACCGTGGCAGTGGCGCTGCTGGGGCTGATCCCGATCATGTGGTCGAGCGGTACCGGGGCAGATGTGATGAAGCCGATCGCCGCGCCGATGATCGGCGGGATGATCTCCTCGGCAGTGCATGTGCTGATCATGACGCCGGTTATCTTTGTCCTGATGAAGAAGCGGGAGTTGCGCAAGGGTACGTTAAAGCATAGTGGCATGAAGCATTAGACCAATGTTAACCACGGAGACACGGAGTTATAGAGAACTTGAAACAGGTTTTTCTCTATGGAACTCTGTAGCTACTTGACTCGGTGAAAGGTGTTATAGATCAGATCATTACGCAACAGGGTAAAGGAGAGTGAACAATGAAGAAAATAGTAGCTATGTTGGCAGCAGTACTTGCTTTGACGGCGCCAGCACTATTTGCCGCCGACCATAGCGGCCACGCCGGGCATGACATGGGGCATGGGGGGGAGCAGGGTGATGTCGCCCATGAGGAGGTAGTCGATGGGGTGAAGGCGACCTTCAGGGTGATGAGTATGAAGGAGCATATGAAGGTTATGCAGATGGAGTTGCCTAAAGGGATGAAGGAGACCCATCATATTGCGGTGGAGTTCAAGGATGTCAAGACAGGCAAGCCCCTGACCGCTGGTGAGGTGAAGGTAAAGGTGCAGAATCCGGACAAGACCGACCAGACCAGGGAGATGCTGGCGATGCAGGGGCATTTCGGCGCTGACTTTGTCATGGGGAAGAAGGGAAGATATGGGGTGATGGTCAGATTCAGACTGAGTGATGGGAAGATGCGCAGCGCCAAATTCTGGTATGAGAGCAGGTAAGCCGATACGGCTATATGTTGGTAAGTATGGGCATATCCACGGAAGATAGAAAACCGGATGAAGTATTTGTCGATAAGATATTGAATTACTGTAATATTGCAAGCTATGGTTATGCTATAGCAGGTTGAAATAGATGGCTTGATAGTTGGCATTGAATCAAGGGGAGAGTCGCTCCCCTTTTTTTATGGGTAAAGATCTTCCTGTAGAAAATAGTGCAGTCCCCTGGAGAATATTCTTCGATAATATTCAAGCTGACCTGTATAGAAATTGCTTGTTGCAAGGATATCAGGTAGTTGGTCGCCAGATAACGATTGGTATGAAGCTTGAAATAGATGGTTTCAGCTGTAACAGGAAAGTATGTACATATATGAGGTTGTCCTCTGATGATGCTGCACAATGAGAGAATAATAAATACCTGTCTGATTATCCTGGCGGTCGGCCTGCTGATATTCTTCGCTTTTTCGGTACGGCTTGGCAGAGCCGCCGATAATGTGGCGATCCTGCAGACAAGCGGTATGACCTGCGGCAGTTGCACGGATAAGATAACCAGGGCTCTCCGGTCCGAACCGGGGGTCACTGCCGTAAAGGTAGATCTGGCAGCAGGAGAGGTCACGGTCGGATATGATTCGAAACAGGTGGCAGCGGAGAAGCTTGCCGCAGCAGTGACCGCTGTCGGCTACAGGAGCAGTCTGACCCGGGTAGTGCCGATCGCCGAGTACCAAAGCAGATATGGCAGTGAGAGCCTGCCCGGCAGCAAAAAGAGCGGCTGTGCCTGTTGTGTGCAGAAATAATAGAGAAAATTGAGCGAAGGAGAAATGAGCATGAAGAGCAAGTTAATAATGCTGGTGGTAGTATCTTTGCTGCTGGTCGCAGGGGCAGGGTACCCCTTCACCCTCCCCGGTTTCGGCAAGTTCGACAAGGTGAAAGCGGTGAACGGCGTGGTGACCATACCGCTAGCCAGGGTGAATGATGGCAAGGCCCACTACTTCTCCTATTCAGACGATGGCAAGGAGATCAGATTCTTTATCGTCAAGGGTGGGGATGGCAAGGTCCGTAGCGCATTCGATTCCTGTGATGTCTGTTACAAGGAGAAGAAGGGGTATGCCCAGCAGGAGGATAAGATGATCTGTCGTAACTGCAAGATGAAATTCGCCATCAACAAGATCGGGCCGAATGCTACCGGCGGCTGTAACCCATCATATCTCCCCCATGGCGAGAATGGTAACAATCTCCTCCTTGAGGCCAAAGAGTTGCGCCTTGGCAGTCGATTTTTCTGATAACTGATAGCTTGAAGGACACCGAAAATATATGCATCTACATACCATAGCCCTGAACAACCTCCGGCGCCGCACGGCCAAGATGGTCTATCTCACCATCGGCCTGCTGGTAGGCATCGCCACTATCGTCACCCTGGTCACATTGACCCGCTCCATGTCCCGGGATATCGAAAGGAAGATGGACGAATTCGGCGCCAATATCCTTATCACGCCGATGAGTCAGAATCTGGCCATGAATTATGGCGGCATCTCTCTTGGCGGGGTCACCTTTGACCAGCGGGAGATACGCGAATCTGACCTGGCGCGCATCACTGCCATCAAGAACAGTAAGAATGTCTCGGTGGTCTCACCGAAGGTGCTTGGCGGGGTTAAGATCGCTGGTCGCGAGGTGCTGCTGGTAGGGGTCGATTTCAAGCAGGAACTCCGCATGAAGCAGTGGTGGAAGATATTTGGTGATGAGCCGAAGGGGGATAAGGAGCTTCTGCTCGGCAGTGACGCAGCCAAAGTCCTCAATCTGCTCCCTGGTGACCTGCTGACTATCAATGGGGAGGAGTTGAAGGTCGCCGGTCTCCTTGACCAGACCGGTTCCCAGGATGATACCTTGATCTTTGCCGGACTGAAGAAGGCGCAGACGCTGCTGGGGAAGAAAGGGAAGATCACCCTGGTGGAGGTGGCAGCGCTCTGCTCCGGCTGTCCGATTGGTGATATGGTCACCCAGATCGCCGAACAGCTCCCTGACGCCAGGGTGTCGGCGATCCAGCAGGTGGTAGCCTCCAGGCTTCAGGCGCTCGACCAGTTTCGTCGCTTCTCCTATGCGATCGCCGCGGTGGTGATCTTTATCGGTTCACTGATAGTCTTTGTCACCATGATGGGGAGCGTTGCCGAGCGGACTGTCGAGATCGGCGTCTTCAGGGCGATCGGCTTCAGGAGGAGCCATATCATGCAGATAATCCTCCTGGAAGCTTTGCTGGTCAGTCTGCTGGCCGGTCTGCTCGGCTATTTTGCCGGGATGGGGGTGGCCAGGATGGCGTTACCCTTTATGGCAGAGGCGAACAGTGCCAGGGTGGTCTGGGATATCATGGTGGCCTTCGGCTCAGTAGGACTGGCAGTGGTAGTCGGGATGCTGGCCAGCCTTTATCCGGCACTCACAGCGAGCCGGCTCGATCCTACGGAAGCGCTGCGCGCGCTTTGAAAGAGAGAATATGGCATTAATAGAGATAGACAGTCTGATCAAGCACTATTTGAGCGGCAGTGAATCGGTTGCCGCACTACGTGGTATCGACCTGTCGATAGATGCCGGCGAATTCGTCACTATCATGGGGCAGTCAGGGTCCGGTAAAAGCACCCTGCTGGCGGTTCTAGGGGGGATAAATCAGCCTACCAGCGGAACTGTAAAGATAGCGGAGAAGAATATCTATGGACTCCCAGGAGAAGAGTTGGCCGATTTCCGCGCTGCCAACTTCGGCTTTGTCTTTCAGTCGTTTCATCTGATCCAGTATCTTACTGCGCTGGAAAATGTCATGCTGCCGCTCGCCATAGCCAGGATGAAACGACAGGAGAAGGAGAATGCCGCTCTGGCAGCCCTTGAACAGGTCGGCCTGGGTGGCAAGGCGAAGCGTCTGCCGAATCAGCTTTCCGGCGGCGAACAGGAGAGGGTCGCCATAGCCAGGGCTATTGTCAATCGGCCGAAGATCATCTATGCCGATGAGCCGACCGGCAACCTCGATTCTGTCACCAGCCTGGAGGTGATGGGGCTCTTCCGCAGGCTCAACGAGAACGGTCAGACCGTGGTGATGGTCACCCACAACCCGGAGAACTGCGTCTATGCGGACCGGACCATATATCTGCGGGATGGCCTGGTGGTTGCTGATCCGCTGGCGTCTGACAGGCAGCTGCAGGCTATTTGATGCGGCCAGGATAAGTATGTGCGAAAAAAGTGTTGACTCATATAGTCTCATTTGTTATAAAAAAAAGCTCGTTGTGCGGGAATAACTCAGTGGTAGAGTGCAACCTTGCCAAGGTTGAAGTCGCGGGTTCGAATCCCGTTTCCCGCTCCAGAACAGATCATGGAGGTTGGCTAAATAAGCCAACCTCTTTTTTTTGGGCAAAATTTCTTGCAGGTCGAAATAAAGCGACTGCAACAGCTTGAACGGGAAGTCATGCAAGGAAGGTGAATTGGAGAAAACCCTCTTCCCATTCCAATAATGAGGAGTAAAATATATATAGGAAACCACATTATTGAAGAGGAGAACCGTCATGGAAAAAACAAATATCGGCTGTTGGTTTGAGATATATGTGCAAGACATCAGCAGAGCCAAAGCCTTTTATGAATCAGTGTTTCAACTTCAACTGGTACGTCTGGACAACCCGGAATTAGAGTTGTGGGCATTCCCAATGGAGATGGGCAAATGGGGAGCTGGTGGTGCATTGGTCAAAATGGAGGGGGTGGATTCGGGCGGAAATAGCACAATCATCTATTTCAGTTGTGAAGATTGTGCAGTTGAATCGGCCCGTATCCTTGCCGCTGGTGGCAAGATCCAGCGAGAGAAATGGTCGATTGGTGAGTATGGATTTATAGCTCTGGCGATAGATAGTGAGGGGAATATGATTGGACTTCATTCGATGAAATAGATTAGCCGCTACATCATGTGGTGCAATTACTAATAGAACCTATATTGTTTCATCGGTAAGGAGGTAACCCGCTGTTGAATAAAATAGAATTAATTGTCCAAACAACTATTAACATAATGGTTATGAAAACAATAACTTTATAATTTACACGAATAATTATCCTTAAGAATATAACAACTAAGTAAAATATGGAAAATATAACTAAGGATTTTATTAGCTGCATTGTTTGTGAATCATAACCAGAACTCCTAAACATATTTAATGCTAATATGTGAGCAATAACAAATACAATAAATGATGATATACCACAGAAAGATATAATAAATGAACGTTTAATTGGCTGCATGTAATCAAGTTTATCCAAATAATAAATACCTAGCCAACAAATTACTATTGAGCATATACCAATCTCTATCGAAGGGCTCCAATATATATTCATGAATACACCACCTTAGTCTATTTATCTTACAATCCTATTGCTTGTTTAAATTTTAATATATAATTTAATGTCGATTCTTTTGTATTGAAAAGTGCTTGTGTATTTCTTATATCAGTAACACTGTCATACCAACTAGGGTGTTCATCTGCTCCAAAAGTGCCGGTATCCCAATTACGGTGAGCAAATTTGTCTTGAAGACTGGTGTTCGATGCCATCCGGCAGATGATGGCGCCGGCTGAGCCGAAGAAGCGGAAAATAGGGTTTCAATCATGATTCGGTGGGACTGTGGGTGCGTAGATAAGTTATGTGACTTGTTGCTGATTACTAAAAATAGCAGAAATATTTGGTCGAACGTGAGAAAATAGATTAACTTACACAAGTTACTGACGTCCCCTTGGCGCTCACCGATGCGGAGTCATTCCACAGCTAAAAGTCTCTGTTTAACTAGAAAGTGGTTTAGGCAACAGGCCGTCAAGGGCTGACCGCCTCTACTGACCCTGACCCCCTCTACTGACCTAGATGCCAGTCCTGACCAAATATTCTTCCCTTTGTGGATAATGCCTCTGGAATTTGCGATCGACTAGCTAGATTTTTCGATTCATTAGATATGTTAATACTAACCCAATTATAAACATTACACAGCCTACTATTAACCCTTTTACAAAGCCAAATTTAATAGCTACTGATATATTTGACTCTGTATATCCTTGGATGAAGAACCAAAAAATAACAGATATAATACCAAGCAAAAAATACCAGTATGGCATTGATTTGAGTTTGTCTTTTTCATAGCTTTTTAATGCAATAATTATTGCAGCAATGATATTAAATATTACATTTATTTCAAATAAATAATCCCAGAAGTTTGATTTACTTGGCATTATAAGCATAATTAATAACAGTAATAAGCTAGGCAAAATAATAGTTAATGGTACCATTCAGTTACCCCATAGGTGATTAATGTTATATAGTAAATTAGTATTACATATAATATTATTTAGTTTTTGCAGTTACATTTATTCCTAAATATAGACATGTAACTTCCTGTATTTGATAACATTGCCTGATCTCTAACGCTACTTTTATTATAGATGTCAGGTGACCTACTCCCCCAATCTCGAACATGTCCAGTTTGCCAATTATATCTAGCATGTGAATAGCTATCTTGAAAAGAGTGCAAAGCCATCCCAAACACTGTGAAATCGCACGATGAAATTGCCAATGACATTAAATTTCTTGCTGCATCATTTTTCATAAAATGTAATTTTGTGCCATTAGGGGAATTGGCAGGGGAAGTGTTCCAATTATCGTCAACAGCTTGATTAGCTTTTGCAATTCCTGCAGCCTCAGCAAAAGAGAATCCTGTTTTTATTGCCTCAAAAAATGTTAAATCATAATGCACTTCTCTTCTATATAGACCAGTTGGGTCAGTGAAATTTACAGGATTGTTTGACGTGTAATTATATTGATTTAGTCCATCAATAAATCCTGCAGGATCACGACTTACTAACCTCCCATCCCTCGAATCATAGTACCTTGCCCTATAGTAGTACAGCCCCGTCTCCCTGTCCCACTCCCTGCCCGTATAGGTAAAAGGCTGCAAGATATTCTGCTCATGCTGCCGCAGGTTGCCGAATGAATCGTATTTGTAGCTCTCAACCACCTTCTGCCTCTTGTCGGTCAACGCGACAACAGAGCCGAGGCCGTCGGCATGATAGTAGTATACCTCATTCTCCCTATGCAACGATAAAGGTTGGTCAATGCCGGGGCCGTGCAAGTATTTAGTGGTCCTGGTCTTTCTCCTGCCATCGTCAAAACTGGTTTCGAATTCAAGGATTATCGCTTGGTCGTCGTAGAGATAGCTGTAACTTTTGACATCTTCTACCCTGCCATGCTCGTACTTCTCGACCTTCCTCTCGATTCTCCTACCGAACGGGTCGTATTTGAAGCTGACAACCAGGTTTTCTCC
>CAZYTM010000001.1:383378-879460 GCA_964649725.1 uncultured Geobacteraceae bacterium | reverse complement strand
ACCCAGCAGGAACCGTCGCTGGCATTGACTGCCAGGGCGATGACATCATCGCGGTAGTTTAAATTGAATAGTTTACGGTTATCAGCAGAGAGTTTCAGCACTCCACCTCTGCCTCCGACCCAGAGTGAACCGTCGGTCGTATCGAGTGCCAGGAGGACTAAGCTTTTGCTACAACTCTCCGGGCACTCCTTCTGCTTCTCCTTGCGAATATCGCAGCCGCTCTCCTTTTTAAACCTGTTGCCAGCTTTATCGCTATCTCCTTTGTTGTTATGGAGCGGATAGCGGGACAGCTCCTTCCCATCGAAACCGAATTTGACCACTGCAACTGCCGAACCGACCCAGACAACTTGACGCTGACTATCGACTGCAATATCAGTCAGATGGTCGACAGGGAGCTTGCGCAGAGTTTGTCCAGTGGTAACAGCTAAAGCAGAGAGTGACTTCTTGGTGCCGACCCAGAGGGTGCGGCCCGAGGCATCTTCCTCCGAAGTACCTGCTGCGCTGGTAAATCCGGCAGCACAGAGAAGTGTCATTAAGACAAATACTATCCATGGTAACCTCTTGTTCATACTCTCTCCTTGAGTCTTTCCGGAAATAAAAAAGCCGCTCTAGTCAGCTGTTTGCTGAATGGAGCGGCTATAGTATTGCTACGATATAACCAGTTGGTGATTAATCATCCGAACCGTCCTGGAATTAGTCAATGTCCATTAATTAACGCTAAATTATACATCACGTCATGTTAAGTCAAGCATAATTTGCTACGACAAAGGAGTAATTGCACTACATTTACTACTTTTTCAATATCTCCTCGGCTATCGAGCGGCCAAGCTCTTCGCACTGGGCGAATGCCTCGGGTCGGGGGGTAAATTGAGCCCGCACAAAGGGGGTCGGTAATTTGATATTGAGCCCTTTGAGCCTCTCTTCGGCCATCTTGCACGCCTCACCACTCCAGCCGTAGCTGCCGAACAGGCCACCGACGGTCGCCTTCAGACGAACCGTGGAGAGATAGGCAAGGACATCCCACATCGGTTTGGGGATATCCCGATTGATCGTCGGGATGCCGAATATCAGGGCATCAGCCTCTTCCAGCCGGTCCCGGAGTTCATTACTGGTAAGGGTGTTAATATGGTAAGCCGCAACCTCGACCCCGGGGAGCGAGCCCCCCTTGGCAACGGCCTGTGCCATCTTCTCGGTATTCCCGTGAGGGGATATATAGAAGATGGAGACCTTTTTCCCATTGACCGGAGGCTGGCTCCAGGCCTCGTAAAGATCGATCGGCTGCCATGTATCCTGACGGTAGACAGGACCATGGGAAGGGCATAAAGTGGCGATCTTCTCCCCCTTTATCTTGGCTATGGCAGAGAGCACCTTGTCCTTGAATGGCCGGATGATGCAGTCAAAGTAAAACTTAGTCTCGCCGGTAAAATCGGGGAGTTCATCGGCAAAGAGCGAATCGCCGCTGTAATGGGAACCAAAGGCATCGCAGGTGAAGAGCGTAGCGCTCTCCTCCTCCATGGTGAACATGGTGTCAGGCCAGTGGAGAAATGGCGCGACTATGAAGCGGAGCCGCTTGCCACCAAGGTCGAGCACCTCGCCATCCTTGATGACATGGGCCTGAAATTCCTTGTGCAGCTGGTTTTTCAAAAAGGTATTGGCTGCCTGGGTCGAAACCACGATCGCCTTCGGACAGTGCTGCAGCATCAAGGCAAGGGAACCGGAATGGTCCGGTTCGGTATGATTGGCGACTATATAGTCCACCTCGGCCGGATCGACCAGTTTTTTGACCTTGGCCAGAAACTCCTCCCCCCGCTTCCCTTTCACCGTGTCGATAATGGCAATTTTATCATTCCCCTTGATGAGATAGGAGTTATAGGTGGTCCCGAATGCGGTCGGGAAGAGATCGTCAAATACCCGCAATTCCGGGTCAATGGCGCCGATCCAGGATATGCCGGGGTGAATTTCTATCACATCGTTCATGGTAAATCCGCTCCTTATATGTAACTTGATTACTATTCGACAAATAATACCAAAACAGTCTTATTTATGCAATAGGGTATATATCACTGCCAGGAAAACTGATAATAAAGCAGGGTTATCCTTGACTTGCTGGCGGGCTTTCCGTTACTCTTTCGCTGAGACCCAAGACTGTGACCAAGGACAAACTTTACAAAAAAATAAAGAACGGCGTCGGCCGAGCGATCGCCGATTTTGCTCTGATCGAGAATGGTGACCGGATCGGCGTGGCGGTTTCAGGCGGCAAAGACTCCTATACCATGTTGCACATGCTGGCAGAACTGCAACGACGCGCCCCGGTAAAATACGAACTGGTGGTCTTGACTGTCGACTCCGGCTATCCCGGTTTCCGCACCGACATTATCAGCGAATATCTGCAGGAGAAGGGCTTCACCCACCACCTGGAAAAGACCGACCATTATGCTATCATCGAAGCTAAACGCCGCCCCGGTTCATCCTACTGTTCCATCTGCGCCCGGCTGAAGAGAGGGGTGCTCTATACCCTGGCACAGCGCTTCAACTGCAACAAACTGGCACTTGGCCACCATCTGGACGACTTCATCGAGACCCTGCTGCTGAACCAGTTTTTTGTCGGTTCATTGAAAGCCATGGCGCCGAGCATGCTGGCAGACAACGGCCAGACAACGGTGATCAGGCCTTTGGTATATGTCGAAGAGCGGGACATCATTTCGTTCTCCCGCCAAAAAAGGTTTCCGGTGGTCTGCTGCTGTTGCCCGGTCTGCGGTGTTGCTGACCAGCAGCGCAAAAGGATGAAAAAGCTGCTGACCGAACTTGAGCAGGAGAACCCTCATGTCAAGCGGAGTCTTTTACGGGCATTGGCCAACGTCCAGCCACGCCACCTGCTCGACCCCCTGTTGCGCAAAGATGCCGACCCCGCACTGCTTGACCTCGGCTAGCGGCCTTGCTCTTCAACCGCAGCCGGACAGGATTGCGCCGCCGCCTGTCGCGATAGCTATCCATGGCAGCAATAAAAAAACAGAATAACACCAGAAACAGGGCAAATATCACTATCGGTTCCATAATACCATCCTCCATAAACTACGATGGTATTAGAGTATCAGCACATTGCGTCACAATAAGTCACATGACAACCAGAAGGATTGATATCCACTACAATCTGACAGCTCACTGCCGTAATACCAGATGAGGATGCTCTATGGGTAACCGCTTCATGCAGCCGCTCCGTATCGCCATTCAATGGGGCTTTCTGCTCTTCATGCTCTACCTTGGGATAGCTTTTTACCGGTTTGTCCACTACTACCGCAGTGGCGGCAGCAGCGCTTTTGTCCCGCGCCCCGATGGCATCGAAGGGTTCCTGCCGATCTCTGCCCTGCTGAGTCTCAGGGATTGGCTTACTAGCGGAAGCATCAACCAGGTCCATCCGGCCGGACTGGTCATCCTACTCAGCATAATCGCTGTATCGTTTCTGCTCAAGCGCTCCTTCTGCTCCTGGATATGCCCTGTCGGGACCCTGTCAGAACTGTTCTGGAAGAGCGGTTTCCAACAGCTGCGCCGCAACTATCAGTTCCCTCTCTGGCTTGACCGCGGGGTAAGATGCATCAAGTATCTGGGGCTGCTCTTTTTTCTCTACACCATCCTGCTGGCCATGGATACCAACCAGGTATCGGCTTTCATCTACTCTGACTACAATAAGATATCTGACGTACAGCTGCTCGATTTCTTTCTCCACCTCTCACCATCGGCCCTCACTGTCATCACCGTGCTGTTACTTCTCTCCCTGCCGCTCCGCAACCCCTTCTGCCGCTATCTCTGCCCCTATGGCGCATTGTTGGGGGTGGCATCCAGTCTTTCACCGGTCAAGGTCACCCGTGATATAAAGTGCTGCGTAAGTTGCGGCGTCTGCACCCAGGTCTGTCCTTCATACATACCGGTCATGTCGCAGGAGCGGGTCATCTCTCCGGAGTGCATCGGCTGCTGGCGTTGTATCAGCCATTGCCGGGCGGAAGGGGCATTGTCGATGAAACTGACCGGGCGGAAGGTGGTCGTGCCGGGGCTGTTGTTTGCAGTGCTGGTTGTGCTATTCTTCTGGGGTGGGACGATGACGGGGAAACTGACCGGTCACTGGCAGACCGGGATCAGTCTGGCTGAATATGCCCGGCTTTTAGGGCGGTAAAAGCAAAAGAGGGCGCCCAGAACCGCTGGCGCCCTTTATGATTCAATTAATTGCTGCTTGAAACATCTACCCCTCTTCCTCTTCGCCGATGGCGATCTCCCGATAGACCCGGTCTTCTTCGAAACGTTTGGTCTGGGCCTGCTGCTTTTCGATATCTGCTTTGCACTTGACGCAGAAACGGGCAAACGGTACCACCTTGAGCCGGCCTATCGGTATATCCTCCTCACACTCCTCGCAGATACCGTATTCTCCTTCGTCTATCCGCAGCAGTGCATCGTCGATATTACGCAGTTTCTCCCTCTCCCGGTCGCCAAGCAACAGGCCAAGCTCACGATCACGTTCCGAAGAAGCCTGATCATAAATATCGCCACTCGGCTCGCCGGTCTGGATGTCGGAACCGCTCTTCATCGCCTTGTTTATCTCATGCAAGGTATCATCCTTCATTTTCAGAAGGATCGATTTCATCTCATTCACTTTTTTTGCCATTAATCAATACTCCGTTTCGTCAAATTCCACCGCTCAGGGCGGTGCAATATTATCTAAATTTACCCTTTTGTCAAGGGAAAAGCATTCCCCGCTAAACTATGGCAGCACAATCAGGATACCATTTCACCAATCAGGTCGTAGTCAGATGAGTCTGTTATCCGCAGGGTTACTATATCTCCGATTTTTGCCTCACCGGAAGTTATGTAGACCTGGCCATCTATGTCCGGGGCCTGTCGGGATGATCTCCCCTTGAGAAGCAGTTCGGTCTCTTCGCTGAAGCCTTCGACAATGACCTGTTCCAGCGTATCAATAAGGCGGCGATTGCGTTTGAAAGAGACTCGCGCCTGGGCTCGCATCAGTTTCTTGTGCCGTTCCCGTTTCAGCCTCTCGGAGACCTGCTCCGGCATATCCGCTGCAGAGGTCCCCTCTTCCCTGGAGTAGCAGAAGACTCCGAGCCGATCAAACTGGGTATCTTCGACAAAGTGTAGCAGTTTCCGGAAATCATCCTCGGATTCACCGGGGAAACCTACTATGAGCGAGGTACGTAATGCGATCTCCGGCACCTCCTGCCGCAGCCTGGTTATCAGCCCCCTGATCTGCGCCTCATTGCTGCGCCGGTTCATTCTGCTCAGGATCTGATCACTTATATGCTGCAACGGCACATCGAGATATTTACAGACCTTCGGCTCGTTTTTTATCAGTTCAATAAGTGACTCAGTAATTCCGTCCGGGTATGCATACAGGAGCCTGATCCATTCCAACCCGGCCAGTTTTGCCAACTCCCTGATCAATATTTCCAGAGTTGAGCCGTCTGCCAGGTCGCGACCATAGCCGGTTATATCCTGGGCAATGAGGTTCAGCTCCTTCACCCCGTTATCGACCAACTGCCTTGCCTCCTCCAGCAACCTGGCCAGCGGTCGGGAGCGGAACGAACCACGTAGCGACGGTATGACGCAATATGAACAGCAGTTCGAACACCCTTCGGCAATCTTCAGATAGGCGGAATAGTAGGGGGAGGATTTAAGCCTGGGGAGATCGCCATCGTAGAGAAAGTTCGGATCGCCAGTATAGCTGAGCTGGCCGGTTCCATTTTTTTTCTCGGCAATTATCTCGGCGATCCTTGGATAATCCCCGGTACCGACAAAAATATCGACTTCCGGCAACTCCCTGGCCAGCTCTTCCTGATAGCGTTGCGGTAGGCAGCCGGTGACAACCAGCAACCTGCAGCGACCGTCATGCTTCCGGTCGGCCAGGTCAAGGATGGTATCGACGCTCTCCTGCTTTGCCTCCTTTATGAACGAGCAGGTATTGACGATTATGATGTCGGCATCATGCTCATCTGTGGTGACCTCATAACCTTCTCGGGCCAGATAACCGAGCATCACTTCGGCATCCACCAGGTTTTTGGGACAGCCAAGACTTACCAGACTAACTTTTTCCTTAACTAATTCACTCAAAATCACCTCACGACCTGAAATTCACAAATTGTAATTCTATCCCCATCTCCTTACTCTTCAGGATTTTGATCATCTCCTGCAGGTCATCGATATTCTTGCCGGTCACCCGCACCTGATCGTCCTGAATCTGGCTCTGCACCTTGAGTTTGCTCTCCTTGACCAGCAGATTGATATCCTTCCCCTTCTCCTTGGATATCCCCTGCTGGATGGTTATCATCTGCCGTACCAGACCGCCGGAGGCAGGCTCCACCTTACCGTACTGCATCGCCTTGAGAGATATCCCCCTTTTAACGAACTTTGACTGAAGGATATCGACTATTGCTTTAAGCCGGAAATCATCACTGGCAATCAGCTTGATAGCATCATTTTCCAGGGTAACCTCGCACTTTGCCCCCTTGAAGTCATAACGCTGGCCGATCTCTTTAATGGTCTGATTGACCGCATTGTCAACCTCCTGCATCTCCACCTTGGAAACGATATCAAAAGATGGCATATTCCCCCCTGACCTCCACCTGCCTCATTTAGTTTTGATAACCTCGACACCTTTCGGCACCTTAAAATTGAAACGATCGTTGCCAATCCCCTTGTTGACCTTGATCTTGCTGAACTCGATGCGGGTCTGGTTCCCCATCGGGTCAAAGAGTACCGAGGCAAGAATCGGAAACGGCTCCTCGATCTGGCCGTTTGCCTGATACTGCTCAACAGCCTTGGCAGAAATCGTCAGCAGCAGTTTGGTCATAGCCTGGCTCTTTTTCCGCGGTACCAGTTCAAGCAGATAGTCCCCCTGCTTGTCCCGCCCGGTGCCGCTGAAGGTCACCGTAAAGTCGCGGGAGACACTCCCCATGCCGGTAAGATAGCTGAGCGCTATGCCGTTGCCACCTTCGAACATGCCGCTCACATCACCTACCATTACCTGCTTGTTGTCAGGGAGATAGTACCAGAGCGTCTTGCCATTGGCGACAATCTGTTGCTTCGGCTTGCTATAGTTGAAGCGGAACATGGCAGCAGCAGAGGCAGGCTTCTTCAGGAATACCTCGCCAGCCCCACGCTCCTCCCTCTTCATTGCGGCAATCGTCGTCCGCTGGCTGAAATCGGCCTGCATATCCGCCAACTGCTGATACCCCTTCTCGAGTGTTGCCACGACCTCCTTGACATCTGCAGCGCCAGCCATTGGAATCCATAACATTGCTGTCATGGCGGCTATCATTACGATCACACTCCATCGTCTCATATAATCTCCTTTGCCACGTATCCCCCAGAGAAAAAATGGAAAGGCGACAATATCCGCCCTGTCGCCTTTTAAATCCAGAACAGCTGCACTGTGTCTGCAGCAGAAATCCTGATCACCGTCCGGTCGAAGGTTTTACCACCTGTACCCCGCCCGGGATCATAAAGTTAAAAAGACTGTCACTAAGTCGTGTATTGGTGAAGACGTTGGTAAACTCCATGGTCGTCACATTACCCTGATGGTCATAGACTGTTGTCGACAATATCGGGAAGAGTAGCGAAGCCTGGCTTGCCAGATTAAGCGAGTAATTAGTCCCCTGCTTCTGATAGCTGTTTCGCAATACCGCATCACGATTAACCACAATGAACATCTGCCGGATGGTCTCCATAGAGCGTCGCGGCATCAGTTCAAGGACAAAGTTCCCTGCCACGTCACGACCTTGCGGAGAGAAAGTGATCTGGAAATCCTTGGAGATGCGGGCCATCCCCTGGAGAAAATTGACCGGTCGGTTCTGCACAGGATCATAATTCATCTGATTGAAAAAAAAGCTTATGTCGCTCTGAATAACCTGCCGGTTCTCTGGCAGATAAGTCCAGAGCGTCTTCCCGTCAGAGACGATCTGATGCCTGGTGGGGCGAAAGTATTCAAAGCGGAACATCAGTGGCGACCTGCTGGTCGCCGGTCTGAAATACATCTGCCCATCAGCCCTGAATTCGCGCTTTTTTTCTGCGATGGTCGAGCGCTGGAAAAAATATGCCGTTACATCAGTGAGCGGCGTTATACCGGTACGATCAGGCTTGAACGGCGTTTCAACCGCTTCGATGACATCATTGAGACCAACGTTAACCGCCTGCATTGGAGCTGCCTGGGCAGTTACTGCCCCGAATGCGAACAGCATCAGCATTATCAGCTTAAACTGTTTCATACCAGCCTCCCTTGGATGGCTACTTATACTGTGTCGGGCCAAATCTTCTTCTGCTTCTTTTATATCGCCATGAGAGCGGGGGGGGAATCATGACCCGCCATCTAAAGCGTCTTGCCCGGTCCTTGCATAGCTTTAATCAACAATGATCCGGTAGACAAGTGGAATTCTACTGTCCGGCCATAGCTGTTTCCGGTATCTTCACCCAGGAGAGAAATACCGTGTTTTGCCAAGCCGATCTTGGCAGATGCCACATTACGCTCACCTATTTCGCCGCGAAAAGATTTGTAGAGCGGGTCAAACATACTGGCACCACCGGCCAATTTTGCCATAAGTCGGTCAGCCGTGCAACCGTTTTCAAGCAGCGCCAATACCATGATATCTATAGCTTCATCAGTATATTTTGCAGATTCCGGCCCATGTCTGACCCCTGCAGGGCGGGTCGGCAGCAGGGTATGCGCAAGCCCCCCCAGATGTCTATCCGGATCATACAAAGCAATTGCGACGCAAGAACCGAGCCCATAAGATGCGAGTATGGTCGGGGCAGATGCAATTTTATATTCAGATATTCCGACCGAGACGATTTCAACCATCTATCACACCGATACTCTTCAGTATGACCTGCAATGACGGCGGGTCTGGCAAGAGGAAGAAGTGACCGCTGATGCGCGCATCTTCACCGGCGAATTCGGTCTCTATGACAAGTGAACTATCCCCCACCTCACCCAGATCCACCAGCACGTAATCAACCACTGCCCCGGCCATGTCAAAGGAGAGGAGCGGCACTGACGGGATAAGGCTCATCTTCAACAGGTTGCTCAAGGCGCTCAGATAGGCCGAAGCAAGGATATTCCCCACCTCCTTGAGGGCGGAGACCTCCATTTCGGTGAGGATAGCGCCTCTCCCCCCCCCTTTGCCAAGCAGTCTCTCCAGCATTCTGACCGCGTTTTCCCGGGGGAATACCATCAGGATATTGCCGCGGGCATTGCCTAAAATCTGCAGATATATCCCTACTACCAGATGCTCTGCCCCGCCAAGAATATCGGGGACCTGGGAAATCTCCAGAAGATGCACCTTGGGTACATTAAGATAGATAGTCCGCCCCATCAACTGCGACAGGGCAGTCGCAGCATGTCCCATTCCGATATTACTGACCTCGCGCAGCGCATCGAGCTGCTCGTCAGTCAAATCCCATACCCCCATCATATTCCCTTTCCCATCGCAATCAGAGCAGGTTTGCGACATCCAGAATAAATACCACTTCACCGCCACCCTGTATAACCCCGCCGGCTATCCCTTTAAGTTTCGCCAGCGGCCGGCCGAGCGGTTTCATATATACCTCCTGCTGGCCCAGAAAACGGTCCACCACGAGACCTACCTTAGTCCCTTTGATTTCGCTGACAAACACCGGGATGACATCATTGGTAAATGGGGTTACCGGTTGGCCGAATATCCGGTTCAGACTTAGCAGCGGGACGGTTTCACCATCCAGCTGGAAAACCTTCTGTTTGCCTCGACTGGAGATAAGATTACGTCGCAATTCTACTGTTCGCTGCACAGCCGTGACCGGCACTGCTACAGTATATTTTGCGCAGCCTGCTAGCAGAACATTGAAAATGGCCACAGTCAAAGGGAGCCTGAGAATTATTCTGCTCCCCATCCCCACCTCTGACTCGATAGTAAGACTCCCCCCAAGCTCCTGGATCGAAGATCTGACAGCATCCATGCCAACCCCACGCCCCGATATATCGGTCACCTGCTCGGCAGTGGAAAATCCGGGGAGACAGGTCAGCATGTATGCGTCCTTAGGGGACATCAGCCTGGCTTCTTCCTGCCTGAGCAGACCTTTCTTTACTGCCGAAGCGATCAGCTTGACCGGATCCATCCCCTTGCCGTCGTCTTCGACCATGACCACGACAAAATCCTTCTCCCTCTTGACCTGAAGCCTCACCTTCCCTTTGCCAGCTTTACCTGCGGCAATCCGCTCAGCCTGGGTTTCCAGACCATGATCGACAGCATTACGGAGAATATGGATGAGCGGATCAGAAAGCTCCTCAAGAATCCCCCGGTCAAGTTCGATCTCCTTGCCAACGATCTCGAATGTCACCTCTTTACCGCTTTTTTTTGCCAGATCCCGCACCACCCTGGGGAATCGGTCGGTAATTACCGAAAAAGGCATCAGGCGGACGTTCATCACCTCATTCTGCAACTCCCGCAACAACCTGGTCAACTCAGCCAGCGCTTCTAGGAGAGCCGGGGTCGCCACCTCCCTGCCGATGCTCATAAGCCGGTGTTTGGTGGTTATCAACTCCCCGGTGGTGTTGATAAGATTGTCGAGCACCTCGGTCTTAACCCGGACAGTATGTACAGTCTCTGCTGCTTCACGACGACCAGGGTGTTTGACTGCAGTTGCTGATTGCGGCTCGGCAACCTGCAGCGACTCTGCAGCTTTGGCTGGCGCTTCAGCCGGTTCTGGCTGCCGGCCCGGTTCATAACTGACCAACCGTTTGACCAGATCACTTACATCCCGCGATGATGTAGCTCCGTTCTCCACATCGGTAATCATCGCATCGAGCAGGTCTGCGCCTTCCAGCAGAAGGTCTGTCACCCCTGCGTCAAGAGGTAACTCCCCCTTGCGCA
The DNA here is from genome assembly GCA_964649725.1 of uncultured Geobacteraceae bacterium. Lineage (GTDB taxonomy): Bacteria > Desulfobacterota > Desulfuromonadia > Geobacterales > Geobacteraceae > CAZYTM01. The sequence goes on along the minus strand of CAZYTM010000001.1, from coordinate 868,559 downwards.
CTTTGTCCATCAGATCTTCTATCTTGTGGGAGAGCTCGGCAATTGCCCCGAAATCCATGGCCGCCGCCATCCCTTTTACTGAATGTGCCACACGGAAGAGCGAATCCATGGTCTCCCGATTGCCGCTATCCTTTTCCAGAGCGACAACCAGCCCACTGATCGAGCGCACATGCTCTCTGGCCTCGGATATAAACAGCTCCCGGTACTGGGACATGTCCATATCAGTTCTCCGCCACTCTGCTGCCTGTTTCGCAAACTAGTGGCAAAACTGGGCATAAAACAGACATATCAATATAATCAGCCAAATGCACCGATTACTCCTTCCAGTTTATCCAATACAGCATCGAGATTCAGGAGCTTTACCGTCCCATCAGCAAGGATCAACAGCTTGGCAGACATTTCGTCTTGCGCGATATCTTCCTCTAAAACCGCATCAGCAGAGATAATAGTCTGCACGCTCTCCACGCGAAAGGCAAGATTGGCGATTCTCCGGTCGAGGACAAGTATCTTCCCCCCTTCGCTGAAATTCTCCGTTTCAAGGAGTGCCGCCAGATCCACCAGTGAAACGATACCACCATGGAAGTTAATGGCACCGGCAAAATATTGCGGGGCACGAGGGATAGGGTAAATAAGCGGCGGCTCCATGACTTCCGCAACATCCTGGAGGGGGAGCGCATATCTCGCCCCCTGGGAGCCGAAAATGATAAAGCGACGATTCTCTTTCATGCCGGCGGCGGCTCATCGGAATTAAGCTTGAACCGTTCCACTATCTGCAGCAGCTCTTCGGCAAGTTTCGTCAGCTCCTGGGTGGCATGGACCATCTCCTGCATCGCTGCCGACTGCTCTTCTGTGGCAGCCGAGACCTGCTCGGTGGATGCAGCGTTATCTTCAGCGACCTTGGCTATCTCATCAATAGCCTTGACCATCTTTTCCGCTCCCTCGGTCTGCATCTGCGAAAGATCGGCAATGCTGTTCGCCTTCCGCTCGGTCTCTACAACCGTGGTCAGGATCTCCTTGAATGAGGCGGCAGTGGTATCAATATTCTGTTTGCCGTCACTGATCTGCCTGGTACTCTCGGTAAAGGTATCATGGACCCGGCGGCTCTCCTCCTTGATCATCCCTATCAGCTCTACGATATCAGAAGCTGATTTGCCGGTACCATCGGCAAGCTTGCGCACTTCTTCGGCCACCACGGCGAAACCTTTGCCGTATTCACCGGCACGGGCCGCTTCAATGGAGGCATTAAGGGCCAGCAGGTTGGTCTGCCGGGCAATATCGCTGATGAAGTCTGCCATTTTCCCGACCTGCTGCAGCTTTTTGTTCAGGTCGGTGAACTGGCGGCTGGTCTGCTCGATATTCTCGAAGAAGAGTTTCATCCGCGCCAGTGAATCGTTGGCCAGGTCTCCACCCCGCTGCGCCGTAAGGCTTGTATCCCGGGCTGCGCGAGATGCCTCTTTGGCCCGTTTGGCCACCAATTCTACCGAGATAGCCATTTCATGGATGATCTTGGAACTTTTCCCCACCATCTCTGCCTGGCTTTCAGCCCCGCGGGAGATCGACTCGATGGCCTGTGCCACCTCTTCGGTAGAGGCGTTGATTTCAAGTGCTGAAGAGGAGATGGTACGCGATGATTCCGACACCTTCCCTGAGGTTTCCCGGATATGGCTCACCAGCTCCCGCAGGCTCTCCACCATCCGATTGATCGATACCGCCATGTCATTGGTTTCATCAGGAAAGCGGGACTCCTTGATTGCCACATCCTTGGTCAGGTCTCCCTGACTGATCGCTTCAGCCGAATCGGTAAGACGGGTAATATTCTTGGTGAAACTCTTGGAAAAGAACCAGCCCAGTACCAGCCCGATGGTCATCGCCACCACATAGGTCAGGATATTGGTGAACTCCTGCGCGTAACCGAGCTGTTTTATGCCGTGAGGGACAAAAGCGACAGCGGCCACCACCACCATAAATCCCAGGATAAATTTATAACCTATGGGGATATGCATTTGGTAACTCCTTTTCCAGATAATGATTACAGTTCTCTAGGCAACGCGATAGATCCGTTCCACCGGGCATATTGTCTGAAATCGGCGGCGCGTATCCCCGACCAGCGTCTCAGACTTGCCAAGCACCAGCACCCCGCCACCATGCAATGCATCGGCAAAACTGTTCAATATAATCTCCTGCTGATTCCGCTCGAAATATATCAGTACATTGCGACAGAGGATCAGATCCTGTTCTTCGTAGGAAGAAACATCAAATATGTCGCTCTGTCTGAATGTAACCATGGAGATGATCTCCTGCGCCAATTGAAATTTGCCGCTGTTATTACTGAACCATCGTCTCATGATCTTATCCGGGACATCCTGGATCCGGTCTTCTGCAAACAGCCCCAGCTTTGCCAGGGCAAGAATCCCGGCATCGATGTCAGACGCCAGGATGGCAGCGCCGACACTCTCCAGTTCAGCAGCAAAGTATTCTTTCAGCAACAGGGCGATACTATACGGCTCTTCGCCGCTTGCACAGCCTACGCTCCAGATCCGCAATCCATTTGCCCGGGCCATACACCTCTGGCGAAACAGATAGGGGAATATCTCATCTTGCAGCTTGGCAAAGGTAGGGGCGTTACGGAAAAACTGGCTGACATGGATCGTCAGGACCTTGACCAGCCGTTCTAGCTCCGTAACATCATGCTCCACCAGTTCATAATATTCCTCGGCAGAAATACAATGGGTCGCCCGTATCCTTATGGCAATCCGCCGTTTGATGCACTTGTCCTTGTAACAGCCGATGCTGATCCCACGACTCCCCTTGAGAAAAGAAGCAATCTTTTGAAAGGTAGCGTCGGCAATATCAGGAGTACCGCGCGGCAGGGTTGCAATAGCTGAAGAGTCATTCCCCATGGCGCTGCAGTTCTCCGGAGAGGTTACCATCCAGCAGCTTAGAGGCGCTGCTATACAGGCCCCCCGGTGGGACAGCCAGCTCCTGACAGTTTAGGATAGTTTTCTGATGGGTCATGCAACCCCTTCCTGGCATCAACGGGGTTAAATCAGCTGATTTTATAGCAAATATCACGCAACAAGTCAATCTGCCGGGGTAAAATGGTCATATCCGCGATCCTTTGGCAGATACTCTTTACCCTCAGCTGTAAATATTTTCAGAACTTTGCTATCGTCAATTACCCCGATTACTGTGCATCCAGCATCGCATGCCTGCAGAGCTGCTGTCGCCTCAGCAAGCCGGCCAGGCGTAACGGTAAAGAGCAGTTCATAATCTTCCCCTCCGGCCAGTGCCAGTTCATAAGGGTCTATCGCATGAATACCAACCGCCTGGCGCAGTTCAGCAGAAACAGGGAGCTTATCGAGTTCAAGTCGTCCCCCGACCCTTGATTTCTCCAGAATGTGGCCTAAATCTGCCAGTAATCCATCACTCAGATCGATCATAGCGCTGGCAAGACCGGCAGAAGCCAATGCCACCCCCTCACGGGCCCGCGGCCGAGGATCGAGTTGGCGTTTGACCGCCATCCCCTGGGTAACCCCCTGTTGCAGCAGCTTTAACCCCAATGCAGCATCACCTAACGTCCCGGTTACGCAGACCAGATCACCGGGGAGCGCTCCAGAGCGGGTCACCACCAGTTCTCCCTGCTGTTCACCGATGATGGTGACAGAGATCACCAATCCACCTGGCGACGCACAGGTATCGCCACCGATCAGCGCCAAGTCGTGCTCGGCAGCCATGCCAAGGAGGCCGTCCAGGAAACCGTCGATGACTTCCACCGGCATACTCCGCGGGATCGCCAAACCAAGCAGAAACTGGCGCGACTCCCCACCCATTGCAGCGATATCGGAGATATTCACGGCCAGGGCTTTGCGACCAAGGAGTACCGGATCACCGTAAGAGAGGTCAAAATGAACCCCCTCCACCAGCATATCAGTGGAGAGAAGAGTCTGTCTCTTTGCGGTCGGCTCGATTACCGCAGCATCGTCACCGATACCTCTCTTTACAGATCTTTGCGGGGCAACCCGGGCAGCGATACGCTCGATAAGGCCGAACTCTCCCAGTTCTCCCAGTTTCACCCCTTGGCCCCGGCCAGCACCCCTTTACGCGACGTCACCAAAACGCGGGCAGGGGTAGATTTCCCTTTTACTGTCGCCGGCTTATCCCTTCCCGGCGAGGGGGGTGGATACTTCTCCAGGGCCACCTTGAGCACTTCATCAATAGTCTTGACCGAGACGATATCGACCTTTTTCAGAATATGCCGGGGGATTTCCACCAGATCCTTCCGGTTCTGTTCCGGGATGATAATTGTGGTGACTCCGGCCCGGATTGCCGCCAGCATCTTCTCCTTCAGCCCGCCGATAGGGAGGACCTTGCCGCGCAGGGTTATCTCGCCAGTCATGGCAACATCCTTGCGGACCGGTATTCTGGTCAGCGCCGATACCAGGGCTGTGGCCATGGTGACTCCGGCCGATGGGCCATCTTTGGGGATAGCGCCCGCCGGCACATGGATATGTATCTCCATGTTATGGAAAAAATCGTCCGGCAGACGGAAATCCTTCTCCCTGGAGCGGATATAAGAGAGAGCTGCCTGCACCGACTCTTTCATCACATCCCCCAGTTGGCCGGTGAGTGTCAGCCCACCCTTCCCCTGCATGATGGTCGCTTCCACGTAAAGTACTTCACCACCTACCGGAGTCCAGGCCAGACCGGTGACGACGCCGACTTCGTTCTTCTCCATCTCCTCTTCGCGGAGAAACCGGGGGGGACCGAGATATTTGGCCACAGTAGAAGCACTGATGGGATAGTGCCGCTTCTCCCCTTCCGCCACCTTGCGGGCCACCTTGCGACAGATACTGCCGATCTCCCGTTCTAGGTTGCGCAGACCAGCCTCGCGGGTATATTTGCCGATTATGGTCTTGATCGCCTCATCAGAAAAGGTCAGTATCTTCTCGGTGATGCCGTTCTCCTTGATCTGTCGCGGCACCAGATAACGCTTGGCGATCTGCAGCTTCTCCTCTTCCATGTAGCCGGAGAGATTGATCACCTCCATGCGGTCCTGCAATGGACCCGGCACCGGATCGATCTGGTTGGCCGTGGCAATGAACATAACATTGGAGAGGTTGAAGGGGAGGTTTATGTAGTGGTCCGAAAAAGTGTGGTTCTGTTCCGGATCGAGTACCTCCAGCAATGCCGATGAAGGGTCGCCACGGAAATCAGCACCGATCTTGTCCAGCTCGTCGAGCATGAAGACCGGATTGTTGGAACCGGCCTGCTTGAGCCCCTGGAGTATCCGCCCGGGCAACGCACCGACATAGGTACGGCGATGTCCACGGATCTCAGCCTCATCCCGGACGCCACCCAGCGAAATACGGACGAACTTGCGCCCCATCGCCCTGGCTATCGATTTCCCCAGCGAGGTTTTGCCGACACCCGGCGGGCCGACGAAACAGAGTATCGGCCCCTTCATCTTCTTTTTCAGTTTCCGCACTGCCAGATACTCGAGGATACGTTCTTTGATCTTCTCCAGATAGTAATGGTCCTCGTCGAGAATCTCCTTGGCCCGCTTGATCTCCAGAGAATCCTTGGTCGACTTGCTCCAGGGGAGTTCCACCATCCAGTCGAGAAAGGTTCGCAACATCCCTGATTCAGCAGCGTCAGGATGCATCTGCTCCAGTCGGCCCAGCTGCTTGAGCGCTTCCTTCTCCACCTGCGGCGGCATTTTGGAGCTCTCTATCGCCTTGCGCAGTTCATTGATCTCCTCGGCCCGGGCATCGGTCTCCCCCAACTCCTGCTGGATCGCGCGGAGTTGTTCGCGGAGAAAATACTCCCGCTGGCTCTTTCCCATCTCCTCTTTGGCAGCAGACTGGATTCTGGCCTGCATGTTGAGCAGCTCATACTCCTTGTTAAGGAGTTCATTCACCTTCTTCAACCGCTCCAGCGGATCGATTATCTCCAGCAGGCGCTGGGCCTCCTCAACCTTCAGACCGATATTGCTCGCCACCAGGTCAGAGAGGCTACCTGGCTCCTGCATATTCTCAAGGATCACCATCACCTCCGGAGAGATGACCTTGCCCAGGGAGATTATCTTCGCCAGCTGCTCCTTGACGGTGCGCATCAGGGCTTCAGTCTCCAGCGAACTTTCTGCTTCGACAGGTTCGGTAATGCGTGCTATGCGCACCGAATAAAAGGGCTTCTCCCCTTCATAGGCTGTTATTCTCCCCTTGGTCAAACCCTGCACAAGGATCTTTACCCGGCCGTCGGGGAGCTTCAGCATCCGCATGATCATTGCCACGGTGCCAACCTCATAAATGGAGTCAGGAGTGGGATCTTCATCACTGACATCCTTCTGGGTGGCGAGGAAGATCAACCGGTCATGAGACAAGGCATTGTCAACAGCAGCAATGGATATCTCCCGGCCGACAAAGAGAGGGAGAATCATATAGGGGTAGACCACTACGTCCCGTACCGGCAACAGGGGCAGAACTTCTGGTATTTTCAACTCTTCGGTCTCAGGTCTGTTTTCCATCTGAATCTCCTTGCGCAATCGGTATATTCCTGATAATGCTCCCTTTGTCCTGCAGCCAGGGGAGTGAGACCTGCAACACCCCCTTTTCGTAGCGGGCAGTTACGCTCTTGCTATCAACAGCAGGTGGGATCTCCACCGCCCGGCAAAATCTGCCGAAATGCCTCTCCAGACAGATATAGTTCCCAGACTGACAGCGGTCGGCATCCCTCTTGATCCCTTCCACCACCAGCATGTTGCAGCAGATGCTGACCCGCAGGTCCTCTGGCTCAAACCCGGGGAGTTCGTATTCCACCATAAACCTATCGGCAGTTTCATAGATATCTACAAATGGTGAATATTCATGTTCACCACGCTCATCTTTCCCTTGCAAAGTAGAGAGGTAATTAAAAATTTCGTCAATCTGTTGACGGAACAGCGTCAGCCAGTCCAACGGGTCCTTGGGAATAACAGCCATGATTCCCCTCAGGGAGAGCCGCAAGCTCACACGCAATTTACAGGGATGCTGCGGCATAGTTTTAATATTAGATGATTTAACCATCTTTGCCGGGAAAGTCAAGGCAATCCGGCTTCCAGTAAGGCAATGCTGACACCAATTCCAACCATTGTGCACTATTGGCACCGTTGAAGCCCTCTAACCTGGCACAAAACGCTAAATATTTGAATTTTGTCTTTCAGCCGTGTATACTTCATTTTCTTTTGACAATGATCTCTACTTTCGGGGAAACCGATGAAAAAAACTGCCATCTTCATCCTGCTGGTCTCTGTCGCACCTCTTCTTTGCGGATTTGACTGGGGATTCGGGAAGCGGGACAAATGCGGGGAGGCGAAACAGCTTGCCAACAAGCTGGCCGAGGCAAAAACCACCATTGAAATCGCGGAGCTGGAAGCCCAGATGCAGCTCCTCTGCCCCGAAGGCGCTGCAGGATTCTTTCTCAAGGGTATATCCATGGAACGGACGAAAAACTTCGATGGCGCTGCAGCCTCTTATCTCGAAGCATTGCGTCTCGATCCTAATTTTACTGCAGCTAACGGTAATCTCGGCCTCATTTATCTGCAGCGGGGGAAGTCTGACGAAGCAGCGGTCGAACTTACCAAGGCGATGAAATACAGCAGTGACCCCCGTTACCACAAAGGGCTGGCAAGGATTTTCAGTGACCGCAAACTCAACACCCTGGCGCTTTACCATTACAGCGAAGCAATAAAGGCCTTTCCGGCCGATGCCACGCTCCATTCGGGGCTGGCCGAGATTTACCAGAATATCGGCATGACCGATAGCGCTATCGATGAATACAACCGCGCCTTGACCATAGAACCTGCAAACGAGCAGGCTCGCCTCGGGCTGGCAGCAACCTTCATAAATCTGAAACAGTTTGACCGGGCCCTGGCAGAGCTGAAAAAAGCCGAAACTGTGAATCCTAGCAATAAGGAGATCCACCGCCTCCTGGCAGAGGTGTACGAACTGAAAGGGGACCGCAAAAGCGCTGATTATGAGTTCCTGCTGGCAGGCAGGTCGACCATGAGCGAGCATCTGGAACTGAGCCGCAAGGGTGAGGATTACCTCAAGGCCAAAGAGTTCGACAAGGCGGCAAAGGAATTCCAGGCAGCCCTGCAGCACAAGCCGGACTGGGCAGAAGCATACCAGAAACTCGGGGAGGCTCTCAAAGGGGGTGGTCGTGAAGATGAAGCCATTGCCGCCTGCAAGGAAGCTATCCGGCTCAAGGGGACCAACGGCGAGGTACACTTCACCCTAGGCACCCTCTATGAGAAGAAAGGTTATCTCGATGAGGCGGTGGTGGAGTACCGCCAGACCCTCGGCTTCAGCCCGGAGAACAGCGATGCGCGCCGCCGTCTGGCAGATATCTATACCTTGCGGGGGAGTTACCCTCAGGCGATCGAGCAGTACCAGACCCTCATCAAGGGGAAAAACGACACCCCGCAGCTCCACCTGAAACTGGCCCGCGTCTATGCGACCAGCAAACAGCAGAAAGAGGCCATTGCCGAATACCAGGCCGCACTCAAGCTGGATGCGGGGAACCTCGATGCCCATCGTGAGTTGGCAATCCTCTATAAACGTGCCAACATGAGCGACGAAGCCGAAGCAGAGTATCGTGAAGTACTGAAGCTGAAGAAGGACGACACCGACGCCCGTAACTCCCTGACCGCCATCTATGTGAAAAAGAAAAACTACGATGAGCTGATCGTACTACTCAAAGAGACGGTCGATCTCAACCCCAAGGACCCGAACAATCAATACAAACTCGGTCTGGTTCACGAATTCAAGAAGAATTACGATGAAGCGCTCAATCGCTACAAAGAAGCGGTCACCTTGAAGAGCGACCACGCCAAGGCGCTGAACGCCATGGGGCGGGTTTACATGAAAACCGGCCGGATCAACGAGGCCAAGGAGGCACTGGAAGCAGCAAAGCAGGCCGACCCGGCCCTCGAAGAGACCACCGTGCTATTGAGCAATATCCGCGACGAACTCTCTCCGGAACCGAAGAGATCAAAGCGGAAGGGGAAAAAGGGTAAGAGCAAGAAGAGCACCAAGAAGAGCACCAAGGGGGTGGCGAAGAAACCGGCTGCAAAGAAGGCCCCGCAGTAACCTGAATCGCTGCTATTTAAAATAACCCGCATAAATAAGAAGAGGCCGGGATTCCCCCCGGCCTCTTCCTGTTTCGCCCCACAATATATCTCTTCAGCTCTCTTCTTCCTCTTCCTCGTCATCCTTAAGCGGGATGATCCGGACTCTGGTTATCCCCTTGCCAAAAAAACCGAGCTCTTTCGCTGCAGCCCTGGAGAGGTCGATAAATGGCTTCTTCCTTTTGCGGCAGCGGTCATTGACTGTCACCACCACCTCTTTGTCGTTGGCCAGATTGATCACCCTGACCTTGCTCCCGAGCGGCAGCGACTGATGGGCAGCGGTCATCTTGTCAGGATGGTAACGGACCCCTGAGGTGGTCCGTCGACCGGCATAACGGCTGGCGTAGTAGGAGGCTATCCCTACCATCCCTGCCGGTTCATCTTCAGACATGGCCGTTACGACTGGTTTGTTGTTACTCTTAGGGGGGATCTCTTCAGCCTGCAGGGAACGGTTATGGCCCGCAAAGGTGAGCTGACAGAGGCAAAACGCCAATATCAGCATTCCCCACCGGTTCACTATTACCATACACACCTCCTCGTGGGCGAGGGGTCTGTATAGCATATTCAACTCCCCAGGTCAAGCAAAATGCCCGGCAAAAGCCGCCAACCACTTGATATCTCTCATGTTTACAGACAGCAAAAGCATCAGCCCTGGATTGAATCTATCCACTTTTAAACTTTCTTCACCTGAGGGTAAAGGAAAAAGTCGCCCCGTGACCCGCTTCCCCTTCGGCCCAGATCCTGCCGCCATGGCGGCGGACTATCCGTTCGGCAGTGGTCAGCCCGATGCCATGACCGCGAAACTCCTCCTGGGAATGGAGCCTCTGGAATGGTTGAAACAGTTTGCCGACATAGGTCATATCAAAACCAGCGCCGTTATCCCGGACAAAATAGACCGTCTCCTCCGCATCCTGGCGGCAGGCAAAGGATATCACCGGAGAAGCCACATTGGCAGCATATTTGCGGGCATTACCGAGCAGGTTGGTCAAAAGGATACGCATCAGTTTCAGGTCACCGTCTCCCTGCAGACCATCAGCAATCTGCCAGTCAGCCAGCGAACCGGTGTAAATGGGCTCAATCTCTTCCACTACCTGCTTGGCCAGCAGGGTCAGATCGATCGGCTCCTTTTGCAGCGGCAGGCGGTTCAGTTGGGAGAGCTCCAGCAATGAACTCACTAATTCAGAGGCAGTATTGGAGCGTTCATGGATTCGCTCGGCAATGTTGAGCAGATTTGCTGGGGCATTATTCCCCAGCTCTTCCAGCAGACATTCGGCATAACCGTACAGATGGCGCAACGGAGCACGCAGGTCGTGGGAGACCGCGGCAGTGAATGCATCCAGCTCCTTGACAACCCTCTCCAACTCCATGGTCCTGACCCTGACACGTTCCTCCAGTTCGGCATTGAGCCTCTGCAGTTCGGCTTCCACCATTTTCTGCTCGGTAACATCCTGGCTGGTACCGCGCAGGCCTATTACCCCCCCCTCTTCATCGTGCCAGAGCCGCCCCCTGACCAGCATCTGCCGCAATTCACCATCCGGCAGACTGATCAGGTGCTCGAAATTGAACTCTTCCGGACCTGCCAGCGCCTCTTGCAGCAGTATCCGGCAGCGGTACTGTTCCTTGTCGGGAAGAGACTGCAGATAGGCGGACATGTCAGGAAGGATAGTGGTTATGCCATGGATGGCAAACATGTTCTCGGACCAGGAGAGTTCATCGGTGGCGCAGCTCCACTCCCAGTCCCCCAGCCCGGCAATCTGCTGGGCCTCCCTGAGCCTTGACTCGCTCGCCTTCAGGGCCGCCTGCTTGGCATCGAGGACCGAGCGGAGTTGCAGGTTATGATGGACCAGCTGCAGACTATGCTTGTGCAGCTTTACCTTTTTCTGCTGCTCCTTTTCTGCCAGACGGAAACGCTCCACCCCTTCCCTGAGCATCTGCAGCAGTTTATCGTCATCCCACGGCTTGGGGATGAACTTGTCCACCCGACCGTTGTTGACCGCCTCCAGAACAGTGCTGACATCTGCATATCCGGAAAGTACCAGCCGGGCCGTCTTTGCTGTGCGCTGAAAGACATGGCCGAGGAGTTCGACCCCGTTCATCCCCGGCATCCGGTAGTCGGTGATTACTGCGGCAAACTCCTCGTCAGCAATAAGAGCGAGCGCCTCCTGGCCACTGTTGGCAAAGACCGGATCGAATTCAGTCTGGATGAAGAGGCGGCGAAGCGACTTCAGCACATATGGCTCATCATCGACGCAAAGGATCCTCACCCGACTGGTCATGCTGTCACCTCCATGGCTGTTACTCCGCTCATCTTGACTGACGGCAAGCGGACCGTGAATGAACTCCCCTGGTCTGAATTGCTCTCGACAGTGATCTTCCCCCCATAGCGGTTGATTATATCATTGGAGATGGTAAGACCAAGGCCGGTACCCTGCCCCGGCTCCTTGGTAGTGAAGAACGGTTCGAAGATGCTCTGCTGGACATTGGCAGGGATGCCGGCACCGTCATCGGTCACCCTGACACAGACCATATCCCCATCCTGCCAGCTCCTGATGGAGATAGTACCGCGCCCTTCAATGGCCTGAAAGGCATTTACCAGCAGATTGACAAAGACCTGGGAGAGCCGCTGCGGCGATGCACTGACCGGTTCGATTCGGCCATAATCGGTCTGCAGTTCGGCTTTGTGCTTCAGTTCGTTCCAGGTTATCGAGACCGCCCCCTCAACTATCTTGTTCAGGTCTACTGCCGCAGACTCCCCCCCATCCTTCCTGGCAAAGACCATCAGGTCCTGAACAATCTGCTTCACCCGGTCGGTACCTTCGAACGACTCCTGCAACAGTTCCGGCAGGTCCTGGAGGATAAAATCGAGCTTCCCCTCCTGCCAGAGCCGTTCTAGCTCCTCTTTCTCAGTTTCCGGGAGATACTTGCCGGCAACTTCCCGCTCCCTTTCCAGATAGTCGGTCAGCTTGAGACTGAATTTCTGCAGCGAGGAGAGGTTGCTCCTGACAAAGCTGATCGGGTTGTTGATCTCATGGGCCACCCCGGCAGCCAGCTGCCCTATGGTGGCCAGCTTCTCCTGCTGAATGATCTGCAAATGGGCATCTTTGAGCGCCTGCTCGGCCTGTTTCCGATCGGTTATGTCCCGGTAGATCGCCTGGACCATCGAACGCCCGCCAAACTCGACCTGGCAGGCCGTTACATCGACATCGAGAACTGCTCCGTTTTTGCAGCGATGCTTGGTCTCAAAATGGATATTGTGGCTTGCCCGCAGACTTTCGATAATTGCACTTATTTCGTCGGCCGACTGAGCCTCTTCATAATCAGTGACCCGCATTCCGGCAAACTCCTCCCGCCCATAACCCAATCTTCGACAGATCTCATCATTAAATTCAATGGCCTGGGTAGTTTCCGGATCGATTACCAGAATAGGATCGGGTGAATTCTCGAAAAGCGACCGGTAGCGTACCTCTGCTTCCAGCAGCGCCGCTGCTGCCATTTTCTGCTCGGTAATATCCTGGAATGTGCCGGAGACCGTGACCGGCTTGCCGGCCAGGCAAACTGCCTGACCGGTGGCATGGACATGGCGGCGATTCCCTTTTGCGGTGACCAGGTCGAGCTCCAGAGCGAACGGTTCGCCATGCTCAATCGCCCTCTGCACCGCAGCACTGATGACCGGTATCGATTCAGGGGCATAAAAGGCGATAGTTCCGTTCACCGTCGGCTGGAAATCGTCTTCCACCTCATAGATACGATAGACCTGTTCGGTCCAGGTCAGTTCCCCTGTCGCCAGTTCTATCTCCCAGCCCCCCATCTTCGCCCTGGCCGCGGTGGCATCCAGTAACTGACGGCTTTTCTGCAACGCCTCTTCCGTCTCCTTGCGTAATGTTATATCTTCCGCTGTCGAGAGAAGTTTGGCACCACTCTTGGTCTGGATAATATCGCCGAAATATCTGCAGACGATTCTCCTGCCGCTCTTGCTCCGCAGTTCTATCTCCATCCCTCTGACCGCACCTTTTGTCTTCAACTCCTGCACCATCATAACCCTGGCTGCATCGCTCACCCAGCCTATTTCTATCGAGGTCCTGCCAATCACCTCTTCCCGGCTGAATTCCGATACCCTGACAAAGCTATCATTAACCTGCAGATACCTCCCCGTCTCAATATCGCTGATCGACTTAAGTAACGGACTGTTGAGGAACGCCGCAGCAAAATAGCCCTCACTCTCCTGCAACATCTCTTCGGCCGTTTTCCGTTCGTTAATGTCCCTGGCAATACCGATAAGCCCCGATAACCATCCATTCTGGTCATGGAAGGGCGCCTTGGTCGAGAGATAGGTCCGTACCCCGGCAGTGGTGGTCACTACCTCCTCGTAGGTCTGCGGCTTGCCGCCAAGCATCACATCCCGGTCGGCATTCATGACCCAGGCCGCCTCCTGCGAGGGGAAGAGGGCATGGTCGTCTTTGCCGATAATCTCTGTTTCGCTGAGCCCCACCAGCTGGCAGACCATCCAGTTGCAGAAGAGGTAGCGCCCGGCAGTATCCTTGACATAAATGGCATCCGTGGTGTTATCGGTGATCCCCTTGAGCAGACTGTGCTCCCAGGCCAGCTTCTCCTCGGCCTGTTTGTACTTGGTCATGTCCCGGGCAAAGACCGCCACCCCGATCACACTACCCTCTTTGTCCCGGACCGGGTTGTGGATAATCTCGAAATAGCGCCGGTTGAATGCGTCGTCACCGGAAAACGACTCGACGCTGAACCGTTCACCCTTCAAGGCCCGCTGCAGATTCCTGCCGGCTATATCCCTGTCTGCAGCGGTCTGGTAGTCAAGGATCGACTGGCCGACGGCTATCTCCACCCCGTAGAGGCTCCGCATGACCTGTGCATGGGCATTGTTGAAACTGGTATAGCGGAATTCCCGGTCCAGGGAGAAGATGGGACCGGCAGCGCTTTCGATGATACCTTTTAAGATGGCGAGCTGATCCTGCAGGAGAGCGGTCCGCTCATTGATGATATGTTCAAGGGTGCTATTGATCTCGGTAAGTTCGGCATTCCTGGCGGCCAACTCTTCGGCGAGCCGGCGGTTCTGCAGTTTCAGCTCGTAACGTTCGACACAGATGCGGATGTTGTTCTTAAGATCGTCCTCGTCCCATGGCTTCGGGATGAACTTATGGATCCGGCCGTTATTGACCGCCTCCACCACGGCGACCGTATCGGCATAGCCGGAGAGGATCACCTTTACCGGGTCTGGCCAGCGCTGGTAGACCTCCTGGAGGAAGTCGACCCCGTTCATCCCCGGCATCCGGTAGTCGGAGACGATAACCTGTACCGGGCCGCAGCTTTCCAACAGCTGCAGCGCCGACTCCCCGGACGTGGCGGTCAGTATCTCGTACGGATCGTCGAGGAAGATCCGTTCCATGGCGTGCAGTACATTAACCTCGTCATCGACAAAGAGTATCCGTACCGGTTCGGCCATTCCCCCTCCACGGCCCTGCTCTGCACAGGTCAGTCATTCTGCCGCAATATCAATGCAGTTCAAGGTTACACCGCTCAACGATTTGTGCAAGCTCCTCATCGGAAATATCCAGGACGATGCTCCCCTGTTCATCTTTTTGCAGGGTGGTGATCCCCGGGTACTGGTTTTCCAGCGACTTGAGCTCCTGCGACTGGCGGCGCACGGTCCTGAGGAGACGGCGGTTCTCATCCTCCAGGTTGAACTTCTCGATGGCCGAACGGATCGCCAGCTTCAGCTCATAGTCGTTCCAGGGCTTGGTGAAGAAGCGGTAGATCTCCCCCCGGTTCACCGCCCGCATGGTCGCTTCGACACTGGCATGACCGGTCAGCATCATCCGCACCGTACTGGGGTAGTTCTCCTTCACCGCAGCAAGGAATTCGGCGCCATCCATCCCCGGCATCCGCTCATCCGAGATCACCACCTTGAAGTTGTGCAGCAGCAAATGCTGCAACCCCTCCTCACCGCTCTTGACGCTGTGCACTTCGTACGGCTCTTCGCTGAGTGCTCTGGTCAGGGCAGTGAGGACGTTCGATTCGTCATCCACCAGCAATACGTAATCCTTCATGACTTACCTCCCGAGACTAGCTGTGGTGATATAGCTTTAAGATGCTCTCTATCGTCATCGACCGCATTTTTGGCGCGACCGCAGAAGGGGCAGGATAGCCATTCCTCCTCCAGTGGCAGTCTGCAGCTGCGGCAGAAATTGTGTCTGAAGGTACCGCAGAAGGGGCAGAAGAGGAACTTGGCATCAACACTCCGGCCACAGTCGGCACAACTGCGCTCATAGGCAATCTGCGGGCCGATGACGCGGAGCAGTTCATCCAGCGTGGTCTCCCCCATCTTCACCTTCTCCAGCCCGTCCTCGATCAGGGTCCGCATGCCGTTGGCGCGGGCCATCTCCAGCAGCTCCCCCTCCTTGTAGCTGCTGTTGATGAAATGGCGGAAATCGTCGTTCATGACAAAGAGCTCGAATATCCCGAGCCGCCCCTTATAACCGGTACTGTTGCACTGCTCACACCCCTTCCCCATGGCGACCCCGCCGGCAAAGAGCTCGGCCGGGATACGGAGCAGCTCCAGCAGATTGCGCTCCGGTGCCACTTTCTCCCTGCAGCAGGGGCAGATCCGCCGTACCAGCCGCTGCGCCATCACCCCTTCGAGGGCCGAGGCGATGATATACGGCTTGATCCCCATATCCATCAGCCTGGTTATAGAGGCGACCGAGCTGTTGGTATGCAGGGTGGAGAGGACCATATGACCGGTCAGGGATGCCTTGAAGGCGACGTCGGCAGTTTCGAAGTCGCGCATCTCCCCGACCAGGATGACGTCCGGGTCCTGGCGCATGGTGGCGCGGAGCACCTGGGCAAAGGAGAGACCGATCTTCTCCCGTACCGCCACCTGGTTCGCCTCTTCGACGAAATATTCGACCGGCTCCTCGATCGTCTCGAAGTTCTTGCTGTTCTCCAGCATGGCCGAGAGGATGGAGTAGAGCATGGTGGTCTTGCCGCTGCCGGTCGGGCCGCTGGTAATGATCACCCCCTGGGGTTTGCGCACCAGGGTATTCAGCTTGGTCATATCGGCCGGCAGCACCCCCAGTTCACTCAGGGTCTTTATGGCGGCACTCTTGTCAAGGATACGCAGCACCATCTTTTCGCCATTCATGGTCGGCATGCTTGAAACCCGCATATCGACGATCCGGGTGCCCGCCTTGACTGTGATCCGGCCGTCCTGCGGCCGCCGTCGCTCGGAAATATCCATCTTGGCCAGGATCTTCACCCTGGAGATGACCGCGGGGTGAAGATCGGCCGGGATCTTGATCTTGCTGTGCAGCATGCCGTCGATCCGGTAGCGGACCAGGGTATACTTGGTCTTCGCCTCGATATGGATATCGCTGGCGCGGAATCTTACCGCCTCGGAGATGATGGCATTGACGATGCGGATCACCGGCGGCACCTCGGACGAGCCGAGCAGCTCCTGGACGTTCAGATCAGACTCATCATCATCGAGGACGATGTCGATTTCGTCCAGCGGCTCGATCTCCGAGACATCGCCGACCAGATCGTCCATCTCTCCGCCCCGCTCGCCATACTGCTCCTGCAGTTTGGCAATGATGGCAGAGCTCGAAGCGAGCTGCGGCACAACCTTGAGACCGGTCATCAGGGAGATATTGTCGCACTTGTAGATATCGGAAGGGTCGGCCATCACCAGGGTGAGCTGGCGCCCCTCCAGCTTCACCGGCATGAGCCGGTTCCGTTCGCAGAGGTCGCGGGGGAGGAAGCGGACCGTCAGCGGATTGAGCTCCAGCTCCCGCAGATCGACCAGGTCGAGCTTCAGATGCTCCTGCATCGCCTTGACTATTTTCGTCTCGCTGGCGATACCGAGTCTCACCAGCGCATCTCCCAGGAATTCCCCCGGTTGCAGCGACTGCCGGGCCCGCTCCAGTTCAGCAGCATTGATAATGCCAGCCCTTACCAGGATATTCCCCATCACCCCGCGATGTTCGTCAAAGAGGCCGCTGTAGTTCTTTAATTTGGCCTGCTGGGTCCTGGTGATCTCTTTCAGTTTGCGGTTTTCCTGCAGCAGCACAAACTGCTGCAGGGCAAGACTGACCGTAAGACGAAGATCTTCGTCGTTCCAAGGTTTGGTGATGAATTTATAGACCGCGCCATCCTTGACCGCACCCATGATCGACTGGACATCGGCATGGCCGGTGAGCATGATGCGGATCGTCTCGGGCCACTTCTCCCGCACTGTCTTGAGCAGTTCGGCGCCGGTCATGCCGGGCATCCGGTGGTCGGATATGATCAGCTGGACCGGCTCGGCAGCCATGATATTAAGCGCCTGCTCGGCGTTGCCAGCGGTCTTTATCTGATAGTTCTCATCCATGAAGATCCGCCGCAGGGCGTTCAGCACCCCCTCCTCATCATCGACAAAGAGGAGCGAAAATGGTTGCCTCTCCTCTGCCGCCTCCCCTGCCGCAACAGCTGCATGCGGCTCTGGATGATCTTTACTGGTCGTCTTGAAGAGCTCTGCATAACGTGACATTTCAAATCCTTCCGACCGGAAGCAGCAGGGTGAATATGGCCCCCCCCTGCGGCGGACATTCTATTTCAATGCTCCCCTGGTACTGTCTGACGATGTCGTAGACTACTGCCAGCCCCATGCCGGTGCCGCTGCCAACCTCATGGGTGGTGAAGAACGGCTCGAATATCCGCCCCCTGATCTCTGTCGGTATGCCAGGGCCGTTGTCGCTGAAGCTGATCTTGATTCTCCCCTCTGCCACGGTTGTGGTGACAGTCAGCCTGAGCCGGTCAGGTCTTGCCTGCAGCGCATTCTGGATGATGTTGCAGAAGACCTGGCAGATGAGCGCCGGTCGGCACAAAAAACCGGGGAGGGGAGAATACTCCCTTATTATCTCTGTTGAAGCAGGGATTTCGTGGTTGAGCACATTCAAGGTCCGGTCGATCTCACTGTTCAGGTCGACCAGCTCCTCGGCAATAGCATCCACATGGGAAAAACCCTTCAGGTCGCTCACTATCTTCGTTACCCTGGCGCTCCCCTCCAGGCTCTCGGCCAGCAGGTTGCCGACATCGTTGCAGACCATATCTAGCTTCAACTCCTGCCACTTCTCAGCTGCCTGCTGCTGCAGAGATATGGGGACAGTGTCGCTTTTCAACAGGGCGCGATAATGGTCGAGCATGACGACAAATCGCGCCACATAGCGCTGCAGCGTCGCCAGGTTACTGGAGACAAACCCGAGCGGGTTGTTGATCTCGTGCGCAACCCCGGCCGCCAGCTGCCCTACCGAGACCATCTTTTCCTGCTGCAGAAGCCTGACATGGGCTTTTTTCAGCGCCGCGGTCCGCTCCTCCACCAGCTGCTCCAGCTGTTCGGCCAGCTCCCGGTAGCGTGTCTCGGAAGCGGTCAGTTTCAGGTTGGCGTCAAGCAGCTCCTGGTACGACATGTTGACCAGATTAGTATGCATCTCGCTGGTGAGCATCCGTTTCAGGTTACTGTTGACAACCGTGTTGAGCGCTTCGCGGAGCAGCCCGGCGACCCCCTGCAGATATATATCAGCACCGGCATCCCCCTTGAGGAGAAGCTCGCCGACCGGCTCCCCCTCCAGATAGAGAGGCAGTTTGACGGCAACAGCTGCGACAGCACTCCCTCCCTGCCAGCTCCAGAGTACTGAACCATCGGTAGCTGCTATGACCGCTTCGACCGACCCGGCCCGGACCGCCCCCTGCAGTAGCGGCAACACCTCTGCCTCGCCGACTATGTCAGTGAGCCGCTTCTCTTCCCCTACCACATAGTTGATAACCTGGTTGCTCATTCTTCACCTGTCATGGTCAGATTGCGGAGAAAATCCTCCTCCATGAGACCATGTCGCGCTCCCAGCTGGTAACGGCTGTCGAGCTGCCGATAGACCTTCCCTGCCAGCATGGCAAAGGTCTCGATCACCCCCCAACCCTGCAGGGCCGATGCCATCATCACCTGGATACCGGTCGGATGCCATGAGTCCCTTATCTCTGCCTCGGCCATCACTGCCGGCAGATCACGCTTGTTGAACTGCACCACCAGCGGCAGTTTGTCGATATCGAGCCCGACCATGGAGAGGTTCCGTTCCAGGTTGTCGAAACTGGCCACATTGTTGACCGCTTCACAAAGCTGCGAATCGGCAATGAAGGCCACTCCGTCGGCCCGCTGCAGCACCGCCTTGCGGGTAGCATCGTGGCGTACCTGGCCCGGCACGGTATAGGCCTTGATCTTGATCTTCAAGCCACTCGGCGCCACCAGGAAAAATGGGAGCAGATCGAAAAATATGGTCCGGTCATCAGTGGTGTCGAGCACCATCAACTCCCCCCGCCCCTCTCTGGTCAGCTGGTCGTGCAGGGTAAGGAGGTTGGTGGTCTTGCCGGAACGGGCCGGGCCGTAATAGACCAGCTTCAGTACCATCCGCTGTTCCTGTTCGTTATACTCGATCATCTGGCAACGCCCCCGGTATCGACAAAAATACCTTTATTAGGTGGATCGATTTCGTAGTAGCGGCGGATCGAATTGACCATCTGCCGGTCCAGTACCGTGTTGTAACTGACCAGGAGAATCCCGGTACCGCTGTACAGATCACGCACCACCCGCATCCCTTCCAGCAACTGGTTCGGCTTCAACTCCTCGATGCCACCATGCTGCTTGACATTCGGGGCAAAGTAGCGATAACGGGCAAAGTGCTTCACCGGTCGCACCAGAGCAGGGTCAAGGCTGACTCCGGCATGCAGGGCGATCTTGGTAAAGAGCGCCTCCAGTGCCTTTTCGCCAGAATCATCACCCATCTCCAGATCGACATAATCTGCCATGGCAATGATCCTGGAGCCGAGGGGGATAGCTTCACCTGCCAGACCGTCCGGATAGCCTTTACCATTGAACTGTTCGTGATGGTGGCGGATCAGCACCCCAACCTCACGCAACTCCTCCACTGCATCGATGGCCGCCTGCCCCCGCACTGCGTGCTGCAGATAGGTCTGCAGCTCTTCCGGGTTCATCTCCTGTATCCCTTTCTCCAGGATGGTCTCGCTGATCCCTATCTCGCCGATATCGTGAAGCAGCGCCGCGATACGGATCTTATCGGTCTCCTCGGCTGAAATGCCCAGTTCGCGGCAGATGTTGACGGATATCTCCGCCACATTGCGGGAATGGTTGTGCCGCCGACCACCGAACTCCACCAGTTTGGCAAAGGCCTGGATGGTACCGCGAAACGCCCCCTGCAGCATCTCACCACGGGCAGCCAGCTCCTCGTTCTGCAGCCTGATCCGTGCGGTATGCTCCAGGACCCGCTCCTTGAGCCGGCTGTTCCACTCTTTCAACTCCTCGTTCTGCCGGTTGACCGTTTCAGTAAGCTGGCGGTTTTCCAGCAGCAGCCGGTAATGGGTGATGCCGTCGCGGATGGTCTGCAGCAGTTCTTCGTCGTTCCATGGCTTGGTGATATAGCGATAGGCACCGCCACGATTGATCGCCCCCATGGTCGCCTGAATATCGGCATAGCCGGTAAGCATTATGCGCAGGGCATCCGGGGCGATTACCCGTGCCTGTTCGAGAAACTCGACCCCTGTCACTCCAGGCATCCGCTGGTCCGAGACGATCAGGCCAACCCCGGCTGTATGCTGCAACAGCTCCAGGGCATCGTTGGCCGAGGCAGCGGTCAGGGTTTCGAACTGCTCGTCCAGCATGAGCCGCTCCAAAGCCTTGAGGATGTTCTCTTCGTCATCGACAAAGAGGACCTTGACAGATGAGCTTTCAGTCATCATTCACTGCCTTTCTGAGCGGTTCTGATCTCGCCAGCTCCAGCAGCCTCTCCTTGAATAGTGTCACCATCTCCGGATCGAGCTGGTTCCCCTGCATGTCGGTCAGGATACCGAGCGCCTTCTTCTGCTGATACCCTCGGCGGTAGGGACGGTCTGTGGTGAGCGCATCATAGACATCCGCCACGGCAACGATGCGCGCCTCCAGCGGAATGGCAGCGCCGGAGAGCCCCATCGGGTAGCCGCGGCCATCGAACCGCTCATGGTGATGACGGATGATATTGACCACCCTGTCTGAAAGCCTCGCCTGCCGAGCCACCTCAGCACCCCAGACCGGATGCTTCTTGATGGTCTCGTACTCCCGGTCGTTGAGCGGCCCGGCCAGGTTCAAGACTGCATCCGGAACACCGATCTTGCCACAGTCGTGCAGCCAGCTCCCCCGCTTTATCTCTTCCCGCACCTCCGCCGGAATACCCAATCCTTCGGCCAATAGCAGGGCATAACCGGCAACCCGGTCACAGTGACCCTTGGTGGAGGGGTCCTTCAGTTCGATGGTCTGGCCTATGGTACGGAAGACCGTTTCATCACCATGGCGAAGCGACTGTACCAGCCGGTAGCGGATGACCGCCTCCTGTACCGTTGCCAGCAGCGCTTCATTGTCCCAGGGTTTGAGGACAAAGCGGAACACTTCACCGATATTGATCGCCTCGATGGCGGTCGGCAGATCGGCATGCCCGGTCATCAGTATCTTGACTGTCTGCGGCGATTTGTAGCTCACCATAGCCAGCAGGTCTATCCCATGCAGGCCTGGCATATGGTTGTCCGAGACCAGCACCGCAATCTCTTCGGCCATTATCTGCTGCAAAGCAGCTTCAGCTGAAGCAGCGGTGAGGATTGTCAGCCCACTGTCAGCAAAGAGTCTCTGCACCGCTTTCAGGACATTCTCCTCGTCATCGACAAACAGTATTCTTTCACTCATTGTTCTCCTCCCTATCAAGCACCACGATGAGTGCCTCCTGCTGGTCCTGACAGATGTGCCTGCTCCGCAGCCGCAGCCTTTTCCCTGACCATTCGACCCGTTCATGCAGACTATCATTGGCAAAGCCACGGCTGACGAAAGCTGCCACCGGAGGGGGGAATTTCTCTGCTACATTCTCCCCAAGCAACTCCTCCCTGGCAATATCCAGCAGTCTCCCCCCCTCCTGATTGCAAAGCACCACCATCCCGTCCGGAACGACCCCGATCACCCCCAGCGGCAGGAGTTCCAGGACCAGTTGCGACTGCTCCAGCGCCTTGTTCTGCAAAATGATCTTCGCCGACCGCTCCATGACAAGATGCTCCAGATTTTCATTGAGCTTCAACAGCTCTTCATTGGAATCGGAAAGCTGTTCCATCAGCTGCTGGTTCTTCTGGTGCAGGAAGAAGCGTTCCACAGCATTGGCGATAGTCACTTTCAGCTCATCGTCGTTCCACGGTTTCGGAATGAACTTGTATATCTGCCCTTCATTGATGGCAGCCACCACCGCCGCAGTATCCGCATAGCCGGAGAGGACGATCCGGACCGTGTCAGGCCAACGGCTGCAGACCTGGCTGAGAAAATCGACCCCGTTCAACCCCGGCATCCGGTAGTCCGAGATGACGATCTGGATCGGGTCATTGCCAGCCAGGACCTCCAGCCCTTCTTCGCCGGATGGTGCGGTAAAGACCTGATAATCTTCATCCATGAAGACCCTCTCCAGAGCCCGCAGAACGTTCCGTTCATCATCGACGCAGAGCAGACGAACCTGTTCACCCATGTTATTGCTCCTCCCCCTTGGGAATCCTGACTATGAAGGTGGTCCCCTTCCCTACTTCACTCTTTACCAGGATCTCCCCCTGATGCTTTTTGACAATATCGTAGGAGATCGAAAGCCCCAGACCGGTCCCCTTCCCCACCTCCTTGGTGGTGAAGAAAGGCTCGAAGATATGTGCCAGGGTAGCCTCGTTGATACCGGAGCCGGTATCGGTCACGGAAATACATACCTGACCGGAATCCTCCCAGGTCCGCACCTTGATCTCCCCCTGCTTCTCGATGGCGTGCGCCGCATTCACCAGTAGATTGAGAAAGACCTGATTCAGCTGCTGCGGATAACAGCGAATCGGCGGTATATCGCCAAGCTCCTTGTCCAGGGTCGCCTTGTATTTGATCTCGTTCCAGACGATGTTGATGGTGCTCTCCAGACATTCGTTGATGTCAGCCACCTTGAATTCCGCCTCATCGACACGGGAGAAGCTCTTCAGGTCGGCAACTATCTTCTTCACCCGGTCGGTTCCGTCCTGAGACTCCTTGATCAGCATCCGGGCATCCTCCATGATATAATCCAGCTTCAGCTTTTTCCGCTCTTCAGCCAGGCCGGTAACCGCCTCGCCGGCTGCCACGCCGGCCAACACCCTATCCTGGCTGGTGATAAAGTCAGCCAGCCGCCCCACATACTTGTCGAGAGTACCGAGATTACTCGCCACAAAACCGATCGGGTTGTTTATCTCATGAGCCACCCCTGCCGCCAGCTGGCCGATGGAGGCCATCTTCTCCTGCTGCAGGACCTTCGCCTGGGTTGCCTTCAGCTCGTTGAAGGCGCTACCCAGCGCCTCGGCGACCTGCTTCAGTTCGGTGGTATCATGCAGCGTGATGACCACCCCGGAGATATCATAGCCGCTCGAATCGCTGTAGGGGTAAGAGTTGTAGAGATACCAGCGGTTGCTGGGGGGGTGGAATAGTTCGCTCCCGGGCTGAAAAAACTGCCCTGCCTGGAGGCCGGATTCAAAGAGGATATCCTTCCAGTCCTGGCCGATCAGTTTGCGGCACTCCTGCCCGGCAAACTCCTGCAGCGCTGTGTTACAGCGGCGGATCCGCCCCTCGTTATCGGTCAGGATAACCATGTCGCCGATGCAGTCCATGGTCCGCTCCCACTCCATCTTCCCCTGCTGCACCATTAAAAAGAGCGCCTTCAACTCCTCATGGTTCTTGGCTGTTTCGGCCCGGCTCTTCTGCAGGGAACGGGCGACCTTGTGCAGGTCGCTGATATCGTTCAATATCATCACCGTCCCGGCAAACTTCTCGCTGAAATCCTTCATCTCCTCCATCTTTACGGCATATACCTTCTCCTGACCGGATACCTGCAACGACACGTTGCCGCTGTTCGAGTCACCCCCTTCAACCCTGAACTTCTCCAGCAAGGGGCGAAGCTTGGCCAACCCCCCCTCATCCCCGGCCTCGGCATACGATCGCCTGGTCGAAGAGACCCCGCCTAATAAGACCTCCTGGGCAGCCTGATTGATTTTACCGACCTTCCCGTCAGCAGCAAAAAATATGGCCGGATTGGGGAGACTCTCGAAAATAGTCAGATATTGCGCCTTTTCATTGGCCAACTCACGATTAGCCTGCTGCAG
Source organism: uncultured Geobacteraceae bacterium (assembly GCA_964649725.1). Classification (GTDB taxonomy): domain Bacteria; phylum Desulfobacterota; class Desulfuromonadia; order Geobacterales; family Geobacteraceae; genus CAZYTM01. The sequence goes on along the minus strand of CAZYTM010000001.1, from coordinate 844,165 downwards.
CTCGGCAAGCTCTTCATGCGCTTCAGCCGAACGGACCCATTCAGCGCAGAAGGCGATCTCGATCCGGTCAAAGAGCCGGTTCAGGGCGAGGGCGTGATTCGCCGCTACAGCTGCCGGATAATCGGCATCGCTCACCAGGTCGAGATAAGCCTGGCGATAGTATTTCATCAGGCCGAGAAACATCTCCAGGGTTATCCCGCGGCGCCGGTGCAGCTGCGCCTCCTTCACCCCGAATGCGGCCACCGGGTCATTGATGAAATCGTCATCCGGGCCTAGTTCGCGCGGTGCATCGGAGTCGGCCAGCGCCATTATCAGCGCATCGGAGAGCCCGGCAATTGACTGCCGCCACGCCTCGACCTGGGTTGCGGTATATTTGGCATACCCCCGCTCCAGGGCAAAGGTATGCATCCGCTCCAGCAGCGACCCCTCACCAAAGGCAAGCAGCTCCCGCAGCCCCATGCTGCATATTTCGTGCTTACGCTGCCAGCTCTCTGCCATCGCTCACCTCTTCTACCGGCAGTTTTACCGTGAAGGTCGTCCCGACCCCGACTTCGCTCGCCACCTCGATCTCACCCTGGTGCCTCTTGATGATGTCGTAGGAGATGGAGAGCCCGAGACCGGTCCCCTTCCCTACCTCCTTGGTGGTGAAGAAGGGTTCGAATATCCGCTGCTGCGTCTCTTCGGTAATACCACAGCCGGTGTCGGTCACGGCTATCTTGACATACCCCTCCTCCTGCCAGGTCCGGACGGTCAGATCACCCTGTTTCTCGATGGCGTGGGAGGCGTTGACCAGCAGATTGAGGAAGACCTGGTTCAGTTGCTGGGGAAAACATCTGATCTGTGGCAGATCGCCCAGCTCCTTGTGCAGGGTCACCTTGTACTTCAGCTCGTTCCAGACGATATTGATTGTGCTCTCCAGACATTCGTTGATATCCGCATATTTGTGCTCAGCCTCATCCAGCCGGGAGAAACTCTTCAAGTCGGCGACGATCTTCTTCACCCGGTCGGCGCCATCGAGCGACTCCTTTATCAGTTGCGGGATATCCTCCATGACATAATCGAGTTTCATCTTTTTCCGCTGCTCCGCCATACCGACCAAGTCAAGCTCCGTCGCTCCCCTTTTGAGTGCCGCCTCCTGGAGGGAGATGAACTCGGCCAGCCGGCCGGTATATTTCTCAAGGGTACTGAGATTGCTCGCCACAAAACCGATCGGGTTGTTTATCTCATGTGCCACCCCGGCTGCCAGCTGACCGATAGAGGCCATCTTCTCCTGCTGCAGGAACTGGGTCTGGGTCGCTTGCAATTCGGCATAGGCCTTCTCCAGCTCGCTATTCTTGGTCTCCATCTGCTGGTAGAGGTGCTTCAACTCTTCATGATTAATCTGCAGCTCGGCCCGGCTCTTGTTCAACTCCCGTTCGGTCAGCTTCAGCGCGGTGATATCCCGCGCCACGGCAATAATACAGACCTCGCCGTTATAGTCGATCAGGTCGGCTGACCAGAGCATGTTGCGACAGTCACCCTCTTTAGTCCGGAAGACCACCTCGACATTATTTATCCGCCCTGAATACATCAGCTGCTCAACATTCCGCTGCCGCTCCCCTGGCTCGGCCCATATACCGAGATCGATGGAGCTCTTGCCGAGTACCTCTCCTCGGGTAAATCCGGTAACAGCTAGAAATGCAGCATTGACATCCAGATAGCAGCCGTCTGCAAAGCGGCTGATTACAATCCAGTCGGGACTACCGTGAAACGCTTTGGAGAACTTCTCTTCCGAGCGGAGCATAGCCTCTTCAGCCGCCTTACGCGCAGTTATATCCTCCTTGATGGCGATGAAGTGGGAGATCAGGCCGTCATTGCCGCTGATCGGCGATATGGAGGCATGCTCCCAGTAGAGCTCGCCATTCTTCCGTTTGTTGTGAAATTCGCCACTCCATTCCCGGCCGCTGGTAATGGTCTCCCAGAGCTCACGGTAACCTTCAGCGGCCATCTCCCCAGATTTCAGCAGGCGCGGGTTCTGCCCCAAGGCCTCTTCGGCTGTGTAGCCGCTCACCTGGGTGAATTTCGGATTTATATACTCAATGGCACCCGCTGTGTCCGTGATGACAATGGAGCAGGGACTCTGCTCAACCGCCCGCGACAGTTTACGCAGCCGGGATTCTGCCTCGACCTGAGCAGTGACATCCCGGAAACTGCCGCGGAAGCCGCGAAACTCGCCGCAATCATTGTATATCGGATGACAGGAGTGGTTGAACCAGCGGCATTCTCCCTCTTTAGTGAGGAGACGGACTTCAAAACCGTCATGGGCATACGGTTTGTCATCTTCCATATTATGCCCCAGCCAGCACGCCTTATCGTCCGGATGGACAGAGTTCTCCAGCAGTTCCGGGTCGAGATAGAATTCGCTGTCGTTGTAGCCGGTAAGCTCCAGGCAGTTTGGCGAGACATAGACGACCGACCGGTCCGGTGCGCGCCAGATGGCCAGTTCGCTGCTGCATTCCACTACAGTCCGGTAGATCTCCTGACTCCGCTGCAGGACCAGCTGCTGCTTATCCAGCTCTGCCACCATGCTGTTGAAGGCGTCGGCCAGGGCACCTATTTCGTCAGAAGCTTCTAACTGAACCAGCCGGCCCGGCCCACTCTTGTCCGTTATGGTTGCTACATGCCGGGTTAGAGAGGTAAGCGGCGCAGTCAGGCGCCCCATAACCAGCCAGACAATCAGCATGGCGACCAGATTGGCTGCAAGCAAAGCGACAATTGTCTGTTTTTGCACCATGGTTATGAGGGCATAGGCCTCGGCCTGCGGGAAATGAGCAGCCACTATCCAGTTAACGGTTGCAAGCCGTTTAAATGAGGTAAGCCCCTTGACACCCTTGGAGTTGGTGTTCTCCATAGTCCCCTCGAAACCCTGCAGTGCCTTGTCAAGACCGATATTTGCCCCTGGCTTGACAGTTTCCATGACCCGTTTCTTGTCAGCATGCATGATCAGCATCCGCTTGTCGTTGAAGACGTACAGATAACCGCTTTTACCTATCCTGGTAGTGGCTGTTTTACCGAGAAAAGTCTCTGACATCAGGTTATGCCTGCCGACCAGAATACCGGTCACCCTGCCGTGACGATCCTTTATCGGAAAGGTAAAGGCTATAGTGGGACTATAGGGTGGAAAGGTTGTCCGGTATATTTCAGAGACGTAAGGCTTCCCCTCATGCAAGGTCTTTGCGACATATTCCCGAAAGTTGAAATCCATGCCACGCCGATTCTCCCTGAACGGGCTTTCAACTAACAGTCTGCCATCCTTGCCGATTATCAAGAGCCCGCTCTCGAAAAAGATATGGGTATTATCTTCCTCATCAAGCTTTTTCTGCAACGTCTCTGGGGCAGACAGGTCAAGCTGACCAAGCTCTTCGGCAATCTTACCGAGGATGAACTGGGCAATGGTGATCTGTTCGTCTATATGCCGGGCCGAGGCTGAGACCAGGGCAAACTGCTGCTTGGCAATGGTTTCTTTGAGATCATCTACATAATGCAGATAGTTCCAGATAACGACCGCCGAGACGAGTACGGCGACAATAATCGAGACCGTCACTACCATCTTAGTCTTGAGACTGGTGAACCTGAAACGCCATTGCATATTGCACACCCCTTGTTCGCAATCGGCCTCTGCGAACTCTCTGCTTGACTTCAGCTATCTCCTACCACCTTCAACCGGCAGTCGTCCGACCCCTCATGCAGTTGCCGGCTCACCAGAGCAAGCTGCGTCGAGACCTGCTTCAACTCGGTAATGTCATGCATGATTATTACTGTCCCGGAGACAGAGCCAAGCTCCTTGTTCTGAAAGGGGTAGGTGCTGAAGACATACCAGCGTCCGGTCGGCTCGTGCTGCAGCTCGATACCCTGGTCAAAGATGGCGTTGCTCACCAGCTGCTGTTCCACAAACAGCGCCCCCCATTCACGACCCAATGCCGCCTGCCGGTCGAGGCCGACAAACTCGAGGAAGGCCTGATTACACCTTTTGATCCGCCCCTCGCCATCTGCCAGCACCACCATGTCACCGAGGCAGTCGATGGTCCGTACCCACTCCATTCGATCGCTTTCCAGGTCGGCAAAGAGCCGCTTCAGCTCCTCGTGCTTGCGGTAGAGTTGGGCCTGACTCGCCAGAACCTCCTGTTCCAGCTGTTTTTGCTCGGTAATGTCGCGTGCAGTTGCGATCAGACAGGCCTCGCCGTTATACTCCATGATATCCGCTGACCAGCGCATGATGCGCATCTCCCCCTCCTTGGTACGGATGGATATCTCATAATTGCGGATCCGGCCAAATTCATCAAGCAGCTTCAGCATCCGGCTCCGCACCTCCGGATTGCTCCAGATGCCTAGCCCCAGCGAGGTCCGGCCGATCACCTCGTCACGACTGTAACCGGTGATCTCCAGGAAGGTATCGTTCACCTCTATATACAGGCCGTCTGCGGCCCGGCTCAAAGTCATCCAGTCAGGACTGTTATTGAATGCCTTGTAAAATTTCTCCTCCGACAGCTTTAATGCCTGCTCCACCCGCTTTCTGTCGCTGATGTCCGATACCGTACCGACCATTCTGAGCGGCAGGCCTGCCGCGTCATAGACCACCTCCCCCTGCTGGTGGACCAGCCGTTCCGCTAAATTCGACAAGATGATCCGGTGCTCCAGGTCAAACAGCTTCTGGCTGTACAGAGCCTCATTTATCGACCTGTTCACCATCTCCCGGTCAGCAGGATGGACCAGGCTGATAAAGAGTTCGTAGGTCGGGGTGATTGCCTCAGGGGGGAACCCCATGATGCGATAAACCTCAGTGGACCAGCTGATCTTGTCGACTGCAAGCTCCCATTCCCAGCTGCCGATATGGGCTATCTGCTGCGCCTTGGCCAGATTTGCCTCGCTGTTGCGCAGTGCCGCTTCGGCCCGATTGCTCTCTGTGACATCGAGGATAGCCATGATAGCGCTGCAGGTATCGGGGATTCTGGCAACCGTCAGTCTGACTTCGCGCAGCTCGCCATCAATACCGACGAAACTGCTTTCAAGATACTTTTGCTGTTCGTCGCTACTTTGCAGATATTCTCTGATCCTTGAATGCTCTTCCTCAACAAAAAAATATTCCCAACGCTTATGTTGCTCGACTATTCCTCGTGACACGCCGGAAAGTCTGGCAAATTCAAGGTTGGCCCTGGTTATCAACCCGCTCTTGGCGATGATTACCATGGCTGTACCGGTATTTTCAAAGATGGTCCGGTAGAGATTTTCCGACCGTTGCATGGCAGTTTCAGCCTCTTTGCGACGACTGATGTCACGGGAGATATGGATGACTTTAATTATGGCACCGGTCTCATCAAGCAGCGGCAGGGTAGAGACCTCCTCGCAATGCTCCTCTCCGGTTGCACCGTAATGGAGATGCTCGGCAACAGCCAGCCTTCCTGTTGCCAGTGTCTCCATGAGCGGGCAGGAGAGTTCAGGCGGCCCGCATGGTCTGATGCTGCCATGGGCTACTTCGTAACAGCATCTCCCCAGGACAGCATCGCTCGACTCGCCGACATCGCTGACATACCTGGCATTTGCAGAGACGATCCGGAAATCCCTGACATCGATTACGGCAACGGCATCCGGGATAGAGTCCAGAACCCTGTCCCAGAGCTGATGCGACTCCTTCAGCTGCTGTTCCGCCCCATGCCGCCGACTGCTTAACCGGCCGGCTATGACACTGAAAATCACGAAGAGCACCATGATGAAGATACGCATCCACGTTTCCGGAGCCGCAGGGTGGAGCAGCTGGGTCTGCAAGCTCCCTCCGCCGAGAAAAAAGGCGTCCACAAAGGCGTCCAGCAACCAGGCTGCAGCGCCAAGGCCGATGCCGAGCAGATAAAGGGAATGTGAATTTTTTCCCCAGGCCACTAAAATCCTCCCCGGTATCCGGAACTGGCAGATACTGCAACTTGATGCACCAACTATGCTGCGGACAATATTATCCCTGCATACATTGGCTGTACTGCTCTCTTCGGTTCAAATTTCAGGAAGCTTTAGGGGAAAGAAAGAGCGATTCTACTGAGGATGGGATCAGCCCGAGCGCTTCGGCCCGGTTAAGGAGGGTGGTTACAGCAGCCTCGCCGGCCGGGCCAAGGTCGAGGGAAAAATCATTGACGTAGAGATTAATGTGGGCAGCGCAGACCTCCTCACTCATCTCCTGGGAATGGCTGCGGATGTACCCTTGCGCTTCAGAGCGATGGGCGAACCCGTAAGCCACGCTGGCAGTCAATGCTGCATCTATGGCACTGACAACTTGTACTCCGAGGGAGCGTTTTGCCACTATCCCCCCGAGCGGAATCGGCTGGCCGGTCTCTCTCTCCCACCAGGCGCCGAGGTCGAGCAGCTGGACCAGCCCATGGTCAGAGTAAGTGAAACGCGATTCATGGATTATCACCCCGGCTGCGACCTCCCCTCGCTCCAGGGCCCCCATGATCTGATGAAAGGGGATTTCGACCAGATTGTCGAGCTGCGGGGCGCAGAGCCTGAGCAGCAGGGCTGCAGTGGTATAGCGGCCAGGGATGGCGATCGGTCGGCCAACCAGCTCTGCCAGAGCGAGTTGCTTTCTGGCGATCAGCAGCGGCCCGCAGCCGCGCCCCAGGGCGCCGCCAGAGCGGAGCAGGCAGTAATCTTTGCGGATATGCCCGAACAGATGATAGGAGACCTTGCTGATATCGAGCTCCCCGGCCAGGGCAAGCCTGTTCAAGGTCTCTACATCCTCCAGACGCTCGATGATCTTGCCGGCACGACAGGCTACCCGGCCATGGGCCAGAGCATAAAAGATGAAGGTATCGTTAGGGCAGGGGGAGTAGCCAAGGGTCAAGGCCGGCATCGTCATAACTCCTCCAGCAGCTTGAGCAGCAATCGCTGGGCCCGTTCAACAGCCAGCGGGATGTCCCATCTGGAGAGATCGCGAGCTTCTACCATGTTGCTGATACCCCGTATCTCCAGGCAGTCGACCCCGTAAATCAGCGCCACCTGTGCTACGGCAGCACCTTCCATGTTCTCGCAGATCCCACCGAACCTGCTGGCCAGCTCCTCCCCCCGGGCAGCTGTACCGCTGCAGGTGGAGAGAGTGACAAAATGCCCCCGCTGCATGGTGAAGCCGAGCGCAAGCCCCAGGTGCATCGCCTTTTCCGCAGCATTGATGGAGAGGGGGAATTCGTTGAAATAACGCTGCCCGTTCCTTTCCACGACCGGTATGGCGATGGCGTCGACCCCCAGCCAGCCCTCCGGCGTCAGTACCCCTTCGTCACCGAAAAATTCCGCCGAAGCTACAGCTATATCACCCACGTTCAGGCCACTGCCGACATAGGCGCCGCCACAGCCGGTGTTGATGAGCAATTCCGGCTGATATCGCTCCAGCAGCACTGCCAGAGCTGCAGCAGTATTCACCTTCCCCAGGCCGGTGACAGCCAGCAGCAGTTCACGGTGGCCGAGGGTGCCGCGGCTGACAGCCGGAAACTTGACATCTGGCAATGGTCTGGCACCACTATAGCGGAGCAGCAGTTCCAGTTCAGCACGGGTGGCAGCGGTTATCAGTATTGTCTGGTCGCTCATATTGCTATTTCATCCTCCAGAGCAGCAGTTCACTGCCGCCGGCAGCAAGCCACTTGCCATCCCGGCTGACAGCCACGACATAGATAACCTCGGTCTGCTCCAGTGAAGTCACCTCCCCCCGCTTCTCCACGTCCCATATCTTCACTGTCCGGTCTTCGGCAGCCGACACCAGGAAACGACGCCCCGGGAAGAACGCCACCGAGGTGATATCCTTGTTATGCCCCTCGAAAGTGAACAGGTCCCGGCCGGTGGCAGAGTCACGTAAGCGGATATACTTCCTGTCGACCCTTTTTTTCCGGAGCAGATCTATATCTATCGTCTTGGCAGCGTAAGCGATGAGACTCCGGTCGAGACTGCAGGAGGCGGTCACCAGCTTATCCATCGGCTCGGCAAAGGCGCGCACCTCCTTACGGGTGTTGACATCCCAGAACTTGATGGTGAGGTCATCGCTGGCGGTCATCACATGTCGTCCCTGGGCATCGAAGGATAGCGAGTGGACCTTCTCGGTATGGGCCTTTATTTCACAGATCTTCCGGCCGCTCGCCACATCCCAGAGCATCAGCCTGCCGTCGCCGCCGCCACTGGCCAGCAGACGGCCATCCGGGCTGAAATCGAGGGACCAGGCGCCGTCATCATGCTCTTTCAGCTCCCGGACCAGCGTTGCTGTCTGCCATTTCCAAAGGCCTATCCGCCCCTTGGTGGTGGTGACAGCCAGGATATCGCCTTCCTTGCTGAAAGCGAGATTGGTCGCTTTGCCGCCGTAATCTTCAATACTCTTCAACAGGGTGCCGTTCGTATCCCAGATCTTCACCGCACCCTTGCAGGCAGCTGCCACCAGCTTACTGTTCGGACTGAAGGCGATCCCCCGCACCACTCCGGCACCGGTCGGCAGGGCAGCATGAAACTGCGGCGAGATGCTGGTAAGCGAAGAGATAACTTCGGCTGCCACCCCCATCTTCTGCAGCAGGTTATCGATACCTTTCCTGATCGCTATCTGTTTGGCCGCCACCGACGAGTCCTCCAGCGGGGCTGGATTATCCAGTGTACCCATCGGCTCGCTGGAGAGGGTTTCGATCTCCTCGCCGGTCGCGGTATCTATGGCAATAACCGACAGGGAAGCGTTCCCCTCCCAGGACCCCAGCTTCTCCTGGCTCTCAACGCCTACGCTCCCCCGCAAGAGCAGGTCGGCACCGTAGGAGGTACTGATCTTTGCCATGGCGGTTGCATTGGCATTTTTTATCGCCTCCAGCAGCAGCCGGTCTTTCTTCACCTTCTCCGCCAGTTCCGGGTTCATGACTCTGAAACCGCTGTTCTTCAGCCTCTCCTTGAGGATATTCTCGGCATAGTCAAGATAATCCTCCCCACCCTTCTTGCTGATAAAGACCACCATCACCGTCCCCTTGCCGGCCTTGTCCAGCAGCCGGTTAGCGGCCACGGCCGGTCTGGCAATAGTGACGGGGAACAGAAGAATGGCAAAGAGGGTCAGGAATTTAGCAACGCTCTTGACTCCCCCTCTCCCTGAATAACTACAGCTTTGCCACAAATAATTGACCATCTGTATCATTTCGCTTTCTCGAAAGAGATCCGGTAAGGCTCTTCACTCACCAGCGTCAGAGCTACTCCCTTGTAGTTCTCCAACGCCTCAACCAGGCTTGACTGGGGGGCGTTGCACTCCACCTCGATCTCGGCAGTACCGCGATTGTAGCTGCGGCGGAAGACATTCAACACATCCGGCAGGTTCGCCAGATATTTCTCCAGGGCAGTTGTTTCGCTGCCCTTCACGCCGGAGATGATGAACTGATAGGTCGATCCCTTGGAAAGGCCCTCTGACCAATGTTTGACTACCTGGAAAACGATATCCCTGGCAGAAATCCGGACAATGTTCTGGATTGCCCGTTGCGCTGCATCCTTTTTCCCCATGGCACTGGTGTCGTTCTCCCCCGGCGTCTCGCTGTAGACCTTGGCCATAAGGATCTCGGCATTGGAGGTGCGATAAGCTTTGGCATCGAGCTGAGCAGTATAGAATACCTGTTTAAAACCGGCGATGTCGAGTTCCCGGCTGAACTGGGCCAGACAGGTGCCGACAATCACTATCTCGGCGCCGAAGCGTTTGCCGAGCGCAGCCGCCTTGTCCGGGCGATCAAAGGCCAGCTGCACGTCCCGCTGCTGAATCTTCTGCAGCTGTTCGTTGCTCAGCACCATCACCCCCTTCGCCTTGAAGAGGCTCTCCACCTCGGCCCTGGCAACTGAGGTAAGGGAGTTCTTGCCGTCCACGTTATCATTGATCAGCACCAGCAGCCGTGGCTTGCCGATCCAGTCATAGACCTGCTGCACATCTATCCCATTGAGAAAAAGGTCCTTGTTCAGCATCCCCCGGTGGACCTGAGCGGTTATCTCGGTAACATACTGGTCCCCTTCCCGACCTTCCCGCAGTACGCTCCACTTTTTGACATACCCTTCTGCCTTGACCAGGATCCGGTCACTGATCAGCTGGGAGTTCTGCACCAGGGACTCGCTCTTCACCTGGAAACCGACCGCCTGCTCTACAGCGATACGGAACGCCTCCTTGAGAGCCCCCCCTTTCGGATCAGCCTGATCGGCAGCCACCCTCCCTACCACAGTCACCTTCTCCAGATCCTTGAGAATTTCAGCAGCGGCAGGGATTGCCATACCGGAGAGAATCATTAAAATGCCAAGGAGATTTTTGCATACTGTCACTGGAGACATGCCGGCTCCTTTGTTGCAGTAGAGGTTAGATTCTTGGTTTTAATCCTTACCTGTCTTAAACTTTGGGGATTTTATAGTATCAATTCTCCGGGGAAGGGACAAACAAAAAAAATCCCCGGACCAGTAGAACCGGTCCGGGGATATAGATGAATTCTATTTACCAAAATAGTAAGAAAGACCGATCAACCATTTCAGTACATCATGTGTAGCGGTTGGAGCATCTTTGCCCAGGTCGATATCATAACGCCGATAGTTCATTTCGGCATTTAGCGAGGTATTTTCGTCCAGGAAATACTTCACCCCTGCCATGCCGCCATAGGAGATGGCGTTACCATTTCTGCCGACATTGGAAGTGGTACCGCCAACTGTCTCTTTCTGCTTCTGGTAGTAGTTTATCCAGCCGGCCTGTGCCCCGACATAAGGGACAAATACCGACCCTTTTTTGTAGAAATGATAGCGGGCGAATAGGTCCAGGTTGAATGTATAGGTATCCTGGGTAAAAGAATTCAGTTCATTCTCTACAAATGGCTTGGTGGATGTTATGGTCTCCGAAATGGTACTGCCTAACTGTACTGCATCAGTCAGGAAGTAGCCATAGCCTACCCGCAGGGTCCCGCTCAAGGCATCGCTCTGCGTCTTCGGTGAATCTAATCCAGAGGTAGACCGGTAACTCCCTACTTCAGTATGCTCGTAGGAGATATTGAAGTCGCCGGTAATCTCGCTCGCCCCCTTGCCGATTGCTGCAGCTTGTGCCGCAGAGCAGACCAGCAAAGAGAGAAGCAGTGTAATGGCACGTATGCCTTTCATCCTCATTCTCACACCTCCCTTCGAATGACATCTAAATCAGCCGCAGTAGAGACCACGGCTGCCAAGGTTAGGCTTGCCTTACAACCGGGGAGGGGCTTTTACCCCTCCCCGAAAGCTCGGCTTGCGAGATTATGGACGAGGACCGATCATATTTACCTGGCCGCTCGGAACTGCACCGGCGGGTCCGACCCTCAGATTGCTAAAGACTCCGTAGGTCAAGTCAGGACGTCCAACCGGGCTAACCGTGGCAGTCCCGTCAGCATAGGTGATAAAGAGGTTGTATTCGGTTGCCAGTGCTGCCGTCGCAAAACTCGGCGTCAGGGTCAAGGTAAGACCATCGGTAGAGAGCGATGAGATGACCGGCTTGGTTGTAGCAGTAAGGGCATTAAGGGTTGCCGTAGTGTTATTGGTGAGAGCGGCGGCAAAGCCATAGCCGGTGGTTGAAGTCGAGGTGACCCCATTCAGGGTGACCGGACGGTTAAAGGTGATAGTCAGAACACCGGTGCTCAGATAGCCAGTAGTTGGGGACATGGATGCGATATAGAGGCCGGAGGTATTGTCACCAGCTACGAGGTCATTCATAGTAATCGTCTGGCTGATCTGGGAAGGCATTGAGCCTGCACCCATATACTTGCCAACAACAAAAGCGGCGCCTGCGGTCTTGGCAAGCTGGACATTGGCAGCAGACTTGACCGGCAGGACGATCGGCTGATAGCCGCCGCCGAGGACGAGGCTGGTCCCTGCGAAGACCACCTGCCCGTTAGCATCGGTAGTGGCGGAAATCGACGGATAGAGCCCTTTGCTTGCCATGAGCCGATTGGTGTCAAAGCCGCCGGTAAGACCAAAGTTGGTGACAGTCGTCTGTGCAATGGCAGTAGCTTCGTTAGTGTCGATTACCTGCTGGAGGAGAACCGTGGCGCCACTTACTGGGAGGTTGTCATACTTGACGGTGACGGTATAGTCAGGGGCAGTTGAGCCGAGCGGGAAGAGATAGATATTGCCGATCTTGTTGTAGGCGGTATCTTTCAGAGTGCCGTTGGCAGTTACAGCATAAGTACCGTCAAAGCAGAATTCCGCTTCAAACGGCTGGTAGCCGGTCTTGGTGACCACGACTTTATAATAGGCATTTTGCGAACCAGCAGCACCATTAATCGTACCTTTGGTGACCGGGATGTTACTGATGGCATACTCACCAGGGACCAGTGTGCTGCCTGTCGGGACAAAGGTATTAAGCTTGTCAGCAGGAATCTGCTGGGTACCCTTGATGAGGTAGACCTTGGTGTCCCCCTGGGTGGTGTCTGTTATGGCTGCACCAGTGGTGGCATCCATGATTTTACCCTGCAGGGTGCCGTAAACGCCGGCACTCTTGTCGTTGGAGACGACTGTGTCGCCGCAACCGGCAAGCAGCATTACCATACCGACCAGCATGGCTGGTACCAGATACTTTGCAAATTTCTTCATCTTCTTCCTCCTTGGTTTGATAAAAATTAGTGACCAGGTACAACGACTACAAACAGTCGGGTTATCTTCTTTTCCACCCCCCTTCAGATGCCGACGATTGTCTAGCTGATAAAGTGGTGTTGCTAAATCGTAGCCCAAATTGTAAACAACTACTAGTCAGCGACTCCAGCCTGCAACCCTTACAGGCTGGGAGGATTAGTCATGACAATGTATACAAAAAACAATTAGTTAAAAGTTATTAGTGGGAAAATTTTAGCCTCGATTTGTCATATGTCAAGCATCAATTTATCAGGATAAGACTGGTATTCTGCTCCTGACAGAATAGTCACTGGCAAAGAACCCAGCCAGGGCAGCCTGATTAACAGACAGTTTGCCAGCATATTACTTTTACACCATAGCAGAACCATCAACAATACCCGGCACCGGGTATATTAAGGGTATTTCATCTCATCTTGCCTGACAGCTTATGCACAGCGCCTCTTTTCCCTTGCATCTGCTGGTTACATCTACTATATTTTCTTGGTTTACGGGAAGTTATCCTCAGTTATACTTATTCATATATTCTCTTCTATCAGGATGGCGTAATGTACAAATGGAGCATGCCGCTCAACAGCGGTCTGATCATCCTCATAATAATTGTACTGGCGCGGATATCAGCCGATCTTGTCAGCTTCCGACTGACAGCGCTGATACCGACCGCGCCGAGCAAACGGAATGCCGCAGTCAAGGTGCCACCGCCAACCGCCGATGACCTAATGACATATGCTCCGATCCTGGAACGTGGTCTGTTTGGCAAGGCTTCGCAAGGGAGGCTTACGGCCATTGCCCAGCCGATAGATGCAAAAGGGGGCGTTACCGCACCTGCCGACCTGATCCTGCTCGGCACTGCCATAGGTTCCTTTCGGGAGACATTCGCCCTTATCCAAAAAATAAGTTCCAAAGAAGAGCGGGTCTTCAGGCTCGGCGATCAGGTCTTTGACAGCGGCCAGCTGGTGACGGTCCAGAAGGAGGCGGCTGAGATCCTAACCGGTGGACGCCGGGTCAAGATCCTTACTCCTACCTCGGCAGGTACCGAAAGCGGCGGCAAGCCGGTCCAGACTCAGGCACAAGGAGGGCTTGCCGCCCAAGTGGGTGCTGGCAGCTATGTCATTGACCAGCGTGCTCTCAATGCCGCTCTTGACAATATCGGCCAGGCCATGACCGATGCCAGGCTCCTGCCGAGCATGAAGGATGGCAAGGTAGAGGGGTTCAAGGTGTCGGAAGTCCGTTCAACCGGGATATTCGCCACTATAGGGATAAAAAACGGCGATCTGCTGCAGAAGATCAATGATTTCCCCATCGATTCACCGGAAAAAGCGATCCAGTCATTTGCCTCACTGAAGGGGCAAAGCCGCATCAAGTTAGACATGGTCCGGGATGGGCAACCTACAACTTTTAACTATGACATCAGGTGATCAAGCTCGACCTCGACCTCACGGAGGCACCATTGAATAAACGATTCGCACCAACAATATCGGTCCTGCTCCTCTTTGCCGCGCTCCTCACCCCCCTGTCAGCCCATGCCAAAGGGGTAGTGCTCAATTTCAGCGATGTCGATATCTCCACCATGGTCAAATTCATCAGCGACCTGACCGGCAAAAATTTCGTCATGGACGACCGGGTCAAGGGGAAGATATCGGTCTTTTCTCCGGCCAAACTCTCCAATGAGGAGGCCTTCAACGTCTTTACTTCAGTACTGGAGCTGAAAGGTTTCACTGTCATCCAAGCCGGCCGGGTTTACAAGATAGTGCCGATTGCTGCTGCCAAACAGTCCGGCATGAAGGTTTTCGGCGACAATGAAAAAGGGGTGGTGAATGAGGCGTATGTGGCACGGATCATCCCGCTGGAGAATATCTCCAGTCAGGAGGCGGTCACATTTCTCCAGCCGGTAGTCTCCAAGGATGGCTATATCTCGGCATTCGGTCCGGCCAACATGCTGCTGCTGGTCGATTCATCCCTCAACATCCAGAAGGTTCTGGGCATCCTGGGGCTTATCGATACCGACCAGCGCCGCGAGGGTGGAGAGCTGGTATTCCTGAAAAACGCCACTGCTGACAATGCTGCCGGAGTCATCAAGGACTGGCTCGGGAGCCGCGACAAGGCTGCCCAGCGCGCCCCCGGCCAGAGCGTCACCTCCGGCTCCGGAGGGCTGATCATCCCTGATTCCCGTCTGAATGCACTGCTCCTTTTTGGCAGCGGCAAAGAGAAAGAGGACATCAAAAAGCTGATTACCATTATCGATGTGGTCCCCCCGACCTCCAGCAGCAAAGTAAATGTCTATTACCTGGAAAACGCCGATGCTACCGATGTTGCCAAGGTTCTGGACGGCGTTGTCAAGGGGATTTCCGTCCAGGCTGCCGCGCCCGGGCAAGCTGCCGCTGCTCCACAGGGGTCCCCCTTTGACGGCGGGAAGATCACCATCACTCCGGACAAGGCGACCAACTCGTTAGTCATCATGGCCTCTGCCACAGATTACCAGAACCTGCTGCAGGTAATCCAGAAGCTGGACAAAAGGCGCCGGCAGGTTTTTGTCCAGGCACTTATTGCAGAAATCTCCATGGACAAGCTGAAGGACCTGGGTACACAATGGGGATTGCTCGGAGCAGCTTCAGATAGTAAATATGCCAGCGTCGCCGGCACCTTTGACCCCCAGGGGGCTTTCAGTTCTCTGGTCGGTACTCTGTCGTCGCTCGGCACCAGCGTGAATATCCCGACCAATCTGGGGGGGACCCCGGCCAACTTCGCCGTAGCGCTCAAGGCGCTTGAGTCTCACGGCGCAGTGAATGTCTTGTCAACGCCAAACATAATGACTTCTGACAACAAGGAGGCGGAGATATTCGTTGGCGAAAACGTCCCCTTTGTCACCGGGACAAACCTCTCTTCTACCGGACTCTCGCAGCAGTCTGTGCAACGTCAGGATGTCGGCATCAAGCTGAAGATCACGCCGCAGATAAGTGAAGGGGAATATGTAAAACTCGACATATTCCAGGAGATATCTGCAGTCAAAGACAGCAAGGGGCAAGCCACCGATCTGGTCACCACCACCCGCTCAGCCAAAACCTCGATTGTTGTCAAGGACAACGATACCGTGGTGATCGGCGGGCTGATTCAGGACCAGGAGCAGGAGACGATCAGCAAGATTCCGCTGCTTGGTGACATCCCCCTGCTCGGCTGGCTCTTCAAGACAAAACGGAAGAGCCGGACCAAGACCAACCTGATGATAGTTCTTACCCCCCGGATCATCCGGGGCGCCCAGGAGATGGCTGAAGTATCGGAGCAGCAGAAGGTCAAATTCAGCGATTCAGTAAAGAACAGCGACAGCATAGATATCGACAAGGCGCTGAAGATAAGGAAGGACCAGTCCGGCAGCGACCCGGCCAAGGAGCAAAAGAGCAAGTGATGGCAGCCATAGAGGAGTTTGCACAGCTAGCAGCGCAACTCGGTCTTCCGAGTCAGGCGGAGATCGAAGAGAGCCAGATAGATACCGCTCTCCTGCACCGTCTGCCGTTAGCCTTTGCCCGCACCAACCTGCTGCTCCCTTTACGGGAACATGACGGCAGACTTGATGTAGCGACCGGCGACCCGACCAACCTGCTGGCACTGGACGAACTGCAGGGGCTGTTCGGCTTGCCGCTGGCTGCAGTAGTAGTACCCCGCCCAGTTCTGCTGGATGCCATCAACCGCCTTTACTCGCGCATCTCAGGTTCAGCGCAGGATGTGATTGAAGAGCTGGAAGGGGAAGATCTCTCTACCATTGCCACAGAATTCAACCAGCCGAAAGACCTCCTTGACTTGACCGATGAGGCACCGGTCATCCGGCTGCTCAATTCTATCCTCTTCCAGGCAGTCAAGGAGCGGGCCAGCGACATCCATATCGAGCCGTTCGAACAGGAACTGGAGGTCCGTTTCCGCATTGACGGCATACTCTACAACATGCTCTCCCCCCCCAAGGTGGTGCAGGAAGCGCTCATCTCCAGGGTCAAGATCATGGCCGGCCTGAACATAGCCGAAAAGCGGCTCCCCCAGGATGGCCGGCTAAGGGTCATCGTCGCCGGCCGCGATGTGGACATCCGGGTCTCCATAATCCCGACTTTTTACGGTGAACGGGTAGTGCTCCGACTGCTGGACAAACAGAAGGGGATCATATCACTGGCACAGATCGGCCTCTCTGCAGACCAGGTAGTCACCATGGAGCGGCTACTGGTACGCAGCAACGGTATTATCCTGGTTACCGGCCCGACCGGCAGCGGTAAATCGACTACCCTCTATGCCGCCCTCACCAAGCTCAACTCGCCGGAGAAGAATATCATCACCATCGAGGACCCGATCGAATACCAGCTGAAAGGTATCGGCCAGATCCAGGTCAACCCGAAGATCGACCTCACCTTTGCCAATGGTCTACGCTCTATCCTCCGTCAGGACCCTGATATCATCATGGTGGGTGAGATCCGCGATGCCGAAACAGCCGAGATCGCCATGCAGGCCTCGCTCACCGGGCATCTGGTCCTCTCCACCCTGCATACCAATGATGCTGCCACTGCAGTGACCCGTTTGATCGACATGGGTATCGAGCCGTTCATGGTCGCTTCGACCCTTTCCGCAGTGGTTGCCCAGCGACTGGTGAGGGTAATCTGCCCCAACTGCAAGGAGGAGTACCGCCCGGAGCGGGAATATGCCGGGATAACACTGCCGGATATACTCTATCGTGGCCGCGGCTGCGATAAATGTTTTAATCTCGGCACCATTGGCCGGACCGGCATATATGAACTGCTTCTGGTCGATGCGGAGCTATGTTCGATGATCATCCGCCAGACACCGGCCGGTTTGATCAAGGAGTATGCCCTGTCGCGGGGGATGAAGACCTTGCGCGATGACGGACTGGCCAAGGCCGCCGCCGGCATCACCACCATCGAAGAGGTGTTGCGGGTGACCCAGGAGGACTATGCCGACCTTCCGCTATAGTGCATACCGGGCGGATGGCAAAAACGCCAGCGGCGTGCTCGAAGCGGACAATCTTCGCGACGCCCAGCAGCGGCTTCGCCAGGAGGGGCTCCTAGCGCATGACATCAAGCCAGCCGCCAGCAGCACCGGCAAGAATGGAATCGGCTCCTGGCGCCGGCGCATCCCCCTCCCTGAACTGGCCCTGATGACACGGCGGCTAGCCACCCTGCTAGGCTCGGCAGTACCGGTCTACGAAACGATAATCACCCTGCATGCCCAGGAAAGACCTGGTGAACTGCGCAACCTTCTGGAGCGGCTCAGGGAAAGACTGGCAGAGGGGGCCAGCCTGGCAAAGGCAATGGCGGCTGAACCGCAGGTCTTTAGCGAAAGCTATATCAGCATGGTAACAGCCGGTGAGGCGAGCGGTGCCCTGGAGACGGTGCTGGAGAAACTGGCCGATTTTCTCGAAGACCAGGAGGCGATCCGAAGCAAGGTGACCACTTCGCTGGCCTACCCGATCCTGATGATGGTTGTTGGTAGCGGGGTGATGCTCTTTCTGCTCGCCTTTGTGGTGCCGAAGATAATCACCGTCTTCCAGGAGAGCAAGGCGACCCTGCCACTTATTACCGTACTGCTGATCAAGGTGAGCAATTTCCTCCAGCATTGGTGGTGGCTGTTGATTCTCCTGCTTTGTGCTGCTGCCATAGCCTATGACAGACTTAGGCGCCAGGAGCGGTTCCGGCTCATGAGCGACCAGTGGCTGCTACGTCTGCCGCTGGCTGGAGAGCTGGTAAAGCGTCTCGTACTGGCACGATTCGCCAAGGTACTGGGTCTTTTGCTCGCCAGCGGAGTGCCTATTATCAAGGCGCTGGAGATTACCGGCGAGGTGGTGGTCAACCGGCAATACCGCTCCCTGCTCAGTCAGGTCAGGGAAGAGCTGGTCCAGGGGGGGAGCCTCTCGGCAGGACTCTCCCGCAGTACGCTCTTTCCGCCGCTGCTGACCCATATGATCGGGGTCGGAGAGAAGGGTGGCACCCTGGAGGAGATGCTGGCCAAGGCGGGAAGTGCCTATGAGCGGGAGTTCGAGACCTCCATCGGGCGGATGATGGCCCTGCTGGAACCTCTTCTGGTTCTGGGTATGGGTCTCTGTGTCGGGCTGGTGGTGGTGGCAGTGTTACTGCCGATATTCCAGCTGAACCAGCTTATAAAGTAAGGAATGCCCCTTTTGCGCGATATCTGCGTAAGTCTTCGGTGCTGTTTGTGCGATGTAGCGCAGCTACATCTCCGCACATCCCCTTGACATCCTTGATCTCGCACAAAAATCGCATTCCTGCTAAATTTGACAGAACTTTTGGATGGAGGTAATCATGCTGAAACAACTTGCCAATTCACGCGGCTTCACTCTCATCGAGATTATGGTGGTGATCGTCATCCTCGCGCTGCTTGCCGCCCTGGTGGGGCCGAAAATAATGGGGCGCTCTGACGATGCCAAGGTAGCCGATGCCAAGGTGCAGATACGCAATCTGGAGAGTGCCCTTAAGTTCTACAAACTTGACAACGGCTTCTACCCCAGCACCGAACAGGGGCTGGCAGCGCTGATCAGCAAGCCGACCAGCGGGGTAATCCCGAAAAATTACAAGGAAGGTGGTTACCTGGAGAGCAAACAGGTCCCCAAGGACCCCTGGAAGAATGATTACATCTACCTTTCTCCTGGCGAACATGGCGACTACGACCTCTGTTCCTATGGTGCCGACGGCGCCAAGGGGGGGGATGCCAAGAGTGCCGATATCTGCAACTGGGATATTCGTTGAAAAAGGCCGGGGGGTTCACCCTGATCGAGATTATGGTGGTAATTGCCATACTTTCGATGCTGGCATTACTGGTTTTCCCCAGACTGCCATCCAGTGACAGTTCCAGCCTGCGCAGTTCGGCACGCTCTCTGGCAGCAATGCTCCGTTATCTCAGTGATACAGCAGTTACTACCAAGAGCCGATATCAGTTACGGGCGGTCATGGGTGAGAACAACCTGACCGTAACCCGTTCTGCAGAGAACAAGCCGGCGGCTGCAGGTGATCCATTCCTCAACCGCCGTTTCCTGGCAGATCGAGTGACCGTCAGCGATGTGGTCATCCCTCGGCTTGGCAGGGTCAACAGCGGTGAAGTGACAATCGACTTCTCTGCCGAAGGGTTGGGGGAGTTGGTCATATTCCACCTGAAAGGGGCCACTGGTGGCGACTTCACAGTTATCGCATATCCACACAGCGGCAAAGTGCAGGTTACAGAAGGTTATCAGGAGATAAAACTGTGAAAGGGTTCACCCTGCTGGAAGTAATGGTAGCGCTGGCGATCATGGCAGGGGTCATCCTGACGGTAATAACCTCTTTCAATTACCACTTGGCGGTGGTCAATCGGGACAAGGAAGAGACTGTCGCCATGCTGCTCGCCAGGGCCAAGCTGGATGAGCCGAACTTTCTCCAGCAGGATAAGCGCAACGGCACATTTGCCCCGGACTGGCCCGGCATAAGCTGGCAACTCTCAGAGGCTGAGGCCCCGATAAAGAACGTGAAAAAAATGATCTTTACTGTCAGTTGGGGGACGGAACGGAGTTCGCTTGCTCTGGTCAAATATATGGCAAAATAGCAGCGGCAGGCTCCCTGGAGAAGAGCATGAGGGGCGCTCGTCCCGGGCCAGTTGCGGCGGGTTTACCATGCTGGAGCTACTGGTTGCCATCTCGCTCCTCGCCATACTTGCCACTGCTCTCTACGGCACTTTTTTTGCGCTGACCAGCGGCAGGGACAGGGCAACAGCAGGGATGGAAGGGCGGCGCGAGTTGCGCACTACCATCGACATGCTCAGGCGTGAACTTGATTCGGCTCTCTTTGTCAAAAGCAACCAGCGTCTCCACTTTGTGGTGGAAGACCGGGACTATTTCGGCAAGCCAGCCTCCATTCTTGACTTCACCACCTTCAGCCCGCCGCGCAGTGGTACCCAGCCGCTGTCGGACCAGACTGAACTGCAGTACCGACCGCTGGGGAAAGATGGCAAACTGCTGCTGGCAAGGCTGGCCAAAGATATCTACCTGACGGAAAAGGCTTTCCCCTATCCGCAGATGGATGAGCTGGAAGGTTTTCTAGTCGAATGTTTCGACGGTACGAAGTGGGTCCGCAGCTGGAACACGGCACTCAATCCAGGTCTCCCCAAGGCTGTCAGGGTGACCATCAGTGTCAAGGAGGGGGATAAAAGTTACTCCTATGCCGCTGTAGCAACCCCTCGGGTAGTCCTCTTTTGAAGGGGGAGCGGGGGTTCGCCCTGGTCATCACCATGGTCGTTGCAGCACTGCTGGTGGCGCTGGTGGCAGAATTTGTCAATGAAGTCTTCGTCGACACCTCCCTCCGGCATAGCTATGTTGCCGGCCAGCAGGCGAGTATCATGGCCGAGTCTGGAGTGACCGGCGGTTTACAACTGCTGCAGTTCGAACTGGCGAAGAACAAGGGGTATAGTTCGCTCCATGACAGCTGGGCCAAACCGCTGCAGATAGGCGATGAGCAGGGGACTTTGGAGGTCCGGATAGAAGATGAGAGCGCCAAGCTTAATCTGAATTATCTGGTGCCACCTGCTGGAGATTTCAGCAGTAACCCTTTTTATTATGAGGTGGCAGTGAGGTTGATGAAAAAACTTGGACTGGCACCGGACATGCTCGATGCTGCAGCAGACTGGCTCGATACAAACGATGAGCCCCATCCGGGCGGTGCGGAATCAAGTTATTACAAAACCTTGAAAACACCTTATGCTGCAAAGAACGGCCCGTTTGAAACTGTAGAGGAACTGGCCATGGTCAAGGGTTTCGCCGGTAAACCACTGGAACAGCTGCTACCGTATGTGACTGTGTATGCCGACATGCCGGCAGCACCGGTAGCTCCGATCAATATTAATACTGCAAGCCGGGAAATCCTGTTGGCTCTCGACGACCGGATGACCGACGATCTGGTGCAGCGACTGCTCGACTACCGGGCCACGACACCATTCAAGAATTCTGCTGAACTAGCCAGAGTGGCTGGTCTGGAAAATATCGCCATAGGTCTGTCGACCACCCGCATCACGGTGAAAAGTTCGGTCTACCGGATCCGCTCCCGGGCAAACGTAAGGGATACCTCCCGACTTATCGAAGCGGTGGTACGCTTCAGTGGAACTCAACCGACACTGCTCTATTGGAGAGAATATTGATGAAGTACCTCATCATACAGATAACCGGCTCAGATGTCATCTGCGCGACATTCAGCAGAGAGCGCCGCATGCTCCTCTTCAATGGCGGCAGCCGCCATACGCTCGGTCCTGACAGCAGCCTGGAATCGATCCTGCTTGCCGAGACCGCCGAAAAGAGTGGTGAACTGCGCGTGGTGCTGATCCTGCCACCAGATCATTTCTTCTCTCGCGAAATGGATATCCCCATCTCCGATCGCCGCAAGCTGCGAGAGATTATCCCCCTGGAACTGCGTGGCGAAACCCTGCTCGACACAGAGCAGCTTGTTTTTGAGGCCCTGCCATTGACGCGAGGCTCTGTACTGGCTCTCTGGGGGAAAATCGACTACCTGGCAGAACAGATCCGCCTTCTTGCCGGCCAGGGATTGGAACCGACTGTCATCACGGCAGCCATGTTCTGCTGGAGCCCGCTTATCCCTGAAGAGGGGAAAACCGGGATAACCGCTTTATGTGACGGAGAATCGCTCGCTATCTTCGAAAATGGTTGTCCGCTCTATTTCCGTGGTCTCGGCACCCCCGACCCGTTCGCTGAAGTGAACCGAACCCTTGTCGCTCTTCGCCTCGGCAAAGGGATAATAGTCGAGCGGCTTTACTATCATGGCAAAATCACTGCAGACAGTTTACCTTCGTTCTCCGGTGAAGATTTAAGCTATCTTCAAGTCGCTCAACTCCCGCTGAATCAGGAATTGATGACCCTCTTCAGTGGCAATACGGCTGCTGCACTCGACCTTGCCAGCTGTTATGCAGTGGCACAAAGTTGCAGCAAAGCGGATCCGGTCAACTTCCGCCAGGGGAAGCTTGCTTATACAGCCGGGGATGCACTGGCCCGCCGTAAATTCAGAGTTACCCTGCTATTGGCAGCCATGCTCCTGGTGCTCATCTGCGCCGAGGTCGGCATCCGTTATTACCAGGTAAACAAGGATCTCAAATCCCTCGACACCTCCATGGGAGCCATCTATCGCGAGGTCTTCCCCTCCCGCAAAAAAGCGGTCGATCCGGTTGCCGAGATTCGTACCGAGATCAAGCGTCTCTCTGGCGGTGCCGGAGCTAGTCTGCTCGACAGCATGAACCGTTTGGCCGCTGCCAAGGGTGACGACATCAGCGCCCTATTTGAGATTGAATCCGATGGCGGCCAACTCCGCCTCAAGGGGGATGCCCGCTCGATGCAGGCAGTCAACGATTTCAAGGGCCGCTTGCAGGTTTTTCTGACCAATGTTGAGGTCGGTGAGATCAAGTCGCGGCCCGATGGGAGCGTCTCCTTCAGCATACGAGGGGTGCAGAAGGGGGGGAACATATGAAACCTGGGGAATTTTTACACGACAGCATCCACCGTTTGCAACGGCTTGACCCGGCCGAGAGGCTCCGATGGGGGGTAGCTCTTGCCATTCTGCTCGGGATTGCGCTTCTTCTTACTGCTGCAAATGACCAGGTGCAAAAGCTGACGCGTAAACGGGCAGCACAGGAGGTTGCTCTGGCCGACATGCTCAGTCTCAAGCAGCGTTATCAGGAAGCCAACAGCGGAGCATTGAAGCTCTCCAACCGAATGGCTGCACTGCTACCCGATGATTCTCCTGCCAAACTGCTTGAAGAGATCGGCATTAAAGGTAAAAACAGCCAGGTCAAACCTATCAAGGGTGAAGACCTGGGCACCATGCTTGAAGATGCCGCTGAGGTAAAGCTGGACGGGCTTACTGCCAATGAGGCCATAAATCTGCTGCACCGTCTGGAAAAAGGGACAAAACCGGTGATAATCAAGAAAGCCCTGCTGAAAACACGATTTGACGACCCGGCCAGAATCGACCTGGTTATGACTATCGCCCTGCTCAAGCCGGCACCGCAGGGGCAGAGATGAATCTGCGCCACTGGCTGAGGATTCTGGGCCTGTCGTTCGCTGCCCTGCTGCTGCTGTTAATCTCGACTATCCTCTTCATCTCCAATCATCAACTGGAAAGCCTGCTGATCAAATCTCTGCAGCTACAGGGTTATAGCTGCAAGGTTGGCTCGCTCAGCAAAGTCCTGCCGCTCGGCATACGAATCCGCGACCTCTCCCTGGCTGATGAGCGTGGCCCACTGCTGAAAGTCGATCAGGCTACCATCCGTCTTCGCTTGCTGCAATTAATTCTAGGGAGGGTGGCAGTCTCCGCCAGAGCAGAGATCGGCAAGGGGAGTATAGTCAGTGAACTGAATCTGCAGCGGGATGGAGATGGGGAAGTTACAATAACCGGTCTGCAACTGGAAGATCTACCACTTATCCCCACCATTACTGGTAGTCAAGCCAAGGGTGTAGTTCAGAGCCGGGGGAGTTGGCGGCAAAACAATAAACAGTTAAGCGGTAGCTTGCAGCTGGAAGTAAAAGATGCCGAACTGCGTGCCATAAAAATCGGTGGCACACCTCTCCCTGATGCAGCCTATCGTACTGTGCAGGGGAGTCTGGCGCTGGCCGGCAACAAGATCAATCTTGCCAGCCTCACATTTGATGGGGCAGGACTCTATGTCCGACTCAAGGGGGATATGCCACTGCTTTCCCCTCTGGCCGCAGCACCACTCAATCTGACCGTCGAGATGATGCCGCAACCAGATTTTCTGGAAAAGCAGAAATTTGTCTTTCTACTGCTGCTGAAATACCAGACCACTCCAGGCCGCTATGAAATCCCTATCCGTGGCACCCTGGCCAAACCTGCCTTGCCATAGCCTGACTAAATATTAACAACGGTACGTTACGAATAGAATTTCAATGAAGATATCTACTTCTTGATACTGGCTTCCTCGACAATGACATCGTATCGGTAACCTGAGCCAAAATCCTTATCCTTGATCATGGTCCCGGTGATGGTGATCACATCCCCTACAGCTGCAAGATCGTTGCTGGTGACCACCAGATTGTTGGTAGCCTTCTTCTTGTTGCCACTCCCATCCTGCAGATGGATCCAGTTTTTCCCCATAATCCCTGTCGATACCTTCACCACCTTGCCTTTGACCACCACCTGCTTGTTGTTCAGTTGTCCCTTTTTCTTATATATATCACCAACAGTATAGGCATTGGCTCCGACAGCCTTGTCGACCTTGATTTTTTCCTCTGGTTCCACTTTGGCACCGACACTCCCTGGCGATTTCTTCTCACTCGGAGGGACCCCTGCTCCGGACTGGCTGATCGGCGCTCCACAGAAATATATCTCATCAAAGGTGCGCTTCAATGACCTGCTGGCAAAGTTAGCCATCAACCCCCCCTGGCTAAAGGTCAGTTCCTGGCCGACTGCCACAGTCATCAGCGGTGCTGCCACCCAGGTACGTTTACCATTGTTTTCCAGGGAGACATAGGTATAACCGCCACTGTTCATCGTTTCCACTACTTTGCCACTTATAGTAGCAGGCTTGCCTTCGTTCTCCTTGACAGGCTCTTTAGCTGGCTCCGCTGGTGCAGGCTGTGCAGCCGGTACGGTCGGATGCCCGGCAGGCGTTTGTGCAGGTTGCGGCGTCACTTCATCAGCAGAGTATCCGGTTGCAGGGAGAAGCAACAGCGCTGCCAGTAAAACAACATGAATGAAACGTTTCATCATTTACACCTCTCTTTTTTTTAAATCCTGCGTCCTGGCAACTAATCGTTCAGAACGTAGATAAGTTAACCTACACGCTTCGCCAGAAAAATACAAGCCTGCGAAGAAAAGCTCTGAATATACTTTGGGTTACCGATATAATCGAAAAAAGGCCGGATGGGTTGAAACTACTCGTCTATCAGTCATAATGCAAAAAAAAATCTGAGTACCTATTAAAGTACTCAGATTTAATTTAATTGGCGTCCCCTACCGGATTTGAACCGGTGTCGCCGCCGTGAAAGGGCGGTGTCCTGGGCCGGGCTAGACGAAGGGGACATGGTGAGCCGCGTTGGGGTCGAACCAACGACCACCTGATTAAAAGTCAGGTGCTCTACCGACTGAGCTAGCGGCTCATTTACGACAAGGATAAATATATAAAATATTTTTTCGTCCCCGTCAAGTTTTTTCTACCTTGATTCACTGGCCGAATGGGTTATACAGCATGATTGTCTGATCACGCCTTGGCCCGACTGACACCAGCACTATTGGAGAACCACTCAACTCTTCAAGTCTCTTGACATAGTTACGGGCAGCCTCAGGGAGTTCGGCAAAAGTCTTTACCCCTGATATATCCTGTTGCCAGCCAGGCATCTCCTCGTAGACCGGCTGACATTTTTCAAATATCTCCAGATGTGCCGGCAGATCCTCTACTGCAGTTCCATTATAAGTATAACCGGTACAGATCTTGATAGTAGCAAAATCATCCAGCACATCAAGTTTTGTCAAGGCGATACCGGTCAGGCCATTGACCCTGACCGCATAACGAGCCACCATAGCATCAAACCAACCACATCTGCGAGGTCTGCCGGTAGTTGCACCATATTCATGCCCGGCAGCCCGCAACTTTTCCCCGATTTCATCTGTGAGTTCTGTTGGGAAAGGTCCGCTCCCGACCCTAGTTACGTAAGCCTTGGATATGCCTATGATCTCATGCAGATCACGAGGACTTACACCGCTACCGGTACAGGTACCGCCTGCACATGTCGACGACGAAGTGACATAAGGATAAGTGCCATGATCAACATCTAGCAATGTCCCCTGCGCTCCTTCAAAAAGCAGTTTTTTCCCAGCCTTTATATCCCGGGCAAGAATGACCCCGGTATCTGCCACATAAGTTCTCATGATTTCGGCATAACGACAGTACTCATCAAATATCTCTTCAAAACTGAAGGGCTGTTCTCCCAACATTTTTTCCAGGAGGAAATTCTTTTCCACCAGATTCTCTTTGAGTTTACGTGCAAACACCTCGCGGTCGAG
Organism: uncultured Geobacteraceae bacterium; assembly: GCA_964649725.1. Taxonomy (GTDB): domain Bacteria; phylum Desulfobacterota; class Desulfuromonadia; order Geobacterales; family Geobacteraceae; genus CAZYTM01. The sequence continues at coordinate 817,478 of CAZYTM010000001.1, read as the reverse complement.
TAGATCCATCAGGCGTATACCTCGCCGGCCGATCTTATCCTCATAAGCAGGGCCTATACCCCGTCCGGTTGTACCGATTTTTTTGTCACCGCTTTTTGCTTCTCTGGCAATATCTATCCGCTTGTGATAAGGCATGATGATATGTAGAGATTCTGACAGGAGCAGACAACTGTCATCAGAAATCCGCCCACTCCCTTTCAGGTTGTTGATTTCCCTGATGAATACTTCTGGATCAAGTACTACCCCGTTCCCTATTACACAACGTTTCCCGGCATGAAGAATCCCGGACGGGATAAGATGCAGCACTATTTTCTCCGCACCTACTACCAGGGTATGTCCAGCATTGTTCCCCCCCTGATAGCGGACTACATCATCAGCAAACTCAGTGTATATATCTACTACCTTCCCCTTACCTTCATCGCCCCATTGGGCCCCAACCACTACGACATTCGCCATAACAAACTCCTTGTCAATGCTCGAATTTCAAAGAAAAATTTGCGTTGAACAATTCTACCTTCTTGACCCTCAAACCTTTATTGTCAGCAATCCGGACTATGTACACCTCATCCTCAGCACAATATTCTCCCCCTATCACCATCATCATCAGGATATTCATCCTTTTTGCATATGCTAGAGAATGTTCGAAATCCCGGCGGATAATATCACGGGCAGTGGTATACCCCTGACGACGCAAAGCTTGCGCAATCTCAAGCACTTCACGTCTCTCCTCCTTGAGGTTAAAGAGGAGGAAATCTCTTGTCTTGCTCGCTTCAACATCTGGACGCCGCTCAAGTGCAGCCAATAACGCCAGGATATTAAATGCAAAGCCAGTTGCCGGGGCAGCAAAACCGTATTTCGCTGTCAGATCGTCGTACCGTCCGCCACTGCAGACAGGCTCACCAAAGCCACTTACAAATCCTTCAAAAGTCAAACCGCTATGGTAATCAAGACCGCGTATCTCTCCAAGATCAATGCTCACATAATCAGCCACACCATAGATGTCAAGAATATCCAATACCTGTGCAATGTTTTCAAGGGCGTGGCGCGAGCGATCATTAGTTGCTACTTTGTCGGCGTCTGCCAGCACTTCCCGCCCCCCGAACAATCGCGGAAGCGCGGCAATCTCATCCTTTATCTTATCTGCCAATCTGGCAGCAGCCAACAGCTCACGTACTGCCGAGGCATCTTTTTTGCTGATTGCTTCCTGTATATCTTTAATCTCTAGTGGTGACAACCCTGAAGCAGCCATAACACCACGAAAAAACTCGACCTGCCCGAGATCGATCTTGAAATCTTCAAGCCCGAGGCCCCTCATTATCTCTACTGCCATTGCCACCATTTCGGCATCAGCCTCAGGTGAATCAAGGCCGATCAATTCGACCCCAGCCTGAAGTATTTCCCTGCTTCGTCCAGATTGAATAGCAGCATGCCGCAACACTCTGCCGCTATAATAGAGCCGGTGCGGCAAAGGGTAGCTCTGCATGCGTGTAGCTACAATTCGTGCCACCTGTGGGGTAATGTCCGGTGGGATAGCCAGCAGCCTTCCAGTATGCCGGTCATCGAAGCGGAAGGTCTTCTCTTTGAGATCTTCTCCCATACCGATAGCCATGACATCCTGGAATTCAAGGAGCGGAGTTATTATTCGGCTGAATCCCCAGAGTTCGAAGACTCTACGGATTTTACCCTCTATATAACCGATCTTGCCCGCCATCTCCGGCAGAAAGTCGGTGACTCCCTTTGGGAGAGGGGCTTCTATGGTGACTGGATTAATCACGTAAACCAGGCTTTCCGCGTCAACGCTAACTGCTGAAAAGGGTTAACTCCCCCTAAAAGCGCCAGAAATCCTAACAACATACCAACAGATTGTCAATGATTAAATCCCCTTGCATTAAATGGAAAAGGGGTGCCTACTGCACCCCTTCCAATAACAATATGCAAGTATCACTATTGCATTTTTCTTACCTCGACGATGCTGGCACCTTTGTCAAGCAAACCCTCTTTTTTTACTATCTCCAACAAAATTAGCTCGTTTTGCAATTCATCATAGCTGAAGTCAGCCAGATAGCTTTGGCTCTCTTTGGAACGGCTTCTTTCTTCCAGTTCAGCACCATTCCACTGCAAAGTCACCATGGAATTTTTATTGTAGGACCTGCTATTACCAATCACCCAACTACCTGAATTCTGAGGTATAATCAGCTCATTTTCTTTAGTGACAATTATCCTCTGCTCAAGAAATGTCCAGCGAAACGGGGCATCCGGTTTGCGGCTACTGCTATTATCATACCGTTGTAAGAACAATTCCGACCCGCCATATCTGGCACTGCTTCGCCACAACTCCTCACCTTCTTCAGATGTGACGATTAGATTGCCATCCTTGTTAACCAGATTTAGGAGATTATTCTTCCTGTCGCGTATCTGATTGAAATTATACAGATAGCCGAATCTTGGCAGCTTGCGGAGATTTACCAGTTCATACCTATCGGTTTTTTTGACCACCTCACCGACCTCGCCAAAGAAATCATCGTCCACGCTAATATGCTGGCCATAAAGTTTCTTGGCGCCACCAGCCAGCGCTATTGCTCGAAAATATAAAGGTATCCCATCGGCCATTTTTTTTAGCTTGCCATCTACAACCTGCCAGACTTGCGAAGCCAGACTGTCATCGGAAATTATCGTCAGATAGATTTCCTCTTCACCGTCGCCATTAAGATCAGCGGTATCGATCCCTAGTACTTTATACTCCTTACCCAATTCCATTAAAGCAATCTGTTTCAGTTCCGTACCAAGCAGATAATATTGCAGCGAGTGAGTTCCGGCCAGGAAAAGTCGCCGCTCGTTGTTATTCTTGTTGTGCGATAGGGCCATGCCGATAAAGGCCCCGGGCAGCCTTTGACTGATCCACTGTCTGGTGGTTGATGTTATGGTATCCGCTGTTTTGGCCGTCGTTGTATTGGCTGCCACTGGTGCAGAGAGAGGTAATGTCGCACTAGGTGAAACAGGCTGTGGAGAGACCAAGTTTTTTACGATACCATCACCTAGCTGTTTTGCCAGCTTGCCTACTGCCGGTATCAATTCGTCACTACCTTCCCCCTGCACGAATGCCCTTGTCTGCATTGTCCCAGAAATATTCTTGGCAACTGCATCGATACTGAATACCTTGCCGACAGCAATATAACTACCGGTTACCATGACTTCAGCGCCGGCCGCCTGCTCTTGAGTAACTATATTTTCACTGTTCAGACGGCTGAGCAGCAGGGTCTGCAGAATCGTTTTCAGCTCATCCTTGTTTACCGCACCTGCCACAGTAAAATCGCCTACACAGGTCTTGATCGATCCTCCCCAGGCAATTGTGCTGATGCAGAAAAGACATAATGCCGTCCACAATATTTTACTGACCATATTCACTCCTGCATCTTTGCTATCTGCAACCTATCATTTACTGGGCTACGCTGCTTCAACAAAAAAACAGGGGAGAGTCGCCTCTCCCCTGATATATACCCTAATACCAAAATGGCTATTAGAAGCTGTAGCTCAACTGTACGTTGGCAAGCCACGGATTGGATGCATCGGATGCACCCGGAGCAAACCGGTCAGCAGCGGTTGTGCTGTTGTATGCTTTGCCAAGCATAACATAAGCACCAGCTAAACTGGCAGAGAGGTTGTCATACAGTTTGTAGCCAACCTGCGCGTTAAGCTCGGTGCCGATCGACTCTTCCTTGGCATTCTGGGCATTAGGTACCCGGGCATAGCCAACATTGGCATTGTAGAACATCTTGTCTACAGTACCTTCATAGCCAGCCTGGACAAAGAGGAGACCACGACCGCCATTGGTAAGGTCGTTACCGGTGGCACCCATAATAGAGCTGGAGGAATTTACTGCTGCAGCATTACGAATAAGGATCCACATATTGGCAGCATTAAAATAGCTGGTATTTGCACTTACGATCTGGAAGTCTTTACCCTGGCCCTTGCCACGATCATCGCCAGAGAGATAAACAAAGGAAGCGGTAATGTTTCCTGGGCCAACTTTGTTAACTTTAGCAGTAGACCCGACCAAAAGGCCATTCATCTTCTTCTTTGTGCCAACAGTGGTTGTACCAAACTGGAATGCAGCAAACGGTTTTACATCGATCTGACCAGCCTTGATGGCGGCATTGACACCGAGCATATGCAGGTTTCTTACCGACGGAGTGGCGCCATTGCCATCTTCAATCATGTAATAGCTGCCGCCTACTGTCATATCCTTGTTGAGAGCTAATTTACCATCAACCACAAAGAAGTCATTGTCAAATCTGCCAGCAGGCTTAAGGCTCGTCGAAGATGCTGAAACAGAACTTGTATCGTTATAGCGGAACCAGCCGAGTGACAGAGTAGCCGGATCGAACTTCTTAGTGGCATAAACACCGGTCATGTCGGCCAGCAAGAAGATGCTCTGGTAGGCATCAGCCCAAGGCTGCATACCGACCTTGAAGTTGGTCTTGGTGATCGGGCAGTTGAAGTCGAGATAGATGTTCTTGGTCTCAAGGGTCAACTGGTCGGCGTCAAGGTTACCGGCATCATTACCGGAAGCGGTACCTTTGTAGGCATCGCCGATGCCACCGAAACGGGTATCGAGTTCGAAATGGGTGACCAGTTTCAGGTCGTCATTGGCCTTTGCAATGTACTGGATGCGGGCGCGTTGCTCCATGAAAAAGTTGCTCGGGGCATCTTTTAACAATGGGAGATGATTTGTCGCACCATTGAAAATATTGGTATAATACCCCATCGACCTATACATCCCATGGAACTCATTTTCGAGAGCCAGTGCCGGCACCGACATGGCCGCGGTCAGCGCGGTTGCAGCTGCCAACGTCAAAAGCTTCTTTTTGATACTCATTACATACCTCCTTCATTGTTGATGAAAACCCAATTATTTATCGAATTAAAATTCTGCTGTTTCAGCAATTACTGCTTTATCACCACCTTTCTTTAATAGACATGTCTCCTGCTATCTACGATATTGCTGTACGTAACCAACAAAAAAACCCTCTTCCGCCCCCGCTGCAGAAATCAGCTTTGAAACGGAAAAGGGCCTTGACCCATCTTGCTGCGACAAGTAATAAAACCGGAAAAATACAATTCCAGTTTAATGAACGGTGAATTTGAAGTCTGTCTGTCAGTAAGCTTCATTTACACCCACTTTGCCAAAAATAATTATTGCCAATCTAATGTTGTGGCGAGGCTTTGTCAAGTCTCCTGCTATATTGTCCGGCCCCCACCCAATACTAACCTAGTAATATATATCTCTTTCATCCCATCATCAGCTGCACTATGCAATAACGATGTTCTAAAATTTTTAGAACAATATAGAAGTTTCCGCAAAAAAGTCAAGAATAAAATGAATATTCGAGCGATTAATTATCACCAATGCCACATCACCGAGCCACATTCAACATAGGAATGTTGGACAAGCATCTTCTACAACCGCAAATCATAGCCATTCAGACAGATAAATGGAGCTATTATAGCTGTCAGTGGGAAGATTGACAAAGCTCAGTCAATACTCCCATGCTGCTCTTGGGATGAACAAAGGCAATTCTTGTCCCATGGGCACCCACGCGGGGTTTTGTATCAATCATGCGTGCCCCGGCGAGTTCCATCTCCTTGATTGCAAATTCTATATCTTCAACCTCATAGGCGACATGATGAATCCCTGCACCATTCTTTCCCAGAAACGCCGCAATCGGGCTGTCGTCTGCTGTCGGTTCAAGAAGTTCGATCATCACTTCACCCACCTGGAAAAATGCAACTCTGACTTTTTGCTCAGCGACTTCCTCTATGCCCGCGAAGGGTAGCCCAAGTACATCTCGATACCAAGGGATTGCATTGTCTAGGGAGGTGACTGCAATACCGAGATGATTGATTTTTTCAAGCATAAGTGGCTCCAATATTTAAACTGAAGTATTATTACCGAGTTGTTACGAATCGATTAAATATTCATTACGTATCACAGCACTACTGTTTCTTTGTGCGTACCGAAAACATCGCGGAAAACGTTGGCAATTTCACCAAGAGTAGCATAAGCCTTGACCGCCTTGAGAATATGCGGCATGAGATTTTCCTTACCTTTGGCCGCAACAGAGAGGGATTCAAGAGCCTCCCTGACATTGCCATTGTCACGTTTACTTTTCATTACTGCCAGCGCCTGCTTCTGGGATATCTCCACTGCTTCTTTGATTCTCAGCAGGTCAGTCGGGGGGGGCTCTTCGATTACAAACTTGTTGACCCCGACGATTACCAGGTCACTGGTCTCGATAGCCCGCTGATAAGCATAGGCCGAGTCCTGAATCTCTTTCTGCTGAAATCCGCGGGAAATAGCCTCGACAGCCCCGCCCAGTTTGTCAATCTTGTCGATATAGTCAGAAGCTCCCTTTTCGATCTGATCAGTGAGTGACTCCACCATAAAACTCCCGGCCAGGGGATCAATACTATCTGCTGCTCCAGACTCGTAGGCGATTACCTGCTGGGTCCTGAGTGCTATTCTCACCGAGTCCTCGGTGGGGAGCGCCAGAGCCTCGTCACGGGAGTTGGTATGCAGCGATTGGGTCCCACCAAGTACTGCTGCCAATGCCTGAATAGTGACGCGCATTATGTTGTTGTCCGGCTGCTGTGCAGTCAGAGTGCAGCCAGCAGTCTGGGTATGGAAACGCAGCATCCACGATCTGGGATCTTTCGCCTTGAAACGATCCTTCATGATCTTAGCCCACATTCGGCGGGCGGCCCGGAATTTCGCCACCTCCTCAAACAGGTTATTATGCGCATTAAAAAAGAACGCCAACCGTGGTGCAAATTCGTCCACATCAAGACCGGCCTTAATTGCTGCATCAACATAAGCGATGCCATCAGCAAGGGTAAATGCAACTTCCTGTACTGCGCTGGACCCGGCCTCCCTGATATGATAACCGGAGATGCTGATAGTGTTCCATTTGGGCACATGGTCCTTGCAATAGGCAAAAATATCAGTAATTATCCGCATCGATTCGCGCGGCGGATAGATATAAGTCCCGCGAGCCATATACTCTTTGAGAATATCATTTTGGATAGTGCCGGAGATCTTATCCGCCGTAACCCCCTGTTTTTCTGCTACTGCTATATACATAGCCAGAAGGATAGCCGCTGTAGAGTTGATGGTCATGGATGTAGAGACCTGATCAAGCGGAATACCATCAAAAAGAATTTCCATGTCTGCCAGCGAGTCTATGGCAACACCTACTTTACCAACTTCACCCTGACTCATTGCCGCGTCCGAATCGTACCCCATTTGCGTCGGCAGATCGAAGGCGACTGATAGACCAGTCTGACCAGCTGACAACAGATATTTGTAACGCTCGTTGGACTCCTTTGCAGTGCCAAAACCGGCATACTGGCGCATGGTCCAGAATCTCCCACGATACATGGTCGGCTGGACTCCCCGAGTAAAAGGATAATGGCCGGGAAAACCTAGTTGTGCATCATATTCAGGGAAATCAAAGCCTGGCGTGAAACATCTCTCCAACTCGATATTCGATGTAGTTTTGAATTCAGACTTACGTTCCGGTGCCCTGGCAATATTCTTGGCAACGGTAGTCTCCTGCCATCTCTTTTTCTGTTCAGAAATGCTCATTATTCTCTCCTGATTCTGCTATTATTGCGCTGACAATATTTGAATATTTTTTGCCCTGATATTTAACTAAACAACTTGCATTTATCCCACTCCCCCCTATACTATTAAAAAACTGTAATTCTTTCTCTAGGTCAACAGGAAAGGAGTATTTATGCAATGTCCCGGATGTAAACAACATGAGCATGTTGGCATTCATTTACATTCAGATGGTTTTGCTGAAGGCATTATGAAATGCCCCAGTTGCGGCACAATGTGGTCTGTCAGTCATGGGCTGACAGAAGTCATAAAAGACCCTCAGGAAAACTCATTCCTGGCTGCTCAGTCTGAATGCGTAGAAGGAGATGACTACAATCTGGCCTGAAAAAAAATCTGCAAAATTCGGCCTTCTCTCTAGTGGTAGAGTAAACCTTTGCAATTAAGGCTCCACATATTATGTGGAGCCTTTTTCTATTAATCTGTTGCTAACAAAATCACTATAGAACTGCCTTCAAATATTCAGAGGTCCTCTCCCGTCGCAGTTTTTCTAATATCGCCGGATCAACTTCGACAAATTTCTCATCCGGGGTGACCTTGAAAAGGGGCTGCCCCTTCTGGACAATAGTACCATCACCACCCTGAATAAGAATTTTGTCTATTGTGCCGGAGAATGTCGCTCTGATGGTGTTGAACATCTTCATCACCTCAATGATGTAGAGCGGCTGGCCTTTTTCAAAATGCATACCTTCCGAAACAAATGGAGGTAATCCCGGCGCTTCCTGGGCATAGTACATGCCACCGCACATTGCCACTACCTCATCAGCTTTGGTTGCCGGTGGAGGCACCAGAATCTTTTTCATCCGTACTTGCAGATCTGGATCAGATAAGTAGGTAGGGATAGTCACTTCCAGATCTTCCTCGACCCGGAAATCCCAAAACTTGGTCTGTTCCGCAATCAGGAAGAGCATGCCGAGCAGTTCAACCCCAGACTCGAAGCCGAAGTGAGCTGACTGTATCTGTTCCCACATGGCGGCATCATAGCCCCCCTGTGGCTTGTCTTTCTGCAGCATTTCATTCAGTTTAAAATAATCATCCATATTCAGTTTGAACTTGGCACAGAGTGAGTTGTAAAAACGAAGCGCCTTTTGCAGCAAGTCATTATCATGCCCCCAGATCACTTCGGCAGCTGGGACATCGGGGCGATATGACATATTCAGATACTCGTAAGTTTCATCAAGTATTACCAGCGGATTTCTCAGCCAGACCACCTTCCCTTTTTCCAGACGGAAATTCTTCTTGTTGATACTCAACCAGCCGGAAAGCAGGTGCGGATCATCAAGCAGCTTCTCCATAGGCCTGGTAACCAGGGTCCCTTTCCGGTCTAGCACCTGGGAGATGGTTTTGGCCATCTGAGGGTCATTGGGGAACTGCTCTGCTATCAGCTTGGCATAGTGTTTCTTCATCTGCAGGAATGCATAGACCGGGTCGATCTTGCCGGATTCTTCCTTAAGTGTGCCGACCAGAGTCAGATAGGGTACTACAAAACGGGTGGTAGGCTTTGCCATAACATTCTGGCCGATGAACCAGTTGACCAGACCGTAGTGGAACTCCAGATTGGTCGCCAGATCTGTACCGCGCAGGCTGGTATGCCCCAGAACTTTGGCCATAAACTCGTAACAGTCGAAACGGTCTTTCCCTTTGGTAAGAAGCAGGGCGATGTTTGAATCATATGCCCCTGCTACCTTGTATCGCATGAACATATCTGTATCGGGATTAGGCAGACAAATCCCCTGATCATCACGAATTTCCCCCTCGATCGGTTTTGACCAGTAACGGATCATCCCGCCTGCATGGGGTGACAATGAAGCATCGGTGGCATTGAGGCGTGCCTCGACAGAGGCTGTGAAGCGAGGGATTCGCTCAGGTTTAGGCAGATTCTTCTTATGCCTGGCCAGCAGGGCCATCGCCTCAACCAGAGATTCTACAATGAAAAAGTCCTTCTTGTCTTTCGGGTTGGTGAATTTGAGACTGTAACAGAGCTCCGACACACGGTGTTCCACCTGGATTCTGGTGTTCACCTCCATAAAGTAGTATCGGTCACGGTCAACGATACACTCAAAAGTAGATGCTGAATCGAGTCCAACCGCCTTGCCGAACCTGGCAGCATCATCCTCCATTCTCTTCAATACATTCAGATCACTCTCCAGCGCCTTTGCCTCTGCTTTTCTACCAGCCTTCTTGGCCTGCTCAATGGCAACTGCAAGCCCCTCCTGAGTAACCGAAACTTCCAGCAACTTCTGTTCATGCATCTGCAACGAGCAATCGCGGCCACCCAAAGAAATGCACCACTCGCCATTACCCAAAAGCTGAATCTCGTTATGACGAGTCTGCTCGATATTCAGCTCGATGAGAAGGTTCTTGTTGTCACCAACTCCAGTAGCCTTGACTTCGTTAAGTACTTCTCTGACCATTGCCGGCGCTTCGGCAGCCGCTTTCTGGATAAGCTTCTCATCGGCGTTCTTCACGGTAAGCAATGAACCACCAAGTATACGTTGACCTTTGCCGCCACCGCCACCGATAGCTTTCAGACGAAACCGGCTCTGCGGATACTTGCGAAACAGTTCGGTAACCTCGACCTGAACCTGTGCAGATAGTTCTTCGATGGAGAATAGATCGACCCCCTTGGCATATGAGGACATCAGAATATGATCTGCAACTGTCTCCAGCGGCAAATTCTTGTCCTTGAGGATCTTATCATCACAGGAAAGCCCTTCTGCCTTGACAATAGCCAGCAGTTTCTCGCGGGAGGGGTGTTTCTTGAGCAGGGTACGTGCTGTCACATTGTCAATACCAGGGGTCACGCTTACCTTGACACCAAGAGCAGTACGTTTGGCCTCATCCTTTTTACCAGCGCTTGCCTGAGTATAGGCGCAGGGGCCAATGAACTTGAGCCCGGCCTTTTCTATGGCAGAGACGAACTCCTCATCTTCGGCCATAAAGCCGTAGCCAGCAAAAATTGAGTCGTAGTCATTGTCCTTGGCAATCTGGATGATCTGGTTGATTCGCTCGACCCGCTCTTCCTTGCTGGCACCTGAGTAATCAGGAACCCGGTGGACCCGGGTTGAGTCGGTCAAGGTGCGCAATTCAGGAGCCAGGGCATTAGGATAGACAATAGAGTCTTTTTCGGAGAGCAGTATGCCATAATGGGTTATTCCCATTTCACCATAGACATCCATCGCCTCCTTACGTATCGGTCCACGACAGACAATGAGCGGTTTCAGGTCTTCACAGGAAAAAGAACGCACCCACGCGGACGAGGAGCTGCTCAAGCGGCGATCCTTGTGGATCAGGGGGTTGTTCATATAATAATCAGTCATCGGTCTCTATCTCCAATCTAAGTCAAAAATAGACGTTCATAGAATTAATGGAACTCACGCTGCACACCACCCATTGACGATGGCTGATAATGCCTGAGGAGGAAGTTCATGTTCTCGCCTAGGACCTTACGCAGGTCAGTCGGCATGACAATTGATGAGATAGAGCCAAGGGCAAGACCCTCTTTAGGATTCATCAGCTCTTTTTCGTAGCGGAGATTGAGTGCAGCCTCCTGAGCCTTCAACCATTCTGCCGTCTCCTTCTCAGCGTCCTTCTTTGCCTCATCACCATTCATGCCGGCAGTAATCCGCTCCTGGGTCCCCTTCTTGATCATTTCCGGGATCGTACTGCGGATCTTGCGCAATTCATCCTTGTAGACGAACTCCTTGCCGGCCGGCCCCATTACAGCCAGGCGGGTAGTCGGCAATGCCAGGACCAGGTCGGCACCGGTTGGATAATTGTTAAAAGAGGCGTAGGCTCCGCCATATGCATTACGCAGGATCAGCAGTATTCTCGGAGTCCGTACGTCAACAATGGAATCAAGCATTGTACGACCAGCCTGGACAATACCGCGGGACTCTTGTTCGCGACCTGGGAGAAATCCGGTGGTGTCTTCCATAAAGATGATCGGAATATTGTAGATATTGCAGAAACGGACGAAGCGGGCAATCTTTACAGCTGAATCGCAGTCGATCTGGCCGGAAGCAACGGCGCTGTTGTTGGCTACGAAACCGATAACGTTCCCCCCCAGACGGCCGAATGCGGTAACCACCTCGCGGGCCCGTTCAGGCTGCAGCTCAAAATAGTCACCATGATCGCAAATCTGCTGGATAATGATCGAGACATCGAACGGGGTGTTAAAACCAGTCGGCGAATTGAACGCCTTCTTCAAGAGGGTATTGATCTCCCAGGTCTTCCTGTCAAGCGGGTCACTGGTCTCCTGAAAAGGGGCCATGGAATAGTTGTTGCCCGGGATATAGGAGAGGAGCCTTACCGCTGTCCTGAGCGCGGCGACTTCATCACCCACAGTCAGGTCAGCAACGCCCGACTGGCCATGGACTTTAGGCCCGCCTAGTTCTTCTGGGGTTATATCTTCGCCAAGAACAGACTTTACCACGCCAGGTCCGGTCAGACCGAAGAAGGTATCAGAAGGCTGAATGACGAAACTCCCCTGACGAGGGAGATAGCTTCCACCGCCAGCATTAAAGCCGAACATACACATAACCGACGGGACAACGCCGCTGATCTTGCGCAAAGCAGTGAACGCTTCGGCATAACCGTCAAGACCACCCACACCGGCCGGGACAAAGGCGCCTGCACTGTCGTTCATACCGATAAGCGGAATCCCCTTCTCCCCAGCCATATAGAAAAGACGGGCAAGCTTGTTGCCGTTAGTCGCATCAATGGAACCGGCCCGCACAGTAAAGTCATGGCCATAAAGGGCAACATCCCGACCACCTATGTTCAGAATGGCTGTTACCAGCGACGCCCCATCCAGGTTCTTCCCCCAGTTCTGATAAAGGACATTAGGCTCTTTGTCGGTAAGGACACGAATCCGTTCCCAGACCGTCATCCGCTTCTTGAAATGCTGCTTTTCTATCTGGTCTATACTGACCGACTTGATCGGGCGCTGAATAAGGTCATATCCCTCTTTCATCGCCTCTTCATAACCACCGGTAATCCTGGAAATCTCTCCCGGGATGGTAAACTCCACCTTTTCAGGCGGGTCAAACGGATTTTTCAAAAGAGGCTTTTTCACTTTATTGGACATCTTTGCCATCCTTCCGATAAGTGGAATTAATAAATCTTGTGTGAACTGCTACCAACCACATACAAACCCTCCTCCTATCAATGTATTAAAGAAGCATTACACTATCAGGCTAGAATAGTGTAATACCCTGATTATCTTCGACTTCACCACCAACAAGGTAAGCCGGTATGGAGTGCGGGATAAATGCTAACGGGTTACCACTGCCAGCACCTTTACCTCTGTCCCGTCTATGGAGAGGAGCCGGTGCTTCATGGAAGAATCAAAATAAACGCAGTCTCCCTCTTCCAGCGCGATTCGCTCCTCGTCCAGCAGAAGCTCCGCATTCCCGCTGATAATGAAGAGAAATTCTTCGCCATCATGGCTGTAGGTATTCTCCTCAGCAGCTTTTTCGGTCACCGTGAGGAGAAACGGCTCCATCTTCTTGTTCTGTTTGCGAAACGAGAGAGACTCATAGGAGTAACCCTGGCTGGTCCCGGAACGGGAGATAACCCGCGGAATAACTTTGCGTTCGTTCTTGCGAACCACTTCGTAACGATATTCTTCGTCATCCTCGTTAAAGAACATGCCGATTTTGACATCAAAAAACTTGGCTATTTTGGACAGCGTGGCAATTGGAGGAGAGACATTATTGTTCTCTATTTGCGAGATAAGGGCAGGCGAAAAACCGGTTTCACGGGCAACTGCCTGAAGGGTCATTTTCTTGGCAAGGCGGAGTTTTTTTATTTTTGCACCGATATTGTAATCTGTCATCTACTAACCCCACCCGCAAACAACATAATAAAACTGGTTTTTATTGTTGGAATTAATAAACAATTTGACTTCTAATGTCAATAAAAAATATTTTATCTAACTTAAATGTATTTTACTTATTTTAAAAAACGACAGGGGCGAGTTTGGGATAATGAATGTCATCGTTGTGCCGGTGGGAGATAAGAGTAAATCTGATTTTCGCAATAATAAAACTGTTTCTCAGAGTAGAAATTCCCTCGCATATTTTTCACTGAAAATAAATTTTACTCAACTAAGAGAGTGAAAAAGTCACATATTCTTTATCGACTCTAATGCAGACCCTAATCTTTAATCTTTCGTGCCAGTACCTCCAGAGTGTGCATGACCCGTGTCTGCAAACCGTGCTGCTTCAGACCATCGGCAATCTGCATGATACAGCCGGGACAACCTGTCACTACCGCATCAGCACCGGTCTTCCGGATGGCAATACTCTTGGCCTCATTGATTCGCATCGACGTTTCGTAGTGATATACATTGAAGGTCCCGCCAAGACCGCAACATTTGTCTGCCCCTTCCATTTCAGTCAGTTCAATCCCAGGTGTTAATCGGAGCAACTCGCGCGGCTGGCTGACAATATTTCTGGTACGCAGATGACAAGGGTCATGATAGGTGATCCGCATCCCACCCCCTGCGCCGGTCTCTTCGGGATGAAGGCCCAGCTTCTGCAAGAGCTGGCTGGCATCGACGCATTTTGCCGCCAGAGCCTGGCAACGCTCCAACAGTTCCGGGTGCTTTTTCCCGATCACCGCCGGATAGAACTTGTGCAATGCCCCACCGCAGGTGGCACAGGCGGTCATGACATAATCGGCTTCATATCGCTCGAGGGCAGCAAGATTCTTTTCTGCCAGCTCCCTTACGGTATCCAGATCGCCACCGGACATGCCGGGGAGGCCGCAGCACTGCTGTTCCTTCGGGATTATCACTGTGCAGCCGAGGTGGCGGAAGAGGGCCAGTGCTGCCTCCCCTATCTCGGTATAGACAAAATTGGTCATACACCCGACAAAATAGATAATGCGCGGTTTGCCAGGCTCCCCTTGGATTATCTCTGGATGGCGATCGAGAAATGGTTTTCTGGCCAACTGCGGGATATGCCTTTTACCACCGACAAAGGGGAGCGGGAACCTGAGTCTGAGCCCGGATGTCTGGGGCACCTTGCGAAAAAAGAGCGGGCCGAGAATTGCCGCTGCTGCTGCCCCGAAATTCATCATCCGGCGGTTACGGATGACCCGGCCGACCGCCTTGTGGAATGAGGTCAGCCCCCGTTGCCGAGCCAGGGCCTCCCGGGCAGCCATTACAATCTCGTCGGTCGGCACCTCGTTGGGGCACTTCTCCACGCAACTGCCGCAGAGAAGACATTTGGACATGTCCAGATAGGTCCGGTCATCCAGTTCGATATCTTTTTGCAGCAGGTGCTGGGTCAGCGCGACCTTGCCGCGTGCCACTGCCGGCTCTCGCTGGAAGGCGGTAAATGCAGGGCAGTGCGCCCGGCAGGCGCCGCACTTGACGCATTTCTTCAGCTCCTGTTCGACTCTTTTCAGAGGGTCCACATCTGCAACCTTTCGTCTACCACTGAGGACACAGAGTACGCGCAGAGGAAATCTGGTATAGATAACCGTCTAAAAAAACAGTGCCATACCTCGATGTTGTTTCTTCCGGCTTCGAGCTGGATCCTCTATAGCGAAACTCTGCGGCCTCTTCGTTAAAGCTTCTTCGCTATTCAACCGGGAACATCTTCCCTGGATTCAGTATGTTATTCGGGTCCAGAGCCTTTTTTATAGCCTGCATTGCCGCCACCTGGGCAGGCTTCAACTCCAGATGGATATATGGCTGCTTGGCCAGGCCAACTCCATGTTCCCCAGACATGGTGCCATTCAAATCGAGTGCTGCCTGAAAAATCTCGGCAATGGCCTGATGGGCCTTCTCCTCCTGCCCGTGAATATCCTTGTCGATCATCACATTGACATGGATATTTCCGTCGCCGGCATGGCCGAAGTTAACTATCGGAATCCCGTACTTCTGCTGAATCTCCTCGATCCGGCGGATAACGTCCGGCACCTTGCTCCGCGGGACAACGATATCCTCGTTGTATTTGGTCGGATTAACGTCCCGTAGCGATGGAGACACCAGCCGGCGCACTTTCCAGAGCGCCTCTGACTCAGCCGCATCCTTGGCAACCTTGAATTCTACCAGCCCGAGCGGTTCGATCAACGAACGGATATGGGCTGCCTGCTTTTCAATCAGCTCCCGGTCCCCATCCACTTCGATCAGTAAAACAGCCCTCCCCTCAGCCGGAATGCCAAGATTGAAGCGCTTTTCCACACATTGTAGAGTGGCGTAATCCATGAATTCAAGTGTAGTCGGGATAATCTTGTTGCCGATAATGGTGGAGACTGCCTTGGCAGCACCGTCGATGGAGTCGAAAATTGTCAGCATGGTTTTTTTTGCATCCGGCAACGGGAGAAGCTTGAAGATTATTTTGGTTATTACTCCAAGGGTCCCCTCGGAACCGCAGAGCAGACGGGTAAGATCGTACCCCACCACCCCCTTGTAGGTCTCTCCGCCGGTACGGATGATTTCGCCGGTCGGCAGGACCACCTCCAGACCCATAACGAAATCACGGGTTACTCCGTACTTGACACAGCGCGGGCCACCGGCATTCTCCGCCACATTCCCCCCCAGGGTTGAGAATTTTAGCGACGCCGGGTCAGGTGGATAGAAAAGCCCCTGCTTCTCCACCGCCAACTGAAACTGTTCCGTCACCACACCCGGCTCCACCTCGGCAATCAGATTCTCTGTATCGATCCGCAGGATACGATTCAGCCGGGTTGTTACTAGCACAACCCCGCCGCCTCGCGGCAGAGCGCCACCAGTAAAGCCGCTCCCTGCACCACGGGGGAAGACCGGGAACCGTTTAGCATTAGCAAGCAGCAGTACTGCTGCCACCTCTTCCGCATTGGCCGGGTGAACCACTGCATCGGGGAGGAACTCCAGTTGGGTAGCGTCGTAACCGTAACAGATCATATCCTGCCGGTCAGTGGCCACGTTCTCTGATCCGACTATTTTTTTCAGTGCATCGATTATCTGTGCTTGTAGCATTTTCAATACTCTTCCTTCATTTAAACTAGTATAGGGTGCTGCTGCGTCCTACATAATTACCGGCAGCACTGTGCCCCCTTCAGGGATAATGTAAGCCTTGTAATCTTCAGGCAAGAGCGCCTCTGCTTTCACTAACGCCTCATCCAGAGATCTGGCTGGAGTCATCCCCATAGTCACCACCTCTTCAGCCGGCAGGTCGGAGATCAGGATCACCTTGAAGCGTTGTGCTTTTTGCAGGGTAGAGTAAGCCGTCTGGCCATTTATCTCATAATGCTCCCTGAGCTCTTTCTCAAAAGACGACAACTCCTTGAAGCGGACCCAGTTGAAGAATGTAGGATGTCCATAACCGTCCCGACACTGGGCCAGCAGGATCATCACCCCGTCGTCCCGTAATGCCTGACTGCCGTATTCCATCGACTTGTGCGCCTGGATGAAGTTGATATCCTTGGGGAAGCCTCCACAGGAGACAACCACCAGATCTGCACGCTCAGCCAGCGGGTATGAAAAGTGCTCAGCATAATATTTACAACCGGTAGAGTGCTGCTCTCGCCAGTCACCGGCAAAAACCGCCATGATCCTTTTGTCAGGGGCAAGCACCGTATTGATGATAAAATCGGGCTCGACCATGGCACACGCCTCATCCATAGCAGCATGGACAGGATTGCCAGCCAGGACACCGGTGCTGGCAGCAGGGTTCTTCCCGCTCCCCGGTAGCGGATTGAGAACGGCAAAGTGGCTTGCCATGCAGGCAGCCCGACTCGCTACCCCGGGTAGGATCGACTTGCGGCCACCACCGAAACCGGCAAAGTAGTGAAACCCGATAGTCCCGGTGAGGATCAACCGGTCCGCCTCAATGACCCGGCGATTTACCTCCACCGCCAGACCACCTGCCGTCTTGCCAAGATAGACCAGTTTACCTGGATCATCACAGTCGTGGTCAGTTACCTTGATCCGACCATAGAGTGGTCCGATTATCTTTTTCTGTTCATGCTCGGTCTGCAGGCGATGGATACCGAGGGCAATGATTATTTCGATATCTTTATCTTTTATACCGGCTTGATTGAGACGCTCCACCAGTAGTGGCAGGTATATCTCGCTGCCACTGTAACGGGTAATATCTGATGTGACTATCACCACCTGTTCACCGGCAATAAACCTGGCCAGATATTCTGTACAATTGTCCAGTGCCTTTGTCACCAGCTGTTCCGGAGTTGCGGTCACCTCCAGTGCCGGCGGGCGGATTATCCCGGCCAAACGGTTATCTGCAAGCGCACAGGTAAAGCATGTATCACCATATTTTAATTCCATATCTACTTATATTACAGATTCACCATTAAATGCGCAAGATTTTCGACCAGCTGGGAGAATTTTGCTATTTAGGTTGATAGTGGTGATGATCGAGCCAGATATTAATTAAAATATTGACAAATCCTGCCAATTCCATTTATAGTTTGGTGTTTTTCTTTCCGCAACAACGCCATGTACTGGCAAAAAATATCGGAGGTTTTTTCCCAATGGAACAGTATGCAGTACTCTTTGCCCTGGCCTGTGCCGTGGCAGCCGTTGTCTACGGTCTCGTATCAGCAAAGTGGATTCTGGGACTACCCCAGGGGGATGAACGGATGCGCCAGATCGCTGCCGCCATCCAGGAGGGGGCCGGCGCCTATATGAAGCGCCAGTACACCATAATCGCCCTGGTCGGGGCAATCATGTTCATTGCCCTCTTTGCCGCCCTCGGCCCCAAGACCGCCTTCGGCTTTGCCATAGGGGCGATCTTCTCCGGACTGACAGGATTCATCGGCATGTTCGTTTCGGTCCGGGCCAACGTACGCACTACTGAGGCTGCCAAATCAGGCATTACCAAAGCTCTGGATGTTGCCTTCAAAGGTGGCGCTATCACCGGCATGCTGGTGGTTGGACTCGGCCTGCTTGGGGTAGCCGGTTATTACCAGCTCCTGCTGATACTCATGCCGGATGCACCGGTGAAAGATGTGGTCAGCCAGTTGGTAGGTCTCGGCTTCGGCGGCTCGCTGATCTCCATATTCGCCAGATTAGGCGGCGGCATCTTCACCAAAGGGGCCGACGTCGGTGCTGACCTGGTGGGTAAAGTAGAGGCAGGCATTCCTGAAGATGATCCACGCAACCCGGCAGTAATCGCTGACAACGTCGGCGACAATGTCGGCGACTGCGCCGGCATGGCAGCAGACCTCTTCGAGACTTATGCCGTCACTCTTATTGCCGCCATGCTGCTCGGAGCCATAGCCTTCCACAATGTGACTGCCACGGTTACCTATCCTTTGATTCTTGGCGGTATATCCATCATCGCCTCAATAATCGGCACCTTTTTCGTTAAACTGGGCTCCAGCCAGAAGATCATGCCGGCTCTCTACAAGGGGCTGATCGCCTCTGGTGTAATTGCTTCCATAGCCTTCTATTTTGTCACTGTCAAGATGTTCCCGGCTGGCAATACTGCCGGCATTTCTGCCAACAATATCTTTATCGCTGCGCTCGTGGGCCTTGTAGTAACTGGCGCCATCTTCTGGATCACCGAGTACTACACCTCGACCGAATACAGTCCAGTGCAATATATCGCCCAGGCTTCAACAACCGGGCATGGAACCAACGTCATCGCCGGTCTCGGCATCTCCATGAAATCGACGGCTGCACCGATCATCGTCATTGCCGCCGGCATCATCGTCTCCTTTCAATGTGCAGGGGTCTACGGCATAGCCATCGCCGCCGTATCCATGCTATCACTGACCGGAATCGTTGTAGCAATGGACGCCTACGGGCCGATTACCGACAACGCCGGCGGCATAGCCGAAATGGCAGAACTGGACAAGTCGGTGCGTGACGTTACCGACCCGCTCGATGCAGTCGGTAACACCACCAAAGCCGTGACCAAAGGTTACGCCATCGGTTCAGCCGGCCTGGCCGCGGTTATTCTCTTTACCTCCTACGTAGACGAACTGAAACTGGTCGGTAAATCGATAACCTTCGACCTATCCGATCCATACATCATTGTCGGTCTCTTCATCGGTGGCATGCTCCCTTACTACTTTGCCGCACTCTGCATGGAAGCGGTCGGTAAAGCCGGTGGCGCTGTTGTCGTCGAAGTCCGTCGCCAGTTCCGCGAAATCAAGGGGATCATGGAAGGTACCGGCAAGCCTGACTATGCCAGCTGCGTCGACATCGTCACCAAGACCGCCCTGAAAGAGATGATCATACCGGGGCTGATCCCGATCCTTGCCCCGATTATCGTCGGTTTCACCCTCGGTCCCAAAGCGCTCGGCGGGGTGATCGTCGGCACCATCGTCACTGGCATCTTCGTTGCCATCTCCATGACTACTGGCGGCGGCGCCTGGGATAATGCCAAAAAGTATATCGAAGACGGCTATCATGGTGGCAAGGGGGGCGAGGCCCACAAGGCGGCCGTTACCGGCGACACCGTCGGCGATCCATACAAGGATACAGCCGGCCCGGCGGTCAACCCGATGATCAAGATCATTAATATAGTTTCACTGATGATCGTACCACTACTTAACAAGATGTAGTCATCATCCGGAGGTTCCGGAGCGATACAGTTTCATAGTCCATCAAACAGGAGGAAAATCGATGAACGAGCCGACTCTCATTCTGACCGTCCCGAACGGGAATGTCACAGCCACCAGCCTCGGCATCCAGGGTCTCGCCAATCGCCGCAGCCCCGGATCAGGCAAGCACTTCCGCGGGCGGAGCATCCTGGTGGACCTTGCCACCGATGGCGAGAAGCCCGGTTTTACATACCTCGATGAAGGGGGGTGGCGTGATCCTTACGCAGATTCAATCCAAGCCCTTGCCGGTGTAAAGGGGGGAAGCCGGACCAAAACCGCACTCTCCAACAGCGCATTCAATTGCGTCCCGATCACTGCCTACAAAAGCTGCCATCTGGTCAAGACCGGTGGCGAGACACTACCCCTCGATGAGGCAAAAACGCTGGTCACCTACTCTAGCCATACCTGCAATGAAAGAATGACCAGCGATCAAGTAGCCGAGACCATCGGGCGCCCTGCTACCGGCACGCGTACCCCTCGTCTCTATCTGGTAATCTGTCCGATCCAGTTTGTGATGCTCTCCAACCTCACCCCTGAAGAGTACTGCTGGTATGCCACGCACCGTCCAGGGAAGATGTTCCGCCAGGTTATGTTCACTGAACTTACCCAGGAGCTGCCTCAACTGGCAGCCCAAAGCCGCTTCCTCGATGCCAGACAAGAGCTCGCCGAGAAGAAAACTAAAAAAACCAAGACTATCATCCTGGAAGACTGCATTAACCAGATACCTTTTCATGACTGGGTCGGTTATCGGCGTGAAGTTGCAGGCGGCTTGTACGTGGGAGACAGGAACGGTTTGAAGCTCTACCCTTTCCCTGCCGAGATTCCCCATTCTTGGGACAAAGTGGAAGGGTGATAACAGTTTTACAATAGATGAAAAAAAGAGGCGGGGAGCTCCCCGCCTCTTTTTTTTCATCTTGTCAATCGTTCAGTGAAACATCTTGTACTGGACGATATATGCCGCAATCCCGCCGAAATATCCAACCAATGCCAGGGGGCCGATCTTTTTGGCGTACCAGAAGAAGTGGATCTTTTCCAGCCCCATGGCAGCCACCCCGGCTGCAGAGCCGATGATCAGGATCGACCCGCCGGTACCGGCGGCATAGGCCATGAACTCCCAGAGAAAGCTGTCAGGCGGATACTGGGCCAGGTTGTACATCCCCATGGAGGCAGCCACCAGCGGCACATTGTCGATGATGGCGCTTGACAGACCGATGATGGTGACGATCACGTCCAGACGACCGACTGTCTGGTCCAGCCATTTGGCAAGGGAAGAGAGTATGTGGGTATGCTCAAGATTTGCCACTGCCAGCAGAATGCCTATGAAGAAGACGATTGAAGTCATGTCGATTCTTTGCAGTGCATGCACCAGAGTCAGGTGGCTCTTCTCCTCCTCCCCCTTATTCATATGAAGAAACTCCCCAACCACCCAGAGAATACCGAGGCCGAAGAGTATCCCCATGAACGGTGGGAGATGGGTGACAGCCTTGAATACCGGCACTGCCACCAGTGTACCAAGCCCCAGAAAAAACATCAGATAGCGCTCGAACTGGGTGGTCTGCAGCAGACCGCTCTCTTCAGCCTGTGGTGGCGAAACGACCTCGCGCCCCCTAAGAATATAGCTGGTGAATGCCAGTGGTACGAGGAGATTTATCATGGAGGCGATGAAAACTCCCTTCATGATAGCCAGGGTAGTGATCTGGCCACCGATCCAGAGCATGGTTGTTGTAACATCGCCGATCGGTGTCCAGGCTCCGCCGGCATTGGCAGCGACCACTATCATCCCGGCAAAGAAGAGGCGGTCATCGTGGTCGTCCAGCAGCTTCTTCATCAGCGAGATCATGACAATTGTGGTGGTCAGGTTGTCGAGAATCGAACTGAGAAAGAAGGTGACGAAGCCTACCAGCCACATCAGCGACGAGAGTTTGGTGGTCTTGATGCGCGAGGTGATCACCTCGAAGCCGTTGTGGGCGTCCACCACCTCGACTATGGTCATGGCCCCAATCAGGAAGAAGACGATCTGGGCGGTAGAAGCGAGCGATTCATTGAGTTGGCTCCCAACCAGGGCATGGTCGCTGGTCATGACGGCATAAACCGTCCAGAGCAGGCCGGCACCTGTCAGCGCCGTGGCAGACTTGTTGATCCTGATAGGATGTTCCAGGGCAATTGCAGCGTAGGCAATGACGAAGATTACGACTAGCATGGTGAGCATTGGATTTAACCTCTCAGCCGACTATATTGTGATCAAACTGCTCTTGATTTTGGCTTAAATCTAGATATATCCAGTCGAAAAGTCCGCAAAATTTAAACATTAATATCTTGTAGCAATAAGAAAAGCAACCCTAAAATAATCTATCTTTGAGGGGCTACATCTGTAAACTTTAATTAATGGTTGACAAACTCAGGCTAATCCATTATGGATAACCCGTTTAGATGTCCTTCAAGTCCAGACAACCGTTGAAACCGAAAAATACACGCGCGTCCAATATTTTGGCAAAGGGAGGAACCGTTACATGCTACTGCTAGTATCAGCTCCAATCATGGGTGTAGTGGGATTAGTGATCGCCGTCATGATCTACTACTACATCAAGGCCCAACCTGCCGGAAACGAGAAGATGACCGAGATCGCCGACGCGATCCACGACGGTGCCATGACCTTCCTCAAGCGCGAGTACAAGATTCTCGCCATCTTCATGGTCGTGGTCTTCGGCCTCATGCTGCTGGCGCCGGTTCTTGGCTGGCGAACCGGAGTCGCCTTTTTGGGTGGCGCCTTCTGTTCCATCTTTGCCGGCCTGTTCGGCATGCAGGCCGCCACCAAGGCCAATGTCCGGACTGCCGAAGCAGCCCGCAGCAAGGGGATTGCAGCGGCTTTGATGGTCTCCTACAGCGGCGGGTCGGTAATGGGACTGGCAGTTGCCAGCCTCGGCCTGGTCGGTGTCGGCATCGCCTTCATGATCTGGGGTGATCCGCAACACGCCCAGTATATCAACGGTTTTGCCATGGGGGCATCTTCCATCGCCCTATTCGCCCGCGTAGGCGGCGGTATTTTCACCAAGGCAGCTGATGTCGGTTCCGACCTGGTCGGCAAGATCGAGGCCGGCATCCCCGAAGATGATCCCCGTAACCCGGGTGTCATCGCCGATAATGTCGGCGACAACGTCGGCGATATCGCCGGCATGGGCGCGGACATTTTTGAATCCTACGTCGGCTCAATTGTTGCCGCCATCGCCATTGCTGCCACAGCCAGCGCCAGTTCCCTGGAATTCCTTGGTGGCGGCCAGGCCAGTCTGATGTTCCTCCCCATTTTCCTCGCCGTAGTTGGTCTGGCCTCTTCGCTGGTGGGGGTCTTCTCCATGAATGTGCTGAAAAATATCGGTCCGGCTGCGGCGCTTCGCTATTCAACCTTCATCGGTGCCGGCCTATTCATTGTCGGGGCCTGGTTTGCAGTCTCCGCTTTCGGCATCAAACCCGGCTCGTTCTGGGCGATTCTACTCGGCACCGTGGCCGGCGTCTTTATCGGCCTTATCACCGAGTACTATACCTCCTCCACCCCGGTCAACCGGGTTGCTGATGCTTCCAAGACCGGCCCGGCCACCAATATCATCCATGGGCTTGCTGTCGGTATGGAGAGCGTTGTGGCTCCGGTAGTCATGATCTGTGCCGCCATCTACGTCTCCAATATGACTGCCGGTCTCTACGGTGTGGCCCTGGCAGGCGTAGGCATGCTTGCCACCGTCGGTGTGACCATGACCGTTGACGCTTACGGCCCAGTTGCCGACAACGCCGGCGGCATCTCCGAGATGGCGGAACTGGGGCCGGAAGTACGCAAGATCACCGACAGCCTTGATGCCCTTGGTAATACCACCGCTGCCATGGGGAAAGGGTTTGCCATCGGCTCCGCGGCTCTGACTGCTCTGGCACTCTATGCCGCCTATGCAGCCAGTGCCAATGTTACCTCCATCGATCTGACCAACCCGCAGGTTGTCATCGGCACCTTTATCGGCGGCTTTATCCCGTTTCTGATTGCAGCCCTGACCATGACCTCCGTCGGCAAGGCTGCAGGCAAGATGGTCGATGAGATCCGGCGCCAGTTCCGCGAAATTCCCGGCCTGCTCGAAGGGAAACCGGGTGTCAAACCAGACTCACAGACCTGTGTCGATATCTCCACCAAGGCTGCGCTCCAGGAGATGATCGCCCCCGGCCTCATTGCCGTTATCTTCCCTCCGCTTATCGGTTTTGTCTTGGGTAAAGAAGCTCTGGGAGGGATGCTGGCCGGGGCCACCGTTACCGGCGTGCTGATGGCGCTCTTCATGGCCAATGCCGGCGGCGTCTGGGACAATGCAAAGAAGTTCATCGAAGGTGGTAATCTTGCCGGCGAGAAGAAGGGCGGCGACGCCCACAAGGCAGCTGTTGTCGGCGACACTGTCGGCGACCCGTTCAAAGATACATCAGGACCGGCGATGAATATACTCATCAAGCTGATGAGTATCGTCTCCCTGATCATAGCCCCACTGTTGAGATAAAATATAATCGACAATGCGTACTATTAAAAAGGGGGCACAGGATAAATCCTGTGCCCCCTTTTTTGTCAAACGAAATGCAGATCAGCTCGTTTAAACCAAAACAGCAAATCTCTTCTTGCATGATAGCAATCGCAATATTTCGAGAGCCGACTCCCTATCTCTCCTCCTTGCCAAACTGTCAGCAGTTGCCAAACCATCATTGATGCGCTATTAATTAATGACGACCGGGATGCTCAACCTGACTATGGAGACACAGATGCTTTACATTGCCTGGATCATAACTGCGTTGGCAGTACTGATTTTTGTCGGTGCCACCCTGGCCAATATACAGTACATGTTCATCATCCCCTCCCGACTCAGAGAGGGGGAACGTGCCCCGTCCATGATACCGCTGCTCGGCGGTCTGGCCGGCATGATAGCAATCATTGCCGCGCCATTACCGGCACTTAAACCCTGGTTCTGGATACCTTTTCTGCTTGACCCGGGGAGCGCACTGTATACTTTCTTTGCCTTGCTCGCCGGGATAGATGCGAAACTGCACGGGATTGATGACGAGAATGCCATTGCCGAGGATAGCTCCCCCCTGACAAAGATGCAACAGGCAATAGTCGGTACCCTGCTCGGCATTGCCGTGGGAGATGCCCTTGGACTGGCCAGCGAGGGGTTATCGAAACAGCGGCGACAGAAACTCTTCCCTCGTCTGGACCGCTACTCTTTCTTTTTTGGGCTCGGTTTCTGCTCTGACGATACGGAACATGCCTGCCTGGTGGCCCAGTCCCTCACCAGCACCGCGACTGTCGCCACAGAGTTGCAGCCGCGCGAATTTGCCGCAAACCTTGGCTGGCGGCTCCGCTTCTGGCTGCTAGGATTGCCTGCCGGGGTTGGCTTTGCTACCTTGCGGTCGATCTTGAAGCTGCTTATCGGGTTTCCCCCCAGCAAAAGCGGCGTATGCTCTGCCGGTAATGGGCCGGCCATGCGCAGCCCTATCATCGGCGTCTGTTACGGCGATGAACCCGAGCTGATGCTTGCACTGGTCAACTCCTCGACCAGGATTACCCATACAGATCCCCGTGCCTTAGCCGGCGCCCTGACCGTTGCATGGGCCGCCTATTGTGCAGCCTTCCGCAAAGAGGATGCGACCTGGCAGCGCTTCCCGGAATCTTTGCAGCAGCATTTTGCCAGCAGTCTCGATAATGAACTGTCAGTTCTTCTCCGCCAGGCAGCGGCAAGTGCTGGCAGAAACGAAGAGTCCGAACTGTTTGCCGCAGCGATAGGCTGCGCTTCTGGAATCAGCGGCTATATGCCCCACACGGTAGCCATGGCGATCCACGCGTGGCTCAGATACCCAGAAGACTACCATGCCGCAGTCTCCGCTGTAATTGCCTGTGGCGGTGACACCGATACCGTGGCGGCCATAGTCGGGGGGATAGTCGGTGCAGGAACAGGCAAAAAGGGGATTCCGAAACCATTGCGGGAAAGCCTCTGGGAATGGCCCCGCTCGGTCATATGGATGGAAACGCTGGGGATGCGACTGGGGCAGGCAATCAACGGGGAAAAGGTCAAGCCGGTCACGGTGAAACCATATCTGCTCCTGCTGCGGAATCTGCTCTTTCTGGTCGTAGTCCTGTCCCACGGCTTGCGCAGGCTCTTACCCCCCTATTGAAACTGATCCCCGGCAGGGAGAGTCCCCTTCCCCATACTCAAGCCAACAAATACCATTGCCATTGCCAGATAACCTGCCGCCAGGTGCCAGACTAGCGGCAGTGGCGGCTGCCAGGGGAGAAACATCGCCCCGTTCGCTAATGGCGAATGAATCGCCCCGCAGAGGGTAGCAGCAGCACAGATCAGCAGAAAAATAGCTGAACGACGCAACTGATGATCAAGGAGCGCTGCAAAGGCAGCTCCCCAGAGGAGTGATGTGACGATAAATCCGTTGCCTAGCATCTGGGTCGCCCAGTAACCGGCTGCCACTTCGGCAGTCAGGTCCGCCGCGCTCTTCCCCAGATTACCAAGGATCAGGCTGAATTCGATCTGTACAGACAGGCAATGGTTGGGAGAAAGGCGAGTGCAATCGCCTTGTAATGCCTTTTCGGTGTCGCCTCAAAAGCCTGCGCGGTGATTTCGATGCCGATGAAGATGAGGATAGGTACAACCGCTGCTTCCGGGAGCAGTTCGACACAGAAGGATAGATAGCCGAGTACCCCGCCGAGGCCGATAAAGATGGCCGTGGCCAGTGTATAACCGGCCCGCCCACCCATCTCCTTATAAGCCGGGTGACCTATATAGGGGGTCGATTGCAGCACACCGCCACACAAGCCGGCCAGCAGAGTTGCAAAACCCTCCACCAGAAGAACGTCACGGGTATTGTAATCGTCCCCTGCAGCAGCTGCGCTCTCGGTCACGTCGACTCCGCCGACCACAGTTGCCAGAGCAAAGGGGATTGCCAGCGGCAGAAAGGTGAGCGCCTGCGGCAGACCGTCTATGAAGGCAAGGGTAGGCATTGGTAGTGCGAGTCGAAGCTCAGGAAAGCGGGGGAGGAGTTGCTGACTTCCAGGAAGCAGGTCCAGGGTGCCGAGCAGATAGTAGGCTACGCTGCCGCAAAGTATGCCGGCCAGCGCCCCAGGCACCCGGAAAGGGAGTCTGATGCGGGCAATAAGGGCGGCCAGAACAATCGCCAATGAAATGAAGCCGACCACCGGGGAACTGAACAGCTTCAGAGTCGGCAGATATGCGATCAGCAGCAGTGCCACTGCGGCAATACTGCCAAGTAGCCCGGCCCGCGGTATTGCCCGCCGGACTGCCGGGCCGCAGAAGGAGACTGCAATCTTGAATAATCCCATCAGGACAATGGTTGCCATCCCGACCTGCCAGGTTAACAGAGCATCCTTGCTAGCCAGCCAGGTCGGACCGATAACACCAAAAGCCATGCCAAAGGTGGAGGGGGTATCGAGGCCGAGCGGCATGGCCGTAACAGTCTGATTGCCGGTCCTTTCAGCAAGTCTGACTGCCATCCATGTGTAGAGCAGATCGCCGAACAGTACCCCTACGGCGCTCCCCGGGATCATTTTGCCGAGAACCAACTCCTTCGGTATCTGAAAGATGCCAGTCAGAATAGCCGCCATGATCACCAGCCCGGACATGTTGTCGAGCATCAGACCGAAAAAGGCATTGATATCACCGATGGCAAAGATCCGGTAGCGTTTGTCCACTAACACATTCCTCAGAAGAGAGCTATTAATTACAGAATAATCATACCGGCATTATTCAATTATCTTGCCGTGTCGTTTTTGGATGGCCCGGCAATAAAGTTCTTCATACTTCTGCGCCGCCTGCTCCCAGGTGAACCGCTGCGCCATTGCATTGTGTATAAGTTTTCGCATCGCCTCCCTGTTGTTATACCAGGTATGGACCGCCCAGCCGACCGTGTCAAACAGGGCACCAGGAGTCAAGGCAGAGAACTTGAAACCGGTGCCGGACTGCTGCGCTTCATCGAAATTCTCAACACTATCATCGAGGCCACCGGTAGCTCGGACAATGGGTAGGGTACCATAGCGAAGCGAATACATCTGGTTCAGACCACACGGCTCGAATGCCGAGGGCATCAGAAAGAAATCGGCACCCGCCTCGATCTGGTGGGCTAGCGGCTCACTATATCCGATATAACAGCGAAAACGCTCTGAATGGGCAGCCTGGAGATCACCGAAATAGAAGTGAGCCCAGGGCTCGCCGGCGCCGAGCAGGACACATTGCAAATCTAAGGAGAGGATACGGGGGATGGCCGCAGCCAGAAGATCGATCCCTTTCTGTTTGACAAGCCTGGATACCATGCCGATAAGCGGCACGTCACGCTCCGGCAACCCCATCGCCTGTTGCAACCCTTTTTTGCAGAGCTCCTTGCCAGCAAGCTCGGCAGCAGAATAGTTAGCCGGCAGATAATGGTCACTCTCCGGATTCCACTCAGCATAATCGACGCCGTTCAGAATCCCATAAAGATCAGCAGCCCGCTCCCGTACTACCCCCTCCAGACCCCAGCCAAAAAGAGGTGTCTGCATCTCCCGGGCATACCCTTCACTCACTGTATTGAGAAGTGTGGCATGATAGATACCCCCCTTGAGGAGATTGACCTGGTTATCCTTTTCCAGCCCAAGAAAGGTGAAATGTTCCCATCCCACCCCGAGGACATCCATGGCCCCTTCGTAAAAGCTCCCCTGATGTTGCATGTTATGTATTGTGAGGAGCGATGCTGCCTGGCCAACGTAGTGGTCATGGCGATAGATGGTGTTGAGAAATAGCGGAATGGCAGCAGTATGCCAGTCATGGGCATGGACCAGGTCAGGCCGGAAATCAAGCATCTTGCACAGTTCCAGACTGGCCCTGGAGAGGAAGATGAAGCGGTTGTCGTTGTCCAGGTAGCTCTCGTTTTCCTGCTCATAGAGCCCGCCAGCACGACCGAAAAATCCATCGTGTTCAAGAAAGTAGACCGGTACCTCGGAGCCGGGGAGCTTACCCTCATATACGCCACAATAAATCTTGCCGATAATCCCCATCGGCACCACCAGCACCCCTGGAAGAGGCCTTAGGTCGTATCTCTCCAGGTCGATGCGGTAGTAACGAGGCATCACCACCCGAATATCGTGGCCACGTGCTGCCAGATATTTGGGGAGCGCACCGACCACATCGGCAAGCCCTCCCTCCTTGGCAAACGGCACCGCCTCGGAAGCGGCCATGAGAATTTTCAGGGCCATTTGTACCTCATCACAGGAAGAAGATCAAAGTTGTAAAGTAGCATGGAAAATTTTATCAGGCAACCCGACTTGAACATCTGGCAATCTGAAGTCACTCAACATATCCGTGGTAGCTGTTCTCCGGTCAGCATCTCCACTGCGCGCATGCCACCCACAACTGTTTCCAGCTCTACCCGGCCGCTTCCGGAAGCTGTCACTGAACCTATAACAGCAGCCTCCCTGCCAAGAGGATGTTGCCGTACTATATTGAGCATTGCTGCTGCCCGGTCAGGCGCCACAAAAGCCAGCAACTTCCCCTCATTGGCCACATATAGCGGATCCAGCCCAAGAATGGCACATACCCCCTTGACCCCGTTTTTCAAGGGGAGTGCCCTCTCCTGCAGGGTGATGGTCACCTCAGACTGATTGGCAATCTCCCGTATTGTAGTGGCAACTCCACCCCTGGTAGGATCCCGCAGCACATGGAGCGCTCCCCCTTCCTGCAGCATCTCCGCCACCAGGCCATTGAGCGGGGCAGAGTCACTCTCGATAGAAGTTGTCAGAGAGAGCCCCTCGCGGGCAGCCATGACAGCAATTCCATGGTCACCGATAGTGCCGCTAATAATGATCTTGTCCCCCACCTCAGCCCTGCTGCCGGTGATGGTAAAATCATGCTCCAGTATACCTACACCGGAGGTATTGATAAAAAGTCGATCTGCCTTGCCTCTTGGCACGACCTTGGTGTCACCGGTAACAATGGCAATCCCGGCCTGATCTGCTGCAGCTCGCAGTGCTGCCAGAATGTTGGCCAGTTGCTGTCGGCTGAAACCCTCCTCGATTATCAAACCGACGCTCAAATAAAGAGGGCTCGCCCCCATCATCGCAAGATCGTTAACTGTACCGTTCACAGCCAGAGAGCCGATATTGCCCCCTGGGAAGAAGAGCGGGTCGACCACGTAAGAGTCAGTGGTAAAAGCCAGCCTTTTACCGGCCATCGACAAAATGGCGGCATCATTCTGCTCCGCGGCAGTCACCACGGAGAGGGTCGGGATGATGAGATCATTGAGCAGTTGATGCGAAAGCTTACCACCACTGCCATGCCCCAATAAGATCAGGTCTTTGTCCATGTATTTCCTTATTATGCAGTTCCATTTGGATCATTACTTATTGGATAAAGATATTGCGCAAGTGCAGGACGCATTTCTCCCTCTATCGGCCATATTTGTAGGCCGCAGCGCAGGTCCCTTCACTCGACACCATACAGGCTCCGACCGGCGACTCAGGGCTACAGACCGTAGCAAAGAGAGGACAGGCAAAGGGGCTCAACTTACCCTTGAGGATGTCGCCACAACGACACCCCTGATGCTCCTGCAACATTTCAACAGCTACCGGTATGACCTGCTCGGCATCAAATCGGGCATATCGATCGGCAATACGCAGGCCGCTGCCAGGTATCAGGCCGATCCCCCGCCACTCTGCATCACATGGTGTAAATACCTGAGCCATGACCGCTTTTGCCCTGGCATTCCCTTCCCACTTTACTACCCGGCTGTACTGGATCTCCACCCTGCTGACCCCGGCTACTACCTGTCGTGCCAGCATCTCCACTCCTTGCAAGACATCAGCCGGCTCGAAACCGGTCACCACACAGGGGGTTTGCCCCTCTTCCGCCAGCCTCTGATAGGGGTTTGCGCCGATAACAGCACTTACGTGGGCCGGGCAGATAAAACCATCTATGGCCAACTCCGGATCAGCAGCAAGAATCTGCATCGGTAGCGGGATCGTCTTGTGCGAAGTCAGAACAAAATAATTTCTTACCCCCTGCTGTTCGGCTGTCAGGATGCTCCCGGCAATAGCAGGCGCAGTTGTCTCAAAACCTACCCCGAGAAATATCACTTGCTGCTGTGGGTGGCTTGCTGCCAAAGCAACGGCATCAAGGGGGGAATATACGACCCGGATATCCCCGCCCCGCGCCCGCTCTTCCATCAGCGAGGTGGATGAACCCGGGACTCGTAACATATCACCGAACGTGGCGATGATAGCCCCTGGTAGACGGGCTAGCGCTATAGCCCTGTCCAGGTAGCCGTTCGGGGTGACACAGACCGGACAGCCTGGGCCGGAAATCAGCCGGACCGTTTCCGGCAGGAGCGCGCGAATCCCATATTGGTATATCGCCATGGTGTGGGTGCCACAGACCTCCATAAAGGTCATCGGCTTTTCTACTGCTGCCGTCAATTCTTTGATCCGTTCGGCTAAGACTAGCACTATCGCACTGTCGCGAAATTCATCCTGGTAATTCACTGGCTGACCTCAAGGGATATGATCTCGCGCATCATCGCCAGCGTCGCCTCTGCCTCCTCTTCATCGAGCCTGGAGATAGCAAAGCCGGCATGGACAATAATGAAGTCCCCCAACCGGATATCTTCACCCAGCAACATCAGACTCGCCCGCCTCTGTACCCCGTCTATCTCGGCTATTGCATCTTCACCATCGATGCTGATGATACGCATAGGGACAGCAACACACATAACTGAATCTCCTTGTTCTATCCACTATATCCACTACAGTTTAATGCTTAAATATACTGTTATATAAACCGTGAATTTTTCGAGGCATATACGTCCCTATTAGCAACGCGCAAGTTACGCATAAGGGACGGCACTATGCCCTGCTATCACAGCCTGTCCCAGGGCAATCCCACCATCATTCGGCGGTACCAGACGGTGGGTATATACCTGGAAACCTCTTTGCGTCAATATCTCCTGCAACTCTTCGGACAACAGCCGGTTCTGGAAGACCCCGCCTGACAAAACCACCTGCGACACCCCTTTGGCCCGCCTTATCTTGTCGCAGACATCTGCACTCGCAACAGCAATGGTGGTATGGAACCGCCTGGCCATACTCTTTTTATCTTCACCGGCAGCAATATCCTCAATGATAGCCTCTATCGTCAGGCGAAAATCGAGTTGTGAGCCTTCTGCCGAACTCTTCACCATATAAGGATAGCTGCCACTTGGCCCGGCACTCTCGGCCAGAGACTCCAACTCCATGGCCGCCTGCCCTTCGTAAGTAATCCGCTGCCGGCAATCGAGTAGGGATGCCACTGCATCGAAGAGTCGACCACAACTTGAGGTTGACGGAGAATTCAGGCCGCTCTCCAGCATCTGCAGGAAAAGTGGTTGGTCTGCTTCGGCAACTTCGGCACAACAGCTGAGGCGATGGCTGAAGAGCCAGTCCCCATATACGGAGTGGAGCCAGGCCAGGGCCATCCGGTAAGGTTCCCGTGCTGCTGCGTCGCCACCAGGCAAGGGGACCTGGAAGATATGACCGGCGCGAATGAAACTACCGTAGTTGCCAAGCAGGAATTCCCCGCCCCATACGGTTGCGTCGGGGCCATATCCGGCACCATCGAATATTACACCGATAGTCTCTCCCGAAAGGCTGTTTTCCGCCATGCAGGAGGCCATATGGGCATGGTGATGCTGTACCGCCAGCCTTGGCAGGCCGCCAGCAAAGGCTTCGGCATAGCCAGTCGAAAGATAATCGGGGTGAAGGTCATGGGCAACGAGTTCCGGTTCAATCTGCAGGACGCTAGATAAATGTGATACGGTTTCAGCCAGAACATTCATAGTTAAACTGTTTTTCAAGTCACCCAGATGCTGACTCAAAAAGGCCTGCGAACCACGTGTTAGACAGATGGTACCTTTCAACTCTGCACCGACCGCCAACACCTTTCTCGATAGAGCGGGGATTGCGATGACACGGGGGACATAGCCACGCGCTCGGCGGAGTACCAATGGCCCATGTTGGAAGACCCGCAACACTGAATCATCGCTATGGCAATGAATCTCCCGGTTATGGCTCAGAAATGCATCAGCGATATCAGCCAGGCGCTGCCGTGCCTCATCATCGCGATAGGCTACAGGTTCATCGCTCAGGTTACCACTGGTCATGACCAGTACAGGAAAGTTGCCCCTCAGCAGAAGATACTGCAGCGGTGTAGTTGGAAGCATGATACCAAAATAGTCATTAGCAGGGGAGACTGACGGGGCAATCTCATCTCCCCCCCTTTTTTTAAGTATTACAATTGGTCGCTCTGCACTATTCAGCAACCGTCTCTCTGTCTTATCCGCCAAAGCAAATTGGTCCACCGCTGCAAGGTCGGCAACCATTATGGCAAACGGTTTTTCATCCCGCTTTTTGCGGCTGCGTAACTCGGCCACGGCCTTTTCGTTGCAGGCATCCACGGCCAAGTGATAGCCTCCGGTCCCCTTGACAGCGATAATTCCCCCCTCTTTGAGCAGGCGAATGGCTTCGGTCAGCGGCTCACCGGGGAGCAATTCACCAGCGGGATCAAGCAGCACTAACTGCGGCCCGCACTCTGAACAAGCGTTGGGTTGTGCATGGAAGCGCCGGTTTAATGGGTCGTCATACTCAGCCTGGCAGACAGGACAGAGTTGGAATGGAGCCATGGTGGTTGCAGGCCGATCGTAGGGGATCCCGGTAATGATGGAGTAGCGTGGACCACAGTTGGTGCAGTTGATAAAGGGATAGAGGTAACGCCTGTCAGCTGGGTTAAAGAGTTCGATCAAACAGTCGGTGCAGACATCACCATCTGGGGCGACAAGAGCCCTGGCTTCACCTCCACTACTTGGACGGATGACAAAAGTCATGTCCCCTTCGGCAAGAATGGAGGCACAGGAAATTGAAGTGATGACTGCCAGAGGGGGGGTCTCCTCCTCCAGGGCGCTGCGAAAACGTTGCAGACTGGCCGTTTCCCCCTCCACCTCCAGAAGTATTCCTGTCGGGGTATTCTGCACCCAGCCGCCAAGCCGGTTGACAATAGCGAGCCGGTAGACAAAGGGGCGAAACCCGACCCCCTGGACAACCCCTTCGATGGCGAATCTCAGCCTCTGGATCTCAGCCATATCTCGGTCACGCGGCGGCAGAATTACTCGCTAGCCGTTCCTTACCATTTTCAGCCGCTGCTGCAGCCAGTTGTACCACTCTTCCATCCCGGCACCGGTCAGGGCCGAGAGCTGAATAATGGTAATGTCCGGATTGACTCTCCGGGCCATCTCTATACATTCAGCCATGTTAAAGTTGAGGTGGGGAAGCAGGTCGATCTTGTTCAGCAGCATTAACCCAGCTGCTCGAAACATCTGCGGATATTTTAATGGCTTGTCCTCCCCCTCGGTCACAGAGAGGACTACTACCTTATCCGCTTCGCCCAAATCGAACGATGCGGGGCAGACCAGATTACCAACATTTTCGATAAGCAGCAGATCGAGTTGCTCCAAGTCAAATTCTTCTAAAGCATGACAGACCATATGTGCGTCCAGATGGCAACCAGCACCGGTATTGACCTGACGTACCGGCACACCGGTTGCGGCGATCCGTTCCGCATCCCGATCGGTTTGCTGATCACCTTCAATGACTGCAGGACTGCATTTACCTGCCAGATCCGTCAGGGTCTTTACCAGGATAGAAGTCTTACCCGAGCCTGGCGAGCTGACCATATTGAGGGCGAGCACTTTCGTAGCAGTAAATAGCCGCCTGTTATCAGCAGCAATTATATTGTTAACAGTCAGGATATCTTCTTCTACTACGATCTTCTGCCTCCCCTGCAGAAGCTCTGTACTGTCAGAGGGAAAGATTTCCTGGCCATGATTATGGTGGTGTTGGTGCATTGCATCGTGTTTGGCATTAACTGGCGAACATCCACAAGTAATACACATCCTCAGGAAACCTCCAGTTCTTTGACGCGTAGCTCTTCCCCCGAGTTGACGACAACCCGATAACCACCACAGCCAGGACAGGGATCGAAGTGGGCCTGCAGGCGATAGTCAGTTCCACATGCCTCGCAGCGGCCATATGCAGGTATACGTTCGATAATAAGCCTAGCCCCCTCCAGCGTGGTCTTCTTGGTGCAGGCCGCAAAACAGAACTCTACCGATTCCGGTACAACCCCGGAAAGCTCGCCGATCTCCACCGTTACTTCAACTACCCGCCGGCCACCAGCCTTTTCCTCACACAAATCTACCATATTTTGTGTAATGGACATCTCATGCATCTACTCATCCACCCTTCACTTACAATATTATAAAATAGTAGCAGATAATCTCGCGGAAATGAAGCTGAATCCCTTAACAGTAAAAAGAGCCAGACATCAGCCCTTGTTTCATCTGCAGCAGTAAGGTATAATTACGCGAATTTGCCATAAATTAAAGAAAGAACAGCTGCCATGAATCTTAACGCCAAACTGGTGATAATCATGCTTTCCCTACTAATTATCGCCATTCTGACACTGTTCATCATGAACCAGTACAGTCAGAATGATCTGGTGCGAGAGATCCAGGAAAGCTCTACCGAAGTGTCAAAGGCGATCCAGATAAGTGTTGAGGATCTCACCTCCGAGACCGAGGTGGTGACATCCAGACTTAGCGATTATCTGAAGGAAGCCCGCAATAAGGGGATCAACGAGATCAACATCATCAATAATGAAGGGGAGATCATCGACTCTTCCGATCCGGAGCAGGTCGGCAAGAAACGTGATATGAAAAAGATGGACAAAGGGCTTAAAGCAACCCGCGGCCGTGGTGCTGTTGCCACAGGGTCTTTGCGCCCCTATGACCTGGTCGTACCGGTCATCGTCGGCGATGAACAGTTGGGCTATGTCCAGGTCAATCTTCTCCTCGACAACATTCGCGAAATTCAGCACGCTAACTTCATGCGCCGGTTGATGGTCACATGCATGGTATTCATGCTCGGGATTATCCTTACCATCTTCCTGGCCCGCCGCTACACCGGGCCGATAAACCGCCTTGCCACAGAGGTTAAAAAAGTCTCTGCCGGTGACCTGTCAGTAACCTTTCCGGTTGAGAGCAGGGACGAGATAGGAGAACTGGCGGAAAGCTTCAATGAGATGGTTGCCAAATTACGCGAACGAGAACATCTGGAAAAGCGACTCTACGAAGCAGAACACCTCTCCAAGGTAGGGCAACTTGCCTCTGGGATCGCCCATGAGATTCGCAACCCCCTAAACTATATCAGTCTCGCCATCGACCATCTGAAAGGCGAGATTCTTCCCACCTGCGGGGATAAGCGGAGGGATCTGGACACCCTGATTGATAAGATCAAGGAAGAGGTACGTAGAGCAAATTACATGGTGCTTAATTTCATGAATTATGGGCGCCCCCTCAAACTTCGTCTTGGCCGGTTCGATTTTCAAGAGTTATTGGATAAAGCCCTTCCTTTGCTGAAAGACAAACTGGACGAACAGCGTATTTGCGTATCGACCAGGCTTCAGCCAGACCTGCCGAAAATGTGCGCTGACCCGGAACTGTTGCGCAACTGTCTGTTCAATTTCATCACCAATGCTGCACAGGCAATGCCTGATGGCGGGACTGTCACAATTGGCGCATCTTTCGACCCGGCAGAAAACAACTTTAATCTCACCTTTGCCGACCAGGGGACAGGTATAGCTGCCGAAGATATCAGCAAGATTTTCCAGCCATACTTTACCACCAAGGAGGCAGGGATCGGTCTTGGGCTTGCAATCACAGAACGTATTATCAAGGAGCATGGCGGCGAAATCCTCGTCACCAGCGAGGAAAATCAAGGAACCATCTTTACCGTAGTGCTGCCACAGAAAGTCTAGGAGTTTCAAATGAGCAGAAGTATTCTGTTAGTTGATGATGAAAAAGGGCAACGGGAGATAATCTCCGCCATTCTTCAAAAGGAGGGCTATCGGGTCTTTGATGTCCCTGGTGCAAGGGAGGCTCTGGAAAAGCTTGAGGAAGAAGAGTTTGAATTAATCCTCAGCGACCTGAAGATGCAGGGGATGTCCGGTATGGAGTTGATGGAAAAGATCCTTGCTGATAACCCTCGTCAGTGCGTTGTCATCATGACTGCCCATGGGACTATCGATTCTGCCGTAGAAGCAATGAAGAAGGGGGCATTTGATTACCTGGAGAAACCGTTGGAGCGGGACGATCTCCTGCTAACCCTGCAGCGTGCTTTTGAACATATTGAGCTATTACGTGAAAATACTGTCCTTCATAAAAAGCTGGAAGAGATTGCCACTATCTCGACTATTATTGGCGAGCATCCAAAGGTTAAGGAGGTATTCCGGATCATCAGCAAGATTGCTCCCACCAGCACCACCGTCTTAATCTATGGCGAGTCAGGTACCGGCAAGGAGTTGGTGGCACGGGCAATACATGATCGTAGCCCACGGAAAGACAACCCCTTCTTTGCCATCAACTGTGCCGCAATCCCTGATACACTGATGGAATCGGAGCTGTTCGGCCATGAGAAGGGCTCTTTCACCGGTGCCGGCAGTCGTGAAATCGGCCTATTCGAAGCTGCCGACAGCGGTACTGTCTTCCTCGACGAAATCGGCGAAATGAGCGTATCGATGCAGGCCAAGCTGTTGCGCGCTATCCAGGAGAAGGAACTCCGACGGGTCGGGGGAAAAGTCAACATACCGATTGACGTCCGGCTCATCTCTGCAACCAACCGTGACCTGGAAACGGAGATCAAGCGAGGGAACTTCCGAGAAGACCTCTACTACCGGCTCAATGTCATCCGTATCAATCTCCCACCATTGCGTGAACGAGGTAGCGACATTGCCACCCTGGCAAATTTCTTTGTCAAGAAATATAGCTCGGCTGCCGATATACCCCTCAAAGGGATTTCCAAACCGGCGCTGAAAATACTTATGAACTACAGCTGGCCAGGTAATGTTCGCCAACTTGAGTCGATCATCGAGCGTGGAGTGCTGATGTCCGAGAGCGACCTGATTCAGCCAGAGGATCTATCAGCAGAGATCCATGAAGATGCCGTGCAGGGGGGGAAACTGCCGTTCGAGTTTCCTGCTGGCGGTATATCTATGGAAGATCTGGAGCGCGACCTGATCATAAAAGCGATGGATCGGGCCGGTTGGATTATCAGCAAAGCAGCACCGCTGCTCGGTATGAGTTACAAAACGCTGCAGTACCGACTAGAGAAATTCAATATCGAAAAACCTTGACTGGAGCCTTAGACTTGTGCAGAACATTCCTTCTGCTATCATTTGCTTTAGTAGTTTAGTTAAGCCCTATTTATTTCAGACAGCCTCGACAAAGCTAGCTTAATGCAACGCTTTTGCACCCCAATCAATAATTCCGGAGCTATACCATGGATTTCAGCAAATTGATGCACCGCTTCACTGTTGTACCTTCTCTCCCTGATGAATTGGCTGCACTGCAGCGTATCGCCTATAACCTATGCTGGAGTTGGGAACCTGAGGCAATTGAGCTATTCAAGCGCCTTGATCCGGAACTTTGGAAGGATACCAGGCACAATCCAGTGGAAATGCTCGGTATTTTGCAGCAGACCACCTTGGAAGCCCTCCAATCCGACGAAGGGTTCATGTCTCATCTGGCTCAGGTGGATGAGAAACTGACCGATTATCTTTCCGCAAAAACCTGGTTTGACAGGCGTTACAATGGCAACAAGCCGATGCGAATCGCCTATTTTTCCATGGAATTTGGCCTGCACGAGTCGTTACCCATCTATTCAGGTGGACTTGGGATACTGGCTGGCGACCATTTGAAGTCTGCCAGCGACTTGGGGATCCCCCTGGTTGGTGTAGGGCTCCTCTACAGACAGGGGTATTTCCGTCAATATCTGAACATTGAAGGGTGGCAGCAGGAGTTCTACCCTGAGAATGACTTCTACAACCTGCCGCTCCGTCTGGAGCGCGATGCCACCGGTGCACCGCTGACATTTGACATCGACATGGCTAGCCAGCGTGTCAAGGTGCATATCTGGAAGGTCCAGGTAGGACGGGTACCACTCTACCTGCTCGATACCAACCTTGAGGAGAATGCCCCGGAAGACCGGGAGATCACCACCCGCCTTTATGGTGGTGATCAGGATATGCGTATCCGCCAGGAGATTCTGCTCGGAATAGGTGGCGTACGTGCACTGCGCCTGCTCGGCATCGAACCGAATGTCTGTCATATGAACGAAGGTCATGCCGCTTTTCTCGCTCTGGAGCGGATTCGTCTGCTAATGGAAGAACGCAAGCTCCGTTTCAATGAAGCACGGGAGGCAGTAAGAGCTGGGAATGTCTTTACTACCCACACTCCGGTAGAGGCTGGAATCGATCATTTTGCCGCCGACCTGCTGGAAAAATTTCTCGGTCGTTACTACCGCAGCCTTGGTATATCTCGCGAAGAGTTTCTCGGCCTCGGCCGCCAGAATCCACGCAACTCTCACGAAACCTTTTGTATGGCAGTCCTAGCGCTACGCTTGGCCGACCATGTAAATGGAGTCAGCCAGCTTCACGGCGAAGTTTCACGTAAGATGTGGCGTAACCTCTGGCCCGACCTACCGGAAGAGCATCTGCCGCTCACTTCCATCACCAACGGTGTACATATCAAAACCTGGATATCCTCGGAGATGGCCGGTCTGCTGATCCGATATCTCGGCACCCGCTGGCTTGATGATGCAGCCGACTCTGCTACCTGGCGTCGCGTTTCGCGCATACCCGATGCCGAACTTTGGCGGACCCACCGGCGTGGTCGGGAACGGCTGGTTGACTATGCCAGGAAACGTCTCAAGGACCAGCTCAAACAGGTCGGCGCTACTGCCAAGGAGATTGCAGTGGCCGACGAAGTGCTCGACCCGGATATCCTTACCATCGGTTTTGCCCGCCGCTTTGCCACATATAAGCGAGGCACCCTTCTACTGCGAGATATCGAAAGATTGGCACGGCTACTCAACGACCCGACCCGGCCAGTACAAATAATCTTTGCTGGCAAAGCCCATCCGGCAGACCATCAAGGGAAGGAGTTGATCCGCCAGATCGTTCAACTCTCTCACCAAGAGCAGTTCCGCCACAGGATCGTCTTTCTTGAAGATTATGATATGGCCGTTGCACGCCATTTGGTGCAAGGGGTGGATGTCTGGCTAAATACTCCGCGGCGCCCCATGGAGGCAAGTGGCACCAGCGGGATGAAAGTTGCTTTCAACGGCGGCCTCAATATGAGCATTCTGGATGGTTGGTGGTGCGAGGGGTACAAAGGGAACAATGGCTGGGCAATCGGGCGTGGCGAGGTCTATGACGACATGGAGTATCAGAATGAGGTGGAGGGGCGGGCCATTTATGACCTGCTGGAGAAGGAGATCATTCCTCTTTTCTATGACCGAGGGGTTGACGGTATCCCGCGTGGCTGGATATCCTGTATGAAGGCCTCCCTGCAAAGCCTCTGTCCGGTTTTCAGCACCGACCGGATGGTGCAGGAGTATACCGAACTCTTCTATATGCCATCTTTTGACCAGTGGGACCATCTCAACCGCAATGATATCGCATTGGCAATTGAACTTGCACATTGGAAAGAGCGTCTCCATCGTCTCTGGCACCATGTAAGAATCGACTCGGTGGAGGCGGAATTGGCCACCGAAATCGCCGTCGGCAGCAAGATCCCGATCCGGGTCCGGGTCGCCCTCGGCGAAATACCGCTAAATGATGTTGCAGTAGAGGTCTATTACGGTGTACTCGACTCGGTCGGTGCCATTATCGGTGGTGAGCTGGTCTCGTTGCAAGCGGATGGTGATGCAGATCACGGCGTGCAGCAGTTCAGCGCCACACTCGAATGCAGTTTCTGTGGCCGGCACGGCTTCATGCTCCGAGTGATGCCGAAACATCCGCAACTCGGTTTGGTCTACGAACCGGGTCTCCTCGCCTGGGGTTAAACTCTCAAAAAAGGGGGCTAAAGCCCCCTTTTTTTGTTGAATTCTCCCTTACAACCCGTTATCTTTCCTAACAGTCCAAATATTTAGGTATACAATCTGCTATATCTTTCCTTGAGGTTTATGCTCACCAAGCTAATTTTTTTTCAATTCAGGGCTGTTATATTATTTCCTATTCTTTTAGGACTATCTGCTTGTACTACTATGGTCCCGAAGGAAAAGCTACCCTATCCTATTATAAACGAGGAATCAGGCGAACAGGTCAAACTGGTCAGTATCCCGCTGCCGGTAATAGCTGCCAGCCCCAACGAAGGGGTTACCTACGGTGGTCTGGGGGCATTTCTCCTGCACAATAAGAAGGACGAGGTCACTTCACTTTTAGCGCCACAGATCAACTACAACAAGAATTTCGGTGTCTCCTCTACCCTGTACGGTTCTTTCTATCCAACTCCAGAACAGTACTGGGAGTTCAACTTATCCAAATCATCACATATAAATGAAGACTACGAGCTGAAATACAATGATAAATTCCTGGCTGACAAAAAGCTCGACCTTAACTCTTTTTTCTACTATTTTGCTGACGGTTCAGCGCGCTTCTTCGGCTTCCAGTCTAATTCAGCCAAGGCGAATGAAACCAACTATACCGACCAGGAACTTGGTTTCACCGCTTCTATAGGATATCCGTTGGGAAAGAATTTCCAGCTGGTAATCGGCGAACGCGTGCGTGACGTCGTCATCCGTTCTGGCGCTATCAGGCAGATCCCCTTTATTCGTGACCGCTATACAACCAGTGAGGTGCCAGGTATGGAGGGCTTCACGACTCATGCACAGAAGCTAGCTCTGATATACAGCACTCTAAATTCACCAATAACACCTACTACAGGTGGATTTGTCAAGATGTCGATAGAAAACAGTTCAAAGCTCTTGGGGAGTAGCGAAAATTATCGTCATTATGAAATGGAGATGAAAGGATTCATCCCTCTGGACAGGGTTAAACGTCACATTTCCGTCTTCCGTCTGGTCTACAATCAGACCTTGGGGGGGGGAGTACCATTTCTGGAGCAGAGTATCCTGGGCGGAGAAAACAGTTTGCGCGGCTATGGTCGTAACCGCTTCATCGACAACTGCTATTTGCTGCTCAACCTCGAGGAGCGGATACGTCTCTTCCGCTGGGAGATTTTCGGTGTCCTAGCCGACTGGGAGATAGCTCCATTTATCGATTTCGGTACAGTAATGGATCGATTCGACCGAGTCGGTACCAATACCTTTGAGTTCAACCCCGGCTTCGGCTTCCGCGCTGTCATTCGCCCAAATATTGTCGGCCGGATTGATGTCGGTTTTGGCAATGACGGCCCAGCTGTATTCGTCGGATTAGGCTACCCTTTTTAGCTTCTTTATTGCAATTCGGACAAGCTGATTCCACCCTATTTACATCACACTACTAACATGGATTATCAAACGAATAGTATCCCCTGCCTTGAGCCGCGTCTGGACAATTCGTTATCTATAGCGTTCAGCACCTCGAATTTAGCAAGAGACCATAGTGGTGCCAATAGCGAATCCCGGTGACCGTCACCGGTCAGACGGTGGATCAGGATATCTGGCCGGAGCCGTTCCAGAAAATCACAAACCAGCTCGACGTATTCGTCCCGCTCCAGAATTCGAAATTCGTCACGTTCATACTCCTCTGCCAGTCGAGTCCCGGTCAGAACATGGAGCAGGTGCAGTTTTACCCCATCGATTTCAAGTCCATTCAGCAAATGCACCATGGAAAGCATCTCCTCTTTACTTTCTTCTGGCAAACCGAGGATTACATGGGCGCAGACTCTTATGTCGTGCTTTTTGACCTGCTGTACAGCAGCGATAAAACTTTTTACATCGTGTCCTCGGTTAAGACGCTTCAGCGTTCGATCCTGTCCTGACTGGAGGCCAATTTCTAGCCAGAAATAGGTGCGCTTGTCATATTCACATAAGAGTTCAATTACTGCCTGCGGCAGGCAATCAGGGCGGGTACCGACAATAAGTCCTACAATATCAGGTACTGCCAGCGCTTCATCATAGAGAGTGCGGATTCGCTCAGGTGGTGCATATGTATTGGTAAATGCCTGAAAATAAGCCAGGAACTTCCTTGCCTTGTACTTCCGAATCATTATCTCCTTGCCAT
Source organism: uncultured Geobacteraceae bacterium (assembly GCA_964649725.1). Classification (GTDB taxonomy): domain Bacteria; phylum Desulfobacterota; class Desulfuromonadia; order Geobacterales; family Geobacteraceae; genus CAZYTM01. The sequence goes on along the minus strand of CAZYTM010000001.1, from coordinate 774,086 downwards.
GATTAAGCTGTTCCGCAATCGAAAGTTCACGAGCTATACCATGCGCACCAGAGCCCTCTACCCCGCAATAACTGCACCCTTTGCTGCTTATATTGCCATCCCGGTTTGGGCAACTGAAACCAGCATCAATAGAGATTCGATGTACTCGGCAGCCAAATTTTAACTTTAGTTCATCGGCAAAGGTATGATAACGCTTTTCCATATATATGACATCATTTCTTACACGAAGTCTCTTATATTACAAATATTCTAGTATCCTTTACAGTACTAAGATAAAACTTAATAACTGCTATAAATTCAATACAAAATAAAGTCTGCCTATATAGATAAGATAAAGTATCAACATATTTTTGATACTAAAAACCCCCTCAACGTCTTTGAACATTGAGGGGGTTAGTTATTTATATTACGATTAAAATTAGAACTGAATTGCTTTTTGCGCCAACTCAAGAAGCAGACTAGGCACCACACCTGGGACCAACACGCCGATTGCTGATATAGCAAGAGAGAGACCAATTGCTGGCGTCACTTTGAGCCAGTCGAACTCCTCTACAGGCTCCTTCATGTACATATATACCATTATTCTCAGATAATAGTAAACCGATGCAGCACTGTTAAGTACACCGATAATGGCAAGCCAGATATAGCCGGCCTTGATTGCGCCGGAGAAGAGATAAAATTTACCTATGAATCCTGCAGTAGGCGGCATTCCTGCCAGTGAAAAGAGGAAAAGGGCCATTAACATGCCGAGCAACGGATGTTTGAAACCAAAACCTGCATAATCCATTACATTATTATTCTGCTCACCCTTCTTGCCGACAAGTATAATAATTGCAAAAGCCCCAATGTTCATAAATGCATAAGAGAGCATATAGAAGAGAATACCTGCAGTCCCTTCGGTATTTCCAGCAGTGAATCCTACCAGTGCATAACCGGCATGAGCTATGGAAGAGTAAGCAAGTACACGTTTAATATTGTCCTGAGATAGGGCAATGATGTTACCAACCGTCATTGTTATTACAGCGAGAACCCAGAGAAGATCTGTATAGTCTGCTTTCAACGACGGCAACGCTACAATAAATACGCGTAGAAAGGCGGCAAAACCGGCTGCCTTGGGCCCTGCTGACATAAAGGCGGTAATAGGTGTCGGTGCACCTTCATAAACATCAGGCGTCCACATATGAAAAGGGGCGGCAGCTATCTTGAATGAAAATCCGACCGCCATAAGAAGCATGCCGACAACAAACATCGGGCTAGTTGAAACTATACTGTTCTGGGCTATAAAAGCTGCAATTTTCGCAATTTTTGTAGTACCGGTTGCGCCGTAGGTCAACGCCATCCCATAGAGCAGGAAACCTGTAGAGAAGGCGCCTAAAAGAAAATATTTGAGTCCCGCCTCATTTGATCGAAGATTATCGCGATTAAAACCTGCCAGTACATAAAGGGAGACTGAAAGAACCTCCAGCCCGAGAAAAATGGTCATCAGGTCCGTGCCGGAAGCCATAAACATCATGCCAGCAGTGGCCAGAAGAATGAGCGGATAATACTCACCATGGTTACATCCTTCTCGCTCCATATACTGGTCTGTTATGAGTATGGTCAGAATTGCCGTAACAAGAAAGATCGCTTTAAAAAATAGCGAAAAATTGTCCTGTAGTACTGACCCATCAAAACCGGACTGCACTGCAGGTGCTGCGTTCCAACCGCTTATAACGGTAATGAACGAGATTATGAGCCCAATTAAGCTGAGATACCCCAGATATGCCTTCTGCTCGCTCTTAACAAAGACATTTACAAGCAGCAGCACCATAGCGACGACAGATAGTATCGTCTCGGGCATGATTGCGGCAAAATTGATAGCCGGCATTGCAATTGTTTCCATCTATAACCCTCCGGTAACGGTTCTGATACTCAGCTATTTTACCTCAGCAGCCGACGGTGCGGCTACGGGAACAGCAATCTGTGGAGTGACTGACCCTGCAGGTGCCTGCGTCACAACCTTCTTGGCTTTACTCTGGGTGATCATCTTGTCAATGGACGGCGCCATCTTCTCGATAAAAGGATTAGGATAAACACCCATAATGAAGATTAATGCGACTAAAGGTACCATGATAGTAATTTCTCTGGCATTAAGGTCTTCCAAAACTTTGTTTTTTGGATTGTTAAGTTCGCCAAACATAACCCGCTGGAACATCCAGAGCATATATACTGCAGAAAGGATGACCCCGCTGGTGGCAATTACTGCAAACCAGCGCAGACTACTTTCAAAAGCTCCCAGCAGAACCAGAAATTCACCGACAAACCCGTTGGTACCTGGAAGACCAATAGATGAAAGGGTGACAATCATGAAGATTGTAGCAAAGATAGGCATCTGTTTTGAGAGACCACCAAAGTCAGTGATGAGTCGTGTATGACGACGTTCATAAATGAAGCCGACAATAAGGAAGAGTGCGCCGGTTGATACACCATGATTCAACATCTGTAACATGCCACCGGCTACACCTTGCTGGTTGAGAGCAAAGATACCAAGCATAACAAAGCCCAAGTGGGCCACTGATGAGTAGGCAACCAACTTCTTAACATCTTCCTGCACCATTGCTACCAAAGCAGCATAAATAATGCCTATCACTGCTAGGGTGGCTATCAAAGGAGTGAATTGAGCAGATGCATCGGGGAAGAGTGGCATGGCAAATCGGACATAACCGTATGTCCCCATCTTCAAAAGAATTGCAGCCAAAATTACAGATCCGGCGGTCGGTGCTTCAGTATGTGCCAGTGGCAACCATGTATGAACTGGAAAGAGCGGAACTTTGATGGCAAAGGAAAAGGCAAAAGCAAGAAATAACCAAGTCTGCACCGCTGGGTCAATGCTCAGACTATAGAAATTTACAAGGTTAAAATTCTGGTAACCACCTTTTATGCCAAGGAAATAAAGGACAATAAGTGCGACTAGCATCAGCACTGAGCCAGCCATTGTATAGATGAAGAACTTGATTGCCGCATAAATCTTCTGCTTGCCACCCCAGATACCAATGATGAAATACATCGGAATCAACATAACTTCCCAGAAGATATAGAAAAGGAAGAGATCTAGGGAGATGAATGCGCCGAGCATACCTATTTCCAAAAGGAGTAGGCAGATCATATACTCCTTAACCCTCTCCTCAACGGCAGTATAGGTTGAGAGTATAGCAATCGGCATGATGAACGTAGTCAGTATCACCAGCCATAGGCTTATTCCATCGATACCTATATGATAGTTCATCTGAAACGGTCCGACCGCTATCCAGGGCAGGTTCTCGACAAACTGATAGTCAGCGTTTGTCTGGAACCCTGTAACCAGCGGTATCGACACCAAAAAGGCGACGATTGACGCTGCCATGGCTACTCCCCGCAGCAAGGAGAGGTTGTTCTTATTGATAAAGAACAGGAGAATGACCCCCACCAAGGGGGTGAATGTCATTATGGTCAGTAGGTTCATGAATCTCTGCTCCTTTGCTTCGGTTGAAAATACGTAACCTTGCTGCTCCTAGTGGAAAATATAGAAGGCGAGGATTACCACCACGCCGAGCGCCATGGAGAACGCATAATTATGCACATACCCTGACTGAATGTGACGCAACACTCCGCTGAATCCTTTGATAACATAAGCTGTCCCGTCAACAATTCCATCTATTACAACTACATCGAAGCCCTTCCAGAGGTAGTTACCCAGCGCCTTACAAGGGTTGACAAAGAGAAAGTCATACAGCTCGTCAATATACCATTTGTTGTAAACCGCCCGGTGCAGAGCAGGAAAAGCAGCCGTAATCTTGCCCGGCAGAGAGGTATTCAGTACATATAGTGAAAAGGCAGTGAAAATACCGATTACAGCAATCACTACTGATAGACCCATCAACCCCCATTCGACAGCATGACTTGGGTGCGGCCCACCATGTGCGTGAGCTTTAGCAAACTCTTCAGAAAACTCAAATACCGGTGCCAGGAAATGTTCAAAATGATTTGCCACGCCCCCAATAACGTTACCGATAAGCTTCGGTATACCGATCCAGCCGCCGACTATTGAGAGAAACGCTAGAACAATAAGAGGGATAACTATTACCATCGGCGATTCATGGAGATGATCCTTAGCCTTAGGGGTAATCCGACATTCTCCCCAAAAGGTCATGAACACTAAACGGAACATGTAAAATGCTGTGAGTCCTGCTGCTACAGCACCACAGCCCCAAAGCAGGTAGTTAAGACTACCGTGATGAGGGTTGGCAAATGCCATCCAGAGGATTTCATCTTTACTGAAGAATCCGGCTAATGGCGGTATACCTGCAATGGCAATTGTTGCTATGAGAAAAGTCCAATATGTAAGTGGCATTTTTGATTTAAGTCCACCCATATTACGCATATCCTGGGCATCGTCATGAGAGTGGACATGGTGCAATGCATGGTGCATGGAGTGGATAACTGCACCGGAACCGAGGAAGAGGCAGGCCTTAAAGAATGCATGCGTCATAAGATGAAAGATACCAGCGGCAAAGGCACCAACACCCATTGCCAGAAACATATAACCAAGCTGAGAAACAGTTGAATACGCAAGTACGCGCTTGATGTCATTCTGAGCCGTACCGATGGTAGCAGCAAAGAGGGCAGTTGCTCCACCTACCAGGGCTACCACCATCATAGTTGTAGGAGCCTGGATATAAAGGAAATTCATCCGACCAATCATGTATACACCAGCAGTTACCATGGTAGCTGCATGGATAAGGGCGGAAACAGGAGTCGGGCCTTCCATCGCGTCTGGCAACCAGGTGTAGAGCGGAATCTGCGCAGATTTACCTGTTGCACCAAGAAAGAAAAAGAGTGTTATTGCTGTCAGCAGAGTACAACCCTGAAAAAGTTCGGCATGCTTACCTAACTCGGTGAACTGGATTGTCCAGATGTTGTGGTTCTGACCAAGCCACCAGTAAAGAGTAAATAGCCCCAAGAGGAAACCGAAGTCACCTACCCGGTTCATAACGAATGCCTTTTTACCGGCATCACCAGCTGATTTCTTATGAAAATAGTAACCAATCAACAGATATGAACAGAGGCCGACACCTTCCCAGCCGACAAACATCAGCAGCAAATTGTTACCCATCACCAGCAGAAGCATGGAAAAGGTGAAAAGATTGAGGTAGGCGAAGAAGCGATAGAATCCTTCTTCTCCATGCATGTAGCCGATGGAGTATATGTGGATCAGGAAACCTACACCGGTAACCACCATCAACATAACACAAGAGAGAGGGTCTATCAGGAAGCCGATATCCGCCTGGAATGTCCCGGATTTTATCCAGGTGAAGACCGTAACGTTGTGCACCCGCTCATGGATCGGCTGCTGAATCATTTTAACAAGTGTCATGCTCGCGACTACAAATGAGCCGAACACTGCTAGTGAGCCTATCCCGCCGATGACTTTTTCGTCCTTGATTTTCTTCCCGAACAGGCCGTTAATCAGAAAGCCGATCAGTGGAAAGAGAGGTATAAGCCATACATTATCAAACATTCCAGACTCCTTCTCTGTATAGTTCCTGAAACTTGATTACAGTTACCACTTAAGCACGTTCATATCTTCAACGTCTATAGATTCACGGTTCTTAAAGAACGCAATCATAAGCGCCAAGCCAACCGCTGCTTCAGCTGCAGCAACGGTCATTACGAAGAAGACAAATATCTGTCCATCGATATTCCCCAACTGCTTGGATAGGGCTATAAATGTGAGGTTCACGGCATTAAGCATCAGCTCAACGCACATGAATATGACGATGGCGTTTCGCCGGATCAGCACACCGATGGTGCCGATTGAAAACATGATGGCGCTGAGTATTAAATAGCTGTCTATGGACATTTCCTCACCTCTAAGGATTAAAATATTATATTTTTTTCTTCGCCAGTACTACGGCACCAATTATAGCAACCAAAAGCAGTAGCGAGGTTATCTCAAACGGTAGCAGGAATTCGGTATAGAGCGCTTTACCAATCATTTCGGTGTGCCCCTGTTGGTTGATCAGTTCCTTGGTCATATTACCGACAGTACCGGTAATCTTGCTCCGGTTCAGGAAGTAACAGGCCTCAAAAAGGACAAAGAACCCCATAATACCGCCAAGTATAACTGCATGATTGGAACGCTTGCCTGTTTCGGCCCTGATATTCAGGAGCATGATTACAAATACAATCAACACCATTATTGCACCAGCATAGACAATAACCTGGATTGCAGCCATGAATGGGGCATCCAGCATGACGTAGAAGGTGGCAAGACAGAAGAATGTCATTATCAACGACAGGGCGCTGTTAATCGGATTCTTACAGGTGATCACCAGGATGCTGGAAAGGACAGCCACCGCTGCCACGATGAGAAAGAATAACGTTTCTAGCATTGACTGCTCCTTTATTTCTTTTCTAAAAGTCGCTCTTTGCCGTAGAAGAAATCTTCCCGCTTGTAGTTTGCCAACTCAAATGCCTGTGTCATTCTCAGCGCATCAACCGGACAAGCCTCAACACAGTAACCACAGAAGATGCAGCGGAGTAGGTCAATTTCGTAAACTGCGGCATGTTTATCGTGATTTGCATCCTCCATCGCCTCGACAGTGATACACTTTGCCGGGCAGACAGTGGGGCATAGGTAACAGGCAACACACTTGGCCCGGTCACGGGAGACATTCAAGGCATGCAGACCGCGGTAATTAGACAATACCACTGGCCTTTCCTTCGGATACTGAAGGGTAACCGGTTTCATGAACATGTGTTTGAATGTAATCTTGAGTCCATTAATCAGCGGCATTATCATGGGTTATATCCTCTTCTGATTTAAGAAGTTGTGCACAATCTAACGATACCGCAGCCCTAAGTAGTTACCAGAATCCAGATGCCGGTCGCCACGACATTCAAAAGCGTAATCGGCAGGAAGAATTTCCATCCAAGACGCATAAGCTGGTCATAACGATAGCGAGGATAGGTCGCCCTGATCCACATGCAGAGGAAGATGAGGGCGTACACCTTGGCGATAAACCAGCACCAGCCAGGGAGGAATCCGGGGCCATGCCAGCCACCGAGGAAAAGGGTGGTAGTTACGGCACATACTGTAATCATGTTGGCATACTCAGCCATGAAGAACATTGCGTATTTCATACTTGAGTATTCAGTACAGAAGCCGGAGACCAGTTCAGTCTCTGCTTCGGGTAAGTCGAACGGGGTACGGTTGATCTCGGCGATGGAGCAGATGAAGAAGATGATTGCTGCCAGGAAAGTGCAGGGGTTGCGGAATATATACCAGCCAGCTACACCGAATGCTCCAGTCTGATCAGCGACAATCTGCTGTAGCGACAGCGATCCAGACATAAGGAATACTGAAATAATAGCCAAACCAGCTGCAAGTTCGTAAGAGATCATCTGTGCAGAGGCACGTAGCCCGCCAAGCAGAGAGTATTTGCTATTTGATGCCCAGCCCGCCAGAACGATACCGTATACTCCGAGTGAAGCAACTGCCAGGATATAGAGGACTCCGACATTTACGTCAAATACCTTGTCCAACCCCTTGTCGTAATAACCTGCAATCTGCAGCGGTACTTTGTAGCCCATAACTTCGATAGTGCTGCCGAATGGAATGACTGCAAAAGAGATAAAGGCTGTTATCAACGCCACTAGCGGGGCGATGAGAAAGGCGAAGGTACTTGCCTGTGCCGGGATGATCTCTTCTTTAAAGAAGAGTTTTACGCCGTCAGCAATCGGCTGCAACAGACCATGCCAGCCGGTCCGCATTGGACCAAGGCGGACTTGCATGTGGCCGATGATCTTCCTTTCAGCGTAGGTTGCATAGGCCACGGTGAGCAGCACGAATATGAAAGCTACAAGAACCTTGGCAAGCATGGCAATATAGTACGCAATCGGCAGTCCTAAAATGAGCGTATCCATCTTATCCTCTTCCCCTCTGTGTGGAATTAAGCATTATCTACTATTTACTCACGCTAACCCAAGTGACAGCAGTCCCTTTGATCAGGTTATTAATTGAGGCATCGGCAAAGTGATATGGAGCAAATACAACCCCCTGTGGCAACCGAGAGCCAACCTTGGCCTTCAGCTTTAATTCGCCTCCAGGAGCTTTGACAGTGACAAGATCGCCATCAGCAATAGAGCGAGATATGGCATCTTCCCGTCCAAACTCTATATAGGCATCAGGACAGACTGCCATTGGCCCTTCACCGTAAAGCGACATTGTGCCACAATGATAGAGCGCACTGCCTGTTAACAATGCTAGCTTATCTGCTTCACCAGCAACTACCGGTGCATCAACAGCAATGAAACTGGCTTGACCAGCAACTGGTAAAATCGCCCCTTCTTCACCAAGACTTGCCAGACTCAGTCCTTTATAAGCTGCATTCGTGTTACTGATCTCAACAAACAGATCACTCACGTTTTTGTAATTACCTTCGCCCCCTAAAGCAGCATAGAGCTCTTTGAAGATGACAAAATCACTGCGAGACTCACCTACCGGTGGAATTGCCTTATTGATCTTCTGCACTACCCGGCCAACACTGGTAAAGCTCCCTTCCTTCTCAGCAAAGGAACAGGCCGGCAGCACCACGTGGGCCTTGGCTGCCGTTTCGGTGAGGAAGAGATCCTGCACCACTAAAAATTCAACCTTGTCGAGGGCAGCCTCTACCTTTTTCCGCTCCGGGTAGGATACCACCGGGTTTTCGCCAGCTATATAAAGAGTGTTAATGGCACCAGTGGCGCAACCATCAATAATAGCAGATGCTACCTTTCCACCGGCTGTCGGGAAGAGCCCCATATCAACCGCTCCCTGGCTGTTGTTCTTTTCTCCCAGGAAGAGAACGCCACTACCTTCCTTGCCGATTTTGCCGGTCAGGAATGCGAGGTTGAGGAGTGCCTGGGCCAGCTTGGCATCATGCCCAGGATACCCATGGCCCAGCGGCAGCATGATGAGCGCCTTTTCTGCCTTAGCATATTCACGTGCCAGATTGCGTATATCTTCGGCGCCAAGACCAGTACTGGCAGCTACCTGTTCCGGTGCATAACCAGCCAGACTACCTTTGTATGAATCAAAACCGCTAATGGAGCTGGCCGACCCATCAACCAGATTTTCATCAATAATTACCTTGGCCATGGCGTTGATAACTGCCATCTCATTCCCAGGCTTGTGCAGGTGCGTTATCGCCTTGGGGAGTTTGCCCAGTTTCCCTTTTTTATCTGAGAGAATTCTAAGGACGATCTCCTTGTTCTTTACTCCCATATTTATTTCGAAACCGAGCACCGGATGCGTCTCATATGCATCGCTCTTGATGACAAGAAGCAGATTGGCCTTCTGAATATCGCTGATAAGTGAAGGTGATGATGCATAGCCGAGGCTAGCCTGTGCACCGATAGTCAATGCACTATGGGCATATCCTGCAGAATGATCGACATTGTCGGTGCCAACTGCTTCCTTGAGCAATTTGCGGAAGAGGTAAAGCTCTTCGTTTGTTAGCCGTGGCGTAACCAGCCCGGCCACTGCAGATGGATTGCTAGCTTTTGCTGATTTTAGGCGATCACTGACAAGTTTCAATGCTTCTTCCCAACTTGCTTCAACCAACTGGCCATTCTTGCGTACCAAAGGTTTATTAAGTCGCTTGGGACTGTTGACAAACTGATATCCAAAACGGCCACGGGTACAGAGCTGGCCATTATGGAACCCCTGATTCTCATCATAGACAGTGGTTATTACCTGATTGTCCTTTACTCCAAGTGTCAGCTGACAACCGGTACCACAATAGGAGCATACCGTCTTAACTTTGTTAAGAGCCCACCAGCGAGCCTTGAATTTAAAAGGCCTGGATATTAGTGCCCCTACTGGGCAGACGGAAATACAAGATCCACAGAATTCACATTCAAGCGGACCGTTAAAAGGTGTCGCAATATTTGCCTCTAGCCCACGGTTAACAAACGAAAGAGCTCCATAGCTAACTATTTCGTCACATATACGGGAACATTTTCCGCACAAAACACAACGGTTCATATCCCGTTCAATGAGCTTATTTTCATAGTCAATCTCATATTTGAACTTCTCGTCCTGGAAACGATTTGCCGTTATTTTGTATTCGTAGGTGAGGTTCTGCAGATCACAATCACCAGCGGCATCACAGACCGGACAGTCGAGAGGATGCTTGAGCAACAGCAGTTCCAGTACCATCTTGCGAGCCTGGACTATCTCTTCAGTCGAGGTCCGAACGATCATGCCCTCTGTAACCGGAGTGGTACAGGCAGGTATCTGTCGCCCCTTCATCTGCTCGACCTCGACCAGACACATACGGCAACCGCCAAACGGCAGAAGTTTCTTGTCGTGACAGAGAATCGGAATACGGATGCCTGCCGCAACGGCCGCATCGTAGATGGTCGCGTCTTTCGCTACCGTTACCTGTTTGTCATCGATTGTAAGATTTACCATCTCGACCTCTACTCTCCCTCGGATGTGTACTTGGGTAGCAACTACTCAATCGCCATAAAGCGACATACATCATAGCAGGACTTACACTTGGTGCATTTATCCTTGATCAGATAGGCAATCTTGCCTTTTTCCCATTCAATCGCATCAACTGGGCAGGCCTTCAGGCAGGCTCCGCACTTGACACATTTCTCTTCGACTACCTGCCAGAGGAGTAGTTCCTTGCAGCAATTGGATGGGCAGCGCTTATCATTTATATGCGCTTCATACTCGTGCCGGAAATATTTGATGGTAGAGAGAATAGGATTAGGTGCAGTCTGACCTAGGCCGCAGAGTGAAGCCTTCTTGATGGTCGTCCCCATCTCCAGCAGGGTATCAATATCCGACGGCTCGCCTCGCCCTTCGGTAATCCGCTGCAGGATGTCTAGCATCGCCTTAAGTCCAATCCGGCAAGGTACACATTTACCGCATGACTCCATTCTGGTAAAACTAAGGAAGAACTGGGCCACGTCCACCATGCAGGTAGTCTCGTCCATCACCACCAGACCACCGGAACCCATCATGGCGCCGGCCTTAATCAATGAATCGAAATCAACCGGAGTGTCGAGGATCTCTCCTGGGATACAGCCACCAGAAGGGCCTCCAGCCTGGACTGCTTTGAACTTGCGATTATTGAGAATCCCTCCGCAAACATCATAGATGACTGAACGGACAGTCATGCCGGCCGGTACTTCAACCAGTCCGGTATGCTTGACCTTGCCGGTAACGGCAAATATTTTGGTCCCCTTGGTGGTTTCGGTGCCAAGCGAAGCATACCATTCAGCGCCGCGCAGTATAATGTGGCGTACGTTGGCAAAGGTCTCCACATTGTTAATATTGGTCGGTTTTCCCCACAGGCCTTTAACGGCAGGAAACGGTGGTCTGGGCCTAGGCATACCACGCTCACCCTCAATGGAAGCCATCAGCGCAGTCTCTTCACCGCAGACAAAAGCGCCAGCTCCTTTCTTGATACGAAGGTCAAAATCAAATCCTAACCCCATAATATTCTTCCCGAGATACCCTTTTTCGTAACAGGTATCAAGGGCCATTTGCAATCGCTCGATCGCCAGCGGGTACTCAGCACGAACATAAACATAACCAGCAGTACAACCTATTGCATATGCGGCGATCATCATCCCTTCAATGATACAATAAGGATCGCCTTCCAACAGGGAACGGTCCATGAAAGCCCCGGGGTCTCCTTCGTCCGCATTACAGATGACATACTTCTGCTTGCCCGGAGTAGCTGCACAGAACGACCACTTCATCCCGGTGGGGAAGCCTCCCCCTCCACGGCCACGGAGTCCGGATTTCTTGACCGCCTCGATAATCTCGGTCGGTGTCATCTCCTTGACACACTTTTCGATCGCTTTGAAACCGTCTTCGTCCAGGTAGGCGCCTAGTTCTTCCGGGTTAATCTGCCCGCAACCGGTCATGACCACCCGCATCTGGGCGTCAACGAACTGGTTGTAGTATGGCTTCGCCTTTCGCTTCTCTATTACCGTTTTGTTGATGATATGTTCATCTATGATCTTCTCGACCTCATCCGCTCTGACGAAATCGTAGGTAACCCGGCCCTGCTCGGGGGTTATGATGTCCACCAAAACGTCATTTGCGCAGAGACCACGGCATCCGGTCTTGATGACATCGCAACGTTTGCCGACTACAGCATCAACACCTTTTTCGGCAATCACCCTGTTGAATTCGGCCTCGACCTCGTAGGCACCCATCGATACACCACCGGTGCCTTGGCAGATCAAAATTTTTATAGCTGCATTATCGCTCATAAGGAATCGTCCCCTGCCGGAAAGTTTCAGGTTACTTACTTCTTCATCGGCCTCTGGTTGTAATCCGCAATTATGTCATTCACCTTTTGTACCGTCATCGAACCGTACGTCGCATCATTAACCATGGCTAGAGGGGCCATGCCACAGGCACCGAGGCAGGCAACCTTTTCGAAGGTGTAACGAAGGTCCGGACTGGTTTCAGCATGGCCGATGCCGAGCTTGTCGAAAAATGTCTCTACAATTCTTGGCGCGCCCTGTACGTGACATGCGGTACCGACGCAGACCCTGATAATAAATCGTCCACGAGGCTTGAGATGAAACTGGGCGTAGAATGTCAGCACACCAAATATCTGGCTAGGATACACATTGAGCCTTTCGGCCACCAGGTCTATTGTAGGCTTCGGCACGTAACCATATTCGTCTTGTATCCCCTGCAGTACAGGCATTAGATTGCCGGGCAGTGTAAGATACTTGTCAATTACATGATTGGCTATGGCCAGATCGATTTCTTCTGTTGGTTGCTGCTCGGCAGTCGCAGTACTCATGGACGCCATCTCCTTTAGGCAAGGTGGTCTTAGCGGTCAATTTCACCGAGAACGATATCAAGGGTACCAATTACTGCCACGAGGTCAGCAATCATAGCTCCTTTTGCCATCTTTTCTATAGCACCCAGGTTGATAAATGAGGGACCCCGAATTCGCATACGGTATGGCTTGGTGCCACCATCGCTGACAATATAGAAGCCGAGTTCTCCCTTGGGTGCCTCGACACCTTGGTAGACCTCACCTTCAGGGACAGGAAAACCTTCACTGGCAATCTTGAAGTGATGGATCAACCCCTCGATGGTGTTGTAAACGTCTTCCTTATTTGGATAGCAGACCTGCGGTAAGTCGGCAAGGATCGGTCCCGGTTTGAGAGATGCAAGGGCCTGACTTACGATATTGACTGCTTCCCGTAACTCTATCAGACGAACCTTGTATCGATCATAGGTGTCGCAATTTTCGCCTACAGGGATTTTGAACTTGTATTTTTCGTAACCGCTGTAAGGATTGTCACGACGCAGATCCCAATCGACTCCGGAGCCACGCAGGGCTGGGCCGGTAATCCCATAACTTATGGCATCCTCAGCAGAGATAACGCCGTTACCGATAGTCCGCTGCATCCAGATGGTGTTCTTGGTCAACAAACCTTCATAGGTATCGAAATACCCAGGGAAGGTGTCGATAATCTCCTTCACATCCTTTTCAAAACCATCGTACAGTTCTGCAGAGAGCCCGCCGACACGGAAATAGTTACTTGTCATACGGGCACCGGAAATCTTTTCATACAACTGCATCACCTTCTCACGCTCGCGGAAGGCATAGATAAATACCGTCATGGCTCCGATATCAAGAGCATGACAAGCGATCCAGACCAGATGTGATTTGATACGGGTCAGTTCAGTTAGGATGACCCTAACAACCTGTGCCCGCTCCGGCACCTCGATGCCGAGCAGCTTTTCCACTGCCAACACATAGCCCAGATTATTACTCATCGGAGCCAAATAGTCGAGCCGGTCGGTCAGGGGGATGGTCTGATGATAGGTGCGGTGCTCGGAGAGCTTCTCCACACCACGATGCAGATAGCCGATATGCGGGGTGATCTTCTGGATCACTTCGCCATCGAGTTCGATAACCATCCGCAACACGCCGTGGGTACTTGGATGCTGCGGACCCATGTTAAGCGTCATAATCTCTTTACTAGCCATTGCTCGCCTCTGGTATTAAGATAAAAATGCTCGGTCTGTGAGTTATGATAAACGCCCTTTGTATGGCTCCCGGCCAGGTCCCTGAAGCGGATAGTCCTTGCGCAACGGGTGGCCGACCCAGTCGTCCGTCATCAAGATGCGGCGCAGGTCAGGGTGATTGTTGAAGGTTACCCCGAAAAGGTCGAATACTTCCCGCTCCAGCCAGTTGGCACTTTCCCACAGCACGCTAAGCGTATCGATGCTGCAGTCAGCTTCGGCGACCGGGGCTTTGATGCGCAGCCGGTCCTTGTTCGGGATCGAATAAAGATTATAGACCATCATGAAGCGGGGCTCCCGCCCCAGGTAATCGACTGCAGTCACATCGGTCAGCATGTTGTATTGCAATGTATTTTTGAGGAACTTGCAGATCGCCACTATGTCCTGCTTATTGACCGTGATGGTCACCTCGCCACGAAACTCCTTGACTTCAATTATGGAGGCGGCGAATTGCTCTTTTAGCTTTATTACTGCGCGATTATTTTCTGCCATAACCGTACCTTTTCCCTTAATTGATTAACCCGCAGACTAGGCAGCCGATTCAATCCTGTCACCAAGACCGATGGTCGAACCGAAGGAATTACGATCCTTCATGATCTTGTCCTGTAACTTCATGAGCCCAAAAAGGAGCGCCTCAGGCCGCGGCGGACATCCTGGTATATAGACATCTACCGGCAACGCCTCATCGATTCCCTGCACCACACTGTAAGTATCAAATACTCCGCCCGAACAGGCACAGGCACCCATGGCAATAACCCATTTCGGTTCCGGCATCTGCTCGTATACAGTCTTAATGATAGGCAGCATCTTCTTGGTAACTGTCCCAGCAATAATGATGCAGTCTGACTGGCGAGGGGAGGCGCGAAAGATTATGCCAAAGCGGTCGAGGTCGTTGTGGGATGCCCCGGTCGCCATCATCTCAATGGCGCAACAGGCAAGACCAAAGGTCATCGGCCAGATGGAGGACTTTCTGGCCCAGTTTACCAGGCCGTCCAGCGACGCGGTGATAATGTTATCACCCAGTGGTTGCTCTACTCCCATTCCAAGGCTCCTTTTTTCCAGACGTAAATGTAACCGACAAAGAGTATTATGATGAAGACCATCATCTCCACGAAAACAAAGGTCCCAAGGCCGGCCTTGATAAACTTCTTGAAAATTACTGCCCAGGGATAGAGAAACACCGCTTCAATATCGAACAGGATGAATAGCATGGCGATGATATAAAATTTAATGGAAAAACGTTCCCGGGCTGTACCGACCGGTTCGCAACCACACTCGTAGGGGGCAAGCTTGACCTCGCTCGGCTTCTTCGGGCCGATGAGGGAGGAGAAGACCAACGAGCAACAGCCAAACCCTATGGCTATCAACATCAGGAGTACTATGGGCAGATAAGCGCCGAGCATCTGTATCCTCCAAAAAGTAATTTTGCCTCCCATAATCCCTTTGAAACTCTGTCGGGATACGGTTTCGGCAAATCGTATACTGTATACAATTGGACGAAACTTATTTCATTTCGAAAACTTTGTCAAGGAAAAAAATTTCTAATTTTTAATTCCATATCTTTAATAGAAAGAATTGTTGTTTTACCTATAGGATGGCGTCCCATGTGCCGTTCGGATTAGTTCTTGACACAACTGAAACATCTATGTTAACAACCCCCCTGAAATTTCAAACCAATATAAGATATGCAATTATTTATTTTATAAAACTCTATTTAATTATTGATGAGGTGCCGCATGAATACCAATCGTTCCCAGCAATTATTTAAGGAAGCACAGGCCGTCATCCCTGGTGGGGTGAATAGCCCGGTACGAGCCTTCAAATCTGTCGGTATAGACCCCCTCTTTATAAAAAAAGCCGCCGGTTCTAGGCTTTTCGATGCCGATGACAACTCTTTCATAGATTATGTCGGTTCCTGGGGTCCTATGATCCTGGGGCATTGTCCCCCACAGGTGGTCAAAGCAGTGCAAGCCGCCGTGGCAGACGGCAGCAGCTTTGGGGCACCGACCGAACTGGAAGTAAAACTAGCAGAAATGGTCATCAATGCGGTTCCTTCCATTGAAATGGTGCGTATGGTCAGTTCCGGAACCGAAGCAACCATGAGCGCCATCCGACTGGCTCGAGGCTTTACCAACAGGGACAAAATTATAAAATTTTCCGGCTGCTATCATGGTCACTCCGATGCACTGCTGGTAAAAGCCGGTTCAGGGGCCGCCACTTTCGGCGTCCCAGACTCCCCCGGTGTACCGGAAGATATTGCTAAGCACACATTGACTGCCAATTTCAATGACCTCTCTTCGGTAAAGAAACTGGTGCGTGAAAACTCCGGCCAGGTAGCGTGCATCATAGTCGAACCTATAGCAGGCAATATGGGGACTGTTCCACCGCAGGATGGATTTCTCGAGGGCTTACGCTCTCTCTGCTCCTATGAAGGGATTGTGCTGATATTCGACGAAGTGATGACCGGTTTCCGAGTTGCCTATGGCGGCGCCCAGGAACTTTATGGCGTTACTCCGGACATGACTACCCTGGGCAAGATTATTGGCGGGGGGCTGCCGGTCGGTGCCTTTGGTGGCAAGAAAGAGATCATGCAACTCCTTTCCCCGGCCGGGGGTGTATATCAGGCAGGCACCCTTTCAGGCAACCCACTAGCCATGACCGCAGGGATAGAAACCCTGAAGGTCTTGCAGGAAAAGGGCTTTTATCAAAAACTGGAAGAGAAGAGCTCTTTTCTCGCTGCAGGTATAGCCAAGGCTGCTAAGGATGCTGGCTATCAGATCTTCCCCACAAGGGTGGGGAGTATGTTCTGCGCCTTCTTCACTGCCAATGAAGTCCATGACTGGTCTAGTGCCGCAACCTGTGACACCAAGGCATTTGCCGCTTATTTCCGTGCCATGCTTGAACAGGGGATATACCTGGCACCTTCCCAGTTCGAAACTGCCTTTGTCTCCATCGCCCACTCGGACGACGACATCGAAAAGACAATCGCTGCTGCAAGAAAGGCCTTTAAAAGTCTCTGACCATGCGATAGAGCTATTACACTGACTTCTGCGGCTCACCAATAACCTTCTGGCATTGCATCTGATTTTGAGTTGACATGGCTGCTCAGTTATGTTATTAAGTTTTGGTTTTATGCCGGTACCGCTTGCACGCCATGGCAGCCATAATGGATGACAACAAAAAAAGTCTCATTAAAACCCTCGGTCTTGTCTCCAGTATGGGGATTTCTGTGGCTCTGGCCATTGCCATCGGTGTCTGGATCGGCTTGCAGTTGGACAAGTGGCTCGGGACAAAATATTTCTTCTTTATCTTTCTATTTATTGGGATTGCCGCCGGGTTTCGTAATATATTCATCATTGCCGGCCGGGAAATAAAACGTGACGGATCTGGTAAAGATAGTCGACGATAATTTCTTTAATCGGTTGTTGCGTGGTATCTGGGTAGTTCTTGCATTAGTCTCGTTGGCCGGTCTGCTCTTTGTAGGCCTGAAAACAGCGATTAGTATTCTGGTTGGTGGTATTTTGGCAATTGCCAACTACTACTGGCTGCTTAGTATCATGAAAAGGGCGTTGCTACTTGACATAGAGAGGGCCAGCAGGTTTGCGTTACTTCGCTACCTTCTGCGCTTGGCCATTCTGGCGATCCTGCTTAGCCTGCTGATCATCTCCAAATCGGTCAATATAGCTGGCTTACTAATCGGTCTCTCTGTAATCGTCATAACAATTACTATTTTGGCCGTTTACCGGTTGATTCATAAGGAGGATAGGGCATGATTCACCCCCTGCTGTTTTTACAGTTTTTCCGCGAACTCCTCGCACCACTAAATATCAAAGGTGCGAGTGCCGACGCCATCGCCTACACCTGGTTGATTATCATTCTGCTGGCCATCGTAGCCAAACTGACGACTAACAATCTGCAGACTGTGCCGAACGGGATGCAGAACTTCATGGAAGTCGTAGTCGGCGGCATAGAAAACATGGTCACTGAAACCATGGGTGAGCATGGCCGGCCATTTTTCCCACTCATCGCCACTCTGGCCATATTTATCCTCGTCTCAAACCTTATCGGTCTGATCCCCGGCTTCTTTCCACCTACCGCCAATATCAACACTACTGCCGCCTGCGCAGTGATAGTCTTCGTCACCACTCATGTAGTAGGGGTTAAAGAGCATGGCATCAAATATATTAAACATTTTCTCGGACCTATCATGTGGCTGGCACCGATCATGTTTTTTATCGAGGTTATCGGCCATCTCTCCCGGGTCATCTCCCTGACGCTCCGTCTCTTCGGCAATATGAACGGTCATGAATTGGTGCTGATGATCTTCTTCGGTCTGGCGCCGTTTCTGGTACCGCTGCCGATGATGCTGATGGGTATCCTGGTTTCATTTATCCAAGCATTTGTCTTTATGCTGCTGGCAATGATCTATATCCAGGGGTCGCTGGAGGAAGCACACTGACCAAAATAAGTGTAGCGGTATAATCCAATTTAATCACCAATATACAATTCCTATACTGTTTAGGAAATCACAACCAAAGAAGGAGGAAGGACAATGAGTTTTTTCACCATGTGCGTTCTGGCCGCCGGTATCGGCATGGCACTCGGAACAGTAGGGACCGGTATCGGTCAGGGCCTAGCCGTCAAAAGCGCGGTTGAAGGCGTTTCCCGTAACCCTGGCGCTTCCGGCAAGATCCTCACCACCATGATGATCGGTCTGGCGATGATCGAGTCGCTCGCCATCTACGCTCTCGTCATCTGCCTGATCATCCTCTACGCTGATCCGTTTGGCGTCAAGGAACTGGCCAAGGCCGTCGTCGGTGCAATTCCGAAGTAAAACTCTGCTCACATGAAAAAAGGGGGGCATAACCATGTCCCCCTTTTTTCTTACATTCGTTAACCTCGCGCCACACCTCGTAGATATTCAACCAACAACCTCACCCCGACACCTGTTGCTCCTTTCGGCAGATAGCCCCGCCCTTTCTCTTCCCAAGCTGTACCGGCTATATCAAGGTGCGCCCAGTTTGTCTTGGCAACAAACTGCTGAAGGAACCAGCCTGCGGTAATAGTCCCCGCAGTTGCCCCTCCGGCGTTCTTCAGGTCAGCTATGTCGCTTTTCATCAGTTCGCCATATTCCTCCCAGAGTGGTAGTTCCCATAGCCTTTCGCCACAAATATCACCGGCCTTACGTAAAAAGCGTTTCAGGGTGGCATTATTCCCCATCAGCCCGGTGGCTTCATAGCCAAGAGCTACAACACAGGCTCCGGTCAGTGTGGCAAGGTCAATCAGCACTAACGGTTTGTAGCGCTGCGCATAGTGTAGGGCATCACAAAGCACCATCCGCCCCTCAGCATCAGTGTTGACGATTTCGATAGTCTTCCCTGACATAGATCTGATCACATCACCTGGTTTGTAGGCGCCGCCACCGGGGAGGTTCTCCGCCGCTGCCACCAGACCAATCAGATTTACCGGCAACCGGAGTGCTGCCGCTGCCTGCACCGTGGCCATTACTGCCGCACCACCGGCCATGTCGTCTTTCATCCTTTCCATACCTTCACGTGGCTTGAGTGAAATCCCTCCGGAGTCGAAGGTAATACCCTTTCCAACCAGCACCACCGGCCTGGCCTGTTTTTCTCCCCCTTGATATTCGAGGACTATAAGCCTTGGTGGGTTATGAGACCCCTTACCAACCGCAAGCAATGCTGCCATGCCAAGCTCTTCCAGCTGGTCCTCAGCCAAAATGTGACAGCCGATACCATGACTGCCTGAAATTGCCAGAGCCTGATCCGCCAGATAGCTCGGAATCGCCACATTTGCAGGCTGCGATACCAGATCACGGGCAAAAGATACCGCACTGCAGATTTTGCGCACCTGATCCAGCAAATCAGTTACTTGCTGTCGGCGACGCTCTGTCTGAACCAACAGCGTTGTCTCCTGCAAACCAGGCTGTTCCTTTTTCTTGCTTTTGTAGCTGTCAAAAGTATAGCCGCCAAGCCAGAAACCTTCAGCCACCGCTTTAATCGCTTCGTCTTCTACAAGACCGGATTGCTGCAGCACCGAACAACAGCGATCCAAACCAGCACTGGCAAGAACTCTAGCAGCAGTACCAGCAGCCTGGCGGAATATATCTGATGTCAGCCCCTCACGTGGGCCAAGACCAACCAGCAATAGCCGGGCTGCAGGCAAACACCCCAAAGTGTGGAGCAGTTTTGTAGTGCCTATCTTGCCACTGAACTCCTGCTGCACCTGAAGTATCGTCAACGCCCCACCTATTGACTTGTTCAGTTTGGCAAACTGTTTTTCCTGCAGCTCTCCTTCGCAACAACCCACTACCAGAGCCGGAGAGTTCTCCTGTAACGGGTCAGCAACCTTAACCAGCAATTCCATGTAACAACCCCCTGAGTTGACTTTTGCATCAATTCTAGCCTGCTTTTACAACAATGCAATCAGCCCCGACAGCCGTCCCATGCGCCTTGACTTTTAATTGCGCGTATGGAATAGTGGGTTAATGAGAATCGTCGTCGATATGCACACTCACACCATTGCCTCTGGGCATGCCTATTCAACTGTCAATGAATTGGCT
Organism: uncultured Geobacteraceae bacterium; assembly: GCA_964649725.1. Taxonomy (GTDB): domain Bacteria; phylum Desulfobacterota; class Desulfuromonadia; order Geobacterales; family Geobacteraceae; genus CAZYTM01. The sequence continues at coordinate 753,426 of CAZYTM010000001.1, read as the reverse complement.
GCCGAGGCGGCACGTAAAGGTCTGGCCGGCCTGGCGATAACCGATCACGGGCCAGCACTGCCAGGTGGGCCGCATCATTATCACTTTGCAGCCCTTCGCTTTATCCCCCAGGAGATCCATGGAGTGCGCATATTTCTCGGGGCTGAAGTAAATATTATAGACCGAAAGGGTACTGTCGATCTGCCGGATCATTATCTGCAACGACTCGATTTCGTTATGGCCGGTCTGCATGAAGGTTGCGGTATGGATGGGTTGGGACGGTCTGCTAATACTGATGCAGCAATTGCTGCCATGCACAATCCTTTTATCAAGGCGATCTCCCATCCCGGCAATCCACTCTTCACCTTTGATTACGAGGTAGTGGCTAAGGTGGCAGCTGAGACCCTAACTGCGCTGGAGATCAACAATGCCTCATTCTCCATCAGCAGATATGGCAGCAGACCCAACTGCGAACAATTGGCCCGGCTCTTGGCCAGTTCAGGTGCTCCGGTTGTGGTCGGCAGTGACGCCCATATTGCTCAAGGGGTTGGCGAGTTTACTGATGCCATTGCTGTACTGAGCGAAGCTGGGGTCCGGGAAGAGCAGGTGGTCAACAGTTCCATGGATAGGTTGCTATTTTTTCTAGGTTTACCTAAATAAAATCGACATTTGGGAATATTTATTCATAAATGCCTTCAGAGTTGCTCCTGCCAGCTTGACATGCCTAAAGCTTTACGAAATACGAACAATGCGTCCGTAATATTCAAACGACCATCTGGCGCAGTTTGCCCATTTACCAGAGGTGCCACATCTCCATGGAGAAGGTCAATTGGCGTGGCCGGATACATGCCAATAGCAATACGCAGGATTCTCAGAGCGTCCATTATCGTAATCTGACCATCATCATCCACGTCTCCATCAGATGCTGTAACGGTAATTGCCAATTGTCGCTCTGCTTCACTGATTGTTGTTGAAACAGCATTGCGTGTCAAGACTTCAATAATATATGACCCTGGTTCAACATTTACAGTATTCCAAACCCAGGAAGCTTTCGCTTCGTATGGTCTGACTTCACTCCAGTTTCCGCTAAGCTGATTTCTGATTCGGTAGGAGTAGTCATAACTACCAGAACCGCCTCCCGCTGCAGCACTAAAATTGACAACCGTACCCTGTTTCAATGGCGAAATCTTGTCCATGGTTAAGGTCAGATCATTGGCAGGCGGGAAGAGAACAAAATTAACGCTCTTAATTGCTTCATAGCTGACATTGGCGCCTGCATTTCGCGCCAGAACCTCAACCGTGTATGAACCGGGATCAACTCCTGATGTATTCCAACTCCAGCTTGAATTGCTGCTGTATGCCTGCCCATCACTCATCATACCGCTAGTATTGTTCCGAAAACGGAAATAATACTGATAGTTCCCGGTCCCTCCGCTTGCTGCTGCTGAATAAGTAATTACTGCCCCCATGGTCTGCGGAGAAGCTCTATCCATAGTCAGTGTTACCCCGTCTAATGATGACGGATTAAGCGTATAGGAAATACCTTTATACACCTCGTAAGAGGCTGTTGAGCCTACACTCCTGGCCCAGACCTGAACTGAGTAAACGCCACTGTCAAAACCTGAAGTATCCCAGATCCAGGTTGCAGAACTGCTGTAGGACTGTCCCACATACCATTTAGCAGTTACAGGGTTACGGTAAGTATAATAATATTCACAATCGCCAGAACCGCCGCTCACTACCGCTGAGAAGGTGATAGATGTGCCTGCCATCTGTGGCGAATTTTTTGTCATAGTCAGTGTAATACTGCTTGGAGGAACTATCTGCAATGGGGTGAATGTCCTGACTGCTTCACTGTTCCCTGCCAGATCAATAGCGAAAAATTTAATTTGGGCTACAGCTGTAATTTCTATAGGGAGGCGATATCTTGGAGAACTCTTGGTAGGAGTGGTGCCATCAGTCGTATAGAATATAATAGCCGGTCTGTTTGCCGAGAGGGTCACTGGTCTGCCAGCTTTGCTTTGATATACCTTGGTGACCGGCTTTGTCGAACTTTCCGTTGTCCAACTGGATGTCGTAGGGAGAGCTTGCCAGTTCCCGTTGATGTCCTTGGCTATTACTGACAATGTTTGCGGCCCATCATAGCCAATTGAGTGAATAACAAATGGTGTAGTTATAGATCCTGTCCAGCCAGCAAGGATATTAAGTCTTGCATTAGTATAGGAAGGAGCCTCTGATGATTCAATGGTGCGTACTGGAGAAGCAAAGACTGCCGGGAACTCCAGAGTCCCTCCAGCCGGAATCTCAACTTGTGGCGTGTAATTGACTATCGCACTGCTATTGCAAGCATATATAACGTTGTCACTGGAGGAGGAGTAAAGACCCGCAACCAGTTGAGAATATGCCGTCTGCGTAATATCATAAACCGGATTAATAGGATTGGTTATCAACTCCGGACTCGTTGCCAGCTCAGCAACATTGGCAACCTGGCCATTGCGGTTATAATAATAGACCTGCAGATCAGGGTCGTACATCTCCCATCTGCCACTTGCATATGTCTCTGCAACGACATGTCCATTCAATCCCCATACTCGCGACTGGTAGCCGAAAGAAGTCATCAACTCGCAGAACAATACGGCTGAGTCATCGCAAAATCCAAATCCGATTGAATTAAAAAACATCGCCGGAGTTGATTCTGACCATGCGTATGGCGATATTGGATACCAATGATATCTGTTGTCTCTGACAAAACGCCATGTCCTACGCCAGAGTGGCTCATCGATGAACTCAGGGGGAGCTCCCATGATTTCGTTATAAATATCCTGATTGGATGCTAAAAGCGAATTATTCAGATCCGGCACTAGCTTAGCAGCTGCTGCTCCACGATTAGAGATACGGATGTAATCGGTCTGCGGAGAATATGTCTTCAAATAATAGCCGCTATAGCTGGTAGTTGATTTAAGAGCAGAATTTACATGTACTTTAATAGAATAACTATTGGTCCCCATCCCGTCTGGCGCTGTTGTCTCAATTATGATATTTGCTCCGTCATAAACCGTGACCGGATATGAACTGCCAGAGTCTGCTAATATACCATTGATTGCCACCAGAGTGCGGGGATCTGCTGCTTTTGTTTTAATTGCAACAGAATCACTCGACGCAAGAATTTCCAGAGTATAGTTATATTCTTGCCCAGTAACTTTAAATAGCCTCCCTCCTGATACGGAAAAGCTTGCCAGGTCAGAATTTGCATCCCCTTCTGGAGAGAGAGGAGTGTTCATTTCTAACGCAAGATTCTCCAGATTCGAACCGGTAATGTTAAGTATATTATCATCCTCCAGAGCCACTCTCATCTTGTTTAACAGAAATACTACCGGTGTATCTATTGTCACATTATTCATGGTTATTGAACCGATATTATTGGCACGACTATCAAGATAAGCTTGCAAGGAAGGTGTCCCAGCTGTGTAGGTAGCCCCTAACATTGTGACTTCAGCAGAAAATTTTATCGGTATATTGACAGGTAGTTCGGCGGAATAACTTCTGTTATCAAGTTTATATTTATAGGCTACGACATTATTGCCTGAAACCGAAATAACCGGATTGGAGAGATTCGTAAGACTGGATGGTGCGCCACTTATAACGGCAAGTGGTGTGCCGGAAGCGGCTTCAGGAGGGGTAATGGTATATAATACATTTTCCACCGCCTCGTTCGGTAAAGTTGAACCGATGTTGCGAGCCATGACCTGAATAGTATATGTTCCGGTCCTGTATCCGGCTGTATCCCATACCCAATCAGATGATGTGCTATAGTCTTGAACAATAAACTGCTCCCAATAGTATGGGTCCCAGAGGATAAAGGAATACTCATAATCTCCAGTGGAGCCAGTCGCTGTTGCTGAGAATTTAATTGAAGACCCTAACTGCTGGGGTGAAGATTTATCAATATTAACTGAGACAGAACTGAGCGGGGGCAAAATAGCGGCTATGGCGTCTGTTGCCATATATACCAAAAACAGTGTGCCTAAAATACAAAAAATTATTCTTGCTTTTGACCAGTGCATCTAAATAATCACCTATATATTATCGCTAATTAACTCCTGTACAGGAAAGTATTAAATTCACGACAGATTTTCAGTTCCATTAGCGGGTGATATAATTATATATATAGCTGCTTTTATCATTGGAATTAAAAAATTACTATGGATTATATCTTTTAAGGCTATCCCCTACCAAAGTCAATAACAAACATCTAATAATTTCTACAAAATTATATCTGATAGTCCCTAATGCGTTCAATTCTCCACCTTGAAAGCAACAAAGAGTGAACTCTCGCCTCGGCGCAGCAGCAACCTCATCAAAGCCCCTTTCTTATGGGCCTTGACGGCTTTCTCGTAATCCTCAACTGTTGTCACTTTGATACCATTCACCTCTCTTACAATATCCCCTCTGCTAATACCCGCTCCTTCAGCTAGACTGCCAGGTTTAACCTCAAACACTGCCACCCCCTTGCTCTCTTTCAGCCCCAGCTTGGCGGCCAGCTCTTTCGTCAAATCCTTTACGCTCAAACCTAGTTTATCCTGAACCAATTCACCATTACCTATGCTTTCTCCACTATCCTTCAGACGCTCGATGACGACAGAAATCTCTTCCTGCTTCCCTTCACGCAATACCTTTAACTTCAATTGTCTGCCGACCGGGGTTGCTGCCACCATACGGGGGAGTTCATTCATCTCGCTGATTTTCTTGCCATCGAACTCGAGAATAATGTCCCCGCTCTTCAGCCCTGCTTTTTCTGCCGGGCTATCCTTGATAACTTCTGACACCAGCGCCCCATTTTCACCTGTGAGGCCAAATGACTGGGCCAGTTCTGCAGTAACAGGCTGCACGGTAACCCCGAGCCAACCCCTGACTACTTTACCTGTCTCACGCAATTGCGGAAGAATCCCCTTGGCCATGTTGACCGGAATGGCAAAGCCAATACCCTGTCCGCCGGCTACAATTGCAGTATTAATGCCAATTACCTGCCCCTGTGCATTGAAGAGCGGCCCTCCGGAGTTGCCAGGATTAATGGAAGCATCGGTCTGGATGAAATCATCGTAGGGGCCGCTGCCTATAACACGCCCCTTGGCACTGACAATCCCTGCTGTCACTGTCTGGGCCAGTCCGAACGGATTGCCGATTGCCATCACCCATTCTCCCACTTCAATAGCATCGCTGTCCCCCAACTCCACTTGAGGCAGCTGATCCTTGCTTTCTACTTTGATCAAAGCTAGATCCAGCTTTTCATCAGCCCCCTTGATAATACCCTTGAATTCCCGTCCGTCCGACAGTTTCACCTTGATCTCATCGGCTCCAGCAACTACATGATTGTTGGTAATAATCAAACCATCTTCACTGATAATGAAACCTGAACCAAGGCTCTTTTCCTTGCGAGGTCGCTGCGTCGGCTCCTCGAAAAACCGTTCGAAAAAATCGTCAAACGGGTCTATACCGAACGGAGACGGCACCCTGCGCTGGCGTTTCAGCGGCTGGATGGTCTTGGCTGTACTGATATTGACCACCATCGGTTTCAGCTTTTTGGCCAACTCTACGAAATCCGGGGCTATTATCTTTGCCTGTGCGCCATAATTCGCAGGGAATAGCGCCACAATTGATAAAGTTATCAGAACAAAGAAAAAATTCCGCCTCATTTTCTACCTCCAGCAGGATGAAAATAACTACTTAAAAAACTGGCGTCATGCCTCTCGATTCAATTGATTTATTTATAATAATCCAAATGAGGAAAGTCAACCAGCTCTGCTAGTCATGCAGTAGAGATTTCATCGGCGGGCATTTCGACAACGAGAAGAGGGAGAATAACAATAAAGGTACTCCCGCTACCTACTCTGCTAACTACTTCTATGGTCCCACCGTGGGCCTCAGTAAAAGATCTGACTAACGAAAGTCCAAGCCCGCTCCCTCCATCAGCGCGATTACGTGCCTTATCAACCCGATAGAAACGATCAAAAATATAAGGGATATCTTCAGCAGGGATTCCGATACCGGTATCGATGACTTCGACCCTTGCCTTGCCATTATCTTTGCCCAGAGATACAGTAATAGCTCCACCAGGAGGAGTATACTTGATGGCATTGTCGATGAGATTGGCGAAAACCTGACGAAGCCTCATCCAGTCACCCATTACGAAAACCTGGCCTGTTATCTTCAGGTTGATTTGCAGCTCTTTTTCGCGTGCCAGAATTGTGCGTTGATGAACAAGTTCATCCAATATCGACTGAAGATCGATCTCCAGCAGTTCCAGTTTAAGCCCCCCCTCCTCAGCACGGGAAAGCTCCAGCAGATATTCGATAATGTCTGACATCCGCTTGATCTCATCCAGATTGCTCTGAAGCAGTTCCCTGAACTCTTCCGGCTCCTTTACCCACTTGATCCCTACCTCGGTCTCGCCGCGCAGGATTGTGAGAGGGGTGCGCAACTCATGTGAGACATCGGCAGAAAACTGGCGGGTACGACGAAATGAATTTTCCAACCTAGCAAGAGTGTGATTGAATGTCTCGGCCAAACGACCGATCTCGTCATTAGGATTGACTACTTCTAGCCGGTGGCTCAAATTCTCAGCAGTGATCTTCTTGGCACTTCGGGTTATCAGATCTACCGGTTTAAGGGCACGACCAGCGAGAAACCAGCCGCCATAACCGAGGAGGAACAGTGAGAGGGGGATAGAGATGCCGAATATAAGCAGTAATCGTTCCAGTGTGTCGGTCGCCCCTTCCAGCGAGGCAGCGACCTGTACAGTCTGGACCAACTTGCCGTTGGCCAGGACAGGAAAAGTAAGGCAGCGGACCGGATGCAAGCCAGCTGCCCTCATGGTAGTATAGGTCATCTTCCCAAGCCTAGCCCTGCTTAATACGTAGGGACTGGCCTGGAGGCTAATGTCCTGAAGATTGCGTGAATGAGCTATGCTCACCCCTTTGCTGTCCAGAACCTGGACATACTTATCAGCCACCTTGGGACCGATGAAGTCTTCCAGGACCTGATCAAATACCGATGGCGCAGAATTCCGGAACGGGTCGAGAGTTGGGCTGGCCAACGCTTCAGTGATGGTCAACAGTTCCTGGTCAACATCGGCATACATCTGCTTCCTGATGGTAAGGTAGATGAAAGAACTGAATACCAGCAGGATGATCGCAAGCGTCACAGAATACCAGAGTGTCAGAGTGAACCGGATTGACTTGAAAAACAACTAATCAATCCTCCTCTTTAAGGATGTAGCCAACCCCCCTGACTGTGTGAATAAGCTTCTTGTCAGCGTCACGGTCGATCTTCTTGCGTAAATAATTGACATAAACGTCAATGATATTGGTGAAGCTGTCAAAGGTATAATCCCAGACATGGTCGGCGATCATGGTCCTGGTCAGGACCTGATTAGGATTGCGCATGAAATATTCCAACAGGCCATACTCCTTGGCGGTCAGATCGATCTCTTTATCCTTGCGCCATACCTTGTGGGTAACAGGATCGATGCGTAGATCGCTGAAGCGGATCTCAGCGCCACGGTCCATTTCACTCCGCCGCAACAGGGCTCTGACCCTGGCCAGCAGTTCGGCAAAGGCAAAGGGTTTGGTCAGATAGTCATCTGAGCCTGAATCTAGCCCAGCAACGATGTCCTCCACCGAATCCTTGGCCGTCAACATCAGCACCGGAGTCATGGTCTTCTTGCCACGCATCTCCCGGACTACACTCAGCCCATCCCGCTTGGGGAGCATCCAATCAAGGACGATCAGATCGTATGGTTTTTCCATCGCCATCTTCAACCCCTCGTCACCATCACTGGCCGTGTCAACCTCGTATTTCTCCTCTTCCAGTCCTCTTTTGATGAAGCTCGATACTTTTTTCTCGTCTTCCACCACAAGAATTCTCATGTCGTGTACCCCTCTGTTGATAATATTTGTCGTTCTACTTCATACAACTATAAGCAATATTCAATCTGACAGACTTCCATTCATTTTTTTCAATATCTCTGCCGCCGACTCTTCTACCGACTTGCTGGTGACATCTATGACAAGCCACTCCGGATATTTCCGGTAAAATTGTCGGCAACTCTCCAATTCATCCACTACCTGTTCGTAATCATTATAATGCCCCCGTGGTGTCTGCCGCATATTGCGAAGTCTGGCAGTACGAAGCTCAACTAACCGGCGGGGTTCGATAATCAAGCCAACAACACGATTTCTTGGTACCTGATACAGTTCCTTCGGTGGTTCTATCCCCTTGACTAGCGGGACATTGGCAACTTTGAAACCTTTATGGGCAAGATACATGGATAGGGGCGTTTTAGAGGTGCGCGACACCCCTATCAGGACAATATCTGCCTTAAACAGATTTCGCGGTTCCTGCCCGTCATCCTGTTTAACAGTAAAATTTACCGCCTCGACCCTCTTGTAATATTCTGAATCGAGCTGATACAATAATCCTGGCTGCTGTTGCGGAATTATGCCGAAAAAATCGGTCAATTTATAGAGCAGAGGTGTAATCAAATCAACCGTTTCCAGACCATTGGCCTCAGCAACATCCCGCAGCATCTGCGACTGCTCAGGGCTTACAAGGGTATGTATTATCATGCCTGGATTTTTTTTTACCTCTTCGATGGCGATGAGAATATCTTCCGGGGTCCTGAGTCGGCTCATGCGGTGCAGCTTGATCTCTACGTCACGAAACTGTGATAGTGCGGCCCGCACTACCCGTTCAACAGTCTCTCCGGTAGCATCGGAAAAAAGATAAATATGCTTGTTCATAACTTCTTCAATCTCATTAAATTTAGCTATACTTCATTAATATACCATGATTTTTTTGGGGGGCAAATATTATCTGCACTGTGCAGAAAATTCCTGCTTGATTTTTTCCCGCACCTCTGGTTGCAGTGCCAGCCCGGCTGCAGTAAGTGCCAACGCCGTCGCCCCCTCCACTACTGCCCGAAGACCCTGTGCTGAAACAGTAGCCTGGGCAAATTCAGCTGAATGGATATGCACCCCCTCGCCAATCGGTACGTGTGGGTGTATTGTCGGCACGACCTGGGAGACGTTACCTATATCAGAAGAACCTCGGTTTCGATCTGCAGGAGCCATTGATTCAGGCAGACCCAGCAGCTGCAACTGTGCCGAATACAATTCATAAAAAGCTAGATTTACCTTGAGGGGCGCTAAAACCCTATCATCTGCATCAACCTTTAATCTACAGCCAGTAGCTGAAGCTGCCCCCTCGGCACAGGCAACCACCTGTCTTTTGACCCGTTCGACCTCAGCAAGATCGGCAGCTCTGACATAAAAATAGCAGCCTGCCTCACCAGGGATGATATTAGGAGCCACCCCGCCGTTCGTAATAATTCCATGCACCCTTACATCAGAGCGAAAATGCTGACGCAATGCATTGATCCCGTTATATGTCTGTATTACCGCATCAAGGGCGTTGACCCCCTCTTCCGGATAGGCAGCTGCATGGGCCGATTTACCGAAAAAGGTGAAACGTACCTTGGCCAGACCAAGATAGTATTTAACTACTTGCCGTCTCGATGAAGGATGGACCATCATTGCAAAATCGATCTCCGCGAATACTCCTGCTTTCACCAGTTCGACCTTGCCGATTCCCATCTCCTCTGCTGGTGTGCCGATTACATGTACGCGGGCTTTTGTTGCTGGTAAAAGGTGACGCAACGCCATGGCCGCTCCAATTGCTGCAGCTGCAATTATATTATGGCCACAGGCGTGCCCCATTACTGGCAGTGCGTCCATTTCTGCCAGCAACGCTATGGCAGGTCCAGTTTCGCCGTAGCTGGCAATAAAAGCTGTTTCCAGACCGGCGACGCCTCGTTGCAGTTTAAACCCTTCGCGCTCGAGAACATCCGCCAGCATGGCTGATGCACGAACTTCCTGCAAGCCGATCTCCGGATCGCGATATAACTGTTCAGCGATAGCCACATATTCTGTAGAACGCCGCTCCAACTCGGAAATTAATTGTTGCTGCAGCGATTGTAGATCCACCCTGACCCCAATGTTTTTTAATGAGAATTACACTCCAGATCAATACATTTGTCAAGGTTTTTATTGCCAATACCATGCTGCTTTTGCTAGGTTAGCTTATAAATCTAAGCTGCAGAATATATTGCCGTTCTACAACGCTGAAAATCCGTTCAATTATCAGCGGCTGCGCAATGGATTCATGCAAAATTTCAGGAGGGATTATGTCCGCTGTCTGGACAGAGATTGCCTGCGAAGTGCCAACTTGCCTGGTAGAAGCCCTGTCCGACCTGCTGGTAGAACTTTCTGGCAACGGTGTCAGCATTGAAAACCAGAATGTCGACACCTTTTCTCTTGACTCCATAATCGACTCCCCGGAAAAGACCATCCGGGCATATTTTCCCGGCAACAACATTGCAACTGAGATCGTTGCCAGGGTCGAGGCGTGGCTTGTTGCAGCCGAAGCCATTCATGCCGATTACTGCTACAAAAAACCCGTAATTACCCTGCTAAATGAAGAAGATTGGGCCAATGCATGGAAATGCCATTTCAGACCTCAGCGGATTGGCAACCGGCTGGTAATCAAACCTAGTTGGGAAGAGTTTGTAGCCGATGCCGACGAAATAGTACTGGAACTGGATCCAGGCAGGGCTTTTGGCACCGGCACCCATCCGACCACCCGCCTCTGTCTAGTGGCGCTGGAGCGGATCTTCACCACGCCCCGTAATTATTTAGCTCCAACCAGCGATATGTCAATAACTGTACTTGATGTCGGAACCGGCTCTGGGGTACTCAGCATGGCTGCTGCCAGGCTTGGTGCAAGCAGAGTTGTCGGGCTCGACATCGACCAGGATGCAGTAGAAGTAGCCCACGACAATATCCTGCTAAACGGTCTTGAGCAGCAGGTGAGCGTGGCAACAACTCCTCTGGAGCAATTGCATGAGTCCTTCACTGTTGTTATTGCCAATATAATTGCTGAAGAGTTAGTCAGGCTGGCGTCGTTGCTGGTTACAGCAACCCGCAACGGTGGCATATTAGTGCTGTCAGGGATACTGCTTGAAAAGAGCGCTCTGGTTCAACAGGAGTATGCCAGATTTTCCATGGAACTTCTGGAACATACCGAGGAAGGGGAATGGTGTTGTCTCTGCTACCGCAAGACCGACTGAAACTTCGTCGTTTCTTTGTCTCTGCTGAACAGCTGGCGGCAGATAATATCACTATCAGTGACGATCTATTTCGTCATATGGCAATAGTTTTACGGCTGGCACAGCATGATCAGGTTCTGCTGGCCGATGGAAACGGCAATGAAGCGCTCGGCTGCATTACCGAGATAACAGCCAGCCGCCTCTGCATCATGGTTAGCGAGCGATGCCGCCCCCCTGTCAGCCGAAACAGCCCTGTCATCAGCCTCTACCAGGGTATGCCTAAAGGGGAGAAGATGGACCTTATCGTGCAGAAATGCACGGAGCTGGGGGTTGCCGAAATAGTCCCGTTTTTTGCCAACCGCTCGATTGTCCGTCTTGAGGGGAAACAGCTTGAACTGAAACTCAAACGCTGGCAGCGTATTGCTCAGGAATCGGCACGGCAGTCGGAGCAGACTAAGCTCCCGACACTGGCCGTGGCCAAGGATTTGTCAGCTGCAATCTGTATGGCAAGACAGGAGCTAAAGCTGCTGGTCTGGGAAAAAGCAGTCGGAAATAGTCTGAAAAACTCCCTAGCCGCCAGTTCTGTACCGGAATCGGTTGCGATTCTCATCGGCCCAGAGGGGGGGATCACTGAAACTGAAGCTGAATTGGCTATAAAGGGTGGATTTCAGGCAGTCTCACTAGGCCCACGAATACTCCGGACCGAGACCGCCGGCCTTGCCATGCTCGCCATCCTCCAGTACCAGTGGGGAGAATTAGGCAATTAATATCTTGAGTTTTTCAGCCAGTTATGGCAGGTTGGCGCCATTATCGTCAGGGAACTACTACATCTCAAGTTGCCAGATAAAGGAACAACGCCGATGAAATGTCCTAAATGTGGTTATAACAGCTTTGAATTTCTTGATGCTTGCAAAAAATGCAATAACGATCTGAGTGCTTTCAAGGAGTCCCACGGCATTCGCGCCATTATCCCCAATGCTGTTGCCTCCCCGGTTTTGTCGGCAGAGACTCCTCCCAGCGACAACCCTGATATGCAGAATAATCTGGAAGATACTTTCATCCCTGCCGAAGAAGATACTTTCAGTTGGAATGCAACTCCTGGTGATGACCAGCCCCCATCCGCCGATGGAGAGACTGCCGGGCTTGAACTTGACCTCATCCCCCCATCGCCAGACACCTCAGGAGAGGAGGTCAATTTTATCGAGCCAACAGCAGTAATATCTGCTGCAGACCTTGATGATGGGCAAGAGGGTCTTATTGACTTCTCTTTCGAGACAACTGCGATCGAGTCCACTTCACCAGCAGTTGCAGAAGCGGATAAAGGTGCTGACGACTTAGCTGATCTGCTTGAATCCAGCCGACCAGAAAGTGCAGTTTTGACTGCTCAGTCATCTGCAGCAGCAGAAGGGGTTGCCGACTTTGAGTCCACATTTTCCTTTGACGAGCCTGTTGAATCGGCAGATAACAACAGTAGCAGTGATAATGAATTTGAGCCTTTATTGACAGACGAAACTCCCCTGGGATCTGATCTTGCCGACCCACCTGCTGGGACTGAAGCTCCGACAGGTACCTTTGACGATCTGTTTGCCGACAAAGACTCTGATAAGGATAAGACCCCAGTTTAACCAGAAGCACTTCGTCCCTGTTGGATAAGCTTCCAGATTTCCTCGCCGAACAGTTGCCACTGCCATTTTTTCATGGCAGCAGCAACAACATCCTTTTTTGCAGTCATCAAGTCGGTAACAAGATGCTCAAGCAGTGAGTTGTTGCATAAGAGACCTGCTTCAATCCCTAATTTATGGGCTGTAGTATCGCGCCATTCCTTGAACATCCGTAAGCGCATCTCAACACCCTTGCTGCGGACCAGACGCTGCTGCTTCGGTACAACCGGCAGCTGTTCTGTCGGCAAGGCCATCCCCTTTGCGATTGCACCCAGCAAACCTTGACCATATCTCTCCAACAGCCAGGGCTTGACTCCAGCCACTTCAGCCAACTCCTCCATGGACGAAGGTCTTGCCAGCGCCAACTCACGCAAAAGCTCTCCCTCCAAAACCTTGAAAGGTGGACGGTCTGCATCTCTTGCCCGGCATTCCCTAAACTGCAACAGAGCCTCCAACACCCCCAAAGTTCTTGGCTCCAAACGGCCAGCACCTTTAAAACGTAGGCATAACGGACCGTCCGGGCGCTCTCCAACCCTGACCCGGCATAGATTTGCACACTCCTCTTCAACCCAGGCAAGTCGGCCCGCCTCTCGTAGTTCGCTGGATAGCTGTTGATATAGCTCGATCAGCAGTGCCGTATCCTTAACGGCATAATCCATCATCTCGGGCAGTAACGGTCGCCTGCTCCAGTCGGCCTTCTGGTATTTCTTGTCCAGTTCCATGCCAAAACGTTTCCTGAGCATTGCGGCCAGCCCCACCTCTGTCTCCCCCAGATACTGACAGGCAATCATGGTATCGAACAGGTTCACCACCTCGATGCCAAAGTCCCGATGCAATGACCTGATATCATAATCCGCACCATGAAAAATCTTGCGTATAGCAGGATTGGCCATGATCGGCGCCAGCGCTGAAAGATCCCGCAGTTGCAGTGGATCTACGAGTGCCGCAGCAGACGGGGTGGAGAACTGCAGCAGACAAACTTTTTCCTGATAATGGTGGAGTGAATCTGCCTCCAGATCGCAGGCGAGCAACGGCTCAACGGCCAGACGTGCAGCCAGCCTCTCTAACGCCAATGGGGTAGTAACTAATTCAGCTGAATGCATGATTTCTCTTTCATTGAGATCAGTTAGCGGATAAATCCAAAGTCCTTTATTATTCGATAGAGGGTGGTCCGTTGAGCCGCCCTGAACCCGGCACCCTGGATCATTTCAACCATCTCCTCCTGGCTCAGGCGGAACCGGCAACCTGCCGCTGCCACCACATTCTCTTCCAGCATGGTCCCCCCCAGGTCGTTGGCACCAAAAAAGAGCGCTACCTGGGCCAGCTTTGCCCCCTGTGTAACCCAGCTCCCCTGCAGGTTAGGAATATTATCGAGAATGATGCGGGCCACTGCAACAACTCTGAGATATTCCACGCCAGTGGCAGTACTACCACCAAGTTCGGTATTACCTGGCTGGTAGCTCCAGGGGATGAACGCGGTAAAAGTGCCCCCACTGGCCTGCAACTCGCGAATGCGAAAGATATGCTCAATGATATCCGTTGCTGTCTCGGTACTGCCGAACATCATTGTCGCCGTGGTCGGCATCCCGAGCCGTGCTGCTGCTCGCATTACCTGCGCCCACTCTTCCCAGCCGATTTTCTGTGGCGAAATCTCTTTTCTGACCCGGTCAACCAGTATTTCGGCACCACCACCCGGCAAAGAATCGAGCCCCGCTGCTTTGAGCCGGCGCAAGACCGTGCCGATATCCAGTTGCGACACTCTGGCAATCTGGGTTATCTCTGCTGGCGACAGCGAGTGATTCTGCAGCATCGGGAAGCGTTGCTTGATCTCCCGGAAGAGCTTTTCAAACCAATCGATACCAAGTTCCGGATGAAGCCCGCCTTGCATCAGCAACTGGGTACCCCCCTGGTCGACCAGTTCCTGGATCTTGCGGTAGATATCCTCTTCGCCCAGCAGGTAAGCGTCACCCGCCCCGGCATCCCGGAAGAAGGCGCAGAATTTACATCTCGACTCACAGATGTTGGTATAGTTGACATTCCGGTCCACTACAAAGGTGACCAGATTGTCGGGGTGGAGCCGTCTCCTTATATTGTCGGCCAGCCTGCCGACAGAGAGAAGTTCGGCTTCGCTCAGGAGCCAGAGCGCCTCCTCACGAGTGATTGTTTCTCCTGACCCTATTTTTTCACTTATCCTCTGCAGCATCAGTAAACTCGCAGGGTTTTATAGAGCGTATCACGCTCCACCGGTATCCGGCCGGCCTTCCTGATGAGGGTAACGAGCTCCTCTTTCCCCATCGCCTGAGGAGAGGCGGCGCCAGCCTCATGACCGATCTTCTCTTCCACTACAGTACCATCCAGGTCATTTACCCCGAAGGAGAGCGCCACTTGGGCAATCTTCAGCCCGAGCATCACCCAGTAGGCCTTGACATGTTGGAAATTGTCCAGATAAAGCCTGGCTATGGCGAGGGTCTTCAGATCATTGACACCACCACCGTAGCCTGGCCGCCGGGATAGTTTTAGATGAGTGTTTTCCGGCTGGAATGCCAACGGGATGAATGCCTGGAAACCACCGGTCTCGTCCTGTAGTTCGCGTAGGCGACGCATATGATCAACCCGGTCGGCATAACTTTCGACATGACCGTAAAGCATGGTGGCATTGGACTTGAGCCCGGCCCGGTGCACCGCTGCCATCACCTCCAGCCAGCGCTCACCACTTATCTTTTCCGGACAGAGCTGGTTCCTTACTGCTGCGCCAAGGATCTCTGCGCCACCGCCAGGGAGTGAACCCAATCCAGCCCCTTGCAGCTGCGTCAGGGTATCTGCCAGTGTTAGCCCAGCCAGACGGGCCAGATAGTCTATCTCTACGGCGGTAAATGCCTTGATATGCAGGGCAGGCGCTGCATTCCGGATAGTATGCAACATCGCCAGATAATAATCAAACGGCAGATCAGGATGGAGCCCTCCGACTATGTGCAGTTCCGTTGCCCCCTGACTGGCTGCTTCTACCACCCGCGCTCTGATCTCTTCCAGATCGAAGGCATAAGCCCCGTCTGTCTCGGCTACCCTTGAGAAGGCGCAGAAGCGGCAACGATTGACACAGATATTAGTGTAGTTGAGATGCCGGTTGACATTGAAAAAGACCTGCCTGCCGTTCTGCCGTTCATTGGCCATGGCAGCCAGTTCGCCAATGGTGAGCAGCTCGGGGGAGTCGAAGAGAAAGAGCGCCTCTTCGTCGCTCAGCCGAACCGCAGCTGAGACCTTTTCGGTTATGGATGCATATGTGATCATGACAGCTTCTCTGGTAGAGATTCCGGCAAGGCCTCGATCTCCTCTCTCACAAAAGGTCTACAGCTTTTCGTCCGTTCCCCACCTCAGGTAGAGTCGATGCTTCACCCCTAGCTGATCAAGCACCTTACCCACGACAAAATCTACCTGGTCGGCCACTGTGACCGGCTTATGGTAAAAGGCTGGCATGGCCGGGACTATCTTCACCCCGAGGCGGGCAAGTTTCAGCATATTTTCCAGATGGATTGCCGATAAGGGGGTTTCCCGCGGCATAAGCAGCAGAGTCCGCCCCTCCTTGAGCATGACATCGGCGCACCTTTCTATTAGGGTACCGGAGAGCCCGGCAGCAATCCTTCCCAGACTTCCCATGGAACAGGGGGCGATCACCATTGCTTCGGGGGCGCGGGAACCGCTGGCAATGGGGGCAAGGAGATCATCTTCAGCATAAAAGGATAGCCTCGGTGCCGGCACATTAAAGTACTCCTCGACAGATCTGGCAACTTCCTCCTGGCTCCCCCCCCAGACAAGGTCACACTCCTGCTGAAGTACGGTAAAGCCAGCCTTGCTGATCAGCAGGCTGAGATCATACCCCGCCCGCAGCAGTTCCGCCCCAAGGCGAAGACCGTAGACCGCACCTGAGGCACCACTGATAGCCAGGATTAGATGTCTTTCGCTCATCCCCCCACCTTCCCACCCAGGATATCCAGCAGGGTGGCAATAAAGATGATGATGCTGATATACCCGTTCATGGTGAAAAAAGCCATGTCCAGCCTGGCCAGATCGCCTTGGCGGAGTAGCCAGTGTTCATAAACTAGCAGCAGTGTGGCTAGCAGTATCCCGGCTAGAAACATACCCCCCAACGGCAACAGGATGTAGACCGCCACGAGCATCCCGACCATGATCAGGGAGAAGAGTCGTGCCATCCAGAGAGATCCCTTTACCCCGATGCGGACCGGTATGGAGTGGAGCCCGGCACTCCGGTCGAACTCCAGGTCCTGCAGTGCATAGAGGATGTCGAACCCGGCTACCCAAAATAGGACCGCCAAGCCAAGAAGAATAACCGGTAGATCTATGCTGCCACGGATGGCAAGCCAGGCGCCAACCGGTGCAGCACCAAGGCAAAGGCCTAGCACTAAGTGCGCCCAGGCGGTGAACCTTTTGCAGTATGAGTAGAGCACCAGGAAAAAGAGTGCCACCGGTGCCAGCTTGAAGCAGAGCGGGTTGAGGCGGGCCGCTGCATAGAGCATAAGGATGACTGCAATAACAATAAAAAGGAGCACTGTCCCGCGGCCGATGAGCCCGGCAGGGATTGCACGCCCAGCAGTACGCGGGTTGCGGGCATCTATGCTCGCATCGATCAGGCGGTTCATCCCCATTGCTGCAGTACGCGCTCCGACCATCGCCATGACAATCCAAAAGAACTGGGCTGAGGTCGGCACCCCCCCTGCTGCCAGCAGAGCTCCAGTCAAGGCGAATGGCAGGGCAAAAACCGTATGGGAGAACTTGATCATCTCAAAAAAAATCTTTATCCGTTCAAAGACCATCTGTTCCATACCGTCCGATATTCTCCAGTGAATTTTCGATAGCCTTCTTCAACAGCGTCTCGACCCTTTGCAACTCGATGTTAAGTGGTGGCAGATCGAACATCCCCGGATAGTGCGTATAAGGATAGCGTTTCCCAAGTGTCTGCAGGTTACCATTCAGATCATACAGATAAAAAGAACGCATCTCCAGCTCAACAGGCTCAAGTTTAATCAGATTCAAAGCAGCTGTTTGCTGCAGGTCGATCTTGAGTTTGTAGTAATAGTCCCGCCCCCCCTCAGGCTGACCAATACCTGATGCCTTATAGAAAAACCTATACCCGGTCTGAATACTAGCGGCAGCCTTGTCCTCCTGTTCAATAATAAAACCATCCCTTACCAAGCCCCTATGGATGGCGGCAAAGAGATTCGGCGGTGATTTGGTTATACTGAACTGGTGTTGTACCAGCGGTACCGGTTCAAGTCTCAGGTGATAACAACCCGGGCAGCTTAACAGGATTGCTATCCAGAGCATAGGCAAACTGCGCCAAAGATAAATCATAACACTCCATACTGCCGCCACTTCCTAGTCACGGTCGCCAGGATTGAATCAGACATGCTCGTCTCTTTTGGCCATTCTTTCCCCCCCGGCATTGTTGAACTTTTACGAGTAGCATCAATGCCTAGTCGGCCAGCAAACGGGATCTCCTCCGAGTTAGCTGCGAATTCATCCTCATCAGGAGAAACCAGATCACGTTGCCAGTTAACCCTGTTTATGGTACGCCAGGCAACACCGGCAAGATCTTGCAGATCGGTTTCCGCATCAAGAATTAGCAGAAGCCGCCCCGCCCCAAGCAATTTACCCTGCCAGAGCCTTTGCAAGACCTCCCGGGGATGATCAGGCCCCATCTTGTTAATGGCGATCAGGGCACAGCCATGAAATATCCCTGCCATGGGTAGATTAATCGCGACTATTTCCGGCAGCTCCTGGCGGATAACCGGGAGCAACATCTGTTCCGCGACTTTAGCCAGATAGCAGTCCTCCATGGGTGGCGGACCGATCACTGTAGCCGGGAATATCGGCTTGTTGCGGTGACTGATGCAGGTGATCTCCATTATCGGCACCAAACCAGGAGCAATGTAATAGCCGCTGTGGTTGCCAAAACTCCCTCCCTGAACTTGCTCGCCAGGTTGCAGGTAGCCCTCGATAACCAGTTCGGCTGTTGCTGGGACCAGCAACTCATTGGTCAGGCAGCGTACTACATTGATCGGCTTACCGCGCAGATAACCGGCAAAATACAACTCTTCCAGCGGTTCCGGCAGCGGAAATGATGCCGCCAGCGACAACAGCGGATCACCACCCAGAGCTATGGCAATCGGCATCCGTCGGTCAAGTTCCTGCCAGGCTGCATAATGCCGTGCGCCACCACTTGCTGGTCGCCAATGCAAAGCCGCTTTGCTGCCAGAGAGCTGTTCAACCCTATAGATACCGCAATTGCTGATACCGGTAGTGGGATCGACTGTAAAGACCAGCGGCAGACTGATGGCTCGCCCGTTACCGTTTGGGAAACCATCGTCAGGCCAGTTTTTCAACAGTGGAAGACTTGCCAGGTCAGGCTCTATCTCGACCACTTCCTGACAGCAGCCGTTAGTCACCAGTTTTGGCGCATAGCCTGAATAGACATCTGACAATCGGACTGCCTTGGATCGCTCGGCCAGATTATTGCCAGACACCCCATGAAAGAGCTGCTTCACTAGTTCTGCAAGTTCGTTAGTATCGACAACGCCAAAGGCTGTAGCCAGCCTGCTCCAGGAGCCGAAGAGATTTGTTGCCACCTTCATGTTGCTGCCGTTTACCTGCTCAAAGAGGAGCGCCTTGCCACCATGCGGCATCTTACAGACCCGGTCGGTCAGCGCAGCTATCTCCAGAATCGGATCAACCTCCACACTGACCCGACATAGGTCCCCCTGTCTCTCCAGGTCGGCCAGAAAGGTCTGCATGTCTAGGCCAGCCACATAGCTCCCAATGTTCTGCAGTTGTTTGGACTAAAGTATAATTATTAGCATTTTAGCAAAGTTATGACAACGGTTTTGTACCGGACCAGCTCTTGCTCCTGCTGTTATTGCATCGACTTAACCAGGGCAACAACAGAAAAATCGTTAGCTTTCGCAAGCAGTCGATTTAACGGATTGGTAAGTCCTGACCAGCTGATATGCAAGAAATATTGCTTGCCATACCAGCTTGTTGCATGCTATAAATTTTTTTTCAGTCGGGGCGTAGCGCAGCCTGGTAGCGCACCTGCTTCGGGAGCAGGGGGTCGGAAGTTCAAATCTTCTCGCCCCGACCATTTATCTGGCAAAAAGGGCCTTCCATCTAGAAGGCCCTTTTTTGTCATGAACGACGCTTGCTTGTGTTCGAAGGTATTGTTACATCGCTGGCCGGCCAGTTGGGAGATACTGTTCGAACTGCTTCTTCTCCGCAGCACAACGATACGCCTCTTCTGCAGTTATCCGCCGGGTCTTGAGCAGGTCGAGAAGGTGCTGGTCCATCAACTGCATACCGTCCTTGCGGGCCGTCTGGATAATGGAAGGGATCTGGAAGGTCTTCCCCTCGCGAATCAGGTTGCCGATAGCCGGGGTGCCGACCATAATCTCCAGCGCTGCCACCCTCCCCTTACCATCCGCTGTCCGGAGCAGTTGCTGGCAGATAACCCCCTTGAGCGACTCCGACAGCATGGCACGGATCTGCTCCTGGCCATCCCGGGGGAAGGCATCGATGATCCGGTCAACTGTCTTGGCAGTAGAGTTGGTGTGCAGAGTGCCAAAAACCAGGTGACCGGTCTCGGCAGCTGTCATAGCCAGGCTGATGGTCTCCAGATCGCGCATCTCGCCGACCAGGATAACATCCGGGTCCTCACGCAGCGCAGCGCGCAGGGCCGCAGAAAAACTCTCCGAGTGTTCACCGATCTGTCGCTGGTTGACCAATGACTGCTTGTTTTCATGAATGAATTCCAGCGGATCCTCCAGCGTAAGGATATGCTCGTGGCGGGTAGCATTGATAAGATCGATCATGGCCGCCAGGGTAGTCGACTTCCCTGACCCGGTCGGCCCGGTCACAAGCACCATACCCTTCTTCAACTGGGTCATCCGCCGTACCCCGTCCGGCAGGTTCAGGGCATCTGCTGACAGGATAGTGCTCGGGATGATCCTGAATACCGCGGCAATCCCTTTGTGCTGCAGGAAAATATTACCTCTGAACCTGGCCAGCCCCGGTATTTCATAGGCAAAATCGAGGTCATGCCTGGTCTCGAAATCGCGACGCTGCCGTTCGTTGAGTATCTCAAAGAGAATGGCTGAGTTCTCTTCATGGGAGAGTGCCTTGAAGTTGGTCTTTGTCATCTCGCCATGAAGGCGGAAAAGTGGTGGTGACCCGGTGGAGAGGTGCAGGTCTGATGCTCCCTGCTCCTTCATCATTCTGAAAAGGGCATCTATCTTTGCCATCATATACTCCATCATCCAATTATAATTGCACTATATTCATCTGAAACGATTACTAAGTGCTGCTCTAAAGAAGAATCGAAGCGACAAACTCCCCCGGTGATACAGCCCCTTCGTTGATCAATGCCCGCCCTTCATCGGCGATGCCCCGATAACCTTCCTCATGCAGATAGCGCTGCACCTCCCGACCATCACGGGCCCGTTCGCAAGCCTCCCGCAAGTTGTTGTCGAATGCTGCGACATCAAGCAGGTAAGTTCGCCCCTGGTAACCGGTCATATCACATTCGCTGCAGCCGGAGGCTCGATAATAGGCCGGTGCCGGCTGCTCTAGGCGTAACGAAGCTAGTTCTTCTGCCGTAGGCGAATATTCCTGTTTACAATGGGGGCAGAGCGTCAGGATCCCTCTGCAGGATATGACCCCTTTCAGACTGGAGGGGATTGCATAGTGTTTACCCCAGAAGTAGAGCAGATGGCGGAACATCTCCCCCATGTCGTCCAGAGCCAGTCCGGCCAGCACCAGCTTCCCCCGCATGGCGGCACGACCGGCAGCAACAAAAAGGTCAAGCGCTGTGGCATCTTCTATGACTATAATGTCCGGGTCATGTTCCAGTGCCGCCATTACCAGAGTCTGACCACCATCCTTCGGCATCGGTATTCTGGGGAACTGAATATTCCCACACCCCAAACCTTCGCCCAGCAGCAGAACCGTCTTGCCAGCTGTTCCACACTCTTCGAGAAACAGATCGATAAGCCGGCAACGTTCATCACTGTCCCACATCCCGAAAAGGATCAGCCCCTGTCGAGTAGCTGCCAACTCCCGGAACCTTTCCGCCTTGGACAAAGCGCTACCGAACCCCTCCAACAGATCCGGAAAGGGGGTGGCTATCTGCTGGCGAAGAGTCACATATTGACCACCAATTGCTTGCAGCACAGCAACCTGGAAGACGAGTCGCCGCTCCTTATAGCGGTAAGCAAGCATGCCGCTCCCCGTGCTGTCGTTATCTGCACAGACATTCGACCTTTTGCGCAACAGATCGAGCAGGTATGCAGCCGCAGAGGCCGGCAGCTTACCGATAGCCCTGCTGCTCCGCCCTTTTTTCCCCTTGATAGCGACCTGATCGCCGACCGGCTCCAGAGAGGTCGCCATCAGCCCGTTCTGGAGATGGAAACTGAGCAGATAATCGAGCAGTTTTCCTCCGCTCAGATCCTGATTGATCTTCTCCAGCACCTCTGCCGAGAAAGAGTCCGAGACAAAACCGAGGCTCTGCTGTAGAGCACCTATACCATAGAAATGCTCCTGCATCTCCCGTATCTCTTTGAGCAACGCCACTGATACCGTGACACGGCAGCAGGTTGCCTCCTCCACAGCAGCTATGGCGGCCGTATCCAGGGGGTCGGCAATGGCGATACTCAGTTCATCGTCAACCCTGATGAGCGGGATAAGATTGAAACGCCGCGCCAGCGGAGCAGGCACCAACGCAGTTGCAACAGGGTCAACCTGCTCCTTCTGCAACCGGACATACGGTATATTGAGCTGACTCGACAGCGCCCAGTCTATATCTTCCTGGCTTACCAGCCCCAACTTCTCCAGTGCCTCGCCAAAACGGCATCCTGACTCCTGCTGCTCGTGCAGTGCCGCCTCAATGTCAGCTTCGGAGATAATCTGGGACTGGAAAAGTATCCACCCCAATGAACCTTCTTTCAGCACCCCATTCATAACGCCTCCATCCCACTCCCAAAGGGACTCATTCCACTGCCAGCAATTGGTTGCAGGGCAGTTATTTAAACACGACCGTTCCGATGCGTCAATCAATATTAGTTCGTACTAAAACACCCTACATAATACTCTCTTTACACAGCGACAACCGATATGCTAGCCTGTTCAATATCTATAACAGGTTCCGTGGTACGGCGAACCAAACCGTACAGGACACTACCAAGTTGTCCGGTCATGGTGCCACAGGAGTAAACAATGCAACGCAAAGCACTCGCCCTCCTTTCCGGAGGTCTCGATTCCACCCTTGCCGTCAAGGTGATGCTCGAACAGGGGATAGCAGTCGAGGCCCTCAATTTTACCTCCCCTTTCTGTACCTGCACCAGCAAGAGTGCCGGCTGCAAGTCCGAGGCAGTCCGGGTTGCAGAAGAGTTTGCCATTCCGATTAAGGTGATGAACAAGGGGCTTGAATATCTGGAGGTGGTCAGGAGACCGAGGCATGGTTACGGCAAGGGGCTAAATCCATGCGTAGACTGCCGTATCTTCCTGCTTCGCAAGGCACGTGAATACATGGCCGAGGCTGGTGCCGACTTCATCATCACCGGCGAAGTGCTCGGCCAACGCCCGATGAGTCAGCGCCGCGAGACCCTGAACCTGATTGAAAGGGAGAGCGGCCTGACCGGACTCCTCTTGCGCCCTCTCTCGGCAAAGCATTTCGCTCCTACCATACCGGAACAGGAGGGGTGGGTCGACAGGGAGCGGCTTCTGGCCATCAAGGGGCGTTCCCGAAAGGAACAGATCGAGCTGGCGGCAGAAATGGATGTGAAAAACTACCCCTGCCCGGCTGGTGGCTGCCTCCTCACAGAAACAGCCTTTGTCCCGAAGGTCAAGGATATCTTCGACCACTCGGAAGGCCTCAACCTGCGCGATTTCCGCCTTCTCAGAATCGGTCGGCACTTCCGCATCGCCCCCCGCACCAAAGTTATCATCGGCCGGGATGAGGGAGAAAACCAGCTCCTCTCCGGCCAGCGGCAAAATGACGAGGCAATACTTCTCTGGCTTGAAGGTGGAAGCCCGCTCGGCCTGGTCATGGGGGAGATTACAGAGGAACTGCTAATCGTTGCGGCAAAGATATTGCTCCGATATACCAAGGCTGAACCGGGGCAGGCATGTTTGGTCCGGTTTGAGCAGGATGGGGTTGAAAGAAAGAACAACGTCTGTAACGACTTTAAGGAGCAACAGCTCGAGCCGCTGCGCCTTTGAAACCATACCTGCGCATAATATGCTACTACTGCTGGTCTAATAACAACCCGCTTATGCGGGTAGTATTATGAAGAATCATGCTATTAATTCCCCTGCAACTTTTCCACTGGAGGTAAGGCCGGTTTATCAGCCGGAGGAAGCTCTCCCTTGCCAGACTCAATCGGCTTTATCCCGTCAACCGGAGCTACCCCCTCAACCTTAGGTTCAACAGGTATCTCCACCACCTTGCCAGTGGCGCTGGAGATAGGAGCCTGCACCAGTTCCTCCTTCTTGATACTGTCGTCAACCTTGCGCTGTAGACCGGCAATATTCGGCATCTCAGCCAAGGCCTGGCGATACTCATCCTCTGATAGCACCCCCTTGCTGCGGAGCTGCCGCAGGATCATGTCCGAGCGTTTCAAAACTTTCCCCAGTTTCTTGTACGGGTTATAAGCAACCCGGGGTCCAGGAAGCATTGCGGCCAGAAATGCACATTCGCGGGGAGTAAGTGCCGAAGGGTGTTTGCCGAAGTAGTAGCGGGCGCCATGACCGATACCGTAAACCATCGGCCCTAGCTCGATTACATTCAGGTAGAGCTCTACGATCCGCCCTTTGGTCAACTCCTGCTCCATCCGCTTGGCAAGAATCACCTCCTTGATCTTCCGGGAGATGGTCTTCTCCCTGGAGAGAAAGAGATTTTTCGCCGCCTGCTGAGTAATTGTGGATGCACCACGAGCCAGGCTCTTCTTCTCCAGATCATACTTGATGGCGTTCTTGATCGCCTTGACGTCGATCCCTTCATGCTTGTAGAAATTGGCATCCTCCGCCAGAATGACCGCCCACTTCATCTCTGCCGGTATCGCCCCGCTCGGAGTCCAGTAGCGGTTTTTCGGCCCGACGACAAAGGGCTTGTAATTCCCTTTCCAGTCCCTGACCTGAATGGTCATGGATAACTTCCGGTTGGCCAGGTCGCTTACCGAAGGGAGAAAAAGGATAGAAATCCCGATGTAGGATGCATAGAGCAGGATCCCAGCGATTATGGCATAAAAAAGCTTTTTCATTTTTTCCTGACAGTAGGGACTGATTTCTTGACAGACAAGTCGTTCCAGTTACCCGTTCCCTGTTACCTTTTCTCGTAGTACCTTTTACCGCTTACCAATTCCTGTTTCACCATCGCCATTCGTGCTGCCAATTTAATTGCCGCTATCATGCTGGCAGCGCTGGCCCGGCCGGTGCCTGCAAGGTCATAAGCAGTACCATGGTCAACCGAGGTACGGATAATCGGTAGTCCAAGGGTGACATTGACACCATCCTCGAAATGAAGCAGCTTCAACGGAATCAACCCCTGGTCATGATACATGCAGACCACTGCGTCGTAAGCACCCTGGGCTGCAAAGTGGAAAAGGGTATCGGCAGAGAGCGGGCCGACCGCATCGATCCCCTCCTGGCGGGCTGTGGCAATGGCCGGGGCGATGATCCTTACCTCTTCGTCGCCAAACATGCCTGCTTCGCCGCAGTGGGGGTTGAGCGCCAGCACCGCCAGACGTGGATTGGGGTGGAAATAGCGCTGCAGATCGTGATGGGTAATCCGGATAGTGCTCAGCACCTTTTCGTAGGTCAGCAGCCGCGGGACCTCGGCCAGCGCCTCATGGATCGTCACCAGGGTCACTCTAAGCCGGTCACCGGCCAGCATCATGACAAACTCGGAGGTACCGGTCAATTCTGCCAGTAGCTCGGTATGCCCGGGATAGTGGTGGCCGGCCCGATTGAGCGCCTCCTTGTTGATCGGTGCAGTAGCCATGGCAGCTGCATCACCATCAAGACAGAGCCTTGCAGCTGTTGTGATGTACCGGTACATGGCAGCTCCGCACGCCTGAGTGGGGCGACCGTACACCAGGTCAGCAGAGGAGAGTCGGCTAAGTGCTCGGAGCTGTATGGTCCCGTTTGAGTCATCAGCAGGGGGGGTATTATCTGCCAGCAGTTCTAGTCGTAGCGACGCCCCGTTCAACTCGACAGCCCGAGCCATAGCCGTCGCATCACCCAGCACCAGCGGCCGGCATATATCAAATATAGCCGGTTCAGCCAGGGCAGCAGCAATTATCTCAGCACCCACCCCGGTCGGGTCACCCATCGTTATGGCAATAACCGGCTTCTCCATATTGACTAAACCTACGACCTTCCAAATGTTGCTCTGCCATCCTCTCATACACCTTATAGAGGTCTGCTGTCAATCAACTTAATCCCTTTATCGGCAGGCTTCAGACAGACTGCAGCAGCCACCACCATACCGGCAGGGTGAGAAAGGAGAGTGGAATGCCTATGCCGAGCAGCAGCGTTACCAGGGGGGGATTGAGATCGTGGTCGACGGCGATTATGCCGGCAGTGATCATCGGTGCCATGGCAGCCTCGAAGATCGTCACCTGCATTACCGGACCACGACCGCCAAGAAGGAGGACAAAGACGAGGGCGATCAGGGCAGGTCCAAGCAGTAATTTGTAGCAGAGGCCGATGCCGAGAGGCTTGAGTTCGCCACGCAGTTTGCTGAAACGGAGTTGGAAGCCTACCGAGGCAAGCGCCAGTGGGGTCAGGGTATCCCCCAGTTTCTGCAGTACCGGCGTCAACCACTCCGGAAACGGGAACGGCCGAAGAAGTAGCGCCAGCACTAATGCCTGAAAAGGTGGGAAGAGCAGCACCTTACGCAGGATAACCCGCGCCGAAACAGCCCCTGAACTGTAAACAGTAGCAGTCAGGATACCCAGAGTGGAGAGGACCAGGAACGAACCGAGCTGGTCTGCGATCAGTCCAACCCCCAGATACTCGCGACCGTAATATGCCTCGATCATCGGCAGACCGACAAAGGAGGTATTCCCCAGCCCCCCTACCAGCATCAGCGCACCGATACTCTTGGCCGGCAGGTTGGCGATGCGGCCGATATAGCGAAAAAATATAAAACCGGCGCCAAAGAGGCACCAGGCCATGGCAACAGTAAGAATGAGCGACAGGTCTAGTTGCAAACGGTGTATATGAAGAAGGGCCAGGGCAGGGAGAGAGACATGGATAATAAAGCCGTTCAGGACAGCCGGTGTACTCTCCGGAAACCTGCCGGTCCGGCGGAGCAGGATGCCGGCAACGAAACAGAGGATGAGAAGGATGATGTTGGACATTAAAGAGAAGTTCCGCGATTTTCCCTCTCTATCTTATCCACAACACAGTAGATGCCACCTTCTTTCAGCCCCGGTTTGAAGCAACCATTACAGGAGATGCAGCGGGCATGTGTCTCATTCCCTGACTCCCAGCGTCTGGCTAGTGCCGGCTCGCGTATGAAGGGGCGGGACATGGCAATATAATCAGCCTCTTCGCGGCGGATGATCCCCTCCACAAGCTCGAAAGACCTTAGTCCCCCGACCAAAATCACCGGACAACCTACTACCTGTTTGATCCTATAGGCCAACGGCAGATTATAGGCTTCATGTTCGCGGGACTCGACCCCCTGGCGGACAGGCGTTAGATTCCCGGAGGCTGGAGTACCTCCCGAGACCTCAATCGCATCTACACCCTCTTCATCAAGTGCCTTGGCGACCTGAGCAGCTTCTTCCAGTTCCAGACCGCCGACCAGGTTGTCGGCGCCATTCAGCTTGACCAGCAGCGGGAAATCACGCCCGATTGCATTCCGCACTCCCCGTACGACCTCCATGAGGAAACGGCTGCGATTCTCCAGCGAACCGCCATAATCGTCATCACGACGGTTTGTCAGGGGGGAGAGGAACTGATTGATGAGATAGCCATGGGCGGCATGGAGTTGCACTGCATCGCAGCCACTCTCCCGGGCTCGTCGCGCCCCTTCGGCAAACCCCTGCACCAATGCCTCGATATCTCCGACAGTCAGTGGAGCAGTCTCTTCTGCATACTGTTCAACCTTTATGGCAGAAGGAGCTAACGGCTGGCGGCCGCAAACTTTAGTCGTGGTCTGACCACCGGCATGGACCAACTGGATGCAGAGCTTTCCCCCCTCGGCATAAACCGCACCGGCTAATTCACGCAGTTGCGGCAGGAAGTCATCGCTATAGATACCCATCTGACCAGGGAACTGTTTACCATCCGGCCTGATGAAAGCATAGCCGCTGATAATCAGCCCCACCCCTCCTCTGGCAAGGGTACTATAATAGCCGGCAAGTTTCTTGGTAGGGGTACCATCTTCGGTACACATCCCTTCCCAGGTAGCAGAGCGGACCAGCCGGTTGTTCAGCACCATATGATTGATGCGTGTCTCGTCAAAAAGCTTGCGCATGATTCAGTACCCTTCCTCCCCCAGTTTGTGCACCTTGACCAGGTTTGTAGAGCCTAGAGTCCCGACCGGCACCCCCATAGTTATCACCACCAGGTCACCCTTCTTGAACCCTTTGGCCAGGAGGGTTGCCTCCACAGCCTGAATCTGCTGGTCAGTGCCGTCCATGCTGCCGACCTGAAACGATTTAACCCCCCAGTAAATTGCCAAACGGCGCTGGATCTCGGGGAATGGGGTGAAGGCAAATATTGGGAGCTGCGGCCGGAACTTGGAGATCAAGGTAGCCGTGCTGCCTGACTGGGTAAAGACAACAATTGCCTTGGCTTTGATTGTGGCCGCAGCATGACATGCTGCGGCGGCAACCGCCTCAGGAACTGATACACTGCGGACCAGAGCATAGTCGGGGATACGCAACAGTTCGGCCCGTTCTATATCGAGGGCAACCTTGACCATAGCCTGCACCGCTTCCACCGGGAAAGCACCGGATGCCGTTTCACCGGAGAGCATAACCGCATCGGTGCCGTCCAGCATGGCATTGGCCACGTCTGATGTTTCCGCACGAGTTGGTCGCGGATGGCTGATCATCGATTCCAGCATCTGCGTGGCGGTAATGACCGGTTTGCCTGCCTCATTGCAGGCACGGATAATCTTTTTCTGGATCAATGGCACCCGCTCGGCATTAATCTCAACCCCCATGTCGCCTCGGGCAACCATAACCGCATCGGTGACACGCAGTATCGACTTGAAGTTGCGCAGCGCCTCAGGCTTTTCGATTTTGGCCACCACCGGAGTCGTCAGGCCATGCTGCGCAATAATCTTCTTCAGTTCCTCAACATCGCGGCTGTTGCGGACAAACGATAAAGCAATATAGTCAACCCCGGCCTTGAGGCAATATTCCAGGTCGATACGGTCTTTGTCCGTCAGCGACGGGCTTGAGACATTGACACCAGGAAGATTGATCCCCTTCAGATCCTTGAGTTTCCCCCCTTCTACCACGGTGCAACTGACCCGATTGCCATTAACCGAGATAACTTTCAGTTCAATAAGACCATCATCCATGAGAATCCGTGATCCAGGTTTTACATCCTGTGGCAATGCCTTGTAGATTGTCGAAATGAGTCCTGGTTTCCCCAGTACCTCGTCGGTTGTAATATCCAGGTGATCACCCTTGGCCAAAGGGAGCACGCCGTTCGCCATCCGCCCGGTCCTTATCTTCGGCCCCTGCAGGTCAGCCAGCACTCCTGCTGTTCGCCCCTTCCGCTCGGCTATTCGGCGGATATTACTGATCAGCTCCCCTTTCTCCTTGTTGGAACCGTGAGAGAAATTGAGCCGGAATATGTCCACACCGGCATCCATCAACTTCCCCAGCATCTCCTGCGAAGCACTGGCCGGACCAACTGTGGCAATGATCTTAGTCTTACGGGATGACTTATTCATGATCTGCTCCTAATCGCATTGGAATGTCGATCTGCCCTAAATATAAATCATATCGGCATGCAAACTGTCCAGTCAAGGCTCTGCTGTAGTCTAATGATGAAATCTGCCTGCCCGCCCCTTATGTGCTGCATTTGGCGCATGATGACATTCAAAACATTTCAGCTCTTGAACCTTGCGCAGGTCAAGAGACGATGATGGTTGTTCGATTCTCGGCATGCTGAACTGCTCAGTCTGAAAATATTCCCGATTCTTCTCGTCGGCCAGAAACGGCGACTGATAAGTCAATTGCCAGTTATTGGCTATTGCCACTGTATGGCACTGGTCACATCCGCCTGGCGGCGGGATACTTTTCCATGCCGAGAACATGGTACAACCAAAAGATCCAGCGCTGACCACACACAACAACACCATGGCAAACCTGTACTTCATAATTACTCCTGAATCATTTACCGCATTAGTGGATAATGTTCTTCATAATATCACAACAACTGTTGAACACAACCTGACTGTTGCGGGTTTAAGTATGAATAAAGGAATTATTCAGGATATGGCAAGAATGGCTTTAGTTGATGTATTGACTTTTATGATTTGGGTAAGTACCGACACAACTGAACTGCTGACAAAGGAGATAGCCTTAACTGTAAAAAATGGCCGGGCAGGTGAGTGGGGCCCCACCCGGCCCATAACAACTGTTTAACCTGATATTATTGTTGAATCCAGATTCTCCACAGAGGATTGATGTGAATCCGACCTCAAGTATCGAATCATAAGGTTCAATTTGTCCTCATATATTTTTGACAAGCAAAAATGTAGCTAATCTGCCTCCAATCTGCGAATATGTTCTTGGGGTATGGAGGCCGATCTGTAAGGGAAAAGATTGTCAGATTATGTCAGCGGGGGTGCTCGCGAAGGGATGCCAGCATATTGCAGGGGGATTAAGCTATGTTCCTGTTCGGGGAGCAGACTGTCGCCAATTATAGCGGTATAAAGCGGGACAAATGATGCAGTTTCTGTCGCATCGTGCTGCTGTTTCAGAACTTTATTGCACTTTATGATCTGATTGGTGATTACCGCTCGAGGACGTGGCTTTGGTTTGGGTAGAGAGATGCTGTCACTTAATGTCGGGAGTTTGAACCCCAATGAAACGAGGCTGACAACTAGTGTGCATAACAATATTAATACTAATCTTTTTTTCCTGAATATAGAATCCATAAATCTCTCAGGGCAGCTCAAAACATCCGGTATAACTATGCCATAACAAGTGTCAAAATTTCAACACTTTTTTTCGATAAATAATTTCAGCAGGTTACAATTAGCATGTGGCGCTAAAATCTGCATTTTAATTAATAATTTTTATCCTTTGTTTCGTTGGCTGTAGTATCAATTTATGTTAAAGTGGAAATTATTTCTTTCAAATTTCAATGGCGAATAATGCAAAGATAAACCGCCGGGACAGGAACTATGATGGGGAAGACCCTGCAGTATCTGGCTGATCATCTTGGCGGCAAGGTCATTGGTGATCCTGAGATCTTAATTCGGGGGCTGGGGACTCTGGATAATGCAGAGGAGGGGGAGATAACCTTCCTGGCCAATCCCAAGTACGCCAGGAAAGTCGAAACTACCCGGGCCAGCGCAGTAATTATCCCTCCCGACAGTGATGCTTTTGGTCGCCCTGCGATTGTCGTAGCTAGCCCTTACCTCGCTTTCGCCAAGTTACTTACCCTCTTCACTTTAAAGGACAGAAGAGCCAAAGGGATCATGGAGGGTGCCCATGTCAGCAAAGATGCGATAATCGGCGCAGAAGCATCGATATATCCAGGCGCCTACATTGCTGACGGAGTTAGGATTGGTGACCGGGTCACGCTCCATCCCAACGTTTCCCTCTACGAAGGGGTTGTAATTGGCAATGATGTAACTCTCCATGCCGGGGTCACCGTGCGGGAAGGGTGCCGTCTTGGCAATCGAGTAATTATTCAGAATGGTACGGTCATCGGCAGTGACGGATTCGGTTACGCACCTGACGGTGACAGCTGGTACAAAATCCCCCAGATAGGTAATGTTGTTATTGAAGACGATGTGGAGATCGGCGCCAATGTCACAGTTGACAGGGCGGCACTGGAGACTACCTTTATTGGGCGCGGGACTAAGATCGATAATCTTGTTCAGATAGCTCACAACTGTGTAATCGGTGAAAACTGCATAATAGTTGCGCAAACCGGCATGGCAGGGAGTGCCCGACTTGGCAATCATGTCACCCTGAGTGGCCAGGTAGCAATAGTAGACCATGCGGTAATCGGAGATAATGCCATGATTTCCGGCCAATCAGGGGTCTTCGGCGATGTCGAGGCCGGAGCGGTTCTCAGCGGCACACCCGCTATCCCGCATCAAAAGCGCTTGAAAGCCGCAGTGGTTTTCCCCCATTTGCCGGAAATGCGCAAAACTCTTGCTAAAATGGGTGCCCGGCTGGAAAAAGTCGAAGAACGTCTTGAGGGATCAAACAGCTGAGCCATTATTGCTGGAGCATATTCAGCGTGAACAATCCTTCATATCACCTTGTATTTTTTCTACCGCATGCGGTACTGCCGGCCAGATAGCCTCCAGATTCTCCACCGCCCCTTTCGGACTACCAGGAAGATTGATTATCAGGGTCGCCCCTCTGATCCCGGCTACTGCTCTGGATATAATGGCATGGGGAGTTTTCTCCAGACTCTTCATCCGCATCGTCTCGGCAAAACCAGGGATCTGCCGGTCGAGTATCAGCATAGTCGCATCCGGAGTCACATCACGCGGGGAGACCCCGGTGCCTCCGGTAGTGAGGATCAGTTCATAGAGGCCGCTGTCAGCCCATTGCACAAGTGTTTCGCTGATGAGGGCCTGCTCGTCAGCCACAATTTCAGCCCTTCCCACTGTTACCCCATGGGCAGTCAACCAATTTGCCAGATTCGGGCCGCTGCTATCAGCACGTTCGCCACGCGCGCTACGGTCGCTCGATGTCAATATTGCTGCATTCATACAAACCTCTCCTGCTTCGACAAGTTTATGATACGTTATTCACGGCTCCATGGTCCGCTCTTCCCCCCCTCTTTGGCAAGCAACGCCACCTGTTGGATAGTAATCCCCTTTTCACCACCCTTGCACATGTCATAAATAGTCAATGCCGCCACTGCAGCAGCCACCATCGCCTCCATCTCCATGCCGGTCCGCTCGACCGCCTTGACAACGGCTATCACTTTGATCTCGCCATTTTCCGCGTCCGTAATGAAATCTATCTTCGCATGCTGGATAGCGAGCGGATGTGCAAGAGGAATCAGTTCAGGGGTCCGCTTTGCCGCAGCAATACCGGCCAAACGCGCAACAGCGAGGATATCCCCCTTGCTGTTACCCCCTGCCATGATCGCTTGCAGCGTCTCCGGACGCATCCTTACCAAAGCCTGGGCCTTTGCAATACGGAGATTCGGCACCTTGCTGCTGATATCGACCATGATTGCCTGACCCTGTTCATCGAAGTGATCAGATGCCATTATCTCTCCTCCTGGGATGTTAAATCACTAATGTATATCCTCACCTACTGACCCTGATCAAGTGCACTGCCGATGCCTTGAATGAGGCAAAGACCCGTTTCCCTTCGCATAGATGCAGATTGTCCAGCGATTGTCTGGTCAGATAGGCGACCAACGGAAAGCCGCAATCCAGCTGCAGTTTTTGCATCACACCAACCGGCAAGATCTTGCTGATAGTGGCCGGGAAGACATTCCTGGCGCTGGTTTCACCACTCGGATCAAAGGTATCGACAGTTACATATTCAGGCCGGATACAGAATACCGCCTGGTCATCGACCCCCCCCTTCCCTGGGACCGATATCCGCGCTTTCGCCATTTCCAGATCGAGCATACCTTCATACGCCGAAGCCACTCTGCCGGTCATAATATTCTCCATTCCGACAAAGTTGGCAACGAATTCGTCACACGGCCTGTTTATGACTTCGCTCGGTACGCCGCTTTGCACGATCTTACCCTCGTTCAGCACCACCATCCTGTCAGCAAGCTGCAGCGCCTCCATCTGGTCATGGGTCGCCACCAGTGCAGTAGTCGAGGTGTCAGCCAGGATCCTTGCGAGATCGTCCAAAAGCCCCTGCCGCATCGGTGGGTCGAGCGCCACGAAAGGCTCGTCGAGCATGATTATTTCCGGACGGACCGCAAACGCTCGCGCCAAGGCGGTCCGTTGCGCCTCTCCACCGGAGAGTTTGCCTGCCGACCGCTGGGCCAGATGTTCAATATTAAAAAGTGCCAGCGTCTCCATGACCCTGGCTTTGATCTCCTCCTGCTCCAGTCGTCTGAATTTCAGCCCCGCTGCGACATTGGCGTAGACGGTGGTAGCAAAGAGAAGCGGCTGCTGAAAGACCATGGTCAATTGCCGGCGATAATTTTGAACCGACCTGGCCGAATCGATCATCTCCCCATGATAGCGGAGCGTTCCGGTGGTCGGGACAAGCTGCGCCAAAGCTAGCAGCAGGGTCGATTTGCCAGCACCGTTCGGGCCGATCAGTGCCACAATCTCCCCTCTCTCCAGGGCAAAAGAGGGGATCTCCAGCACCTGGACGCCCCCCCGAGTCACTGCCAGGTCTGATACTTCCAGAAGTCTGACTGGGCCGCTCATCTCGGCCTTTCCTGCTGCTGGATCCTGGTCAAAAGGTAGTTGATGGCAAAACAGAGCAGCAACAGAATTATACTGAGCGCTATGGCAATATCGAAATTGCCCCGCCCTGTCTCCATGACCGTTGCTGTAGTCAATACCCTGGTATAGCCTTTGATGTTGCCGCCGACCATGATAGAAGCGCCGACCTCGGAGATAATACCGCCAAATCCGGCCATCACCCCGGCCATTAGCGGCAACCTGGCCTCCTTTACCAGCATCCAGACCATCTGGCTGCGGCTGGCACCAAGTGCCAGGATCTGCAGCTTCAGATTGGCCGGCAGGTTCTTGATTGCGGCAATGGTGATCCCCATCACAATCGGGGTGGCAATAACCGCCTGGGCGATAATCATGGCCAGAGGTGTATAGAGAATCTGCAGGGAGCCGAACGGCCCGTTGCGCCAGAGAAAAATCGTCACGAAGAGCCCTACTGCGACTGGTGGGAGCCCCATACCGGTATTGACAATACTGATGACCAGCCGCTGTCCGGGGAATTGTGCCAGCGCCAGCAGCGTCCCGCTTGAAATGCCGAGCAGAACGCTTACCAGTGTGGCCGTTACTGAAACCTTGAGCGACAGCAGGGTAATTGAGAGCACTTCCGCATCAAAGGAGAATATGAGTGCAAACGCCTTGGTTATCCCGTCAGCCAGCAACTCCATCAGAACCCCGCAAACTCAGACTTTTTGCCGGCAACCGGAAAAAAGAGCGGGGCTCCGTATTTTTCGACACCATATCTGCCGATCAACTCCTGGGTCCTTTTCGCCACCAGAAAATCGGCAAATGCCTTAGCTCCAACTCCGTTCACCTTGGGCCATTTAAGTTTATTTATCTCGATCACGTGATAAATGTTAAGGAGTTTGTTGTCCCCCTCCAGCAGAATCTCCAGTCCGAGCGACTTGCGCAGAGAGAGATAGGTCGCCCGGTCGGTCAGGGTATAACCCCTTTTCTCTGCTGTAACATTGAGCGTCTGCCCCATGCCAAGCCCGGTCTGCTGGTACCATTTCATCCCTTCCGGATTAATATCGGCCCCTTTCCAGAGCCCTTTCTCCTTGCTATGGGTCCCTGAATTATCCCCCCTGGAGACAAACAGGGCCCCTTGCCGGGCAATCCTTTTCAGCGCCTCGACAGCTGATTTTGCCCCCTTTACCTTTGCCTGGTCAGCTGCCGGGCCGACCAGGATGAAGTCATTATACATAATCAGCTCTCTGTTGCTGCCAAAGCCAGCTGTCATGAACTTCTTTTCCGCCTCAGGAGAGTGTACCAGCAGAACATCTGCCTCCCCCTTCTCCCCCAGTACCATAGCCTGGCCAGAGCCGACCGCAATGGTCTTGACTTTATAACCGCTCTCCTTTTCGAACAGCGGCAGGAGTATGTCAAGCAGACCCGAATCCTGGGTGCTGGTAGTAGTAGCCAGGATCAGGGTCTTCGGCGCAGCCAGGGATTGCAGCGGCAAGACGATGCTAATCACCGTCATTATAACTGCCAGCAGCAGAATCTTGTTTACTAATACTTTCATCAGAGCATCCCCTTCATTTGATTTATATAAGCAAGCGTCGAACTATATCCCGCTATCCTGGTCAAGCAGATGAATCAATGCACCTGACTCTATGCAACCACCCTGAATGACCCGGGCGAATACCCCCTCTTTCGGCATGACACACTCACCAGCCTGATGATATATGGCACATGGGGCGTGGCACTCTTTGCCGATCTGGGTGATCTCCACAACTGCCGCACCAATACCGAGCCGGGTACCAAGCGGTAGCGATGTAAGGTCAATACCGCTGGTGGTGATATTCTCGGCAAAGTCTCCGGCTTCGACAGCGAGCCCTTTGCTGCGCATCTTGTCGATACTCTCTGTTGCCAGCAGACTCACCTGGCGGTGCCACTCCCCGGCATGGGCATCCCCTTTTATGCCATGGCCTGCCACCAGTTCAACCAGCGCAACCGGAGTTTTACGCTCCCCCTTCTCTTTACTGATGCAGACTGCTACCACCTTTGGCAAGATATGTCTCCCCTTGGAGCTAAACTGTCAGCCACCTATTGCAGACATGTCGAACGGCGCAGCAGCACCATCGATCGTCAGCATGTGGCTTTGCGGTTTAATCGCTATAACAGCCGTAAGGGCCGCCCTGAGCGCTGCTTCATCACCTGTCGCAACTATCGGTTTCAGCTCCTGGACCGAATCGACCAGGAGACAGCCGCGCGCTTTACCGGCGGCAGAGACCCGAATGCGGTTGCATTCCCGGCAGAAATGGCCGGTTATCGGGGTGATGACACCGATGGTCCCGGCTGCACCGGCAATCCTGTAGCTTCTGGCAGGACCTGCCGCATGCTCCTTATCTTCGGTAGCCAGAGTGTACCGCCGGCTGAGTTGATCGATTATTGATTTGCCCGGCACCACCACGCTCTGCCAGTTCTCTTCCCGCTGCGCCGGCATAAATTCGATAAACCGGACCATCAGCGGGGTGTCCAGGGTCAATGCGGCGAACTCCAGCAGTTCGTCATCGTTTATACCGGCCATCACCACCATGTTGATCTTTAGCGGAAATCCAACCTGCTGCGCCGCCTTGATTCCGGCCAGGACCCGCTGCAGGTCGCCACCACGGGTGATTCCGGCAAATCTGTCGGGACGCAGCGAATCGAGACTGATGTTAAGCCGCTGTACGCCAGCTCGCCATAGTCCTTCAGCCATCTCTTCAAGGAGGATGCCGTTGGTGGTCAGGACTAGATGCCGCAGATCGGCAATTGCAGCCAGTTTAGTCAGGAATCCGAGAATATCCCTGCGAAGCAAAGGCTCCCCGCCGGTGATCCTGATCTTCTCGATGCCGATCGCTACTGCTGCGCGGGCGATGCGGAGCAGCTCCTCATAGCTCAGGATATCGTCATGGGAGAGCTTTGCCACCCCAGCAGCCGGCATGCAGTAGCTGCAGCGGAGGTTACAGCGGTCCGTGACAGAAAGCCGCAGATAATTAATTGTTCTGCCTGTTGAGTCTATTATTGCCATATAAATAGATATAACACACCAAATAGAACTATAATTCAACCCTATTCTGTCGGTTAGGCGACAATCACCAGAATTATTACATCATACTGCAAGCTACCCATGTCCGGATAGCTAGAGTTAGAATTTGCCAGCCAAAATAAAACGGGCTGCAGTGAATGCAGCCCGTCAAGTTCAATTATGCATCTGCTGCCAGCTATATTTTTATCAACTTCACCTTGGTATCATAGAACGACACACTACCACCCACCTTGTCGATCATGCAGGTGTTCTTCAGGTGGGGGTCGATCCACATCGCTGCATTGGCATGGACCCCGGCGGCGCGTCGTTTGTCCCCCTTGATGACCTTGCCGTCGATAGTTACATCTTCAGCCCCTGAATCCCAATGGCCATGACCGAGGGTAAAGGTGACGATTCCGGGGCGGATCGTCTCGGTCACCTCGACCTTGCCGAGCATCGGTTTTTTGGTGCCGTTCTGCAGATCCCAGATGCCATCCGGGTTAGTTGCTGAAACCACCTTGACCTGGTCACCGGTCTTCACCCCGATCTTCCTGGCATCGCTGCTATGGATGATTATGGCGTTTTCCGGCATGCTGTCGGT
Organism: uncultured Geobacteraceae bacterium; assembly: GCA_964649725.1. Taxonomy (GTDB): domain Bacteria; phylum Desulfobacterota; class Desulfuromonadia; order Geobacterales; family Geobacteraceae; genus CAZYTM01. The sequence goes on along the minus strand of CAZYTM010000001.1, from coordinate 715,347 downwards.
CAGGTACGGCATGGTGATGGTCCGCGCCTTGGTGTGACGGACATCCCGCTGGGTAATAAGATGCAGGTCATACCCCTCGCTCAGCTTTTTCATGTCATTGCCAAGAGTGTCAGTAATCGGCACATAACGGGCCATACCGTAGAACGATTTGCCGGTGAAGGCGTCCTTGCAGCCGGCAGTCTTCTCTTGATAGAGATTGATCTGTTTGCCGTACTTGTTGGCCACCTGGTCACCCTTGTAGGTTGCGGCCTGGGTGTCGAACCGGCCACCCCGGTTGAGCACTGTCACCACCTTGGGCCAGGCAGCACCGGCTATCTTCTGCCAACGCTCCGGATCGAAGACATTTTTCGGCAGATGGCGCCGTGACTTGAGGAAGAGCTCCAGTTCTGCCTGACTGGCATCGGCCACCGGTTCCTTCCGGTCCATGGCGATATTGGCAACCATCCGGATGTAAAAGTCGTCCGGCCGGCTGAAATCCTGGCCAGCGCCGAAACCATCCTTGCCAAAACCTTTCAGCCCAAGTTTTTCTGCCAGGGCGAGCCAGAAAGTCTCGTATGAAATAGGCTGTTGCTGGCCAAAGACCGTCACCACCTCGTTCAGGGAGGCTATCACCGGCTGCCTCACCGGCTGGACCCGGACCGGCATGTTCGGGTGAGACCCCTGAAACTCCCACCGCTCCAGATAGTGGAGATCCGGAATGATGTAATCGGCATACATGGAGGTAGGTCCGATCAGGATGTCGCTGGCGATATAGAGCGGCAGCTTTTCCAGATTGGTAAGCGCCTCCATATTGGTCTGCCCGGCCGGCAACGAATAGGTCGGTGCCCCCATATAGGAGAAAACGATCTTGGCCTGGTATGGATAGGCATCGGCGATAGAGGGGAGGATCTCCTCGTAGATGTCGGAGGAGAGTGGCCACCAGTTCCGTTTCGCCGGGTAGGACTCTTTCCCCTTGAAGAGTGATGACTCCTCGTACTTGATATCATGGCGGATGATCGAGGTGCCGAACGTTTTCAGCCCCTTGGGACCTATCTTCTTGAAGTTGAACGGCTGCTTCTCCGTCGCGCTGCTGGTGCCATCAGTGTTATAGGTGGAAGCGGCTATCATCCCCCCCTTCCAGTCGAAGTTACCGACCAGCAGGTTCAGGTTCATCAACGCCGCAATGGTGTAAAAACCGTTGGTATGCTGTGCCGGCCCCCGGTGCATATCGACGCATGCCTTCTTGCCGTAGGAGGTGAACTCCTTGGCCACCTCTTCGATCACCTTGGCGTCGATACCGCAGATCTCGGCATACTGGGCGATGCTCTTCTCCTGAGCCGTCTCCAGCATCAGCTGCAGGCCCGACTTCACCTTGAGAGGTTTACCCTCTTTATCCTTCAGTTCGGTAGTGACAAAGAGCTCCCCTTTCACCCCGTTTTTATCGTCATTAGGGTCAAAGGCTGCTGGCTGGCCATTCACCAGCGCTACCAGGTATTCGAAATCAAACTCTTTGCCATCCTTGTCCTTGCGGGTCTCCTTATCCTTCAGGCCGATCTCGTGGGCACGGAGGAATTTCCCCGGTTTACCCTCCTTGTCCAGCTTCACCAGCCAGGCGGCATTACTCCAGGTCGCCTCCTTGTCGGCAGCGGCAGCGGCCTTGTTGCAGTTGGCGAGATATTTGGCGTCATATCTCTTGTTCTCCAGGATCCAACGGGTCATCCCCATGGCAAAGGCGGCATCTGTGCCGGGGAGGTTCGGTACCCAGCGCTGCGCTTTACTGGCCAGCTTGGTAAAGCGGGGGTCGAGTACCGTCATCTTCAGCTTGCCGTCGGCAAGCCGGGGGGTGATCCGCATCGCCCGGTTGGTCGGACCGTAGTTGCCGTCAAAGAGATTGGCGCCGACAAAGAGGATATACTCACTATTCTCCTGGTCAGCCTGCCAGTAGAACTTCTGTCCATCCTTAAAGGAGTTCCCCACGTACTGCTCGCTCATCGCCTTGCAGGCGAAGTAGAGTGAGCCCTGGCAGACCGTGGTGTGACCATGGGTATTGGCCGTGCCAAAGGCGCCGGTAAAAGCCGCGGCAAAGTTGGAACGACCCCCTTTCTTCCGCCCCCAGAAATAGACGAACTGGTTGTTCTTAGGGCCGAAGTCGGGGTGGTCCGGGTCGATCAGCACCCCCAGGTTGGTAGCATGTTTGGTCTTGAACTCGTCGATCGCTTTCTGCCGCTCCTCCGGTTTCTTCTTCCGCAAAGCAGCGATATCTTTCCCCATCTCCTCGAACACTTTATTGTCCTGCAGTGCATAGAGCTCCTTCAGACCGGTCACCTGACGTTTCTCTTCGCCAGCGACATGCTTGAAAAGCAGCCCGCCAGCCACTATCTCAGTCACTGCCTGGTCAAAGGGGATACTCTGCCAACGGTTCTCGCCACGCTTGCCAGCCCTTTTCAGCACCCTGGTGATCCGGTACGGGTCATAGGCACCCTGATGACTTGCCTGCCCCTTGGGGCAGAGCCCGGCATCGACTCTGGCAGCTGTTTCAGGGGTCTCTTTCATCTCCAGATGGGGGTGTAGTGAGAACGGGTTCCAGGGGTTGCCGTCGATCTTCACTGCCACGCCATCCAGAATCTTCACCTTGATGCCGCAACCGGTGTTGCAATTGAGACAGACGGTATAGAGGATGTTCTCGGCCTTCATCAGTTCGTACGCCTCGGCCTTGGTCAGCTCACCAGCTTCGACCCGGGCTATCAGTCCGCGGGCAAAATCGAGCTGGGAGGCGACCAGTGCCCCGCAGCCGACTATTGCCGATCTTTTCATAAATTCACGGCGGGTAACCCCTTTTTTACCATTACTTGCCATAAAGCACCCCCAGCTTTTCATTGGCAACATAGTAGACCCGCGGTGCGGTATCCTTGCCATTCTTGTCCTTGCCATCCCTGAGCAGCTGTATCTTGTTCGCTTTTTTCAGCGTCGCCACCAGGCTTTTCGGGTCGTTCTCGTCGCCGAAATAACCGGCCCTGCCGATACAGGTGCTGATACACTGCGGCAGCATGCCATTGGTCAGACGATGGAGACAGAAGTGACACTTCCGCGCGACCCCCTTCAAGACATTCTTCTCCGGGTTGCGCGGCCAGCGTTTGCCATATTCAAAGGAGGGTATGAGCTCATATTTCTGCAGTGCCGGTGTCCCTGCACCATGGAAACTGTTATTGTCGATGGTGCGGGATTCATAGGGGCAAGCCGGGATACACTTTTTACAACCGATACACTGGTCGTAATTCATCATTGTTATTCCGGTGCCAATCCCGGCGCTCTCCTTCCAGGTCGCGCCGTCTGCACCCTTTACCGGGCAGGACTCCACACATGGTGGGGTATCGCACTGCATGCATGGTTTGGGGAGGAAGGTACGGGAGACCTGCGGGTAGCTCCCCTGCTCGTATTCGAAGACCGGACGGTACTTCATCTGCGGCGGTAGCTTGTTCTCCGAAATGCAGGCGATGGTGCAGGCATGACAACCGACGCACTTGCGCAGGTCGATCAGCATCGCCCAGCGGCGCTCTTCCGGCTTTCTCGTCAGGGCCCGTTCCAGGTCCTGCTGCATAGTGACAAGGATATCGGTCATCTAGCAACTCCTTTCAGCAGTGGATAGAGGCAATTCAATTTATTGTTTCTTGTGACACTTGGTGCAGTTACCGGTCACCGAGAAGGCCCGCTTGCCGTTATGGCAGGTACCGCAGGACTCCCCGGCGATCACCTGCTCCATCTTGCACTTTTTATGCTGCTTGGCATTGGTGTAGAGCTTATCATGACACTCGGTACAATCAAGCTTTTTCATGTTATTGGTAAAATGTCGAAACAGGGTCTTCTTGCCAACCACCACATCGCCATGCCCATATGGTTGGGGAGTACTGCAGGCAGTGAAAGCAACAAACGACAACAGCAAAACCGTATAAATAAGACTTTTCATGCCCCATCCTCCTCGTACGTTTACATCCTTGTACGTGGCTGTTATTGATATACTCTATCAGCAGGGTCTGTAGCAGCTCTTCTTACCTGTAAAACTTAATTGGGGGGGGGTAACTCCCACATAGCAAGCCCTGCAAAGGGTATGAGATTATAACTCTTCACAAGTATCGTTATCAAGGTAATTTTTTAATTAAATATTAAAAATCTAGTGGTCATAATTCTTACAGACTTGCCGCTATAAAAGCCCGCATGCGTAATTATTGGTTGGCTTTCGTTATGCGATTTTGTTATAAGGAAAACAGTCCGAATCGCCTCTACCCTTTCATCTCTGGGACAGCAGGTAAATTTGTCATGAGTAACATGCACGAGGAGATAACAGGCTTGATCCTGGTGGGGGGGAAAAGTCGCCGCATGGGTCAGGACAAGGCGTTCCTGAAAATTGCCGGCCGGCCGCTCTTTGAGCGGGTGCTGACGCTATTCAGGACCAACTTCAGCCAGCTGCTGCTGGCCGGGGACCGTCCCGAACGCTTCACCCCTTACAATCTAAAGCTCCTCCCCGACATCTACCCCGGCAGCCCGCTGGGGGGGATCTATACCGGGCTATACCATGCAACGACAGATTATATCTTTGTGAGTTCCTGCGATCTCCCCTTTCCTAACAGCGCCATCCTCAACTATCTCTGCTCCCTCCGCCAGGGGTTCGATGTCGTGGTGCCGGTACTCCCCCATGGCTACGAGCCTCTCTTTGCCCTATACAGCAAAGCCTGCCTGGAACCGGTCAAGAGCTATCTGGAGAGTGGCAACTGCTGCGCCTTCGGCTACTATCCACAGCTCAGGGTCAGGGAGGTGGCGACAGACGAGCTTGCCACGCTGGAGCGGAGCGGTAACTCTTTTCTCAACCTCAATACCCCCGAGGATTATGCCCTGCTGGGGAAGGAGTGATCTGATGACCATCAAAGCGGTCTCATTCGTAGCGAAATCGGGTACCGGCAAGACCACCCTGCTGGAGAAGGTGATCCCCCTCCTCAAGGAGCGTGGCTACCAGGTCGGGGTGATCAAGCACGATGCCCACCGCTTCGACATCGACCATCCGGGGAAGGACAGCCACCGACTGACTGCAGCGGGAGCCGATACCATGCTGATATCCTCGCCGGAAAAGCTGGCCATGGTAAAGAGACATTCAGCCGCACCACCCATCGAGGAGTTGCTGGAGAACTATTTCAGCGACATGGATATCGTCCTGACCGAGGGGTTCAAGAAGAGCTCCATGCCGAAGATAGAACTGCATCGCCGAGAAAGGAGCAGCACCCTCCTCTGCCGCGGCGAGGAGAACGACCCGACCCTGCTGGCAGTGGCCAGCGATGAGGAGTTGCCACTTGATGTACCGCTGCTCGATATCAACGATGCCAGGGCAATTGCTGATTTCATCGAAAGGAGGTTGCTGCGATGAACGGACTCTTCGCCAGATTGCAGGTCCGCTCCAAGGTATGGCTGGAACTCGATGGCGAGCCGGTCTTTGGCCAGGGGCGGGAGCAGCTACTCCGGCTGATCGAACGACATGGTTCCATCAACGCTGCCGCCCGGGAGATGGGGATCCCCTACCGCAAGGCCTGGACCTATATCGACAGTATGGAGAAGCGGCTCGGCATCTGTCTGGTCAGCCGCCTGAAGGGTGGCAGCAACGGAGGGACCTCTACCCTGTCGCCTCAGGCCATTGCCCTTTTGGAGAAGTTCGATACTCTGCAGAGTGGCCTGAACGAGATGGTGGATCGAAAATTCAGTGACCTTGCCGGTTAAATTTGTCTGGAGGGTTTGATGATAACTATCAATGCCGCACAACAGCTGATCCTGCAGAATATCGTTGCTCTCCCGGCAGAGGAAGTAACGCTGTTGCAGGGGTTGGGACGGATCGTCAGTAGCGACATCCATGCCCCCTGGGATATCCCTGGTGCCGATAACTCGGCCATGGACGGTTATGCGTACTGCCATGCGACTCTGAATGGGGATTCGCTGGAGGTGGTCGGCTTTCTCCCGGCCGGTGGCGAGGCGAGCATTCCGATTGCAGCCGGCGAAGCGGTGAAGATCATGACCGGTGCGCCAGTCCCGGCCGGCTGCGACACGGTGGTACCGATCGAGGAGACCGAGCTGACCGGCACCGGCATCCGCCTCTGCAACACGAGCAGAGCGGGGAACCACATCAGAAAACAGGGGGAAGATATCCGCGCCGGTGCGCTGGCCATCGCTGCCGGCACCCTGCTCCGCCCCCAGGAGATCGGCATGCTCACCTCCTTTGGCAGGACAACAGTGCCGGTAATACGCCCCCCCAGGGTCGGGATACTCGCCACCGGCGATGAACTGATGATGCCTGGGACCCCTCTCGGCAAGGGGAAACTGTATAACAGCAACAGCTTCACTATTGCCGCGCAGGTCCTCGAAGCAGGGGGGGAACCGGTCATGCTGGGGATTGCCAGTGACGATGGGGAGACGACCCGCCAGATGATCAAGGCTGGTATGCAATACGACCTGCTAGTCACCACCGGTGGGGTTTCGGTCGGCGACCGGGACTGCGTGAAAGAGGCGATCACCTCCATGGGGGGGGATATCCTCTTCTGGAAGGTGGATATGAAGCCGGGGAAACCGCTTGCCTATGCACTCTTACAGGGGAAACCGATTTTTGCCCTCCCGGGCAACCCGGTAGCGGCCATGGTCTCGTTCGAGATATTCACCCGGCCGGTTTTACGTAAAATGCTTGGCCATGGTGGTATCTTCCGCCCCCAGATCAGAGCAGTTTTGACTGAACCGCTGCAAAACAGGGGGAGTCGCCCGCATCTGGTCAGGGTACTGGTGGAACTGCGCGATGGTCGCTATCAGGTAAACTCCACCGGCAACCAGAGCTCGGCCCGCATCTCGTCACTCACCGCTGCGAACGGCCTGCTGCAGATTGAAGCAGAATCGAGCCTTGCCGCAGGTGAAGAGGTGAGTGTCGCTCTGCTCGACAGGGAATTTGAAAATGGTATTTAACAGAATAGCTCTGATTGACCTACATGAGCGGCTGTCTGGCAATCACCGCAGCAATCGCCAGCGCTACTCCACCTCCTGGGAAAAGGTGCCTGCTTGAGCATATCTCTGCTACTGATACTCTCCTGTGCCATCTTTCTGATAGCACTTCTTTACGCCAGTGTCGGCCATGGTGGAGCGTCCGGCTACCTGGCGGTGATGGCGCTCTGCAGCGTTACTCCGGCCGTACTGAAACCGACTGCGCTTGTGCTGAACATCCTGGTAGCCAGCATTGCAACCCTCTTTTTCGCCCGCGCCGGTCATTTCTCCTGGCGACTCTTCTGGCCGTTCGCAGTCACATCCATCCCGGCCAGCTTCATCGGCGGCTATCTCAACCTCCCCCCTCATCTCTACCGTCCAATCATCGGGGTAGTGCTGCTATTCTCCGCCTATCGCCTCATCTCACATACTGCAAGCGACAACTACCAAAACAGAAGAATACCGTTATCACTGGCATTGTTGATTGGTGCCCTGCTCGGGCTATTATCCGGTCTTACCGGGGTGGGTGGCGGTATCTTCCTCAGTCCTATTCTCCTGCTGGCCCACTGGGGGCAGGCCCGTGAGGTGGCAGCAGTTTCGGCGCTCTTCATCCTGGCCAATTCGATTGCCGGCCTGTTGGGGCATCTCCGCAGTATTGATGCTATCCCTTCCTATATCCCCTGCCTGGCCTTGACAGCCCTTGCCGGCGGCATTATCGGCGCACTGCTCGGCAGCCAGCGACTCCCTGTAGCAGGGATCGTCAGGCTGCTTTCGTTTGTACTGGTCATTGCCGGAATCAAGCTGCTTTTGGTCTAATCCCAGATTGTTCGACAACTCTTAAGAGATAAGCTTGAGATGCATCATGAAAGATCTGCCGTCACGATTGCCTTCCGCGGCCTCACCTTATGCAGCAGCAGATCCATATAGTAGTAGACCACCGGGGTGATATAGAGGGTCAACAGTTGTGAAGTGAGCAGCCCGCCGACAACCGCCAGGCCGAGCGGCTGCCGCGATTCGCCACCTGCCCCGAGGCCGATGGCGATCGGCAGGGTCCCCATCAGGGCTGCCATGGTGGTCATCATGATCGGCCGGAAACGCACTATCGCCCCTTCATAAATGGCCTCCAGCGGGCTCTTCCCCTCCTCCCGCTCAGCTACCAGGGCAAAGTCGATCATCATGATGGCATTCTTCTTGACTATACCGATCAGCATGATTATCCCGACAAAGCCGTAGATGTTCAGATCGCATTTAAAGAGGAGCAGGGTGATGAGCGCCCCGAACCCGGCGGCCGGCAGACCGGAAAGGATGGTAATCGGGTGTATATAGCTCTCATAGAGCACCCCGAGTACCACGTAGATGACAAATATGGCCATGGCCAGGAGCATCCATAAACCGCTGAACGAGGACTTGAAGGCCTGGGCGGTACCCTGGAAACTGGTGCTGACCGTCTGGGGGAGGCTACTGTCAGCCAGTCTGTCAACCAGCTTCATGGCATCTCCAAGTGCTACCCCGGGACGGAGGTTGAAAGATATCGTCACCGCCGGGAGCTGCCCCAGATGGTTGACCGCCAGCGGGCCGATGGTTTTGGAGATGGTGGCTATTGTTTCGAGCGGTACCAGCTGCTCGGTCTTGGCATGGATATAGAGCATCCCGAGTGAGGTCGGGTCCCCCTGGTAGAGCGGGTCCAGTTCGAGAATCACCTGGTACTGGTTGGTCGGGGCAAAGATGGAGGAGACCTGCCGCGAGCCGTAAGCATAGGCAAGGGCATCCTCGACCTGCATTACGGTGAGCCCGAGCGCCGCCACCTTGTCCCGGTTGATCTCCACATGGATCTGGGGATTACTGATCTGCAGGTCGCTGGTGACATCCTGCAGTTCCGGCAGTTCCCGCAGTTTTGTCTCAAAGTCGATTGCCGAGCGGTAGAGTTCATCGGTATCCTGACCCTGCAGAGTGAACTGGTACTGACTTTTGGAGCTGGTCCCGCCGATCTGGATCGATGGGACGTTTTTCAGAAAGGTGCGGATCCCGACTACTTTGGCAAGTTTGGGGCGCAACTCCTGGATCACCTCGTCTGCCGAGAGTTTCCGTTCACTGCGCGGTTTCAGCCGGATAAAGAAGCGGCCGGTGTTGCTACCGCTATTCCCGCCGATGGCTGACATGAAACCGTCGATATTCGGGTCCTTGGCGATGATAGCTGCCACAGCCTCCTGGTGCAGCTTCATATCGGCAAAGGAGGTCCCCTGGGCGGTCTCGGTGTCAGCGTTGATCCGGCCGGTATCCTCGGTCGGCAGGAAACCCATCGGCACCCTGGTAAAGAGCCAGCCGGTCAGGAGCGTGATCAGTATCGTCATCACCATGGTGGTACGTCGATAGAGCAACACCTGTTTCAGGGAGCGATCATAGAGATGGAGCATGCCGTCGAAAAATCGCTCCATCATCAGGAAGAGCCTGCCATGCTCTCTGGCCTCGTGAGGTTTGAGAAAACGGCTGCAGAGCATCGGAGTAAGGGTCACTGAGACAATAAAGGAGACCAGAATGGCAGCGCTGATGGTGATGGCGAATTCGTTCAGCAGTCGCCCCAGTATCCCCCCCATGAAGAGTACCGGGATAAAGACCGCCACCAGCGAGATGGTCATGGAGAGGATGGTGAAGCTGATCTCCTTGGACCCCTTGAAAGCGGCCTCCATGGCGCTCTCCCCCTTCTCCATGTGGCGGACGATATTCTCCAGCATAACTATGGCGTCATCGACAACAAAGCCGACCGCCAGGGTAAGCGCCATCATGGAGATATTGTTGAGGGAGAAACCGAGCAGTTGCATGACGGTAAATGTGCCGACGATCGACATCGGTACCGCCAGCGAGGGGATAATCGTGGCAGAGAGGTTGCGGAGAAAGAGGAAGATCACCATGATGACCAGACAGATCGTCAGAATCAGGGTGAACTTGACGTCATGCATAGATTCGCGAATCAGCAGGGACCGGTCATAGAGCACGTTCAGATCGACTGCCGCCGGCATCTGGCTGCGGAAGGTCGGCAACAGCTTCTTGACGCTGTCCACCACCTCGATGGTATTGGTCCCTGGCTGGCGCTGCACCGTCAGGACAATGGCACGGGTATCATTGTACCAGCTGGCGGTCTTGGTGTTCTCGACACTGTCGATGACCCGCCCGAGCTCCTCCAGACGGACCGGCGAACCGTCCCGATAGGCTACCACCATCTGCCGATAGGCGGATGCCTTGAAGAGCTGACCATTGGCTTCGATGGTGAAGGCCTGCTTGGTCCCGTCCAGCACCCCGGTCGGCAGGTTGACGTTGGTCGCATCGATAGCGGTTGCTACCTCGTCGATACCGATCTGTCGCGAGGCTAGCGCCTTTGGATCGAGCTGGGCCCGCACCGCATATTTCTGCGAACCATGTACGTTGACCTGGGCGACTCCGGTGATGGTGGAGATACGTCGCGCTATCAGGGTCTGGGCATATTCGTCAACCGCGGAAAGGGGTAGTGTCGGAGAGCTGAGCGCCAGATAGAGGACCGGCTGGTCTGCCGGGTTCACCTTGCGAAACGATGGTGGGGTCGGCATGTTCTTCGGCAATGAACGGATGGCGAGCGATATGGCCGCCTGGACATCCTGGGCGGCGGCATCGATGTCCCGGTCGAGGTTGAACTGCAGGGTGATCCTGGTGGTGCCGACCCCGTTGGTCGAGGTCATGGAGTCGACCCCGGCAATGGTGGAGAGCTGGTTCTCCAGCGGTGTTGCCACCGCCGCTGCCATGGTATCGGGATTGGCGCCGGGGAGATTGGCGTTCACCTGGATGGTCGGGAAATCGACATTGGGGAGGTCGTTTACCGGCAGACGGCGATAGGAGGCCACCCCGAAGATGAAGATGGCGATCATCACCAGTGAGGTCATGATCGGTCTGCGGATGAAGATATCCGCGATGTTCATTACTTCTTCACCCCGGCCGGCTCTTTCTCTTTAGCTTCCACTGTGGCACCTGGGGTGAGGCGGAGCTGGCCATCAACTACCACGGTCTCACCCGCTGCCAACCCCTTCTCGACAACCGTCTCCTCGCCTGCCACCGCCGTAGCAGTAACCGGCCGCACCTCAACCTTGTTATCCTGCTTTACGACATAGACAAACTCCCCCTGCTGACTTGTCTGGATGGCACTGGTCGGGATGACCAGGGCATTCTGCCGCGCTGCAAGCGTTATCAGCACATCAATGAACTGCCCCGGCCAGAGCTTTCGTGACTTGTTGGGGAAAACACCCTTCAGCTTGATAGTCCCGGTGGCCGGGTTGACGGCGTTGTCGAGAAAGCTGATCGACCCGACCTCGGTCGCTCCCGGTTCGTTGGGGATCACCGCCTCTATCTTCAGCTGGCGGGCAGCCATAGCCCGCTTCAGCTCTGCCAGACGCTTTTCCGGCAGCGAAAACGTGACGTAAATCGGACTGAGTTGATTGATGGTCACAATCGGCAGATCGTTAGCCTTCACCAGGTTTCCCGGATGGAGTGCCACCGTGCCGGTCCGGCCGGAGATCGGCGCTCGGATGGAACAGTAACCGAGCTGGATCTTGGCGTTTTTGATGGCAGCTCGATCGGCAACCAGGGTAGCAGCCAATGAATCGGCATTCGATTGCAGCGACTCGTACTGGTCCCGGGTAACGATCCCCTCCTTGAGCAGTTCCTCGTAGCGCCGTGACTGTTCCCGGGCATATTTTGCCTGGGCCTGGTCCTTGACCAGAGCAGCCTCGCACTGGCTAAGCACGGCCTGGAAAGGCTCCGGATCGATGCTGATCAGCAAGGCCCCCTTCTCTACATCGCTACCTTCGGTAAAATGGATCCGCGCTATCTGGCCATTCACCTGGGATTTTATCGCCACACTGGTATATGCCTCTACATTACCGATCGCCTTGATCTGCAGCGGCACATCTTTCTGTACCGCCTGGGCCAGCTTCACCGGTACCGGCGGTTTAGCTTTTGGCTTCTCTTTCTTGGCCGTGCAGGAGGCGCATAGGAGCAGTGCAAAAGAAGAGATCAGGACCATCGAACTATGCTTCATTGTAAGCTTCTTTCTTGTTATCAGGTAGAGAGCAAAGGGGCAGTTTACGCCCACAGTTTCCTGACGGAGTGGATCATGGTGCTACTCCGGCTGCCGCCATCACCATTTTCAATTTCCCCGTAGCTCCGGTAAAGAGTTGCTGCGCCTCTGCATATTTCTTCCGGTAATCAAGGATCGCCATCGGATTCTTCTCAGTAATGAATCTTTTTATGGCTTCAAATGATTCCGCATAGGCCTTATAGGCGGCAATCAAACCGCTTTTGCCATCGTTAAGATGGCTTTTCAGCTCGGGCGGCAATCCTTCGGGGACACTCTTTTTCGCTAACGATTCACCTGCCAGCAGAGATTCAGCCTTGGCCTTGTCAATAATGCCAGGAAGGTCAAGAGAAACCGTCCCCCCTTTGATGACGTTCTTCAGTTCATCTCCTGCAAGCCTGACCGCCTTGTCCGCTACGTTCTCGATGCTCAGCAGCTCTTTCTGGAATGCCAGCAGTTTTTCTTTGTCGGCAGGGGAGAGCACTATTGCAGGGATTTTTTGCGGCAGTTCAACTGTTTTTTCGCTTGTACAGCCGTATAATACCATACTCGCGCATAGCAGAGCAAGCAACAGAATATGTTTCATGATATCTATCCTCCTGTTTCTTTGACTGATTTTGCTTTTACGGGAGGAGTGGATTCCTCCCGGCTGGTTGTGATGCCTATCTCTTCTATGTTTGATCAAATCACCAAAACTCATATTTATCTCCTTGGAAATGATTATTTCTTCTATCATCAGCTGCACAGGTAGGGTCTTGCCCTTCTTTTCGCCATGGAGCTTCATGCCGATAGAAACCGTGCTCAGCCGCGGCAGCTTTTTGCGCGACCGGGCGTAGCCGGCTATTCAACCTGGCGGCCATGTCTCTGCAAACAGTAATGTAAGTTCAGAAAATAATCAGGAGTGGTTCTGTGGTGGGACAAATATCCTGTCGATAAGCCTTGGCAGTGTACTCTGGAGGTCATACGGCAACTGTCTGGCCGGCTGATCGACATAGAGGATGGCTGTGAATGCGGTCAAAAAATGCCCGTCACAGCAGCAGGTAGTTTCGCAGTTGTCGGTATGATTCGTTATCGGGCAATCTGTCCCCTGCTGGCTGGCCGTTATCTGCGAGGTCTCAGCCGATGAGCTCAGATTGAGTTCGCATGGGTGTGCATAGCAGAAGGTAGGCAGCAGGATGTATGCAAAGATCAGCAGTAACGAAATAGATTTTAGCGACATGGGAGAGATAGATTCTCTTGCTATGACAGATTCTGAAGTATCAATATGTTGACATTAGCACATATCAGCATACATGACTGCAAAAATAGTTATTTTCTCCCCCATACGCTCAATGCATTTCCAGCCGGCACCTGGAAGGTTACTCCAGATATTGTCGCTACACGCCGGCAAAGCGCTCTCTTGTTTCTTCAAATAAACCGTGCCATCTTATCTTAATTGTTCAAATAGCTGGTTCCTTGATTTTTTTCAACCGTTTGCGAGTAACTCGGACCTTTACTGCCGGTAAAGTTTCAGGAGGTGGGACAAAAGAAGCCGGATCTGCCGGCTGCAGGATAGTGTAGTGGGAGGAGGCGATCTTCCTGATGATCCCATCACTGAACTGGATAGTTGCTTTGAAGGGTGCTACTTCCATCACTTTGCCGGCCCCCCACTCAATCGCTCCGGCATGGCTGACGACGATACCTCTTTTGATATTCATGATCTCTCCTCATCTTATTTGGAGCCTGTCGTTCCAATTCTTAAGCCGACAGGTTCTGGGATAACAACTTCTGCTCAATGACGCGCTTTTTCATCCTCGCTTGACTCTTCACTTCTCCCCATCCGGACCCGGACCTGATGTTTCACCAGACTTTTCTCCAGCAGTATCAGACCTTCGCTCACGCGCTGTCCATCCATCTCCACCCAGGCAACGCCACGCTCACAGCCGTCAGGATTTTCCACCTGGATCGCATAGATCGTTTCACCATAACGGTAACAGATGGTAAAGCCCTGCCAGGTCGCCGAGATAACCGGATTTATCCGCATCTGATCCCCGCGCACCTTTAAGCCGAGGACCTCTTCAACCCAGGCCCGGTACATCCAGGCCGCCGAACCGGTATACCAGGACCACCCCCCCTGTCCAACCCGTCCGGGCAACCGGTAAACGTCGGCTGCAACCACGTAGGGCTCAACCCCGTAGTGCCAGACTGCGTGAGCATCGCGGGCATGTTCGATCGGATTGAGCATGCGCAGCAGTTGCACCGCCCGCTCTCCATCCCCTTTGCGGGCCATGGCCATAGCCATCCATAGGGCAGCATGGGTGTACTGACCGCCATTTTCACGCACCCCCGGTGGATAACCTTTGATATATCCGGGTGATGGTTCTGTGGTGTCAAAGGGGGGTTCAAAGAGGAGCACCAGCCCTTCATCCTTAAGGACAAGATGTCGCCAGGCCGACTCCAGGGCCTGCTCCGTGCGCGCAGGATCGGCTGCACCGGATAGCTGTGCCCACGATTGCGGAAGCGAATCGATCCGGGCCTCCCGGTTTGCCGAAGAGCCTAGCGGTGAACCATCATCAAAGGTCCCCCGCAGATACCACTCTCCGTCCCAGCCGGCCTGCTCGACCCGCCCGATCAGGGCCTTCCGCTCATCCTGATATATTTCGCCCAGCTTTGGCTGATTCAAGAGAATTGACAGCTCGACCATCCCCTGCAGAGTCTCACAGAGGAACCAGGCGAGCCAGACGCTCTCCCCCTTCCCCCCGGCACCAACCAGGTTCATCCCGTCGTTCCAATCCCCTGTCCCAATCAAAGGAAGACCATGGGGACCGATCGTCAGACCACGGCTTATTGCGCGCCGGCAGTGCTCAAAGAGCGTGGCTCGTTCAAGGGTAACCTCCGGTGTGGAGAATAGCTCGTGCTGATCCTCTGCCAGAGCAGGGGCACTGAGAAAGGGTATCTCTACCTTCAGAATGTCGGCATCACCGGTTGTCCGGACATAATGCGCGACCACATATGGTAGCCAGAGGAGGTCGTCGGATATCCGTGAGCGGATCCCGGCGCCGGCAGGTTCATGCCACCAATGCTGGACATCCCCTTCCTTGAACTGCCGGCTCGCGGCCAGCAGGATCTGGTTGCGCGCCAGCCCCGGACTGGCATAAAGAAATGCCATGACATCCTGCAACTGATCGCGAAATCCGAATGCGCCGCCTGACTGGTAAAAAGCAGAGCGTCCCCAGATGCGGCAGCTTAAGGACTGATACTGAAGCCAGCGGTTGATAAGGAGGTCAGCGGCCAGCTCGGGGGTCTCAACCTTGATCGTGCCAAGCAGTTCATCCCACCATCCCCTGGTCTCATCAAAGGCGTTCTCGAATGCCTGTTCCTCCCGATATTTCAGCACCAGCTCCCGCACCTCAGCCACAGACCCTGCCTGCCCAAGCATGCAGTTGATATCGCGCTGTTCGCCCGGAGCCATTTCCAAGGTAACCCGGAGCGCCGCGCACGGGTCGAGCCCTGCTCCTGTCCGCTGCGACAGACGGGTCAGCTCCATGGCCACCGGGTCTGCCAGCGAGCGGTTGCGGCCGATAAAGGCGGTGCGGTCGCCGCCGTATGATTCGGCCTGGGGAGTTATGGCAAGAAAAGTGACCCGCTCGCCATACTCGGGGTGATAGAAATTTTGTCCCAGCAGTGCCATGGCTTCATCATCCCAGCTGCTCATGACATGCATCTGCGAGGTTTCGCGGTTCTCGCCGAGGGTCAACTCCACATAATAGGTTATAGAAAGCCGGCGCCTTCTGGAGGAGGCATTGGTGAGCCGCAACCGCTGCAATTTGACCGGCTCTCCACCGCTCTCATCAACAGGGACGAAAACAGTCAGCTCCTGCTCGATCCCGTGGCTGTTATGCTCGAAGACAGTATATCCCGCCCCGTGCCTGGCTCTGTATGCCGTCTCTTCACGGATCGGCGCCGCAGTCGGCGACCAGTAGATGCCGCTCTCCTCGTCACGAATATAGAGCGCCTCCGTCGCTGGATCGAGCACCTGATCGTTCGACCAGCCGGTCAGGCGGTTTCGCTGACTGTTCCCATACCAGGTGAAGCCTGCCCCTGTTTCGCTGACCATGGTGCCAAAAGTCGGGTTGGCAATAACATTTACCCAAGGTGCCGGGGTGTTGGTGTGGGGGCCAAGGTATATCGCGTATTCACGCCCGTCCGGCGTAAATCCGCCGAGGCTGTTGAAGTAGTTCAACTCCATAAAAGGTAGCGGTGCTGAAGGCTCACGGGGAGTACGTTTCCGGACCAGCACTTCAAGCAGCTCCGGGGTCTCTACCGGCACCCCTAACTGTTGGGGCAGTGTTCCGCGTGCCGCCACCAGCATGATACTGGCAGCGGCCTTGAGGAGTTTCAGGTCCTCCTCCGGAATGAGCGCTGCATTGCGCAGGAACACCCCACCAGGCTGGTCAGTCCCGTTACAGAGAGAATGGGTCTGGATAAGTCGTTCCAGTCGTTCATGGAGCGGCCGTTCATACCCACCGGCTTCTTCGTTGAGAATCACCAGGTCGGTCGACAGACCATGCATCCGCCAATAAGTGTGGGCCTGGAGCATCTGGCGGGCCAGGCTTATATCCCGAGTTTCACCGATAGTAATCAGGGCTATCGGGAGATCGCCCGAGATCCCGTAAGACCATAATCCTGCCTGGCCTTTGCGGTTTTCGGCAAGGCGTTCGCCGGTTGCACGCAGGAGGGTATTGGGAAAGAGCAGGTGGCTTGCCAGTTGCTGAATACGGCGTGCTTCATCAGGCAGGATATGCATCATCTGCAACTGCTGCTGGGCAGAGACCCAGGCAAAATCAATGGCCCGATTTATCTCGAGGGGGTTGCCATATTTTTCCATCAGCAGCAGGACCTGTTCGCGGCTTGTCCCGGCAGCAAGCACTAGGGAAACCTGTGTCCGTTGCCCCGGTGCCAGAGTAAGAGTTCGTCGCAGACTGAGTATAGGATCCAGGACAAAACCTTGACTGTTGCCAAGCTCTTGAACCGCCCCCATAGGATTGGCAAGAGTCCGGCCGCGGCCGATGAAACGTCCCCGATCGGTTTCAAACTGCCACTTCTTTTCATCCGCACAATCTTCCCCGGCATTATCAAACGTCAAGCGATGGGCAGTATAGAAGGGCGATTCGTTTTCGCTACGCTGCCGCCGGTAGGCGAGCAGAGCATGCATTTCGGGAACCGCTTCGGTCTGAATGAACAGCTTGTTGAAGGCCGGGTGCTGCCGGTCCGCGTTGTGTGGAGCCATAGAGAGTTCAACGTAGCTGGTGATGTCAAGTTTGCGGGCGCGGTCCGATCTGTTGATCAGGGTAATCCTGCGCACCTCCAGATCATCTTCCGGTGAGACGATGATCTCTGTTTCCGTCTGGATGCCATTATCGGTTCGCCGGAACAGGGCGCGGTCAAGGGCAAAACTGACCGAATATCCATCAACCTCCCCCCCTACCGGATGCCAGGTGCTGGACCAGAGGCGATCAGAATCGGCCTCGCGGATGTAGCAGAAGGTCCCATGGCTGTCACAGGTCTGATCCGAACGCCAGCGGCTGAGTTCGCGCCCCCCCCAGTGACTGTACCCGCCACCGCTGTTGGTGACCATCAAACCGTAACGGCCGTTATAAAGCAGCAGACTATGGGGGATAGCGGTATGAGGCGTGGCAAAGATGCTTTCAGCCGGTGCTATCTGGTCTACATCCACCAGAGCGGGCTTACTCTGCCGGGTAGAGGTGAGGTGCACCGCGGGGAGGGTAGGAATACGTTCCTGCAGAAGGGCTTCAAAGGCGCGCACCCTGGGATCGCTATGAAAGCGGCGAGGGAACGGGTTGCCATGGAGGAAATTGGTCATTGCCAGAAACGCCATCCCCTGGTGATGGGCCATATACGCTTCGACAATAACTCCGCGTCTCCCGTCACGTTGAGGTTGACGACTGTAATCGATCGCCTCGTAATATCCGTAATCACCGAGGAGCCCAAGTCTGTCCAGCTGCTTCAAATTCTGTACTGTCTCTTTCGGGGCCAGATTCAGCGCCAACAGTGTGGCATAGGGAGCAACGACCAGCTGCTCCTCCAGACCACGCTTCAATCCAAGCGACGGAACACCGAAGGCCTTGTACTGATAGGTCTTATTGAGGTCCATATTGCCATAGGCTGATTCAGAGATCCCCCAAGGCACACGCCGCGTCCGGCCATAGGCGATCTGCACCGCCACCGCTTCCCTGGCAGCCTTGTCCAGCAGCGAGTTGCCATATGAGTGCTGAAACAGAAGCGGCATCAGATATTCGAAAACAGTCCCGGCCCAGCTGAGCAATACCCGCTGCCGCCCTATTGCCCCGTATGGGCGGCCCATGGAGAACCAGTGTTCCATCGGGACATCGCCCCGGGCAATAGCGACGAAACTTCCGAAGCGAGCCTCGCTGGCCAGGAGGTCATAACAGGAGCCGTCCGGGACATCTGTGGAAACATTGAAACCGATGGTAAAGAGCTTACGCCCCTTGTCATAGAGAAATTGCATGTTCATACCGGCCGACAACTCATTGACACTGATAATCAGTCGTTCAGCCATGCCAAGGGTTTCGCCGGCCAGCCATTGTGCTGTCACGAAAGCCCCTGAAACGCGGTCGAGCCATGGGACGAGGGTTGAGGAGCCATCCCGAAGAGATTCCTCCCGAATAGTTTTGATGATCTGGATCGAGTCGATCCGGCCATGGGCAAGCTCGAAGAGGGATGGGGGACGGGCGAGGTCCTGGCGAATAGCTAGCAACGCCGGCTGACCCAGCTGGGCAAGCTCTGCTTCACTCTTTTCGGCAAGGATTTCGAGCCAGATGAGATAGCGATCCGCCAGCAAAATCCAGGCAGCCACCTGCTCTTCTATCTCCCCGGCCCATGAAGCCGCTCCTCCCGGGACAAGTGGTACCCTTAAGTTTGCCTTGATTCTCCGCAGCAGTCGCAGTAGCTCAATAATATTGCCTGATGAAGATTCACAGTCGTGCAACAGTTCGTCCAGGATGCGGATATCGAAACCGGCCCGACGTTCCTGCCCGGCTACCTGTTTCAGAATCGAACCGGTATCGAGAAAACCGGCAATGGCTTTGCCGTCGAGGAGGGGGGAATGTATTATTTCTTCCAGCCCATGCCCAAGTGTCCAGAGTGCGCCGAGAAGATTGCCGCTGTCAACGGCAGAGACGTAGCGAGGCTCAAGTGGCTCAAGGGTCTGGATGTCGTACCAGTTCAGCAGGTTACCCTCGTATTTTTCCAGGCGGTCCAAGGTCTTCATGGTGCTGGTCAGTCTTTCGACGACCTGATCGATGGTCAGATAGCCGGAATCGTGAGCACCCAGAACACTGGTCATCCAGAGGCCGATATTGGTCGGACTGGTGCGCATGGCCAGACGATTTTGATGGGCTACCTGATAATTATCAGGGGGCAACCAGGTGGTGTCGGCGTTGACAAATGAGGAGAAGTAGCGCCAGGTTCGTCGGGCGATCTGCCTGAGGAATGTACGGTCAGCCTCCGCTAGTGGCTGTTGCTGCTCTTCTGCCGGGCGCAGGTTCAGAAGCCAGCCGAATAGAGGCGAGAAAAACCAGAGTATGAGCCAGGGGGCGGCCTGTGGCAGACTGCCCGGCATGACAAGCCAGATAGCCCAGCCCGCGATGAGACTGAAGAGACTTCCCAGTGCCAGAGTTGCGACAAAGAGCGTTTGCCGACGGGACGCCTGCCATAGTGCTGCCTGGGCCATCCATTCCAGTAGGCCTCGCCGGGAGATCAAGCGACGGTAGCAGGCCCGGGCAATGGCATCCAGGGTGACCGCTGCCTGGTGCGGCAGCAACGCAGCATCTGCAGTTGCCCGCATCAGATCGTGCATGACCTTCGCCAGGTCGAAGTAGATCAACCCCTTACGGGTTGTGGCCATGGTAAAAGGCTGTGCCAAAGGGTGAAAAAGGAGCTGCATCCCTACCACCAGCGTGGCAATTCCACCGATCCTCGGAGAGATGAACCAGGAGGCAATCAGCAGCCCGAGGCTGGTAGCTGGCAGCAGGCTGCGACGCAAGTTGTCGAGGATCTTCCAGCGGTTAAAGAGGGAGAGCGGGTTCGGACCCCGGCCACCAACAGACTGGGGGACACTGGGGAATATCCACCCTGCGATCTGCCAGTCACCGCGGATCCAGCGATGGGCCCGGCTGGTATAACTCTGGTAGCTTTGGGGGAATTCATCAAAAAGCTCAATATCACTGGCGAGACCTACCCGGACATGAGCACCCTCGATCAGGTCATGGCTCAGCACCCAATCTTCAGGGAAGAGTCCCGACAAAATACGGCTGAAAGCGCGTACATCGTAGATCCCCTTGCCATGGTAGGAACCTTCACCACTTAAGTCCTGATAGACATCGGAGACAGCCTGGGTATAGGGGTCAACGCCGATAGCATCGGCAAAGAGCCGGCTGAATTTAGATGCAGTCGTACTCGGCAGGGTCGGACTGACCCGGGGCTGGATAATAGTGTAACTACCTGCCAAGATATTACCTGCCGCATCGAAACGGGGCTGGTTAAGTGGGTGCGCCAGGGTCTCGACCATCCTCCGGGCAGTAGCATGCGGCAGCTGGGTATCGCTATCCAGGGTAATGATAAAGCGGATGTCCGACAACTGGTCCGGCTCGCCAACGTAGACTATCGATGCAGCGGTTTCGTCCCGCGTACCATCGATCAGGCGGTTCAACTCTTCCAGTTTCCCCCGTTTGCGTTCCCAGCCGATGAATTTTTGCTCGGATTTGCACCAGGTGCGCTCCCGATGGAAGAGGAAAAAACGCTCGCCACCATGACGCAGGTTGAGTGCTTCCAGGCATTTCCTCGCGGTATTGATCAATTGTCTGTCATCATCACGCGCAAGTGTGACGGAATCGGTGTAGTCGGAGAAGAGGCTGAATAGAAGATTTGCTTCCTTATTGGCCAGGTAGCGAATCTCCAGCTTCTCCACCTCGGCTCGGACCGTCTCCTCGTTCACCAGCATCATCGGCACCACTACCAGGGTGCGGAATGCATCTGGGATCCCCGATTCCTCGTAATCCATTTTCGGCAGGGACCGGGGGGGCAGAAGTCTGGTAACCAGGTAATTGACAGCCTCCACAGCCAGCTGACTGACCGGAATCAGAAGCAGCAGGAATACACCTGCCAATCGGACCGGTTCGACAGATCCGATCGATACTAAAGCAACGATCATGATATAAATGAACGACGTGAAGCTGACGATTCCGACAGCATAGAGTAGCGCATGGTGACGATAGACCCATTCCAGGGTGCGATACCTTATCGATTCATGACTTCCCAGCAGCCTGGACAGTTCAACCCTACCCTCCCCCACCAGCCAGAAACCGACATGGCTGCGTCGTTCATCGGTTGCTGCTTCACTTTGTGCCTGCTTCGCCAGTCTGACTACCAGCTCTGCAACATGTTGTTCGCTCTGGGCAGAACAGCGGGCTAGTTCTTCGATAGCGCGATGACAACGGTCACGGCTGGCAAAATCCATATTTGGATAGACCCTTACCGGATCATGGCGCAACACCTGTTCCACCCTGCTGAGCTTTTCGAATATCTCGCGCCAGTCGAGCAGGGCCAGCTGGCGCAAGCTGGTGAAGGCATTCCCGCAGGACAACTGCTCTCTGGTCTGCCGGTTCTGCTCACGCAGGCTGAGGTCGTGCAGAGCTATTTTCAGTGTCCGCTCAAGCCAGTTCTTGACTGGAGCCAGCGCAGCCGCTTCGTCATAGAGCAGGCTGACCAGCTGCGCCCCAAAATAGGGGGTGGGACTCGACTCCGTTGCAGCAAGTTCCGCCAGAAGTGCGAAGAGCTGGTTGGAATCGCGGCGATTTGCTGCAATCAGCCGGTTCGCCCAGAAGTCTGCTAACTGACGCTCGCGCAGATTAGTCAGAGCAGTTACAGCCAGGTTCTGGATACTTTCGATGAGTGCTACGCGGAGCATCTGTGGGATTGCCCAGAGTTCGCCAATCGTCAGGGTCCGCACCGATTGATAGGACGCTATATAAGCCAGGATATTCTCCCGGTCCAGACGCAGTTCCGTATGGAAGACCAGATTTTTGGCCAGATCGTAGATACATGGTAGACCTGGGTAGGGTTCAGAGGTGAGAGAAGGCAGCTGCTGGTAAAAGCGCCGGGGGAGATTCAACAGCACATCGCGGGTGTTCCCCTCCAGGATGTAATCGTTATCCAGTATCCAATCAGCAGCGGGGGTCACTTTCTGTTCCAGACTGTTCGCTGCGCTGAGATCCTCGCAAACCTGCAGCACCCATTTACGGGACTGCCTGAGACGCTTGAGCAGTTCGGTGTTATGCTGCGGCCTCGGGTCTACCTGCTGCTCCCTTGCATGGCGCTCGGCATGCACCTGCAGTTGTGCCGGCGAGAGCTTTACCGATGGGCCACGCACCTCTGCCCGCCGCTCGTGCTTTGGATGCATTACAAAAAGCGCCGGAGGGGTGTCGACGCTTTCCCGCAGCATAGCCACCGGCCGCTGTAAGGATTCGACCGGCGCCTGGAGGATAAGAACAGACTCCCCGGAGACAAGCCAGCGAACATGATCGTTCAGGACCTGCTGCTCGACGCCATATCTGGAACGTCGTATCCAGAAGAGAGCTGCCAATGCACCAATAGCGCCCCACTCCAGCACCAATGCCAAGGGAGTTGAAATATTCCATACTGGAAGTGACTTCGGCCAATGCAGGAGCAGAGCGGCTATCCCGCCAATCCCCCCGCAAAGAGATGCCACCAGGATCACCCCGAAAAGACGGCGCAGGAGGAAAGGATCAGAGACATGGAGTTGACCGTCCGTATCCTTATGCAACAAGGCGGTGCGGCTGAAACCTTGCCTCTTCAGTTCCCGCAGTGCTCTCCGGGCTTCATCCTGTTTTGCGAAGTACCCAATTAGAATTCCTGCGCCCACTAAATGTCCTTTACTCACTGCATAGTTTGAGCGACCGGCCAAAATGATTTAATTCAGCTGGGAGGAAAGCTCAATAGTAACTGTGCAGACTGTTCCAAAGGCTTTGACGAAAGAGGTGGATGGAGATGACCGGGAAAGAGAGGGAATTCGAAATGACTATGAGAAATGATTTCGGGTGGCAGGTCAGTGTATTGACTCTACGCCGTATTCAAGTATTTATCCAGTTTTATTATACCAGAACGATTTTGTAATGCCGGCTAATTCGTGGCTGAAATAGCTATGAAGACTATTGGCGCTCCCTTTCAGAAAGCATTTACATGACAGTTTAGCTGTATAAACGTTAAATTCATGGACAAAAAAAGGGCACTTTCTCTATGAAAAGTGCCCTTCAGGAAATTTGGCTCCCCAGCGCAGATGAATCTGGGCAATGGGAAGAACAACTTTCGTTATAACGGCTTCGGCGCTGTGCGGCTTGACCGCACCAGTGCATTGTTAGATTTCAATGGTTGTCTAGACTCTTATCGAATACGTAGGTCGGGACAAAATGCTCTTTGACACTTCTAAATGGGAAACTTTTTTTTAGCATCTTTTCCATTTCTTCGTCATGTTCCCAAGGGAATTCGATATAACACCACTCTACGTAGAAAACTTTATCATCCTCCGGCGAAAATGATAATCCAATGCACTTTGAAAGCTTTTGGTCGTACTTGTGCGCTAGAGTGATATTTAACAAGCCCTGCGTTCTCCTACTAATCATATCTTGTGTAATTGGAACAAATACAAAACCGCATCCTGTCCACGGTATTGTCATCCTATATGGTCTCGCAAACTCATTTTTCATTGCTTTATCTTTAGCTAATTCGAAACGTTCCTTGAACAATTTAAAATCGGTTCGCTTAAATTTTGCCAACTCAGTGATGATCTTGTAATAATCTTGTGATTTTTTATCAGCTGTCATGCTGTCAGCATAGGTTCGGATTATATTGGTAAAGTCCCATTCATTTCTATTATCTCTCAACGCTGTAAGATAATTCTTGTTTTCAATACTTGGCTCTACTGAAAGATCACCATAAAGAAAATGCCCTACTAGAGCATATTCTGGAAGGTGATCTGTTTTATTAGTCCATTTTATAATTAACTCTTCGCGATAAGATAAGTAATGATGGATTTCTACTGGTGTGACTAACGTTTCACAGATTCCTAAGTAATCGTCAAAGTGAAAGATATGTATAAAGCCAACTGATGAACTATTATGATATTTCTTATTACGACACTTAATTGGTAGCGCTGAGCTTGCTGAGTAAAGAACAATCTTGTCTATTGATGTCAATTTAGCTGTGGCGATATTTAAGGTGTGATTACGTTCATTTGGCAAATGTATATCTTTGTAATCTCGGAGATATTTCAATGTATCTCTGATCTGTTTTGTAGCCTCACCAACCACTTTTTTATTAAACCACTTTTCCTCTGAAGCTGAATCAGTGGCATTGGATATATTTCGCTCTTTCTCTTGAAATATAATCAGTAGATCATCAATCCAAATTACATGATCTGCAAATTCTAGTTCTTCTTTTGGTTTCGGAAAGAATTTATTCCTTGAAAATGAAAATTCGCGAAAAAATACATTCGAATTCAATTTCGTTATGTATTGTTCTGATTCAGTCATAGGGTAAATTTCTGTTTTATTAAATCTAACGGGGTGGGAGAACAGCGGCGGTTTTTAGGCCGCTGCTTCTGCCTGGTTGAGCGTTAGACTTTTCTCTTTTCCTGGTTGTTGTTCTGCAATGCTTGCAAGGCATCTAAATCATCTTTTTTCTCAAGCCACTCCAGACCGACATCAAGAATAAGAGCGGCACATTCGCTCACGCTTTTGCTTGTCTTATGTTTTTCTTCGCTGTAGTCCCACCAGATATCTCGTGGCTTGTAGAGAATTTGCTTCCACCATCTGTCCGGCTCTCCAAATACTCTGAGCCAAAAGCCGCCAATTCTTCTTGCGCAACCAAGGCGTGTAGCAAATTGACAGTAGCCTGTGGTCGCTTCTTCAACCGATGGCGCGGAAGGCCCTGCGAAATGTTGCGGTGAGTAGATGCCCAAATTGACTGTAAACTTTCCACTCAACGATTTGATGCCGGGTTGGAATTCGATAATCCTTGCCGTTTCCTGAGTCCTATTTATGGATCGAAACGTATATTTCCCGTCAAATGAGAAGGAAATGTCCTCAAGCTGTGGGGCCAGTAGTTCTTTGAGGCAGTTTTGAAGTACCTTGCTTCGATTGCTCATTCTTTATTTCTCTCGCTCAACGTCTCAAGGCACCAGCGGCGTAGCGTCAGCGGAGACCGCTGTTGCCGCATGTTGTGCTATCGCTTTACTTTGTATGCACCATTGATTTCTGACTCCGTTAGACCGTCAGGTGATTTAACCCAGTAAAAGTTCAGATAAATCGTCTTACGGTTCTCGTCCACCCATGCATAGCCCATGTCCCATGATTGGGGCTTCGCGTCGATATCCTCAGGGAACGAATAGAAGTACCCTGGCTGGTTCCTGTAACTCCATTCTTTTCCTTTTCCCTTGAGTTCGATCTTGTAATTGATGTGTTTCTTCGGGAAAAATCCTTCAGCCGTAATCGGCGTTAAGCTCTGCATTGAGCCGTCAAGAGTCAGGGTATAGCCGCCATCATCTCTGGGCTCAGCCTTATGGGTGATACCCCCGCCATGGCAGACAGAGACTATGAGCAGCAAGCACGTGATTATCTTCCATGCAGTTTTCATTTGATCTCTTTTTTATGCACAACTAGGGGTTATATTGTTGCGCTGTTAATGATTAAATATATCTAATAACGCTGAAATTATGCCTAACAATTATGCAAATATGAGTTGTTTTGGGTGTTTTTTGCAACATAATACCCCTAAATAGGGGGGTTATACCGCATCTGTATAATTCCGGTTATTATTATGTTGATATTATATCGCTCCCGTTTCAGTAACACGGGGGCTTAGAAATACATCACTCCAATATCATAATTTCCCAACATATTAAAGTTTATTTAGACAATGGCCTTGGCGCTAGGTCATCCACATTTGCAGGGGTGCCCATCTGGATCGGCCATTTCTTATGACGACAATTTTTCTCACTTGACAATATACATTCGTATAAATATACTAGGGTATATTAATCGAAGGGACACGCTATGATACCACGTAACGAAGAAAAGCAAATTCCCGTTAAACTTGATGATTTTTTTATTGGCCGCTTGGATACATTGGCAAAACGAGGGGCGATGAACAGGCATCATCTTATGCTTAGCTTTGTCAATGTCTGGCTAAACGTACTTGAAAAGTCTGAAATGTCCCATGTTTTCTATTTGGCGCTCATTTTAAGAGACCTAGAGGCCCCTTTAAATGGAATTTTGAGGCCACAGCGTGAATTTACTGAATCTAGGCTTCCTGAAAAGCCTTTACCTATAAAAATTACAGCAGAAGACATTTTCAAGATAGATTGCTTTGCAAACAAGGCTAACATATCACGGCATCAGTTAATGAAGAATATGATCATAACCGGAATAGAAGAGCTTGAGGAAGCAACAGAACATAAGCCTTATCAGTTTGCCACGATTGAGCCACTGTTACATAAATCGTTCGCTATGATAATGGCAAAAGGGTTTAAAGCTCTCAAGGCTGGGATAAAATGAAACTCTTACTTCACGGCATAGACACCCTTCAGTGTGCCTATTTCCTCCATGCCCCTAATCGGCAAGGAATCGACTTTGGCCAACTGGCAGAGCTAAAGGAATCAATCCGACAATCCAAGAGCAAGAATCCAGTACCTATCACCCTGGGCAACTCTGACTTCCTGCTTCATCCTTACGGTTCCGCTTCCGGCTACCCTCTTATCATCAGCAACGAAGATTTCAAGATTGAAATGGGCGAATTCAATAAACCCAATTTCTATGTCACAATCCGCAGTCAGGCCCTCTGGCGTGAATCCGCTTTCCTCCTTCATGACAAATTCTTGAAATGGGCCGCTTCTGTCGGCAACCATCCTTACCGGAATGAAAGTCTGTCCCGTGTGGATTTCTGTTTTGACTATGAATTGCCAACCATAGACTTCGACGAAGATAGCTTTGTCAGCCGTTCCAGCAAAGACAGCCAGTATCGGGAAGACGGCAAGGTGCAGACCTTCAGCTTCGGCAAGGGAGATGTTGTCCTGCGCGTATATGATAAAGTGGCAGAGATCAGACAGCAAAGCGATAAGGTATGGTTTTACCTTCTGTGGGAACAGGACGAAAACGTCTGGCGGATAGAGTGGCAGATCAGAAAACCTTTGCTGAAACGCTTTGACATCATCTCCTTTGATAATCTGAAAGACCAGCAGGGAGACCTGTTGCGCTACCTTGCCGCAGAGCATGACACCTTGAGACAGCCGAACGGCGACAGCAATGCTTCACGTTGGCCACTGCATCCTCTCTGGGAAGACCTGCAAAGTCAGATTGAAAACCTAAATCATCTTGGGATTGATCGTGTTTATGGACAAAATGCTGTCCTTGAAGAACGCATGATGCGCATGGCGATTTCAGTATATGGCTATTTGAAAAGAGTTGCTGCCGTTCACTGCGTCCAGCAAGGAAATGACCTCATTGATACGGATCAGGCGCTGAAAATTCTTAATTCTCATATTCAGAAATTGTATGAACCTCTTGCATGGCAGATGGACGTAGAAAAACGAATAAAAGAAATCGAGTTGGGGCAATGGTAAATCAAGAAGAATTGACAAGCTTGATAAATGCTCGAATGAAGAAAGTTCTTTCATTTGCAGAATTAGCTATGCCTGAAAATAAATTCGCTATATTCAAAAAACTGACATTGGATGAATTCGGGAAAAGCGGTCTGGTCAAGGAACTGGAAAGGGTTTTACGGAGTTTGGAAAGGTAAGACAAGGGCAGGAATATACTGAGCTAAAGAAAGGGTGCATCATGAGTGGATGATGCCATACAGATAAGATTCAAATCCGATTTAATGGAGAAATCTGTTACGCCTGAAGAGATCAGGCTTGTTCAAGCTCACCTGGGTGAACTGCTGGTAGCAGTGTTGATGAAGACTGAGGAGGAAAAATAATGATAGTGGCTCTCTATGCTCGGGTATCAACAACGAAGCAAGCGGAAAAAGACCTTTCCATACCTGATCAGCTCCGTCAGATGCACGAATGGTGTAAAACCAAAAAGTTCAGTATCGCAGCTGAATACATCGAACCAGGTGCATCCGCAACCGATGACCGTCGGCCGGTCTTTCAACAGATGATCGTTGAGGCCTGTGTTACCCCTCGCCCCTTCGATGCTATTATCATTCACAGCCTGTCCCGCTTCTTTCGGGATTCCTTCCAGTTCTCTTTATATGAGCGGCAATTGAAAAAAGCCGGGGTGCAGGTTATCTCCATTACTCAGCAGACAAGCGATGATTCCGCCGGAGAGATGGCTCGTAGCATCTTCAGCCTGTTTGATGAATACCAGAGTAAGGAAAACTCAAAACACACTCTAAGGGCCATGAAGGAGAACGCACGACAAGGGTTCTTTAATGGCTCAACCCCTCCCTATGGCTTCCGCAAGGTTGATGTGGAAATTCAGGGGAACAAGGGGAAGAAAAAGCGCCTTGAAATCGATCCTGCAGAATCGGCAATCGTCAACCGAATTTATCAACTCTACCTTACTGGCCACAAGGGGCAAGCTCTGGGGGTCAAAGGTATCGCCGCCCATCTCAACGAGCGCGGCTTAGCTATGAGGGGTAACAAATGGCGGAAGACCCTTATCCATAAAATGCTGACGAATCGACTCTACCTTGGCGAATACACCTTCAACATGCTCGAAGCAAAAACCCGGCGGCTTAAACCGGAATCGGAATGGATCACCTTTCATATCGAGCCGGTTATTTCTCCTGACACCTTTAGCCAGGTACAAAAGAGACTCTCCGATCGCTCCCCCGATAAGGTGCCGCCTCGGATCACAACCTCCCCCACCCTTCTAACCGGTTTAATCAAGTGCGGTTCCTGCGGTGCGAACATGACCTTAGCCACCGGTAAGGGTGGCCGCTATCGCTATTACAAATGCTCAAGCAGAATCAACAACCTTGCCACAGGGAGCAACTGCCAGAGCAACAATATTCCCATGTATAAGCTGGACGGCTTAGTCCTCGAAGCTATCGCTGAACGGGTCTTTACTCCTGAGCGGGTGGAGATCATGATGAAGGAGCTACAGAGCAATCTTAAAAACTCCCGCACGGAAAACGACGAGCAGTTAAGAAACTTGTCGAAGGAAATGGATGCCATCAATAAGCAAACAGACAGACTTTATGAGGCTGTGGAAAAGGGACTGCTTCCGCTGGATGCCACTCTTCAGGAAAGAGTCCATAAGCATCAGGCAAGACGGCAGGAAGTATTAACGGAAATTGCAGGACTGAGACGGCAAAAGGAACTTCCCCTTGCACAACTTGGCAGAAAACACGTTATCGCCTTCTGCTCTGCGCTCAAGGATAAATTTAGGGATAAGAGTTCCAACTTCGGGAAAGAGTATCTGAAATTGCTGGTGGAGGAAATCAGCGTGGACAAAAAAGAAGTGCGCCTGACTGGCAGCTATGCTGCTTTGGCAGGCGCACTCGCTATGTCAACAAAACCGGGAGTGCCCAGTTTTGTTCCTGTATGGCTCCCCAGCGCGGACTCGAACCACGGACATGGTGGTTAACAGCCACCCGCTCTACCGACTGAGCTACTGGGGAATAACTTGTTGATATTATTGCAGTTATTTCAAAATCAAAATAACTTATATTTTATAACATAACCAATTCTCCCGCGTCAACTGAAAAGATTTGGCAAACCTGCCAGATGCATCTCGTTTATCCGAGGCTGAGCTCGGATGTCATGACCTGCCATAAAGTAGCCATGCCAAAGAGGGCAAAAGAGAGCAGGGCCAAAATGGTCAACCTTCGTTGGATTACCGGCAGGGCTATTTCCAGGCTGGCAATACGGCGAAACGGCTGCAATGCACCTACTCCGATGCCGCAGAGCCCTCCACCCAACAGTGTCAGATAGAGCAGGTACCCGACATGACCATATTCCCGGTGCAGCATACAGAATGGGCAGTGATGTGTCGGCAGGGCATAGATGTAGAGGGGGATGGCAATTACCAGCGCTGCGCTGCCAAGACAGAAGGTCATACCTGCTGTAACGGCAAAGAGATATCCACCACGCTGCCAGCGCCAATAGATTGCCCCAATGAGCAGAGTACCGAGTAGTACGACTGCCAGAACACGCAACAGGGGGAGAGGAGGCAAACTGCTCAGGCTTGGTAGAAAACCGCTGGTGGTGGAACCGAACAGGCTGCCACAGCAGGAGGTTATTACATGCGGGCGCAGAGATAGGAAGAAGCTCCCCTGCAGTACCCCCTCCAACACCAGCAGCGGGGCAAGGAGCAACAGCAGACGATATTTGCTCCGCAGCAGCGGATAGTCATACCCCTGATTGTCGGCATGATTGATGATCAGCCAGAGACCCGCCAATAGAAAGTTCACTATCTTGAGCAGCAGAACAGGATAGCCGAAGCGGTTCAGGTTAAGTGTGCCGGCGGCACACATCGCCCCACTGAAGAGGGTACAGAGGCTGTCGACGGTCTGGATGAAGAGAAACAGTGATAAGAGCTGAAAAACGCAGGCCCAGACCATCACCGTAGCGAGCAGGTAGGTACGGCGCTCCAGCGACAGCTGCATTTCGCTGCCGCTGGCCAGGTCCCAGTGAGTGAGGATCCGCAGCGCAAAAAATGCCGCATAGAGGAGTAAGCCGCCGAGTATCAGAGAACCGGCAAGAAGTGCGATTATGGCCGGATGAAACAGCATCGTCAGACCCCGTTGCTGACAACCATACCGTCACGCATGGCAATAACCCGGTCTACCATCTCCCCCCCCCAGACAAGCGGGTCGTGGCTGGCCATGATGATGGTCCTCCCCTCCCCCTTGAGGCGCCCCATGATAGCGAGAAACTCGGTCGAAAGTTTGGAATCGAGGTGGGCAGTCGGTTCATCGGCGATAATAATCGTTGGGTCGTTGATTAAGGCGCGACAGATAGCAACACGCTGCATCTCCCCACCTGACAACAGTTCCACCCTCATCGTGGCCCGACCATCCAGAGCAAAAATCTCCAGCAGCGAAATCGCCCGTTGACGCAGCGACTGATGGTTCTCACCGTTTGGATAAGCCGGCAGCATGATATTCTCCAGCACCGTTACCCCTTTGATAAGATTGAACTGCTGAAAGATAAAACCGAAGGTCCGGCGCCTGATCTCGGCCAGAAATCGCTCCGGCAGGCTGCTTATCTCCCGCTCGAAAAGCATGATCCGGCCAGTGGTAGGGCGGGCCATCCCCCCGAGCAGACTGAGCAGGGTCGTCTTGCCTGAGCCGCTCGGCCCCTGCAGCACAGTCACCTGTTGCGTCTGGATAGCCAGGGATACCTCCTGCAGGGCGATAAACTGGTTCGGTTTCCCCTGATTAAATATTTTCTGTATGTTTCGTAATTCTATCATTCGCTCTACCGCATAATTAGTGCAGTTATATTCTTCACCCGACAAGCTTCACAACCTATATAATTCAAAACCCATATCCAAAATTCAAAATCTCCATCACCCCCGCATCACTGAGTCCGGATCGATAGTGGCAGCCCGCCAGGCCGGGACAATGGTGGCCACGGTATAAGGGACTACCGCAAGTACGAAGAGGATTGCCAACTGCATCAGGTCGATACTGGGGGTGAGTCTGAACTGGGGGTAAAGTACCGACCACCCCTTGAGTACCGGGGCAAAGATGGGGGCCGCCAGATAGAAGACATGCAGGTAGGCTAGCACCACTCCGCTTATAAAGGAACTCAAAGAGATCACTGCACCTTCCCAGAACTTCATCAGCAACAGATCACCGGTATCCCAGCCGATCGCCTTGAGGATGCCGATCTCCTTCTGCTCCTCTGCAGAGAGACCGGTCGCCTTGTCCCAGGCAAAGATGATAAAGGCGAGTACCGCACCGGCTAATATTGTCAGAAGCAGTCCGCTGCGCCAGCTGAATACCGCATCATAGGTACGGAGGATCTCTGCTTTTGATATCGGCCTGGTATCAGGGAATATCTTGGCGATCTTTCTGGCTATGGTGGGGACTTCGGCAGGATTGCCCACCTCGACCACCAGGTCGGTTGCCATTACTGGCGAAACTCCGAACAGCATGCGGAAATCCTCGGCCGCCAGAGTAATGAGATCAGCCGAGACCAGTTCGGTGCTGGCCGGCAAGAGCTTTGCCACTGTCAGGGTAATCAGGGCGCCATCATGGGTCCGTAGCGGCATGATGTTATCCTCGGTCACCATGCTGCTCCGCACCACCCCACGACCCACGGCGATATTACCTATACCGAGAGTGAACTCTGCCGGTACCAGCATGGTATAATTTGCCCCGGACAAAGGGTCGTAATAGTACCCCCAGAGCCTGCTCCTCACCGAGCTGACCCCCCGGATCTGGCGGATCTTGTCGCAGTAGTTGACCGGAATCAGGTCGTGCCTGCCGGCGACCACCCGCTGCACCACCAGAGGCGGCGCATCAGCCAGAACAGCAGCTGCCTCTTTCCTGAGCGCCTGGGAATAGAAAATCACCGAGGCGAGAAGGAATACCACCAGAAGATAGACCATTATGAGCGCTGCGTTCTTCCCTTTTCGCCGGAGCAACGAGGCAAGCGTGAAGTCGAGGATACTCCGCTGTTTCTCAAGGCATCCCATATTTTCTCACAGTCACAGGGGGATAGAGCAGAGAACCGGAGGGGAAGTGCTCAAAAGAGCTGGGAGAATCCTGAAACGGGCTGTGCAGGTCAGCCATGGCCGGGTTACGGGTGTAACGGGCATCGGTGAAGAGAACCAGGTCAGTTAGAGCAAGACTTTTTACCAGGGCACGTTGCTCGACAATGGCACGCGCCGTAGCGCTGCTGCTACTGGCCAGATCTGCCGCGATGGCCAGCAGTGCCAGCAGGTTAAGCGCCAGGAAAGTGAGAAAACAGGTAGATTTTCGCCGCATGAGAACTCATTTCAATGTTTGTTGCCAGTGGAAACGACGTGTAGTCTATCCCTACCGTCACAATTGTAGCTCTAAATTGTGAATAATCCACCCCTGCGGGACGATAAACTCCTTATCCCCCGCCTGGAGGGAAGCGACAGTCACGACACCGTTATCTGCTACTTTACAGCAAGCTATTGCATTTCTGCTCCAATTAACAGAAACAGCCCATGAGACCTATTCCCATGGGCTGTTATTTACTACAATCAACATACAGAGCAGGCATTAGCTGTATGCCAGAATTAGGCCCCGACCGGAACCAGCAGCGGCCCATTCCCCGGCATATGCTCCCCTTGATAGACAGCATGACGCAGGGCGTTTTTCCCTGCCTGCTTTACTGCATACATCAGCTTGTCCGCCAGGGAGACCATTTCTGTCGGCGTCTGAATCGGCGCTTCACAGGTTAGTACACCGATGCTGAAGGTTACCGGCCAGTCACGCTCTTGCATCCTGGTCAGCAAATTGTTCTGGACTTTTGCCATTGCTGTGGTTGCCGCCGCCATAGCTGTCTCGGGGAGCAGAATGGCAAACTCGTCGCCACCAAGGCGGGCAACCAGGTCAGTCCGCCGCAAAGTTCCGTTTATAGTCGCTGCAACCTCTTTCAGCAGTTCATCGCCTATTGTGTGGCCGAAGGTGTCGTTGATCGCCTTGAAATTATCCAGATCAAGATATGCTATGGTCATAGTCTGTCCATAACGCCGCTGGCGTAAGATTTCCAGTGAGACCATCTCATCAAAGGCACGGCCATTCATGGCCCCGGTCAGGTAATCTGTCCGCGACAGGTCTTGCGCCTCCTCAAGCAGGGTGCGGAGTTTCACCAGCAGCAATACCACGGTAGCAAAGAAGGCAAAGGCAGTCAGCCCGTTCCAGAGTTGTTGAAAGAAGAATGAAAAACTTTCATTATACTCCATTTTCGTTGCGAGCCAGAAACTGGCGCAGAGCACTGCCAGCAACAGCCCCGATTTGCGGCCAACAAACCAGGCGACAAAGGCTACCGGAAGCAGATAGAAAAATTCGAGCGAGATAGATGCGCCAAAGAGATTGTCCAACCAGCCAAGCAGCAGGGTACAGATCACTCCGGTGATGATCATGAACTGCGGATTGCGACGATGAAGAAAGGCGGAATATTGCTGCAGATATTTTTCAAACAACATCAATTATCACCCTATTGATCTCATCACAGGAAAACATTACAGAAACATATTCGGTAAACAAACGATATATAAATATCATGATTAAATAAGATTTAAAAGTATTATGTAATAATCTATTCTGCTTTTCTCTGTTGCTCCACGAATTTACCCGGTAGAGACAAAAAAGCCGGTGGCATCATGCGCACCGGCTTTGGCTAGATTTTATCTTTCTGCAAAGAAGATTATCTCCCCTTCTTTAGATCTATCAGAATCAGCTTGGCCACTGCCTTGAGAGTTTCGAAAACCCCTTCTCCGGTAGTTGCGCAAGCCTCGAAATCAGGGACATTTGTTGGATTTAGCTCTTTTCTTAACTCTTCCAGAGTGACTACACCCGGCAGGTCCCGTTTGTTGTACTGAACCACATAAGGGAGTTTGTCAAGATCGTAACCCTGTTCCTTGAGATTGAATCGTAGGTTGTCCAGCGACTCGATATTCGCTTCCATCCGCTCTTCCTGCGAGTCAGCTACAAACACTACCCCATCGACCCCTTTCAGGATCAGCTTGCGCGAGGCGTCGTAAAAGACCTGCCCCGGTACTGTGTAAAGATGGAAACGGGTCTTGAATCCGCGGATCTCTCCCAGTGCCAGTGGTAGAAAGTCAAAAAAGAGGGTCCGCTCAGTCTCGGTAGCCAGAGAGATCATCTTCCCTTTGGCATCAGGAGCGGTCTTCTGATAAACAAACTGCAGATTGGTGGTTTTACCGCACAGACCGGGGCCGTAGTAGACGATCTTGCAGTTGATTTCCCGGGATGCGTAGTTGATGAAAGACATCTGCCATTACCTCAAATCTGATTAACTGAACAGGTTATCGATATCGTCGTCTGTGATTTCGGCAAAGGGGAAATCTGTATCACCGCTCTTCTCCTTCTCCTCAGCCTTCTGCAGCAGCCGGTCGAAGATGGCAGTCAGTTCATCAGAAGCCTTCTTGACCCTTAACCGGACCAGGCCGAGCGAAGAGCGGTTGTCGAACAGGACCACTAGAATTACCCGGCCACCGACGATAGAGATATGCAGGTTATCCTTCTCCCCCTCATGAAAGAGGATGGAAAATTCCTTTTCGCCAATGAGTTTAGCCAGTCCACCGGTTGCAGCAATGTTACCTGCCGTCAGAGAGGCCAGCGAGGTGGTATCGAAACGCTCGGTCTCCCCTACACCTGAGATCAGCTGGCCGTTTTTGTCCACCAGAAAAATCACCTTGGCGTTGGCTTCCCGCAGGAGTTTTTCGCTCACGGCGTTTATCTGCTTGAATTCCTCATCGTACATAACCATCTGAGGATTCGACATGGACTGCTCCTTGGCTGTATGGAAATATGCTTAGCGGGTAGTATATAGCAGAATTATACCGTTCTTTCAAGGATTTTAAAAAAATCCCCATTGTCAGGACAAAAAAGCTCCGGCAGGAATACTGCCGGAGCTTTGGCACTCAAGAGAATACCCCTTTATTTCTTCTTCTCGTAATTCATGGCAGCCAACTTCTCATAGAAAGCAAAACGGTTGGCAGTCCATTCGTTGCCACTCTGGATAAGAGATGCAGCTGCTTTCGGATTGTTCTTCTTCAGTACCCGCCAGCGGTTTTCGCCGTTGGCAAACTCTTCAAAGGAGATGGTTGGCGCTCTGCTGTCGAGTTGCAGCGGGTTTTTCCCCTCAGCCGA
Source organism: uncultured Geobacteraceae bacterium (assembly GCA_964649725.1). GTDB lineage: Bacteria > Desulfobacterota > Desulfuromonadia > Geobacterales > Geobacteraceae > CAZYTM01. The sequence continues at coordinate 679,346 of CAZYTM010000001.1, read as the reverse complement.
TAGAGCCGGATTGTAACGGAACAACGGCCAGTAGCCGCAGGCAACCGCTTTCCTCTGCTCATCTACCCCGGCGGTCATATCGATGCCGTGAGCAATACAGTGGGAATAGGCGATAATCAGCGACGGGCCGTCATATGCCTCGGCCTCTATCATAGCCTTGACGCATTGGGCCGGATTGGAGAGCGCCACATTGGCAACAAAGACATTCCCGTATGCCATGGCGATCAGCCCCAGATCCTTTTTCGGCATCGGCTTGCCACCGGCTGCGAACTGTGCTACTGCACCGAGCGGGGTCGACTTGGAAGCCTGTCCACCGGTGTTGGAGTAGACCTCGGTATCGAGGACCAGCAGGTTGATGTTCTTCCCTGAGGCGATGACATGGTCAAGACCGCCGTAACCAATGTCATATGCCCAACCGTCGCCACCGATACACCAGACCGATTTCTTCACCAGATAGTCGGTAATCGGCAGAAGTAGCTTGGCAGCTTTCTCCTTGCACCCCTTCAGCACACCCTTCAGTTTTTCCACCCTGACCCGCTGCGCTTCGATGCCAGCCTGACTGGTCTGATCGGCATTCTTGATTTCTTTGAAGAGCGGTACTGCAGGTTTGCACGATTTACAGTTACAGCCAATCAACTGGTCCAGGTATTCCAGAGCAGCCTGATTGAACTTGTCAACCGTCAGGCGCATACCGAAACCGAACTCGGCATTGTCCTCGAAAAGTGAGTTGGACCAGGCCGGGCCACGACCATCGGCGCGCTGTGCATAGGGGGTGGTCGGGAGATTGCCGCCGTATATGGAAGAGCATCCTGTGGCGTTGGCGATCAGCATCCGGTCGCCAAAGAGTTGGGTAATAAGCTTCAGATAAGGAGTCTCACCGCATCCAGCACATGCCCCGGAGAATTCGAACAGCGGTCGGATAAGCTGGTTGCTGCGCAGAGTATCGAGCTTGACCTTGGTCGGATCAACATCGGGAAGCGCCAGGAAGAAATCGAAGTTTTCCGCCTCTTTGGTGCGCAGTGGCGGCTGGAAAGTCATATCCAGCGCCTTATGTTTCGGATTGGCCTTATCCTTGGCCGGGCAGTTGTGGGCACAGGCGCCGCAGCCAGTACAGTCTTCCGGTGCGATCTGGATGGTGTACTTCTTACCTGCCATCTCCGGAATCTTGCAGTCTACCGATTTGAATGTAACCGGTGCACCCTTGAGAAGCTTGGCATCATATGCCTTTGAACGGATCGAGGCATGGGGACAGACAAATGAGCAGATACCGCACTGGATGCAGAGCTTTTCGTCCCAAACCGGGATGTCAACTGCGATGTTCCGCTTCTCGTACTGGGAGGTGGCAGTCGGGAAAGTTCCGTCTGCTGGCATCTTGGATACCGGCAGATCGTCCCCCAGGCCGGCGACGATGACACCGGTAACCTCCTTGACAAACTTCGGCGCCTTGGAAGAGACGGCAGCGGCCATTTTCAGCTTGCTGGTTGCCTTGGCCGGGGCCTTGACTTCGTACAGGTTGTTCAGGCCGGCATCTACCGCTTTGTAGTTCATCTCCAGCACCGCCTCGCCTGCCTTGCCATAGGACTTCTTGATAGCATCCTTTATCTCGGCCAGAGCAATCTTCAGCGGGATGATGTTGGATATCTTGAAGAAGGCGGTCTGCATGATGACATTGATGCGGGGCCCCAAGCCTATCTCGTTCCCCAGTTTGACACCATCGATGACATAGAACTTCAATTTCTTGTCGATGATCTGCTGCTGCACCTCCTTCGGCATATTGTTCCAGATCTCATCCGGTCCGAAAGGGGCATTGAGAAGGAATGTGGCTCCCTGTTTGGCTCTGGCCAGCATGTTGTACTTCTCCAGGAACGAGAAGTTGTGACAGGCGACAAAGTCGGCCTCCTGGACCAGATAGGGGGCGCGGATATACTTCTTGCCGAAGCGCAGGTGCGAAGTGGTCATGGAGCCAGCCTTTTTTGAGTCATAGACAAAATAGGCCTGGGCATTGTTGTTGGTAGTCTCACCGATAATCTTGATGGAGTTCTTGTTGGCACCGATGGTCCCGTCTGAACCCAAGCCATAGAACATCGCCTGGTACACTCCCTCCATCGGGTTCTTGAATGAGTAATCGACCTTCAGGCTGCAGCCGGTGACATCCTCTTCGATGCCGACCACGAACTTGTTCCTCGGCTTGGCAGCCTTAAGGTTGTCAAACACCGCTTTGGCCATGGCCGGGCTGAACTCTTTGGAACCAAGCCCGTATCGCCCACCGACTATGACCGGATAGCCGTTGAACTTGAATTTCCCTTCCGCCATAGCCTCACCGATGGCGGTCCTGACATCCAGATACATAGGCTCGCCCAATGCTCCCGGCTCTTTGGTACGGTCGAGCACGGCAATCTTCTTCACTGTCTTGGGAAGCGCCTTGATGAATGCATCCAGCGGGAAGGGTCGATAGAGGCGGATTTTAACGACCCCGACCTTCTCTTTTTTGGAGACCAGATGCTCAACCGTCTCTTGGACAACATCGGCACCAGAGCCCATCACCACCACGACCCGCTCTGCATCCTTGGCACCTACATAATCGACCATCTTGTATTTGCGGCCGGTCAGCTTGGCGAACTTGTCCATCTCCTGCTGGACGATATCGATGCATTTTGGATAGAAGGGGTTGACCGTTTCTCGTCCCTGGAAATAGACATCCGGGTTCTGGGCAGTACCGCGCATCACTGGCTTGTCCGGCGAAAGACCACGCGCCTTGTGCTCATTGACCAGCTTGTCGTCAATCATGGCGCTCATTTCTTCAAAGGTCAGCTCATTTACCTTCAGCGCCTCGTGGGAGGTCCGAAAGCCGTCAAAATAATGGAGGAAAGGGACACGGGAGCGCAGGGTAGCAGCCTGTGCGATGAGTGCGAAATCCATTGTCTCCTGGACGTTGTTGGAGCAGAGGAAGGCCCAGCCGGTAGAGCGGCAGGTCATGACGTCGGAATGGTCGCCGAAGATGGAGAGAGCCTGGGCGGCAATGGCCCGGGCCGACACATGGAATACTGTCGAGGTCAGTTCTCCGGCGATCTTGAACATGTTAGGGATCATCAACAGCAACCCCTGGCTGGCAGTAAAGGTAGTAGTAAGCGCCCCTGTCTGCAACGCACCATGTACGGCACCGGAAGCACCCCCCTCGGACTGCATCTCTACGACCGTCGGCACAGTACCCCAGATGTTCTTCTCCCCCATGGCGCTCTTCATGTCGGAGATTTCACCCATCACCGACGAAGGTGTAATGGGATAGATGGCGATCACCTCGTTAGTTGCGTGCGCCACATGGGCTGCCGCGGTGTTGCCATCAATAGTTACCATTTTGCGACTCATAATTCCTCCTGTGTAGTCATAAGGTCTATTCTATCGAGTAAAACCCGTAGCTGAACAGAATAATGCACCTGCTATTCATACTTCCGAACGGCTGGTAACGGCCCGCTGTACCGTTGCAGAATCAACATATTCCAGATCACTGCCAAGCGGTATACCATGGGCAAGCCTGGTGACGCGAATACCTAGCGGTTTGATCAACCTGCTCAGGTAGAGCGCTGTAGCTTCCCCTTCAACGGAAAAATTGGTGGCCAGTACCACTTCCCGTACCTGCCCCGTTTCCAACCGCCGCATCAGTTCGGCGATACGCAACTGCGCCGGGGTAATCCCAGTTAGCGGCGACAAAGACCCCTGCAGCACATGATATCGGCCGTAAAAGCCCTGGCTTCGCTCAATGGCCAGCATATCCTGTGGCTCTTCCACAACACAGATTATCGTCTCGTCGCGGGTTCCGGTACAGATGGCGCAAGGGTCATCCTCGGTGATACTGAAGCAGGTGGAGCAAAAACAAACCCGCTGCAGAGCATCCTGCAAGGCATCAGCAAGGTTGCGTGCGTTCTCGGGTGATTTCAAAAGATGCAAGGCGAGCCTTAAAGCGGTTTTTTCGCCAACTCCAGGCAGTTTTTTCAGTTCACCAACCAGCCTTGTAAATGATAGAGAATTATGTAGCATATTTCCACAATAAGATAAAACATTTTTTTATTATATTTTAAATAAAATTATTTATTATTAGTAAATATAGTATCTATATATCCGATTTTGTTTAACTTTTAGCATGCCGGCTGATCTATTAGAAATTTCCCTGCTGCCTTAACTCGGCAATTTATAATAACGACGATGAACCTTCACTTATCTCAGAAGAGTCCGGGGATATTGAGCCCGCCGGTGACTTTACTCATCTGCTCCGCCATTTCAGACTGCACCTTGGCAAGCGCCTCGTTGATCGCTGTCATCACCAAATCCTGCAGCATTTCAACATCTTCCGGATCAACTGCTTCTTTTTTTATGGTCAGCGAGAGTAACTGGTTCTTGCCACTTACCACTGCGGTCACAACTCCGCCTCCAACCGATGCTTCAGCCGTCCGCTGCGCAGCATCTTCCTGTAATTTCGCCATCTTCTGCTGCATCATCTGCGCCTGTTTCATTATCTGCGCCAAACCTTTGGACATCGTCTGCCTCCATAATCTATGTTGATTTTACTCAAAATTAAAACATTTGCTAATACTAAAACATAGTTATACTATTCCTGCTTATCAAGTTCTTGCACAGTACCGATCTCGCCACCAAAAATCTCCAGGGCAGCGGTCACCAGCGGGTGCACTTCTGCATTTCGACGCATTCTAGTCAATCTTTCATGCTCTTCAAGGCTTTTTTTTTCCAGCATTGTCATTGGCGTATCAGGGGGTATATCGGTCATTGGCACAAGCTCTACAACTGTAGCCTTGGCATAGAACGCAGCTGCCAGATCCTGTAATTCACGCCTGGCATTTTGGTCCTGCAGATTGCCTAGATGAAATGAACCGACGGCAAACCCGATTTCGATCCGCTCAGCAGAGACCTTGAGCGGTCTGCCATGATCCAGGAAGGAAGCCAGCAGCGGCTTCTTTGTTCGGACAAAAGAGATGAACTCCGGCCATGATTCGGCTCCAGATTTGACTGACGGTGACGTTGGTAGATCAGCAGCAGTTTTGCCATCAGACTCAGGTTCTGCTACCGGCTCCGGTTTTGTATTCCCCTGCAGTACAGGTATTGGCTGCACCGGAGGTCTTGGATGCCGCGGTTCAACTTGTGGCGCAGCCCGGCGCTGCTCCAGATGGGGCTTTGCTGCTGGCTGGGATGACATGCTACCACCAGACCCTTCGATCTCCTTGAGCCTGGACAGTATCTCGTTGACCGGCACGATCGGAGCGAGGGTCGCCATTTTCAAAAGAGCCATCTCCAGTACCAGCCGCGGAAATGTAGAATGGGGGAGTTCCTGTTCGGCTTTGAGTAGAATAGCCAGATGCCGCTGCAGTTCGGCGGCTGTTACACCCTTTGTCTGGGCCTTGATCTCGGCAACTTCGGCTGCAGCGAGGTCAGCCATATCAGCCGCCTCACCCACTGCGCTATAGAGCATCATGGTGCGAAAATGGTCGATCAGTTCCTGGCAGAAGGAGCGGACATTGTAACCGACTGCATCGACCTGCCTTGCTATATCAAGCGCTGCCGGGCAGTCCCTTGCCAGAACCCCCCTGGAGGTCTCCAACAGCAGGCGACGATCCACCACACCTAGCAGCGTAACCACATCAGCATCATCAACCTGCTCGCCGGAAAAGGCGAGCACCTGGTCAAGGGTCGACAGGGAGTCGCGCATGCTGCCGTCCCCCTTGCGAGCGATCATGGCCAGTGCTACATCGCCGATTGTAACCCCTTCCTGATCAACGATATGGCGCAGCCGGGCAACAATCATCGGCAAAGGGATACGGCGGAAATCAAAACGCTGGCAGCGAGAGAGGATGGTAATTGGTACCTTGTGCGGCTCGGTAGTGGCGAAGATGAACTTGATGTGCGGTGGTGGCTCCTCCAGGGTCTTCAACAGAGCATTGAAGGCGCTGGTTGAAAGCATGTGTACTTCATCGATGATGAATATTTTATAGCGACAGCGAGAGGGGAGATATTTGACATTTTCCCGCAATTCACGGATATCATCGACACTGGTATTGGAGGCGCCATCGATCTCGAAGACATCTACCGAATTACCGGCTGTTATCTCCAGACAGGCAGTACAGGCGTTGCATGGTTCCGGGCTCATCCCCTGCTCACAATTGAGCGCCTTGGCCAGGATCCGGGCCGAACTGGTCTTGCCAACGCCACGGGCACCAGTGAAGAGGAATGCATGCGCTACCCTGCCGGTATCGATGGCATTCTTCAGCGTCATGCTGACATGTTCCTGGCCGATCAGGTCAGTAAAGGTCTGCGGCCGCCATTTTCTAGCTAGGACAAGATATGACAAGGGGTAATAACCTCTTTAGCAGTTTAAGGATGGCAGGAGGGAGGGGCATGTTCATTAGCTTGCGGATACAACTGATAGCTGGGCGCCCCCGCGGCACACGAAGTTAGTTACTGCCGCTGCTTCCTTCCGGACCTGACGGGGTTCATAACCTTCCGTTGCGCGGGACCCAGCTATCAGTTCTACCCGCAATTTACTGGCTGGATATTACCGGCCAGGGGGAATGAACGGCTCAGGTTGCTGTAAGTAATGGCGGAGAGAGAGGGATTTGAACCCTCGGTACGCTATTAACGTACACACGATTTCCAGTCGTGCTCCTTCAGCCGCTCGGACATCTCTCCGTAAAGAAAAACTATAGTATAAGGGTCGCTCAGTTGTAAAGAATATTGTGGCGGAGAGATAGGGATTCGAACCCTAGGTGACTTGCGCCACACCTGATTTCGAGTCAGGCGCCTTCGACCACTCGGCCATCTCTCCACAACTTACGTATTACTCCCCCGGCGCAATTTCTTCTCCTTGCGCAGGGCAGTGAAAAAATCTGACAGCATGGTGGAGCACTCTGTCTCCCTGACCCTTGGCACCAGTTTGACCTTATGGTTGAGGCGAGAGTCAGCAGAGAGGTCATAAAGAGACCCGGCCGCCCCACCCTTCGGATCGTAACAACCAAAGACTAGCCGGTCGATTCTGGCCAGCAGAATAGCCCCCATACACATAATGCAAGGCTCCAGGGTAACGTAGATGGTTGTGTCGGTCAACCGCCAGTTACCAGTTTTTCTGGCTGCCTTACGGACCGCGATCAGTTCGGCATGGGCTGAAGGGTCCTGGCTCCCCTCGCGACGGTTCCAACCACTCCCCAGCAGCTGGTCACCCCTGACCACTACAGCACCGATGGGGACCTCCCCCCGGTCTGCGGCTTTCTTGGCCTCACGGAGAGCGATCCCCATCCAGTATACGTCATCCTTCATGGCAACTACCGATAAAATTGGCGCGCTCGGAGAGATTCGAACTCCCGACCTACGGATTCGTAGTCCGTTGCTCTATCCAGCTGAGCTACGAGCGCAAAATATTTACTGTCCGGCTGGGACAAAATCTACCAGTGAAAACCCGAACCGGGTGTGTTGAAACGTATGGGTCGTCGGGTATAGGGAAAAGAGCCACCCCTTGAAAATTTCCTTGCCCCCCTCAGAAATCCTTATCTGTGCTGCAGGGTTCTTCGGTTCATTTGTTTCAGAGGTGAGCGTCGTCCCCTCCATCTTGAAATTAGGGAGAAAACTCTCCACCTTGATGGTCAGGCTGGAATTAGGTATCGCAAACTGTGAACCGATTGCTACCGTATAAGTGGTATCCTTTTGGGTAGTCTTATCAGTTACGGCGATCTTTACCGCTTTCCATTTGCCCTTTACACTTGCCGGGACAACCACCGAAGACTCTTTCTTCTCCCCCTGGACATGGGGCGATACGGTGTCATTGACCTTCTTTTCCTCTTTTTTGCTGCAACCTGTGGCAAGAACAACTACCACAAGAAAACACAGCAATCTGAAAGAACGTCTCACCAATACCTCCTATACATTCCTCGGTACCGCCCTAGCAGCTGATTTATATGGCGGAGAGAGAGGGATTCGAACCCTCGATACCGGTTTCCCAGTATACTCGCTTAGCAGGCGAGCGCCTTCGACCTACTCGGCCATCTCTCCACATGCAGATATCTGAATCTTTCAGCAGAATTAGCACCTTCAAGTCAGCTACTAGAAAATTGGCGGAGGGAGTAGGATTCGAACCCACGGAACTTTCGTTCAACGGTTTTCAAGACCGCCGCCTTCAACCACTCGGCCATCCCTCCCAAAATCAGCCTATCTTCTCCAGCCCCCCCAGATAAGGTCGAAGTGCCGTTGGAAGCGACACTGAGCCATCGGGCAGCTGATAATTCTCCAGGATTGCTACTAACGTTCTTCCGACAGCCAACCCGGAACCATTCAAGGTGTGTACCAATTCAGGTTTTCCCTTTACTCCGTCCCGAAACCTTATCCCGGCCCGGCGTGCCTGAAAATCCTCAAAGTTACTACATGATGAAATCTCACGATAACAGTTCTGACCCGGCAACCAGACCTCAATGTCATAGGTCTTGGCAGCAGAAAAACCGAGATCGCCACTGCATAGCTCCACTACCCGATAGGGCAACTCCAGCAGCCTGAGCACCTCTTCTGCATCGGTGAGCAAGCTTTCCAATTCCTGATATGATTCGTCCGGATGGCTAAACTTGACCAACTCGACCTTGTTGAACTGGTGCTGGCGGATCAGACCTCGGGTATCCTTGCCGTATGATCCAGCCTCTTTCCTGAAACAGGGGGTATAGGCCGTATATTTGAGCGGCAGCTCAGCTGCCTGCAGAATCTCGCCGCGATGTATATTGGTTACCGGTACTTCTGCAGTCGGTATCAGAAAATAATCAACCCCCTCCAGATGGAAGAGGTCGTCGGCAAACTTGGGCAACTGGCCTGTGCCGGTCATGCTTTCCCTGTTTACCATAAAGGGGGGAAGCATTTCAACATAATTGTGCCGCTCCGTATGGAGATCAAGCATGAAATTGATCAGCGCCCGCTCAAGACGAGCACCTGCGCCCCGGTAGAGGGTGAACCTGGCCCCGGTCAGCTTTGCGCCACGTTCGAAATCAAGAATGCCGAGCTGTTCACCGATGTCCCAGTGGTTCTTCGGCTCGTAGGTAAAGGTGGTCGGCTCACCCCAACTTCGCACCACTTTATTATCTGCTTCGGAGTTGCCGAGAGGTACAGTGGCATGGGGGATGTTAGGCACATTGAGAAGGAGCAGTTCCAGTTCATCTTCAACCACTTTCAACTGCTCGTCTAGTCCCTTGATCCGCTGGGAGACCTCGCGCATCTCGACAATCCGGCCCTGCACCTCGCTTTTATCCTTGACCCGGCTGATCTCATCAGAGACCTTGTTGCGCAGTGCCTTGAGATTCTCACTCTCCAGCAGCAAATCACGCCGTTGCCCGTCAAGCTGACGGAAGCCGGACAGATCAACACCAGCACCACGGGTCCCGAGGCGGGTATCCACCTCTTCAAGATGGTCGCGGATGAATCTGGCATCAAGCATGGGAAAACCCTTTACCAAATTGATAAATAAAGCTATATTTTGTAACATTTGCCCCAATGTTAGTCAACAAATTTATAGGATTTGACCATTTTGGAGCTTTTGCAACTTGCTCTTTATTCGCCATGCAATACAGATGCTGCCAGCCAGAATATTGACCGCCGTCATATTGCTCTGCAATGCCGTTAATGACCTGCTCATGGGCAGAATATACCAATTAAGCCAGTCCCGGCCAAAGCACCCCTTTGCAGTTACTGATAGCTGACAAACTGGCAGCTGCAAACTTGAAGAATTATTCCATCGACAGGGGGAAGAGTGACAAGCTATGTACCGACTCTTTGTTGCGCTAGATCTACCGGCAGCTGTAAGGGAGGCGTTAGCAGGCATCAGAATGGATCTCCGGGAAGCCAGGTGGGTTAAGTCTGACCAGCTCCATCTGACGCTCCGGTTCATCGGACCGGCCGACGAGTCGCTTAAATGTAGGGTGCAGCAGTCCCTGTCCAGCATCATAGCACCTGCATTCAGCCTCAGTCTTACCAGGGTTGGTCATTTTCCCCCAGGGCAGATGGCACGGATCATCTGGGTCGGTGTGGAGCGACAGCTGGAACTGCTGCAACTGCAACGCCAGATAGAAAGAGTCCTGCAACTGACCGGCATAGCCCCGGAAGGGCGACCATTCTCGCCACATATCACCCTGGCACGGATAAGGGAACCACAGCCAGGGTTGACCATGAAACTGGAAAAGGAGCAGCAGGGGTTTGTCACCCCATCCTTCCCGGTCAGCGAGTTTCATCTCTATTCCAGCCTCCTCACCGACAGCGGCGCAATTCATAATAGAGAGGCGACCTATCAACTTGCACTTTCCTGATGGTAAAGATATGAAACTATGAAAATCTGGATTGATGCCGATGCCTGTCCGCGGATCATCAAGGAGATTATATTCCGGGCCTCGGAACGGCTCCAGATACCTGTCTGTCTGGTGGCAAACCAGACCCTTGCCAAACATAACACCCGGTTTGTGCAATCAATTGTTGTCGAGGCAGGTTTTGACGTAGCCGACGACTATATTGCCGAGCATGCGGCAGCGGAAGACCTGGTCGTCACAGCAGACATCCCGTTGGCCGCCAGGATTGTCGGCAAAGGAGGAGTCGCCCTGGACCCGCGCGGCGAACTATACAGTGAAGACAACATCGGTGACCGTCTCTCCATGCGCGACCTGATGATGGAGTTGCGCTCCGGCGGTCTGGTCCAGGGGGGTCCGGCCCAGTTCAGCATGACCGACCGGCAACGCTTCGCCTCCGCTCTGGACCGTCTCTTGACCCGGATGGTCAGAGGAGAAAGCCCGCTATGACTGCCAAGGAATCGTATTGATGGCTTTACCCGCAACAGTTTACAAGGCGACCATCCAGCTTGCCGATGTCGACCGGGGTGTCTATGAGACCCTGGCAACGACGATCGCCCAGCACCCTTCGGAAACAGCAGAGCGGCTGGTCGCCCGACTGCTAGCCTACGCTATCTTCCATGAGCCGGGGCTAAACTTCAGTAAAGGGCTCTGCGCCAATGATGAACCGGACCTCTGGCGGAAAAGTGGTGACGGCCGGGTCAGCCTCTGGGTTGAGGTCGGCCTGCCTGAAGCAGAACGGATCATCAAGGCGTGCCGTCATTCGCAACGGGTCGCCATGCTGGCATGCGGACGGGCACTGCTAAACTGGGACCAGCAGCAGCTCCCCAAGCTAGCAGGTCTGGACAATCTGACTGTCATCAGTATCGATCCGGCAGTCATCGTCAGACTTGCAATGGGACTTGAGCGCTCCATCAACTGGGAACTCACCATTACCAGCGGGGCGATCTATCTGACGACCGGCGCAGAGACACTGGAGGCGACTATCCAGATAAAGATCGGGAGCCTGTAAAACTATGAGTTTCGAACATACCCTCTATTATTCCCTCACCCTCCCTATGCCCCGGGCTGAGCTTTTCGACTTTTTTGCTGATGCCGCGAACCTGCAGTTGATAACACCGCCGGAGCTCGACTTCACCTTTGTCACTCCATTGCCGATCGAGATGCGGGCAGGTGCAATTATCGATTATCGTCTCCGGCTGAAGGGGCTCCCCTTCAATTGGCGGAGCGAGATTACCGCTTGGCACCCCCCGGAATATTTTGTCGATGAACAGATTGAGGGGCCTTACCGGAAATGGGTCCATCGACATACCTTCATAGAAGTGGATGGCGGGACAACCATGGAAGACGAGGTGCATTACCGCCTGCCGCTCCTCCCCTTCGGCGAGGCGGCACATCCGATGGTGCGACAGCAGTTGGAGAGGATCTTCAGCTATCGCCAGGAGCGAGTCCAGGAGATTCTGCTTGGGAAAAGTTAATAAGTTTTTTTGTCCTCAACAGTTGAATCGCTCCTCAGCTACCCGAGAATCGATCTGGCAGTAAAGGATGCCCTGGCGAAATCGACCGGGGCGGTCGGTCTCAAGGATGTACGGGTAGATTTCACCAAGAGTGGCGCTGCAATGGTAACCATGGTGGCCAGGTCACAATGTTTTTTTGTTGAAGGGATTCCGGTGAAGTAACGAATAAAATTTATGGCCGATGTTATTTTCTTGTTTTTAATAATATATCAGGGACAAAAGCTGGTTAGTCGCTTGGAAATTTATCTCCCAGATTTCAACCTTCACAAAAAATCTTTCATTATTACTTTGCCGGTTGCGGAAGAGCGCTATCCCCGGTTGGCACTTTGTTGACAACCGGTCTCGCCTGCGGCATCGGCAGAGCAGAGCTGAAGCTACTCTTGCCGCCGAGAAATAGCTGCCCCGGTATGACCGGGAACTGAGGTGCCGACGGTTGCGGCTTAAGGGGTGAATCTGCTGTTTGTTCCGGCGCAGTTGTTGGCGGGAGTGGGGTGGTGGTCTGTGGCTTGAACTGGTTTTGCTGGACCTTCTTCATCAGCTCCTGGTACTCTTTCAGTGCCATTTCGTTCTTCTTCCACTCCCTGTATTCTGCCAGCGCCTTGATCGCGTTCTGATTCCCGGCCCGGGCGGCCCGGTTCAGATGCCACTCCCCTTTTTTCTCATCTCCCTTGACCTCTTTGCCGAGCAGGTAGAGCCTTGCCAGAACCAGATCGGCCTGGATGTCATACTTTCCCGAGGCGTTATTGAGCAGGGCGATCGCTCTCTTTACATCCTTCTTTACCCCCTTCCCCTCCAGGTACAACAGGGCCAGGTTTGTTGAAGCCTGGGGGATACCGGCCGCTGCAGCCGCCTGATAGAGTCTGGCCGCCTCTTTAAGGTCGCCGGCCGAGGCCCCTTTCTTGCTCTGCAGGGTGACTGCGCGATTGAACTGTTCCACCCCCTGCTGATTGACGGCCGGCCGTAAGCGCTTCCCGACAGGCTGTTTTCCGGCCTCCTGGTATTGCCGCACCAAATCCCGGAACTCTGCCGGGGTCGGCTGACCACCTTCTGTTGCCAATGTCAGGCCAGTAGTGCCGGCCAGCAGCAACAGCACCCCGAGTATTGCCGAAATCTTATCCATTAACTCCTCCGGAGTTCTTTTCTCTCCACTTCTGCAGAAGAGTGCCGTCATGCCAGAGATATCCGCCATTGCGGAAAGTGCCATATTCTGGTTTCTTCAGGCAATCAACTCTCATCCTTCCGCTGACGGAAGAAACTGATCAGGAATTCGGCATCCCTGGGGGAGAGGTCGAACTTGAAGATCGCTTCCTGGACCAGCGGCTGGACCGGCCGGCCGGCATCCTCCTGAAGGTGGCCGGAGACCCATTTCACGGCACGGCGGATATCTTCTCCATCCGGTAACATACTGCTCATGGTATTACTCCTTGATCACCGGCAGCTTCTGCAGCCGTTTGTAGTAAAAGTTCTGGCCGTAGAGAACTGCGGCCGGGTTGTGGCCGGTCACCCGATCCTTGCAGACCAGCGTTGTTACCGGCGCCTGGGAATACTTGGCAAAGAGCATGTCGTGGCCTACGCAGAGACCGACGATAATATTCATGTCGGTCTTGAGCCGGTTGCAGATCTCAGCCTGGGCGATCGGATTGCAGGCCGGTTCGAAGCTGCCGGGGCGGACCTTCTCCTCCTCCTTCAGCCCCAGTTCCAGTTTGTCGATGCTCCCTGCCTTGCAGCAGACGCTCTGCGGCTCCAGCCCCTGGGCAATGAGGATTGCCGTGAGCTGTTCGGTCTCGTAAAGAAGACCGATACAGCTGGCGATTCCTATCTTCTTCCACCCCATGAGTTTGGCCAGGGCAACAGTATCCTCCACCCTTGTCCAGCGTGCATTTACCGCATCGCTCCCAGGTACCGGCTGATAACAGAGCCCCTCCACCTGTGCCGCCACCCGGGCCAACCTGGCATCCTCGCTATCGCCCCGATAAAGGGCAAAGGCATCTCTCACCACCCCGTCGTAATTGATCGACGGACAGTTCCCCGGTCTGGGGGGTGAGTTGGCAGCATCACCGCTCCAGCAGTTGGTAACCCCGCACTTCTGCCAGACAGTACTGCACTTGCTGCATGAGACCGGGGTCTCGTCACCGTTCGACATGGTCTGCTCCTTTCTTCGGCCACCTAATGAGTTATCTGCTGAATCAGTACATAGGGGCTGACTATCAGGGTCCGGAAGCGCTGTTCCGGTGCCTGGTCCCAGCTGGCTATCTGCTCATTCCTGGGTTTGCCGAGACTGCCGGATGCGATCCAGTCACTGATCAGAGCTGCATCATCAGTGGCTATCCGTACACCGACCTCTTCCAGTTCGAGCCCGGAGGCCACCAGAATCAACCCGCCCCTCTCCAGATGGGCCCGCAGCCAACCCCATTCGGCCTCATCGACCTGCTCAGCAAGCTTCGCTCTGATCGTCTCCATCTTACCCCCGGCGACGCTTGACAAAATAATCTTTGACTGCGGCTACCACAATAGCCACATCACCTGCAGTCACATCAAGATGGGTAACCAGCCGGAGCGATTCACGCCCCGCCACCAGGATCCCCTTCTGTCGCAGGTATCCAGTCAGCTGGGACAGCTCCTCTCCCCCCAACTGGACAAAAAGCATATTGGTCTGCGGCTGACAGACCATCGGCGCCAGTTCGTCGATCTCCCGCACCCCTTCAGCCAGCAACTTGGCATTTTCATGGTCCTCAGCCAGCCTGGTCAGGTTGTTGCTTAGGGCATAAATCCCGGCGGCCGCCAGCAGACCGGCCTGGCGCATCCCGCCACCAAGCATCTTGCGCCAGCGGCGGGCCCGATTGATCACCTCCTGCGGTCCGCAAAGGAGTGAGCCGACCGGCGCCCCGAGCCCCTTGGCAAGACAGATCGAAACAGTGTCACAGTTCTTGGCCAGCTCATGAACGGCAATGCCGCAATCGATAGCAGCATTGAAGAGCCGGGCTCCATCAAGATGGAGCAACAGCCCATTCTTTTTGGCAAAATTGCCGGCCTGCTCCAGATAGACCGGCGGCAGAGGTTTGCCGGCCTGCGTATTCTCCAGACAGAGGAGCCGGGTGCGGGCAAAATGGGGATCATCAGGCTTGATCAGTCTGGCTACCCGCGCCAGGTCGAGGGTGCCGTCGATGGCGAAATCGAGAGGCTGCGGCTGGATACCTCCACAGACGGCTGCTCCCCCCCCTTCGAGACTGTAACAGTGCGCGGTCTGCCCAGCGATATATTCATCCCCCCGGCCACAGTGACAAAGGATCGCCAGCAGATTCGCCTGGGTGCCACTGCTGGCAAAGATGGCCGCCTCACTGCCGAGGAGCTCTGCTGCCATAATCTCTAGGCGGTTTACTGTCGGATCGTCGCCAAAGACGTCGTCACCCACCTCTGCTGCAGCCATGGCCTGGCGCATTGCCGTTGAGGGGCGGGTCACTGTATCGCTACGGAGGTCGATCGTCTGCATATATAATCCAGCTCCTTTATTTGCCGACTCTGGCCCGGCGGGCACCATTTATCCGCACCAGCTCCTGCGGCGGGAGGCGGACCAGCGAAGAGGCGCTGCCGCCTCCAGCATAGATAATCTCCTTCTCGAAGACCCTTTCATCAATGATGAAGCTGGCGGTAAAGCCGAACGGCGGAGTCCCCCCACATGGGTACCCGGTCAACTCCAGCATCTCGGCTGGTGTGGCGAGGCGCGGCTGCTTGCTGCCAAGGAGTTTCCCTACTTTACGCAGGTCGGCCCGCTCTTCTCCCAGAACGATCGCCACAGTCAGCTCGCCAGCCGGCCCGATCAGGCAGATACTCTTGACCAGATCGGCCTCGCTCACCCCGGCTGCAGCTGCGGCCTCGGCTACCGAATGGCAGGATTCGGCGAAACAGAGCTGCTCAGCGGCAATCCGATTGGTCACTATATAATGGTGCAGTTTCTCGGCATAGCTATCAATCATCGGCATCCCCTCTGCCGGCCAGCAGTTCAAAAAATTGCATCACCAACCGGTAGGTTATCCCCCATAGTACCGGTTTGTCAGCTCTGGCCAGGCGAACAGCCTGACGGATGAAGGGCTCTCCACCGAACAACACCTCTGCCTCGCCGTGACGGGACGGGTCCTGCAACTCCGCCAGCTTCACCCAGAATGCATCCCCTACCTCTTCGCTCAGCTGCAGCGTCCGATCACCACAGGCATGATAGACGAAACAGGATATCTTGACCGGCAGGTGGGCACCGATGATATCATCAAGTCGGCCGAGATAACGCTCCTGGGTGAGGTTAAGACCGACCTCTTCGAGCGTCTCCCGCTCAGCGGTCTGGCGAGGGTCGGCATCGCCTGATTCGACCTTGCCCCCGGGGAGACCGAGATCGCCAGACCAGGGGTCGGCAGCGTGTCTTGCGCGTTCTATGAAAAGTATCTCCAGGTCGGTGGAGCCCCGCAGCACCATAGCCACGGCCGCATGGGTCAACTGGGGGGCAGAGAGCGATTGCGGTACATGCGCTGCCATAACCCGCTCGATATCGCGAAGTGTTATCATGGCAGGAGACTATGGTACTTTCAGGAGAATACCCGCGGGTCGAGCCGCGTTGGTCCGATGGTGATGAGTCTGTCACCGGTCATGACCAGAAAATCGTCACCCAGGTTGAGGCGGCAGTCACCCTGCTGCTGGACGCCAAGAGGGAGATGCCCCATCTGCTGACAGAGCCTGGCCAGTTCTGTATAGGCACGTGAGACCGAGCCCGCGAATGGGGTGAAGTAGAGTTGCTGCTTCCCTTGGCCGTCATGGACGCTCAACAACTGGCTGATAACCCCCTGGATGCCAGGGTTGAGCAGCTCCTGGCTGAGAAAATAGGCATCATAGCGATCAGCACAGACAATCTGGTCACAACCGGTCTTCCGCAGCAACTCTTCCGAGGCTGGGTCGACGCACTCCACTACCGTGGTCACCCCTTTGCACCGGCCTTCGATAGCCAGGGCTATGGCCATGTTATGGCTATCCGAGGCGGGATCGCCTGGGACCCGGCTGAGGATGATAGCGTGGCTTGCTTCGTCGATAGCAGCGCGGAGCAGGGTTTCATCGCGGGTCGGATTCCCCCTGACAAAATGTACCTGGAGGGCCGCCAGTTCGGCAGGTAGTTCGTCCAACACCTCGTCGATCAGCACCACCTGGCGGTCCCCGCCAAAGGATGGGTCCTGGAAGAGCTCCTCCAGTACCCGCTTCACCTTGGCAAGGCCGGGATAGTTGAAGATTATCAGATGCCGGTGCAGCCGGAATGATGCCATACCTCTGATCTCCCTTGTCTTGGCTTCAATTATCGTCGCTGCAACCAGCGACAGTGCGTAACCGAGCAGGCCGATACCGATTACCATGATCGGTACCCCCACCAGAAATCTTCCCCCCAAGGTCTTCGGGAAGAGATCGCCATAGCCGACCGTGGCCATGGTAACGATGGTGTACCATACGCCATCACCCCAGTTCAGCTCAGGGTTCCCCGGCAGTTCGAAATAGAGGAAACCGCTGGCACCATAGAGAAAGACCGCCACCAGCAGGATGAGGATGCGGAATGGTGCCGGCGGGTTGCGCAGCACCCTTTGTACCATGAATCTGACCCAGAAGATCATTGCGCCTGCCTCTGCCACTCCCGGCTCAAAGCCAGGGCCCGGTCGGTCATCTCCTCGCTGGCCCAGATGCCGCGCCGGCCGGCTCTGGAAAGTTCCTGCTCCTGCAGATAAAACTGCATGGCCGGGAAGGGGTAGACCGTATAGACCAGTACCAGCCCCTGTTTGACCAGCTTGAGCCCGATATCCTGATCATCGCTGTAGAGGGTGGCCAGGTAGCGGCCGTAGCGGTCTTTCGGGGTACTGTTCAGCACCACCCGCACCGGCCGGTCGGCCATGGTCCGCTGCAGGGTCTCCTGGGCTGCCAGACCGAAGGTGCTGGCGGCATCCTTCTCTACCTTGCTGTCAAAGGCCTTGATGCCGATGATACGGACCGTCACCGCCTCCTCACTGTTGCGGGCAACCTGTACCGTATCACCGTCCAGTACCTTCACCAGCTTGACGATATCGCCATTATCAAGCTTCCCGCTGCCCGGTTTGATGCTGCGGCGCATCTGTTCGGCCCTTACACCATAAAAGAGTGAGGTCGTCAGAAGTACGGTAATCAGGGTCCAGAAGGAGAAGGTGAAGCGGTCCATAATTCTCCTGAGACAGGGGGGAGGATGTGTCGTCCGGCAATAATGCTGGCTTAATTTTGCAGCGGTTCCCCGCTTTTGTCAAGCAGTACCAGGTCGCTGGCTTATTGCATAGAAAAAGACCGGGCGCTAACCCGGTCTATCCAGTAGATGATTATCCGCGCATAATATCCGCTACCCTACTCGAACTCTGCCTTTAACTCTGCCACTGCCTGACGCAGTTCAGCCACTTCGGCCCGCAGTTCGGCCACCTCTTCCGCCAATCTGGCCAATTTCTCGTCCGTTGCATTCACCCGGAGCCTGGCCGCTTCCGGGGGTGGAAGCTGCTCCTCTGCCATACTCTCAGCCACTTCAGAGAAGAGTTGGGCATATCGACACTCCTTCCGCCCCGGTTGACGAGGGAGTTGCATCACCATCGGCGGATTCCGTTCCGCCAGCTCTGCAAGGACCGTCTCGACTGCAGCCAACTCCTGGAACGGGTGCATCCGCTCGCCACGCGTGCGAAGCTCGCCAACCGTCTGTGCCCCGCGCACCATCAGTTCACACAAGATCGCCAGTTCCGGCGGCTCAAGCCGATGCCGCTCGGCCAGGATATGCCGGTACTTCGGCACCCTCCCGCTGTCGGCCGACTGTACCACCATATGTTTCATCCGGAGCCCTTCCAATCCCCGCACCACGTCGGTCTCCTCAAGGCTCATGACCGGATCACGATTCGACTTCTGGTTGCAGGCATTGGTAAGGGCATTCAGGGAGAGGGGGTAATATTCGGGAGTGGTCAACTCCTTTTCCAGCAGACAGCCGAGTACTCGAAGCTCCACCGGTGTCAGTTTTGTCTCCATCTTCTACTCCTTTGGCAGGGATTCCATCAAGAGGATTAACTATAGCAGTTTTAACCAAGAGATGCATGCAGATTCAGCCTAAAAGAGGCGCGGATAGTTTGATAAATTTTTAGGCACCCCGGACAAACCGCCGGACATCAGCCTATTTTTTATGCAGCAACGAGACAATTGCATATTTTTGTGGCAATTTCATTTGCAGTTTAGTATATTCTCACCATCAAGTATCTGCCTGATAACAGTTTAGTGGCACGAAAAAAGGAGGAGTAGCGATGGAGGAGATAGCAACTTTACTCCACCACCTGGAAAGGCTCGACAACCAGCTTACTCCGACTCTGCCGGATTTGCAGCAGGATCATCTGAAGTTGGTCAAGGAGGTCCTGCTGGCCAAGCATCAACTCCGTCATCATCTGCGTGTCCCCCCCCACGCCATTGCCGATGCCGAATGCCGGCAGAAACTGGACAAGGTCTATGCCGACCAGGGGTACAACATCGACCGGATCAATGCCGAATACAGCGGCACTGTAGTCTGCCCCTACTGCCGCACCGATGATGTTGCGGTAATTAAATATATCGGCCCAACCATGCAGTCCCATGACTTTCACCAGGGGCAGAATCGGCGGATCAAGCTGGTCCGGCGCCGTGGGGCAGCCACCGGTGGCCTCTTCGCCTGCAACAGCTGCAGTTGCAGCTTTGACCCGCCATTGCCGAGCAGCGTCGTCAAACTGTGCGAGATGCTCTACAGATATTATTATTGAGCAACAACTATATGAACGAAAAAAGGCGGCCATTGGCCGCCTTTTAAATTTAACCGCTCGCAATCATCAACCGATATCGGCATGATACTCCTGCAGACTCCGCACCACCCTCTGGACCTGCTGGCGGGCCGCAATACCCTTGGCCGCAGCAATAGCCGCTGCCGTGGTGGTGATATACGGGATTTTATACTTGATCGCCGCCTTGCGGATGTAGGAGTCGTCGTTGGCGCTCTGTCGACCGGCCGGGGTATTCAGCACCAGCTGGATCTCGCCATTCTTGATATTGTCTGCGATATGGGGCCTCCCTTCGTGCATCTTCAACACAGCCTTGGCTGTTATGCCATGGAGGCCAAGATAAGCATGGGTGCCGGCGGTTGCCTGGATGGTGAAGCCGAGCTCGGCAAATCGCCGGGCCGCTTCCAGAGCACCGGCACGGTCACGCTCAGCAACAGTGATCAGGACCGTACCATGCTGCGGCAATAGCGCATTTGCCCCCTCCTGCGCCTTGTAAAAGGCCAGCCCGTAATTGTCAGCCAGCCCCAGCACCTCACCGGTAGAGCGCATCTCCGGGCCAAGGACCGGATCGACTTCAGGGAACATATTGAAAGGGAAGACCGCCTCCTTGACACCGAAGTGGGGGATCGGTCGCCGGACCAGCCCCATCTCCTTCAGCTTGCTGCCAAGCATCACCTGCACAGCAAGCCGCGCCATCGGGATGTTGCAGACCTTTGATACCAGCGGCACAGTCCGGCTGGCACGGGGGTTTGCCTCCAGGATATAGACGGTGTCGCTGGCAATAGCGTACTGGATGTTCATCAGACCCACCACCCCCATCTCAACGGCGATCTTGCGGGTATATTCTTCTATTGTGTCGATATGCTTCTGCGGGATACTGACCGGGGGGATGACACAGGCAGAATCGCCGGAATGGACCCCGGCCAGTTCGATATGCTCCATCACTGCCGGGACAAAGGCGAAGCTGCCATCGGCAATGGCATCAGCCTCCGCCTCGATAGCATTCTCCAGGAACTTGTCGATCAGGATCGGCCGCTCCGGCGAGACGTCCACTGCTTTCTTCATATACTCCTGCAGCATCTCCTCATCGTACACCACCTCCATCGCCCGGCCGCCAAGAACATAGGAGGGGCGGACCATCAGCGGATAACCGATCCGTGCGGCGATGGCCAGCGCCTCTTCCATCCTGCTTGCCATGCCAGATTCAGGCTGGGGGATACCTAGCTTCTGCATCACCATGTTGAAGCGCTGCCGATCTTCGGCCAGGTCGATAGTATCTGGAGAGGTGCCGATAATCCGCACCCCGGCCGCCTCCAGCTCGGCAGCTATGTTGAGCGGCGTCTGGCCGCCAAACTGCACCATCACCCCTTCAGGCTTCTCCTTGGCATAGATGGAGAGGACATCCTCCACGGTGAGCGGCTCGAAATAGAGCTTGTCCGAGGTGTCGTAATCGGTTGAGACGGTCTCCGGATTGCAATTGACCATGATCGTCTCATAGCCCGCCTCGCGCAGTGCAAAGGCGGTATGGACGCAGCAGTAATCGAATTCGATCCCCTGGCCGATGCGGTTCGGACCACCCCCCAGGACCATCACCTTTTTCCGGTTGCTCACCGGCACCTGGTCCGGAGCGTTATAGGTGGAGAAGTAGTAGGCAGCATTCTCCACTCCGCTCACCGGCACCGCCTCCCATGCCTCGGCCAGACCGAGCGCCAGCCGCCTTTCCCGGACCGAGCTTTCGCTAACGTTAAGGAGTTTGGCCAGATAGCGGTCGGCAAAGCCGTCCTTTTTTGCCTGCAGCAGCAGCTCATCAGGCGGGAGCTGCCCTTTATGGAGCAGCAGCTCCTCCTCCAGGCGGACCAGCTCCAGCATCTGCTGCAGGAACCATGGTTTGATATGGGTCAGCCGGTAAAGCGCCTCGATATCAGCACCTTTGCGGAGCGCCTCGTAGAGGATGAACTGCCGCTCGCTGGATGGTTCAGCCAGCAACTCCAGCAGCTTTGCCAGCGGCTTGCTGTTGAAATCACTGGCAAAACCAAGTCCGTAACGGCCATTCTCCAGGGAGCGGATCGCCTTCTGCAAAGCCTCCTTGTAATTCTTGCCGATACTCATCACCTCGCCGACCGCCCGCATCTGGGTGCCGAGACGGTCCTCTACCCCCTTGAACTTTTCAAATGCCCAGCGGGCGAACTTCACCACCACATAATCGCCGGACGGAGTGTACTTATCCAGGGTACCGTCGCGCCAGTAGGGAATCTCATCCAGGGTGAGCCCGGCCGCCAGCATCGAGGAGACCATGGCTATCGGGAAGCCGGTCGCCTTGGAGGCAAGGGCTGATGAACGGGAGGTGCGGGGGTTGATCTCGATCACCACTACCCGGCCGTTCTTCGGGTCGTGGGCAAACTGTACATTGGTGCCGCCGATCACCTCGATGGCATCGACGATCCGGTAGGAGTAGTCCTGCAACCGCGCCTGCAGTTCGCTGCTGATGGTGAGCATCGGTGCCGTGCAAAAGGAATCGCCGGTATGCACCCCCATGGCATCCACATTCTCGATGAAGCAGACGGTGATCTTCTGGTTCTTGGCGTCGCGCACCACCTCAAGCTCCAGCTCCTCCCAGCCGAGTACCGACTCCTCCACCAGGATCTGACTGACCGGACTGGCCGAGAGACCTCGCGCCGCTATCGTCTTGAACTCCTCCAGATTGTAGGCAAAACCGCCGCCGGTCCCCCCCATGGTGTAGGCAGGACGGATTACCACCGGCAGACCGATTCTGGCCACCACCGCCAGCGCCTCCTCGATATTGGTAGCGATCTCGCTTCGCGGAGTTTCGATATTGAGGCTGGCCATGGTCTCCTTGAAGGTCTCCCGGTCTTCACCCCGTTTTATGGCATCCAGGTTGACACCGATCACCCGCACCCCGTACTCGTCCAGCACCCCGCGCCGTGCCAGTTCGCTGGAGAGATTGAGGCCGGTCTGGCCGCCAAGATTGGGGAGGAGGGCGTCAGGGCGCTCTTTCTTGATTATTTCGGTGATAGTCTCCGGATTGAGCGGCTCTATATAGGTAAAATCGGCCATCCCCGGGTCGGTCATGATTGTGGCAGGATTGGAATTGACCAGCACGATCTGGTAGCCGAGCTTGCGCAGAGCCTTGCAGGCCTGGGTGCCGGAATAATCGAATTCGCAGGCCTGGCCGATCACAATCGGTCCGGAGCCGATAATCAGGACCTTTTTCACATCATCACGTCGGGGCATGGTTCCCTCCTCACAGGGGCAGATATTAGTAGTGCATTGCACAAAAATTGGTCACAACTATCGCAGAAAATGGGAGAAACTGCAAGGAGAGGATTATAAAAAATTATTGCTTATTTCTTGGGCAGCAGGCTCCTGGCGCACCCCATTAAAGGGCACTGGCAAAGGGTTGGCAAGCTCTATGCGCCCTGCGGCCTCAGCCTGGCGACTCACTTGGCAGAGACAGAAAGAGCGCGGGGCTGCCCCGCGCTCTTTGTGCCAATCACCGCAAATAAGATTATATCATTTTATCGGCCAGGCCAGGGTCTCACCCACCTGCAGCACCTTCAGTTTTGCCTTGCTGTTATCAGCCTTGAGCGCCTTGGCAAACTGCTCCGGGGTGCCGGTCAGCACCGGGAAGGTGCCGTAATGCATCGGAATCGCCAGCTGCGGCTGGACCAGCTTGACTGCCCTGGCGGCCCGCTCCGGACCCATGGTGAATTTGTCGCCGATGCAGACCAGGAAGATATCGATCTTGCCGAACTCCCGCACCAGTGCCATGTCAGAGAAGAGGTCGGTATCGCCAGGGTGATAGATGGCAGGCCCATCGGCAACCTTGATGACAAAGCCCCCTGGAGCCCCTGCAAATACCAGGTTCTTCGCCAGACTGCTCCCCTCCACCGCTTCAACAGTCGAACTGTGCAGCGCCGGGACAAAACCGACTGTCACGGCTCCGTCCAGCAGTTTGATCTGCCCGCCGAAATGCCCGGTCGTTCCGTAACCGAACTGCTTCTCCGGATAGCCGCCATACTGGACCATCGCTTTTCCCAGGTCAAAGGTCGCCACCAACTGGGCACCGGTCTTTTTGGCGATCTCCAGACTGTTGCCGATATGATCGTTATGCCCATGGGTAAGGAGTATCAGGTCAGCCCTGTCGATTGCCGCCAGGGTCTCCCCCCCTTTCTGATTGGCCGGATTATTTACCCAGGGGTCGATGAACAGGACCTTGCCGGTCGGGGTGACGATCTTGTAGGCGGAGTGGCCGAGCCAGGTGATTTCTGTCCTGGTCGCGGCCAGCGCCTGGCAGGCAAGAGAGAGGAGCGCGACAGTCATCAGCAGGGTTATAAAATGCCGGTTCTTCATGGTACACCTCCGTTGTTGATAATGGCCTGCTCTTGAAGTGCTGCTTCAGCTGCATCTTGCTACTCGCTTATTCCCCAGGACAAGTGGTATAATCTAATTAAAAGGGGAAAGCAAGAAATGAAAGGGGGTAATGGTCATGAAAGCGTTCATATTGTTATTCACCGCTATTGTCTTCTTTATCTTCATCGGTGCGATGGTGGCATTCAAGAAACATGAAGAGCTGCACCATCTCGACACAATGGCAGGAGATGAAGGGGACGATTAGGCAGCTACTTTTATATCTGATTACTAATGGGGCAGACAAATCTTATGCACAATAAATAAGGAAGTTTGTCCCCTTTTGTCTGTCGTAATTTTCACCGGATAACGGTAAAAGGCGCACCGGCGGAGCGTAGCGAAGACCGTGTGGCGCCGAGTTGTTGGAAGTTCATTTTCTCTATTGACGCGTATAAACAATTTGTTTATATTTAACTCATGATTGCATCGTTCGCAAACAAGGAAACGGAAAAACTCTTTGCGACGGGGAAGTCCAAAAAGCTCCCTACAGAAATTATTACCCGTGCGATCATGCGTCTGACGCAGCTGGACAACGCACGCGAGGTTTCGGATTTGTTGATGCCACCATCAAACCGCCTTGAAGCCCTTTCCGGCAACAGGGGAGGGGAGTGGAGTATCAGGATTAATGACCAGTGGCGTATATGCTTTAATTTTACCAACGGTGAAGCAACAGATGTTGAAATAACCGACTATCATTAAGGAGAAATCTCATGACGATAAAGAATGGTCTTCCCCCCATCCATCCCGGCGTATTCCTGAAAGAAATAGTTGATGAACTTGGCATCTCACAGAATGCCTTTGCTCAGGCTATCGGCGTTTCGCCTATGCGAGTTTCGCATGTTATCAAGGGGACTCGTCCTGTCACTGCTGAACTGGCACTACTTTTCGGCAAGGCATTTGGGCAGACGCCGAGCTACTGGATGAACCTGCAAACCAGCTACGATTTGAAGACTGCTGAAAAAGCAATGGTGCAGAAAGTGCGTCAAGTGCAGCCACTTTCGCAGGCTGCGTAGGATTATTACCATTTTGACAATAGTAGTCTTAATCCGAATAATCGTTCATCGACATATTTACTCCACATAATTTCATCCAACGTATCGGGAGATCACCAGCGGTTTTTATGCCGGTGCTTCTGCCTTGTTGGCAAATCCTCTTTCAGTTGTCCTTGTAATAAATGGGAAATACCCCTTTATTTTCCTCTTTATTTACGCTTGATTCCCAGATCTTTCTTCACAGACTTGATGTAGCGACCAAAGGCCTTATCTCTGTTTCGTTTTTCAAGATACGACAGGTCATGAAACTCTGCTTCACTCCTTAATTTGATAAAGTTCTGATAGTGTGCCAGATGGAGGCTTCCCTCCTCGACTGCGCCCAAAACAGCACAACCTTTTTCATTCGAGTGCGAGCAATCACGATATTTGCATTTCGCTGCTAACCTGTAGATATCAGCAAAGCTGTCGCCCAAACCTTCCTCAGCCCCCATAATGCCAAACTCACGCATTCCAGGATTATCAATCAGCATTGCACCATTACTCAACAGTATGAGTTCGCGCCGCACCGTCGTATGTCGTCCTTCTCCAGTACCACTCACCATTTTGGTCTCAACTATTTGACGGCCTATCAGCTGGTTTATTAAAGTGCTCTTGCCAACCCCTGATGAACCTAAAAGACAGTAGGTTTTCCCGGATTGTAGAATGTCGCGCACCTTGTTAACCCCTTCACCGGTGATATTACTGAGCGCGATTATCTCGGTAGTTATTCCGGCATCTCTGATTTCATCAATTAGTCCTTGGAGCGTTTCAGGACTGATCAGGTCAGTTTTTGTGAGTATGACGACAGGTTCTACTTGCCCGTTTCTCACCATTACCAGGTAACGCTCAAGCCTGTTAACATTGAAGTCGAACTGACAGGACTGGACTATTAACGCCACGTCAATATTCGCCGCTATCATCTGGTATTCAATGGTATCTCCTGCAGCCTTGCGCCGAAGAAACGACTTTCTCGGGATGACGTCATGGATTATTGCAAAATCGTCAGAGCCGCTCTGTTGAATGCATACCCAGTCTCCAATACATGGGAAATCACTCGGTCGCTCAGTTGTATATAGAAAACGGCCGGCAAGTTTTGCGCGAAATTCACCAGACTCATTTATTACAAGAAGTTGGTCACGGTCCACCGCAACAACACGTGCAAGCCCTTTTCCTGCCAAGCCATTTTCTTCTGCCTTTGCATCAAACCATTCATCCCAGCCGAATTGGTTTAGTTGTTCATAAACAGAACTCATTCGAAATACCTCAAACTGCGATGATTCGATTTTTTTCGTTCAACGGTTCGGGAGAACACCGGCGGTTTCAGGCCGGTGCTTCTGCCTGGTTAGAAATGATTTTTCTCGAATACCCATGCAACAAGGAAAAATATGAATAGCCCTGCGTAAGTAATACTGTTGCAGTACCAGCTCAATTTCTCTGGACTAATCTTGCCCGTGAACCCTCGACCGTTCCACCGATTGCATGTAACTTTTGCTTCATATCGAACTGTCAAATAAAACGTGACACTTAACCAAAACGCGGTCATCGACATTGATAACTTTGGATACTTCATGTTCCCATACACCCATGTTCCGAGGGCCATGGACACATCGCCAACCTCAGTAGAGACAACACTGCCTAAGTAGCCAATAAATCCTATTGCAAATGGGAACCCGAACCCCACGACGATTGTTGAAAGTACGTTGGCGACTAGTGAATCAAAAAAAGCCAAATCCCTCGGAACGGATGCTAGACGAACATATAGAAACCACTCAACGAGGATAATAAGGATGCTGCCATAGAGGAAAGCAAGGAAGTTGAATATAAGCAGAAGCGGCCCACCACCGTCTGCAAATACTAGAGAGGGAAATAGGATCGTCAGGACTATGATACCCAAAATGGTCTTTATATTATTCATCATCAGTCGCCTTATTCATTATCTAACGTCACAAGCCTGACCGGGGCGGGTTTATCGCCTCCGGTCCTGGCGCGAGTTGGGCGCACTGCTCTTTCAGGCTTTCAAATGGAACCTCAAGCACCCCATACTTTTTGATCTTGGTCGTCAGCGTCTTATACTCATCCCAGGAAAGCGGAGCCCTGATCAAGGATGGATTTAAAGGCTTCGCCAAGGGCGAAAGTCCGAAAAATACTTTAGAGTTGAGCGCTTCACGTATTTCAAATGATTTCCAGGGAAACCCTTTCCGTCTATAGCTCTCTAGGTATTGACCTGTAAACAGCATTGTTTGCCCATCAGCGGTCTCAACGAAGTAGGTCGGACCCTCATCCTCAATCTCCTCAATTTCGATAGCGTCAACGATATCAACTTGAGTGATGGAAAGAATTCCTTGTTTTACATCCTCTCTTACCTTGTTTCTGAAATCTCTTCCGCCTGTCCATCTGGCAGATATTTTGTAAACCCATGCCATGACGCAGGCCGGAGGAATAATCCACCAGACGGGATGTGAACCATTGGGCAGGGGCCATACGAATAATAAATAGATTTTTCGTGAAAGGGTGAGAAGGATAGCAGTCACGATGAGAAAAAATACTGCACGGCCTATGGTTACGCCAAGGGCAATATAACCTTTGAGTTCAGACAGTTGTTTTTTTGAAAGAGGTCGTTGTGATTTATTCATATTTCATTGCTCAACTAGTTATTGACGAGTTTCCGTATATAGGAAGTATATTGCAGATATAAGTAACTTACTGCTGATATAGGTAATATACCAGATTACCTATATCGGCAATATTAACCCCTGAAACGCGCAATGCCGCCTGACGGTCTTTCCCGTCAAAGGCGGCTTGATAGATATCCATGCAATCCATCCCTGGTCCCCTCCTGAAATTTTCTTAATCGATTAGATAACGTGACCTTTGCTGAGAGTCAAGAAAAACATCTCTACCGTTGCAACAAATATAGGGGGAAAATTCCCCCGCCCCTTTCATTAAATCTTGACATGCTACTGCCGCTGGCAATACTTTAGCAAAGGAGGAACATCCCATGCCCTATGTCAACATCAAGATTACCCGTGAAGGTGCTACTAGCGAACAGAAAGCGGCCCTGATCAAGGGGGCGACCCAGCTGCTGGTCGACATCCTGGGGAAAAACCCGGCCACCACGGTGGTGGTCATCGACGAGGTGGAGACCGATAACTGGGGGATCGGTGGCGAATCGATCACAGTCCGGCGCCAGGCAGGGAGATAGGAGTAAATCAGAACCCAGCCGCAGCAATTTTTGCGAGCAGTGCATTTTTTTCTGGACTGCTACCGGTATTTCTTCGTAATCTTAATTTTAAGGTAACTATATACAAACTGACAGTCACAACATCAAGAAAGGCACAAACATGACACAGGCGCAAAAAGGGGATCGGGTCAGGATCAATTTCACCGGCACCCTGGAAGATGGCACCATCTTTGACTCAACACTGGAGAATGGCGACTGCGATCCAGCTGAATGTGATTCTGCCGAATGCGCTCCAGAGCACGATTCCGGCTCGTGCGGCTGCGGCAGCCATGGCTGTGAAAACGGGCCGATGGAGTTGACCATCGGCGATGGCGATTTTTTCCCGCAGATCGAAGCGGCTTTGGTCGGTATGACCCGTGGAGAGAGTAGAAAGGTGAGTATCCCTGCCGCAGAAGCCTTTGGCGATTACGACGAAGAGAAGGTCTTTGCTGTGCCGCGCAGCGACCTGCCGGAGGGGCTGGACCCTCAGGTCGGGGCTGAATACGTCCTCTCCAATGAAGACGAAGAGTCGATCGGCGTCAGGGTGATAGATGTCAGCGAAGGGAGTGTCACCTTCGACTCCAATCACCCTCTGGCCGGTGAGGACCTCAACTTTGAGGTGATCCTCGACGAAATACTCTAGTAGCTGGCAATCTGCACCATGAATTTAATCAGGGGGGCCCAAAGCCCCCCTGTTGTTATATTCGAAGCTATTTTAAAATTTAGTGCCGATTCAGAAGTGATCCTTTAGATATTGTTCCCATTCAGCCTGGCGATGCTCATTGAAAAATACTCCGAGTACCTTGTCGATCTTGCAGATGTGCTGGATCAGCCACTTTTCCAGTACTTCCTGGGCAAGATGGGCCAGCCGAGGAGTAGC
Source organism: uncultured Geobacteraceae bacterium (assembly GCA_964649725.1). GTDB lineage: Bacteria > Desulfobacterota > Desulfuromonadia > Geobacterales > Geobacteraceae > CAZYTM01. The sequence continues at coordinate 650,086 of CAZYTM010000001.1, read as the reverse complement.
TCCCCCCTCGTCGAGCCGCTTCCGCAGGCGTTTCAGTTCGACTAGAAAACTCGCATGCTCGCTCTCGTGCATGGCTAGATGCGGGTAGTCGATCTGTTTCTGCAGAAGCTCCTCAGCCATGAAATGCCGCTTGCTATAGTCGTCCAGAAAATCGAGCAGCTGCGCCACCTGGGATGCCCCTATCCCTTGCTCGATTGCAGAGATGAAACGGTCAAGTCGGGCAAACAGCTCCTGGTGCTGGGAATCTATCTCATATATGCCGATACTGAACTCATTCTTCCAGATGACCCCCATTCCCCACCTCCTGAGACAGTTTAACTCCCCTTATCACCAGCCTAACATAGAGATGGAGATTGTCATCGGGTCAACATCCAAACTCGATTATTTTACTGCCCAGGCAAAAAAAAGACGGCCGCCGGCCGCCATACATATTATTTATTAATCAACAGATTGCCTTGCTAGTGGGCCGCTTTCGCATAATCTACCATCCCCTGGAAGTCTACTACTACAGCCGGCTCATCCCCCACCACCCAGGCATCGTGTCCGGTCGGCAACAGCGACACATCGCCAGCCTTGCAGTCGAATTCGCTGCCGTCGTCCATCACCACATGCAGTTTTCCTGAGAGATGGTACTGGAAGTGCGGCGCCTCGCAACTATCGGTATTTACCAGCGGCTGCACCGAGGTTTTCCAGCGCCAGCCAGGTTCAAATATGGCCCTCCCGATGGTTGCCCCACCTACCTGCAACAGTTCAAGCCTGCCATGCGGGAAGGTCCTCACCTCACTCGGCATGGCAAAGCTTTTTACTACGGCATGTTCCTTTATGACTTTCATGACGCACCCCTTTCTCTGCACGTCCAGTAACAGTTTATATCTCCTGCTTTAATTAAAGTTTCGCGCAAACCGCATGCCGAGTCAAGAGTTATCCGCACCCCCTTCTCCAGTGCATTCAACCGGTCCCATCCCGACTAAACCCCTGCCGGTACATAGCGATAGAGCTCTTTTGCATATTGCCGGACAGATAATATTCGCAAACAAATTATCTTTCCCCATTGTTTATGCACCACAGTGAGATACCCTTGTAGAGTGCAGAATATAGCCAGCGAGGTGAAGCATGTTCATCGAATCAGACCTGAAGCTCGGTTTCAAGGATGTCCTGATACGGCCGAAACGTTCGAACCTGAAGAGTCGCTCCCAGGTCGATCTCACCAGGACCTTCAGATTTCTCCATAGCCAACGGGAGTGGTCCGGTGTACCGGTGATCGCCGCCAACATGGACTCGATCGGCACCTTTGCGGTAGCCAGGGTCCTTGCCAGTCACGGCATGCTGACTGCCATCCATAAACATTACACCCCTGCGCAATGGGGAGAGTTCCTCGGCAGCTGTGACAGTGACATCTTTTCCCGCATCATGGTTAGTGCCGGCAGCGCCGATGAAGACTTTGACAAGCTGCGCCAGATAATGGCAGCACACCCGCAACTGGAGTTCATCTGTCTCGATGTGGCCAACGGCTATACCGAGAGCTTTGTCGAATATGTCGGCAAGGTCCGGGGCGCCTTTGCCGAGAAGACTATTGTGGCAGGGAACGTGGTGACCGGCGAGATGGTGGAGGAGCTCCTCCTCTCTGGTGCCGATATCGTCAAGGTGGGGATCGGGCCAGGTTCGGTCTGCACCACCCGGGTCAAGGCCGGAGTCGGCTACCCACAGCTGTCTGCAGTTATCGAATGCGCCGATGCCGCCCATGGATTAGGGGGGAGGATCATCTCCGACGGCGGCTGTATCTGCCCCGGCGACATAGCCAAGGCGTTTGGTGGCGGCGCCGATTTCGTCATGCTCGGCGGCATGCTGGCGGGGCACGATGAGAGCGATGGGCAGATTGTCGAACGGGGGGGGCAGCAGTACAAGCTATTTTACGGAATGAGTTCGACTACGGCCATGGCCAAGCATAGCGGCGGTGTAGCCGAGTATCGCGCCTCGGAAGGGAAGACCGTCGAGGTCCCATACCGGGGGGCGATCGAGGAGACCGTCCGGGAGATACTTGGCGGGGTCCGTTCCGCCTGCACCTATGTCGGCGCCTCGGCACTGCGGGAACTGACCAAGCGGACCACCTTCATCCGCGTGGCAGAGCAGGAGAACCAGACCTTTTCTACTCAGGACTGATCGGGAGAGAGTTTCCCCTCTATTCAGCGGAGTCTAAGCAGTTGCGGTAGCTGCTCGATCCGCTCCAACCGCCAGCGGGCGGCGCTGAAATCGCCGCCGCTGTTCAGTTCGCCCGGAATAGCCACTACTGCGAGACCGGCGGCTGCGGCTGCCCTTACCCCCCGTTCCGAATCCTCCACGGCCAGGCAGTCTTCCGGCGCGAGACCGGCCCGGGCACAGGCGGTCAGATAAGGCTCTGGATCAGGTTTGGAGTTTCTATAGTCTTCGCGGGTCAGGATAAAGTCGAAATAGCCGAGCAGTTCGCTGTTGCGGTGCATCTTTAGAAAATTCTCTCTCCGGCAGCTGGTCACAATCGCCATCGGCTGCCGGCCATGAAGCTCTGCCAGTGTCATCGCCACCCCGGGGATGACACGTGCCTCTGCGGCCAGAAGCTCCAGATAGCGGCTGTCGCGCCATTGCCGCAGCTCATCTTCCCTGGTTGCGGCAAGCTGCAGGACGCTTTCCCCACGGCGCAAGGAAATCTCGCAAAATTCCGCCAGACTCAGCTCCAGACCGATCCCTGCCAGCGCTTCGGCATTGGCGCGGAAATAGAGCAGTTCGGTCTCCATCAGAACCCCGTCGTTATCCCAGAATATCCCCTTGAACATGATGCTATTCTAGCATACTGGTGTTGCGCCAGGCCAGCAACATCTCGTCTTCAGCGCTGGAAAAGGATTGCCAGGGTCAAGAGCAGCGGGAAGAGGTTGAGACCGGCAAATAGCCTCGATTCATGCCGTTTCATGAAGATAATCAAGATGGTCGGCAGAGTAACGAGAGGGATGGCGTTCAGTGGCGTGATGATGCCGAATAGCGGCAGCAGCAGCAGGAGCACCAGCAACGCCCCGAGCCAGAGCCTGCAGAGAGAGATTACGCGGCAGGGGCCGCCGGTCGGCATGAAGAGGGGGATGCCGGCCCGGCTATAGTCGTCGCTGTGGCGACGCTGCAGAAACCAGAAATGTGGTATCTGCCAGAGGAAGAAGGTGCCTGCCAGAAGGACAATCCGATAATCGGACAGCTCACCCCCGGCGCTGCACCAGCCGATCATCGGCGGGATAGCTCCGGAAACAGCTCCGAACAGCAGGGCGAGCGAGGTGTAGCGCTTGAGCGGTGTGTAGATGGCCAGATACCATGCCAGAGCCGCGCCTCCCAAGAGGAGCGGGACCCGTCCCAGGCAGCCGAGCAGCAACAGTCCTGTCACTATTGCAAGAGCACCGATTACGGCACCCTGCCGAGCCGAAATCTTCTTGCCCGGAATAGGACGCCCCCTGGTCCGCTCCATCTTGGCATCGATATCCCGCTCAAGTACCTGGTTCAGGGCTGATCCCCCTGCAGCCAGAGCAGCCACCCCGGCCATTGCCGCAAAAAGTTCATGCCATACTGTCCCGCAGGGAAATAGCAGGTACCCGGATGCCGCAGCAATACCGTTCAATATCGCCAGCCTCGGCCGGTAGAGCAGAATCAGCACGCTGCTCATTGCAGATTCTCGATGTATTCCACCATGCTCTCCACCTCTGCATCGGTCAAACCGGGGTAGGTCGGCATTATCGGCTGATACCCCTCGACTATCTTTGCTGACGGGGCACGGATCGACTCCCGCAGATAAGTTTCGTCCGCGGTGATGGTTAACAGAGTACCGTTCTGTGTGACCCGGAACTGCCGACCATAAAGACCCTTGAAGGTCGGTCCGATCCTGGGGCTGCCATCTAAGGAGTGACAGCCAAGGCAGCCGAGCTTTTCCATCAAACCTAGCGCCGGATTTTCGTTGTCGCCACTTTGCTGCAGCCATTCGGCGAACTTCTCCGGCGGTAGCGCCACCACAGTGGTGATCATTGCCGAATGACCGGTGCCGCAGTAAACCGAGCAGAAGAGGTCATAATTGGCCGCCTTGGGGGCCATGAACCAGACATGGTTCTTCATACCCGGCACCACATCCCGCTTGATCCGGAAGGCAGGGATGTAGAAGCCGTGCAGGACATCCCTGGAGACCAGGTTCACCACCACCGGCTTACCAACCGGCACATAGAGTCTGGGGCTGGTCTTGCCGTTGGCATAACTGAAGCTCCAGGACCACATGCTGGCGGTGGCCGTCACCGGCAGCGCCCCTGGCGGGACATTGCGCAGCGCCAGGTAACCGGCCCAACCGTAATAGAACATAACCATCACCAGTACTGTCGGCAGGATGGTCCAGACGATCTCCAGCCAGAGATTGCCGGCAGCTGCAGAGGTCGGTTCCGGGGCGCGGGAGCGGTGGTAACGGATGACAAAGCCTACCATTACAGCTGTGATGGCTAACAGCAGCACGATTGATATGCCGAAGATGAAGATGAATACCGGGTCGACCGCCTCGGTTGTTGTCATGAGCTTTTGTGGCATGAAGCTCCTCAGCGATAGAGCACGTCGAAAAAGGTGAAGCCGATAAAGATTGCCAGGGTGATAAGCGCAATGAAGAGGAGCCAGCGGAGCAGGCGCCCCTCATACTTCATATGCATAAAAAAGGCGATCACCAGCCCCGCCTTGACTGAAGCGATGGCCAGCGCCCCCCAGACCCGGTTCACCCCGAGGTCGAGCCTGGAGACCCATACTGTCAGGGCAGTCAGGCAGATGAGCAGCAGCCAGACTGCTGTCAGTCTTGCGTAACTTATCCTATCTCTATCAACTCCAGCGGATGGCATCGATGTCTCCTAGAGGATCAGGTAGTAGAGCGGAAAGATGAATATCCAGACCAGATCGACCAGGTGCCAGTAGAGGGCGCCATTCTCCAGCAGGATATCGTTGCCGGCCCGGATGCTGCCTCGCTGCACCTTGACAAGTATCCAAGTCAGGAGGATTCCGCCCACCAGGACATGCAGGCCATGCAGACCGGCCGTCAGATAGTAGATACTGAAAAAGACCGACTCCCCTGGCGGACCGGCGGCCAGTCGGGGGGAGCCGGGGTAGTTGCCATGGCCGATCTCGGCGCTCCATTCGATATATTTGTTGCCGAGAAATATCGCGGCACAGCAAATCGTTCCGGCCAGCAGCCAGAGCACCCGCTGCTGCTCCCCCCGCTGGCTTGCAGTGACCGCCATGGCGGCCAGCAGGCTGCTGCTGAGCAGAATCACCGTGTTGAGCGTACCGAAGACGATATGCATCTGCCGGCCGGCAGCGCTGAATTCAACCGGGTAGCGGGCCAGATAGACCGCGTAAAGGAGGAACAGTCCGCCGAAGAGGAGGATCTCGGTGAAGAGGAAGAGCCACATCCCGAGCTTGGCAGCGGCATTGTCGTTATGCATGGCGCTGCTCATGGAATACCTCGCCCCTTGAAGTCGTATGGCCCGTGGGTCACGACCGGCTCTGCGGCGAAATTCTCGGTCGGCGGCGGGGTCGGGATGCTCCACTCCAGGGTCGCTCCCCCCCAGGGGTTGCTGTCAACTGCAGCTCCCCAGAGCAGGCCGCGGAAGAGGTTAACCAGGAGCAGTATCAGCCCTGCCGCCAGCAGCCAGCTGCCGATTGTGGAGAGGAGGTTGAGCGGGGCGAATTCAGGGAGATAGTCGTAGTAGCGGCGGGGCATCCCCTTGAGCCCCAATATTATCATGGTGAAGTAGGTGATATTGAAGCCGACGAACATCATGGCCCAGGCGATGACAGCCGGTCGTTCCCGATAGCAACGGCCGTAGAACTTAGGCAACCAGTAGTGCATGGCAGCGAAGAAGGCGAAGCCGGAGCCGCCGAAGATGACATAGTGGAAATGGCCGACGATGAACTGGGTGTCATGGACATGGATGTCGGTGGCGGCCGCCCCCTGCACCAGTCCGGTCAGCCCACCGATGGAGAAGAGGATGATGAAGGCGAGGGAGAAGAGCATCGGTGCTTCCAGGGAGATCGACCCCCGGTAGAGGGTCGAGACCCAGTTGAAGACCTTGATGGCTGAGGGGATGGCTACCACAAAGGTGAGGAAGGAGAAGACCAGGATGGCGGTGTCGCTCATGCCGCTGGTGAACATGTGGTGCGCCCAGACCAGCGATCCTGCAGCTGCAATGGCGAGGCTGGAGAAGGCGATCATCTTGTAGCCGAAGATCGGTTTCCGGCTGAAGACCGGGAATATCTCCGAGATCACCCCCATGGCGGGCAGGATCATGATATAGACCGCCGGATGGGAGTATATCCAGAAGAGATGCTGATACATGATCGGGTCCCCGCCCATGGCAGGTTCGAACAGGCCGGTGCCGAGCAGCCGTTCTGCGATGATCAGCAGCAGGGTTATCCCCAGTACCGGGGTCGCCAGGAGCTGTACCCAGGCCGTGGCATAGAGGGACCAGACAAAGAGCGGCAGCCTCCCCCAGCTCATCCCCTCGGCCCGCAGGCGATGGATGGTAGTGATGAAGTTGAGCCCGGTCAGTATCGAGGAGAAACCGACCAGAAAGACGCCGAAGACCGCCAGCGAGACATTGGTTCCGGTCCGGCTGCTGAAGGGGAGATAAAAGGTCCAGCCGGTGTCAGGCGGGCCGCCACCGGTGAAGAGCGAGGTGATGATCACTGCTGCGCCACTTATATATATCCACCAGGAGAAGAGGTTGAGCCTGGGGAAGGCAACATCCCGGGCACCTATCTGCAGCGGCATGACCAGGTTACCGAAGGCGCCGGGGAAGCCGGGGATGATGAAGAGGAAGATCATCAGCACGCCATGCACGGTAAAGAGAGCATTGTAGCTCTGTGCCCCCATGATGGTCCGCCCCGGCGCCATCAGCTCGATGCGCAGCAACAGCCCGAGGATGACCGCCAGCAGAAAGAAGCCGAGTACCGAATAGAAATAGAGCAGACCGATCCGTTTATGGTCAGTGGAGAAGAGCCAGGCAGTGATACCGCGCTTGCCGCTATCGTCCCAGAACCCACCGCGACCGGTACCAGGTATCTTTTCCGGTATTGACATCCCGCCGCCGTAGTCGCTCATTTTTTCCTCCCGGTCAGCAGCAGAAAAGCGAGCAAGCTGGCACCGGTCAGGATGATCACCGTGGCCGTGACCCGCAACAGGTTGAAGACATAGGTCTTCCCCTGCGGATCAAAGGAGAAGCAGTAGTCGACCACCTTGTGGATCGCCCCCCCTACTCTCCCGTCTTGTGCCTCCAGCAGAGCCAGGGTAATATCCTTGGGGAGAAAGGATGTGCCGTAAAGATAGCGGACTATGGTGCCGTCCCGGCTTACCACCAGACTCACCACCGGGTGGACGAAATCCCTCCCCTGGCGCTGGAAACGGTATCCGGCCGGATCTGTCAGGCGCCTGATGTTGGTCGAATCCCCGGTGAGAAAGCGCCAGCCATCCTCCGGGAAAGGGGAATTCATGACGGTCAGATAGGTCTTTTTGTATTTCATTGCCAGTGCCGGGGTCTCGGTCTCGTCAAAACTTACCGAGATGACCCGGTATTCCCTGCCAGGCTGCCGTTTGACTGCCGGCAACGCTGTTGCCAGACCCTGCTGGAGGAAGTTGCAGACATTGGTGCAGCTATAGTAGACCGGCAGGATAATGGTCGGCATGGTCACCAGTTCGGCCAGACGAACCTGACGACCGGTCTCATCTCTGAACATCAGTTCGAGCGGCAGCCTGGCACCAAGTCTCTCCTCCAGACCGGCCTTGGCCGCATCTCCGGGGAGAGGTGAGGCGTCATGCTGATGATCGAGCAGAGGGTCAGTGCTATGTGGATAAACGACACCGATTGCGCTTAGCAGTAACAGTAAGGCCAGGAATAACGCAAGTTTGATCCCTGGGAGCTTGGCAATCAACCATGCCATGGCGTTCCCCTTCAGTGGTTATCGGTATGATCAATAGCATGAAGCCTGCACAAGACAATTCGACAATCTGCCGGCAATGCCTCCTCTGTTATCAGGATACTATAAAATCTGCCAAAGGAAACCCTGTCGGCCTATCTATTCTGCTGCCGTGGCAGAAGCTAGCCGGCAGCTCCCTTCCTCTGGCATGCGAGCAGCAGTGTTGACAAGCGGCTCGTTTCAGGCAACAATCGCAACACGATCATCCTCTCCCGCAGACCCATTTTGAAGGAGCAGCTTAATGGATATGACCAGACTTACCTGCATCGACCTTGACCTCCCTGAGCTGGAGGGGTTCCGGAAATTCATCAGCTCCTGGCTCTACCAGGGGGAGGAGTTCACCATCCTGGTCGATCCCGGCCCCCTCTCGACGATCCCGCATCTGCTGGCTGAACTCCGCCGGTTGGGGGTTGCCCGGCTCGATTACATCCTCTTGACCCATATCCATATCGACCATGCCGGTGGAGCAGGGATGCTGCTGCAAGCATATCCAGCTGCGACAGTTATCTGTCACCCCGACGGCATCCGCCATCTGGTGGCACCGGAGAAGCTCTGGCAGGGGTCCCGCCAGGTGCTCGGCAAGCTGGCCGAGGTCTATGGTGAGATCGTCCCGATCCCGGCCGAACGGATCCGCTTCGAGGAGCTGATCGGTCATACCGGCATCCGCTCCTTTCTCACCCCTGGCCATGCCCAGCACCACTGTTCCTACCTGCTGGACGAGCTCCTCTTCGGCGGCGAGGTGGCAGGAGTCAGGAGCGAGGTGGCCGGCGGTATCTTCATGCGGCCTGCTACGCCACCACGCTTCATTCTGGAGGTGGCCCTCGACTCCATAGACCGGATGCTCGCCCTTGCTCCGCAGCGGCTGGTCTTTGCCCACTACGGACTGGTGGAGGATGCTATTGCCCACCTGCAAATCGCACGGGGACAGCTACTTCTCTGGCTCAAGGGGATCGCTACCGTTGCATCTGTCGAGGGGGCGGACCAGGAGGAGCAGCTGATTGCCTGGCTTACCGAACATGATGAAGTGTATTGCAACGTCAGCAGACTGCCGACCGATATCCAGGCGCGGGAACGCTATTTCTTCGGCAATACCCTGCGGGGGATGCTGGAGTATCTGCAGAGCCTTCCGCCAGAGCAGCGGCAGGAGCTGTTGGCAGAGTCACCCTGCTAGATAGACCGTTGACTACGATGAAGTTTGGCTGCACAAAATAGCAGCTCCCCGTCAACTGTTTAATAATTCACTTGATGGGGAGCATTTTACCGCATTTTGCATGGCGTAACTAGGGAGCCACAATATACCAGACATTGTTGAACCCCTGCCCCTTGAGATCGCCGGCAACTTTATCCTGGAAAAAATAGTAGAGCGGCGCCCCTTTGTAGGTGGTTTGCAATTTGCCGTCGTCCCGCTTGATAAAGGCAAAATCATTTCCGACCAATCCCTCTGCAGCGGTTAGATTCTCCACGAAAAAGAGCGGCCACTTCTCCACGCAAGGACCGACACAGGCGCTTTTGCCTGTACTATCCTTCTTGAACATATAAAGCGTCATCCCCTTCTCATCGGTCAGAAAACTCCCTACCCCCTCCTTGGCCTTTATCTCAACTGATGCGGCCAATACCAAAGTTGCCGTGAACAAAACTGCGGCAAGCAGAGTAACCAGCGAAGTTGCCAACCTGTTAATCGTTCTCATGACCATCCCCTCCTTTCAACCTCTTTTGAGTAAAGCATAGCTCAATTGAAAATGACTGTCAAATAGTTTTAAATAGCCAGAAGATTTGTATGGTTAGGGATTATCTGCATATCCGCTGCCTATAGCGGAGAAGGGGAGGGATAGCTTCAGGGCAGGTACCTGCCTGGCAATCCAGGCGGTGAAGGTGTTGCTGTTCGGGCCGGGAAAGGCGTTGTAGGTATCGGGCCAGGGATAGGAGCGGGCGGCCCGGTCGACTGCAATTATCAACTCATCCACGCCGGCACCTCGTTGCTCCTGTAAGAGCCGCGGCCGTTCACCGAACCAGAAACGGTCCGGCAGATCAGGCTCGATCCGCACCACCGGCAGTCCACGGCGCTGCCGCCAGCCGATCACCTCGTAGACGGTATAAGTCTGTTCATCCGTATGCTTGGCAGCGATCCAGGTATGGATGGCGAACCACCCCCGCCACCCCCAGGTGGAGGCGCCATACACCTGCAGTATCGCTTCCCGTGCCACCTTAGGGTCAGGGGCAATACCGGCCGACTCCCGGCTGGCACTCCGCCAATCCTTACTGATGCAACCTGAGAGGGTGAAGAGGACAAACCAGAGCAGGACGATTTTTTGCATTATTTCTCCGCTGCAACTCATCTCGATTTATTATTCATATTATTATGAACAGTTTCGTCCCTTAGCACAATAATGCAAATCGGGATATCCCCCATCTACAGAAAAATTTAACTGAATAAGGCTGGCTTTTTTCTACCGGAATTACATATAATGTCGCCTGTTTTCCATATTCAATAACCGGTAAGGAGATAACCCGATGGAGCAATGCCCTTGCGGTAGCGGCAGCAGTGCTGCCGAATGTTGCGCCCCGATAATCAGCGGGGAAAAGCTGGCCGAAACAGCCGAACAGCTGATGAGGGCCAGATACTCTGCCTATGTAGGCGTCAATATCGAGTTCATCTTCAACACTACCCATCCCGACCATCGCCATAATTATGACCATCAGGGGACCCGTGCCTGGGCTGAAAACTCTGACTGGCAGGGGCTGGAGATCATCGCCACCGACAAGGGGGGGAAGACCGATCAGCGCGGCGAGGTGGAGTTTATCGCCCGCTTCAGTGAAAAGGGGGTTGCACGCCAGCACCATGAGGCAGCCCGCTTTATCAAAGAGAAAGAGTGCTGGTACTTCACCGAAGGGGCGACCGTCAAGCCGAAACCGCTACAGGTGAACAAGATCGGGCGGAATGACCCGTGCAATTGCAACAGCGGCCTGAAATACAAGAAGTGCTGTGGCAGATGACCTTTTTCTCCATGGCAAGAAGCTTGAGAGCGACGCAACTATATTCTTATTCCGGAGGTAGTAGTGGTACAAACAACCAACAACAAGACTGCATATCCATCAGATAAACCGGTCGACCTGGGGGGTGAACCTGACTGGGTCGCTTTTGACGCCCCCTCCCTGGTGGGGGAGTCGCTCCGTTTCGTCTCAGGCGAGCCGGACGGCAACCGCTTCCGGGTCCGCTATTTCCGCGATAGAGAGAACAATCTGCAGGCGCGCATCTGGTTCGGTCCGGAGACAGAGGGGCCTCCGGGGCATGCCCATGGCGGTTCGATGGCCGCAGTGCTGGACGAGGTGCTCGGGTTGGCAGCCTGGGCAGCTGGACACCCGATCGTGGTAGGCAACCTGAATGTCAACTTCAAGAGCCTGTTGCCGCTGCAGAAGGTAGTGACGGTAGAGAGCCGGGTCGTCTCGGCTGAAGGGCGGAAGGTGATGGTGCATGGCCGTATTTACTGCAAGAAAACCGTCTATGCCCATGGGGAGTGCCTCTGCATTACCATACCGGGGCGCTGATAGAGTGACTTGAGATATTCTCAAATATCAGCTGAAGCCCCCTTGTCAAATGTAACAGCAGCAGTCCAACTGAATATTTAAATAGATTGACTTTAATAGAACAAAGCTGCTACTGTCGTTACAAGAATCGGAATTTTCCGGTCAAAATCAAAGAGAAGCATCAGGAGAAAGAAAAAAATGGTAAACGGAACAGTAAAATGGTTCAATGACAGCAAGGGGTTTGGTTTTATCGAGCAGGAGAATGGTGACGATGTATTCTGCCATTTTTCCGCCATCGCAGGTGACGGTTTTAAATCCCTTGCTGAGGGCGATAGGGTGACGTTTGAAGTAACCAAGGGTCCGAAAGGGCTTCAGGCCGCGAACGTAACCAGAGTCTAAGCAACGTCTCCAGCAGACACAAAAAGCCCCGGGATTCCTCGGGGCTTTTTTCTTGGTCCCCACGCAATATACTTCAGAGGAGCGATATCCGCATGGCAAAGCCGAATTATCAATTCCAGAAACGGCAGAAGGAATTGGAGCGACAGAAGAAGAATGAGGAGAAGCTGCAGCGGAAGCTGACCAAACAGGTTGGCGAGACCGAAGAGGGTGCCGCGCAGCCCGTTCCCGAAGAAGAGCAGTAGCAGTCAACCAATAAGGAGTTTCATGCATTTCACCAAGTTCAATTTTCACCCCCTCATCGCTGCCGGTGTAACGGCAGCGGGATATACCACCCCGACCCCGATTCAGGAAGAGGCGATCCCGCCGATAATGCTCGGCCGCGACGTCATGGGGCTGGCGCAAACCGGCACCGGCAAGACCGCCGCCTTTGCCCTGCCGATTCTCCAACGCCTCGTCAACGGTCCTCGCGGCCCGATCCGGGCCCTGATCATCGCCCCCACCCGTGAACTCGCCGAGCAGATTCATGAGTCGATCAGCGACCTAGGGCTGAAAACCCGGATAAGGAGTATCACCATCTATGGCGGGGTAAATATCAACCCCCAACTGCAGAAGCTCAAGCAAGGGGTGGAAATCGTCGTTGCCTGTCCGGGCCGACTGCTGGACCACCTCTCCCAGGGGACCATCGATCTGAGCCAGATCGAGGTACTGGTGCTGGATGAGGCCGACCAGATGTTCGACATGGGCTTTCTCCCCGATATCCGGCGAATTCTCAAGCAGGTCCCGAGGCAACGCCAGACCCTGCTCTTTTCGGCCACCATGCCGAACGACATCCGGGCCCTGGCCCAGGAGATCCTGAAAGATCCGGTCACAGTCCAGGTCGGCAACACTGCTCCGCCAGTTACGGTCACCCATGCCCTCTATCCGGTGGAGCAGCACCTCAAGACCGCTCTGCTGCTGGAACTTCTGCATCATACCGACACCGAATCGGTACTGATCTTCACCCGTACCAAGCACCGCGCCAAGCGCCTCGGGGAGCAGCTGGAAAAAGCAGGTTACCGGGCCGCTTCAATCCAGGGTAATCTCTCCCAGAACCGCCGCCAGGCTGCTCTGGATGGCTTCCGCGACGGTACCTACCAGATCCTCGTCGCCACTGATATTGCCGCGCGGGGGATCGATGTCTCGCAGATTTCCCATGTCATCAACTACGACATCCCTGATACCGCCGAAGCCTACGTGCACCGGATCGGTCGGACCGGCCGTGCCGCCAGAAGCGGTGATGCCTTTACCCTGGTGACAAGTGACGATGCCGCCATGGTCCGCACCATTGAAAAGAGTCTCAGCACATCGCTGGAGCGCCGCACCGTGACCGGTTTCGATTATGCGGTACCGCCACCGAAGAAGGATGCAGAGTTTGCCCGTGCCCCCCGGCAACCGCAGCCGGGACGAAAAGCTGCTGCTCCGAAGAGCAACCAGACCGGCCAGAGCGGTAGAACCGCGTCACCGTCTGCTGCACGGGGACCGCACAAGAGCGGCCAGTCCGCCCCGGTCAACCGCAAGGGAGAGCAGACAGCACAAAGAAACCAGCGAAGTTCACGCAACTTCCCGAAATAGTACCATCAGGTGGAGAACGGCTCCCGGCCGGATAAAGTTCCTCAGCATTGCTTCCGACCCGCACTCCCCCTTGACTTAGCAACTCTGCCACGTTATTTTGGCTAAGCGGGGGATACAGATTCCATGTTTGAATCACATTACAACGACGAGATGGAGGCAGAGGTGATGCGGCTGGAGGCGTTGCAACGCGCCAGCGCTGCCGGCCACCCGGAGTGGCTCAATGCCTGCACCGGCTGCGGCTGCGAACTGCAACGGGTCGATATTCGCCACTGCGAACGATGTAAATAGAAAAGCCCGCGGCAGCGGGCTTTTTCTCTATGCAGAAGGGTTCAGAACGGCTCAAGGCTTTTTCGGCCCTTTGCCCGGAAAGGGATAGAGGGTCGATGACGGTTCTGTCTCGGTGCTGCCGGCCAGTTGCAGCACCTTGGCTGCCCCCTCCTTCTCCACTTCATCGATACGGATGATGGCTGAAAACGGCAGGAAGCTCCGCTTCACGCCGCTGAACTCGTGCTTCAGCTGCTCTTCGCCAGGGTCGACCACCAGCGACGACTTCTCCCCGAACAGCACCCCTTCGACCTCGACAAAACCGTACATCTCTCCCTGAATCACCTTGCGGGCGTAGATCTCGTAAACCTTGTTCTGGCTGGTAAAGATTACCCGGTATAAGGTCCGTTTCTTCATCCTCAATCCACCCCTATATTGCTGAACTGAACTGCATACCTGGCCATTGTAGTTGAGTCGAGCCGATTCGTCAACAAGCGAGCAAAGGGAGCGACTATTACCGGGATAAAGCAGTCTGTCACCTTTTCCCTTTCTATGGTAGTCTGGTGATTATTATGGGAACCAGGTCAAAACGTAGCGAACGCTGCCCGCAATGCCGACTCCATAGCCGCCTCTGCATCTGCAGCGCCATAGAACGGCACACACTTGCCACCAGGCTCATCCTGGTGATGCATCAGCGTGAATGGAGCAAACCGACCGCCACCGGGCCGCTCGCCCTGGCCATGCTCGCCAACAGCGAACTGCGTATCCAGGGGAAGCTGGCAGAACCGCTCGACTTCAGCGACCTTGCCGGCAGCGGGCGGCAGACTCTGCTCCTCTACCCCGGGGAAGGGGTTGCGGAGCTGAGTCGGGAACTATTGGCCAGCGACCCTCGACCGGTCGACCTGGTCGTCCCGGATGGCAACTGGCGCCAGGCTGCTCGGATGGGGCGGCGGCTCCCGGGGCTGGAACATGCCATTATGGTGCGACTGCCAAAAGGGGCAAAGACCGCCTGGGGGATCAGGAGAGAGAGCCATCCCGAAGGGCTGGCGACCTTCGAGGCGATCGCCCGCGCCCTCGGCATCATCGAGTCAGCCGAAGTGCAACTATCCATGGAAGAGCTCTTCCGGCTGCTGGTGCAGAGGACTCTGCAGACACGGGGTTGAGACAACCTCCCCTCCCGTAGCTGATAATGTTACCTAGTCCTCTCCATGGCTTTGTCTGTCAACCTGACCCCTTCGCTGGTCAAGGTGACCAGACCATCTTTATAGAGCCCCCCCACCGCTTTCTTGAAGCTCTTCTTGCTCATCCCGAGGACCATCTGAATGGTCGCCGGAGAGCTCTGGTCATGCAGGGGGAGGCTGCCACCATTGGCAGCCAGTGTCGTAAGGAGCACCCTTCTGGCCTCAGCCACCCCCTCGGCCCCCACCTTGCGCAAGGTTACATCCAGCTTGCCATCTTCGCGCAGGCGCTTCACATACCCGGTCATGTGCATGCCGGCACAGGCCCCGGCCGGTAACTCATCCCGGTAGAGGAGCGCCGGATATCGCTGGTTGACGATCACCTTGGCACCGAGGTCGGTGAGCTGCCAGATGAGTATGGCTATTGCGTCACCTTCATGCAGCTCCGGCCGCCCATGGTCCAGAGAGTCGTCGATGCGGGGAACCACCAGCTTCTGCAGTCGACAAAGTTCAGGCTCTGCTTTTTTCTCCATATCCCCTCCTTCGGAACCGCTACAGCGTTAGATCGCGCCTACCCTGGCAGAGCAACTCCCGCGACTCTATCACTTCGGCGTTATCCAGATATTCCTCGAACCCCATCGCCCGGTCGATGACCCCCCCGGGGGTGATCTCGACGATCCTGTTCGCCACGGTAGCGACAAACTCGTGGTCATGGGAGGCAAAGAGTATCACCTCGCTGAAGGAGATCAGTGCATTATTGAGCGCTGTGATCGATTCCAGATCGAGGTGATTGGTCGGTTCGTCAAGGATCAGGGCATTGGCACCGGCCAGCATCATCCGCGAGAGCATACAGCGGACCCGCTCCCCGCCTGAGAGGACCGCGGTCTTCTTGGTCGCTTCGTCGCCGGAAAAGAGCATCCGGCCGAGAAAACCTCGGGCAAACGACTCACCCTCTGTGGGTGGAGAATACTGCCCGAGCCACTCGATCAGGTTCAGGTCGTTGGCGAAATAGGGGGCGTTCTCCTTGGGGAAATAGGCGCTGGTGATAGTCACCCCCCAGCGGAAACTGCCGCTGTCCGGCATCAGCTCCCCTGCCAGGATCTGGAAGAGGGTGGTCCTGGCCAGGCTGTTGCCACCGACAAAGGCGATCTTGTCCCCCTTACGCACGGTGAGGGTCAACCCCTTCAGTACTGCCACGCCATCGATCTCCTTGGCCAGGTCAGTGATCTCCAGGATGATATCGCCGCAGGGGCGCTCCGGCTTGAAGAGCACATAAGGATATTTGCGGGAAGAGACCGGCATCTCCTCCAGGGTAAGCTTCTCCAGCAGCCGCTTGCGGGAGGTCGCCTGCCGTGCCTTTGAGGCGTTGGAGCTGAAGCGCTGGATGAACTCCTTCAACTCGCTGGCCCGGTCGGTAACCTTGCGGTTCTCGTCCTGCTTCTGCTTCAGGTTCAGTTGGCTCGCCTGGTACCAGAAATCGTAGTTCCCCACATAGACCTGGATCCGGCTGAAATCGATATCGGCCACATGGGTACAGACCTGGTTGAGGAAGTGGCGGTCGTGAGAGACGACTATGACCGTATTGGGGAAGCGGAAGAGAAAGTCCTCCAGCCAGGCGATGGTCTTCAGGTCGAGGTGATTGGTCGGTTCATCCAGCAGCAGTACGTCCGGATTACCGAACAGCGCCTGGGCGAGCAGCACCCGCACCTTGTCCCCCCCCTCCAGCTCCTTCATCTGCTTCTGGCGCAACTCTTCTGGGATCCCTAAGCCATTCAGCAGCACTGCTGCCTCAGCCTCGGCCTCATAGCCGTTCATCTCGGCAAATTCCCCCTCCAGTTCGGCTGAGCGGATGCCGTCCGCTTCGGAAAAATCGGCTTTGGCATATATCGCCTCCCGGGCGGTCATCACTTCGTAAAGCCGGGCATGCCCCATGATGACGGTCTGGAAGACCGTATATTCGTCAAAGGCGAACTGGTCCTGTTGCAGCACCGCGATACGCTCCCGTGCCCCTACCGACACACTCCCTGAATCTGCCTCCGTCAGCCCGGCAAGGATCTTGAGAAAGGTCGATTTGCCGGCACCGTTGGCACCGATGAGGCCGTAACAGTTACCTGGCAGGAACTTGATGTTGACATCCCTGAAAATGACCCGTTTCCCATAGGCCAGACTTACATTGTGTGCACTGATCATGCGGTGACTCTCTTTCTGTGCCGACAAAAAAAACCACAGGGTTGGTCCCTGTGGTTCAGGCGCTCACCAGTTATAGCATGTTACTACCCAGGTAGCAATTCATTAAAAGAGCGCGGCGCCGAGACTGGGTCGAACCGCTTTTTGCAGACTATCGCCGCAGATTAGCCGCAGCTCCCTGGCAATCGCTACTGCCGGGTGGCTTGATGAATGCCAGGAAATGCAGCTGCAAGCGCTCTGCATCTTCATCCCGGCCAATGCTCCGGAGAATCTCGATAACCGCTTCGGCCGTACAGAGACACGCTTCCTTCTGATTCTTCCTCAGGTTATAGCGGGACTTTGCCGCCGGCTTCAGGGAGATACGACGGACCTGCTGCAGGTAAGGGCTCTTCTGGTGGATCTTGCGTGCTTCGTGCCAGGTGCTGTCGATCAGGATAACATGCTTTATCCCGGTCAGATCCCCACCCGTCTCGTCCGCACTACCGGGATAGAGGAGCGCCACCCCGCCCGCCTCGATCTCCTCCAGCAGTCTGGCGGGCGGATTGAGCCGGTCCCAGCGGAGCTGCTCGACTGCGCTCCCCAGCACCTCCGCCACCAGGCGGCCGGTATTGGAGCGCTTCTGCAACTCCTTGAAATGGGTCAGCAGGGTGAATTTCATGCTTTCCGCCTCGCCAAATCCTGCTGACACGCTGCTATTTCTTCTTTTCAGCTTTTTTGATCTTTTTCTCCGCCTTTTTCTCCTTCGGGGACTTGGTCGGCGCTTTTTTGACTTCCTTCTTGCTGTCCACACCCTTGCTCATGACTTTTCTCCTTGGCAGATAAGGTTTGCGTAACCGCTATTAAAATATACCACTATCTTGGAGCCAGGGAGCGCTTTTTATTAGCAGGCGACTCTTCCTGATCTCCTCCCGCTGATGCCGGGCACTGTTTCTGCTAAAAGCGCCAGCCGGGCGAACTGGACTAAATGGACATAGGCGCTAGACTTTCTTACAGAGAGCCTTGATCCGGCAGCATTACCAGCCCCCCGCGGCGCCAAGGAGTGATTCATGAAAGTACCCGCCTTCCCCCCCAGATACCGGCACCAGCACCCGCCGATCAAGAATGTCAACGAAGTGATCAGGGAACAGCTTACCATCGGCCAGCGTGCGGCAGACTGGATCGCCGCCAAGGTCGGTTCGTGGGAGTTTATCATCTGCCAGTCGCTGCTGCTCATCCTCTGGGGGGTGCTGAACATCACCGCCTGGGTGCGGCATTGGGACCCCTACCCCTTCATCCTGATGAATCTCATGCTGTCGCTGCAGGCAGCCTATACTGCGCCGATGATCATGATGAGCCAGAACCGGAAAGCCGATCACGACCGGATCGAGGCGCATATCGATTATGAAGTAAATCTGAAGGCTGAGAACGAGATCCAGGCCGTCCTGGAGAACCTTGAAGCGCAGAATATCGCCATTGCCGAGCTGCAGAAGCTGCTGGAGGAGCTCTGCGCCAGGAAAGAGGGTATCACTTCCCAGGAATGACAGCATCCGCACCGAGCAGCGGCAGGATGAACCGGTCAAAGGTCGCCTTCTGCCTGGCGGTAAGGAGCTCGATATCCCCTTCGTTATCGAGTAAAAAGGTAGCGACACCGACGACCGTCTTGAGCAGATAGCCTGTCCCGGCAACGCTCTGTTCGATCTCGGCACTCCGTTTGCTCAGCAGGTTGCGCAGCTTTTGCTGGTCGACTTTCATACTGTCTGCTCCGGTAAAATTAGCTTCTCCCCTCCGGGGGGGAAGTTCTGCAGGCTATAGAGAGTCTCTGCCGCACCATTATGCACTATCCAGGCAAAGAGGTCCACCCCAAAGCCGGCATGGCACACCGGCAATATGTTTTTTCTGAAGCAGCCCCGCTTTGCCCCTGAAATTTCCCTGCATCACTCTGGTCTACTCAGCAGCAGAAATGCAATGCTTGAACGATAAGAAGAGATTACTACCTGGAGTACGGCCCGTCAGCACTCAGTATAGGGGACTGGCACCTTTAGAAGGTTCATTGGCTATCTTTGCCAGATAACCAGAAGGGAATCAGCGATAACCCGGGACAGCTGCAACGAATTGCGTGCGGCCCCTTTTTTTAGCCTGCTCCAAGATTAACCGCCTGGATCAGCCTGGCGCTCCAGGGGGATGAGCTGTCACCCCCTCGGCCAGCTCATCCAGACCGGCCACTGCCAGATCGGCCAGTTCCGGCCAACGGAAAGCGCCGCTCCGATCGACATGGATAGTGGCGGTGCCGGCTGCGCGCCCCACCTGCAGGTCGAACAGGTAATCCCCCACCATCACCCCCTGGTCCGGACTGCTCTTCCAGGCACCGAGCAGCTTCTCGATCCCCTCCGGGTGCGGTTTCGGTTCCGCCTCCTCCCGGCCTAGCACACTCTCCGGGTCGAAATACCCCTTGAGGCCGATCTGCCCCAGGGTATGGAGGGCGATCTCCCGGGTGTTGCGGGTCAGGATACCGAGCCTGGCCCCCCGGCTGAGCAGCCGTTCGAGCAGCCGGCTGGCACCTGGGGCGACAGCGGTCCTGGCCGAGAGTTCATACTCGATCTCGATCAGCCGGGCATGTTTGGCGGCCGCCTCTTCTGCCGGCAGGGTGGCGAGGTAGCTGATGATATCGGGATTGCTTTCGTCTATGCCGAGCGCATTGCGGATTGCGGCAAAATCGTGCACCGGCAGGGTCAGGGTGCCATCAAGGTCGAAGATCCAGCAGCGGCGGGCAAATATATGATGGTGACGGGACATATCAGCAGGATAGTCCTTTTTCTCTTTTACGGCAACCTGGATATTTGTAGTGTGTCAGTAATGGCAAAGGGGACCGGGCGACCCCCTTTTGAATTTACGCAGGGCTCCAAGGGATTCGCAAGCTGCGTCAGCGCTTTCTGGTGAGGGGGTCCAGGGGGGAGAGATCGACCGTCCCGGGGCGGCGCTTGATCACTTTTCTGGTCTGCTCCCCATCGGCAAGCTGGGCGACCAGCTCGGGGAACTCGCTGGTCAACAGCTGGCGCACCGCGGCAAAGTCGATGGAGAGGTGGTCGTCCTGGTGTACCCCCCCCCGGCCGGCCAGGAACCGGTCGAGATGGGGCTCGGTCTTCCGCAGGAACTCCAGCATGTCGAGCACGAACAGCCTCCCCGTCGGCAACCTGCCGCTCATCAACCGGTGCAGGTCATCGGTTTTCAGTCTGTTGACTGCAAGATGCCGGATCCATTTCTGGCAGTCGCAACTGTACGCTGTCTGCAGGTCGGCGCTGGTAATGGTACATCTGATCTTCTCTTTGGCCACAGGCTACCCCTTCAAGTCAGCATACTATAGATAGTAGCGTAAAACAACCCGCAGGGCAATAGCCTGTCATCATCTGGGCCGACCGGGCACTTTTAATTAAGCGAAACTCCATCGTTGTGCAACAAAGTTGCAGAGAAATGTTGCGTCGCACCGGTGGAAAATGCTACATAGATGGGTGACCCTCTGCACGCCACCTGAAGAAATCGGGGCATGGGGAGGCATATCACATTCAAGAGGTTGATAGCATGACAATGACACACTTTGGTCCGACCGGACTGGACGCCACGCTCATCCCGAAAATTGCCCGGCAGTGGGGCACGCCGGTCTATCTGCATGACCAGGAATACATCGAAAAGAGCTGTGAGGCGTTACTGAACATGCCGAATCCCTACGGTCTGCACGTCCGCTATGCCATGAAAGCGAACTCGGATCGTACCGTACTGCGGGTCGTCACCAATAAGGGGCTCGACCTGGACTGCTCCTCCCTTGACGAAGCGGCCCGGGCCTTTAGCGCCGGTATCCCCTATAGCCGGATGATGCTGACCACCCAGGAGGTCCCCTCTGGTGCGGAGCGCGTCGAACTGGAGGAGATGATACGGGCTGGCCTCAAGTACAACGTCTGCTCCATGACGCAGTATCAACTGATCGCCGACTTTGCCAGAAAAAACAACATCGACCTCTCCATCAGGGTCCATCCGGGAGCTGCCGGCGGCGGCGAGAGCGCAACCCGCGACACAGGGAGCGAATACTCCTGCTTCGGCGTCCACTTAAACGATGTCCCACAGGTAAAGGCGCTGGCTGACCAGCAGGGGCTCCGCTTCACCCAGGTGCATGTCCATATCGGTTCCGGTGGGGACCCGGAAAAATGGCGGCAGAACATCGACCGGGAGCTCGGCTTTGTCAAGGCCTATTTCCCCGATGCAGTCACGGTAAGTTTCGGCGGCGGGCTGAAGGTCGCCCGGATGCCTGGAGAAAAACAGGCCGACATCGCCTCGCTCGGCGCCTATGCGACCCAGCGGATAAAAGAGTTCAAAGAGGCGACTGGACGGCAGCTACAGATGGAGATCGAGCCGGGGACCTTTGTGGTGGCCAACTCGGGTCATATCATCACCCGCATCATCGACAAGAAGCTGACCAACGAGCTCAACTTCCTCATCGTCGACGGCGGCATGGAACTGTTGACCCGGCCGCTGTTGTACGGCTCCGAGCACCCGATCGCCATAGTCCGCCAGGACGGGACGCTTCTCTCCAGCGAGTATGACGGCAAGCCGACGGCCGGGCTGAAAGCGTTCGGCATTGTCGGGCGCTGTTGCGAAAGCGGCGATTCGGTCCGTCTGGATAGTGACGGCAACATCGTGCCGGTCATGATAGTCGAGCCGGAGATCGGCGACTATGTGGTCATCGGCGGCACAGGGGCCTACTCCGAGAGCATGTCGCCGGAGAACTACAACTCGCATCGCAAGCCTGGCGCAGTGATGAAGACCAAAAGCGACGAACTGGTGCTGATCAGGAAAAAGCAGGTACGGGAGCAGCTGGTGCAGAATGAGCTGGATGTACAGCTGTAACCGGTCACAGAATAATGCTTAGGAAACAGCAAAGGCGGCCGATCGGCCGCCTTTTGAATTAAGTATGGGTCCCCCGGATTATCAAAAATGATGACCGAAAGGAGAAAATATGTCGAAGATAACCGTTGTTGCCCGGCTAACTGTTCAGGACGGGGCGATCGAAGTCGTCAAACGGGAGTTGCTGAAGATGATCACCCCCACCCGGGCCGAAGAGGGTTGTCTGGAATACCGCCTGCACCAGGATATTGACACCCCGAATCTCTTCATCTTCTACGAAAACTGGGCGGATGCCGCCTCTCTTGAGCGGCATCTCGATTCGGAGCACTTCCGGAGCTACGCGGCTGCAGTGGGTGATCTGCTCATCGACAAGGTGGTCTCGCGGATGGATGAGATCGGCTAAATCTCAATTCCAGTTATCGATTTTCAGATCATGAGGTGACGGCTTCCCTCTCCCTCTTTCCAGATACTCACGCAGGCTTAACAGGAAAGTGGCCCACTTCATACTGCAGTGATAGGTAAACTCGACCGCCTCGCGCCAATTTCTGTGGCCGAAGAGAAGAATAGTCTGGTTCTCCTGCTCCGACAGCTGGAAAGTGATGTCGGTGCCGATCCATTCCTCTGGCCCCTCTATGCAGCGCCAGCGAACCTCTTTATTTTCGCCCAGCTCTTGCACCTCCATAACCATTCTCCCCAGGAGCTCCCCTGATTTTCTGCGAAAGCTGAATTCTATCTCTCCTCCGACCCGGGGGTCACCTGCTACCTCCTCGGTCCACCAGCTGGCCAGACCTTCCAGGGATGTCAGGGCATCATATACTTGCGCTACAGGGGATTTGATCCCAATACGATGAATAATGTCTACCATCTCAATCACCTCCATTTTTATTGTCCTCTTTTTCCTTTTCACATCACCACATCCCGTTTGCCATCTTTTTGCGTCGAGCCAACTCCTTCTCGCTCGGCTCGGTGCTCGCGAACGAGCCGGGCCGGACATCGCCACCTGGTACATAGGTACTCATCACAACGCCAGTGGACGAAATCCGGGAGCGAACGAGTCGCATCCCGGATGGCCTGGCACTCTCGCCAAAAAGGCGCTTGCCCCGCCCAAGCACCACAGGAAAAGTCCACACGTTGTACTCGTCTATCAGTACTGCAGCCTGCAGCGTTTGAATCAAATTGCCGCTGCCGATGATCTGCAGATCAGGGCCCGGTTGGGTCTTGAGAGCGGCGATTGCCGAAACGACATCACCCTGAAGCAGGGTCGAGTTGTTCCAGTGGAGCATCGTCAATGTGCGCGAAGCAACATGCTTTTTTGCCGCATTGAGAGTCCGCGCAATCGGATCGTCATCCGGCTGGTATGGCCAGTACGCTTCGAATATATCGTAGGTCCTGCGGCCGAGCACCACTTCTCGATCCTTGCCGTCGAAACCTACTGCCGAGATCTCCATGTCTTCGTCCGAGTAATTGAACATCCAGCCGCCAAGGGTAAAACCGCCGGTCGGGTCTTCTTCCGGGCCGCCGGGTGCCTGCATGATGCCGTCCAGTGACACAAACGTAGATGCGATGAGCCTTCTCATCTGAACACTCCTGTAGTTTTAAGAGGCGTTTGGTCATGCACGCCTCGAAGCTTGCACCATCAACCGCGGCGCGCCGCTTTGATTGCCGCGATGTCGATCTTTTTCATCTGCATCATCGCATCGAACGCGCGCTTTGCAACAGCGGGATCGGGATCGCTTATCGCTTCCGTCAGGGCGATCGGCGTAATCTGCCAGGAGAGGCCCCATTTGTCCTGGCACCAGCCGCAGGCGCTCTCTACGCCGCCGTTGCCGACGATGGCGTTCCAGTAACGATCCGTTTCGGCCTGGTCTACGGTTGCGACCAGAAACGAGAATGCCCAGTTGTGCTTGACCTCGGGTCCGCCATTGAGGCCGAGGCAGGGAATTCCCATCACGGTAAACTCGACTGTCAACACATCCCCTTTCTTTCCGGATGGATAGTCCCCAGGTGCGAGGTGCACCGCATCAACGGATGAATCAGGAAAGGTCTTGGCGTAAAAGCGCGCCGCCTCCTCGGCGTCGCGGTCGTACCAAAGGCAAATCCTGTTCTTTGCTGGCTTGGTCATGGCAATTCTCCTTCATGATGAGCCGCCCTGCGACATAATGTCGTTATTGAGCGGTCAGTTTTTTCAACTTTTCCGAGGCATCTAATATTATTTTATCCAGATTCAGAAAGTTGACAACCTGTCGTCAAACATGATGCCAGGTCGAATAAGGGGAGAAAAATGAGGGTTGTAGCTTGGTGGTAAATAGGAAAGATGGCCGATTGGCCACCTTACAAATCTGTATTATATCCCCGGAATTCCGAAGTTAAGTATGGTGCGCCTGGAATTCTTCAAAAAACTTTCTTGACATCTATGCTACGTATGATAGATAGTAAACGTGCTGCATCTGCAAATAAGATTGTGGGAGATATTAATTATGTACGTTGACCCAAGCACCGTTGACTCACCAAAGGCATCATGGAAATTAAAATCTGTAATTTACAATTCAAGTCCAAGGCAAGGAGGATGGAGCGCTGCAGAAGGAGAATGGGAAGGTTCACCTTGCTTAGGAGTACGCTGGAACGGCTCCGATTCTGATAATGGAGTAGGTAATCCGCAGTCTCGAGGCTACGCTACTTGGTTTATTGTTCCCGATGGGCTTGAGGATGTTATACGTCGAGAAATAGAATTTCTAAGTCAAACGGAGGGAATTGTATCATGTGAAATTGACCGTCCAGATGGGTATGATTTTGGCGCATGGCGAGTGGAAATAACGCTTGGGCTACAAACGCTTAAACGAATAGGAAGTGGATCGGTAGTTTTTACTTTTCCAACGCTGCAAAATCGAATATTCCACCACGATAAAGGTTATGCACGTGCTATCGACGGTGAACTTCGTGGATCCTTTGTTAACGACAAATGGCTTGGCGATGTTTACTCAAATGGAATTCCAGAGGCAGATAACCCAACAAAGATTGAGGCAGTAAGAGACGCCTTGATTCAAAGCGTTATGCGAGCTATACGACCATGAAGCAGCAGGCAAGTACCAAAAGTAAAGGATTAGAGCAAAAGAGGCGACCGATTGGTCGCCTCTTTTGTAATGTGAAATTATTTTGGGTGCATCATTATCACCAACTCCTGAGAGCCTTGACGAGCGTCACGATTCTTATTATTCCCTCCCAGAGTACTGAACCGACCTTTAATCATTTCCTTATCTATCCTAAAAAGTTTTTTAGATATTTCAAGCACATCATCACCCGAAAGACCATTACTACATTTATCTTTTGGGAATGTGAATATTACTTTAGATCTAGATGCTGCTAGGTTTTCCAGAAGTTGCAGTAGTGCAGCTCCAGACTGCCCTACATTACTGAAATGAGATTGTGGCCGCAAAGATAGTAGAGGGTATCTTCCAGTACCAGAGACTGTACCGCATTGTCCATTAACAATAGTTTCATACACGTGGTAAAACCGGCTGTATTGTACACCGGAATAGGGCGGATCAACAAAAACCAGATCACCTTCTCGCAATGTTGTTGCCTCTGAAACCGCATCTGCAATATGTGCTTCACCACGCATGCGCACATGTCGTTGACTCAGATGGTTTAACGCGATTCTTGCCTCGTCAAAAGGATCTCTTGACCATGCTTCAAGAAGGTACTTACCTGCAGTATCGTTAGGCTTGAAGGGTTGAGCAGTATGTCCCGGCGCCGCAACACATTTGCTGGCAGAAATTAGTAATGAAGCACAGCATACTGAGCGGGCTTCTTCCTCCAGAGGAAGATATTTCATCATATAATCAATCGCAAGTGCCTGGGAGGGGCTGAAGTAATACCCCCCATAAGCTGCCCACGTTGGGCCAATACGTGACTTCTTTTGTTCACAGATTACTCGAGAAGTACAAACATACTTAGCGAGCTCTTCACCTAGCTCCAGACTTGGAAGGGTTGCACAGATCGGATTTCTTTCCATGTGATATGATGCATTTGATATCCATTCTTCAGTAAGCAGTTCTGCATCGATTGTCTTGGTCCTTAATAGGACTGATTTTGCAAGAACGATAGCATAATTTTGTATGTCCGTTGCCAAAACAGGGAGAATTGTTTGTTCGCCAACAAACCACGATACGGAGCACCCTCCACAGAACAAATCAACAAATCGTTCAGAAGTCTTAGCGCCCTCTAGAAGAAGTTCTCCAAGACCATTTTTCAACATCGACTTTTTTGATCCCATATACTTCATTAACAGAATCCCCAAAGGGCAATTTTTTCAAAACCTCCAACGGTAGCTAAAGCTGATATGTTTTCTGAACTTAACAATGAAATCATAGAATTTTCAGCAGTTCCCGATGCGACATTTGACTCCCAATCCTCTAATACCTCACATGCTTCGGCGACATCATCCCATAACTCGCTGAAGTCAACTGGCGGAGTTGATAAAGGCCAAAAGCCTCTTGCTTCACCAAGAGTATTTGCCCAAAAAGATAAATCCCCCCGATTAACACCATTACTAGAAAGACTCTTTGCAACTGAGCCGTTTGCCAATCTAAGTAGAAGCGCTGCCCTCGATAATACTTGTAAGTGAAAGTCTGGGTCTTCGATTGAACCAACTTTATTCGAGTAATTAATTATTGCAGGATCGGTAGGTGATGAAATTCTCCCAAAAAAATTCTCATAATTCGATTTCATTACTCCAGTAATGCCAAGCAATTCCAGCATTCGAGTGACTCTGGCTAAAAAATCAGCATGATTATCTCCAGGTGAGTCCCCTGTAAAAGCTTGGAACTGAGCTTCAAGTGAGAGTCTCAATAAGTGTTTATCTAACGTATTGAATTCGAAAGTACCAGAAGGCTCAAAACAACTCCAAAACGACCTAATAAAAGCACAAATCTTTACTGCATCACTATTGGGAAGCAACGAAATGTGGTTAGGTCTATAACTAGAGTCGTTACGAAGATACTGATCTTCATATACGCGTTTAAGATCTAGTCCCCATGTGTTTAGCCACTTGGCTGCGATAGGTTGTATAGTGCCAGTAGAAAAAGCAGATAACCAGATTTTTAATGGAAAATTACCGGGCCTAATGATATCGCCAATCAAGTCCGCAGATCTCTGTTGTTCTCCCCAATGCTGAAGTGCTACCCAAGCGAATTTATGGGTACCTGATGCCGCCCTATTCCCTCTTGGAGAAATCTTTGAGCAGTTACCAAGTGTATCAATTATCACATGGTCGGATGAGAAAATACCGATTCCCTGCGATCCAAGAAGTGACATAGCAGCTCTTAACTCAGCATAATAGGCAAGATGGCAAGCTATGAAAGGGTCACCGTTTTTAATACTGTCGACAGACCTTCCCAGGAAATTCCAACCATCTGAACAATGTAGTGGTACCGATGCTGCAATATATTGAAGAATATGCTGATTATTTAGTGCATTCTTAAGCGCATCAAGACAGTTAACTCTATACTTATTGTTTTTGTTAATCCACTTTCCTCTTCGGAAAACAGATCTCATATTGCCAAGCTCAGCACCGATTGCTACGGGCGAAGCTTTTCTAAGTTTGGCTTTTTCAGTCTTGTTCAGAATTGCTTTTTTTGCCATGCTTATACACCAAGAATCTTGATAACTATTTTTGCAGCCGCTCCAACTTCATCACCACTAGAAGCAAGGTGCTTCAATAGCTGGATTCTGAGCTCCTTATATCCTCCACCTCCTCTAAAGGCGGCTTTTTTCAAACGGTCATCATCTGTAAGGCCTGGTGCTGAAGACGTACGCCAATCATAACGCCTTAAATGTTCAGCTATCGTTTTGATAAACTTCGTAAATGGTTCTTGTTCTAATGAGTTAAGTGCAGCAGTAACTGCCTTGTCGTCAGTAGCTCCAGCTTTTTCATCAGACTTCCAGTTTTTTAACTTTAATTCAGTGGCTTTTACCCAACATAAATCATTAGTTACAGCAAGAAAACCTCTGATGCCCTGATCAGTATTAATGAGTGATTGTCTGTTATGAAAAACTTCGTAAGGCTCCGGCTTAAACAACCGACCTCGACCTAAAAGTTCCTTAGCCCAAGCGTCATCGCAATTTTTCAATGCAGACTTCAGAGCATTGCCTGTGAATATTAGAAATGCAGCTTGCTGTGCTCTCGTCCAAGGTAACATCCCGATCGTGCCAGTTACAGGGGCACCAAAAAGGCCGCCAATTTTCACGCCGGGGCCATCTGAAGACTTTATGTATGTAGCTAGAAGAGAACGAATCCATGCTGCTTGGGTAACCATCTTCTCGCCGGATTCACCGAGCATGTTGATACGTTGGTACCAAGGACTTACAGGATGGGCCCAGAGTGCTTCCGTCAATTCTTGAGCCCTGGATTCTCTGTAAACAGGGTGCCCCAGTGAATTATCAAGCCATTCCTCGGTCCTAAGAAGAGGATATAAGTCAAACGCTAAGCTAGGATTTATTCTTTTTGGTTTGATGTTAATAGTCCAAAAAAGGTAAGCTTGCCAACTCACATCAAGGCCATGGAACGCAACTACAGGAAGTTCATAGTCATCAAAATGATTTCCGTCTTTAAATGCCCAGAGTCGATGCTGTCCATCTATCACTTCTATAGGATGAAGAGCTTTTGGATCCCATTTGCGTCCAGTAAAACTCTCTGGCATGTTGACTAAAATATTATTTTCTTTTGCAGTGATTCCAATGAGGTCATCTTTGTTAACTTTTATATCGTCCCTGACATCATTAGACTTCAGAATATTCACAACAATTGCAGTTGGTAGCCACCCCGGTTTAAGAAGGTCTTTATACTCGCCAGATTTTCTTTTAGCATCACTTAATTCAGACCAAGGATATCCATAGTGAATAAACTCATGTATTTCATCCGATCTATTCTCATCATGTCGCCTTTGTATCCCTAGATCATCGGATCGCAGTTTCCCGCCAGTAGCGCTCCGCCGTCTTATGCCAGATAAAGCTTTAAGATATGATGCGGGCAATGAGAATACATAAAAAAATTTTTCGGGTTCCGACTTATGCGACTTAGGATCAAATGGTATCTTATCCCACTCTTCTAACCACTGATTAACTTTAATCGCAGGGAAAGCTGACTTTTTCTGACTTTTCATAACTAATTCCCTTTATCCTATTAAAGGTAGCTTCACGCAAAACTCTATATCTCAATCAATTGGAATATCAATTATATGTATAATTTCAATCTTATACATAGAAACAATTAAAAAGCGGCCTCACAGCCGCCTCAATATCACTTCAAATTCTTCTTTATCCTCTCCACTACCTCAATCACATTCTCTCGATGACCAAACGTCGACAGCTTGGAGAAGCTAACGCCAAAGACGGGGGTGCCGACAGTTTTGCATGCGATACTGTAAATATCGAAGAGAGAAGTTTTCATATTTGCGCCCACCGCAACAGTATTAAAAAACACTCAAAAAGTCAATGAAGCTCTATCAAAACCTAAATTGTAACCGCAGCTGGATAGGATGGATGCTGATGAAATCTAAAATCAATAATCTAGCAGGAATACCTAAAGGGTCGCGTCTACACATTCACACAGCGGGTGGTAGCTGCTATCGG
The DNA here is from genome assembly GCA_964649725.1 of uncultured Geobacteraceae bacterium. Classification (GTDB taxonomy): domain Bacteria; phylum Desulfobacterota; class Desulfuromonadia; order Geobacterales; family Geobacteraceae; genus CAZYTM01. The sequence continues at coordinate 620,420 of CAZYTM010000001.1, read as the reverse complement.
CACCGCATCCCACGTCCTCCCCTGCAACAACCGTCCATTCTGCTTCTTCGCCCGCTTCTTGCCATCCACTCCCCAGCCGCCCCACTGCTTGAAGAAGAAGGCAGAACGCTGCTCGTCGCATTGGCGCTTGATATTGAGCACCCACTCCTGCTGCATCGGCCGGGCCTTTGGCCCTGATTCTCCGCCGACAATAACCCAGTGAATGCCGTTCAGGTTCAGCTTGCCCAAGTCTTCCAACAGCGGCTCTACTGAAGCGAATCGGATGTATGCCGGCACCTTCCGCAGCCAGTCCAGACGGGGCACGCCGTGCTTTTGATCCTCCACGGTCACCCCCAGCCAGGCATTTTTCGGTGGCGAATAATTCTTGAAAAATGCTGCCATACGCTCGGCTCGTTTGGTCAGCACCTGGAAAGTATGCTGTGGCGCTCTACGGATCACGTCGAATACTTGCAGGATATAGTCGTCGGGAATCTCTTCATGGAACAGATCGCTCATGGAGTTGACGAAGTAGATAGTAGGCTTCGTCCGCTTCAAAGGCTCTTCCAGCCGCTTAGGCAGCAGAGACAAAGCAAACCCGTTTTCGTAGCCATTCACTCGCATTGCCTGCAGTCGCTTGGCCATAGCCTCTGCGTAGCAATTGGCACAACCTGGTGATACCTTGCTGCATCCCACTGCAGGGTTCCAGGTCTGCTCAGTCCATTCTATCGAAGTTTGTGTACTCAACTTGTCACCTTTGCCTCAATCACGACATAAGCAAAAGGCGGCCTAATCGGCCGCCCTCATCAAATTCCTCTTTATCCTCTCCACGCCTCAATCACATTCTCGCGATGCCCAAACGTCGACAGCCGGAAGAACCCTTCGCCGCTGGGGCCGAAGCCGTAGGTGACGACTGCTTTGCATGCGATACTGCGAATCTGGAAGAGAGAAGATTTCATATTTGCGCCCACCGCAACAGTATTAAAAAACACCCAAAAAGTCAATAAAGCTATCGTTATCACGAAACCTTTGCCGGTACAAGGTGAACCTCCAGCTTGCACCCCACAGCCTGGGCATACCTCTTCAGCGTGGCAATACTCGGCGAATGGCGGTTATCTGAAAGGGCCGTCTCCAGGCGGGTTACGGCTGGCGCCTTGGTCCCCATCTTTTCCGCCACCTCTGCCTGCGTCAATCCCGCCCGCTGGCGTGCCTGCAACAGCTCCCGCAACAGGGTGAATTCGGTTTCCAGCTCTTCATAGGCAGCTACAAATCCCGGCTCTTTTTTCCACTCGTCTACCATCTGCCTATGGGTTTTGCTTGGTGATTTTCTCATTTCCCACGCACCTCTTTGTGTCGCTTCCGTGCCAGATCCAGCTCTCGTTTGGGTGTCTCCTGACTCTTCTTGATAAAGGAGTGGAGCACGATAATCCTCCGCCCTACCATGGTGCAGTAGAAAACTCGCGCGCTCCCTTCTCTCCCCCGCGGCCGCAACTCGAACAATCCATCTCCCATTGCTCTTGAATGCGGCATTCGCAGATCAAGCCCAAACTCTTCCAGCATCTCGGTAAGGCGAACATAGGCGGCCCGAATCCCTACCGGCATCGCCTCGATCTCAAGCCTGACATCTTCGCTGTAATACTCTATCGTCCAAGGCAAGTTATTATATAACATATTTGTTATCTTTGGACAAGTTCATAAATTTCGCGCTGACAAACAAAAAAGCCGCCCATCAGCACCAACGCTGATCAAACGGCTTTCAAAACCGGCAATATGTCGTTCCATCTCCCCTCCCTGGGACTACTGAAATTGCCCCATCAATAACCAGTCAAAAGGAAAAAGCTACCGATTAACCAGTCATTTTTTTCTTAACTGCTGCTAAACCATCATTCCAGCCGAAACACCCCGGCAGTTTCACCTTTACCTGCAGGATCAAGCAGGATAAGCCTCCCCGTAACACCGGCCGCTTCAGGCGGAGACAGGGTGACACTCCAGATACTGTCAGTGTTGACGATTTTAACGGCTTTGTCGATACTCTTTCCCCCCCTGTCGGTCAGCCGACACCGCACCTTGTAACCGTCCGGAAGACGGAGAGTGATCCGCGGGGCCCCATCGCGGGGAGCCAGCTCCTCTGACACCAGCACCCCGCCACTGCGGAAGAAGGCACCGTTCAGCAACAGGGTGTGCGCCGGCAGGAGCGGCTTTTCCGTTGCTGCCACAAGTGGCAAGCGGAATCGCACCGCAGACTGAAACTTCCCGGCTGCGTCCCGTACCCCTATCCCTGCCAGCCAGCGACCGGAAGGTTCAGCCATTCGGTAGTAAAACCGCCACTCGTTGCCGACTCTGCCGGAGGCGACGTTGGCAGAGGAGCTCTTGCCAGCAGGGTCCTTGAGGATTCCGGTCAGTTCGACCCCTTCCGGTGCAGTGGCGATCAGAGTACAGAGCCCGCTATTGCAACCTTTGCTGACATCTTCGCTGATGATGCGGATACCGTTTGCCGCCAAAGCCTGCAGCCTGACAAGGGTTTTCGGCGGAGGGAGTTCGCCGGCAGCAGCGGTTGATAGCCGCGCTTCCGACAGGATGATCGTCTTCCCAGCCGACTGGGGATCGCTGGCAACAAGCCGCAAGCGGTACTCCCCGGCAGCGGGGAATGCTACGTGAAAGTAGCTGCGTTCCTCCTGCAGGTCCGCCTGTACCGCCCCCTTTATGTAGACGTTGTCGATTGTTCGCAGCTGAACATTCAGGTTCACCCCCGGTGGCCGCTTGACACCGATCCTGGCGAAACCTTCTGTCATCTCTACCTTGGTACCGGTCGCCAATCCTGCCAGGACTTCCGCATCCGGTCTACGGTTGTACCATTTGCCGGCCGGCGGAAGCACTTCTCCACCCCCTTCTCCGCGAATCCGGAAACTGTAGATGCTGCGGCTGCTCTCTGCTCCATCTTCTCTGGCAGATATGAAGGCATCGTAGACTCCTGCACCAGGCGTACTGAACAGGCAGACCCGCCGGTCGGCTTCGGCATACGAAAAGGCGTGGGCCGGATAGCTCTTGGGCTTACCCGCCGCCTCACCACCAAGCTCGTCATCGTACTTCCTGTCGCGCTCCTTGAGAGTACAGCTGATCACGACATTGGCCGGCACGCGCAATTCCAGGCGCAAGATGCCTGGCACTGAGACCTGGTCGTGGATATAGCGCAGCCTGTTGCCGGGACGGGGCTCAGCCACCTTTTTGATGAGGGCAGGGAGGTCGGTGATGAACTCGGCCTGATAGCGCAGCACGCCGAATTGCAGCTTCGGCGCCGCCAGAAACTCCTCCCGGCTGACGGCGCGATCGAGAAACTGGTCTTCGGCACGCTCGGGGAGGTTGTCGATGATCTTGGCCCGGGGGTGGATAAAGAGGTATGTGTCGTTATAGGGTCGCTTCTGGCCAAAGGTGTCCCGATAGTAGCTGAAACGGTTATCAGCCGTGACATCGACCAGGTACCAACGGCCTTCGATCTTTACAGCGTTCCAGGCATGACCGGCAGAGGAGCCGTCGGTACGAATGTAGTTACGGGATATCCCCTTGATTACCCGCGCCTCAAGTCCGACTCGCCGGCAGAGGTCAAGGAACAGTGCCGCGAAGCCGCCGCAGGTGGTCCGCCCCAACCGCACCACTCCTGCCGGTTTTTTGCTCCCGTCATCGTCAAGCCCGAAAAAGCTGTCGGTGTCGTAAGCAATAGAATCTGTCATCCAGTCGTGAATCCGTTTGACCTTCTGATAATCATTGGCTGCACCCTCGGCAAGGTAGCTGGCCAGAAGTGTGAGGTCAGCCTCTTCGCACTTTTTCAGCCGTGCGGTCAGAGATGGGTGGAGTGAGGCGCTGCGGGGATCGATAACGCCGGTGCGGTAGACAGCACTGGCCGCGTCAGCGGCCATAGGGTCGACGGTAGCAGCACTGAGCCCGGAAGGGAGTGCCAGATAAAACATTAGGATAAGCGGGATCAGAATGCGCTGCACTGGCCCTCCCATACCCCTCCCTGGGGTTGCAATATATTTTCCTATATATAGTCCAAATATCAAGGGGGGAAATGAGAGTGCCGCAATGACACCTGTCGGAAGTGGATAGAGGAACATTATAAATATTTCCGATCATCTAATAATAACAATAATGGCAAGTATGAATTGTGACGGATGAAGTATGATGATTTTGCTCAAAATCGGGCTAGTGGTCCACTGAAAACACGAAATAGAGTGACGAAACCAAAGTACAGCTTTCAACTGTTGCTTCCTGCCAGCTCCAGAAATAGACGAGTAGTCCGAGCCTTAAGCCGTAACATGTCATTCACTTTTCGTGAATTTAGTGAATTTCGTGGACCATGGTTTTTGCTTATTTTGTTCGCCTCTTCCCAGTCTTTGGCGCAGTCGACTTCACCGCTGCAGTCTCGAACTCCGGCTCATAGCCGACCAGGAAGCTGGTGGTAATGGTGTTGCGCATACTGAGGAAATGGGTATTGTTCTTATCGTAGGGACAGATCGGCAGCCGGCATGGTTCGAAACCGAACCGCCGGTAATATCCCGGCTCCCCCAGGACAAACAAGGTCTGGCTCTTGATCGCCTCCTGGCGCAGGGCGAACCTGAGCAGCTCGCCACCCACCCCCTGCTTCTGAAAATCAGGGGCCACAGCCATCGGCGCCAGATGCAGGCCGCAGATATCCTTCCCCTGATAGGCATTGGTAAAGGCGATATAGGCTATCACCTTGTTGGTATGGATACAGACCCATTCGTGGATGAACCGCCCCTGCTCGTGGAGCTTCCGCACCAGTTCGGCTTCGTAGACGCTGTTGGGAAAGGCGCGCTGCAGAAGGGCGTAGACCTTGGGGCGGGTTTCGCTGGTCACTTGCTGTATTTTCATATTGATTCCATCCCAGTGAAAAGGGGAGAGGCTCTAACTGCCTCTCCCCCCTGTTGTCGCAACCATAGGAAACGAAGCTCAGCGATAACTGCCGCCTGGCAACAGTATCCTCAAATTGTTGAGACTTGCCTTGTACGGCCCGGATACCGTCACATAACCACGATAGGTGTCAGACATATCGGTGATCTTTGCCATGAACCAGTTGCTGGAGCGCCCCTCTTCCTTGCTGTTGGGAGCACGGTAAGTGCTGTCATCCCCGCCGATCTCACACATGATCACCATGGTCCCGAGCTTCAGGTCGGCATTCGATGCCTTGCGGGTCTTCCAGAAATATTTTGTCCAGACCTCTTTGCCGTCAGTCACCTGCATGAATTTGGCATCCCCTTTGGTCTGGCCGGAAGGTGGGGTGGTCAACTTTGCCAGCCGGACATAGATCCAGCTATTGTCACCAAGAGGCTGATCAGCGATGAAATAGTCATCCCCCTGGATATAGTGGTCATCATCACCGGCAGCCATCTCTATTGGCGCAGCAACTGCCTCTTCGGCTGGCAATGGCCGGGACGGGGTCCTTTTGCGAGTCGGCGGTGGTGGTGGAGGAGGCTCTGGCTCGGCCGCTGGCTGCTCGACCCCCTGGTTGCCGGCTCCATCGACACCGTAGAGATGTTTATTCACCTTTTCAAAGGTGTTGTCCACTTCATCCGCGCTTAGTAGCGACGCCGAAAGCATAACCATCATCAAGACTAATACAGATATTCTCGCCATATGGTCTCCCCTTTGCTGATATTGAAATCGCTAATAGATTACCGGTATTTTTGCCAAAGTCAATATTCTCATGATAGCCTGGTAGGGGTTGTTAAAGGGGAAAAACAAGGGGGCAGGCTCCATCTCTTGTTTATGGCAACCTGCCCCCAGCATTCAGGAAACGCTTAGTCTCGCTGCAATTATTTCAGGTTCTTCCTGATTCGCTCCACCGCCTCGATGACATTCTCCCGGTGGCCGAAGGCCGAGAGTCTAAAGTAACCTTCGCCGGAAGGGCCGAAGCCGGAACCAGGGGTGCCGACCACGTTGCATTCATTGAGCAGCTTGTCGAAGAAGTCCCAGCTGCTCATGCCGCCCGGGGTCTTGAGCCAGATATAGGGGGCGTTGACGCCGCCGTAGACGGTCAAGCCCGCCTCCTTCATCCCTTCGCGGATGATCCGGGCATTCTCCATGTAGTAATCGATGATCTCTTTGGTCTGCTGCCACCCCTCGTCGGAGTAGACCGCAGCAGCGGCCTTCTGCACCGGATAGGAGGCGCCGTTGAACTTGGTGGTGGTGCGACGCAGCCACAACTTGTTGAAGCTGTACTTCTCTCCAGTACTGGTCGTCCCCATGACCTCTTCCGGAACTACCACCAGGCCGCAACGGACTCCGGTGAAGCCGGCGGTTTTGGAGAAGGAGCGGAACTCGATGGCACATTTCTTTGCCCCTGGTACCTCGTAGATGGAGTGGGGAAAGCCCGGCTCGGTGATAAAAGCTTCGTAGGCAGCGTCGTAGAAGATCACCGCTTCATTGGCAATGGCGTAGTCGACCCACTTCTGCAGCTCCCCCTTGGTCGCCACTGCACCGGTCGGGTTGTTGGGGAAGCAGAGGTAGATGATGTCCACCTTGCCGGTCGGCAACGCCGGGATGAAGCTGTTCGCCTCATTGCACGGCATATAGACGATGTTCTCGTAGTAGCCTTTTTCATTGGCCTCGCCAGTCCGGCCGATCATCACGTTGGTGTCGTTGTAGACCGGATAGACCGGGTCACCGATCGCCACTACATTGTCCAGGGAGAAGATGTCGAGGATATTGGCGCAGTCGCATTTGGAACCGTCGGAGATGAACATCTCCTCGGTCTTGAGGGAAACGCCGAGCGGCTTGTAGGATCTCTCGATGATGGTATCGATCAGCCAGTCATACCCCTGCTCCGGGCCGTAGCCGGCAAAACGGTCGGTGGTGGCCAGGTCGTCCACTGCGGCATGGAACGCCTTCAGGATTGCAGGGGGGAGCGGTCTGGTGACGTCGCCGATGCCGAGCCGGATTACCTTGGCGCTGGGGTTCGCCGCGGCAAAGGCGCGCACCCGGCGGCCGATCTCGGGAAAGAGGTAGCCTGCTTTCAATTTCAGGTAGTTGTCATTGATCTTTGCCATCTTCGTTAATCCCTCCAGTATAGTTTTGTATAAAGGAAATGCCGCACAGATGCGGCAAATCAAGTTTGTAGCCAAAGGATTTCCAACAATAAACGAGGAGTTTTTCGTCCTGGCAAGACTGTCGAGGTGCCGGGCGGAGGCGTAGCAGCGCTACGCCGCACAACCGGTGCCGAAGACTTACGCCGCCAGGGCGGGAAAGAACCGTTTATTTTAAACCGAGCACGTCCTGCATGTCGTACAGCCCAGGTTTCTGCGACACCACCCACTGGGCCGCCCTTACCGAGCCGCGGGAGAACATATCCCTGGTCATGGCCCGGTGGGACAGCTCGATCCGCTCCCCCTGGCCGATGAAGTAGACCGTATGCTCGCCGATTATGTCGCCGCCGCGGACGGTCTGCATGCCGATCTCCTCTTTGCTCCGCTCGCCGACGATCCCTTCCCTGCAGCAGCGGGCTACCTTGTTGTAGTCGCGACCCAGGGCCTCGGCCACCACCTCCCCCATCCTCACCGCAGTACCGGATGGGGCGTCCTTCTTCTTGTTGTGGTGCAGCTCGACGATCTCCACGTCGAAGTCGTCCCCCAGGGTTTTGGCGATATCCTTCAACACCTTGAAGCAGACATTCACCCCGACCGACATGTTCGGCGCCAGCACGCAGGGGATATCCTTCGCCAGCTCCACTGCCAGACCCCGCTCCTCGGGGGAGAAGCCGGTGGAGCCGATGACGATCCCCTTCTTCTGCAGGCCGCAGACCTCCATGTTCTTCAAGGAGACCTTCGGGTTGGTGAAGTCGATCAGCACGTCGCAGCCGGCAACTACCGCATTCAGGTCGGCGCTGATCGGTACCCCGAGCAGGCCGCAACCAGCCACCACCCCGGCATCCTGGCCGAGCAGCTCGTGCCCAGGCCACTCCAGAGCCCCGGAAAGCTGACAACCAGCCTCCTTGACCGCCACGATGATCCGCTGCCCCATTCGACCGGCAGCCCCGCAGACAGCTATCTTGATCATATCTGGTACCTCGATAGGGTTTTCTTCTTATATCTTCATTTGTTACAGAAGCGAGTTTTTCTCGTCAGGTCAAAGTGGCCAAGGCTCGCTTCTCTACAGCAGCCCGTATTCTTTCATTATCGCTACCAACTTGGCCTTATTCCCATCCGCCATCGGTGCCAGCGGCAGCCTCACCTCATCCGACGCCTTCCCCATCAGGGCGACCGCGGTCTTTACCGGCACCGGGTTGGTCTCGATGAACATGGCGTTGGAGATCTTCAACAGCTTCAGGTGCCACTGCCGTGCCTCCTCCATCTTGCCGGCGGCAAAGGCGTCGACCAGGTGCGCCACCTCTTTCGGCATGATGTTGGCCACCACCGAGATAACCCCTTTGGCGCCACAGGCCATCAGCGGAAAGGTGATGAAGTCGTCGCCGGAGAGGACGTCGATCTGGTCGCCGCAGAGGGCCAGCACTTCGGACCCCTGCTGCAGGGAGCCGGTCGCCTCCTTGATGGCGACGATGTTCTTGTGCGGCGCCAGCCTGGCCACGGTCTCCGGCAGCAGGTTGACCCCGGTCCGGCCAGGGACATTGTAGAGGATCTGCGGCAGCGCCACAGCATCTGCCACCGCTGTGTAGTGGCGGAAGAGCCCCTCCTGGGTCGGCTTGTTGTAGTAGGGGGTGACCAGCAGCGCACCATCGGCCCCCGCCTCCTTGGCCTGCCTGGTCAGCTCGATCGCCTCAGTGGTAGAGTTGGAGCCGGTGCCGGCAATGACCGGGACCCGCTTCTTCACCTGGTCGATGACCGTCTTCACCACCAGCATATGCTCGTCATAGTCGAGGGTCGACGCCTCTCCGGTGGTGCCGCACGGGACGATGCCGTCGGTGCCGCTGCTGATCTGGAACTCCACCAGTTCACGCAGTTTCTCCGTGTCTACTGCCCCGTTCTTGAACGGGGTGACGATTGCTACGATGCTCCCTTTGAACATATCTTCCTCCTTGGCCGCTTCGCAATAAGTCCGGCTGTGTATTTCCTGCACCCGGTGCTTTTTGCTGTGCGGCTGGCCTGTAGTTATTCATTGGCGACAAACGCTTTGATTGCGACTCTAGCGGCATGTTCTGAAAGTGATGCCTGGGATCTTCCTCCAGGGAGCATGGAACAAATGATATCAAATCCGCCGCTGAGTCGGGTAAGCTTAGAAAAAAGTGTTCTTTTTTAGCACAGAGGCGGGAAAATGTCAAAATATTCCGCACTTCCAGAGGATATTAACTTTATTCCGGAGGGGCCAGCCGGCCGCTGCGGGGAGCGGAAAAGCTGCTCTCCAGCAGCATCTCACCGACCTTGACCTGACTGGAGACGCTGTATTCATAGTCGATATCAGCCTGGAGCCGCTGGTCTTCATAGCTTTTCCCGGTCACCGTGGCAAGCAGTTCATGGAGATTAGTCGACCCGAGACGACGGCGATAGATATGGTAGCCGGTCAGGATGGCGTTTGCCGTCGGCTGCTGCTGCCAACTGAGCTGGGCGCTGTAAGGGGTCATGGTGAGCTGCACTACCGGGGCCGGCGGTGGCTGCAGCACCTGACGCCGCACCCGGTTGGAGATCTTGCTGCTGCTGCCGTCCTTCTTCAAGGCAAGTACCTTGTACTGATAGGTGGTGTCGAGGGTCAGGTCGCTGTCGAGATAAATGATGCGTCGGTCGTCCCGAAGCACCCCCTGCGGAAAATCAAGGTCTACCGCTTTGATTAGTCGATAGGCGGTCGGGCACTCCTCGCAATCTTCTGCCAACGGCAGAACTTCGCGGCGGAAGAGCTGGAATCCGGCCAGCCCCTTGAGCGGCGCCCCACCCTCCTCCTTCCCCGGTATCGACCAGGAGACCAGAAAGTTCCTCCCCTGCTGGGCCACTGTCAGGTCGCTGACCGCCGCCGGTACCAGCGCATCAGGAGGTACCAGCGCCCCGCGCCGGCCACAACCGGCAAGGAGAATCGTTATCAATACTATCAACCAGACTCTTTTCATATTGCAGAACTTTACCCTATCCACCACGAGGAGCGAACTCCCAGTGGTTCGAGTCTACTCTGAGCAAACGGGGTGTTCGCTCCTCGATGTTCAGGATTCGCATCCAACGTAATGCGATTTTTTCGCAAGATCAAGGCTGTCATGGCTCTGTCGCGCAGAGAGCACCGCAGGCTTACGCAGATATTGCGGAAAAGGCGCGTTCCTACTTACCGTTTTTGATCCGTTCTATCTCTGCCTTGACTCTTTCTGTCGCCGTCCCCCCGGTCGCCCGCCTGGCATTGACCGATGCCTCCAGGGTGATGGCAGCGTATATATCCTCGCCGATCTGCCCCGAGAAACCCTGCCACTCGGCCAGGGCAAGCTCCGGTAGCTCCTTGCCGTTGGCGATGCAATAGGCGACCGCTTTCCCTACCACTTCGTGGGCATCCCGGAACGGCATCCCCTTGCGGACCAGGTAGTCGGCCACGTCGGTGGCGGTAGAGAAGCCTCCGGCTGCGGCCTGCAGCATCCTCTCCCGGTTCACACGCATCTCCCTGACCATGTCGCTGAAGATCTTCAGCGAACCCTTGACCGTGTCGATGCTGTCGAAGAGCGGCTCCTTGTCCTCCTGCATATCCTTGTTATAGGCGAGTGGCAGCGACTTCATCACGGTCAGGAGCGCCATCAGGTTGCCGTAGACCCGGCCGGTCTTGCCGCGGACCAGTTCAGGCACATCCGGGTTTTTCTTCTGCGGCATGATCGAAGAGCCGGTACAGAAAGCATCGGAGAGCTCGATAAACCTGAATTCGCTGGTCGACCAGATGATCAACTCCTCGGAGAAGCGGGAGAGGTGCATCATCAGGATCGCTGCCGCGGACATGAACTCCAGGGCAAAATCACGGTCCGAGACCGAATCTAGGGAGTTACGGGTGACTGCCGGGAAGTCGAGCAGTTCCGCCACATACTCCCGGTCGATCGGGAAGGTGGTGCCGGCCAGCGCCCCGGCGCCGAGCGGCAGGACGTTCATCCTTTGCAGGCAGTCCTCCATCCGCCCCTTGTCCCGCTTGAACATCTCCACATAGGCTAGCATATGGTGCGAATACAGGATCGGCTGGGCAGTCTGCAGGTGGGTATAGCCCGGCATGATCACGCCTAAGTGCTGCTCGGCCTGGAAGAGGAGCGAATCTATCAGCAGGTCGATGTAAGCGGAGATCTCCACCAGTTCATCACGCAGATAGAGGCGGATATCTACCGCCACCTGGTCGTTGCGCGAGCGGCCGGTATGGAGGCGCTTCCCGGCCTCGCCGATCTTCGCCGAGAGACGGGACTCGATATTCATATGGATATCTTCCAGGGCGATGGAGAAGTCGAAGGTGCCGGCCTCGATCTGCGCCAGGATCTCCTGCAGCCCATGGATGATCTGCTCCACATCGGCATGGGGGATGATCCCCTGTTTGCCGAGCATCCGCGCATGGGCGATAGAGCCGCGGATATCCTGGTGATAGAGTCGCTTGTCAAAGTCGATGGAGGCGGTAAACTCCTCGACGAACTTGTCGGTCGGCTGGGAGAAGCGGCCACCCCATAACTTGGTATCATGGCATTCGTCTTTAGACATATATCCCTCCGGAATGAAACGCGGCTTTTTGTCTATCTCTGCATAGCGCTGCTACGTCTCCGCACAATATGGTTCTAAGCCTTCATCGAGGAACGTGGATTTTTCGTCCTGGCAAGGCTGTCAAGGTGCTCTCGCACAGGCGTAGCAGCGCTACGTCGAGCAGAGAGCGGCGCATACTTACGCCGCCAGGGCGGAAAAGCCGCGTTCCTCATTCCCGCCCGATTTCGAAGCCCGCTACAATCTCTTCCCCTGTAATCCTGACCCATTGCTCATCGCTCGACCAGCGCATAATGTTATGCACCTTGAGCGGCACCCTGGTAGTGCGCGGGTCGAGCTCATGGTGCTGCGGGAGGTTGAAATAGTAGAGCCTGGTATTGCTACCGAAGCGGAGTCGGCAGAGCGGCGCGCCGTTGAAATCGTCAGTGGCGAACTCGGGGAGATGCACCTTGGCCAGCTTGTGGTGCCTGTTGATCACTACCGCAGAATGGCCGAATTCACCCACCTGTTTATTTTCGATGCGGGTCTCATCCGAACTGTTGCCGAAGACCGTGACCGTCTCTCTTACTCCGGGGGTGTCCTCCAGGTATTCGCCGTAAAACCCGGTCAAAACCTCCCAGTAGGCCCGGTGCTCCGGCTTCGGGTTGCACTGGATGACAAAGAGTGCGTCCAGGGCCTGGCGAGTGGTGAAGAAGAGCTGGTTGGCATGGTCGATGATCTGCCTGATATTGGAGGCATACAGGTCGCGGTAGAGGTAGTCGAGGCAGATCAGCACCATGAAGTTGAAGCAGGCCGGGCGGCAGCGGTAGAGATAGAAGTGGCGGCCGCGGTACAGGTCGTGGAACTTGTCGAGAAACTCTTCGCCATGAAAGGGGTGCGACTTGGCCTCGAGAAAGACCCGCAGCTTGCCGTCCGCCTCCATGATCGCTGTACAGCACCAGTTTACAGGCATCTCCAGCACATCCCCGGAATTTATATCCCGGTCGACCAGTTCGATCACCTCGCTGTTATCCTCCCGGAACCGCTCCAGCAGCTCCCGGTAGCTCTTCAGGGTGATATGCTCGACACCGAACATGGTCACCGTATTGGGGCGGAAGCCGCGACCTATCCGTTCCAGCATCTCGTCGAAACGGGCAAAGGGGATGGCGCTCTCCGGCAGCATCAGGAAGTGGAGCTTTTTCAGGTTGCTCTCCCCCCCGGCCACCAGGTCGAGCAGTGCTGTCACCTGGGCCCACTTCTGCTCCGGCTCAACCAGCATGAAACCGACCTCGGCGCGGCGGAGCGAATTCGGGATCTGGGCGATAAGGCAGTGCATATGGTGGCCGAGCGGAAAATCGAGATTCACTCTCTTGTCGATGATCTGGACCATATAGCTCTACCTGTCGTCGTGCCGGCGCTGATAGGGGAATATCTTGCCGAGGATGAATCTGGTCCCGTCCGGCATCGGATAATCGGCCAGCTCTGCCATCGCCACCCAGCGCGCCTCGGTCACCTCGCCAGGGTTATGGTTGATGGCCAGAGTGCGGGGACGGCAGAGGTAGTAAAGGATGATGAAGTGGTCGTTCTCCTCACCTGGAGTAAGGTGTTCGAAGACATCCACCAGGTCTTCCACCTCTACCTCCAGACCGACCTCCTCCATCACTTCGCGGTGGAGCGCTTTCAGGATCGGTTCGCCCAGGTCGATCTTCCCCCCTGGCATCACCCATTTGTTCTGGAATGGGGGGATCTTCCGCTTGGTCAGCAGGACCCGTTCCTGGTCATCGACGATCACTGCAACCACCGAGGTGACGATATGTTCCTTGCGATAGCGTATCTTTGGCATGGCAGAGAGTTGTCGGGACACGATCTACTGTGCCCCGACGATAATTATGACTGGTAAAAAGCGAATAGTTTTACTTCTTCTTCTGCGCCTGCATCAGCGACCTGATCCTGAGCCGGAGTGAATTGAGCTTGATAAAGCCGGTAGCATCGGCCTGGTTGTAGACCTGGTCCTTCTCGAAGGTGGCAAAGTCGAGGTTGAAGAGGGAATCGCTCTCCGACTTCCGGCCGACGGTGCGGCAGTGCCCCTTGTAAAGCTTGACCCGGGCCACCCCGTTGACGCACTTCTGCGACTCGTCGATCAGGGTCTGCAGCATCTCCCGCTCCGGCGAGAACCAGTAGCCGGAATAGACCATCTTGGCGTATTCCGGGATGAGGGAGTCGCGTACCCGCATCACTTCGCGGTCCATGGTGATCTGCTCGACTGCCATGTGCGCCTCGCGCAGGATGGTGCCGCCCGGGGTCTCGTAGATGCCGCGCGACTTCATCCCGACCGAGCGGTTCTCCAGCAGATCGACCCGGCCGATGCCATGTTCGCCACCCAGGTAGTTGAGATGGGCCAAAAGCTGGGCCGGGGTCATCTTGACACCGTCGACAGCCACGGCATTGCCGTTTTTGAACTCGACCTCCACGTACTGCGGCTTGTTAGGTGCTTTTTCCGGCGCCTTGGTAAGGACGAACATGTTCTCCGGCGGCTCGGCCCAGGTATCCTCCAGGATCCCCCCTTCGAAGGAGATATGTAGCAGGTTCCGATCGCTGGACCAGGGGCGCTTCTTGGTGACCGGGATCGGTATGTCGTTCTTCTTCGCATAGGCGATCAGCGCCTTGCGGCTGGTCAGTTTCCAGTCGCGCCACGGGGCGATGACGGTGATGGCCGGATTGAAGTGATAGTAGGCAAGTTCGAAGCGTACCTGGTCGTTCCCCTTACCTGTGGCGCCATGGGAGACCGCATCGGCCCCCTCCAGCCTGGCTATCTCCATCTGCCGCTTGGCGATCAGCGGCCGGGCTATGGAGGTGCCGAGCAGGTAGTGCCCTTCGTAGATGGCGTTGGCGCGGAACATCGGAAAGACGAAGTCGCGGACGAACTCTTCCTTCAGGTCGTCGATATAGACCTTGTCCGCCCCGGTCGCCAGCGCCTTGGCCCGGATCGGGTCGAGTTCGTCCCCCTGGCCGAGGTCGGCGGAGAAGGCTATCACCTCGCAGCCATACTCGTTCTTCAGCCACTTCAGGATAATCGAGGTATCAAGTCCGCCCGAATAGGCAAGGACAATCTTTTTAACTTCTTTTTTGGCCATTTATTATCTCCTTTGTCATGAAATCAAAAAGTATTCTCATCGGAAACGAGCAATTTTTCGCAAGATCAAGGCTGTCGAGGGGTGACGCGGAGGCGTAGCAGCGCTACGCCGCACAAGGAACCCCGAAGACTTACGCAGATATTGCGGAAAAGGGCCGTTTCTATACTATTAAGTGGGCCATAATCGCTTTTTGCACATGCAACCTGTTCTCCGCCTCATCCCAGACCGCCGAATGCGGACCTTCTATCACATCGTCGCTGATCTCCTCGCCACGGTGGGCCGGGAGACAGTGGAGGACCATGCAGTTCCCCTTGGCACCGTCCAGAAGCGCCTCGTTCAGCTGGAAGCCGGCAAAGGCCTTGACCCTCGCCTGCTGCTCCGCCTCCTGACCCATACTGGCCCAGACGTCTGTGTTGAGGACATCGGCGTCCCTGGCCGCCACAACCGGGTCGTGGCACAGAACCACCTTCCCTGGCGCCTTTGCCTCGGCCCAATCCAGTACCTTGCGGTCCGGCTCATACCCAGGCGGCACGGCGAGGGTCAGCTCGAAACCGAAGATGGCTGCCGCCTCGATCCAGGTATTGGCCATGTTGTTACCGTCGCCGATCCAGGCGAACTTCAGCCCGGCGTAGCTGCCGCGGTGCTCGATAACAGTAAAGAGGTCAGCCATCACCTGGCAGGGGTGACAGAGATCGGTAAGGCCATTGATCACCGGCACGGTCGAAAATCTGGCAAACTCCTCGACGATCTCCTGGCCATAGGTACGGATCATCACCCCGTCACAGTAGCGGGAGATGGTCCGGGCGGTATCCTTGATCGGCTCCCCCCGCCCCATCTGCGAAGTGGCCGAGGAGATGAAGAGCGGTTGCCCACCCAACTGTCCGACCCCGACTTCGAAGGAGACCCGGGTCCGGGTGGAGGCCTTCTCGAAGATGAGCGCCACGCTCTTCCCCTTGAGCAGATGGTGTTCCTCTCGCCTCTTCTGCTTCTGCTTCAGGTCGCGGGTGAGGCTGAAGAGGCCATCCAGCTCCTCTTTACTGTAATCACGCAGCGCCAGAAAATGTCGCACCATCTCCCCTCCTATACCTCGACCTCGGCCAGGATGCCGTCGAGGATCACTATCATCCGGTCTATCTCCTGCTTGGTCACCACCAGTGGCGGGACAAAGCGGAGCACGGTGTCATGGGTAACATTGAGGAGCAGACCGCGGTCATGCCCCTTCTTGACGATATCGCCGCCAGGGATCGTAAGGACCATGCCGATCATCAGCCCGATCCCCCGCACTTCGCTGACAAAAGCGTACTTCCCCTTGAGGCTTTCCAGTTCGCCGAGCAGATATTCGCCGATCTCCTCGGTCCGGTTGAGGATCCCCTCCTCCAGGATGACCCGCACTGCAGCCAGGGCAGCAGCGGTCACCAGCGGGTTACCGCCGAATGTGGAGCCGTGGGTGCCTGGCGAGAAGGCGCTGGCAAATTTCGCTTTGGCCAGCATGGTACCGATCGGCGCCCCGCCGGCCAAAGCCTTGGCCAGGGTCATGATGTCAGGGGTGATACCGAAGTGCTCGTAGGCAAAGAGTTTGCCGGTCCGTCCCATGCCGACCTGGACCTCGTCAAAGATCAGGATGAGCCCCTTGTCGTCGCAGAGCTGTCGCACCGCCTGGAAATAGTCGGGGGCCGGGACATTGACCCCACCCTCCCCCTGGATCGGCTCCAGCATCACGGCGCAGGTCTGTGGGCCGATCGCTGCCGCCAGGGCGGCCACATCGTTGAACGGCACATGGCGGAAACCGTGCAGCAGCGGGTCGAAAAATTTCTGCACCTTCTCCTGGCCGGTTGCCGAGACAGTCGCCATGGTCCGGCCATGGAAAGAATCTGCTGCAGTGATGATCTCGTACCGCTCCGTGCCGAAGTTGTCCCGGCTGTATTTGCGGGCCAGCTTGATGGCCGCCTCATTCGCCTCGGCGCCGGAGTTGCAGAAAAAAGCCTGGTCGGCAAAGGAGTGATTGCAGAGGAGTTCGGCCAGTTCGATCTGCTGCGGGATATGATAGTAGTTGGAGCAGTGAATCAGGGTCGCGGCCTGCTGCTGCAGCGCTGCAACTACCTTCGGGTGGCAATGTCCCAGGCTGTTGACCGCGACGCCGGCGAGGAAATCAAGATACTCCCTGCCGTCCGCGTCCCAGAGCCGGCACCCATCCCCCCGCACCGGGACTATCGGATATCGCCCATAGGTCTTCATTATATATCTGTCAGCTTTTTCGATCCACTGCGCAGAATTCAAGCTCGTATCTCCGTTCCTACTCCCACGTCGGTAAAGATTTCCAGTAATACCGCATGCAGTACCCGGCCGTCAACGATATGGGCCTTCTTCACCCCTTCATCGATGGCATCGACGCAGCAGTTCAGCTTCGGGATCATACCACCGGTGATGGTCCCGTTATCGATATACACCGGCACCTGCGCCAGCTCGATGCTGGTCAGCAGGTTACCCTCCTGATCCTTGACTCCGGCCACGTCGGTGAGGAGGATCAGTTTCTCCGCCCTGAGCGCACCGGCAACCTTTCCGGCCACCAGGTCGGCATTGATGTTGTAGCTCTCCCCCTGCGCCCCGACCCCGACCGGAGCGATGACCGGGATGAACTTGCCATGCTCGAGGGTCTGGATCAGCTCCTGGTTCACCTTGACCACCTTGCCGACAAAGCCGATATCGACCTGTTCGATCGACCCGTCATCCTGCTTCACCTCTTCCAGCAGCTTCTCACAGAGGAGCAGGTTGCCGTCCTTGCCGCAGAGACCGACAGCACGGCCGCCATGCTGGTTCAGGTAGCCGACCACCTCTTTGTTCACCTGGCCGGTCAGAACCATCTCTACCACCGCCATGGTTGCAGCGTCGGTGACCCGCATCCCCTTGACGAATTCGGAGACGATACCGTACCGCTTGAGGGTCTCATTGATCTGCGGGCCGCCGCCATGGACGATAACAGGATTGATACCGAGCGACTTGAGGAGGATCACATCAAGGGCGAACGACTCCTTCAACGCCTCGTCGGCCATGGCATGGCCGCCGTACTTGATGACGATGGTCTTGCCGGAGAAGCGCCGGATATAAGGGAGCGCCTCCATAAGGATGTTAGCTTTATCGATCAACTTCTGCATCTGCCTGCTCCAGCCATGTAGAGTCGTGCTGAAAGGGGTACTATAGCAGATAGATGGAAATAATCAAACCTTAAAGAGGGGTTAGCGATGAATCTGGAAGACCTAAGGGGAGAAATTATTATTGGTAGGAATAAATAAACAGTTTAAAGGTCAGCCAGCGGCAGAGTGATAGTCACCAGCGATCCCTGCCCCGGCTGGCTGTCGACAGTTATGGTGCCGCCATGCAGCTTGACAAACTCGCGGGCATAATATAGGCCGAGGCCAAAACCTCTGATCTGGCCGGTGTTGGCCGAATCGACCTGGTAAAATTTTTCGAATATCTTTGGCTGGTCTTCCTTGGCAATGCCGATCCCTTCATCAGCGACCATCAATACCGCTGTAGCGCCCTGCTGCTTCAGAGTGATAGTGACATTACCATTTTCATGGGAGAATTTGTAGGCGTTGTCGATCACTTGCCTGATGACAAAGGCGAGTTTGACCCGGTCTGCTGCCACCGGAGGGAGCGGCTCCATATTGTTGCTCACCTTCACTCCCGGCTTCTTGGCCGCTTCCGGCGAAGCGGTCAATTCATCCCCGACCAGACTGCTCAGATTGCATGGTTCCAGCTTCAGCTCACCACTGTCCATCACCTTGCTGAAAGCAAGCAGTTCTGCCACCAGCTGCTCCAGATAACAGGCCTCCTGGTAGATCAGCTGCAGATTCTCCCGGCTCGACTGATCATCTGGGTCGTAGACGCCACTGGCCAGGTTTTGTAAAAAGAGCGAGATCGCGGTGATCGGGGTACGGAACTTATGCGAGACCAACGACAGGAAGTTGGTCTTCATCCGGTCGAGGTTCTTCAGATTGGCAATCTCTTCCTTGAGCGCTTTTTTGACCAGCGCCTTGTCGACTGCGGTTTTCAGTTGCAACAGGTTGAGAGGTTTGGTGATAAAGTCATCGGCGTCAGCCTTCAAGGCATTGAGGATCACATCTTTTTCCGCAAAACCGGTCATGACAATGACCACCAGGGTCGGCTCGAGCTCTTTGAGCCGGTAGAGGAGTTCAATCCCCCCCATTTTCGGCATCATGACATCGGTCAGGATGACATCAATCCCCCCCTGTTCGAAAATCCGCAGCGCCTCCTCGCCATTGCCAGCCTCCAGGACCCGATAGTTTTTCAGGGCCTTGCTGCAGAGGTCACGGATTATCGCTTCGTCATCGACGATCAGGATCGTTTTGCTATTCTGCTCACCGGCAAATTCCATAACTTGAGCCTAGCTTCTTCCCCTGGCAGCAAAATAACCAGTCGCTCTGCTTCGTCCTGGTGCGACCAATTTCATTTCAGTATAGCATAGACTTCCTGAAGTGCATGATCCAACTGCTCTGGCTGACTTCCTCCTGCCTGGGCCAGTTCCGGCTTGCCGCCGCCGCTGCCACCGATCAGCGGTGCCAGCTGTTTGATGATGGCTCCGGCCTGGAAACGCGAAGTAAGATCGCTGGTGACTGCCACCAGCAGGGCAGCCTTGTCACCCTGGGCTGCACCGAGGACGATAATCCCCGAGCCGAGCCGCTCCTTAAGGGTGTCGGATAGCTCCCGTAACCCCTTCGGATCTGCACTCTCCACCCGGCAGGCAAGCAGCTTCACCCCGGCAACCTCCTGAACGCCGGCCAGCAGGTCTGCCGACCGGGTCGCTGCCAGTTTCCCCTGCAACGACTCAACCTCCCGTTGCAGTTCTTTCTGCCGCTGCAGAAGACGCTCCAGCTTCTCCACCGGATCGCTCCCTTCGGCTTTGACCAGATGCACGATCTTGCGCTGTTCTTCCTCAAGCGACTGGGTGTAGCGGAGGGCACCGCTGCCGGTGAGCGCCTCGATACGCCGCACTCCGGCTGCTATACCTGTTTCAGTGACCATCTTGAAAAAACCGATATCACCAGAGGCCCTGACATGAGTGCCCCCACACAGTTCGCTGCTAACTTCACCAACCTTGACTACCCTGACCCGGTCACCATATTTTTCTCCGAACAGTGCTGTGGCACCACTCTCCATCGCCTGATCGACCGACATCTCCTGGGCATGGACAGCGCTGTTCTCCATCACGTAGGCATTGACCAGTTCTTCCACCCGAAGTATCTCTTCACTGGTCATGGCGGAAAAATGGGTAAAGTCGAAGCGGAGCCGATCTGGCGAGACCAGCGAGCCTGCCTGCTGGACATGCCCCCCAAGCACCTGTCGCAGGGCAGACTGGAGCAGATGGGTGGCGGTATGGTTGCGGGCAGTAGCTCTCCGCGGTGCCAATCCGACCTTCAGGTCAACCGCCTCGCCGGTCCGAACCACACCCTCCTTGACCAGGGCGCGGTGGACAATCAGCTCGGTTAGCGGCCTGGTTGTAGCGAGTACCTCCAGATGGGCGCCACCGGTGGATATGGTGCCGGAATCGCCGGCCTGACCACCCGATTCCCCGTAGAAGGGGGTTGTTTCAGTAATAATCTCCACCTCGTCACCGGCCCTGGCCTCGCTTACCTGGACTCCACCCCGCAACAGCACGGTGATGACCGAGTAGCTGGACTGCTCGTCGTAGCCGACAAAACGGCTCCTGACCCCTTGGCCATAGAGGGTCTTGAATATCTCTGCCACCCCCTCTTCACCAGAACCTTTCCAGTGCTCCCGGGCCTGTTCACGCTGCCGCTCCATGCAGGCATGAAAGCCTGCCTCGTCGACCGTGAACCCTTCGTTTTCAACGATGTCCGCAGTAAGGTCGATGGGGAAGCCGTAGGTATCATAGAGCCGGAAGAGAGTTTCGCCAGGGATTACGCTGCTGCCACTCTTCTTCAGCCCGGCCACTGCCTCATTGAGCAACCGCAGACCATTGTCCAGGGTCTCGGCAAAACGCTCCTCCTCGGCCAGGATCACCTTCTTGACATAATCTTCCCGCTCCAGCAGTTCCGGGTAAGCATCCCCCATCATTGCGATGACCGCATCAACGGTCCGGTAGAGCAGTGGCTCGGCAAAACCGAGCATCTTGGCATGGCGGGCAGCCCGGCGCATGATACGGCGCAGTACGTAACCGCGCCCTTCATTGCTGGGAAGGACCCCGTCGCTGATCAGAAAGGTAGTGGCACGGGCATGGTCGGCAATGACCCGCATCGACACATCATCCTTGACGTCGGCACCGTAGGATTTTCCTGAAACCTGTGCCACGTAATTTATCACCCCAAGAAGCAGGTCGGTGTCATAGTTGGAGGTGACCCCCTGCAGTACGCAGGCGATCCGCTCCAGCCCCATACCGGTATCGACCGATGGCTTCGGCAAAGGGGTCAGAACACCCTGATCGTTGCGATTGAACTGCATGAAGACATTGTTCCATATCTCCATATAGCGGTCACAGTCGCAGCCTACGGCACATTCCGGCCGGCCGCAGCCGATACCAGGGCCATGGTCCCAGAATATCTCGGTACAGGGGCCGCAGGGACCGGTATCCCCCATGGCCCAGAAATTGTCCTTCTCATCGAAGCGATAGATCCGCTCCCGCGGCACCCCCTCCTGCATGTGCCAGATATCAGCCGCTTCGTCGTCGTCCTGAAAGACCGTCACATAGAGACGGTTCTTGTCCAGGCCGAGTTCCTTGGTCAGGAATTCCCAGGCAAAAGCTATCGCTTCCTTCTTGAAGTAATCGCCAAAGGAGAAATTGCCGAGCATCTCGAAAAAGGTATGATGGCGCGCTGTCCGCCCAACCTGTTCCAGGTCGTTATGCTTGCCACCGGCACGGACACACTTCTGGGAGCTGGCAGCCCTTACATAATCACGTTTTTCCAGACCGAGGAAACAGTCTTTGAACTGGTTCATGCCGGCATTGGCAAAGAGAAGGGTCGGGTCGTTCTTCGGTATCAACCCTGAACTTGAGACGACAGTATGTCCCCGCTCCTGAAAGTATTTGAGAAACAGTGCCCGGATTTCTTTCCCTGTCATGACAACCTCTGCAATTAAAGTGATGAAACGGGTTGCTACAGCAACCCGTTGGAAATATCTATGCCATCAGTTCTGCTTTACTACGCTACTATTCTTCGCCCACCGGGCAGCAATGGATAAGCTGCCAGATTACCCCTCCGGAGACCCCCCGGCGCTGGAGATAGGCAGCCATTCTCCGTTTCTCCCGGTCATCAGGAACATCCGACCGTCTATGCGAGAATTTCTTTGTCAATATTGCCTTGGCAAATGTCAGTTCATCATAATCTGCAGCAACATCACGTAAAGTATTTTCGATGATCGCAACAGTGATGCCGCGGCGGCGCAGGTCGTCCCGAAGTCTGGCTCCGCACCCCTTACCGTTGCGCAGGCTTGATTCTGCCCAATTCCTGGCAAATCTTTCGTCATCCAGATAACCAGCCGTGATAAAGTGCTCCATTACTGCTGTCACGCAGAGATGGGAGAACCCTCTGGCTAACAATTTACGCTGTAATTCTGCAACTGAGTGATCACGCCTGGCCAGATAACGGAGTGCCGCCTGCTTTACCTTGCTGGTCTCATCCATATCAGAACTTCTCTACTGGCACCTTCTCCCCTTCGTCAGACCCCTCTCCCTTGGTAAACTCGTCCCAAGTGGAGTTGGAAGTCGATGATATGCCTGAAACCTTGAGGGCGAAATCGTCAGGATTGCTTGACTGCCTGAGCGCCTCTTCGTAGGATACCAGCTTTTTCGTATAAAGCTGCATCAGCGACTGGTCAAAGGACTGCATCCCGTATGAAACTACCCCTTGTGCAATAGCTTCAGGGATCTGCTTGGTCTTTTCCTTGTCATCTATACATTCACGGATACGGGCAGTACCGATCATAACCTCGACCGCCGGAACCCGCCCCTTGCCATCGGCACGGGGTACCAGCCGCTGCGATATGACCCCCTTGATGACCCCCGAAAGCTGCATCCGCACCTGCCGCTGATGATATGGGGGGAAGACGGAAATGATCCGGTTCACCGTCTCGGAAGCATCAAGGGTGTGGAGTGTCGACATGACCAGATGACCGGTCTCTGCTGCAGTCATCGCCGTTTCTATAGTCTCGTAGTCACGCATCTCGCCTACCAGGATTACATCCGGGTCCTGCCGTAAAGCTCCCTTCAGGGCATTACTGAAGGAGAGCGTGTCAAATCCTACTTCCCGCTGGCTGATAATGCTCTTTTTATCCTTGTGCAGATATTCCACCGGATCTTCAATGGTGATTATATTGCAGGTACGCTGCTCGTTGATATAGTCGATCATCGAAGCGAGGGTGGTCGATTTACCGCTTCCGGTGGTGCCGGTCACCAGGACAAGGCCTCGTTCTTCCAGGGCAAGTTTCTTCAGGACCAACGGCAGATTGAGATTGTCGATGGAGGGTATGCCGAACGGAATAGCACGAAAGACCATTGCTATGGTGCCACGCTGGGCATAGACGCTGACCCGGAAACGCCCCAGACCGGGTACGCCATAGGCGAGATCGCACTCATAATTCTCTTCATATTGCCGTCTTTGCCGGTCGTTCATTATCCCATGCGCCATCTCTGCCACTATTTCCGGTGATAGGCGCGGAGCATTCGGGATCGGCCGCAGCTTGCCGTCGATACGAACAATGGGGGGGAGGCCGGTTTTGATATGGATGTCCGAACCTTTCGCCTTGACAGCTATGGTGAGCATCTCGTTCAGTTCCATAGATTAACCCTTTTTCGTTGTTGCCGGAGCCTTGACCGAATCATGTTCAGCCTGCAGCTTGGCCTGGATTTCGGCACACATCTCCGGGTGTTCCTTCAGATAGATACGGGAATTCTCCCGCCCCTGCCCGATTCTTTCCTTCCCAACCGAGAACCAGGCGCCACTTTTGTCGACAATACCCCGCTCTACTGCCAGATCGAGCAGATCCCCCTCGCGGGAAATCCCCTCGCCATAAAGGATATCGAATTCCACCTCCTTGAAAGGGGGAGCGACCTTGTTCTTCACCACCTTGACCTTGGTACGGGAGCCGATGACATCGTTACCCTGTTTCAGGGATGCTATCTTCCTGATATCCATCCGTACCGATGCATAAAACTTCAAGGCATTACCGCCAGTGGTCGTCTCAGGATTGCCAAACATGACGCCGATCTTCATCCTTATCTGGTTTATGAAGATGACACAGCAGTTTGATTTGCTGATGATGCCGGTCAGTTTGCGTAGGGCCTGGGACATCAGCCGCGCCTGCAACCCCATGTGCGAGTCGCCCATGTCACCTTCGATCTCGGCTTTCGGTACGAGCGCTGCGACCGAATCGACCACCAGTACATCAATAGCTCCGCTCCGGACCAGTGTCTCAGCTATTTCCAGGGCCTGTTCACCGGTATCCGGCTGAGAAACCAGCAGATCATCGGTCTTCACCCCCAGTTTACGGGCATAACCTATATCCAGGGCATGTTCGGCATCGACAAAAGCAGCGATACCGCCAAGCTTCTGTGCCTCTGCTACAATATGGAGCGCCAGGGTCGTTTTGCCTGACGACTCTGGGCCGAAGATTTCGACCACTCGGCCGCGGGGGACGCCACCGACCCCCAGCGCCAGGTCGAGCGACATCGAACCGGTCGGAATCGCCGCAATATCCGGGAGCGGCTCATCATTCCCTAACCGCATGATGGCACCCTTGCCGAACTGTTTCTCAATCTGGCTTAACGCCAGGTCAATCGCCTTTTCTCTGTCTGTCATGCCATGGCCTCCTGTCAGGTAGCGTTCCCTTCCCTGGGGTTGCTGCGCAGGGAGAAAGGTATACTCGAAATAGCATACTTATCGGCATTGTTTCAAGCTTATCTTTATAGTTATGCAATGGCTGTCGATTGACTGGTTGCTGCCAATGCTTCAACCCTTACCGGTTATAAACAATATCGGAAGAGATGATGCTATCAGTTCGAACAGCATAATCGTATATATGATTAACTAGGAAAAATTGAGATTGCTCTGCTGCATGAACGGGAATGAAGTCTGGCTCACCCCTTCTTCCAGCGGTAACAGGAGCGAAAACGAACTCCCCCTGTTGGCGTTGCTCGACCTTGTCTGACTCTCTACCCAGACCATCCCGCCATGAGCCTCGGTCATCCCTTTTACTATGGCCAAACCGAGCCCGGCCCCTTTCCCCTGAAACTTGTCTTTGCTGCTGGTATGATGGCGAATATCTCCCAGCGAATAAAACTTCTCAAATACTTTTTCCTGCTCTTCCGCAGCTATGCCTATACCGCTGTCGCTGATCTCCACATGGAGATAACAATTTTCCCCCATCAGCTGGTAGAAGTAGGGGTTAAACCGCTCGAGAATCTCCTGTTTCGCCGACAATTGCATGCGATCTGTCACCCAACCCGAGATGGTAATCACCCCCTGGTCAGGGGTAAATTTCATGGCATTCTCGAGCAGTTCCATGAAGACTTCCATCAGGTATTCCCGGTCACCGTTGAAATAAGGGAGCGACTGCAGATTCTGCAGTTGGATTCTCTGCTGGCGACGTTCCAGTCGCGGGTTTATTTCCTGCAACAGAAAATCAAGAATTTCATGCAACTGCAGCGGCTTCTTGTTAATGGTAAGCGATTTAGTTTCCAGCCTAGCCACCCGGAGCAGATCACTCACTATTTCATTCAATCTGGCACCACCATGATAGATCATTTCCAGCAACTGACGCTCATCTGCAGTGAACTTTCCCCCTTTTTCCGCCAGCAGAAATTCGGCTCCGCCGAGAATGCTGGTAAGAGGAGTTTTAAACTCATGGGAAATCATCCCGAGAAAATGGTTCTTCATCCGATCAAGGCGTTCCAGCTCTACATTGGCACGCTCTACCATACTAAGATTATTTTTCAACCTGCCCTGTGATACGGTCAGATTGAGACTGCTCTTCTCCAGCAGTCGATGGGAGCGGAGCAATTCCTCAGTCTTCCAGTTCAGTTCATCAAAGAGCCTGGCATGTTCTATGACAATACCGATATGGTGGCAAACCGTTGTGAAAAACTGCAGTTCATCCTCAGTGAAGTGCCGATTCTGCCTGGTCATTATATGCAAGATACCGATAAGTTTGCTTTTTGCCATCAAAGGGGCTGCCAGTGCCGATTTCCAGCCGTCAGCCGTCAATAGCTTCCCTACCGGGCAGGATAGTGTCTCCAGATCAGGTACGGTGTGACATTTATTGCTGGCAAAGGTGATACATCCTGCTGCCGGGTCTAGAGAGCAACTCCCCAGATCTTTACGGAGGTCCGCTGTAATGTTGTGCGTTGCGGCAAGGAGCAGCTTATCTTCCTCTGGTGCCAGCAGATGAACTATTCCGCCTTCAGCACCAAATATCTCAAAAGTCTCCCGCAGAGTCACAGTAAGAACAGCCTGCAGTTCAAGGCTCTGATTAGCCTTGGCAATGATGTTGTTGAGTATCGACAGTTTCCTGTTGCGCTGGCGGATCTCCAGATCAATCTGGCGTTTCTCGGTTATATCGCGAATTATGACCTGAACAATATCTTCTCCGCCAAGATCGATCAGCCGCGCGGAGACATCACCAATGAATAACGAGCCATCCCGCCGCACAAATGTCAGATTCTCCTTCTGCACCATGCCTCGGCGGCGAACCCGCAAGACCAGCGAACTATATTCGTGCTGCTCCTCAATCGATACCAGCGACAAACCATCCAACGACTCCAGTTCTTCCTTGCTGTAGCCAAAAAGTTGCAGCCCTTGCTGGTTGACCTCCTGGAGTTTGCCATCTTTGGCCCCAACCACCAATATCGCATCCCCGGCGCATTCCATGAGGTTCTTGTAACGCAGTATGGCGTTGTCCACCTCCTGTTGCATGGTCTGCCGGTCCAGCAGATTCCGGTGCAACTCGTTCTGGCGGAAACGGCGCCCCAGTACTTCGAGGATGATCAAAGCCAGGAGAAGACTGAGCAGCATGAACAGATTTATCGCATGCAGGAATGCCGGGCGGCCAGGCTCATTGAAATCATAGACCCCTTCGAGCAGGAAACCGACTATTATCAGTCCTACCACCAACTTCAGGCAGTTCAACGCAGAATTTTGTATGGCGGGCATATACTCTCTCCACCACCGGACATCTGTTCATCAGGGACTAAATAATCTTACTTACTGCGACAGCTACTATCAAAGTAATTGCAACTGCCTACGCAACCAGTCCATAGCCATGAATGCGGTAATCGTCCTGATTTCGTGCCGGTCACCATAAAAACGATATCTTTTGGCCTGACAGCCGGCACTGCTAGCCAGGGCAATGAAGACAGTACCGACCGGTTTAGCCTCACTCCCGCCGTCAGGTCCGGCAATCCCGGTCACTGCAATTGCCAGATCACTATTTGACAGCTTTCGCATTCCCCTGGCCATAGCCTTAGCTGCCTCGGCGCTGACCGAGCCATGCTCGGCAAGCAGCTCCGGTGAAACCTGCAACAGCTTTGTCTTGGCAGCATCTGAGTAGGAGATAACCCCCTCTCTGAAATAGTGAGAGCTCCCCGGCACATCAGTAAGCCGTTTGGCTACCAGCCCGCCGGTACAAGATTCGGCAACTGCCAGGGTAAGTCCTTTCTCCCTGAAAAGGCGGGCGACTACTGTATCTATGGTGTCAGAATCCTCGGCATATATCGAACCTCGGAGTTTTTCCCTGATCTTCTCCAGATATATCTGCAGCTGAGCGGCGACCTCTGGCTCTCGTTCCCCTTCTGCCCGCAAGGTGATGAAAATCTCCGGGAAGACCACACAAAATGCCAGCGTGACCCCTGCCACCCCCTTTGTCAGGTCCTTGAGGAGAAAATCGACCTCGGCCTCGGCAGGCCCGAACACTTTGACCACCCGGGTCATGATGATCTTGCGGTGTTTGATCCGCTGCAAAAGAAACGGCAGTACCGTATCTTCCAGCATCCGGTTCATCTCGGCCGGGACACCAGGGAGAAAAAAGAGATACCTGCCGTTATGGGTAAGGTAAAATCCACAGGCAGTACCGAGCGGATTGGGAATTAGGGTCGATTTGGTCGGCAGCAGCGCCTGTTTGTCATTCTGGGGATGGACATTACCCCCCAGTTTTTCCGCCACTGATTTTAAATGCGCCAGCGCTTCTTCGTTTAGCACCAGCCGCCGTCCAGCCACTTTTGCCGCGGCCCGAGACGTAATGTCGTCTGTTGTCGGGCCTAGGCCGCCGCTGACAATCACCGCTTCACTCTTGTCCGCCAGTCGCTCCAGTGCCTCAACAATATCTGGCTCCAGATCACCGACGGTAAGATGGCGTTGCACCTTGATGCCGGCAGCGTAAAGTCGCTGCGCGATTCGAGTGGCATTGGTATCTACCACCTCGCCGTAAATAAGCTCGTCACCTATGGATAATGTTGCAATCTTCACAATAACCTCAAGAGAAGATGAACTGCGAGGCAGGCATAGCAGCCTGCTGCAACGTCATCAAGAACAACGCCGTAGCCGTTATGCATCTGGCGGTCAAAATAGTTTGCCGGAGGTACCTTGATTATATCGAACAGCCGAAACAGTAAAAATCCGGCCAGCACACCTTTCCAGTCAGGAGAAACTGCCGTCATTGTCACCAGATAGCCGACCACTTCGTCTATAACTATCTTACCTGAATCCTGTTCGCCGAATATCCGCTCCGCCTCATCCGCTATCCAGCAGGCAAAGACCCCGAAAGTTATGACTGTCAAGATATACAACGGCAATGAGAGCCGCGCCAGAATCAGATAAAACGGGATTGCCGCCAGTGTGCCGACTGTCCCTGAGGCAAAGGGGCTGAAACCTGTCCCCCCCCAGGTGGCAAGGACGACAATAAATGGTCTCATGATCCAGCTGCTTCCCGCTCTATAATCTTGTAGACTTCAATGAGCGGGATATCTTTTTCGAGTGCTATCCTGCGACACTCTTCGAATTCCGGCACGACTCGAGAGAAATTGCCGGCATGTTCGAATACCTTGACCTTTACCCGGCCAAGCGAGCTATCCAAATCCTTGCAGGTTCTTTCCAGGGTGAGTCGTTCCACAGGATAATAGCGAACACCTGCAGCAGTCGATTCGGTAAGGACCAGAGAGGCCAGTTCAGCCAATTTATGCTGCGAGGAGAGCAGTGTCAATCTGGTGGCAGGGCGGTTCTTTTTCATCTGCAACGGCGAGAAAGCCACGTCCAGCGCCCCGGCAGCAAGGAGGCGCTCCATAAGAAACCCGAATATTTCCGGATTCATATCGTCGATATGAGTTTCCAGCACGTAAATATTATCCAGAATAATCTTATCAGGCAATTCTGTCATGACAAGACGTAAAATATTGGGAACATCTGAATAGTCCCGACTACCGGCACCAGAACCGATCGCTGCCACTCTGAACTGCGTGACCAGACGCTGGGAGTTGACCAGCGCAGCCACGATGGCCGCCCCGGTAGGTGTCACCCGCTCGCCCGGACCGATGTCGAAATGGACCGGTAACCCCTGGAGAAGTTCTGCCGTGGCCGGTGCAGGTACCGGCAGTCTGCCGTGCGCGGTATCGACCCAGCCGCTGCCATAAGGGAGCGGGGCAGCGCTGATTGTCTCGATTCCCAGATAATCGACACCGACTGCCGTGCCAACGATGTCGATTATGGAGTCAACGGCACCTACCTCGTGGAAATGGACCTTGTCAAGTAATACGCCATGAACCTTGGCTTCAGCTTCGGCAAGCCGGGCGAAGATAGCAAGGGAGAGCTCTTTGCTTCGTGCCGGCAAACCGCTTGCTGCCAGCAACACCTTGATGTCAGAGTAATGGCGATGCTGATGGTCATCTGCTGCTTCAACCAGAAGCCGTCTGGCCATTATCCCCTGGCGATTCACCTGTTCGCTGCCCAGCTTGAAACTCCCTGCCGGCAAAGAGAGCAAGTCCAGCTGCTCTTTCAAGTATGACAACGGCAGCCCCAGTTCCAGTAACGCAGCAACCATCATGTCACCGGCAATACCGGCGGTACAATCGATGTAGAGCCCCTTCATCCTATCCCCTGTTCATCAGACTTGCCGCATAACCGGCACCAAAACCATTATCAATGTTGACTACTGTCACCCCTGCCGCGCAAGAATTGAGCATCCCCAAGAGGGCGGCAACGCCCCCGAAAGATGCGCCATAACCGACCGAGGTAGGCACCCCTATTACCGGTTTCCCCACCAGCCCTGCTACTACAGATGGCAGCGCCCCTTCCATTCCGGCAACGACAATAATCACCGCAGCATTCACCAGCATCTCCTTCCTTGCCAAGAGACGATGGATGCCTGCTACTCCGACATCATGGAGCTGTTCCACCTCATTGCCAAGGATACGTGCCGTTAGAAAGGCCTCGGCTGCCACCGGCAGATCCGAGGTACCAGCCGACACCACCAGGATTCTGCCTCGGCCGACAATTTCAATCTGCTTCTGTTCTATAGTGAGACAACCGGCATCGGTATGATATTGCGCATTCGGGAACCTTTCCAGCAGCACCCGCGACTTCTCTTCAGACAGCCGTGTCACAAGTATATTGTTACCCTTGGCCAGCAATGCTGACATGATCCGATCTATCTGCTCGACCGTCTTGCTCGCGCCGAAGATTACCTCCGGGCAACCCACCCGCAATGCCCGGTGATGATCTACCGTAGCCCAGCCAAGGTCTTCATAGGGGAGGTGCTTGAGCCTCTCCATGGCTTCGGCTATATCGAGATCGCCGTTTTGCAGATTTTGCAGCAGAGATTTCAACTCACGGGTATCCATAGCTCCTCTTTCCTGAAAACAGGCGGACAGTTATCGATTTGCACTGTTCTCTTAATGTATAAAAATAGCACCAATCAAGCCCTATGCAAAGTGCTAAATAGTACAAGTTGATACCGCTATGGATGAACCTTGGCCACGCCAAACAATGTTTAGATGGCAATATGTTAGCTGTTATTCAAGGCAGATCGTTGCTTAGCTAGGCAGTTATGGAGAATCGAGACATAAACGGGTATTCGCTATTGGCGGGCAGAGCGCTTTGGCTCATATTATGGCAGTCATGATAGATATAACAGCTGCCTATCACCGTGACCTTGGCAAGTCTGGTTATCCTTGGTGTTAATAACTTTCTTTACTCAACTTTGCAGCGCTGACAAGGAAAAAAGCAGGTAACATCAGCTCAATTTTTCCATAACCTTTTCAAAAAAATTCTTCCGCAATGGATGAATATCTTCGCCACTTATCTTGGCAAACTCCTCCAGTAGTTCCCGCTGACGTTTGTTGAGATTAGAAGGGGTCTCTACCCTGACTACAACCAGTTGGTCACCTCGGCCATACCCTTGCAGAACAGGGATACCTTTGCCGCGAAGCCGCAAAACACGCCCCGACTGAGTCCCTTCACTGATTTTCATGGAGACCTTGCCGTCCAGGGTCGGCACCTCCAGTTCGCACCCGAGGGCGGCTTGAACAAAGCTGATAGGCACTTCACAGATAACATCGTTACCTTCCCGCTTGAAGAAAGGGTGTTCCTGCACAGACAGGTAAACATAAAGATCGCCGTTACCCCCCCCCTTGGCACCCTGTCCACCTTCGCCGGCAAGTTTGAGACGGTTGCCGGTCTCTACCCCTGGCGGAACCTTTACCGATAAGGTTTTTATATCCTTAATACTGCCGGTCCCTCGACAAGAGGGACAAGGACTCTCCACCACCCGGCCTTCACCGTTGCAGTGGCTGCAGGTCTTGCTGACGCTGAAGAATCCCTGCTGGAATCTGACCTGCCCGGCGCCACGACAGGTAGGACAGACTTTAGGCTCAGTGCCAGGCTTTGCGCCGCTGCCGGAACAGGTGTCACAACGCTTTGCATAGGGGATATCGATCGATTTTTCTATGCCAAAGGCCGCCTCTTCGAAACTGATCTCCATATTATACTGCAGATCGTCTCCGCGGCGGCCTCGACCTTTTTGCCGCTGCCCGGCAAAAATATCACCGAAGATGTCACTGAAAATGTCGCCAAATGGGCTGCCGGCGCCAAAGCCATTGAAACCGCCACCAAAACCACCGCCACTCAGCCCGGCATGCCCGAATTGATCATACTGGGCGCGCTTCTGCGGGTCAGAAAGGACTTCGTAAGCCTCGCTGATCTCCTTGAATTTGTCTTCCGCTGACTTGTCCCCCGGGTTCTTGTCCGGATGATACTGAACCGCCATTTTGCGGTAAGCTTTCTTTATTTCAGTATCAGAGGCGTTTTTGTGGAGACCTAGCAGTTCGTAATAGTCGTGTTTTTCCCCGTTGGCCAAGGTAGATTCCTTTTATCCTTAACTTTAAATACGTGTAGGGGCGACGGTTGCGTCGCCCCTACGATATGCAACGGCAAGCTTGCAGCCGTTATTTTTTGTCTTCTTTAACCTCTTCAAAATCAGCATCCACTACCTTTTCCCCTTTGGCACCAGTTTCCTTGGGTGCTTCCCCATTGTGAGCTGCTTCTTCGCCCGGCTGGGCCTTGGCGTAAACTGCCTCAGCCAGTTTGTGAGAAGCCTGCATCAACTCGTCGCTGGCCTTCTTGATTGCCTCGGTATCGGTCCCCTCCAGGGTCTTCTTTAGAGCAGCAAGCGCTTCCTCGATCTTCTGCTTCTCAGCAGCATCGATCTTGTCGCCAAACTCCTTCAACGATTTTTCCGTTGAATAAGCAAGACTGTCGGCCTGATTGCGCGCCTCGATCAGCTCCCGTTTCTTTTTGTCTTCTGCGGCATGGGCGTCAGCATCTCTGACCATCTTCTCCACCTCTTCCTTGGAGAGGCCGGATGATGCAGTAATACGAATCGACTGCTCCTTACCAGTGCCAAGGTCCTTGGCCGAGACATGCACTATGCCGTTGGCATCGATGTCAAAGGTGACCTCGATCTGGGGGACTCCGCGGGGTGCAGTAGGAATTCCGGTCAGTTCAAAGTTGCCAAGGGTCTTGTTATCACCGGCCATCTCCCGTTCACCCTGCAGGACATGGATGGTCACGGCCGGTTGATTGTCAGCTGCAGTCGAGAATACCTGACTCTTGCGACATGGTATGGTTGTGTTCTTGTCGATAAGCCTAGTCATAACCCCGCCCAAGGTCTCTATCCCGAGGGAGAGAGGGGTAACATCCAGCAGCAGTACATCTTTCACATCACCTCTGAGAACCCCCCCCTGGATAGCAGCGCCGATTGCCACCACTTCATCCGGGTTGACACCTCGATTAGGGGACTTGCCAAAAATTTCCTGTACTTTTTTCTGGACAATAGGCATCCGGGTCATACCGCCGACCAGAATAACCTCGTCCACCTCGCTGGGAGAGAGCCCGGCATCCTTGAGGGCAGTCCGGCATGGTCCTTCCAGTTTGGCGATAAGATCGGCGCAGAGGTCCTCCAGTTTGGCCCGGCTCAATTTCAGGGTGAGATGTTTGGGGCCTGTGGCATCGGCGGTGATGAAAGGAAGGTTGATATCTGTCTCCAGCGACGTGGAGAGTTCGCATTTGGCCTTTTCCGCTGCTTCTTTAAGCCGCTGCAGGGCCATTTTGTCGTTACGCAGATCGATCCCCTGATCCTTTTTGAACTCATCGGCGATCCAGTCGATCACCTTCTGGTCAAAGTCCTCCCCACCCAGAAAGGTGTCTCCATTGGTCGATTTCACCTCGAACACCCCTTCTCCAAGTTCGAGTATCGAGATATCAAAGGTCCCGCCGCCAAGGTCAAAGACCGCTATCTTTTCATCCTTCTTCTTGTCCAGGCCATAGGCAAGGGCTGCCGCAGTCGGCTCGTTAATGATACGCAGGACATTAAGGCCGGCAATTTTGCCGGCATCCTTAGTTGCCTGGCGCTGGGAGTCATCAAAGTAGGCCGGTACTGTGATTACAGCATCAGTAACGGTCTCTCCCAGGTAATCTTCAGCGGTTTTTTTCATCTTCTGCAAGACCATGGCCGAGATTTCGGGGGGTGAGTATTTCTGCCCGCGTACCTCCACCCAGGCATCGCCATTGTCAGCCTTGACGATCTTGAAGGGGGAGATGGCAATATCTTTCTTGACCGCCTCAGATTCGTAGCGACGGCCTATCAGCCGTTTGATTGCGAACAGGGTGTTTTCGGGGTTGGTTACTGCCTGCCGCTTGGCCTGCTGCCCCACCGGCCGTTCGCCACTATCGGCAAAGGCGACCATGGAGGGGGTGGTGCGGCTCCCTTCGGCATTGGCTATGACAACTGGTTCCCCACCCTCCATGATTGCAACACAGGAGTTGGTGGTCCCCAGGTCGATTCCGATAACTTTGCTCATTATAAATACTCCTCCTTGTCAATTATCTAGTGTAAAACTATTCATCCCCAGGCAAAAAAACAAGGGGTCGATAAAAATAATTTATTCGTCACCATTTTTCATTGCAATAGCGACCGATACCATGGCCGGCCGGAGCAACCTGTCATTAAGGAGATAGCCGCGCTGGAACTCTTCGACTATACTGTTGGCAGGGAGTTCAGCTGATTCCACCTGACACATGGCTTGATGAAAGGCAGGATCAAAGGGGGTGCCACTAGCGGTTTCGATAGGGGTTACGCCAAATTTTTTCAGTGTGCCAAGCAGCATGGTGTATGTCATCCTGACACCTTCGATTACTGCATTATGGCTCTCTTCGCAAGCATGTGCCAGCGCTCTCTCCATGTTGTCAAGAACCGGCAGTATCTCCTGCAGAATCGATTCATTCCCATACTTGAGAATTTCTTCCTTCTCTTTCTGGACCCGCTTTCGATAATTTTCCAGGTCAGCCCGCTCGCGAACATATTTATCCCAGTTACCTGCCGCTTCTGCCTCTCTGGCTGCCAATGCTGCTGTCAATTGCTCTATCTTGTCAACTCCGGCAGCATCATCCAGAGATTTATCTCCTGCCTCTGCAGTAAGGTCCCCCTGAGGGGCATGATTGCTTTCCTCACCGTCCTTATGAGTCCCATGCATCTTCTTTTCCACAGCCGATACTCCTTCATTCTTTAATTAATAAATCGCATAAACTAAGAAACTTCCAGCATCCGGCTAACAAGTCTGGCGGTGTAATCAACAATTGGGATGACCTTGGCATAACCCATTCTGGTAGGGCCGATGACCCCAAGGACACCGACGGTATTTTTGCCGGACATATAGGTAGAGGTGATGAGACTCAAACCGTTCATCTGATTAAGGTGTGATTCAGAACCGATAAAGATATTTATTCCATGTGCATCCATGCAACGGTCAAGTAAATTGACCAACACACCTTTCTCGGAAAAGGTGCGAAACATCTCCTTCATCTTCACCACATCGGCAAATTCCGGTTGCTCCAGAATATTGGCTTGCCCTTCAATAAATACCTCGGCGTCATCTCCGGCAAGTGTCTGTTCTGAGAGATGAAGTGCCTTGCCCAGCAAGGCATCGTATCGATTTTTCTCGTTCTCCATCTCGGCCAGGAGACGTGCCCTGACCTCTGTGATGGATAGCCCCTGCAGCAGTTCATTCAGATAATTGGTCATCCGGACCAGGTCGTCGGTAGAAAATTCTTCGTCAGCCTTGACTATCTTGTTCTGCACAATGCCATTTTGGGCCACCAGAATTACCAGTATTCGCCGACCGCTAAGCTTGACAAACTCGATGTGGCGCAAGATGGTAGCTGTAAAACGAGGTGCAGCTACAATCCCCATATAGTGTGACATACTTGACAGCAGACGGCTCGTCTCCTTAAGAACCTCACCGATATCCTTGCCGGTCAGCTGGCAGTGTCTATGAATTTCATGCCTTTCATCCCTGGCGATCCTCCGTACCGAGAGAAGTGAATCGACATAGAGGCGGTAAGCCTTGTCAGTCGGCACTCGACCGGCAGAGGTATGAGGCGAGGCAAGAAAACCCATCTCTTCCAGATCGGCCATGACGTTGCGCACTGTGGCCGGAGAGAGCGAAACCCCGTGCCGGCGGGTAATGGTACGACTCCCCACCGGTTCCGCAGTGACGATATAGTCCTCTATGATCGCCTCAAGAATCTTTTTGCTTCGATCTGTCAATGTTTCCATACCTGCTCCAAAACGAGATTAGCACTCCTGCTTTTCGAGTGCTAATCATAACTTCAAGTTAATAACTACTGACGGTTTTGTCAAGGGAATTCCCCTTTTTCTACCGAGCAATTTGCTATCAACCCTTAAGGTTTAGATGAAGCTGCGAAACACCTCATTGGCCAGCTCAAGACCCCGTCCGGTGAGGCGCACCCTTTCCCCTCCAACAAGCAGCCCTGCCTTGACCAGACGGGAAACAACTCCAGGGTAGGCAATCTCCAGAGCAACTCCGAATTCCTCCCGAAACTTGTCTGGTGACACCCCCTCCAGCAACCGCAGCCCTAAAAACAGCCATTCTGCCATGGCATCCTGCTGACTGAGCTGTATGAAACCCTCTTCCGGCAGGGTCCCTTGCCGCAGCAATCCGATGTAACTATTAAGAGATTCGACATTATGCCAGCGTGACCCCCATCCCGGCAAGGGGACAAAGGAGTGCGCGTTAACGCCAAAGCCTATATAGCTACTCCTTTGCCAGTAGACCTGATTGTGCCTGGAACGAAAGCCTGGGCGGGCAAAATTGGCGATCTCATAATGTTCATACCCCCCCTCTACAAGCAGAGAAGCGGTATCCCTGAACATCTGCAAGGCATCTTCCTCCCCTGGCAGCACCAACTCTCCCTGCTGGACCTGCTGCTGTAAAGGTGTCCCCTCTTCCAGGCTGAGGGGGTAAACCGAGATATGGTCAGGCGACAACTCCATGGCCTGTTTGAGGTCGTCGTGCCAAATTTGTGGGGTCTCCCCAGGGATGGAATGAATCAGATCAATGCCGATGTTGGTAAACCCGGCGCACCGCGCCATGGCAAAGGAAGTTCGTGCCTGTTCGGCATTATGTCCCCGCCCAAGAGTTTGCAGAAATCGGTCTTGCAGAGACTGTACTCCAAGGGAAAGGCGGTTGACACCCGCTGCCAACCACCCCTCCAGCAACAAAGGGGTGATAGTGCCGGGATTTGCTTCCAGCGTCACTTCCGCATCTGGCAGCAGATGATAGCAACTCTTAGCCACTGAAAGTAACTGGGCAATCTCTTCTGCTGCCAGCAGAGAAGGGGTCCCACCGCCGATATAGCAGGTAGCTGCGCAGATCGGTTGAGATAACGTCGCTGCCCGTAATGTCATCTCCTCTGCCAGTAGTTCCACATATCCCGCCATCACCTCTCTGCTGCTCCCAGCCTCAGAACTGAAATCACAGTAAAGACATTTGCTGAAACAGAAGGGAATATGCAGATAGAGCGCTATGTCCATGGTAATAATAGTAATCCAGAAAGAGGAGAATTGTCCAAGACAAATAACAGTTTACATCCGGAAACTCCGGATCTGATTATATTGTTTTCTCATTTCAAGACCGGAAACATAAATAGAATGTTGAAATGTCTGCTGCCAGCGAGTAAACTACGCAGAATATATTTACTGCTGTGATGGGGGGGAGTGATGTCCAGAACTATCAAGGCTGCTACAGTTCAATTTAATATACAATTGGGCGACGTCGAAGCCAATCTGGAATATGTCCGCAATGCGCTGGCCCGTGTTGCTGCACAGGGGTGCAAACTGGCAGTACTGCCGGAGATGTGGTCAACAGGTTACGATTATCCACGCTTAAATGAGCTTGCGTTACGAACCCCGGAGGTCGTTGAAGAATTGAAAAGGCTCTCGGCTGAACATCAGCTGGTCATTGTCGGAAGCCTCCCCGAACCCCACGATGACAAGGTCTGCAACACCGCCTATATATTGGATAGTGGCCGGTTGCTCGGCAAATATCGCAAAATTCATCTTTTCTCCCTGATGGGGGAAGACCGTTCATTACATGGCGGCGATTCCTGGCTTGTTGTCGACACCCATATCGGCAGGATAGGTGTTTTTATCTGTTATGACCTTCGTTTTCCTGAACTTGCCCGCCGCCTGGCATTGGAAGGGACCGAAATCATCGTTGTCCCGGCAGAATGGCCGAAGCCAAGGGAAGAGCACTGGCGTGCTTTACTCAAGGCGAGAGCTATCGAGAATCAACTTTTTGTCGTTGCTGCCAACTGCTGCGGCATTCAGGGGAAACTCGATTTTTTCGGCGCCAGTCTTATATTTGGTCCGAAAGGAGAGATGCTTGCCGAAGGTGGATATGCAAATGGCGAATTCATAGCTGAGATCGACTTCTCCACCATGACAAAATGGAGAGAGCAGATTCCCTGTTTCAAAGACCGTAAGCCCGAATACTACTAGCAGTTTGCTGCCGTCACCCTTTTCGCTAGACTTTGTCCATCCGGAAACTTCTAATAGAGGAAAATCTTATCGTCTGCTCAGTCAAGATGCGGGAAAAGATAATTAGCAAATGACCTGTCACCTCAATAATGCAAATTTCGAGCTTCCGCCCAGCAGCATTCCCATTGGCAAAGATACTTTGTTCTGCCGAAATCTTATTGTCTTGAAATATGGGACTATAGTGAAATGACACCCAATATCGTCAACATAGCCGCCTATCTGCCGGAAATGGCCCGTCGCCAGCCAGATACCCCGGCGATTATCTTCCCTCGCCGCAACCGCCGCCTCTCTTTTCAGGAACTCGACTCCCTCACCGACCGGATTGCCCACGGTCTGGTGGCAAACGGTATAGGTCGCGGGGTTCGGACTGTGCTGATGGTACCACCCAGTCCTGAACTCTTTGCCATCACCTTCGCCCTTTTCAAGGTTGGTGCCATACCGGTCCTTATAGATCCTGGCATGGGGGTAAAAAACCTCCGCCAGTGCCTGGCCGAGGCTGAACCGCAAGCCTTCATCGGTATCACAAAGGCCCACCTGGCCAGGCTGCTGTTCGGCTGGGGCAAACCGACCCTGCGAATATTTATAACCGTCGGCCACCGTCTCTTCTGGGAGGGGACCACTCTTGCCAGGATGCTGGCCGAGCATCAGGAACTGCCGTTCCGTCCTGCCACTACAGAGCCGGACGACACCGCTGCCATCCTCTTTACCAGCGGCAGCACCGGCCCGCCCAAGGGGGCGATATACAGCCACGGCAATTTTGCCGCTCAAGTGGCGGCACTGAAGCAGGTCTATGGGATCGAACCAGGGGAAATCGATCTCCCCACCTTCCCCCTCTTTGCCCTCTTTGCCCCGGCCCTAGGTATGACTGCAGTGATTCCGCATATGGATTTCACCCGCCCCGGCGCAGTCACGCCGCGCAACATCATCGCTGCCATCCAGGAGTACCACGTAACCACCATGTTCGGCTCTCCAGCCCTGCTCCACCGTGTCGGTCGCTTCGGTGCTGAACGGGGTGTCAAGTTGCCGACACTGCGGCGGGTTATCTCTGCCGGTGCACCGGTACCTGCAGCAGTCCTGGAAAAGTTCAGCCAGATGCTGGCACCAGAGGTGGAGATCTTCACCCCATACGGCGCCACCGAAGCTCTGCCGGTCTGTTCCATAGGGAGTAGCGAAATTCTCGGCGCCACCAGACAGATAACCGAAGCCGGTGGTGGCGTCTGCATCGGCCTTCCAGTAGCCGGAATACGGCTGGAGGTTATCGCTATCAGCGACGAACCGATCACCTGTTGGGACGATTCACTAAGATTGCCAGAAGGAGCGATCGGTGAGTTGGTGGTGCAAGGAGGGCAGGTGACCCGCAACTACTTCAACCGTCCCGCGGCCGACCAACTTGCCAAGATTGCAGACCCGGCTAACGACTCTTTCTTTCACCGTATGGGCGATCTGGGGGGGATCGATGAGACTGGTAGGGTATGGTTCTGCGGCCGCAAATCGCAGCGGATTATCACCAGTACTGAGACTCACTTCACCATCCCCTGTGAGGCGGTCTTCAATACCCATCCGCTCGTTTTCCGCACTGCCCTGGTCGGCATCGGCCCACCTGGAGAACAGCGGCCGGTCCTTTGCGTTGAACTGGAGAAGGGGGTCAAGGCCGATCAGGAGAGCGTCCGGAAAGAGCTCTTGGCCATTGGCGCGGCGCATCTGCATACCCAGTCGATCAACACTATCCTCTTTCATCCAGCCTTCCCGGTAGACATCCGCCACAATGCCAAAATTTTCAGGGAAAAACTTGCCCGCTGGGCCGCAAGGCGGTTAACTTGAAGGCGCTGGTAACTGGCGGCGGCGGTTTTCTTGGCAGCGCAATCGTCCGCCAGTTGTTGTCCAGAGGAGATACAGTACGTAGCTACTCGCGCGGTAATTACACTGAGCTTGCCCGACTCGGCGTCGAGCAGCACCATGGTGACCTGACCGACCTGACTGCTCTTAATCGGGCAGTTGCCAATTGTGACATAGTCTTCCATGTGGCGGCCAAGGCTGGAATATGGGGAAGCTTCAACGAATACTACCAGCCCAACTTTATCGGCACCTGCAACGTCCTGGCTGCCTGCAATCAACAGGGGGTCGGTCGACTGGTCTACACCAGCTCACCAAGTGTTGTCTTCGACGGGAGTGACATTGCCGGAGCTGACGAATCGCTCCCCTATCCGGTCCATTATGAGGCGCACTACCCTAAAACCAAAGCAATGGCCGAGCAGCAGGTTCTGGCAGCCAACTCAGCGACAATTGCCACTGTAGCGCTCCGACCACACCTGATCTGGGGCCCGGGGGACAATCATCTGGTACCGCGCATCGTAGCCAAAGGGCGGGCGGGAAAGCTGCGACGTATCGGTAACCATCCCTGTCTGGTGGATACGGTTTATATCGACAATGCTGCCCATGCTCACCTGCTAGCTGCAGATCGGCTTGCCCCTGGGGCGGTATTGGCTGGCAAGCCCTATTTCATCTCCAACGGAGAGCCTCTACCCCTCTGGGATATGGTCAATAATATTCTAGCCGCTGCCGGTCTGCCACCGGTCAAGCATTGCATCTCGCCGGGCGCAGCCTACATCATTGGCGCCATCTGCGAAAAATTCTGGGATATTCTCCCTCTGCGGAGTGAGCCCCCTATGACCCGTTTTGTTGCCCGAGAGCTCGCCACCTCCCACTGGTTCAATATCAGTGCGGCCAGACACGATTTCGGTTATGAACCGCAAGTCTCGATAGATGAGGGGTTGCAACGTTTGCAGGAATGGTTTGCCCGAGGGGGAAGATGAACCTTTATCCCCTGCCAAGTAGAGGAGAGGTCCATATAAGATTTGCCTCGCTTGACATCGATGCAGCAGATTTAATTCGCTATAAAAACATGCTCTCATCTGCAGAGCTAAATCGAGCCGATTCACTGATTAACCAGCTTCTTGGCAGACGTTTCATTGCCGCACGCGGAATCCTTCGTGAAACCCTGGCTGGCTATCTACATGAAGCTCCGGCAAAGCTTGATTTGTCGACTGGACCTCATGGCAAACCTTTTCTTGCCAATACCAAGGCCGATGTAGCTATCCGTTTCAATCTTTCTCACACAGATAGTTTATCAGTTCTTGCTGTTACCACTTATAGCGAACTTGGAATTGACCTGGAGTTGAAAAATGATGAGCTGAGTTATAACAAGATAGCAGAAAACTACTTTTCTAAAAGAGAGTTGGGCGACCTATTCAGCTTGCCAGCTGAACAGCAACTGGCAGCATTCTACCGTTGCTGGACGCGCAAAGAAGCTTTTTTGAAAGGAATTGGCAGCGGGTTCACATTGCCAGCCGACACTTTCTCAGTCTCACTTCTCCCAGACCAGCCGCCAGCGCTACTGGACCACCAATTCACTCTAACCGAAACTTCCCGGTGGTCTATTACCGACATAGCAGTCCCGCCTGGATATAATGGAGCCCTTGCCATTGAGGGGAAATTGCCAATAATTCAATACTTTCCTGCAAACAATTTCCTAATGACCTCCTCCTGATTAAGTCTGAACAAAAAATGAAATGGCTTACGATATCAAGTATCGTAAGCCATTTGTCATGATATTGGTGGAGATGAACGGGGACGAACCCCATTTTTTGACATCCCACCGATTTTACGCATTTTTTTCTTCTTTATCCGCCCGTCTCAATTGTACACAATTCGTTAGTTGTGTACTGAATTGTGTACCACAAAACCGTAAGCAAATGAAGGAAATTTGACTCGATACTGCCGGGACGCATACGAAAGACATGGAGCCCCGAACGGTTATCGGGGCTCCGACTGATTGATGCCCATTGGCGGTCACCTTCATAGCAGAATACAGCTCCCTGCTCCCCGCTCGGCACGGTCGACGAAACTTTATTTCACATCAATTCCGGCTTGAAATAGTGGCAAAGAGAAGGAATCATCCTCGCTCAAAATATCGATTTGTCAGATTATAATCAGGTAGCTGGGTGGGCGTGCAAAGGGCGGGGGATGTCCCCGCCCTTTGTTGTTACCAATCTGGATAGATTGCGAATAGATAGAATTGGTGATCCGATAATCCAGTCATATACATTTTAAAATTAGACGACGAGTTATTTTTTCTGTTTCCCTTCCTGTTCGCTATCATGCTGATGGTCATGATTATGTTCATGTCGTTGACTATGACCTTTATCGTGCTCATCTTCCTGATCGCAATCGTCATCTGCGTCATGCCCATGTTGATCTGGCATATTATGCGGCACTATGACCTGGGTAGATGCTGTCGTTCGATTTCCAGACATATCGGTAACCACCACGGTGATGATATAAACCCGGCCGTTTTTGTCGTTGCCATTACGCCAGGCCTCTAGCAGCACAGTGTCACCGAAACGGAGATGGTTGTAATTGTAAATCCCGTATTCATCGCTGACCGAGATTACCACCGATTTTATCACCGCGCCATTGGTAGTAACCCCGCCGGTCAATCTGACCGGCACCATTTTATGGTTTGGCGGCCATAGAGTTGTCGGGGTGGCCGAAATGGCTATCACCGGCGCCTCGGCAGAGAAAACTATCAGGGTAGTTGCAGACGCTACATTGCCAGCAAGATCGGTAGAACTGGCTGTCACCAGGTTCTCTCCGGCCGTCAGCCAAGCAATGTCGACTTGCCAGCTGGTGGCGGTCGGATAGGAGACCGTTCCAACCGTTGCAGTGGCACAAGTAACCTCCACCGGCAGGCCATCCTCCCTGGTGCCGCTCACCATCTGGTTCGGCTGG
The DNA here is from genome assembly GCA_964649725.1 of uncultured Geobacteraceae bacterium. GTDB lineage: Bacteria > Desulfobacterota > Desulfuromonadia > Geobacterales > Geobacteraceae > CAZYTM01. Next base: position 577,474 of record CAZYTM010000001.1, on the reverse strand, counting down.
TTGGTCGGGGTGGTCACCTGATTTATAGACAACTGCGGCGGGGTGATGTCGTAGATGATATTCCGCTGTGCCGTGACCGAACTCCCCACCTCATTGGTCGCAGTCACCGCCAGCTGATAGGTCTTCTCAGTCGTAAAATCGATCGTCTGGGTAAATACTCCATCGACTACCGGTGGAGTGAACAGTACCCCATCCTGCTCGACAGTGACGCTCACCTTGGTCAGGGTATCGGTAACTGTACCCTGCAGAATTATGCTGCTCTGCTTGGTCCTGATATCCTGGGGAGGATTGGTGATGGCCAGCGATGGGACCCCATTGTCGTAGAGCAGGGTCCGTTTCAACTGCGTCTGATTCCCTGCCAGATCTACTGCAGTTAACTCTATGGTGTTGATCCCTGCTGCAAGCTGTGCCATAGCCGTGAAACAGTTGCCATTTCTGCTGACCGGCAACAGAATATCCTTGACCTTGATCTGCACGACCGCTTCCTCATCCACGGTCCCGCTCACCTCAACCTGCTGCAATGCGGTTTTGCTGTTATCAGCCGGGGCAGTTATGACCACCACCGGAGCTGCCAAATCCAGTTTAATGGTCCGGGTGTCACTGCTCTGGTTACCCGACAGGTCGCTGGCCAAGGTAATGATCTTATTTGCTCCGGCAACCAGCGGCAGTGCATGACTGAAGCTGCCGTCAAGGGCGACGGCCACAGCCTGACCATTGATGGTAAGCTCTTTGACGGCATTGTTGTCAACAACACGACCGGCAATATTGAGGATCTCGATGTTGGTGTTGCTACCGTCCGCCAGGGTAGAGAGAGTCAGGAGCGGAGGGGTAAGGTCCTTTACCTCGAAAGTTACGCTGGCAATGGTCTTGGGCTCTGTCAGAGTAGTTGTGGCAACCTGGAGCAACGCCAGATATGGTCGAATCGCCAACAGTGCAGCCGGCAGAGTTACCTGGTCGGAAACGCTGCCGTTTCGTTGCAGAGAGAGGTTCCAGCTGCGGCTTTGCACCACCTGCTGTGTCTCAGGATCGGCCACAATGAGATTTATTACTAATGACGAAAGGTCTTCATTCCCTCTGTTCGAAACGCTGAAGTTAATCGCTCCATCCCTGCCGAATTCGACCGGACTCTGCGCAGCCGCAATAGTCCCCTTAAGAGCAGTGCCCAAGCCGGTAACGGTCTGCGACGAAGCGAGCAGTTCGAAAGTTCCGCTCGACATGCTTAGTAACGTATTGACATTCACCAGTACAATTCTGACAGTGTAATTACCCGCAGGGCTGGCACCGCTATTCCAGTACCTGTTGATGGTTGCTGTCTGCCCCTGAAGAAGCTGCGCTATGTTTGATTGATCTGTATAGAGGACTCTCCCCTGGCTATCGATAACAGTAATGATAGCAGAGAGGTTTTCGGCTATGAAGTCGGCACTCCTGTTTGTCACTTTCGCAGTAATGGCTACCTGCTCATTGGCATTGAAGTATATCTTGTCTGTTACGATTTTGGTCACCAGATCGATTGTAGTGGCAGGGTTTGCTGCATATGCCACCGACTTGGTAAGCGTCTGGTTCAGGTCGCCACTGAGTACTGCCGTATAGCTGTTGGCAGCGGTTATCTGCCGGATATACTGCAACAGCCTGCTCTCCCCGGCAGGTATTGTCAGCTGCTGAATCTCTGCCACTATGCCGGCATCGTCGCTAATCCGTGCGCCAATGGTCGCATCGGTCTTGCCGCTGTTGTTCAGAGCCAGGGTAACGGCAAACGGTTCGTTAGCGGTAGCATCAGGAGCCGAGAAAACAGCCGTAACATTGGGAAGAGCGATCTCGTACTGATCGGCAATCTCGGCAAGAATGGCGCTGTTCTGCGATACCGATGTAAACAGGGCAACCAGACCGCTCCCCTCCGCCGTTGTCGTAGTGCTGAATGGGTACGTACCTCCAGCCGGGATGTTGATAATCTCCGTGTACAGGGTCTGCCCGGTACCGGTCTTGAGAACGAGGGAAAGGTTGGTTGCGGCAATAGTCGCCAGGTTCTTCACCTGGCCGGAGATGGTTACCGGCTCACCCGGACGGTAGAGCTTCTTATCTGTAGCCATGGTGATAAGAGTGTTCCCCTGGGCGATGTAGAAAGGATATTCGGAAGAGGCCACGGTCTGCCCGGTTGCAGAGGTCACAACCCCCTGCAGATAGAGTTTGCCGATTACGCCCAGAGTGCCGATGGTTTTGTTAAGTTCTGATACAGCATTCTGGGAAAGGTTCACAGGAACGTCAGTCTGCCAGAGGATTTCGTTCGGCGGCCCGGTATAGGTGACGGTGACATCATGGAGCAATGGCGTGACATTTGTATTGGCAGTGGCCAGCGTCGCCTCGACCTCGATCCATCTTGCCCCTGGGCTGGTGATGGCAGAACCGCTGGTAGTGAGATAGTCGCTCCAGATGGATGTGGTGAGGCCTACGGCAGTTTCGGCAGTGCGGGTTCGGAATTTGATCAAGGTGCCGGCAGGCTGCGTTGCAGTAAAGATGATTTTTCCCCATTTCGCATTTGTCATACCTGAATCTTGCTTAAGGCTTATGGTGCCGCTGGGTGCATAGACGCCGGAATATGTGTAGAAACTATCCAGATCGGCTGATATTGTCGGTTGGCCTGCTTCCGAGGAAAGCGTGTAAAGTTTGATTTTGACCGGTTCGGACGTCAGTCTGCTTTCAGAATAAACGTTTGTCCACCCCGAACCATTCCAGTAATCGGTAAAACCGGTAACTCCCTCCTTTCGCAATCGAAATGAGCCAGTATCAGGCAAGTATGGGAAATATGAGCCCCAATAGTAAATATTCCCTGTCAAGAAAGAGAGCCCTTGGATCGAATGGCTTGTGTTTGCTGAAGCACGAATAATGTAGTAACCGGTAGGTCCATCAGTTGCCAGCATGTGATACGTGCCAAGGCTTAAATTCGGAGTTGAGACGAAGTTTTTGTACTTTGATACTGCACTAAAGTCTCCCATTAGAGGTGCTTTAAGAGTGATTCCGTGCCAGACAGATGAAGCGCTGCTTGTTAAATGGAAGACACCTCCTGACTCATTTGCATCGCTTTTCCCCCATAAATCCCACCTATCCCGATTCAATACCCCATCATCAAAATTATCATTCAACGGCAGCAAGCGCACCGAATCCACTGTCTGGTTTTCGGTTTTGATACGTCCTGAATTGACCTTGAAGTTGTCGAACTTTACATGCAACTTCTCAGTACCCAGAAAGGAAGTTGTTTGGAGATTGATTCTTGCAGGCATAGTTGAAACCGTCCATGTGGATTGATTAATCCACTGCGTTCCGTTCCAGTACCAGGTTTTTGCCACATTGCCTGTTCTTGTCAATCTAAATTTACCTTTAGTATCGGTAGTGTATGTAACCTGGTTATCATCCGGCCATACTTTATAAGTCTGATAGAAATTTCCCTGCCTGCCCACCCTGAAATAGCTACCATCATCAAAAGACGCAACAAATACTGCATGCGAGTTATTATTCATAAAAAGATTAATTTCATAATCAATCTGGGTATCAAAATCACCGTCAAGTTGGAAATTTGAAATTACCCCTGAAATGCTGTTTGTTACGCCTGATGTTTCTAATTGCAGTTGTTCTCCGGTAATGGCAGGGAGCACACCGCCGTTGTACACATAACTTTTCCACCGATCCCCATTTATAGTCGACCCACTAAAATCATCATCCGGGATGATCCAGTCGTTCACCCCATAGGTATCCACGCCATTACGCAACCAAGTCTGAAAATCGGCCTGCGTCGTCCAGGTCTTCTGCCTCTGTGCCCCCGGCCCGGTCGTTACCTGCAGATGCAGATTGCCGCCGGTCAGCGGAGTGCCGCTGTTCGTCAGCGTAGCGCCAGCAGTAATGTTTTCGGTCATGAGGTAGACCTCTTTGTCGGTCTTGACCTGGAGAGACCCCTTCACCCCATTGATGGTAACCGGGTTGGGGAGCAGACCTTCTTTGCCGCTCTTCAGCTCTTTGAAGTTGACAAGCAGGTTGTAGCTCCCCTCCACCGCCTCTGTCGGGACCAGCAGGGAGAGCGCCATGGAGGAACCTGCTGCTGTAGTCTGGGTGCCTGTCGCTTCAGCGATCAGGGCAGATTTGGCGTCATAGAGCTCCAACCGGTACTGGACCGGCTCGTCCACCCCGCCGCTGTTGGCGAACACTGGCTGAATGGTCTCTCCGGCCAGATAGGTGGCCTTTAGCGGTGAGAGGGTGAGCGCCGATTCCGGGATTATCAGCTGGGCAGTCTGCACCGTCGTCGACCCGGACGGCAGAGTGACCGCTATCTTAACGCCATACTGCCCGGCAATCATTGTCTCCGGAATAGTCATGTCAAAGAGCAATTCACTAAAGCTGGCGCCACTCGCAGCAGGGGGAACCGCAAGCGGTTTTATCTCCGTATAGCCGACAGCCGGAACCGACACCGTGACCGTCGTACCGGTAGAGTCGATGGCGAATCGTCCGGTATTGCCGAGCGTTACCAGCAGGGCAGCCTTCTCCCTGACCCTGTAGGAGGGTTTGTCGAAACGGGGGGTGATCGACAAGGAATTGCTGATAGGGATATCTACTCTCTCCCCTGTTTTCGACTCGTCGCTCTGGCTATAGGAGAGCGTATAACTGCCGAACTTGAGCGACGGAAGCGAAACCGTAGCCGTGATCGACCTGCTCTCACCCTGAGCTAGGGTAAAGCTTTGCGTAGTAGCTGAAACCGGTTGTCCGTCTGGCTCTTTCAGGGTCACCGTCAGAGTTCCGGCAGATACGGCCAGGGTACCGTCGTTAACCAGCTGGAACGGGATTACGTTATCAGCAGCCACCAATACCTGAGGGAGAGTCGGCGTCACTGTTATCCGGCTGGTGGCAACACCTAAATTTTTCGAGCTGCTGGCGATAATCCTGCCGCTATCGTCGTGAAGGTCACCTCTGACAGAGTAACTCCCCCCGATAGTAGCCGGCAGAGCGAAACTCAACTCCTTGAGCAGGTTACCCTCGGCAGGAAGATTAACAGTCAGGCTGGTTTCGTAGATAGTCATGCCGGAAGGATCGATTGCCTGCAGATAGAGTAGGGCGGAGTATTCCATTGCTTCGTAATTACTGAGATTGATCGACACCCCGACCGTCTCCCCTTTGATGTAGACCGCTTTATCGGTCTGCATCGTCATCCCTGCATTACCGGCCAGCATGGTCGACAGGACCGGATTGAATACCAGCAGGCCGCCTGGTTCGAGCATAGTGGAAATACGGGCCGGCTGATATCCTGCCGCAGGCACGGCATGGGCTGCCACGGTCACTACTCCTGGAGCGATGTCATCCATTTTGTAGCTACCGTCTGGCGCCGTAACCGTCTGCCAGGAGCCGCTCCCTACCGCCTTGACCGCAACCCCGGCAAAGGGGGTGTTGGTTACTCCATTCCGGACCGTCCCCTGGATGGATGCTGGCAGAGGGGTGATGGCAAGGGGGATCGTCCCGACGTTGCTCACTGCACCAACAGTAATGGCTGTGGTCAAGGTACGGCTGCTGTAACCGTCAAGGGCTATGGTTAGCTGCTGTACCCCTCTCGGCAGCGCGGTCAAGGTGAATATGCCCGCACTGTCAGTGCTGGTACTGACGGACGAATCGGTGACCAGGGCTATCTGCACCCCTGCCAGCGGTTGATTTGTGGCAACATCAACCACTGTCCCGTTAAGTCCTCCCTTGGTCACCAGCGGTGACAGGGCCAGATCCATGGTCTGGGTCCAAGGGGCCGAACCTAAGGTGTAGGAATTTTGTATATAACCACTGGCCGAGACCTTGAGGTTGTATATTCCCGGCACTGGGATATCGGTAATGGCGTAAACGCCGGCAGAGTCTGTCCGACCGGTTAAATCGGCCCCAACGATGGTCACCTCCGCCCCAACGAGAGGGGCGCCTGTGCTCGCATCGGTCACCTTGCCGGTCAGGGCCATTTTGGAGACCGACATCTCCAGGCGTATCGTGCCAAGATCGGTAATGCCGCCTGGGGTTATTACCGCCCGGAAGGCCTGGGTGGCAAAACCGTTCTTCCCGACTATTACCTGGTAGGTATTGGCTGCAAGCCCCTTGATCTCGAACATCCCCCTGTTATTCGGGTCTGGTTCCACCGAGATGCCGCCCGAAAGGGTCACTGTCACCCCTTTTTCCTCAGCCAGGCTATCTATGGGTAATCCCCAATAGCTGTCCACTACCCGGCCGACCAGGGTGCCGGTGGTGAGTTGCGACTGAGTGGTGCTCATGCGTGGCGAAAAGGAGAGTGTGGACCGGGCATAGACGGTACCTGGAGCGGTGATGTTCTGAAAACCGGTCTTGGTTGCCGTTATGCTAACCTGGCCAGGGGTTACAAAGGTAAAGGAATAACTCCCGTCCGCTGCAGTGCTGCTGCTACCGCTCCAGGCACCACTCACCGTTATAGTCACATTGGCCAGCGGCCGGCCGGAGCTATCGGCGATGTTCCCGGCAATAGTGCCGGTTGTAGATGCAGAGATAATGGGGATAGTTCCAAGGTTAACGGTGCTGTCGGCCACTGCGGTTGCCGCCGCAGAGGTAGGCGCAAAGCCGGTCAGGGTCAAGTTGACCGTCTGGCTTCCAGGGGGGACATCGGCCAGAGTGAAGCGTCCGGAACTGTCGCTACTGCTATTGATCAGATTGTTACTGGCAAGCGCTATGACTACCCCAGCAACCGGTTGCCGGGTGATGGCGTCGACCACCAGGCCGCTCAGTTTACCACCCGCAGGTGGAGGGGGCGGCGGAGATGGTCTGTTTTCGGAGAGGTAGAGCGCCTTGAGGGCAAGCGCAGTCGAGTACGGGTCATCGACCCAGGAACCATTGGTAGACTGTGTGGCGGTGAGGTAGTTGACGGCGTTGCTCAATGCCGATTCGTTGGTGTTAAACGCTGCCAATGCCGCATATGCCAGAGCGGTTTCGAAAACCGTTGACGGCGAACTACCGAAGCCGCCGTCGGTGTTCTGATGGACAAGGAGGTATGATGTTGCCCTATTGACTGCAGTGGCGATAGGAGTCATCTGGGGGAATTGCTGAAGGGTCGCGGAGACCACTGCAGTCATATAAACGTTGCTGTCATCGCCCTTGGTGAAGCCCCAGCCGCCGTCGGCGTTCTGGGAGCCGGTCAGGTAGGCCAAGGCTGGGTTGATGATGGTGTTGTTGGGGTAGTTGGCGGTTTTAAGGGCAATGAGGGCAAGTGTGGTGTCGAGGTTATTGACCAGATATCCTTCGTCCCCACCCCAGGCACCCTTGAGCGTATCAAGTGCGGGGAGGAGTGCGTTAACGCTACCATCGGTAAGACCAAGAGTGAGGACCCTTCTGGCGATGTAATCGACAGACTTTGGGGTCTGAGACTGCAGCCAGGAAATCCCGGTGGTGTAGGTAGTACCGGCGGTCTGGTTCAGCAGCTTCAGGGTTTCCAGAGCGGAAACTGTGACAGCAGTTGTCTCGACAATTGATGTGCCGCTACCCCAAGTGCCATCTAAGTTTTGGGATGAAGTGAGGTATGTGAGGCCGCTTGATATCTGGGGCAGTTGAGCCTGCGCAACTGCAGCAGATACAACAAGGGACAACGCTGCGCAAATAATTACCAAATAACGTCGAAACATATTCCCTCCAGATTACAATATATGCAATTTCATATTTGTAACTGTCATCTAGCTTCAAGTGGTGCATTTACGAGTAGAATCTATCCCATTAGCTTCTGCCTTATCCCTCTTCCTCATCGAAAGGATCACGGTTATCATCTAATTCATCAATGTCCACGGGATCTCGTTTTAAAAAAATAACCTTCTTTTTTAGGCAATTCGCATCAGGTTGAACATTTGTCGCAATAAATGGACCGTTGTCAATCTGGATGCCGACACGATAAAGTCCATTTACATCCATCGACGGATTAGTTTTAGATTTCCCAGGCAAGTAGACAACTCGCCCTGTCAACTTTTTCCACCAAATTCTTATTTGAACATGGTCACCAAGCAAGACTTCAGTTTTCTTATCACTATAAAAGACTGTAGTTAGCGAATTCATGTACGCCTTCAGTTGATTACTCGTCCTCAAGGATGTAGTCAGCAAAATGGAATGAACCATATGCAATAATTAAAGGAAGGGAAAAAGATGACAGGCTACTTTTCCTGTCCCTACTTCTTCGGTCTACCCTTTGGCCTGATGGTCAATTCGAGCCCGAGGAGTTCGCAGATCCTTGCTTGCCACTCTATGCTTCCGAATGGTGCCCCTCTATTCACACATTGTTGCATATTCTCCTGCTCTCCGTCCGTCAATGGGGTATTTACATACTCGGTCCACTGCTTTGGCAGCTCCAATGGCAACTCATCCAAGGGACTACTTTCCGTTTTCTTCAATCGGTCATTATTGGAGGACCATCGCCATTCTTCTGCCGATGCACAAGGCGTATCCTTATGGGATTACCTTCTATGTACCTGACTACCGTCAATAGCTGTCGGTCTTGCTCTACTATGAAGCGCTTGTATCTGCCCTGCCATACATGGCCGCTTGTTTGGTAGTGTCGATGGTAGCGGCGAACATGGCTGGTCATTAGCCATTGCATGTACTTGCTCAGGTCTTCGGCCTTCTCTGGTGACAGCAGCAGATGGAAACGATTCGTCATAAGACAGTATCCGAGAAGCTTTACAGGATGCTTTACCTTGGCCTCGCCCAGTAATTTGACAAATGCCCGGAAGTCGTCGTCTTTATGAAATACATCCTGGCGGCCGTTGCCACGATTGATAACGTGGTATATCATTCCATCGGCCAAACCTCGTGTTACTCTTGGCATAGCTCAATCCTATTTAAAAAAGCAGCCTGTCCCCTTCCCTTTTTTCCCTTAGCAGGCCTGGAATATCTTGCCGTGACGCAGCAAACGAAGCCGCTCCTATTTTTCCTTCCGAATAAGTTGAAATCGGGTCATAATCTTTAAAACTACATAGTCGTTCAGTCTTCTCGACAGCAATAATATTAAAACAGTAATTAAACCTATCCACAGTTCACTTATGTTTATACAATCGATAATTAGAAAAATTAGTATGAATGAAAAAGTCAATATAGCCGCAAATACTAAAAAGGAGAGGCCATCGATACCTACTCTTTCTGCATGGCTATAGTTATCATCTATTATCAGATTGTTAATTTTCTTCGTTAAAGGCCTCCACCATCTGAGCCATTCTGGTACTTTTCCAGATCTTGTGGCTACAAACAACAAAACACCTAGTAGGTACAATGGAGAACAGACTAAAGGTATTAATAGCATTAATCACCTCTTTTGAATTGTTGTTAAGTTTATCAAGGTTATAATATCAGTGATATGGCACTCCGCACATTTGATATAGCTGAGCAGAGATTTGAGATTCGATGTTTCTTGAAATTTCAGCGACCTTATTCACACCTATTTCGAGATAGAGTTTGAAAAGTTCACCAGAGGGTCCACCAAGAGTTCCTCTGACAACACCTTGTCCAACTGGCGATCCGGCCCCACCGCCCACAGAGCCTCCTATCGCGCCAGCCAACACATCTGCAATATATTTAGTCACGCCGTATTTGTTCCAATCTTCGCCACCTTTCCAGTACGCCGTCACTGGTCCTTGGACAGAACTAACAACGGCGTTAATAACTATTGCGCCTCCAACACTAACAGCCGCACCCTCAATCCAAACTGCAGACGTTCCACCAGCTAACGTAGTTGTGACATGATCTTTCCATGAGTATTGATTCTTGAATGGAATCTTTTTGTGCCTTGCTATTGCTGCAGTACTCAGTATATATCCAATAGACGCCACAGTTGCACCGATTGCTAAGACCTGAGCTGTTTCTCCTAATGTCATCATGCCTGTAGGATCTGTTTTCTCTACGGGGTCACATTCAGCATAAATATATTTGTGCAGTGTTTTAGGAGCAAAAACATCTCCAGCATATGGATCAGATGAAATGAATCTTCCAGAATTGGCGGAATAATACCTCGCCCGCAGATGATAGAACCCGCTATTTGCATCAAACTGCTGTCCAGTAAAGAGAAACGGATTCTCAGTTGTTCCGGTCCTGGCGATCAGACTCCCGAATGCGTCGTAATCGTAGGTATCCGTAACAGCTCCGGTACTGTCCGTAAGCATCCGCGTAGAACCAAGCCCATCAAAGTGATACCAATACGTCTGCCCATCTCGCGTCATGCTGATGAGATCATCGGCGTAGGTGTAGCTGGCGGTTATGGTGCCGTCAGAGGTGAATTCCGCCAGCACCTGCGACAGGCTTCTGTTGTTGTCCACCTGATACCGCGTTGTCCCTTCCGGCCCAGTGCTTTCGATTCTGTTGCCGTCCACGTCATACGCATAAGTCAGCGTTTGCGTCGGCGTCGTTACTTTCACCATCCTGCCGTCAAAGTCGTAGCTGTACGTGGTCATCCCGCCGCTATCAGTCTTGCTTGCCAGACTTCCGTTCAAATCATAGATGTAGGTAACGCCACTTTCGCTGACAAGCTGGTCGGCGTTGTTGTAGCTGTAGCTGGTTGATAAAACCGGGTTCACGGCCGGTGTATTGGTCTTGTTCAGGCGATTACCAACGACATCATAGCTGAAGTCGTTTGTATATGACTGCGTGTTGGCAGGATCAGTGACCTGCTCTTTGGTGAGCCTGTAGAGCTTGTCGTAGGTATAGACCCTGCTGATGCCGTTTGCTTCGTCAATCTTGGTGCGGTTGCCGATAGGACCTAAAGAATAGTTAAATGAGTTAAGAACCGAGTTCGATGAGTTGTGAGTTAACTGCGTAAGGCGGTTGTTGGTGTCGTAGCCGTAAGTCACACTCGTGCCATTAGGATAGGCCAAGCCGGTTCTGTTGCCTGCCGGGTCGTAGCTGTAGCTGCTGCTCTTGCCGTTCTGGTCGGTAACTGTCGTAAGCCGCCCGCTGTCGGAGTAGCTGTAGCCGATGGTTCCAGCTGGGCTGGTGATGCTGCTGATTCTTCCAGTCGGGTCGTAGCTATAGCCAAGGCTCTTATTGTCCGGAGTGGTGGTGTTTGTCAGCCGGTCGCGGTCATTGTAGCTGTAGGTAGTGACACCGCGTTTGTCAGTGGCCGTGGCTCGCTTGCCTGTCTGGGTGTAGCTGAACGTCACCGTTGAGGCATCCGGGTAGGTCCTGGTGGTCAGCCTCCCCGCAGCATCATAGCTATAGCTTATCGTCTGCCCCTTGGCGTCGGTCTTTGCCGTCTGCCTCCCGGCGGCATCGTATGCGTAGCGCTCCACTCCGCCGTTGGGCATGGTCTTGCTGGCCAACCGGTTGAGCTTGTCGAAGGTGAATTCAGTCCGGTGCCCTTTGGCGTCGATGATGGCAGTGCGGTTGTTATTGGCGTCGTATTCGTAGCTTGTTATCTGCCCCAGTGCATCGGTAACGCTCGCCAGGTTGCCGCTCTGGTCGTAACCGAATTGGGTCGTATTCCCGGCCGCATCGGTCTCCGCTATTTTCCGGCCAAGTGCATCATACGCAGTGCTGCTGCTCTGCCCGCCTGCAAGGGTGGTTTTCGTTAGTCTGTTGATTTTGTCGTATTCATAGAGTGTGGCATGGCCGTTCGGGTCGGTCTGTTTGGTCTGGTTGCCATTGGCGTCATATTCGAAGGTGATGCTCCGGTTCTCCGGGTCGGTCTTCTTCGTTACCCGGCCAAGTATGTCATATTCGGTTCTGCTCGTTTTGCCGCTTGCATCGGTGCTGCTCACCTGCCGTCCTGCTTCGTCATAGCCGTTGCTCTGTCTGGTGCCATCCACAAAGGTAGTGGTGATGAGCTGTTTGTTGGCGTTGTAGCTGTATGTAGTGCTTCGCCCCATCTTGTCGATGCTGCTGATCCGGTTTCCTTCGGCGTCAAAGGTGGTGCCGGTAGAGGTGCCGTCAGGGTAACTGGTGAGAATCAGCCGATTGGCCGAATCATACGCGTAGCGGGTGATCAAGCCCAGCGGGTTGGTCTCGGCTACCTTGTTCCCTGCCTTGTCGTACTCGTAGCTGGTGACATTGCCAAGAGCGTCGGTCGTTTTCAGCAGCTTGCCGCTCAAGTCGTAGCCGTAAGTGGTGACATTCCCTTTGGCGTCGGTGTCGCTGAGCTTGTTCCCCCTGACATCGTAGGTTGAGGTTGTTACTGCGCCGCTAGGGCTGGTCTGCTTGATCCGGTTACCGGAGCCGTCGTACTGGTAGCTGGTGATGTTGCCCAAGGCGTCTTTGCTGGTCAGCAGGTTGCCGTTACCATCGTAGGTGTTGGTGGTGACATTCCCCAGGGCATCGGTGCTGGTAAGCAGGTTCCCTTTGGCGTCATAGGTGTTGCTGGTGACGTTCCCTTTCGGGTCGGTGGTGGTGAGCAGTTTGCCCATGGCATTGTAGGTATGGCGAGTGGTGATGGTCTGGCTGTTGATGCTCTTTGTTTCGGATAGCACATTCTTCTTTGCATCATAGGTCCATGAGGTGATATTCCCCAGCGGGTCGGTCTCGCTCAGTTTGTTGCCGACACTGTCGTAGGTGTATGATGTGCTTTTGCCCAAGGGATCAGTCTTCTTCAGCACCCGGCCGTTGTCATCGTAGATGAAGACGGTGAGGTTGCCGTTGCGGTCTTTGACCGCTTCCTGCCTGCCGGCGATGTCATGGTTGTATTCGATCCGCTTGCCATTGGCGTCGATATGGGCGGTGAGCCTGCCGCTGTTGTCGTATTCGTTGCGCACGGCGCGTCTGCCAAGCGGGTCGATCACATCCACGAGGCCATGGCTGCTGTTGTAGGCGTATTTAGTGACATTGCCGCCGGGGTCGGTGACGGTTGCCAGGTTGCCGCTGAGGTCATAGCTGTAGGAAATCCCCTTGCCTGACGGGTCGGTAATCCTGGTGATGCGCCCCTTGGCGTCGCGGCTGAAGGCAAGGCTCTTGCCGGAGGAGTGAATGACCCCTGCCCCACTGTAGGTGAGACTGTTGCCGTTTGGGTCGGTGACCTTGCGCACGCCGAAGCCCTGGTCAAGCTCGTAGACCGAACCGTCCACGGTGGTGAGCAGATACTGCGACGGGTTGTAGGGCGCCAGGTTGTCCATGTCGAACAGGACGCCGCTGGAGCTGACATAGACCTGCCCCACATTCTTGGCCTTCAGGGTCGAGGTAGTGCCGGGACGGGCCGTATAGCTGATGGCCGGATACTGGATCGGCACATATGACTGGCATTTGGGTGTGGCGGTCAGGTCGAATTCCTCGACCTTGCCGTCGGGCAAGGTGACGGCGATGGAGCGCTCCCCCTGGCTTTCCACGCAGTAGGTCGGCCAGTTGCCGCCGCTGCTCGCCATGTTCCACCCTTCGCCGGGAGGGGCGTTCTCCTCGATCTTGATGCTCTGGATATCGATGCTCCAGCCAACGCCGAAGTCGCTGCTATTTTTGTTCCTGCTGTCATAGCTGCGGGTGACGGTGACCGGGATGCCGGAGACCGGGATGTTCAGGTCGGTGAAGGCGACGGTGAAGTTGCCGACTTTGAGATCGCCGGTTACCCGGTACCGGCTGTTAATGTTGGCGGTGTTGCCGTTGGCGTCCACGGCGGTGAGGATGATGTCGTAGAGCCCGTTCTGCATGAGGGTGGGATCGAGCCGGCCGAGGATTCCGGACGTAACTTGCCGATTGCCGCTGGCAAAGACGGTGTAGTTTGTTTTGCCTGCCGGTGCATAGGCCAGAGTATAGCTGAAGAGGTTGCTGTCGGTGACGGTCCCCCTGATATCAACCGGCGCGGTGATGGTGGCGTCGATTGCCGGGAAGGTAAGGGAAACCTTTGGCGGGGTGGTGTCGCTCGGATCGAGGATGCCGAAGGTTGTTGTCGTGGTAGCACTGTTTAAGGAAATATCTTGGGCAATGACCTGGATCGTGTGGGAGCTGCCCGAACCGTATGCGGTGGTTTCAATGGTGGTCTCGGGGAGGTTCACTGGAATTGCAGCACCGTCAACGGTCATGGTGATCGATGAGATTCCGACTGCGTCTATGGCCCTGACGGTAACGCGGACCGGAGCCCCGCTGCTGTAAAGTGCCGGGGAACGGTCGAGACTGACGGTCACCACGGGGGGCTCGGTATCGGCCTCAGGGCCGGTGGAGACGACAATACTTACGGCGCTCCCCCTGGCGGCATTGTTTCCTGCTACCGGGTTCTGGCTCATGACCTTGCCGATCCCGACCACGCTGTCAATTGCCGCGGTGATGGCGCCCACACTGAGCCCGGAGTTCATGAGAAGGGTCTTGGCTTCTTCGGTAGGAAGACCGACCACTGACGGTATGCCGACGATGGCCGGGTAGGCGGTTACGGTTACCGTGGCGGGGAGGCTGTTCTTCTTGCCGTCGCTGACGATCAGTTCGGCAGTATAGGCACCGGCCAGATCGGCAATGAATGACGGAGTTGCAATGGTTGCATTGGTGAGTGCCGCGCTGCTCCCCTCCGGTACCGAGACAAGACGCCACTGGTAGCCAAGGGGGTCGTTGTCGGCATCTGCTGAGCGGCTGCCATTGAGAGTCACTGTCTCGCCTATGCCCACTACCAGATCTGCTCCGGCATCGGCCACCGGTCTGGCGTTCATGTCGGCGATGATGGGGGTGCTCGTTGCCGTGCAGAGGAGGCTCAAGTAGGTCGCCATGCAGGCGCCGGTGGAAACGGCCGGCGTATTCAGATCAAGATAACATCCGAGTTGATTCCCCAGACGGTCATAGATGAGGCTTGTGGTCAAGAGGTCAAGAGAATCGGCAGCCGGTTGCGCTGACAGGCCGCCAAGCCCCGAGGCTACGCCTTGAAGGCGCTCGACGAAGGTGTCGGTGACGATGGCCGAGGAGACGGCTGCGGGTGGCTCGCTATTGCTTGGCAAGAGGCTCAGCAGGATGCTCCTCGTAATCCAGGGCATCCCCATGACTATGGTGGGAGGACCGCTCAGATTGGTGTAGTTGTTCCCGGAGGAGGAATCGACCGCCTGATAGCCGACCCCCGGCCAGGCATTTATGGTGATGTTTCTCTGGGGGGCGATACTGGTCAGCCCTGCGCCGGCATCATTGGTGATGGCTTGTTTCACACCGTCTGAGAGTTGCAGCTTGCCAACGGTCGCCGCACTATCGGCAGGGATGATCCGGTAGATAGGGATTGCCTGCTCGCTTGCCGTCTTCATGGCCTTGACCGCAGAAACGGAGGCGACCGGATACTGGGAGCTGGACAGGAGATATTCCTGTAGACCGGAGGGGATAGCCGAGGCGTCCAGACCTGAGACCAGCTGGTATTGCCGGACCCTGTCCCGGTTGCCGTCCTTGGCGGCGATGGCCATGCGGTACCCCATCTCCGCATTGGAGGGGCCGGCAACGCTGATGCTTCGGGGAATGCCCCAGAAGTAGTTGGTGGCAAGCATGAGGGTTACGACCGAGGATGACGGCCGGCGCACCGCAGCTACCCCCATTACCTGCGCCCTGACGTTGTTCAAATAGTCGATTTCAGCAAGACTGGCCAGGGCGGAAGCATGGAGGAACGATCCCAGGATGTCATCTTTGGTGAGGCCGGAGAGGTTGCCCGCTTGCAGCCGTGTTTTTGTTCCCTCGATAGCTGCTTTTGATTCCTGAAGGTGCTGTATGGAGACAGGCCCTGAGCCGAAGGCGATGCCGAGATATTCTCCCGCCTTGATGAAGAGTTCCTGGCTGCCGTCCGGAAGGCCGGGGGTATTCATGCGAATGGTGAACTGCTCGTAGCCGCTCAGGTTCACGTCCAGTCCGGAAGCAATGACAACGCCATCGACACGCAGCTCCCCCTTGACCTGTGCCAGGTAGGCAGGAAGCGACGAGGGATATTCGTTGAGGGTGATAGGTGTACCGTCGGCGTGGGCGCGGGGGGCGTAGGCGGCGATGACCGCTTCATCTACTGCGGTGGCCGGGCTGTAGCTCAAGGTGACGCGCTTGCCCACGAGTTTCGGCAGGCTGACGTTCAGGGAGAGACTCTTTTCCGAGTAGTTGGCCGAGTTGGTGTCGTTGTTCACCAGTTCGAAGGTTACGCTATGGCGGAGGCTGGCGGGTACTTCCACATAGGAGCCAGCTTTGACGATAGTCTCGTAGGGCAAGGTCCCGAGCAGGAAGGGAAAGCTTTGTTCCACCAGCTTGCTGGAGCCGAGAAGGTCGCCCATGGTGGCGTTGGCTTGTGTTGATGCCAGGTAGTTCTGCACTCCGGTACGGAATGTATCCTGATATTGGCTGACCGAGCTGCACTGAACATTGGTGGCGTAGTTCTCCGGCTCGTTGATGGTCGCAGAACCGGTGAGCTGATTGACGAAGGTCTGGGTATCAAAGGGTACTGCCGTCGCTAGATCAACGCCGTTTGTGGAGGTTCGTTGCTTGAAGCTTGCATCCAGCGGTATCCAGGTATCTCCCTGCCCCGCCTTGTGCCGGGCGCCACGGGATGGGATGTAGTCGATCCACGCCTCGACCCAGGCGTGCTCCAGCTGGAGCTTTTTGATGGATCCGCCGGAAATAATCGGCTTGACCGGTATACCGGCAGAGGCCAGAAGGTCGATGGTGGCCAGGGGATCGGTCATGCCCCCTGTCCAGTTCATGGCTTTATCGATGGGCAGTTCGATGGTCCCGTAGGCGTAGCGGGCATGGATGCCGGAGGCGCGCAGCAGGGCTATCAGCAGGCTGGCGGTGTCAAGGTCATTCCCCTGTTTCGTCTTCAGGCACTGGTCGGCGCCCTGGATGCTGCCGTAGGTGGGGATGTATTCAATGTTGTTCCGGACCCATTCATAGATTCTGAGCGAGTCATACCCAAGCTCCTGGGCTTTGGCCTTGATCTCCGGGGTGAACTGCACTTCGATGGTTTCGGCAAGGTCATCTGCGTTAGGAGGGGTTTGGCTTTCCGGCGCCGGTGCAAGCAGGCCGGCCAGAGAGCCTGTGGCAGCGACCATGATCCGCTTCTCATATCTCCAGGCGTGCTTGTCCTTCTTCAGCTCTTTTTCAAAGTCTTCTTTATTCAGGCGCGGTTCGCGCTTTACAGGTTTTGTGGCAGAATGGGAAAGGCTTTTGGGGGCAATCTTCCGGTGCTCCACCGGTGCCTTCTCGTTTTCCAGGTATTCGCGGGTTTTCTTTAAACTTGTATCCAGCTCTGTATCTGTCTGGTTTTCAGTCTCAATGTTCCTCTTCAGTTCGGCCAGATTGTCGTCGTAATGCTTCACAAACTTGCGATGCCGCTCCAGTATCTCGGCCGGCAGTTTGGCGTCCCTGAGCTTCTTTTCCGTCTCGGCAAACTGCTTGCGGATATCTTTATCGAGCGTTTCGATCTCCCCCCTGCCGGACTTCAGCCGTTGCCGCTTCTTCTCGACATCAGCCTTGGTATCAGCCAGGGTCTGCTCCAGTTCCTCGGTCAGTCTGGCAAACCGCTCCTCCGCAGCTTCGCTCTTTTTCTGCTGCTGTTGCTCCTTAGCTTTCCCCTTTTTCACCGCTTCCTGCGCCGCACTGGCGATACTAAAAACCCCGCCGGAGGTCCAGGTGAAAAAACAGACTACTATCGCCGCAATTATCCTCGAATGTTTGCGAAACATCTATCCCTCCATAATGCCGTTAAATAGCAGAAAACAAAAAACCCATTTTCGGGCGCGATTTTCTGCGCTTAATACGAAAATGGGTTTCTTTAATGTCACATTTGCATGCCTTCCCAGGCTGAATCCATGTGATCAGGTGTTGTCGGGAAAGTATTACATATTTCATCCTTAATCTCTTGTCAAGAAGTATTTTTATAAATTTTTAATGCAAAATAGTAACAAAGTATGCCGTTAAATCACGGCACATCTTTTCGCTCAGCAACGTTGTGCATCGTCGATATGTAGCTCTCTATTAAATATTAAGTGTCATGGGAACTATCTCCGGGTTTGATATACATGACAATTACCACAAAGTTTGCTATCACCTACGGGCTGTCTTGTAATGATTCGCTGTTAGCGCCAACCATTGTTTAGCTGAACATTTCAGCTACAAGTTGAGATGATTATTAAAACGCCCGTTTTTTATTACTAATTATTGCATATATAATACATGTATTTTTATTGACATTAATTGTAAATAATAATATAATATGTGCCATATCATATGCAGTTATTTTGGAGACGCCTTGGCAACCTATGGCTACATACGAATTTCGACAAATCGACAGGACGGTGATAACCAGAAATTCAGCATTCTGGAATTCGCCAACCAACGGAAACTGGGCACCGTTGAACTAACAGCTGAAACTGTCACTGGCAGGGCTACCTGGGAATCACGCGAACTGGGGGGCCTGGTCAGGAAATTTAAGCGGGGGGACTTGCTAATAGTTGCAGAACTCTCCAGGCTCGGCCGGTCGATGCTGGAGATTATGGAGATATTGTCGCTCCTCAGCAAAAGGGGGGTTAAGATTCACGCCATAAAAGGAGGGTATGAGCTTGGCGATTCGATTCAAAGTAAAGTTTTGGCATTTGCGTTCGCCATAGCGGCCGAAATAGAGCGCGATCTGATTTCAGGTCGCACTAAAGAGGCTCTCAGTCGAAGAAAAGCCGAGGGGCTACCACTCGGCCGCCCTCGCGGAAGCATTGGCAAATCAAAATTGGATGGGAAGGAAAACGAAATTCAAAAACTGTTAGGCCACAGAGTCGCCAAATCAGCCATTGCACGGCTATTAGGTGTATCCCGCCCTGCCCTCCAGTCGTTCATACGAACCAGGCAGTTGGCGCTATCAAACAAGGAGGCTAAAAAAGTCAGATAATCCCTCAATTACAGCATCCATTCATTTTATCAACCAACGCAGCACTGCATTTGTACCTTGGCAGGTTACGCGCAACGGCGCGGCGTTTCTAGATCAACAGACATAATAATTAACAAGAGGAGTTATAAATGGTCTTTTGGTTCGGCTTTTTAGCGGGCTACATTACCTGTGCGTCTTCGTTGATTATCTGCATCTGGAGGGCGAACTCTAGATGACTACTCAATGGGTAGAAATGAGGATAAACGGTTCCACACACCTGATTCGACAAGCAACCATAAACCGGCGCCGCTTCTCCTGGCGTACAGACTGTAACGCCATCGTGGCAATTTGTGAGGATGGGATCAAACTGTTCGATATGTCATTGCTAGAACGTAATACACAGGGGATAGAACCATTTTACCATCTATACAGCAATGCAATATCGTTCACGGAGTTAGGCCCTCTATTCAACGATGAGCAGGTTGCTAGAGAGATTCTGAAATCATGTAAAACCTGGCATGCTCACAACCGGAATAGGAACGTAACGGATGGTAGATGGAGACTGTTTGAACTGGCCGACAGATCATTAGTGTTGGCGAGAGACGTGGGTACCAGCTCCCCTGAGCTAGTACGGCGGCGACGGTCAATAGCAGTTTGTATACTATCGAACGGGGTGAGTCTCCACAAACGTCCCCTTGCCAAGGCAGTGCCACCAACAGTAGCGGACAGGATTATTTTTATTCCTGCCAGGGAGCTGAATATCAACCGGTTGCAGGAATTATTTGATCATCAGACTGCAGTAGAAATTCTAGCGCTGTTCAATTTGAACAGAAAAAATCTGCTGAATCTCATCAATTGCACCTCAAATAACGCGGCTACCGAGGTGGCAATCAAACGAGGCCAGGACCCTGGCGAGGAGAGATCATGACTAACAAACTGCACCATTACTACGCGCTGTTTGCAGCAATCGCCGAATTGACGATGGTCACAACATTCCATATCCTGCACCTGCTGCACATCCGCCCCGCTATCCCAATCGGCGTTGCAACATTTCTCGTGTATGCTGTTGTGACGATAATCTACCTGCACCGAACAGTATTAGATTATCACCCCCAACCGGCTGCCTAACATTGCAATAATTGAAAAGGCCCCAAAATGGGGCCTTTCAGTCTGCTGCTAAACCCCGTCTTTTCAGGTGGGGTTTTCTATTTGGGACAGGATATGATTACTTCTAATTCTGGGCGCACAATACGCATTTATAAGTTAATTGGTAATGTGTTTATGTAGTTACTCCATTTATAAAGAATCATTCCTTCTTTTTGGCTACCTTAAACATCTTTTCCGTGATGTCGTTGACCAGACCCGAGACATCACTGCTGCTCGATATGGAGAAATGCGAGCCGGCCCGCAGGTCGGTAAACATCGGTTTCCCGTCAGCGCCGCAGAAGAGATTGTAATTCAGGTAAGTCATCCCCCTGCTAGTGGCACCGAACAGCACTGCTGTCACTACCTGGGCCGCCTTACGTCCGGCGCTGGATACATGTTCTAGACCCTCGATTGCCAAGACACAGTCAACATTGTTGTTCTTCAGCACTTCAGAAAAATTTTCGATCCGGCTCGGGACGGTCGGTACTCTCCTTGCCCCAGGGAAATGGGCCCGCATCTCTCTTGACAGGGGCTGATACCCCTTCTGGAATATGAGCAGGTCATTCTGCTGTTCAAGCAGTTTCGCTTCCATACCGCTTTTCTGCAGTCCTTCGAGCACCCCCTGCTCAATCACCTTCAATGCTGCCTGCGAAGCCTCCTCGTCCAATGTTTTGGAACCGCCGAAGCCGAGTTCCATGACAGTAGCTTTCGGTACTGTCACCCCGATTTTCTTCACCCGGTTCGCAGTCTCACTGAATTCAGGCTGCATCATGTAGCTTTTGGGCGCGGAACAGGCCGACAAAATGATGCACGACACCAACATGATTATCTTTTTCATGCAACGATTCTCCTGATTGTATTATTCCGCGAGCCGGCACTCTGTAACCAGCCGGGCGGTTGTTGAATAATGGTTACGCAATTCTTATTTCAACTCATTACTTCTGATAATAGTTACAGCTAGTTGAAATGGATATATTCTGTAATTGAAAATATTTTATATCGGCCCCCCCAGCTTGACAAAAGTTCCCAAAGCCATTGCCTGAGGCAAGCTCTTATTTGGATCTGGGTCGTAACACCAGCCCACTTTTGCTCCACTGCCAGTCTGGGTTCGCCAATATTTGAGGAACTGTGTATTCACATCACTCAGATAGCTGTAGGTAGTGGTTTGACCATTGGTGATGGCAAGTGTACCATTTGTTACGCTCCAGGTTCCGGCAGGAGAAACTGCTCCTGGCTGCACCCCGTTTGTGACGACAGCACTCATGCTGACTGTGCCGTTGGCATCAAAAACTACCTGCTGATAACCGCCTGAGCTGTTGACAGAATAGAATGTCTTGCCGGAAAAATCCGCTGTCACAAAACCGCTCCTAGTTGGGGTCAGCATCCTGATTGTGTCATTTCCGTTATCAGTCACATAAATATTTACACCAACAAAAGTTAAACCGCGGGGGAAATAGAATCGCGCATCGCTTCCAACTCCATCTGTCGAGCCGGAAATTCCAGCCGCGCCGGCGATTGTGGTAACTGAACCGGTAGCGAGTTCAAGCTTTCTAATTGTATTATTGCCACTAGGAAATTGACTCTCTGCAATAAATAGATTGCCGCCATTAAATACAATACCATTCGGATATTTAAAGGTGGCTGCCGTACCAATGCCATCGCTTGCACCAGTTATGCCCGTTTGCCCAGCAATCGTGCTAACAGCGCCGGTCGCAATAACGATTTTACGTATCAGGTGGTTTTTCCAATCTGTAACATAGAGATTTGTGCCATCACACGTTATAGCTGATGGAGTATTAAAACGAGCGGCCGTACCATTACTGTCAGTTGATCCGGAAATGCCTGCGGACCCGGCGAAGGTTGTCACCTGACCGGAAGCAATGACTATCTTCCGGATGGTGTGATTTGAACTGTCAGCCAAATATAAATTAGACCCATCTGATGCTAATCCTGCTGGATAATTTAAACGTGCTGCTGTGCCAGTGCCATCAATAGAACCGGGAATGCCTGCAGTACCAGCAAGCGTGGTAACTGCTCCAGTCGCGATAATTATCTTACGGATTGTATGATTGTTAGTATCCGAAACAAAAAGATTGGTGCCATCAGTATAAATGCAGGATGGGTAATTAAAGCGTGCCGCCGCCCCAATACCATCGGCTGTTCCGGCAACTCCTGTAGTACCAGCAAACGTTGAGACCGCGCCAGTAGCTATGACAATTTTGCGTATAGTATTATTATGAACATCCGAAACATATAGGTTAGTGCCATCATTGACAATATCACCCGGATTGCTAAAACGAGCTGCAATACCCGTTGCATTTGTGCTGCCGCTCAAACCTGCTGTGCCGGCAAAGGTTGTAACCATATAGCCAGGTGCCGTCTCAGTTGCTGGTGCTGGTATAGTGTTCCCAGTAGCGTAGGAACGTGCTTGTGAAGCACCGTTCGTTTGATTGAAGAACCACTTGGCTGTCACCGAACCTGACTTAACATCGTAAGCGCCATTACTGTCGAGAGAGGAAGATACTTTCCAGTATGT
Source organism: uncultured Geobacteraceae bacterium (assembly GCA_964649725.1). GTDB lineage: Bacteria > Desulfobacterota > Desulfuromonadia > Geobacterales > Geobacteraceae > CAZYTM01. Next base: position 555,026 of record CAZYTM010000001.1, on the reverse strand, counting down.
TTCGGGTGTTTTTCCTGTTAGAGTGATTGTTAATACTCCATTGCTGTCAATAGAATATGTCCCCGTCAATACGGAACTTGCCGATGAAAGACTGGTTGATGTGAGGTTCAAAGCTTCAGTCATCGTGCCGTCCGCATTAAACATCATGGCATTGTAGGTACCAAAGGCATTACCGGGAGGTGGAGTTGCCACATAAACAGTTTTGCCTGCCAGTTCATTGGTGGTGATAGCTGCTGCCGGTGAGGGGGTTGTGACGTTAGGTGTGGTAGCACCTCCGCCGCTACCGCCACCGCAGGCGGCGAGTGTTAATAGCAGCATGATCTGGGACATGCAGAGCATCAGTCGTCTCATCAAAAAGTTCCTCCCGAATAAAATGGTGATTAAATAATTCTTTTTATCGATTCAAATGGAAAACGTTGTGCATTTTATAGAAAAGTTAAATAAAAATCAACTAATAGTTGTATTGAATTAAACTATCATTCCATGTTCCATCTCAATGCTTGAATGTATTCTATGTCAGGCGGTGAGGAGCATGGAAAAGCTATTGAATAGCAAAGAGATAGGTTGGAGATTGAGGAGTATGCGCCAGAAGGCCGGCTTCACCCAGGAGAAACTGGCCGAACGGATAGGTGTAACACCGCAGCAGATACAGAAATATGAAAGCGGCGCCAGCAAGCTCAATACCGACAGGCTACAACAACTCGCCCAAGTGCTCTCTGTGCCGGTGCAGGCGTTTTTCACAATAGATGATGATTATTCCGCCTTGGCGGTCTCGGAAAAATTGCTGCTTGACTCCTACCGCGCCATTTCAAGCAAGGATATCAGAGAAAGCATCTTGAAGATAACCGCTCACTCCTCCAAGGAAAAATAGCTAGCGCCTCAAATTATCCCAGTTCACTCACCCCGGCACCCATATCTTTCGTTACACCCTCCTTTTACCGGCACCTCAAAATATATCAATGAACTAAATGCAAATGGCCCCATATGGGGCCATTTGTCACCTATAGTCTCTAGATTGCTTCTGCATTCCAGATAAAAATCCAGTCTTTTATTTAAACAGAGTGCATAACGTCAAACCCTGAGAATTGCCATCTGCTCTTCAGTCTTCAGCCACATATCCCCGGGAATTAATGGTACCAAACGCCGCAGAACGAATTTCGATATTGATAGCTATCATTAGCTATTAGCTATCATTATTGCTAATAGCCAGTTTTTTGCCACCATTTCTAAGTCTGGGCTTAGTTGCGGCTAGTTGCCCCTCGGCCCGATCGGCACGACTGCGCTCGGCAGTCAGCTGTTCACGAAGTTCGACAATGATACCCGCTGCCGTTGCTTTGTCGGCAGTGATAAGATCGATGCTGGCCTCCAGCCTGTCAGCCCGACTGCGCTCGCGCGTAACCTCCGCCGTTAGTGCCTCGATGCGCCGGGTCGATGCTTCATTTTCCGACAGAAGAAATGCATTTTTACCTGTGGCCTCCGAGACCTCATTTTTGGCGGCTGCTGCTTCAGTCTCCAGAAATTTTATGCGTTCGATGCAAGCCGACAGGCCAGAAAGAGCATCCTCCGCCTCGGCCCTGTTAGCTGCATTCGTGATCTCCGAGTCTCTACGAATGTTACCTATGATTAAGTCGGCATTTAGTCGTGCCTCGCAGTCGTGATCAGCCAGGCTTTTACTCAGGAGCACACTGTAATGCTGCAGTTTGTCCTGTATCTGCTGCGCCAGTTGAACCACTTGGCTGTTAAATATAGCTGGCAGATTAGGCGCCGCTTCATCACACACGCTTACCTGCACCGCATTAGATGGAATGTTACGTTTGGCGAGAATATCCGGCAAAATTGCAGCCACCTTCTCTGCATCGTTGAGGGTGCCATTGCCAAACCGCCTCTGACGGAGCGCCGAAATTACTCCCTGTACAGTCGGTATGACAGGTAGAGCCTGTATCAGCAGGTCATCAACAACAAGTCCTACCAGTATTGTGTCGATCATCCTGCCCACGTTCTCAGGATCGCCACCTACCCCGCCATACTCCTCCAGTCTCAACAGCCCCATAATTTTCGCCCGGGTAGGCTTACATTCCAGGGTATCGATACAATATTTGACTGCTTTCAGAACATTCTCAAACTGAATCCGGTTACGCATGGCTCCCCCTCTATGGTTAATGGCTGTTTGTCCGCTAATATTCTCCCCTACGCACGACTCCTGTATATAATACGTAGCACGCAAGAAAAATTTGTTCGAAATTTGAAAAATAAATGATGGGCAGTAGCGAAGCCACTCTCTGACGGAGGATAAAAATTTAGGAATTATTTTACGAGCAGGACATAACGGAAATGATGGCAATTTAAACCGACAATTTCTATACAGCTAGCGCACACCAAGAAAATGTTAATAAACAGCTTTAGGCAGTTAAAAAAGCCTCACCATTTGCGATATTTTTCAACATTAGTCATTTAAATTAAAATCTCGATTTTCATGGGTTCTAATCATCCATCCTGTCATTCATAAATAACGGAGTTATTTAAATACGAGCAAATGTGCCCCATTTTGGGGTGTTTTCGCAAAAAATTAACAGAACAGTGTTTGGGCGAGTTCTCGTGTCGTTCGTCAAGTAACGCAGTTACTTGATATACAGCAAATGTTCCCTTTAAGACGGCATAAAATGATACAATCAGATGGCCTAAAGTCATGATTTTTCGATATTTGCGATCGTCAGAAATCACACCTCAATTGACGTTGAAATGTTCCCGTTGGATCACTCCAAATAACATTCGCCAACAACGTAGTTATTGAGCCGGCAAGAAGTGTTAAAAATTTTGAATTTTAGCCATAAATTACTTGCACGTGCGCTATAAATAAACTAAATAAGGACTGGAGATACAAACCAGCTGAATTCTACCGTTAGGCCCTGCAGCAAAAGCTGCAAAATAGGCGCGTCTATGAGCAATGAAGCTGACACCTGCCGAAAATTAGTGCTGCCGAAGCTGGTTGATGCAGGTTGGGACAACGAGTCCCATCGGATCAACGAGCAGGTGACCTTTACCGATGGCCGGATTGTTCTCACCGGTAACAAGGTCAAGCGCCGTCCTCAGAAGCGGGCCGACTATCTGCTTCGCTATACCCGCGATTATCTCATTGCCGTTGTCGAGGCCAAACCGGATTGCATGTCTGCCGGCGACGGTCTGCAACAGGCCAAAGAATACGCCGAGATTCTGGGGATCAAGTTTGCCTATGCCACTAACGGTATAGAAATCATCGAATTCGACTACCTGACCGGCCAGGAACGGATACTGCCGAAATTCCCGACACCATCGGAACTATGGCAGCGGCTGCAGCAGGTACAGGACATCTCTTCTGACGATAGCCAGCGTCTTCTCACCCCGTACTACCACCACAGCGGCAAGAGTCCCCGCTATTACCAGGAAATCGCCATCAATCGAGTTGTCCAGAGTGTTGTGCAGGGGAAGAAACGAGTTCTGCTTACCATGGCCACCGGCACCGGCAAGACGGTTGTGGCCTTCCAGATCTGCTGGAAACTCTGGAGCGCTCGCTGGAACGCCACCGGCGAACACCGCCGCCCCAAGATCCTCTATCTTGCCGACCGGAATATCCTGGTTGATGACCCCAAGGACAAGATATTTGCCCCATTTGGCGATGCCCGCTGGAAGATTGAGAATGGTGAGGCCAACAAGAGCCGGGAGATGTACTTTGCCATCTACCAATCGCTGGCCAAGGATGAACGGCGACCGGGACTCTACAAGGATTATAAACCGGACTTCTTCGACCTGATCATCGTTGACGAATGCCACCGGGGAAGTTCCCGTGACAGTAGCAACTGGCGGGAGATTCTGGAATACTTCTCTCCGGCATTCCAGCTGGGAATGACCGCAACACCACTTCGGGAAGATAACCGGGATACCTACCTATACTTTGGCAATCCGGTTTACCAGTACAGTCTGCGCCAAGGGATCGATGACGGTTTTCTGGCGCCCTATCGGGTGCATCGCGTCATCACTGACTATGACGCAGCCGGTTGGCGTCCCAGCAAGGGTGAGTTGGATCGCTACGGCCGGGAGATCCCCGACGAAGAGTATCAGACAAAGGACTTCGAGCGGGTTGTCGCCCTGAAGGCCCGTACCGAGGCCATTGCCCGGCACCTGACTGATTTCATGGCCAAAAACGACCGGTTCGCGAAAACCATTGTCTTCTGTGTTGATCAGGACCATGCCGATGAAATGCGGCGGGCACTGACCAACCTCAATCAGGATCTTGCCAGTCGTTATCCTGATTACGTCTGCCGGGTGACCTCCAACGAAGGGGACATAGGACGCGGCCATCTGGGAAGGTTCCAGGAGCTGGAGACCGAAACCCCGGCTATTCTTACCACCTCACAGATGCTGACCACCGGCGTTGATGCCCCTACCTGTAAGAATGTGGTTCTTGCGCGCGTTGTCGGTTCGATGTCAGAATTCAAGCAGATCATCGGCCGGGGAACCAGGGTCCGGGATGATTACGGCAAGCTCTGGTTCAATATCCTCGACTATACCGGCAGCGCCACGCGCCTCTTTGCCGACAAGGATTTCGACGGCGATCCGGCCCTGGTCAGTGAAGAGAAGATCGATATGGCCGGTGCTACCTACGAAATGACCATCATCGAGGAAACTCCCGTTGTGGAAGATGGCGGCGTTCAGGATGACTACGGCACGGCGGGAGTGGTCATTGATGACGGCGCAAAAGAACCCCGCAAGTACTTTGTCGATGGCGGACAGGTCGCCATTGTCGCCCACCTGGTTTACGAACTCGATCCTGACGGCAAGCAGCTGCGCGTCGTCAAATACAGCGACTATGCCGCCGACAAGGTACGAACATTGTTTCCTGGTGCCATTCGAATGCGAGAACAGTGGGCCAATCCCAAGGAAAGGGCCGAGGTGATCCAACAGCTGGAAGAGCGGGGAATCAACTTCAATGATTTGGCAGATTCTGTCGGTCAGCCGGAAGCCGATCCGTTTGACCTGCTCTGCCATCTTGCCTTCAATGCTCCCTTACGGACCCGCCGCGAGCGGGCTGAACGTCTGAAACACGACCGGAAAGATTTCTTCGATCATTTCAGCCCCGAGGCACGGGCTATACTCGAAGAACTGCTGGAGAAATACGCCCAGCACGGTACGGCACAATTCGTCGTGCCTGACATTTTGAAGGTACCACCAATATCTGAGCGTGGGAATGTGATCGAGATTGCCGGATATTTTGGCGGGGCGGAAAAGTTGCGGGAAGCGGTGAATGAGTTGCAGACGTTGCTCTACGCTGGGTTTTAACGCGGGGATACGGATGTCATGATTCATTAGGCAGCCTTATGGCGTTAGCTTAAGGATAAGAATGAAGTTCTTAGATACATTTGAAAAACATAAGCAGGAGCCGAATATACCCGTAGACGCCTACGTAAAGGAGAAAAAGGTTGAGCTGGGTACGAGTCTACTTGGCACGAAAAAAATCTACCTAGACACGAAATACTGGTTACTGTTGCGTGACGCAAAGCTTGGAAGAGCAAGAGATGAAAAGCAGCTTCAGATGTTGGCTCTTGCTGAACAAATTGCTGCTTCTGGCCAGTATATATTTCCGATATGCGAAGATGTTTTTGTTGAGGTTTTGAAACAGACAGATACGGCAACTTTAAAATCTACTGTGGCTCTAATAGATTCATTTTCCAGGGGAGTTTCTCTACTTTCAGGAGAGGAGAGAGTCCGGTTGGAGGTATTTCATTTTTTGGAGACCCAACTTGGCAGTTCACTATACTCCATACAGGAGTTGGTTTGGACGAAGGTGGCATATAACCTTGGGTTTTTATCACCTGAGCATGACAAATTCCCTAAAGACGTCAATACTCTGATTCAAAAAGCATTTTTTGATAAAATGTGGTCCATGTCGTTGATGGATATAGTTGAAACAATGTCCAAGAATGGTGCCCCACGACTCCCGCCTTTCCGTGGATATTCAGAGCGACTAAATGTCGGTAAATTTGCTCACATGCATCAGAACAAAACATTCAATCAAATGTTTCTCTCTGAAATTGCAGGCATGGTGGACTCGTATAAGGCGGATTTTCAGGATTTATTCGCTTACAAATACGAGAAGCATTATGGTTATCCACCAAAACCCGATGAACTGGAACGAAGTGACTCGGGGCAACTATTCGCGAACATGATTTACAACCTGTTCAAGCTCAACAAAATTGAACAGGAACTCCCGTCATTTAGAATCCATGCAGGTCTTCATGCTGCTGTTAGATGGGATAAAAAACAGAAATATCAAGACAATGATATGCATGATTTTCGCCATGCGGCGGCTGCACTTGGGCATTGTAATTATTTCTTTACTGAAAAAAGGCTTTGCCACCTTGTGACGCAGGATCTTCTCAAATACGACATATTATTCAACTGCAAAACCCTTTGGAAACTTGATGATGTTGTGGAATGTCTCCAAGAGCTCGAAAGCTAACCAGCGGCGGCCCACGGTCTTCGCTCCGCTCCGCCGGTGCGCCTTGTGACGTTATTGTTTGAAAATGCTGTTGGAGGAGTAAATGTCAGTTATGGAGAGAGATAAGCGTGAGAAAGTGTCTCCATCAGCCTTCATGCGCAGGCTGCGCCCTGAATATTATTCGGACTCTGTAGACCGCACAACATACCAACTCGACGCACCGACGCTCGAATATCATCTAGAGACGATCACAGCGCGCAATCAAACTCACTCCTTTGAAATTTTTTGCCGAAAACTGTGCGAGCGCACTATCTGCCCGAACTTAAAGCCTGCCACCGGCCCTGAAGGTGGCGGTGACAGCAAAGCCGATACTGAAACCATCGAAGTTGCAGACGAAATCGCTACTCTCTCCTATATTGGCGAAGCAAATGCCGGGCGTGAACGTTGGGCGTTCGCTTTCAGTGCCAAAAAAACATGGGCCGAGAAAATACGCGGGGACGTAGACGGGATTATCGCGACTGACCGTGGATACCAGAAAATATACTGCGTTACTGCGCGATTCGCTCGCGCCAAGGATCGTGCCCGCTTAGAGGATGAACTGACCAAGCAATACGATGTAAATGTCACCATTTTGGACCGTACATGGATTGTCGAGCAGGTTATTGACGGTGAACGCAAGGACCTCGCATTCAACTATTTGAGCGTTGGACGCGAAATCACAGATTCACTTCGCCTTGGACCATCGGACTACTCACGTTTACAGCAGCTCGAGGATATCGAGAAGGCACTCACTGATCCGGAAAGATTTACAGGCATGGAGGGACAGTGCGTTACGGAAGCTTTGGTCGCGGCAAAGCTGTCCCGCAACCTTGAACGTCCCCGAACGGAAACAGAAGGTCGGTTTGCGCGCGCCGTTCGCCTTGCCGAATCCCAAGGTACTTACCGACAGCGGCTTGAGGCGGAGTATGAACGAATCTGGACTGGCTTCTGGTGGTTCGACGACATCGCGTTTCTTAACGACAATTATAACCGGTTTGAGTTGCTCACACTGGAGACTGACTATGCACGAAACCTCGAGTTTCTGTGTAACCTTGCTCATCTATTATTCAATACTGTTATTCATGAACACCTATCGGCTGATGACGCAAAGCTTGAGGAGCGAGTTGCCCGATTAAGCCACCGCCTGGACGTGCTTGCCAAGGACATGGAACGGCCGAACAATGCCTTAGAGGCACGAATGTCTTTACTCGTGATTCAGACCAATCAAGCTGTTATGGCCCGTGACGACGCTGCCCTCGAAGTACTTTGGCCGCAATTTTCCGAGGTTGTCGAACAGGCAAAGGGCCTCGGAGAGTTCTCAGCCGAGCGCCTAGTGCAAATGGTCGAAGTCTTCGGCAATATCGCTGCTAAGGATCCCGGATACGCCCGCCTCGTGGACCAGACGTCAGCGTTTGTTTCAGAGCGAAAAGGAGAAGGAGAAGGTGCCCTCGTACTCCTCAAGCGTGCCCAGCAGCTGGATTTCGACAACAATCTCGAAATGATTCGCCTACTTGGCAAGGCTGCGCACCAACTCAGCAAGAAAGAGTACACGGATTCACTCATTGAAGCGGTAAGGTTGCTTTCGCTTGCATACCGTAGTGCTGGTCTGCTATGGGCCGCACGCGCAAGCTGCATATTTGCTATCGCGTCGATCTTCATCGACGCCGAGGAGAATAACGATCTGCCTGCCTCAGTCGTGCCGACCATTATGCTGCTCGGCTGGATCTCGGTCGAGCTTCGGCATTTACCCGATGAGTTTGAGTCCATAAGGTTGGTTCGCGGTTGCGTCGCTGGCCTGCCACTTACTGACGAGTCAAAGGAACTTATGGAGAAGCGCTTACTGGAATTCGACATGGTACTGGCTAGCCAGATCATGAATTTCACAGCGGCAGAACTCGAACGGGTTGGTGGACTTCCGGAAGTGCTTGGCGGGCTTGGCCTGCAACACAGTAAAATAACTCTTCTTTACGCACTCGGCTATGAACAGTTACTCCGCCAACAAGGTTGGATACCCGCAGAAGCGACAACAGAGGAAATCATAGAGTTTTACACTCTGCTCGCGAGCCAGCCGGCATCAAATAATCTGGGTAGGCCAGTGGTCTTCAATGAAGTTGGTTCACAGATTTATGCATCGACGGTGCTGGGTATTCGAATTGAAGTGCATCATGAAGGTTCCGAATCCGCGAGTCTTGCCGCTGAGGCAGTAATTGGCTCGATTGAGGCATTATTTGCGACAACAATTGATTTTGAGGCCCCACCGCACGCGGAGGTGTTCATTGTCAAGATAGAGGAAACCGCCACTGCATCCCACCCTACATTTATCCTCGATGAGGAGCGAATGATGGCTAACGTTAGTTGGCCCGCTGGGCTGCTGCCAGGGACGTTTGGGCAGCAGGAAGAGGTCCAAAAAATGCTTGTGGGGTTATCAAGCTCCATCTTCGTCGCTACCTGTGCCGTGCGAGACATTAATGCCACGTTTAACCGTTTTTTCAGTGACGATGCTGTACTTCACCGTATCTCGATGATCCTGGTGGCCTGTAACAGTCGCTCGCGCCTTTTCAAAAGAGGTATATCTCGATTGAGTGACTGGACTAGGCTTGCTAAGACCACGTTCACGCTTCTACTGTCGCGTCCCAATATTGTCCGCCGCCGGCTGAAACCGCAGGAGGATGCGGAGGTATTAAACGAAAAGCTGTCAAGTAATCCTGAGGAACCACCGTTTAAGGATCATCGCGATCTCAGTGTAAAATCGATCATCGATATCCATTTGTGGGACCGGGCTGGATGGACCGGAACCGCTTTCGCTGATTGGGGGCCACCCCATCCGCCAGTGATCGCCTTGCTTTTTACGAACTACGATGCTGGCAGGAAGATCTTCGAGCGTTGGCGCGATCGTTTTGGGCAAATTGACGAGCAAGATGATATATACCTAGCGATAGTTCGCGATATCTCTGCCGAGAATCCAGCTCACTATCGCGTGTTAATCACATCACGCCTTCGGACCGAGGACGAGTTGCCAGGCAAACAGCAAGTGATGGTCGCGGCTCGCATAAACACCATGCACGCGGAGTCAGATGTCAACCTCTCACGCTTCCTCGAAGCGTATGGTAGAGCGGGGAATTTTGCTCTCCTTCCTGCCATCTGGAAAGGCACGGGAAAACCGGAATTACTCTCGGACTTGTCGATCATGAAGAGGAAGTTGAGCGTAAAAGCGGCGTCCGAAATCGGCCAGAATGACATCGAGGCGATGGCGCTCGGACTCAGTAGTGAGTTCAAAAAGTAGTACTAACTCCACCGGTCTGTTCTGACGCCGATTGGCGATACAATTTATCTTTGAAAGGGCTATAGCTATTAGCATGAGGGAATCAGATGGGACAGAATAAGGACAACGTCACAGTTATGTTTGGAACGCGGGCTTCACTGCGCACACAACTCCCAGTCAATTCAGTGCTGATTGTCCCGAGCGAGGATAGGTGGAATGACTTTGGTCACCGGAGCAAAGTCGATGTTCGCATCCGATTGACTGAAGAGGAGGCTGATCACACTACGGTAGCTTATATTGGCTTTATCACTTCTTCGTCAGATGAGCCCAATGGAGTGAAAATACTAGAGCAACTGTTGAAAGGGATAGATAACTTAACGTTGCCGGCAACCGATACGCACAGGTTTTTCACTATGCTGCCAAGCATGGAAGCTTATCGCAGTATCGTGCAAAAGTTCGGCGTCGACCGTTCAACGGAAGTACTGAAGGCACTGAAGGACCTCGTTGCACTCCATGAATTCAAGACGAATGCTAATTGGCTGGACAAAGCTACTAGCTCCGATGTCTTTTTGAAATCGTTCGTGCGAAACTCAGAGGCGTACTTTGCTTTTAAGAATGCCGCTCCGATACTAAGAGGGCTTGAATTCGAGGAGTTTCGTAAACTGTCGAAGGTTCTCGCTATTCATTTCCAGTTATCTGGCCTCCAGAACGAGCATGATCTGACTTTCCGGTTCGACCATGAAGCAGATCTTCCAAAAAGGATCGCTGTGGTCATAGGTAAGAATGGTGTAGGAAAGAGCCAAACGTTGGGCCGGATAGCACGAGCTGCGCTGGACGGCAATGAATCCCTCCTCGATGGGGAAACTGGGGATCGCATTCTGGTCAATCGTATTCTCGCTTTTGCCCCAACCAATGAGGCTGGATCTGTCTTCCCAGGGGATAGGCGCAAGCGTCCGCGAATCTGGTATCGACGTTTCTCGCTCAACCGTTCCGGGACTGTGCGCAAAGGGACTGGAGTGACTGACCTGGTGGTTCAGCTTGCTCGCTCCGAGGAACACATAGGAGACTCGACTCGGTGGGATATCTTCCTGATAGCGCTGAAAGCAATCGATAACAGAGACCAAATCTGTCTGCCGGTCAGGGATGGCAGAGGGAAGCCCATACCTTTACATACACTAACACATGGTGGTGAGCAGAGTGCCCTAGAGAAATTCGCTGCGGTCGATACACGAAAGGAACCGGTTCGCCTGGTTGCAGGGTCTGGCTACCCATTAAGTAGCGGTGAGATTTCCTTTTTGCGGTTTGCTGCGCAGGCAAGTCTTCATGTAGAGAATGGCTCGTTACTGTTGCTGGATGAACCCGAAACTCACCTGCATCCGAACTTTATCAGCCAGTTCGTTGCCTTGCTGGATAACTTACTAGATCAGACCGGCTCGGCTGCCATCATCGCGACTCACTCTGCCTATTTTGTTCGAGAGGTGTTTCAGGATCAGGTAACGGTACTGCGTTATGATCAGGACGGTTACGTAAGGACAGAGCCAATAGCACTGCGAACCTTCGGCGCAGACGTCGGTGCCATTTCCTACTTCGTATTTGGCGAGGATGAGCCTTCTCAACTCGCCTCGACTGTGGCGGAGCGTCTGTGCGCAAGATTCAATACATGGGAAGAAGTATATGCTCGATATAAGAACGAACTCTCGTTGGAGATACTGGGAACGTTAAGAGAGTCGATGGAGGCTGCAAGAAATCAATGAACAAGATTCCGCGCCCAACATACGATGATCACGCGGCATTGCAGAACTTGGCAAATAATCCGAGGGCCGGGAGCTACCCGGTTCTACAGAGCGCTGTTGCGGCTATCCTGCAAGGTTATACGCAATATGATGCTGCCCACGGCAACGCCTATACCGTCGTGCCAGTAGGTGTATCCCCTGCGGTAAAGACCCATTTGAAGGCTCATTACAAGAAGCCGCCGAAGGACCTTGAGCACATCACAACACTACGTGAGGCTACAGAGTATCTCACCTGCCCCATGTGTGGTTCGTTTCACCGCGGAACACTTGATCACTTGTTGCCTCAAAGTAGCCATGCAGCATTCGTTGTTTTTTCTCTCAACCTCGTGCCGGCTTGCAAATGCAATAGTAAGCGGCAAGAGGTTCTGACAGGACCTAATGCAAACGAACGCATCTTGCATCCATATTTTGACGACTGTCTAGCCGAACGGTTAATCGCAGCGCATTTCGAAGATCTTGGCCCAGTGCCTCGAGTGGGGCTCCGATTGCTCGTAAATAATACGCACCCTGAATATACGGCGATCAACTTCCACGTTAGCTCCATAGTTGAACGAACAGCGATAAAGGGATATCTTCGAGATAAGTGGATCGATCTATGCCGTAAGCCCAGTCTGGCAGTGAGAGCTTTCAAGCAGAATCCGCCCACACTTGTAGCACTTCGAGATGCGCTTAATGAAGAACTTGATATGCTCGATGACAGACACCGGGGCAAGAATAACTGGGATTCCATATTTGTGTCTGGCTTACTTGATCCGCTTGTATCGCAATGGATTTTCCAACAAATGCATGCGAATGGGCGATTGCCAAATGACCCGTTGATATAGTCACATGCGCTCAAAGATGGCATAAAAACAAACTCAAGTCTGGTAAAGAGATGGAAAAGGACCCGCAATTCCATTGCTGAATATAAAGGAACCAAATGGCCCGCACTGCAAAAACTGCCCAACCTCAGACCACCGCCCAACAGTTGGGCTCCATCGTAAAATCCTCCCGTGACATTATGCGCAAGGACAAGGGGCTCTCCGGCGACATCGACCGGCTTCCTGTTCTCACCTGGATCATGTTCCTCAAGTTCCTCGACGATATGGAGCGAATTCGGGAAGAGGAAGCAATCCTTTCCGATGAAAAGTTCCGCCCTGCCATTGAATCACCATACCGCTGGCGGGACTGGGCCGCCCGAGAGGATGGGATTACTGGTGATGAACTGATTGCCTTCGTCAACAACGATGAAGCTGTCCGTCCCGATGGGACAAGGGGCGAGGGACTGTTTGCCTATCTTCGCGGTCTTCAGGGAGTTAACGGTGGAGATCGGCGTGATGTCATCGCCACCGTCTTCAAAGGCACTATCAACCGGATGATCAACGGCTACCTTCTGCGGGACGTGATCAACAAGGTGAACGGCATCCATTTTACTTCATCGGATGAGATCCACACCCTGAGCCATCTGTACGAATCCATGCTCAAGGAAATGCGGGACGCGGCCGGGGATGCAGGCGAGTTCTACACTCCACGGCCTGTGGTCCGCTTCATGGTGGACGTGCTTGATCCAAAGCTGGGAGAAACCATCCTCGATCCCGCCTGCGGCACCGGCGGCTTTCTCGTGGAGGCGTACAGTCACCTGGAAAAGCAGTGCAAGACGGTTGAAGACCGGAAGACTCTGCAAGGGAGCAGCATTTATGGTGGTGAAGCCAAACCGCTGCCTTATCTGCTGGTGCAGATGAACCTGCTGCTGCATGGATTGGAATTTCCAAGAATCGATCCGGATAACAGTCTTCGCTTTCCGCTCAATGAAATCGGTGACCGAGACCGGGTGGATGTGATCCTCACCAATCCTCCTTTTGGCGGCGAAGAGGAAAAAGGGATTCTCAACAACTTTCCGGCCGAGATGCAGACTTCGGAAACAACGCTGCTCTTCCTTCAGATGATCATGCGCAAGCTCAAACGTCAGCCCAAACCTGGGCGGGCCGGGGTAGTCGTTCCCAATGGGGTGCTCTTTGGTGACGGCATCTGTGGTCGAGTTAAGGAAAGACTTCTCAAAGAGTTCAATCTTCACACCATCGTTCGGTTGCCTAATGGGGTCTTCGCCCCCTATACCGGCATTCCCACCAACCTTCTTTTCTTCGACCGCTCCGGACCGACCAGGGAAGTCTGGTATTACGAGCAGCCGTTACCTGAAGGGAGGAAGAACTACACCAAGACCCAGCCGGTCCAGTTCGAGGAGTTCGGTGATTGCCTGGCGTGGTGGAACAGCAGAGAGGAGAACGAGCACGCCTGGCGGGTGCCGGTCGAACAGATAATCGAAAACAGCTTCAATCTGGACATCAAGAATCCCACCGCCAAAGAGGATTTTGAACATCTGCCACCGGAGCAGTTGGTGGAGGATATTGTCCGGAAAGAACAGCGGATACTGGAGATAATGGGCGAAATCCGGCAGGTACTTATGGGAGGTGTCGTATGAAGCCGGCAGCAACCTTGGATCAGATTTATGGACGAGTCAGGGAAGTTCTTGCAGCCGCTCGTTCCCAAGCCTATCGAGCCGTTAATTTTACCATGGTGCAAGCTTATTGGAACATTGGCAGAGTGATTATAGAAGAGGAGCAGAACGGTAAAACACGATCAGATTACGGGACGTACTTGCTGGATGAGCTGTCAAAGCGTCTTACCACTGAATTCGGAAAAGGATTTGATCGAACCAATATCTCAAAAATGCGGGCTTTTTATCTGGCCTATCCAATTGTAGACGCACTGCGTCCACAATTGACCTGGACCCATTACCGTCTACTGCTGCGTGTTGAAAAGGAATCCGTCAGGGCATTTTATCTTGATGAGTGTATCGCCGCCAACTGGAGCACCCGTCAGCTTGAACGGCAGATTGCATCGCTGTATTACGAACGGCTGCTGGCAAGCCGTGACCGCGAGCCGGTAAGAGCCGAAATTCAGGAACTGGAACCCGGTCCCACACCGCATGACATCATCAAAGACCCCTACGTACTTGAATTCCTCGGCCTTGGTGATGCCTCCAGCTTCCGGGAAAAGGAGTTGGAAGGGGCGCTCATCGGCAAGTTGCAGGAGTTTCTGCTGGAACTGGGGCGCGGCTTCTCATTCGTCGCCCGCCAGAAGCGGTTTACTGTCGAAGGGCAGCACTTCTTCATTGATCTGGTCTTTTACAACTACGTCCTCAAGTGCTTTGTTCTTATCGACCTGAAGGTCGGCACGCTGACCCATCAGGACATGGGGCAGATGCAGATGTACGTCAACTACTACACCCGCGAAATGATGAATGAAGGGGACAATCTCCCCATCGGCATTCTTCTCTGCGCCGACAAGAGCGATGCCCTGGTGCGCTACACCCTGCCGGAGGGGGACACCCAGATTTTTGCCTCTCGTTACAAGCTCTACCTGCCAACCGAAGAAGAGTTGGCAGCCGAGCTGAAGCGGGAGAAGCAGGCCATTGAGATGGAGCGGCGGCTGGCAGGGGTGGCGGATGAGTAGCGCGTGGCCGCTGGTAGCGCTGAGGGAGGTGCTGAGCCACCGTAAAGAGTTTATCCAGATCAACGATTTGGATAAATACAAGCGGTGCCGTGTGAAACTTCATGCCCAAGGCATTGTTCTTCGTGATGCAGTCACTGGCTCGGAAATCAAGACCAAGAAACAACAAGTATGCAAGGCAGGGGAATTTCTGGTTGCAGAAATAGATGCCAAGGTAGGTGGGTTTGGCATTGTGCCGGATGAATTGAACGGCTCCATCGTGAGTAGCCATTATTTTCTGTTTGAGATAGATGAAGCAACGCTGGACAAGCGTTTTCTGGACTTCTATAGCCGAACACCGGCATTCCGTGATCAGGTTGCAGCGCAAGGCTCAACAAATTATGCAGCTATCCGACCGAATGATGTTCTCGGATATTCTATCCCCCTACCGTCGCTAGGCGAGCAACGGCGCATTGTGACTCGGATCGAGGAACTGGCGGCAAAGATTGAGGAGGCGCGGGGGCTCAGGCGGCAGGCGGTGGAGGAGGCGGAGGCGTTAGTACTCAGCTCAAGAAATTTTTGTTTTTCTAACCTTACAAAAAATGTAGTACCAAGGCGATTGGATTTAATTGCTGATAGTAGGCTTGGCAAAATGCTTTCAGATAACCGAGCATCCGATGAAACAGGAACTCCATATATTCGCAATGCAAATGTTCAATGGGATCGTCTTGACCTCACCTCCGTATATCGCATGACCGTCTCAACTGAAGATATTGAGAAGTTTCGGCTTGAATCTGGGGATTTACTCGTTTGCGAGGGTGGAGATATCGGAAAATCGGCAATCTGGAATAACGAAATTACCGGCGCTATTTACCAAAAAGCTCTTCATCGAATCAGGGTTGATCGTAATATTATTGCACCGCGATTCCTGCTGTATCATATTTATTGGGCATCAGAGCAAGGCCATTTTTCGGACATTAAAACGCAGACAACTATTGCACATTTGACTGGCGTTAAGCTCAAAGCATATCCCATATACGCTCCCTCTCTTCTTGAACAGCATCGAATTGTAACCTACTTGGACAACCTCAACGTCAAAGTTGATGCCCTCAAGCGCCTTCAGTCAGAAACCACCGCAGAGCTGAATGCCATGTTGCCGTCTATTCTGGACAAGGCATTCAAGGGAAACTTGAACATATAAATTCTTTCTTTGTGAGGTCTGGGTTCCTGCTATGACACAACAACACACCGACGAACCAATCCAAGGGACGCCTGAATCCCCCGATCTTCTAAAGAGGGAACGCTTCGCTTCCCAGATCGCAGAATCAATTCTTTCGCTACCGAAAGAATCTGGCTTTGTCATGTCCCTGGAAGGACCTTGGGGGTATGGCAAGACCTCCATTCTCAACATGGTGGCACGACACTATGATCAGCTTCCCGAAGACAATCGCCCTATTATATGCTCCTTTAATCCATGGATGGTCGTTAATGCTGATACGCTGGTGCAAAGCTTTCTGGTGCAGCTTGCAGCCGCTATCGGCCTCACCGACAATGTGAAAAGCGGTGCGAAAGCTGCAAAAGAACTCCTGAGTTACTCTTCTGTGTTCACTGCCTTGAAATTCATACCTGGTGCAGAACCATGGGCATCTATTGTCAAAAGTGTACGGCCTGTTGCCGAAACCACTTTCTAGTTAAACAGAGACTTTTAGCTGTGGAATGACTCCGCATCTGTTTTTGATTAACCGATTCATGTTCTTTGAAAAAACAGTTTAAAGTTCATATTCAAAGGCCATATGACAGCTTCTATTGGCGACTTTATTGCTGTTTTAGCCACTTCTTTTAACTTTTGCCGGGCCTTTACTATTGCTGCTACAGTCTTTTGAGGCTTTGATCCATGCCGAATCAACGTCTGGATATTCTGGATCGCACAGGTGAGATACTCCTGAATCTTTATCTTCCAGAGTCCGCGCCACCGTGCCCGGTCGAAATCGAAGCGGGTTGATCTGGCGAATGAACGTTCCATCAGGTGCTGTCTTGTTCTAATGTCCTGCCTGGCTTCGGCTGACTGGCTCCGTTCGCGCATGGCATTCAGTTCGTCCTGGCGCAGATGACGCTTGACCGTACGCCCGGATTTGTTTTTGGTGCATTGCTCGCGCAACTCACAAGCCGCACAGGTTTTTTTGGGTGCCCCATAATCACTGCTTTCTCTGCTAATATGCAGAGACTTGCGCTTAAGCTGGTTTCCGGCCGGGCAGCGGAAAGTGTCACTTTGTGGCTCATACTGAAACTGATCGTCGGAAAATATGTTGAGTTTTGCTATTCGTTTACGATTGGCTTTTCCCATATCCGGCATATGCGCCTTGACGCCTAGATCATGGCAAGCAAGGTAGTTGTCGATAGTACCATACTTGCTGTCTGCCACTACGGCGTCAACCTTGATTCCAGTTGTTGTTTCATGTTGCTCTAGCAGCGGCAGCATCAAGTGCGCCTCGTTGACGACACCAGAAGTTGCATCAGTTGCAGTGATTACTTCGTTTTTGCCGTCTACTGCCCTATGCACCTGGTAAGAGAGTTTGGCCTTGCCTCGGTTAACGATGGCAGCATCCGGGTCGGTGCTGGAGATGTAGCGGCTGTTCTTCTTCTCATAGTACGGAGAAGATTCAATGCGCTCACCCTGTTCTGACAGGCGAGCTTCCAGTTTCTTGTAGTTCTTGTGGAGCTGATGCTGCAGACCTTTTGTATCTATGACCGAGTTATTGGAGGCATTGGCATCGACCAGACTTGAATCGACAAATATCTTGCTGCCGTCAACCAGCCCGGCCTGTACGCATTGCAAGACTATGCGTTCGAAAAAGCTTTGAAAGACATCGACTCCCCATTTCTTTCTGGCTTTGGATAATACACTATGATTCGGAACCTTCGAATCAAGCTCATAACCCAAGAACCACAACCAGTCCATTCGCTCCGGGACAGTTTCCATCAGCTCCCGCTCTGAACGGACATTGTAAAAAACCAGCAAGAGCATCAGCTTCAGAATCACAGGTGGAGGTACGGATTCATTGCCGTTGTGGCCGTAAAAGCTTTTTACTTCATCATAGACAAAGTGAAAATCAATAAGCTCGTTTACCTTCCGAAGCGGATGGTTACTTCTGATTCTCTTATCGAGGTTTACATTGAAGTGAAACAGATTGCATTGAGGCTGCTCCAAAACTCCCATCATGGCTGTTCTCCAGGCAGTTATTGATGGCTGGATAATAGCATAATTAGCCAGTTAGGGCCAGTTAGAAGTCTTTGGGCAACAGGCCGTGTACTAGACGCCGCTGGCACAGCCTCGGAGAAAATATCTGACCTGAAGAAGCTTAATGTAGAGCAGCAAAGGTCTTCAGTGGTAACAGCCTTAGGAGAACTCGACCGGGGGATTGTTATATTTATCGATGACTTGGATAGGCTTCCGCCTTCTGAAGTATTTGCCATGGTCCGGCTTGTAAAAGCGGTAGGAGATTTTCCGGGTGTTGTATACCTCCTCTGCTTTGAGCCGTGTTACGTACAAGAAACGCTTAAGAATCATGGCATTGAATCAGCAGGGGAATATCTCGATAAAGTAGTTCAAACCAGGCTGACTCTACCCCAAATATCCAAGGATGATCTTGCGGCAATCCTTAATCATGAGCTCGACAAGCTCCCGGAGGCAGCTAAAAAAGAGTATTTCCAAAAGCTGGCAGATAGACATAATGAGCTCTATTTTGCCGGGTTGCGGAATCTACTTGAAACACCGCGTGACATAAAGCGGTTGTTTAATCGCCTCCGCTTTGTAGAGCCTGGATGCCGTGGCGAAGTAAACCTCGCAGACCTCATTGCGTTGGAAGCTATTGCAATCAAGGCCCCTTCTGTCTTTCAGCATATTCGCGAGTGTCCTGCTGCATACATAGGAAAAAATCCTGGAGAGATTTCTTTCAAAGAGACTAAAGACGTTATAAAGAGTCACGAAGGAACTCGTGAAAAGGCTTTGACGTCAGTTCCAGATCGCCTCAAAGGTCCAGTTGCAGAGCTTCTTAAAGAACTTTTCCCCCTTCTTGATGAGCACAGTTTCGGTGTGACAGGTGAGCTCGCCAGATCGCATGGTCTAGTTAATTCTCCAGATCGCTTGCTCATTGCATTGTCAGCGGGCTTACCGAGCGGTGAAGCGTCCTACGCTGCCGCCGTTGAATTCCTGCGTACACCCTCAGTACGTCAGCAAACAATTGAGGGAGTGTGCGAAGATGGCACGTTAAAACGGTTTATTGAACATCTAAGATTTGCCCAAAAGGACACAGAGGTTGAAGATGTTCAAGATGCCGTCAAGGTACTCGGTAAGGTTCTCGATACCCCTGCTGGAGCGACGGCAGAGAATGTTTCTGTGGGTTTCTTAGATTCGAGGATTTGCAGAAATACGTGGTGGCTTGTTAAATCAATGCTCGAAAAATTACCCTCCGCCCAAAGACAATTGGTACTCACTGAAATTATACTAAATCCTGAAGTTTTGTCTTTGGGCGGATACGCAATATCGGAACTGCATTTACAACACGGTGCGTTCTCGGATGAAAAAGCGTGGCCGGAAGATAAACGATGGATAGATGCTGAGGTGCTACAGGAAATAACAGCTAAGTGGGTTCAGATAGTTGTCGAGGAAATACGTTCAGGCCACATTTTTACTGCTACTCAGAGTGGTCTGGTCTTCTCACGTTTAAAAAGATTTCAATCAGATGCCTTGTTATCGGTAGTTCAGGATTTGCTATCATCAAATTCCCGCTTTGACCAATACGCTTTAGCTATTGGGTACCATGGATCAGACTCCGTTGGAGGAAAGTATGCCAAGTTTTCCGATGACGATCTGGAAGGATTTGGCGGAGCCGAAGTTATAAAGAAACGTGCAACTGAGAGACTCCAAGACCCAACCGTGGTTGGTAAACTCAGGAATATTTTGTCTGCTATGTTATCGGGCAAGAAGACTTATCTCACGAGCGGCGCTGAAACGAGTGATGACTGGTAATTGTAACCGAGAGTACTCCGCTGATAATCAATAAGAATTGGAGCCTCTATGCCTATTCGCCATGCCATCTGGAAAGTCGGTACCAGCCTGAACCCCTTGCAGAAGTATCTCTCGTCAAGGAGGCAAGGCGAGTGGTAATGCCTACTCGCTATTCTTGTCAATCTCCGAGCGAAAAAAGCCATGAGAAAAGGCTTTCTCATGGCTGAATAGCACAACAAAAAATGCCGAAACGTAAACCGCATTCCCTTAGTGCTCAGATGACGGTAGCGGTAATTAACCCGCCGCCGCTATCCTCCCAACAGGTGTCCTTTCCGCCTTGCTGGAAAGTTTTCTGCGGGATTTAACCCCCATCGACACTCCATCAACATTGAACTGTTCGATGTCAAGCCCATAATCAACCTTACGCAGAGTATTCCACATTATTGGAATACTGGGGGGCTTGAAATACCGTATCTCTGTGGTTCCTCCGTCTGGTGCGTGGCCAAGAATAGCCTGAGTTAAGCGACTTTCAACCTTCGGTATCTGATTCGCCAGGCAGTGACGGAACGAGTGAAAGACCCGCTTCGGATTCTCTGTAACCTTGGCTCTGTTGAACCTCTGGTACCAGTTCGACAGGGCACTGGAGAACCCGTTTTTGCCGCATTTCAATCGAGGCCAGAGGCGCTCGACTCCATGCGACTTGAGCCGTTCGACATAACGCAGAAAGCCCAGCGATACAAGCCTTGGGTGAATAGGTATCACCCGCTTGCTCGCCTTGTTTTTGAGCTTTTGCCCCGGCCTTTCATTGGTGATGTTAAAGCAGGGTTTACCGTCAACTTCCAGGATGTCAACGACGTACAGCTGGCATATTTCATCCAGGCGCATTCCCTGATACAGAGAAATCAGAGGTACCCAATACCGCTCAGGGTATCTAGTGTCGCGTGGCAATCCTGCGACCAACCTTTTCAGGTCGTCGTGGTCGTAGCATTCCCGTTCTTCATGCTCCCGCTGGGATTTCGATAAGCACAGGCCATCGGCATAATTCACCGAGACGTAGCGCCGTTTCATTGCCCAGACAAAAAATGAGCTGATACGAACGAGGTGTTTGTTGACGGTCGAGATGTCGAGACGATCCTCCTTCGGGATGGACATCCCAAGGAGCTCCCTTGTGGTCTTTCCCCGGTATTTGGGGCTTTTCCGACGATTGCGGGGGAGAAGCGTTAACTTCTCCTTCCAGTGCAGGAAGTCCTCGAAAACATACTGACGTATGTCTCGGTTGCCTGAGATTTCGAGAAAGAGGGCAAACGTATCCTCCATCTCGTGGAGAGTTTTTACAGTCCACTTGTCTGATGACAGGTGGTCTCGCTTGTACAGGTCCAGGACTGCGGCGAACTTCTCGCCCTCGTCGGCAGAACCTGTAGCACATGACAACGGACGAAAATTAGCCTCGTCCATATGGAACAGCAGAGCATCTATCTGGTCGTGGAGATTACTATACTCTCCTTGCGACCTATCACGCAGCACCTCGAATGCCTTGATTCTGGCAGCGAGGAAGAGCCGGCATATATGCTGGAATAGCGGAGAATCCGTCTCCAGCTGCGTGGCGTGGTGGCCGATAAACCTCTCGACCCGCGGTTTGATGGTCTCCAGGTAATCCTCCCTGAGTGACTTGGTGTCCAGCTGAATGAACTTCTCGCACAATACGGCGGCCTCGCCGTTAGTGACCTTGACTACATTGTCCTTCAGTGTGACGTGTGATGCCAGATTGCCATCCAGGGTTTCTACATAGAAAGCCCGGACAAGCGAAGCAATCTCGGTCTTGGTCAAAAATCCCCTCCGAATCTCAGTAAACACAGACTCCAGCCTGTGCAGCCATTGTCGCAGGCGGCATCTCGCTTCGGCAAAATCTTTAGTTTTCAAAGAACGGTGGAACTCTCCACTAAGAAAGTGCATGCGCACGTCGACCGGAATGCGAAGGCGAATATAATACCACATTTTTGCGCTTCTTTGAAGGTAAGAAATAGACATGGGCCTCTCCTCCGTGTACGAAACTGTGTACAACAGAAGAAGAAGCCCATAAAGAAGACACGTATCGGCCTGTTTATTCAAGCCTTTACGCTGGTTATTGGTGGAGATGAACGGGATCGAACCGTCGACCTATGCGTTGCGAACGCATCGCTCTCCCAGCTGAGCTACACCCCCATGATTTGTCATGTCGCAAAACATTATACCGAAATACCCCGTCTTGAACAGCCTAAAATCATACTTGCAAAGGTAGTATGACAGAAAACTCGACACCCGATTCCTGCCGGTTGTTAACCTGAATCTTCCCTCCATGATTGATAACAATCCGGTTGGCAATTGGCAGACCGAGACCGGTACCAGTCTCCTTGGTGGTATAGAATGGGTTGAAAATGTTGTTCAGTTCTTTGAGCTCGATGCCACCTCCGGTATCCGCGACTTTCACAGCTACCCCTTTTTTCCCAGAGAGCTTGGCCGGGGTGATTGCAATCGTCAGCAGGCCACCATACTTCATCGCTTCCTGGGCATTGGAAAACAGGTTGATGAAGACCTGCTTCAGTTGCTGGCAGTCACCCTGCAGACAGATGGCTTGGCGCGGCTTTTTCAACTCCACTTCTATGCCGGTCTCTATCAGGGATGGGCGAACTATGGCAAGCGCCTCATCGATGATCTCATTGATGGTACACTGCTGGTAGCAGATGGTGGTCTTGCGGGAAAAGGCCAAAGTGTCGGTGAGCATCTTCTCCAGCCGGCTCACCTCACGGACAATGGTATCCACATGGGACCGCTCGGCAGAATCGGCAGGTAACTTTCTCCCCAAGCGCCTGGCAAAACCGCCGATAGAGACTAGTGGCCCCTTCAGTTCATGGGCTATGCTGGCAGCCATCTCACCGATAGCTGCCAGTCGCTCACCATGGGTAAGCCGTTCCTGGGCATCGCGAAGGCTTCGATTGGTATCTTCTATACGATTGTACAGCATGGAGTTTTCGATCGCCATACCGGCCTGATTAGTGAAGAGTTGCAAGAAACGGAGTTCCTCCTGACTTATTGGCCTGTTGCTGAGAGAGTTGTCTACCACTACTACTCCTACCACCTTATCTTTGGCAATGAGCGGTGCCGAGGCAAAGGTGGTAATGCCGAAGCGTTTTACAAATTCCCGATCAACACGCCGATCCTGGACTGCATTCGATACATAGATCAGCCTTTTTTCCAGTGCGGCCCGAGAGGACAAGTTCTTGCTCCGGTCGACCGGCAGTCGACTACCACGCACCTGCAAGCTGAATGCTGAGTCCCGTTGCGCCTGCATCTGCTGCTCGGTGATGTTCCAGCGACTAGCCAGGATATCCTCTACCTCCTGGTCAGATGCGATCAGACCCTTAGCTGTCTCCCTGGTTACCCCAAGCATCCCCTGCATCATTCCGGAACGCTCGTTAATGAGAAACAACATGGCTCGATCGAAAAATGGCGACATCCCTGACGTCAAAGCGGTCAGAATGAGATGAATCAACTTATTCAGACGAATAGTTGAAAGCATTGTGTTACTGATCCGGTAAAGGAGGGAAAGCTCCTTGAATTTCTGATCATTCTCTGCGCTAAGCAGGAGGATATGTTGATAATTTACAGCGCCATACAAGGCGTTGGAGATGATCAGCGCCATGCTTTCAAAGAGCTCGCGATCTTCCTCATCAAAATTTTGTGAAATACCTCCCGGTAACTCCTTGCCAAAGAGGGTCAAAGTCCCCAGAGTTTCTTCTTCATAGCGTAATGGCACAGTTATGACCGATGAAGGGAACCCTTCCTTTTCATCGATAAGATCATTTCGCAGTAGAGGCACCTTGTGCTCCATTACCCACTCAGATGCCTCATTTTCCAGGAGAATAAGTGATTCCAGATGCGACTTGACTCCAGCTCGACATTTTTTCTGCAATCCTGTCGGGAAACCATTGTTTTTCAACAGGCGTAAAATTGTACAGGAAGATGCTGAGACACTATGGACTTTCTCCATTATTAGCTTGATCAGATCAATTGGCGAAACCGCCCTGTTCAACATCCGACCCAGATCGCTGAGAATAGTCAGATTCCTCACCTGCCGTGAAAAATTAGCCTCCAATGTAGCACTCTGGAAAATCCCAGCAATTACCTTGAGAATATCTTCAAGCACTACCTGGTCAAAACTGTCCAGTGCGTCAGAATTATCCGCAGCCAAGGTGATGACTCCGCAAAGCCGCTTATTGATGCGTATCGGCACCGCCAGGTACTCAACTTCTCCACCCCTGATTAACTCATCTCGATGCAGTTCTGCCTTATGCATTCTGAGCAACGTCTCAGTATCCGCGCACCGTCCGGCCAGACCTTCACCGAATGGTATCAGGCAGTTGTTATGTTTATTTGCTGAAATACTGGAGAACCGCTGACAAAGGTAGCGATGCTCTGCATCGATAAAAAAAATAGCAACTGACGTCAGGTGGAAAGTTTTTTGTGTCAGGGAGGCAACTGCATTGAGGCGGGATGCAAAGGAGAGTGTCGAAGAATAAGCGCAGCGCAGAAGACTGCTTAAAAAGTTATATCTCTCCTCACCAGTCATCCAGACTCCGGGGAAACCTCCTAGTTATATCCAGTAACTGGAGGCAAGACAAGGTGTTTGGTATGGTCAGGGACGTTTTTCTTTGCGTTCTTCTTCTATCTTACAATCAATACAGAGAGTTGTGACCGGGCGGGCCTTCAGCCTCGCCTCGCTGATATCTTCGCCACACAGTTCGCAGATACCAAACGAGCCTTCATCAATCCTCTCCAGCGCCTCTTTGATCTTATTGATCAGCTTACGCTCCCGATCCCTAATTCGCAGTTCGAAATTGCGGTCAGACTCCTGGGTCGCCCGATCATTTGGATCAGGGAAATTGGTGGTATCGGCGGTCATTTCCGAGACCGTTTTACCGGCCTCTTCCATCAGGGTACGCATCTCATCCTGCAGGATCGCCCTGAAATGTTCTTTTTTTTCTGTATCCATAAGCCCTCTCCAGAGACAGCTAAATCATTCTGATATTAAAAAGGATTTTCCTTATTAAGTAAAGCAAAATTTCTTCGGTCAATACCCTTCCCCCATCACAGAACTTTCTGCATCACCTCTTCCACCGATTTTACGCCGATCAGTTCAATATCATTAGCCTGTACCTGCTTCAGGTTGCCAGCCGGCAGCACACAACTGGTGAACCCCAGCTTGGCAGCCTCTTTGACCCGCAGTTCCGGCTGGGTAATCCCGCGCACTTCGCCGGCAAGACCTACTTCGCCAAGGAGCAGGGTCTTCGGCCCGAGTGGCCGATCCAGATGGCTAGAGGCGACAGCAACCACCATACCCAGGTCTACCGCCGGCTCCGTCAGTCTCACTCCGCCAGCAACATTCAAAAATATGTCGTGGCAAGGGAGATTGAGGCCGACCTTCTTCTCCAGAACAGCCACCAAAAGTGCCAGGCGGTTATGGTCAACACCGATGGTAGTACGACGTGGAGTGCCGAGCGATGATGCAGAAACCAACGCCTGCAACTCTACCAGCAGCGGTCGGCTCCCCTCTAACGTAGCCACAACCACCGAACCAGCAACACCTAGCGGCCGCTCGGCGAGAAACAGCTCAGACGGGTTGAGCACTTCGCAGAGGCCGGCCTCTTTCATTTCAAAGACACCAATCTCGTTGGTGGAGCCGAAGCGGTTTTTTACCGCCCGTAGAATGCGAAATGGATGGCCGGCATCCCCCTCAAAATATAGGACCGTATCGACCATATGTTCGAGAATTCGCGGCCCGGCGATGGAGCCGTCCTTTGTCACATGGCCAACTACAAAAATAGGAATACCGCTCCCCTTGGCCAGCAGCATCAGCCGGCCAGCCGACTCCCGTACCTGGCTGACGCTACCCGGTACCGATTCCAGGTTTGCTGTAAAAACTGTCTGTATCGAATCAACCACCAGCGCCCGCGGCTTTAGACGTTGTACATGGCTGATAATATTCTCCAGTGATGTCTCGGTAAGGATGAACAGTTCTCGCGAATCGATCCCCATTCTGCTGCTCCGCAATCTAACCTGTTGTGCCGACTCCTCTCCCGAGACATAGAGTACCGTCCCTACTCTTTTGGCCAGCTGATCCAGAGCCTGTAGTAGCAGGGTCGATTTACCAATACCCGGAGCGCCTCCAACCAGTACCAGTGAACCGCTGACCAGTCCACCGCCGAGAACCCGGTCCAGTTCAGAAATCCCAACCGGTTGCCTGATTTCCTGGTCGCCAACAATATCCACCAGCGCCTGCGGGATGCCACCACTAGGCGCCTGGACAGTCACAGTACTACTGCAAAGCGACTCCTCCACCAGACTGTTCCAGGTGTTACAGTCTGGGCATTTCCCCAGCCACTTGGCAGACTGGTAGCCACACTTCTGGCAGCTATAAATATTCTTCTGCTTCACAGATTAACCTTTCTACTGTTATAATAATAGATACGGTGCGATAGTAGCTTCTTTGTCTGAACGTGTCAACTTGACGGCAACGATGTAATTTATCTGTTGCGCCAGTTATTCGTTTGACAATGAATTTGTTCATGCGATAAAATTTAAACTTATTGCCATGCAACTCGTCCAGATTCTTCTTGTCTTGTCGGAGACCAAATGAGCTCCACAAAAGACCCTTTTCTGAAACTCGTTAAACCTTTTGACGAGTCGGCTCACCGTTGCGGAAATGCGCTTGCCGATATGTACAAGGCGATGAAAGCGATCAGCTTTTATCCAAAAGGGCACCCGTTACGCAACGAGACGCAGAAACACGCTTACAGTACCCTCCTTAGCGTCATGAACGGGGAAGAACTTTTTCTGGTCATTACCCGCAACGGTTTTACTTCAAACAATGGTGGCGCACCGATAGAACCCAACCCTATGGTACAAGCGCTGGCCAAAGAGCTCTTTATCCGGCGTATCCAGCGGCTCACCCTGTTGGCCGACCTTACCTTGCGTGACCTGCGACTCTTTTTACGACTCCTTACCCTAGAACCACAGAAGATTCAGTCATCCGGCGGCATAGAAAGCATGATGTCTAAGCAGGCTATTGCATCAATCTGGACCAATGAGATCGACCTCTCGGTTATTCTGGAAAAGCGTCAATCCATGGAACAGGAAAAGGGGGCAGATTCTCTCGAAGCTGGCGAGGAAGATGACGATCCTCTTGCTGGACTGGCAGAAACTGCTCTGGCAATGGCATTGCCGCAACAGGAACAAACTGAGCTCTCTTTTGCAAGTATGCTGCTTGCGCTTGACCAGGAGAGAGACGACAATGCATATCTGAAACTTGCTGGAGTGGTTGCGGCAAAAGCAGATGAATTAAAGGAAAATGGCGAATTTAATGAGCTTTTTTCGGCTATAGAGCTGCTTCAGCTCCATGGCAACGACGAGACAAGAAGTTCCGTGCAGCGGGAATATGCACTCTTTACCTTTGAACAGCTCACCAGCGGCAAGATGACTGATTTCATCCTTGATCAATTGACTGACCGCGACTGCAAGGAGCAAGAGCACTACTATGCCATACTTCATCAACTTGGCACCAAGGTGGCGTATGTCATCATTCAGCGCCTTTGCGTGGCCGATGGTCTGTTCGCCAGAAAGGCTTTGGCAACAGCACTGATTAAAATCGGCCCGGCAGCCATCCCGGCACTCCTCACCATGTTGCAGGACGACCGCTGGTATGTGGTACGGAATATCGTCGCTATCCTCGGCGAAATCAGCCATAGAAGCTCCCTCTCTGAATTGAAGAAAACTTCCATGCACCGTGACGAAAGGGTCCGCAAGGAGACAATTCGTACCCTGGTAAAGATCGGCGGAAAAGATGCCGAAGCAATTATCATTGCTCTGTTGAAAGACAAGGACCCTGGGATTGTCCAGCAGGCTGTCCTATCGCTCGGTATCATGAAAAGCCAGCTGGCCGTCCAACCCCTCATAGATATCATTGCCGAGCGGGACCTATTCCTTGGCACGATAGCCCTCAAGTTGGAGGCACTGCAGGCAATCGGCCGAATCGGTGACCGTAGGGCCACCCCGCACCTCTTAGGATTGTTGACCAGCACCCACTGGCTGGCCTGGGGAAAGGGTGAAGAATTGAAGGTGTATGCAGCAATTGCGTTAGGCCAACTCGGCGATGAATCTGCCCTTGGTGCTTTAAATGAGAGGGCGGCCCGCGGTGGACGACTTGGTAGAAGCTGCGCCGAGGCGGTAGACAATATAGAAAGACTGGCCGAGGCTACATATGACTGATATTTCACAACAGACTGCACAGCGGCTGACCATGTTGCTGGCAGGTGCCAGCAAAGGGATGAGCTTTTATCCTGTTGGCCATCCAGCTGTCTCGCAACCTCTGCAGGAACTGTTTACCATCCTGCGCGAACATTTACAGGCTGCAACCGAACTGAACATTGGCGTTATCGACGAAGTACTATTTGTCGAGGAACACCTTTTCGTCACCCCTTTTGCCTCGGCCAACGAACTTGCTGCTCGTCTCAGTGAGCGGGAAATCAGCGGTGTTAAGTTTGCACGAGGCATTCCACTGGATGAGTTGAGCCAGTTCATCAACTTACTGGCCGGCAAAGCTAATGCTGACCAAATGCGAAAGAGTCAGGAAGAGGGGAAGCTTCCTCACCTCGGAATCAGATATCAGAATGAGCCAGTCAGCGAAGAGGTTCAGGAAGAGCCTCCAGAAGTTGCAAGCGAAACCTACAACCGCGCCTTGACTGCCATCCGCGGAGTATTTCGTGACATCGAGAAGGGGCGAATCCCCAGCAGTTCGAAAATTATTGCCGTTGTGAACAACCTGGTCACCTTGACTATCCAGGACCCGACCACTCTGCTCGGGCTTGCCATGATCAAGGATTACGACAACTATACCTTCAATCACAGCGTCAATGTCGGCGTGCTAGCCATGGCGCTCGGCGCCACCTTGAACATGAAGCGGGAGGAGATCGAAGAACTTGGCATTGCAGGTTTCCTGCATGACATCGGCAAGACCAGGATCGACAAATCGATCCTCAACAAGCCGGGCAAACTTTCTGCATCAGAATTTGAACAGATGAAACAGCACCCGGAGAGTGGCGCCAAGATCATCAACGAGATGGAAGGGATAAATTCGCATGTGGCACAGGCCGTACTAGGTCACCATATACGTCACAATCGCCAGGGCTACCCCGAATGGGCTAGACAACTCCCCTTCACCACCATGAGCGAGATAATAGCTGTTGCAGACTGCTACGACGCCATCACCACTCTACGTACCTACCAACACCCACTCAACCCGAAGGCAGCTCTCGATGAGATTCGCAAGCTGGCCGGCAGTTACTTGAACAGCAAGCTGGTCGGCACCTTCCTCACGCTGATGGGGAAATATCCTGTAGGGACTCTGGTCAGGCTAGATAACAACGAGATTGCCGTGGTTTTCAGAC
The DNA here is from genome assembly GCA_964649725.1 of uncultured Geobacteraceae bacterium. Taxonomy (GTDB): domain Bacteria; phylum Desulfobacterota; class Desulfuromonadia; order Geobacterales; family Geobacteraceae; genus CAZYTM01. Next base: position 525,505 of record CAZYTM010000001.1, on the reverse strand, counting down.
CGAATCCGGCCGGGCATACCGATGCTCCGGTTGTAAAAGTGATCATAGACGGTCATGGCAAGCATATGGAAGCACCCGTTGTGCAGCAATTAGTTGATGAAAGCGGAACAAGCTATGCGGAGATCGTAGCTATCGTTGATCCATTATTGAAAAATATCGACGTCAGCAGCTATTTGAACTGAATACATCAATGATCTGGAGAGGGTTATTGTCCTGAGAATAGACTATTCGATCGGCAGAAGTGCCAGAGCAGTAGCTGCTGCCTTACGGGTTGAACCATGAGGAGACTGCAGCAAATTGAGTAATTTTTCTTCCAGTCCTACCCCACCCACCCTGCTTAGGGCAATAGCCGCTTCCGCTTCAAGCAGACCATCGTTGGCATCAAGAAATGGCAACAAAGCTTGCACCACCCTATCATCCTTGAAATTTCCGATTGCCACAATAGCTTTTGCCTGCAAGCCAGGATTAGGTTCCTGAAGCTTTTTCAACAAAGGCTCAAGCGCAGCAGGTGGAGCAAGATGACCTAAAACCTCAATGGCAGCAGCTTTCAAATCTTCCTCTGGCCTGGTAATGCAATAAATTAGAGGTGGAACAACCTTACTTCCGCCGATCTGACCGAGTGCATAGATAGCCCTTATTTTGGCAGGGATATCCCCCTTCTTCAAATTCTGCAGCACTTCATCGAGCGAGGCTAGGCCTTCCAATATTTCCAGAGAAGCAGATGCAGAATTTCGCACCTCTTCGTCAGGATCTTTCAATAGTGCAATCAGAGAATTTCTTCTTTTTTCTATTGTCATACTATTCATTACTGTACTTTTAGCAAAACTCGGATTATTGCACAATATTAAATTGATAATACTGTTATACAAATATTTAGCATTTTTGGCATTATAAATTATTTATAACTTTGATCATCGGCATATGATTTCTGACAATTTAACCTGAAACCGTCTTTAAGTTAGCCTGGATACATCATATGGGAGACTTCAGATACTTGATGAATTATCTAAAATCATTACTAAATTTAGGCTTCTTAATTTTCGGAAATGTTTTGACAAAAAGCCGGAAGATATGAGATAAAGAAGGATATTCATAATTTAATTAAAGCCCATAATCTAGGGGCATTTTTGAATTTAAGTAAATAGCAAGGGGTTTCACCATGATCTATACAGAGGTATTGGCAACAGGGGGTAAAGTACCTGACCGGATAGTTACTAATGATTTCTTCTCTTATCTTGTAGAAGATGCTGACACCTGGATATCCTCACGCACCGGCATCAGAGAACGACGATTTGTTGCCGACCACGAATCGACATCTGACTTAGCCACGGCAGCAGCCCTAGATGCCTTGAAAAGTGGTGGAATAGACCCGAAAGAAATAGATTGCATACTCATCGGCACCTCAACGGCTGATATGATACTCCCCTCCACTGCCTGCATGGTACAGAAAAATATCGGCGCAAGCAATGCATTTGCCTTTGATATGAATGCCGTTTGCAGCAGTTTCGTCTATGCCGTGGAGACAGCAGACAATTTTATCAAGTCAGGTAAATACAAGAAAGTTTTGGTTATTGGGGCTGATACTTATTCCAAGATTCTAGATTTCCAGGACAAAGGTACCTGCCCTCTGTTCGGTGACGGAGCCGGAGCAATCATTCTTGGCGCCACTAGCAACAGAAAAGGAATAATTGCCAGTATCATTAAGAGTGACGGTAACGGCTGGGAGTTGATCCAGGTCCCGTCGTCCGGCTCACGCCAGCCTATTACTGTTGAGACCATTGCGGCTAAAGAGAATACCTTCAAGATGGATGGTAAAAAAGTCTTTATATTTGCCACCGATGTTATCCCACAGATCATTGAAGATGTAACTAGCCAGGCTGGTATTAAACCAGCCGAACTCGACTATATTATTCCTCACCAGGCAAATGTTCGGATTATAGACTTTATTTCAAAAAAGAACGGCATAGCCAAGGAAAAGTTTCTTCTAAATCTTGACCGATACGGCAACACCGCAGCTGCGTCAGTAGGGCTGGCACTTAATGAAAATCTACGAAATGGTATCATCAAGCCTGGCCATTTAGTCTTAATGATGGGCTTTGGCGGCGGGCTATCATGGGGTGGTATACTTATCCAGTTCTAGAAATTTGTCAGCTGTTTTCTCCCAATCACCCCATCCTCTTGAGCAACTAATTCAAGCCCGGCAATTTGAAAGATCTCGGCCAGGGTTTTATTTGGCATTTGCTTCAGCCACCCTTCATGAAACCTGTTTGCTGCCAGCAACAGGCCACCCGGGTTGAGTCTGGCTGCCAAACTCTTTACCACCGCGCCGACCCCCACCGAATCAGGCAGAAAAGGCCCACCGAGAATCCCGTTGCAGAGAATAAGATGATAACCTTCCTCTTTTTCTACCGGTAGCCGCAACAAGTCTTCCTGATAAAATTTTATCTTGCTCCCCGCGCCGATAGCTAACAATTGACTTACGAAGCGAGTTGTTGTTTCCTCCAAATCTGTATCGTGTGGATAGTAACAATGAGCTGCCGCCACCAGTTCAAGCGGTTCAAGGGTTGTACCATGAACATCCAACTCGTCCGGAGCGAACCCACTATCAAGTAATAGTTTCATCAGACCATATGTGCCGGTTCCATTGCCACATGCAGCATCAAGGCAACGAAAATTCACCCCCCCTGATCTACTCTGCCGCAACCAATCCTGCAACCAATCCTGTAAAAAAAGCTGCTGACAATTATAGCGGTAAAACCCACCGCCATGATACCTTGGTACCAATAAAGCAAAGAGAAAAGTGCGCCTAAAATCCTGATCAAATTGCAGTTTTTGTAGTAATTCTGCCGGATTTGCATTGGTAACAAACGGCTGCAGCCTGACGACCAGGTCGAGCCACGTCGTAGCAGCTAATATCACCAGCGAGGCAGGCGCTGGACGGTAGCTCAGTGTCACTGCAAGTAGACGCTGTAGCCCCCTCTGGATTTCAGATACTGGCAGTAGCAGTTCGGTGTAGCTGCGCATCCTGTTGTCGATGCAGAGTCCTGGCGCCCATAGACCAAATGGGTAGCAGGCCAGATACTCAGCATAGCGCTTCCTTAAACGCTCTATTCGTGATGTCAGATCTAAGTCTTTTAAAACTCCACCAGCCATCATAGAAGCAAGGAGATACTCCCGTACTTCCGGGCATAGTGTTGGCTGCAAGTGCATTTGCCCATGCTCCCGTCCAATAAAAATTCTGGCAACAGAATTGAAGGCTAACCTCAAAATAAATGGGACTGGCTTACCAGTCCCATAAATTAAATACTCTCCACCATGCCGTTGGTTCTAGGGCCTCCGAGCGAGTTCCCTATAATGTGGGCGTCTATGTGCCGCTTTAGGCAATTCCCGCACAATGGGGCAGCACACCGCGGCCTGGAAAGACCCCCGATTTTGCAAGTATTCCGCCTGGGCTTATGTTACCTCACGCACATGGCAGAGAGTATAATACGTCCTTGGACAGGATTATTCTATCTCTCCCCACTGCTGAATGCAAGTCGATTATGCAGCCATCCAATGGGAGGATTGTTCAATAGCCAAGAAACTTGTTCAGCTTGAATATCTCCTCCATAAGTCTGTCAAAACCTTGAAATGTTAATGATTGTGCCCCATCGGAAAGTGCCTTTTCCGGCTCTGGATGAACCTCCACCAGAATGCCATGGGCTCCGGCAACCAGAGAAGCCTTAGCCATAGGGGGTACCAGACTACGCTTGCCAGTCGCATGAGACGGGTCTACCATAACCGGTAAATGGGAGAGCTCTTTGATCAGTGGGACTACGGCCAGATCAAGAGTATTACGGGTAGCTGTTTCAAAAGTACGTATCCCTCGCTCACAGAGAACCACCTGGTGATTCCCCTCAGCGAGAATATATTCGGCTGCGGCCAAAAATTCTTCAATGGTGGCGCTCATCCCCCGCTTCAACAAAACCGGTTTTTTTACCCTCCCTAACTCCCGCAAAAGATCGAAATTCTGCATATTTCTCGCCCCGACCTGGAGCAAGTCGGCATAGTCAGCCACCAAGCCAACAGTGTCCGGGCTCATCACCTCTGTGACGACCGGCAACCCTGTCTCCTGGCTGGCAACGGCAAGGAGCCTCAATCCTTCTTCACGTAGCCCCTGAAAGGTATGGGGCCCGGTACGAGGCTTGAAGGCACCCCCACGTAACATATCTGCGCCCGCCTTTTTTACTGCGCGGGCTGTCTTCAATATTTGCTCCTCACCCTCAACAGCACATGGGCCAGCAACCACTATGGGGCGTTTCCCTTCGCCGATTTCAACTCCTTTTATCTTGACAACAGTCGGCCGAGGGTGAAAATCTCTTGAGACCAGTTTATACGGTTTGGATACATGGATTACCTCCTGCACACCGGCAAGATCTCGGATATGAGTATCATCGACATACCCCTTGTTTCCCAATACGCCGATGGCAGTCCTTTCACTCCCCGGAATCGGCGCCGCCTTCAGTCCCATCTCCTCGACCGCTTTGATGACCGCCTCGATCTGCTTATGCCCGGCTTTATGATTCATGACTATAAGCACCGTACCCTCCAGGACCACTATTAGCTTTCTGCTACATGTGACACCATAGCAAGCTAACGATGTGAGGTCAACTGTGAGTTGTTGTTTCGCCGTCCAGGTTGTCGAATATGTTGCAATTTTATCTGGATACAGTAATATGGGTTCTTGATGTCTAATAGTGGAGAAGATTTGAATGCGACTTAAAGAAGAGCAAATCAACCGACTGGCTGAAAAAGTTTTAAATGACCTTTCCTCGGCCGGTCTTGTTCGCCTAAAATGTGAACGGGGGAGCGCACTGGCCGGTATCAGGGGGGCGATCACTGCCAATATTAAGGCAGAGGAGGCTCTAGAACGAGATGCTGAGGCACTTCTGGAACAGTCCCTCCGTTCGGTCGGCAATACCGGAATAGATCGCCATAAGATGCTTAGGATGATCAAGGAGAAACTGGCAAAAGAGCGAAAATTTGTTCTGTAAGACTTACCTCATCCCCAAGTTATTATGTTGGAAAGGGTCTTATGCAGATAACTGAAGACCGCATCTCTCATCTCGCCCACCTGGTCATCGAACGACTCTGGCGTGATGACCTCGCTGATCTGGTTGATGAGTCGCTCTCTCTGCAAAGGGTCAAGGATTCGATCAGTCAGTTTTTCTCAATTGCCGTAGAGATTGATGAATCGGTTCGTCGCAAGCTTGCCTCTTATGCCAATGCCAAGGTGCCCGGCAGTAGAGATTGGGATATTCTCTATCATAAATTCTATCAGGAAGAGATGGCGAAGCGAAAATGGTAAACCCTCCGGCAAAGTTATTTACTTTCAGCCACCTTCTGCATCTCTTCGGCTTTCTTGGCTTACTCTTCATCTTAGGCTGTGGGCCGGTTAGCAATGTGACCATTGCTCCTGACTTCAAACCATTGCCAGAGAAGGAGATCATATATATTCTCCCTTTTAGTACCACTCTCGTGCCACACGACATCAGTGAAACAGTTTTCAATGACCTAGTCGACAACTTAAATGACAACAATAAGCAGACTGATATCCGCTGGTTTTCCATTATTAAGGAAGATCCTACTCAGATCCCTTCTGAATGGCTTGCCAAACAGGTCTATCTGAGCGGTGAAATCTGGAGTTACATCGAAAATTCCGGTTGCTGTGCCACAGAAATGAGGATCAAGGCAAAACTTCTTTTGCATGAACCGGGCAAATCAAAAGCTACCCTTGAAGTTATTATACCCCTAGAAACTTTTTTTGAGCATGACAATAACACTGTTGACAATGAAAGACTGAAATTCGCAAAAAAACTCGCCGAAGAGTTATCAAATGAGGTGTTGAAAGCTATGAGCCAGCGCAGATAAGCTTTCAATCAACCTAACTCCATCTTATACTCATTACAAGGCACCTTATTAAGATATTTCCTCTTGTAGTTTTTTTTATTAACCCCTTGATTTTTGTTGACGAGGTGTTTATATTACAATCGTGATTAGCACTCAGCTGTTTTGAGTGCTAATATTTTTCCAGCCAAAAAAGATAATCAATACATCACAGCAGAATGGAAAGGAGATGCAGCAGATGAAACTGAGACCAATGCAGGACCGCATCATTGTTAAACGAGTTGAGGAAGAAACCAAGACAGCTGGGGGTATTCTGATCCCCGATACCGCTAAAGAAAAGCCGATGCAGGGTGAGGTAGTGGCAGTTGGCAAAGGGAAGGTGCTGGAAGACGGCAAAGTACTACCGCTTGACGTTAAGGTTAAGGACAAGGTCCTGTTCGGCAAATATGCCGGCACCGAAATCAAGCTTGAAGGAAATGACTACCTGATCATGAGGGAAGACGATATCCTGGGCGTGCTGGAGAAGTAATCTCCTGGTCAGAATAATACCATAACCAAATATAACTGAACAGTAACAAGGAGGAAATAGAGAAATGGGCGCAAAAATCATTAAGTTTGACCAGGAAGGCAGAAACGCCATCCTGAAAGGTGTTAACACCCTTGCCGATGCAGTCAAAATAACCCTAGGGCCGAAAGGTCGCAACGTAGTAATAGAAAAATCATTCGGCTCACCACTTATTACCAAGGATGGCGTTACAGTGGCAAAAGAGATCGAACTGGATGACAAGTTTGAAAACATGGGGGCCCAACTGGTGAAAGAAGTCGCCTCCAAGACCTCTGATGTCGCTGGTGACGGGACCACCACCGCAACTGTGCTGGCCCAAGCCATTTACCGGCAGGGTTCCAAGCTGGTGGCCGCCGGTAATGACGCCATGGAAATCAAACGTGGCATCGACAAGGCGGTCGAAGTTGTTGTCGAGGAGCTGAAGAAGCTCTCCAAACCTATCAAGGACCACAAAGAGATAGCTCAGGTCGGCACCATCTCAGCCAACAACGACAAGACTATCGGCGATATCATCGCCGAAGCGATGGAAAAGGTTGGTAAAGAGGGGGTCATAACCGTCGAAGAAGCTAAAGCAATGGAGACCTCGCTGGAGACCGTTGAAGGGATGCAGTTCGACCGTGGCTATCTATCCCCCTATTTCGTCACCGATCCGGAGCGGATGGAAGTCAAGCTGGACAACGCCTTCATCCTGATCCATGATAAAAAGATTTCCAACATGAAAGATCTCCTTCCTGTCCTTGAGCAGACTGCTAAATCGGGCCGGCCTCTGCTGATAATTGCCGAAGACATTGAAGGGGAAGCTCTGGCTACTCTAGTGGTCAATAAGTTGCGTGGTGTTCTCAATATCTGTGCCGTCAAGGCTCCTGGTTTTGGCGATCGCCGCAAGGCGATGCTGGAAGACATCGCTGTCCTTACCGGCGGCAAGGTGATTTCCGAAGAAATCGGCTTCAAACTGGAAAACACCACCATGGACATGCTTGGCAACGCCAAGAAAATCACCATCGACAAAGACAACACCACCATCATCGACGGTGCCGGTACCGAAGCCGACATTCAGGGGCGCGTCAAGCAGATTCGCGCACAGATCGAAGAGACTACCAGCGACTATGATCGGGAAAAACTCCAGGAGCGGCTTGCCAAGTTGGTTGGTGGCGTAGCTGTTATCAAGGTCGGTGCAGCTACCGAGACCGAGATGAAAGAGAAGAAGGCCCGCGTCGAAGATGCCCTCCATGCAACCCGCGCTGCAGTTGACGAAGGTATTGTGCCTGGCGGCGGGGTAGCTTATATCCGTGCGCTCCCCGTACTCGACAAGCTAAAACTTGGCCACGACCAGCAGTTCGGCGTAAATGTCATCAAGCGTTCCCTGGAAGAGCCGATTCGTCAGATCGCTACCAATGCTGGTGTCGATGGTTCAATCGTCGTGGACAAAGTCAAAAAAGGTAAGGATGCCTTTGGCTTCAACGCTGCAGATGACGAATATGTGGACATGATCAAGGCCGGCATAATCGACCCAACCAAGGTCTCCCGCTGCGCCCTGCAGAACGCAGCTTCAGTGGCCGGGCTGATGCTAACCACCGAGGCAATGATTGCTGACAAGCCGAGAGATGAGGCCCCGATGCCTGCCATGCCTGGTGGCATGGGCGGCATGGGCGGCATGATGTAATTGCTTTACACCCCACTGTTGCAAAAAAAGGGAGTAGCCAATCGGCTGCTCCCTTTTTATATCTGCAGACGTAATTTAAGCTTACATCTCAACTCTAGTTACCACCCCCTGCAGCTTGCTAGCAGGCAGTTTGTTAAATTGGACAAAGTTGGGAGTAAGCTTCTTGATAACTGAGAAGACACGCCAGACTGGGTTCTTTGTCGAGATATCCTCGATACCGTAGAAAATGACCTTTTCCTGAATGCCATTCTTCTTAAGAAGCTTCTCGATCTCTATTACTTCCATATATCCAACCTGGATTTCAAAAGCATCAATACCCTTAGCAATACCTAAGCGAAGATTTTCTTTCAGACCATAAGGTTCATCTGTACGGACAATAGAAATAAAGATATTCCTTTCATAGATAATATTGCTTCTTATCATGCAATGAACCACATAGGGTGGAACCACATCCCATTCACGAGTGAAAAAGAGCGCTGTGCCAGGGATATTGCGCTGCTTGGAATATATCTGCTCATAACTTAGCTGGAAGGTTTCCATGTCAAGGGGGCGAAGTGCTCTATAGAGGGCACTTTGTCCTTTTGTCCAGATAAGGATGGTAATAAACGGGATGGCCCCGAGAATTATCGACCAGTAACCACCATGGGGAAGTTTATTGAAATTAGCGATAAGAAAGGCTAAATCGACTAAAGCGACAAAAATCGCGATTGGCACCTTCCACTTTTTTGTGGTTCGAGAAAAAATCATAACCATCATGATGCCAGTGATGGTCATGGTGCCTGTAACAGCTAGCCCGTATGCAGCCGCCAGATTCTCCGACTTCTGGAAGAGAAGCATGACAAAGATTACTAGCACCATTAGTAGCCAGTTGACCGCACCTATGTATATCTGCGATTTGAGGTGGCTAGAGGTATAATCGACCTTCATTAGCGGCATTATACGGGTGGTTATACCTTGATAGACAATCGAGAAGACCCCACTAATTAGTGCCTGGGAGGCAATCACCGTTGCAATAATTGTTAAGATGAGAAACGGAATATAAAGAATGGCAGATTCATTTTGTACCATCCCAAAAAGAATATTAGTCGCTTTGGGGTGGGTAATAATATAAGCACCTTGGCCGAGATAGTTGATGACCAGAGCAACAAAAACAAAATACCATGCTCTAATGATAGGCTTACGACCAAGATGCCCCATATCTGCATAGAGTGCTTCTCCTCCGGTAGCGCAAAGAATTACCTCGGAAAGGACGAAAAAGCCAGCCAACCCATTATCGTAAAGGAATTTAATGGCGTACCAAGGGCTGATCGATTTCATTACCTCAGGATGAGAGACGATAGAAAAGGCGCCAGAGAGCGTTAATGCAATGAACCATATAACCATCAAAGGGCCGAATGCCTTGGCAACCTTGTCAGTCCCCTTGAACTGAAAGATAAACAGCCCGATTGCGATAATTGATGCAACCAGAATCATTAACGACTGTGGTGTCTTTTCAAAACCTGGGATCAGGGACATCCCTTCTACGGCGGAAAGGATACTAATTGCTGGGGTTATAACACCATCGCCTAATAGAAGTGACACCCCAACAAAGGAAAGGAAACCGACAAATGCTAGCTGCCGTCCTGGTTTGATCAAACGGACAAGTATCTCCTTGAGAACTATTGTCCCACCCTCTCCCTTCCGGCCAAGGCTCATGGCCAACCAAGCATATTCAATAGTTACCAGTATCAACAGAGTCCAGAATATCAGCGATATTATCCCGTAAATACTATTTTGGGAGGGTTTAGTCAGTGTAACAATAACTGTCAGGGTATATATCGGGCTAGTCCCGATGTCGCCGAACACCAGCCCCATAGACTTTACAATGCCACCCCAGAAGGATTCCTGATGGTCTTGCTTCATTGATTATCCTTTTTATTAGTAGCTATGCCGGCAAGATATAGCATTTCACGTCTACGAATACAACAGATTATTTCCCCCTTTATCCTTGACTTTACAATAGGTTCCTAGTAATTTTTAGTGTTTCAAAATTATAATAAAAGTACGCGTCTTAACAACCCGCGTCCCCCTGCAAATCAGGAAGGAATAGCTATGGAATACAAAGAGACCCTCAATCTGCCGGTTACCGATTTCCCAATGAAAGCAAACCTGGCTCAGAAGGAACCAGAAATTCTCGCCCATTGGGACGAGATAGAGTTGTACAATAAACTGCTGGCAACTAGCCAGAACAAACCCAACTACATTCTGCACGACGGCCCCCCCTATGCAAATGGCCATATCCATATAGGCCATGCACTGAACAAGATTCTCAAGGATATCGTCCTGAAGAGCAAACGGATGGAGGGATTCAATGCCCCCTACGTTCCTGGCTGGGACTGCCACGGCCTGCCGATTGAACTGCAGGTGGAAAAAAACCTCGGCTCGGAAAAAAATGACATGTCAAAGCTGGAGATGCGCCGTGAGTGCCGGAAATATGCCGAGAAGTTCATCAACATCCAAAGGGATGAATTCAAGCGGCTAGGGGTACTAGGAGATTGGGAGAACCCCTATCTTACCATGAACTACGAATATGAAGGGCTGACTGCGGCAGAATTGGCCAAATTTGCCCACAACGGGGGACTCTACCGCGGCAAGAAACCGGTCCACTGGTGCTCATCTTGTGTCACCGCCCTGGCTGAAGCAGAGGTGGAATATGCCGACCACACCTCTCCATCCATCTATGTCAAGTTCCGCCTGCTGGACGATATTTCTGATATCGTACCTGAACTGGCTGGGAAAGAGGTGGCAATAGTGATATGGACCACCACCCCCTGGACCTTACCGGCCAATCTGGCAGTTGCCCTGCACCCAGAATATGATTATGTGGCACTGGAGGTAGACAGGCAGGTTATGATCGTTGCCGATGGGTTGAAAGAGGCTTTTCTGCAGGCTAACCAGCTACAGGGAAAAGTTTTGGCCACCTTCAAATCTACCATACTGCAAAGGAAACGCTGCCAGCACCCCTTTTATCAGCGCGAGTCATTTGTCCTGCTCGGTGAACATGTCACACTCGAAGCCGGCACCGGCTGCGTTCATACCGCACCTGGTCATGGCCATGAAGACTATGAACTGGCCCTAAAAGAGGGGCTGGAGATATACAACCCCGTAGACAACCATGGTAAATTCATTCAGAATTTAGATTTTTTTGGCGGCCAGTTCGTCTTTGCCGCCAATCCTAAGGTAATCGAAAAACTGCAAGAGGTAGGAGCCTTGGTAGGAAGCAGCCAGGTGTCCCACTCCTATCCCCACTGCTGGCGCTGCAAAAAGCCTATTATTTTTCGTGCTACTGAACAGTGGTTTATCTCTATGGCCACCCATGACTTGCGCAATAAATCTCTGGCAGCTATCAATTCGGTGCAATGGATTCCAAAGTGGGGTAGGGAACGGATCTATGGCATGATCGAAAACCGTCCCGACTGGTGCATCTCCCGCCAACGCACCTGGGGAGTGCCGATTACTGCCTTCTCCTGTTCTACCTGCGGCGAATACCTTGCCGATGGTAAATTGATGGATCATGTTGCCGAAATATTCAAGCAGCATAGCGCAGATGTCTGGTTCGACTGGGAGGCCGAGAGGCTGCTGCCGGTAGGCACTAATTGCCCCTCATGCGGAGCTGCTACATTTAACAAGGAGATGGACATTCTTGATGTCTGGTTCGATTCAGGGGTCTCCCATGCTGCGGTTCTTGAACCAAACCTACTGCTAACTTCTCCTGCTGATATGTATCTGGAAGGTAGTGATCAGCACCGAGGTTGGTTCCACTCTTCGCTACTTGAGAGTGTTGGCACCAGAAATCAGGCCCCCTATCGCTCAGTACTTACCCATGGATTCGTTGTTGATGGAAAAGGTAAAAAAATGAGCAAATCAGAGGGGAATGTTGTCGCTCCGGAAGAAGTGATCAAGAAGTATGGCGCCGAAATACTCCGTCTTTGGGTGGCGGCCCAGGATTATCGTGACGACATACGCATCTCTACGGAGATACTTACACGTCTATCCGAGGCTTATCGACGAATCCGCAACACCTGCCGTTATATTCTCGGCAATATACACGATTTTGACCCTGCTCGGAACGCGGTCGACATTAGTAAGCTGCCGGAACTTGACCGCTGGGCTCTACACCAGTTGGAACTGCTGAAAGAGAAGGTTCTCAAGTCCTATGACGAGTTCGAGTTCCATGTCCTTTATCATGCTGTAAACAGTTTCTGCACAGTCGAGATGAGCGCCTTTTATCTGGATATCCTTAAAGATCGGGTCTACACCAGCAAAAAAGATTCTGTTGCACGCCGAGCAGCACAGACTGTCATGTACCTAATTCTGGATACCTTGATCCGATTGATTGCACCGGTTCTTTCCTTTACTGCCGACGAGGTCTGGCGCTATATGCCGGGGGAACGAAGTGCAAGCGTCCACCTGGACGATTTTCCGGTCTTGACCCCGGAATGGAAAGATGAGGGGCTGGTTGAACGCTGGGAGAAAATCATGAGGGTGCGTAGCGAAGTCTCCAAAGCTCTGGAGCAAGCTCGTATAGCTAAAACAATAGGTCATTCACTTGACGCTGCTGTTGCCATAGCAGCTCCGGCAGAGCTGCAGCAGTTTCTTGCCCCCTATGCCGAAGAACTTGCCAGTATATTCATTGTCTCCAAGGTTGAGCTGGTAGTCTCACTTAGCGACAATAGCTATATTGCAGAAGGTATAGATGGCATGCACATTCAAGTCTCAGCAGCTCCAGGACAAAAATGTGAGCGGTGTTGGTGTTACAGCGAACATCTAGGCCAACTGGAAGAACATGCAAATATTTGCCCAAAATGCCTTGCAGCAGTATCTTAGCAGTAAAACATTAGATTGGCAAAAAGGGCCTCAATAATGGCGATAAAATACCGCATTCTATTAATAGTTACATTTCTGGTGCTAATTCTCGACCAAGTGACTAAGCTTTATGTTGATCGAGTCATGGATCTTTACCAGTCGATCAAGGTTATTGAAAATTTTTTTGATATTACTTACCTTCGCAACAAAGGGGCCGCATTCAGTTTTCTGGCAAATTTCAGCTACCGCTTGCCATTCTTCATTATGGTTACACTGATTGCCGTTGGTGTCATTTTAACCCTTTATAGAAAACTTAGACCAGAGCAAAATCTAGCTGCCGTCTCACTGGCGCTGATTCTTGGTGGAGCAATCGGCAATCTGATCGATCGAGTCAGAATTGGCGAAGTTATCGACTTTATTTATGTCCACTGGTATGAGCACTACTGGCCAGCCTTCAATGTTGCAGATTCAGCTATTTGTGTCGGAGTCTTCCTGATTGCAATAGATATGATAAGAGAAGAACGGCGACAATCTTTAGGGAAGCACGTATAGTTAATTAAAATATGGGTTTACCACGTGGCGATACTTAATAAAATATTACTGTATTTAACTTGCTTTAACTCATTGCTGGGCTGTGGGGACAAAAGTTCGGCAGAAAAAATTACCTCATTTGCTGGGCAGCTGATAAAAAATTCTGGAGAAATATTTCTGATAGAGCCAGTAGAAATTGTTTCTTTTCTTGCAGCTTTTGAATCTATGATAAATCCGGCTGCTACTTACAAGCTTCTTTTTCTGCGGTTCCCCTCACTTGCTGCCCCTCTACTGCTCTACCGACTTAAGCGGGGGGGATTCTCCAACTGCTGTGCAGCAGTAGTTGATAGAGGTCTGCTTGTAACGGCAATCCGCTAGAAACCAGTATCTCAGGAGGAAAACTTAGCAATTTCGAAACCGATCTGGCCCAGTGGCAGCACTTCATCAGCGACCCCACCATCGACGCAGGCCTTCGGCATACCATAAATGGTTGAGGTTATCTCATCCTGAACCAGGGTGACCCCACCCTTGCTCTTCAAAAGTTGCATCCCCTTAAAGCCATCACTCCCCATACCGGTCAGAATAACTCCAAGCATGGCTCCATTAGTCAACTCCGCCAGGGATGACAGCATTAGATCTATAGAGGGTACATAGACATGCTGTGGATAGTCGGAGGCAGGTACAGTTTTAACTACTAACGCCCCCCCATGACGGACTAAAGTTGTATGTTTCCCTCCAGGGGCTATCAGAGCTTCTCCTGCCCGCAGTTGGTCGCCATCCCCTGCCTCCCTTATTTTCAGTGAACACTTGGCGTTAAGCCTTTCAGCATATGGGCCGGTAAATGCCTTGGGCATATGAATGGCAACAATAAGCGGGTGAGGGAAATTAACCGGAATTCTTGACAACACCTCCTGTAGCGCTACAGGACCCCCGGTGGAAGCACCGATACCTACGTAGTGAATGGCTCGCTTTGGGAGGCCTGCACTTACCGGTTTGCAACCTGTAATTGACGCCGGTGACCTCGCCATTACTATCCTACTACTCCTGCTGTAACTGGATGAAACAGCTCCTTTGACCTTACGCAATAAATCCTCACGGAAAACTCTTTGTGCATCAGCTGAATCAGTGACATTTTTGGGGATATAATCAACCGCCCCTGCTTCCAGCGCTTCAAAGGTAGATTTTGCACCTTCATTTGTAAGAGTAGAGACCATTAGCACCCGGGTCGGAGCCTTTGCCATGATCTGCTTTAACGCGCTAATCCCGTCTAAGCGAGGCATCTCCACATCCATGGTGATTATATCCGGTTTCAAGGCAATAGCCTTTTCAACCCCTTCCAGACCATCTGCTGCAATTCCGACAACATCCATTGCCGGATCGCGCGATAGTATGCCTCTGATGGCCATACGCATAAACGAAGAATCATCCACAATCAAGACTCTGATTTTTTTAACTTCAGCAGGGATCATAGTCTATTCTACCTTCATGACTTCAAAGATCGATTTCACCAGCTCTTCAATTTCTTGGACCCGATCGTCAAGTTCGTAACAGAATCTCTCCACATCAAAATCGGCCATCTGTGGAGCAAACTGTTGCATTATTGTCCAGGCCTTTTCATTTGCAAGTTCAAAGCTCACCCATTCTCTCCCGCCATAATCTAATTGCCTAACCGAGCAAAATAGATCTGCAAGATTGACTATAGCAACAAGTAAAGGGTCGAGACGCGCTTCTTGTGGGTTATGATGGGTCGCAATGACTTCGCAATAATCTGGAGGAAAGTTCCATTTTTTTGCAATACATGCTCCGATTTCGCAATGGCTAGTGCCCAAATACTCTTCTTCTGCATCAACAAGCTTGTATGGTTTACCCTGCATAGAATCGACTAATGCTTGGAATTCATCTTTCAGATAATAACTGAGAAAGACTTCGCCAATATCATGGATTATCCCAGCAAGATATGCTTTTTCCGTATCATGATAGCGCACCCGCTGGGCTATAATCTTCGCTACAATACCGACGCCAAATGAATGCTCCCAGAATGTTTTGACATCAAAAGCACCATCCTTGCCCTGAAATACATCGATAAATGAACAGGTAAATGCCAGTTCTCGAATATGTCGAAAACCAAGATATATCAATGCCCTTTTAACCGATTTTATCTCATGAGATGGGCGATAAAATGGTGAATTTACAATTTTAATAACTCTGGCAGCCAAGACTTGATCGGTCAATATCATATCTGCCACTTCATCCAGCTCTACATCAGGTTTATCGAGAAGATCAATAACCCTGGTTGCCACAACTGGAATAGTCGGAAGATCGGTTATCTCATCTATTAATGTTCTTGCCTTATTCATCTTAAGTGCAGGTTCCATTGCTGTCCCTCTTATTTCTTATAAGCGAATCCACCAGGGAAATGGATCGTTTTAAACTTTTCATTGACCCCATGGAGAGATTCGGACTGCCCTACAAAAAAATACCCGTACGGCTGAAGATTGTTATACATGTGTTGTACAACTTTCGATTTTGATGATGTATCAAAGTAAATAAGTACATTTGCACAGAATATAAAATCAAAACTTTTCATAAATAGCATTTTGTTATCATCATATAGATTCAAAAACGAGAAATTCACGTACTTTTTTATATCGGCCGTGAGATTATAATTCCCGTTTCCGACTTCTTTAAAATATTTTTTACGATAAAATTCCGGCGTATTGCGTATAGAATAACTATTAAATATCCCCTCTTTGGCCTGACTTAATACTGTTTCATTTATGTCGGTACCAACAATTTCTATAATCCAGTCCTTTAGTAATGTCGTACGCTTTTCAGCAAGAACCATTGCAAGCGTATAAGGTTCTTCACCAGATGATGATGCTGCACTCCAGATTCGCAGTTTTCTAAAGCCAATCTTACTTTTTTCGGCAACTACTTCTGGCAGGAATTTATTCTCCAATGCAGTAAGTTGCGGTATATTGCGAAAAAAACATGTTTCGTTTGTGGTAACCTCATCAAAGAGATGTTTTAGTTCCGTAACACCTGTTTGAGGACTTTTTATATATTGATAATATTCCGTACAACTTTTACATCCAGTAGCTTCCATGCGACGCAATAATCTACTCTCAAGAAAGTATTTCTTGCTGGTATGAAAATATATCCCACAAATTGTGTATATGTGATCCCTAAGAATCTCGAAATCTTTATCCGAGATCTTTACGGATGGCCCCTTCTGGATGTTGATGCTTGTATCTAAGCCCATACCATTCCTCATGCTGCCATCAGACAGCTGTTTACTCTATCACCATTATCTATTAGACCGACTGGGTCAATTATCAAGGTAACCCTGCCATCACCTAGTATTGTCGACCCTGCTATACCATGCAGGTTACCTAGATAATTTCCCAGTGACTTAATGGCAACTTCCTGTTGACCGAGTAACCTTGACACAACTAGACCGAGTCTTTTTTCAGCTGCGCCGATAATAACTACATAGCAGCAATCAGATGCCGTACCCTGATCGTTAACTCCAAATAATTTTTGCATTCGTAGCAGCGGTAGGACAGACTCTCGTAATTTTAAAACCTCTTGTCCCCCAATCATATGAAACTCACGCTGTTCAACCCTAAGAGTTTCGATCACTGCAGCCAGTGGTATAGAATATATTTCGCCTGTCACCTCCACTAACAGTGATTGGATGATGGCAAGGGTCAAAGGAAGCTTTAAAATAAATTCCGAGCCTAGGCCAAAGTCACTTTTTATATCGATGATGCCGTTAAGTTTTTTTATGTTGGTCCTAACAACATCCATACCAACTCCACGCCCTGAAAGATCTGTTGCTTTCTCTTTTGTTGAAAACCCGGGCAGAAATATCAGCTCAAGTATTTCACGCTGCCCCATCGCCGCCAACTGCTCTTCGCTTACCAATCCTTTTTCCAAAGCTTTCTTCGCCACCCTATCTGAATCAATTCCCCGTCCGTCATCCTTGATGCTAATAATAATCTGGTTTCCTTCATGAGCTGCCGCCAAAACTACTTTGCCTGCTCTAGACTTCCCAGCTGCCAGGCGTTCATCTGGAGTTTCCAGACCATGATCAAGGGCATTTCGTATTAAATGAATCAATGGATCTCCAATTTCATCTATAACCGATCGATCTAATTCTGTCTCTTCTCCTAACAGCTGAAGGTCGACCTCTTTGCCAAGATCACGGGAAAGATTGCGGACGATACGGGGGAATTTCTTGAATACTTTTTCCACCGGTATCATTCTCATTTTAAGTACCTGCATCTGCAGTTCCGAAGTCACAAAATTCAATCGTTTTGAAAGCTTACTAAACTCTTCTGCAAAATTTGTTTGATTTACCCCTCCTTGATAATCACTATTCAGCTGTATCATACGGTTTCGCTCTAGTACCAGCTCGCCTACTTGATTCATCAAGTCATCTAGTCTCTTTACATCAACCCTGACAGTAGTATTGTCAGCCAGCTCCTCTCCCCTTTGATCAACCCCCTTTGCTACAGATGGAGTAGCAGGGAAATCATTGGTAATCACTTTATCTTCGGCAATATTTTCAATATTAACAGATGCATTTGGGAGAGGAGAGATTTCAACGCCTTTTTTCTTGCTCTTTTTCTTGGTTGTTTCTTTAGTTGCAGAACTACTGGCAACTTTTGTCATAACAGTTGCTTCTTTCGATAGTTCCGTCAAATATGGTATTAGTTTCGCAATAATACCATCAATTTCCCTCTCTTTAATATCCCCCGCCTTGATATCACCAACCAGCACCTTGACCAGATCAACCGATTCAAGGACAACATCCATAATCTCAGGCGTCACCATTATTTCGTTTTTGCGTAAGCGATTAAGGACATCCTCTGTTTTATGGGTAACCTTAACCAGCAGTTCAAAACCAAGAAAGCTTGAAGCCCCCTTGACAGTATGTATGGAGCGAAATATCCTGTTCAACAACTCCATGTCAGCAGGATTTTTTTCCAAGAGAACTAAGTCGTCATCCATTTTCTCCAGAAGTTCTGTCGTTTCAGCCAAAAAGCCATCCAGAAGTTCCTGATCTTCGAAGTCAATGGCCATCTGTTACTCCTTCACCAGGGGAAATCTATTTTTTGCATTTATACATCCAGCACTATATTTACATGGTAACATTTGCAAACATACTCCGCTCTTCTTGGGAAAACATCTTTTCCAAATCAAGTAAAACCAACAGGCGTTCAGTCTGATTTATCACACCAGACAGGCATTCCTGGTCCACACCACTTGATACAACATGAGGCGGAGGCTGTATCTCTGTTTCTGAAATGCGAATTACCTCCGATACAGCATCAACTATAAAGCCCATCAATTCACCACTCACATCCATAACCATGATTCTGGTTCGCTTGTCATTTTCCACTTCACCCAAGCCAAACTTTTTTCTCATGGAGATTATCGGGATAACTTTCCCTCGCAGGTTAATTACCCCCTCTACATAATGAGGTGTATTGGGGACCCTTGTGATGCTTGGCATACGTATAATTTCTCTTACTTTCAACACATGAACACCATACTCTTCTTCGTCAAGATTGAAACTTACCAGTTGTATAAGTTCTCCAACTCCTTCGTGACTTATCTTTAATGCAGCACCCATAACTTCCTCCAACAATATGATAATGAGTCGGTCGTAGCCGAACAATTAGTCCATGGTTTTACTATTCGGTATCAACCTGCTATTAATTTAATTATTTTTCTCGTAATTTATATATTCCTATTCACCCAGAGCTATCTATCTCATTATCAAAATTTATTTATGACATATTTTGATACTATCCCTACAAAACGGCATGTTTCTTGATTCATATTTTTGACACTAGAGTTGCAAAATCATAGTATTTTTTCACTGACTTATAAAACACCGTGAATACGCTCTCTGCAACATTATTAAGGGCAACTAACTGACGGCTGGGCAATTTTAAGCCGTGAGATAACGGAGAACGCCTCATTTAAACCTAAACACAATTATTGCTAAGCTATTTTGCAAGTATAGCTTGTGCTTAGAAAGTGATATTGTACTTATATAGGGTGAGAATAATGGCACTTTAACCCCTGCAATATCGCTCATATCAAAACAAGTCATTTGTTTGACATTCGCCAAACAGCTGGCATAATTATTTTGCTTTGTGCTGAATCGTTATGGATATTACCTAGGCATCATATCTGGATCAGAGGGAATCATGGATAGCGCTCGTATACTAATTGCGGATGACGACAAAAAAACCAGAGATTTTGTGGCAGCATTTCTGAGCTACAAAGGATATCAAGTATTCCAAGCATGTGATGGCCAAGATGCTTTGGAAAAAATTGAACTACACGACCTGCATATGGTAATAACTGACCTGATGATGCCGAGAATTAATGGCCTTGAATTTATTAAAAAACTTAAGGCCATGCGCCCCGAGATAGTAACAATTGCCTACAGTGCATTTGCCAACTATGAAATGACTGCAAATCTTCTAAAAGCAGGGGCCTTTTTTTACCTGGACAAACCGTTCAATCTTGATGAATTGGAAACTCATGTTAGAAGGGGGCTTGAACATCAGGCCCTGCAAAGCCAGAGCTTCAACACTAAACCACGGATCAAGAATCGTTCTCTGCTGAATAACATAATCGGTGAGAGCGAAAAAATGCTCTCCCTTTTCGAGCTTATAGAAAAAGTAGCCGGTTCTGATTCAACCGTGCTGATACAGGGTGAGTCAGGCACCGGAAAAGAGTTGGTAGCACGGGCAATTCACGATTTGAGTAATCGCAAGACAAAAAATTTTGTTCCTGTCAATTGCGCGGCTATCCCCGATGATCTACTAGAAAGTGAACTTTTTGGCCATGTCAAAGGTTCTTTCACTGGAGCTATTGCTACTCGGATAGGACGATTCGAAATTGCTGATCGTGGCACCCTATTTCTGGATGAAATCGGCGACATGAAGCCAAATCTGCAAGTAAAATTACTGAGAGTACTACAAAATCGAGAACTTGAACCTGTTGGGTCGACGCGACCCAAAAAAGTGGATGTCAGAATCATTGCTGCAACCAATCAGAATCTTGATAAAATGGTAATGAATAAAGAGTTTCGCGAAGATCTTTTCTATCGACTTTCAGTCATTCCGATAGTACTACCACCATTACGAGAGAGAAAAGATGATATACAACTATTAATTGAAACCTTTGTTGAACGATTTAATAAGGAAAAACAGAGGAAGATCAAAGAAATTGACAAGGCTACAATGGAGAACCTCTGCAATTATGATTGGCCTGGCAATGTGCGTGAACTGGAAAATTTGGTCGAACGATTGGTGATACTCAAGGGTAGTGGCACCATTGGACTCAATGACTTACCAGATAAATACCGTGGGCTGAAATCACCAAGCCGACAAAGTCAAGTGAACCTCCCTGACAATGGATTCTGCCTAAATAGTGCCGTTGAAGAGTTCGAGAACCGGCTTATTTTGCAAGCTCTTGAAAAAACAGGGGGGAACAAAAAAGAAGCGGCAATTCTCTTAAATCTCAAAAGGACTACATTAATAGAAAAATTGAAGAAGAAAAACCTCCTCTATTCTAATTCATACCCTGCTAACTCCTGAACTCCCCCCTACTGTTAGTTGTTACATAGGCATGGCCTGTGCATCTTTTTGGTTATCGTCTTTACCGAAATAGCGGTATGCTTCTTACTGCTTAATTGCACCAGATTTTATTCAAACAATACCCCCTGAAAGCGATGAATATAGAGCAATGGCAAGAGGTATTGCATGGCAATCCAAGAAGTTGATGTTAGCCGGCCTCAGACTATAGTCCAACAGCAACAAACCCTCGGCGAAAAGTTCGCTCGTGCCGAAAAACACAGCTCACTTTTTGGAGAATTGTTACAGACTGCTGTCAATCAACATGGCTCCCCGCAATTGTCCGGAAAAGCACTTGAGACTGCATCAGTATTACTGAATCTAGACCTGATGAAGAGTGCCATTTCATTCGGCCCATCTCAAATGGAGCCCGTCTCAGTGACATCGCAGCAGAATATCCATGAAATATTGACTTTTTATGCCAAATCAAGTCAAATTATTGACACTCAGCCTGGCAACTCATATCCTGACGCCCCTACTCAAATTGCACCTGTCAGACCAACGCCAATAATGTCCCCACAAATTACCACAACACCAACTGCATTAGAGTCGATTATTCACAAGGCGGCCAATACTTATCAGTTAGATAAAAGTTTGATCAAAGCTGTGATAAAGGCAGAAAGCAACTTTAATCCAAGGGCAGTATCGCATGCCGGAGCGGAAGGTCTGATGCAATTGATGCCAGCAACTGCCAAGGGGCTAGGGGTGACCAACTCCTTTAACCCGGAACAGAACATTATGGCGGGAAGCAGATTTTTGAAGGGATTGCTCAATCGCTACAGGGGGGATCTTGATAAAGCACTTGCCGCTTATAACTGGGGCCCGGGAAATGTTGACAAAAAAGGCACAACCTCCCTACCCCGGGAGACACGTTTATATCTTGTTAAAGTTAAAGAATATATGTCATCCTATGCCGGATAAAAAAAGTTGCCGGCACATTAATACCAGCAACTTTTTCTTTTTCTCCTAGTCAGGAATATATCTTCAGTTAATGCATTTTGGGTTCATTTATTATTTCCTCTTTCAAGGGACTTTGCTGCCAGAAATGACCCATTACCTGCCGCTCGTCAGCTGAAAGATTAGCTCCTTTCTGTTTCATACGAGCAATTATCTGCGCTATGTCCCGACGATTCCGAACAGCCTGGTCAATGACCTTAGTATTATGACAGACGAGACATTTTTCTTCAATTACCTTTAAACCCTTTTGCCGGAGATGAACGCCTCGCACTTCTTCATCTGCAGTGACCACAGTTGGGATTATCAACGTCAATACAACTGTGATAAGGCTGATAACCATTGGCAGCCTCCGGTTTTCTATTGCTGAGTTGACCTACTCCCTGACGTAGGTATTTTGATCTGAGCGATCCACCATTTTCATCAGACGCATATATTCATCTTCAATCATGTCATAATGATTCTGGGTCTCTTTTACAACCTGTTCGAATACTTTTCTCACTAATGGGTCGACAATATCTTTCAACTGAGCTGAATATTGCTCTATACAGGCCTTTTCTTCCTGCAATGCAATCTCCATAGCCTTCTTTTCCGGTGTGTCCGCCGTAAGAGCTTTTTCCAAGGCCTGATAAGTAGCTGATTTCTTGTTGGCAGGCGCTTCTAGTAAGCTTTTCACGTCGCCGAATTCTCCCCCTTTGTAGTGATCAAAAAATGCCTTGATATGTCCCACCTCTTCATTGGCCAGTAGCTCAAAAACCTTCTTGGCCCTTTCATCCTTAGTAACGGACGCTGCCTTACGATAAAAATCCATACTGTCTTTCTCTCCCTGAATAGCCAACTTCAGGGCTTCCTGTATAGTATATTCCTTACCCATGGCCGCTTCTCCTCTCAAATATGATTTAGTGATTTTGCAAAAAGTATATCTGCAAAAAAAGAGAGGTCAATCGACACAAATCAAATTTACTCCTTCAACAAGTCATTAATAACCACTCCTGCCATGGTAAGACCAAAAATTCCCGGTATGAATGGGCTGCTCCCCAATACTACCCTCCGGTGAGTACAATCAAATCGTTGTTCGCTATGATTCGGGCAAATACAATCGGTCTTACATGCAGGTGCTATCTCTTCCTGCCCCTGGTACTCTTCAGTAGAGAATACCACCTTTACCCCTTTGGTAACACCCTGCTTGCGAAGTAGTTTGCGCACTGACCTGGCCATACGACATGTATTGGACTGAGAAATATCTCCAATCATGATTTTGGTCGGGTCAATTTTTGCCGCCGCTCCCATGCTGGATATAATTGGAATCTGTCGGTTCTGACAACTTATTATCAGGTGCAGCTTGCTGGTAATATGGTCAATTGCGTCAACCACATAGTGATAATCATTTGAGAGGAGAAAGTTGCTACTTTCAGCTGCATAAAAATCTTTGTGGGGAATAATTTCAGCCTGTGGATTTATTAGCCGGAGCCGCTCAGCCATTACTAGTACTTTGGCCCTGCCGATATTACCTTCCAGTGCATGCAACTGACGATTACAATTTGTAAGACATATGTCATCGAAATCGACCAGCACCAGCGAGCCTATTCCTCCTCTGCATAGAGCCTCGGCGGCATAGCTCCCCACCCCTCCTAAACCAATTACTGCAACAGTGGCACTTTTCAGCTTTTCAATGCCAGCAGCCCCAAATAACAGCTCATTGCGGGAGAACCTGTGTATACCTGCCATCATAACTCTCCATTTTTATTAAATGCTCTTATCTGCTTAAGGAGTATTGGTATTTTCTGCTAAAGAGCCTATAAGCGTTGCTGCTAGTGACATCCGCGACCTGCTGTAGAGGGATCCCTTTGATCTCTGCCACCTTTGCTGCAATCAAAGGAAGAAGTGCCGGCTCGTTAACAGTTCCTCGGTATGGCTCAGGCGACATATCCGGAGCATCGGTCTCCAGCAACAACATCTCCAGAGGGAGTTGGCGGACCAGATTCAGGGGCCTTACCGCATTACGGTACGTAATCGTACCAACCACTGATATTCCAAGACCGAGGCGAATGCATTCCAGTGCCACATCCAGACTACCAGAGAATGCATGCATTACCCCTCCTACTTGCATAACTTTCTCTTCTTTGAGAATCCTCAGAAGATCTTGAAACGCATTGCGACAATGAATAAGTACTGGCAGACCTTTTTCTAATGCTATCTGTAACTGGGCTCTAAATACCTGCTGTTGCTGCCCCCTAGGAATATCCAGATGATAGTCAAGGCCGATTTCACCGATCGCAACTGCGCTATCAGCATATTGGCAGAGTCGTTCAGCTATCTTCGGGTTCCAAATCCCAGAAACCATCGGATGTAAGCCGACTGCCGGCAACAATTCGGAATATTTAGTGGCTAATATAAATATCTTTTCCCAACTATCAGGGTGAACTCCAGGGATAAGACACCTAATAACACCTGCTTGCCTGGCTGCTGCTAAAACTGCCGGCATCCTTTCAGCAAGTGCCGGATCGTCCAGATGGCAATGTGAATCGAATAGATTGGTGCACTCAATCGGATTACTATTCATTTTTATATTATGCCGCATGACTATGTAAAACAAAAGGGTTAAGGTCTTGAATAAAGATTTTCCTGAAATGATAAATTGCTCCTCATATCACTTACTCTTTTTTGTTGCCCTTTTACATTGAAAATGCGATTATTTTTATATGTAAGGCGAAGATAATCTCTTCGCCTTTCTTTTGTCTCAAAATTAGAAGCATGCCAGCGTCAAATCATGACAGGGCATATCTCCAAAAATATCTAGGTTATAAGGAGTTATAAATTTGATGAAGCATAACCAGCAAGAAATTGATCAACGCCGTACATTTGCTATTATTAGCCATCCGGATGCCGGTAAAACCACAATCACAGAAAAACTTCTGTTATTCGGCGGGGCAATCCAGCAAGCAGGGGAGGTGCGTGCCCGTAAAGCATCTAGACATGCAACTTCTGACTGGATGGAGATGGAGAAACAACGGGGGATATCGGTCACCTCCTCGGTCATGAAATTTTCCTACCGCGGTTACGAGATAAATCTTCTTGACACCCCTGGCCATAACGACTTTTCTGAAGATACTTATCGCACTCTTACAGCAGTTGACTCGGTATTGATGGTTATCGATTCTGTTAAAGGGGTGGAGAGTCAGACCAAGAAACTGTTGGAAGTATGCCGACTTCGCCATACGCCAATCATGACTTTTATCAACAAACTTGACCGAGAAGGGAGGGAACCGCTTGACCTAATTGATGAAATAGAAAATTTGCTCAATATCCAGTGCGCCCCGATTACCTGGCCTATCGGCATGGGGAAACGTTTTCGCGGCACTTATCATCTTTATTCCAAGGAATTATCCTGCTTTGATCCTGAAGATGCGCATGGAATCGGCAAATCAATATCCATGCAAGGGCTCGACGATCCCGAACTGGCCAAACTACTAGGTTCGCAGGTTGATGAGCTGCGCAATGATGTTGAGCTTCTGGAAGGAGCAGCCCACCCCTTTGAGAAGGATGCCTATCTAGCAGGGCTGCAAACCCCTGTTTTTTTCGGCAGTGCTATCAATACCTTTGGAGTTCAACAACTACTCGACACCTTTATCGAGCATGCGCCGGCTCCGAGGCCGCGTGAAACTGAAACACGAATTGTTTCTCCATTCGAAGAAGCTTTTAGTGGTTTTGTCTTTAAGATTCAAGCCAATATGGATCCTGCTCACCGCGACCGGATCGCTTTTTTCAGAATCTGTTCTGGCAAGTTCATTCGCGGCATGAAAGTTCGTCATATTCGTCTCGGTCGTGATGTACAGATTTCCAATGCAACTATATTCATGGCCCAAGACCGCACCAATGTGGATGAAGCCTTTCCTGGCGATATTATTGGCATACACAACCATGGGACAATAAAGATAGGTGATACCTTTAGCCAGGGAGAGCCCCTCAAATTCACTGGCATACCAAACTTTGCTCCCGAACACTTTCGCAAAGTACGTATTCTCAACCCAATGAAATCAAAGGCTCTGGAAAAGGGTTTGGTTCAACTGTCAGAGGAAGGGACAACTCAGGTATTTCGTCCTCTGATGGGAGCGGACTGGATAGTCGGTGCAGTCGGTCTCCTCCAGTTTGATGTGGTATTACATAGGCTGGTACATGAATATGGCGTACAAATCGCCTATGAACTGGTTTCTTATGTTACAGCTCGGTGGGTAACAGGAGATAAGAAAAATCTGGAGGAATTCGAAAAACGTGATGCTATGAATCTTTTCAAGGATGGAGAGGGTAATCTTGCTTACCTGGCTGGCAGTCAGTGGCGGTTGGAGAATACTATGGAGAACTGGCCAGACCTTGAATTTCACTCCACCCGTGAACATAGCTAAAAATGATAAAGCCCTCAGATGAGGGCTTTAAATTTAAAAATTAAATCAATTCTTTATTTTCTGGCAGCTTTCCCTGCGACCTGCATCCTGATCAGCGCCCTTTCTAAGGCTGCTTCCATTTTCCTATACTCCTTATCTTCAGAAGCAAGTCCTTTCAGGGCCTGCTCAGCACGACCGAGTGCTGCCTTGGCGCGCTCCAGATCGATCTCGTCTGCACGTTCTGCGGTCTCAACAAGTACCGTAACCTTGTCGTCCTCTACCTCGAAATACCCCCAATTAACTGCCAAGTGTTGTACTGATCCACCCTGTTTGTAGGTAAGTTCCCCTATCTTGAGTGAGGTCAGAAACGCAGCATGCCCCGGGAGTACGCCAAATTCTCCAAGAGTGCCAGATGCTGTTATTTCATCGACCTCTTCAGAGAGAACTTTTTTATAGGGAGTGACCAATTCCAGCTTCAGTTTTTCAGCCATCTATCTTTATCCTTTTTGTCGAGTCAATCCGCTTGATCAACTCAACTCCGATTCACAATATTACCATTCTTATAAAGCCAGTTTCTTTGCCTTCTCAAGAACCTCTTCAATGGTTCCGACCATGTAGAACGCCTGCTCTGGGATATCATCGTACTTACCCGCCACGATCTCCTGGAACCCCTTGATAGTGTCTTTAAGTTCCACGTAAACGCCGGGGGTTCCGGTAAAAGCCTCGGCAACGTGAAAAGGTTGGGAGAGAAATCGTTGAATCTTGCGGGCACGAGAAACAACAAGCTTATCTTCCTCTGAAAGCTCATCCATACCTAGAATGGCAATAATATCCTGAAGGTCTTTATAGCGCTGGAGTACATACTGTACCGAGCGGGCTACGGTGTAATGTTCTTCGCCAACTACCTGTGGATCAAGAATCCGGGAGGTGGAATCGAGAGGATCAACAGCAGGATAGATGCCGAGTTCAGCAATCTGCCGAGAAAGAACCGTAGTAGCATCCAGATGAGCAAATGCAGTTGCCGGAGCGGGGTCGGTCAAGTCGTCAGCCGGCACGTAAATAGCCTGAACAGAGGTTATAGAACCCTTATTGGTTGAGGTAATCCGCTCCTGTAATTCGCCCATTTCGGTGGCCAGGGTTGGCTGGTAACCAACCGCTGAGGGTATACGGCCGAGGAGTGCTGAAACTTCGGAGCCGGCTTGGGTGAATCGGAAGATGTTATCGATAAAGAGGAGAACGTTCTGTCCTTCTTCGTCGCGGAAGTATTCAGCTACTGAAAGCGCCGATAGGGCAACCCGGGCACGAGCCCCTGGAGGCTCGTTCATCTGACCGTATATTAGGGCGGCCTTATCTATAACCCCCGAGTCTTTCATTTCATGCCAGAGATCGTTACCTTCGCGGGTTCTCTCGCCGACGCCGGCAAATACCGAGAACCCACCGTGCTGTTTGGCAATATTATTGATCAATTCCATAATCAGAACGGTCTTGCCAACACCTGCACCGCCAAACAATCCAATCTTACCGCCGCGAGCATATGGTGCAAGGAGATCAACAACCTTGATACCTGTGGTAAACGATTCAACCTTGGTCGATTGATCTTGGAAGGAGGGAGCAGGACGATGAATTTCATATTCTTTCTCGTGGCCAACTGGGCCCATTTCATCAACCGGCTCGCCTATCACGTTGAGAATACGGCCAAGGGTTTTACGACCGACCGGCATTACTATTTGCTTGCCGGTATCGAGTACCTGCTGACCACGCACTAAACCGTCAGTGGAATCCATGGCAATGGTCCGCACTGCATTTTCACCCAAATGCTGTGCTACTTCTAGAACCAGGTTCCACTCCCGGTCGTCGATTGCAGGGTTAGTCACTTTGAGCGCATTGTATATGGGGGGGAGTTTCCCCGGCTCAAACTCGACGTCAATAACGGCGCCGATAACCTGCGATATTTTCCCGATGTTCTGACTCATGGTAATTCCTTCCTCCTGCGGCCTGACGGGCCATCTATTGTTTTGGATCTGGATCCGAATTATCCTTTTACCGATTCAGCACCTGAGATGATTTCCATCAACTCCTTGGTTATTGCTGCCTGGCGAGCACGATTGTACTGCAGAGTCAGCTTGCTGATCATCTCGGAGGCATTTTTCGAGGCGCTGTCCATAGCTGTCATTCGGGCTCCATGTTCAGCAGCCAGCGATTCAAGCATTGCCTTGAAAAACTGCACCTCAATATGCTTTGGCAGCAATTCTGCCAACAACGCCGCTTCAGACGGCTCATAGATATACTGCGGAGGCATAACATCATCCTCAGAGCCTTTCGGCGGGGTAATGGGTAGAAGTTTCTCCAGGGTAATATCCTGTGACATTACGCTTCGGAAAGCATTAAATATCAAATAGACCTCATCGTACTCTTCAGCAACAAACCCTTCGATCACTTCCTGAGCTAGCAGAGCGGCTGTCTGGTAATTAAGATTGGCCTGCGAATTGGCATAATTTTTCCGCACAGTGTGGCGATTTTTAAGAAAATCATACCCTTTACGACCTAAGGTCATTACTGTCAGTTCACTGAACTCATTTTTCTTTTCCTTAAGAAAACGGTCAGCAGCCTTGCAGAGATTTGCATTGAACCCACCGCATAAACCGCGATCAGAAGTCACTACTATAAGCAGCCCCTTCTCCTTGGTGCGTTGATGCAAAAGCGGACTACACTCCGGTTCTACATTTTGGGCCAGGCGTTCCAAAACTTCACCCATCTTTTTTGCATATGGGCGTGCAGCCATGACGTTTTCCTGGGCCCGCCGCAACTTAGCGGCCGAAACCATCTTCATGGCCTTAGTGATCTGCCTGGTATTTTTAACCGAGCCGATCCTTTTCTTGATACTCTTCAGACTTGGCATAACGGCTAACCGTCCTTACGTTAGGCTGTGAATTCTTTCTTGAACTCGTCAAGAGCTGCTGCAAGCTTCGCCTTCAGATCGTCGTCAATTGCCTTCTTGTCACGCAGTTCAGCTAGCACATCAGCTTTGCGCGTATCAAAGAAAGTATAGAGTTCGTTTTCGTAGCGTTTTAGAACAGATACCGGATAGTCATCCAGATTGCCGTTATTGGCAGCAAAAATGATCAGAACCTGCTTTTCCACTGGCAGCGGCGCATACTGAGCCTGTTTGAGGATTTCCACCAACCGCTCGCCACGGGCCAGCTGCATCTGAGTCGCTTTATCCAGATCGGAGCCAAACTGGGCAAAGGCAGCCATCTCACGATACTGAGCAAGGTTTAGTCGCAGTGTACCTGCTACTTGCTTCATCGCCTTGATCTGAGCAGAACCGCCGACACGGGAAACTGAAATGCCGACGTTAATTGCAGGACGAACCCCAGAATAGAACAAATCTGATTCGAGGAATATCTGCCCGTCAGTGATTGAAATAACGTTGGTTGGGATGTAAGCAGAGACATCCCCCGCTTGCGTCTCAATGATTGGCAGTGCTGTCAATGAGCCTGCTCCTTCGGCATCAGACAGTTTGGCCGCCCGTTCCAAAAGTCGGCTATGCAAATAGAATACATCTCCTGGATATGCTTCACGGCCGGGAGGACGACGGAGCAACAACGACAGCTGCCGGTAGGCAACAGCCTGTTTGGAAAGATCATCGTAAATAATCAGGGCGTGTTTGCCTGAATCGCGGAAATATTCCCCCATAGTAACACCGGTATAAGGGGCGATAAATTGAAGTGGTGCTGGTTCGGAAGCGGTAGCCGCGACAATGATTGTGTAATCCATGGCGCCATGCTCCTGGAGCTTGCTCACCACTTGAGCTACTGTAGAACGCTTCTGCCCGATGGCGACATAGATGCAGATAACATCACCACCCTTTTGGTTTATGATAGTATCCATGGCAACAGCGGTCTTGCCGGTCTGTCGGTCCCCGATAATCAACTCGCGCTGGCCACGACCGATCGGCACCATGGAGTCAATCGCTTTTAAGCCGGTAGCCATCGGTTGATGAACCGATTTCCGCTTGACGATACCCGGGGCCTTAACTTCGACTTTGCGGGTGTCCTTGCTGTTGATCGGGCCCTTACCATCAATTGGCTGACCGATAGCGTTGACCACCCTACCAACCAGAGCCTCCCCTACAGGGACCTCGACAATGCGGCCGGTTCGCTTGACCAAGCTGCCTTCCTTGATATTCTCGTTGTCCTCACCAAGAATAGCAGCACCGACATTATCCTCCTCCAAGTTGAGCACCATCCCGGAGACACCGCCGGGGAATTCGAGAAGTTCCCCGGCCATAGCCTTGTCCAGGCCATGGATACGGGCAATACCATCACCGACCGAAATAATTGTACCTGTCTCGGCCACCTCGACATCTTTGCCGTATTCCTTGATCTGTTTTCTGATTATCTCACTGATTTCTTCGGCTCTGATTTCCATTGGATCATCTCACCCCTTCTGTAATATATCTTGAATCCTACTTAACTGGGTCTTAACACTTCCGTCATATATTTTGTCACCTATTTTGGTAACCACCCCACCGATCAGATTCGAATCTGTTTCTACTCGCAATTCAACTTGTTTGCCTGTGGATTGAGCAAGTGCGTTTTTTACGTCAGCCACTTGGGAATCTGCAAGAGGGAATGCTGATATCAGTACCGGCCTTACCACACCAGATAGTTCATCAGCTAGTGCACCATAACTTACTACAATCTGTGACAGTAGTGACAACCGATTGCGATCCATTAGCAGTTGAACAAAATTAGCAACTGTATCAGGAAGTGCTAACTTGCCAACTAGATCCCTAAGTACCCCTTTTTTTGCCTCAATACCATAGGCCGGGCTGGAGAAAATAGCATTTAACTCTGGATTTGCTTTCAGAACCGAATCAAAACCTGACAGGTCTGATTGGAATTTAGCAACAGCCCTCTCTTCAGCTGCAAGCTGAACAAGGGCCTTGGCATAACGACGTGCTATAGCATTTGCGCTCAATGTAAATCCACCACCTTGGTAAGATATTCTCCAACCAACCGATCCTGATCAGCGATGCTGATCTTTTCCCGAAGGGTCTGATCTGCCAACTCTATAGCCAGCCTGGCTGCCTCCTGACGGAGTTGGACTCTCGCCAGTTGGACTTCCTGCGTTGCTGCCTGCTTGGCCTGTTCGCGTATCTTTTCAGCCGACATGTTTGCTTCGGCGATGATACGTGCCTTTTCAGCCTCACCTTCCCGTTTTATTGCAGCATATATTTCATCAATTTCCTGATTGGCTCTGGCTAATTTGTCGGAGTATTCGGCAAATTTCTTTTCCGCAGCCTCGCGCGCCGCCTCTGCTTCATGCAACGCTCGCTCAACTCCTGTGCGACGATCCGCCAAGGCGCCTTTTACATTAGCCTTTTTCAAAGCCCAGATGATGATACCGACAAGCACTGCAAAATCGAGGACTCGCCAGCCAAAATCTTTCATCTGCTTGCCAGTATCAGCGTGATGTGCTCCTGCACTACCTTCTGCGGCCAGACCGAAGGCCGTAAACATGGTCATAACCAGACCGACACCAACTACTATCAGAACGGGTTTCAGCTTCACTTGCCAATTTGTACCCTGTTTCATGTTACAGACTCCTCCCCAGAACCTTTTCACATATCTCCAGGGACAATGACCTGGCCTGCTCTTTCAGAAGTTCCCGAGCATCTGCCGCCTCCTTGACAACTTTGCTCTTGATTGCAGCAAGAGAGTCAGCAGCTTCTTTGCGTGCCAGCTCAAGTACTTTACTTTCTTCAATCTGGGCATCTTTCTTCAAAGCATTGCGCTCTTCAGAGGCCTTGCCCTTTACTTCCCGCAGGCGTGCCTCATACTGTGCCATCTTTTCCTGCACATCCTTATCTACTTCAACAGCTCTGGCACGCGCACCGTTTATCTCACTTTGCCGATTCGCAAGAATTTTACGGATTGGCTTAAAGAGAAACAAATTAAGCACTACCAGCAAGACCAGAAAGTTAATCATCTGGAGAATAAAAGCATAATCTAGATTTATCACCCTGCCACCTCATGCCGAGCTAATTTCTGAAAATCGAGTCTGATATGAACTAAAACCTGCCCAAGTGGTAAAACATGCGATAGCTATCACACGCTTTACGTAAATGTCAAGTTTTTTTCTATTTTATTGTTTCCCAGGTAATATATCTGACCATCGACCTGGCATGCACCAAGTTTAAAGATTGAGCAGATCGATAATTCGGGAAAGGTCGTCCTGGCTAGAAAATGCAATTTCTATCTTGCCGCCCCGCCGACCGGGTCTAATTGCCACTTTTGCCCTGAAATGACGTTTTAACTGTTCTTCAAGTGCATTAAGATGTGGTTCTCCATATCTTTTCGGTCGTAAAATTTTTCCTGCTTTTAGTTTCCGGATTAACAGTTCTGTTTCGCGAACTGTCAGCTGGCTCTTGACAACCTCGTCCCTTATCTTTTTAATCTGTTCAGGGAGTTCAATTGCCAACATGGCACGAGCGTGCCCCATACTGAGACGATCTTCAACGATATCGCGCTTGATTTCAGCGGGCAGCTTTAGGAGCCTTAGAGCATTTGCTATAGTGGAACGATCCTTGCCTACTCTTCTTGCTAGCTCTTCCTGGGAGAGAGCAAATTTTTCCAATAATGCATGAAAGGCTTCTGCTTCCTCTACTGCATTGAGGTCCTCACGCTGGATGTTTTCTATAAGGGCCATTTCCAAAGCAGTATCATCAGAGACATCTTGAATTACAACCGGGACTTCACGTAAACCTGCCTTCTGGGCAGCCCGCCATCGTCGTTCGCCTGCAATTAGCTCGTAATGATCAGCCTTTTTCCGGACCACTAAAGGCTGAATAACTCCCTTCTCCCGAATAGAAGCTGCCAATTCATCCAGCTTCTCATTAGAAAAGGTTTTGCGCGGTTGATGTCTATTTGGTTTAATCTCTTCAATTGGGCATAAAAAATAGTTTGTCGATTCATCTTTGGCAACAGGTAGAAGTGCTGCCATACCCTTTCCTAACCCAGTTTTTTTAACCATTGTTCCCCTCTCTCTGAATTAGTTCCTTGGCTAGTTCAAGATAACTGACAGCCCCACGGGAAGTAATATCATAGAGTATTATCGGCTTACCATGGCTTGGGGCCTCGGAAAGCCTAACGTTGCGAGGTATAACCGTAGCAAAGGTCTCTTTGCTAAAATGCGTTCTGATCTCCTCACTTACTTGACGTGACAAATTATTACGAGCATCAAACATGGTGAGTAGAATCCCCTCCATACGCAAGTTCTGGTTAAGTCCTTTCTGCACCAACCGAATGGTATTAAGTATCTGGGAGAGTCCTTCCATGGCATAAAACTCACATTGCAGCGGGATAAGAACCGAATCGGCAGCAACCATCGCATTCAGAGTCAATAAATTGAGTGATGGGGGGCAGTCTATAAGTATATAATCATACGGGGTAGATATTTTTTTCAACACCATTTTCAGTTTCAATTCCCGTTCGGAAACAGCAACCAGTTCCAATTCTGCACCAGCCAGATCTGACGTAGCCGGTAATAGATCGAGAGTAGGCAGTTCGGTCTTGATAATTATACCCGTTGGATCTGTATCATTTATCAAGGCGTCATAGATTGTTTCCGGCAATCTAGTTTTATCAATACCGACACCGCTGGTTGCGTTACCTTGAGGATCCATATCGATCAATAAGGTACGACGTTCCGCAGCAGCTAACGATGCCGCAAGGTTCACCGTCGTGGTCGTCTTTCCGACCCCCCCTTTTTGATTGGCAATACAGAGTATCTTGGCCATAGCGCTCATTTATTTTCTGCAAGGGTTACTGGCGGCAGGTATAATTCTGGAGGCTGCGCGAGTATTGGAACTTATCATAAAACAAAGTCATTTCAAAGGAAATTTTCATCTTCTCATGCAGATGGCGATAGACTAATTTATGCTTGGGAATATTAATTTCCTACTAAGCTAATGTCTTCCCCCGTATTCTCATGATATCTAAATATAATACCCATCCGGCATTTTCATTAACAATATCTTTTTATCTTGATTTTCTTTTTGGATTTCTTGCCTTGCACCACTTCTGCATAGCCTATTGCTTGCCTTACTCACCATGCAGTGTATAATTTGCGGAGAAACCTACCCTTGGAGATTCTATGGCTTGGTTTGGCAATCTCAAAATCACCTCAAAATTTAACATAAGCATGTCTCTGCTATTAGTCTCACTGTTTCTTGTTGCGGCCTTTCTTACCTACCAGAGGCAGCAGACCTTGATAATAAAAATCGCCGTTGATAATGCCCGTAGCTTTGCGCGGCAGATTATTGAAACTAGGGATTACATGTCAAGTGTAGTCCATGGTGAAGCAAACCAGAACTATTCCCTTGTCCCGCAAGTGGTAGCCACCCAAGTGGCAAAACGACTTAACAAGGATAGTCGTTATTCAGTCAGGCAAGTATCTCTTCGCAATCGCAACCCGGAAAATCGTCCAGATGAATATGAAGCGGAACAATTAAAATCATTTTCCCAACAAAACTTTAATGAAACATACAGCATTTTCAAAATCAAGGGGGCCAGTACGTTTCGCTACATGTTACCTATGGTAGCCGAAAAATCATGTCTGGAATGCCACGGGAAATATGAAGAAGCTCCTTCCTTTGTCAGAGCACGTTTTCCTAAAGGACATTCGTCATATAACTACCAGGCTGGAGAAATAATTGGCGCTGTCTCTGTGACCATTCCAATGGCAGATCTCTACCATGAGATAGGCACCAATCTCAAACTTGACCTGGCATATCGAATTGTCATTTTCTTTCTGATTATTCTTATGATGGGAATTCTTATTCATCGCACCATAATAAAACCTATCAAAATATTATCGGAAACAGTCCATAACATTACAAAAAATGGTAATTTCACAGAGCGTCCCGTTGCAACCAGTAAAGATGAAATCGGCCAGTTAATCAGCTCATTTAATGAAATGATGGCTGAACTGGAGAGAATTACCCAACAGCGCATGGAGTCGGAAGCTCGCTATCGCAATCTTATTGAAATTGCACAATCTGCTATTGTAACCTTTATGTCGGATGGCAAGATTATCATTACTAATCGCAAAGCAGAACTGCTGCTTGGCCTTAATAAACAGCAACTACTCGGGGAGTCAATCTATTATTTTATTGAGGATGGCGATAACTTTCACACCGACATCAACAATAGATTAGAGAAAAGCAAGGGGGGAGAAATAAGTTCTGTGAGCAGACATAAGCTCAAGAATTTCGCAGGGGCTTCAATAGAAGTCGAAATAGCACTTTCTGCATCCATAGCAGAGAATACTCCATTATTCACAGCAATTATTCGTGACCATACAAATAGTTAGGATGAAATTTTTTCTCTTTTTCAAACGGCAATATTTTGACTATGTAGCAATGATAGGACTGGGGAGAAATAGCGCTTGTCATTTCTAGGCAGGGAAATGATTGAAAACTATGTATAGGTATTTGATACTAATTTATATGATTAATATCTTTGCGAAATATGCCACATGTTGCCACTAGCTTACCATCGACAAAACTACCACTGACACTACCTAATAGTGGTACAACCGTACCATCCTTGGCAACCAATAGCACCCTCACAATACCTCTTTGATTACCTGCAACTATTTGTCGATTTAGCTCTTTAATATATTCTAGGCAATCAGGATGAAGGATATCAGCAATTGTTAGAGTCGTCACCTCGGTATGGCTATATCCCAGAATATCCAGCCAGGCTTTATTAACGTATCGAAAAGCACCATCCGGGAGTACGCTCTGAATAATATCGCTGGTATTCTCTAAGATAGAACGGAACATCTGCTCACTTTCACGTAAAGCGTCTTCCATACTACGTCGGACCGTGGTATCGGTATATGCAAGAACAATACGTATAATATCGCCGTACTTGTTCTTTATCGGAACGGCATTAACATCGAAAATACGTCCGCTTAGTTGCCAATCATAGCGTTTTATAGCTACACGAGATGACATCACTGCTTCAAAAATACACCCTTCAGGTGGTTCGTTTAAATTACACAAAAGCTTATGACAAGATTTGCCAACAATGTTGTCTATCCCCCCCAGAAAAAAAAGCTCTTTTGCCATAGGATTATAGGACTCAACTCTCATCTCAGCATCTACCACCATAACACCAACACCAACTGCAGAAAATATTGCCTGAATTTCTTCCCGGACCATCTTTAGTCTCTCATTGGTGTCCCGCTGGTGATCCAGAATTTGCTCAAAAGAATCTGCAACAATACCGATAGGGTCGACTTCCAACAAGGTTTGATCGTCAAGTTCTTCTGGACGTAAAGGCAGAGTACCCATCAGTAGCAGAAGCTGATTGGTCTTGCGACGAACATAATTAATCGCTCTTTTTTCCTTTATTCGCAACTGTTCGATATCTACAGTAAGCCGATCAATTTCGTCAATTCCGCGAAGTCGGTTAAATATTCTTTTCAGAATAAAAGGTGGCATCAATCCCCTCATCTTACTTAGCCAGAAATATCTTCTGAAGATTATCGGCTATTTCTTGTTATAAGGTAAATTTAACCATGTTATAGGTTATATTAATCAGATAATAATCTGATTCTTTGGCAACCTTAACATCATACCCCATATTTCTTGCAGAATCTGGGATGGTAACAGTTGCATCTCGATGGTCGGTAATTATACGAAGCAATATATCTCCATTCTTTAATTCCAGTTTAAGACTATTAATTTTCTTCAATGCAAGAAGGCAGGATGAAGGGCAAATCTGCCCTCTTATATCGAAATCAATTACTCTCGGCATACGTTCAAGCATATCATTATTCCCACTTTTAATAATTATATTAACAACACGTTCGTTAATAGAATGTAGATAATTTAGTTAGTTTAAGATATATGAATTGCATAGATTGCCATCAGCTACTTAACAATTCGATCATTTCTGCTGGTAGCCGCCTTGCTTTCATTTGACTATTAACACAAACCAAGACCACTTTCCCTTTTACCAGATTTATCCCATCATTTATTCTTACAACCTGTTGTGCAAAAACAATAGATGTCTTTCCTATTGACAAAATTTGTGACTCAACACGAAGGAGTTCATCTAATACCGCAGGTTTACAAAAATCAAGTTCGACTCTAATAACAGGGAATATATAGCCTCTCGCCGCCATATCCCCCACTGATAATCCTTTCTCTCTTAGAAATTCTGTCCTCCCCTGCTCCAAGAACTTTAAATAATTGGCATGATATACGACTCCTCCAGCATCAGTATCAGAGTAATATACTCGCAACTCAACAGAGTTCATCCCCAAATTACTATTTACCATATTCACCCTCTCAGGTAATTGGCTGATAATATGTTGTTTCACTATATCATCAATTCCTTTCTAGATATATTCTATATTCTATCCATCAACATGAAATGTTGTCATAATCATTCCAAAGTTAGCCATGGAATAGTATTTTATTTTAGATCATTGTATAATCGATTAATGAAATTAACGGGAGTTGAAACTTCGGAATTGGGTAGAGGTGACAAAACGAAAAAACCCCGCCGAAGCGGGGCATTTTCAGTGGATAAGCCTGCGGTAAAACCTAGGATTAACATCACGCAAGCGATTTTGATGCTGAACTTTACTTCTTCTTCGCAACAGCATCCTTCAGGGCTTTGCCGGCGCGAAATTTGGGTACTTTAGCAGCAGCAATCTTGATCTCTTTGCCAGTCTGAGGATTTCTGCCAGTACGGGCTTTGCGGTTAGCAACTTCAAAGCTACCGAAGCCTACAAGTGTTACCCGGTCACCCTTCTTCAGAGCGCCACTCACCGCAGTAATGAATGCACCTACTGCTTTTTCTGCTGCTGCTTTGGTAAGGCCGGCTGACTTCGCAACTGCTTCGACGAGTTCTGCTTTGGTCATAAAACCCTCCTCCTTTGAATTAAGGTGATTCACGAATACTATAGTCATAAAATTTACGATTGCAAGCGGTTTTTTCAAAATAATTATTTTTTTTTCAGCCCTACGTGGGATTGTCCGTACTATGAACGGTCTCAAAATGCTTGAGAATAAGGCATCAGCATATTTCAAAATCCCGGATGTAGATTATATAAAGACATACAGTTCATTTAGACTATCGAGTACTCACAATCAGGAATTGAGGCATAAATTATAAGCTTAAACCTTCTATTTAGGTACTTCGTTATCATAACTAGTAGGTTCAGTCCCACTGATAAAGCATTCCATTACGCTACCCTCACTCCCTTCCTTAGCTAATCTGCCTGTACGAGGATTAATAAGCGCATATGTTATATTATCCGGAGGGATAAAGCTTTGTATCGATACTCCAACTAATGCTTTTTGCATAAAGTCGGCCCAAATAGGAGCAGCAGCCTGACCACCTGACCCACCCGATCCTAAAGATTTTTCTTGATCGTAACCAACCCAGACCCCTGCTGCGAGTTGTGGCACATAACCGACAAACCAGGCATCTTTCATATCGTTCGTGGTTCCTGTTTTCCCAGCAACAGGACGACCTACCGCTCGGGCACGCTGGCCAGTACCACTTGTTACGACGCTTTCCATCAAATTGGTCATAATATATGCCAATTCCGGTGAAACTACCTGCACTGGCGTTAATGTTGTTGTAGAATCATTGGCCCTAGACTGGCTATTCCCAACCAATTTTTTTACTGAAGTAGCATCCGTGAAAACAGGAATAGAGGTTGTATTTATTTCTTCCAATACCTTACCTTCAGAATCAGTAACTTTCGTAATAAAATAAGGAGTAACACGATATCCGCCTGAAGCGTACACAGCATAAGCACTCGTTAATTCCATTGGCGAAAGGCTGGACGAGCCAAGAGCTAGAGTCAGATTGTCAGCGAGTTGAGATGTTATCCCTAGTTTTTTGGCAAATTCTGTTGCATAACCAACTCCGATGCTCTCCAGGATCTTCACACTCACAACGTTGATTGAGCTGGTTAATGCTTCGCGCATTGTAACTGGCCCACGATATACTCCATCATAATTTTTTGGTTTCCAAGTCTTACCAACACTATTGAATTCAATTGGAGAATCTTCAATAATTGTGGCAGGGGTCATCCCTTTTTCTATAGCAGCTCCATATATAATCGGTTTGAATGCAGAACCTGAATTCCTCTTTGCCTGTATGGCTCGATTGAACTGACTTTTTCTAAAATCATATCCCCCGACCATAGCCTTGGCTGCTCCAGTTCGCGGATCCATTGCAAAGAGTGCCGCTTGGGCATCAGGTTCCTGGTCTAGAGCAAATACTGCTCCTGACTTGTTTTGGTCAGGAGTAATGACCGAAACCTCAATTACAGAACCAAGAGTAATTGACTTTCCTTTGCCTGTTGATGGTTTGCCATAATTTTCCAGAAGTGTAATTTTTCCAGCCCAACTCATGTTTTTTCGGCTAAGCGTACCGGCACGTTCACCAACGTGAACCATTATCTCTCCAGTAGCAGAATTAATCCCCGTCACTACTCCCTGATAGGTTGATCCGATTTTAAGTGCAGCAGAATCGATATTTTCCTCGACTTTTTTACAAAATTCCTCCACCTTTTCTTCGGTCAAGTATTGCACAGGCCCACGGTAACCCTGTCTTTTGTCAACTGCCTTCAGCCCGTTTACCAACCCTTCATAAGCACCCCTCTGCATTTGTGCATTCATTGTGGTGTATATTTTTAAACCCTGCTTGTATAGCCTTTCTTCTCCATACTTTTCCTCTAAAAGAATTCGCACATGTTCAAGAAAATAGGCCGATTGATCGCTATTTATCTTCTTGCGGGACTGAATGACAATTGGTGTTTTTCGTGCATGCTCAGATTCTGCCTCAGTGATATATCCCTCTTTTACCATTCGTTCCAGTACATATTTTTGTCGTTCTCGTGCCTTATCCAGATTCTTAATAGGTGAATATGTATTAGGTGCCTTGGGTAGACCTGCCATCATCGCCATTTCCGCAAGATTAAGCTTGTCAACATCTTTTCCGAAATATGTCTCCGCTGCCAATTGAACCCCATATGAACCAGCTCCCAAATATATCTGGTTTAAATAGATATAGAGAATTTCATCTTTGGAAAGCTTTTCTTCCATCCGCTTTGCCAATATTGCCTCTTTAAGCTTACGGGAATAGGTTTTTTTCGGCGTCAGCAGCATTGATTTCGCAACCTGTTGAGTTATTGTTGATGCTCCTTCCTTTTTGCGCATAGATAGGATGTTTTTTATTGCCGCACGGACAATCCCAAGATAATCAATACCTTTGTGCTGGTAATAATTAGCGTCTTCCGCTGCAACAAATGCCTGAATAAGCTTTTTTGGGATTTTACCTACCGGGACAAGTGTTCTACGTTCAAGATAGAATTCGCCAACGAGGCTTCCATCGTCCCCGAACACCTGGGAGACAATAGGGGGCTTATAATCGTTCAGTCGATCAACCTTTGGAAGGGTAATCAAGAGAAAAACAACATAAACTGCGAGTGCCGCCAGACCCAGCACGGCAGAAGTTCCTGCTGCAAATAAGACCGTTTTTGCCAAATGTTGACCATTGCTTCTAGGCTTACGTCGATTTAGTTGTTGGCCTTTATATTGTTGCATTTAATAATTCTCTCCGTTTCAGTTACATCTTGCTTATGATTGCGCTTTATTATGTCAGATTGAGCATCTATTTCAAGCGTTAATAATTA
Source organism: uncultured Geobacteraceae bacterium (assembly GCA_964649725.1). Classification (GTDB taxonomy): domain Bacteria; phylum Desulfobacterota; class Desulfuromonadia; order Geobacterales; family Geobacteraceae; genus CAZYTM01. The sequence goes on along the minus strand of CAZYTM010000001.1, from coordinate 484,282 downwards.
TCCGCAGAGTTAATATAGTGGCAAAGAATAATTTATTAATTTTTTGTGGCAATTGTCGATTTTATGATTATTATTATTGGGACAATAATTCTATAACATTAATTGCTCTATTTGTTTATTTAACTATAACCACAAAACTCGGAGGAATCCCCCATGCATCTATTAAGGCTATTATCAATTATTACAGCGTTCATAGCCATTTGGGCAAATTCAGTTCTGGGCGCTGAATTCCAACCCATTGGCACGCTTGGCATTGGCGGTGCAGGAGTCGCTAGGATGCACGATGCATATGCAGCCTACTGGAATCCCGCTGGGTTGGCATTTAATGAAAGTAGTTTTTCGGCAAAACTAAATGCTGGTGCAGGTATAAGCATCAATTCAACAATGGCAGAAAATATCGATCGCATCGGCAAACTAAATATTGATAACCTCAGAGATTTAAATATTACAGTCACCCCCACCCTGAACAGTGCGCAAATTGATCAAAACCTAGTATTTATAGATAAAGCCGTACAGTTTGTCGGCGTTCTCAACGATCTTTCCCATCATGAGGGGACCCTCAGTGTCAACGCCAATGCCATGCTCGGGTTTCAGTTTCAACACTTTGCTACAGGTGGAATTACAACCTCAGAATTTGCTGCTTTTCCTACAACAGACCTGAACTCGATTCGTCCAGGTGGTGCAACTACTCTTACGGACTTTGCTACAGGGGTTGGCGCTGCCACTGCAACCCGTCCAACGACCACATTTTTCAGTGACCAACAAAGAGACCAGATCACCGCTGCATTCGGCGGCAATGTAGGAATAACCAATGCCCTGGAAACAGCAATTACCAGGCCAGGCGGCAATCAAACCAATATGACCCCAGAGCAGGCCAGAGATGCCATGGTGCACATGGGACAGGCCCTGACAAATAATCAAGGAAGTCTTGAAAATAACAATTCTACGGTGGAATATAAAGGTTTGATACTTACCGATTTCCCAATTTCATATGGTCATCCTATCAATCTGGGCAGTTTTGGCAAACTTGGCATCGGTGCTTCATTGAAACTGTTATGGGGGCGCGCATTCATTGGTGAGAGTAAAATTGTCCAGGTCAAGGATTCGGGAGAAATAATAAAAAACATAACTGACCATTACAATGATTCTACTAACATTGGTATCGACCTTGGCATGCTCTGGCAATACAGCAAATTACTAAGTGTCGGAGTAGTTGCAAAAAACATCAACTCTCCAGAATTCGACTCTCCCCAGGTCGCATTGCCAGTACGCGGCAACACCAAAGAGACCATCCGGGTAAAACCGCAAATTCGTGCCGGAGCGACCGTAGATCCGCTCCCATGGCTTACCATAGCTGCTGATCTGGATCTTACAGAAAATGAGACCATTTTGCAGAGCAGTAAAAGTAGAAATGTCGGCGGTGGAGTTGAAATACATCCTTTCAGTTGGTTTAAACTTAGAGCCGGTGCCTACAAAAATCTTGCTGCAGGGGATATAGGCCCGGTCGGCACTCTTGGCCTTTCATTTGGCACAAAATGGATTAACCTCGATATCGATGGTGCTTCAGCATTTTCTACTGGGACATATAATAACAACAGCTATCCTAAAGAAGCGCGCCTACAACTAGCCTTTAACATGTTATTTTAGCCTATGGTGCTCTTTCCCCGTATATTTCTGGCAATTGTCGCAGGCTGGTTGATATTTGTTGTAATGCCACTGAATGCCATCAGTGCTGAAATTGCGCCCTTTTATACCCAGAATCAAAGCCCGATAATGCAAATATTCGGTCTTCCTCCGGCAGATCGAGCCGTTCTTTTGCCCACAGGACGGAGCTCGATTACACTTGTTACTGATATCGCAAACAATTTTACCACCCACCAAACAAACAGTGAAAACATCCATCTGGATGGTGAAAGCTACCGTCTCAACTTGATATTTCGTCATGGTATCAGCAGCAAAATTGAGGCTGGCCTTGACATCCCCTGGCAGGGGTACGGAGGCGGTATTTTCGACTCATTTATCGAAGGTTGGCATGATTTCTTCAATCTACCCCAGGGTGGGCGCAAGCAAGCAGCAAAAAACCAGCTCCTATATTCGTATACCAGAGATGGAGAGGATAGACTTAAAATTGATGATTCTAATTTTGGTCTGGGTGATATGCGCTTGCAAGGCGGCTTACAGCTATTCCACGATGGAAAACCAAACCCGCGTGCTGTAGCCCTCAGGTGCAGCCTCAAGTTGCCAACTGGTGACAGCGATAAACTGCATGGGAGTGGCAGTACCGACCTGTCTCTCTGGTTTACTGCCAGTGACGATTATCTCCTCTCTGACAATTGGGGGAATTTTACGTTGTTTGGTGCAGCCGGTGGCATGATACTCTCCAAAGGGAATGTCTTGCGCGACCAGCAGCGCAATCTGGTCGGATTTGGCACAATCGGCTGTGGTTGGAGCCCGGCCGATTGGATATCGTTCAAAATGGAACTGCCGTTTCATAGTTCCTTTTACAAGGGGAGTCAGCTTAATGAACTTAACAGCTCTACAATAATGTTCCTCATAGGAGGCACACTCTACTTCCCTAGGCATACTTCTCTAGATATTGGTGTGTCAGAGGATCTGGCCGTTTCTACTTCGCCGGATGTAGCCCTGCATCTTGCTCTCACCCATCGATTCTAGGGCTCAACTATAAATACATTTTCATCATTCGAATTTCTTTCACGAAGATATTTAGCTATTAGCGGGACCAATACTGCTCCGAAGATCAGTCCACAGCCAAGCCATTCCTGATATCGCAACCGTTCGCCAAGTACAATTGCTCCGCCAAGCATGCTCCAGACCGGATCAAGGGTATAGATAAGCCCAGCCTGTGTCGGGGTGGTATGACGTTGAAAGTTATTCTGCAGTGTAAAACAGATTATAGTGGGAAAAATAACACAATAGCCAAGCGCACCAAGTGCTATAGCGCTGAGATGAAATGCCGGCAGCGGTAGAATCAGATAGAGAATGCCTCCAACCAATGCTACAGTGGCAAACTGTATCAAGCTTACCAGATAGACATCCTCATCGCGAAGTAATTTTGAAACAACAATTATATGAACCGAGATAAACAAAGCACAGAACGTCGAGATAAGATCACCCCTGCTGACCCCGTGCACTCCACCGTGCGCTAATGCAACAATTCCTAGCAAAGCAAGGATAATACCGACTAAATTCCAGCGATCAACCCGTTCGCGCCAGACAAGAAAACTGAGTATCGGGATCAGCAGGACAAACAGATTATTGAGAAAACCTGCCCGCGTTACCGTAGTGCCATATACGCCTATTACAAAGGTGAGATTTGTTGCTGCGAGAACAACCCCTATGATTAACCCCTTTCGAACTATCTCCCAAGTTAGATTGCTTAATCGCGTAAAACAGAAAACCCCCATAACCATTGTTGCCAAAGCAAAGCGGAAAAACATAAAAGTAACTGGAGGGATATCACGGAAACCGATCTTGTTGAAGACGAAACTCCCGCCCCAGAAGATTGTTGTAATTATTAGCCAAAATATCACTCTACCTGGCGGTGCCATGGCTTTTGATGTATTTATAGTCATACAAATATTTCAGCCGAATAAGAAGTCGATGCGCCCTCAAGCAAAACCATGATCACCCCTTTTCATCCTTTCAGTCCATGCACAGCAAGCCAGATAGTATTTACATCGGGAACCGTCCAAGCTACCCGATGACGACAACCGGCTGGAAGGTACAAGTAGTCTCCTGGCCCCATTATCCGTGCTTCATCTTCCCCGAATATAAGTAATCCTGCTCTACCTGTCAGCAGAAGTACCCATTCATCCTCTGCCTGATCATACCAGTAACCATCAGGTGTCGCCTGCCCAAAAGAGACAATCCGCTCGACACGAAAAGAGCCCGCTTCCACCAATTGCTCGATTTTCTCGACATTGACAGCATCAGGTAGATCAGCAAATATACTGGAAATACCGACTTTCATATTCCACTCCAGGTGCAAATGATTATGCTGATAAGTTCTAGGGGTGATGAATTGACCTGATATTTGTTGAAAACCTTTCCCTTAAGCAGTATTATTCAGAGTGCTAGTTATAGCATGAAATTCACGGCTGTTCACCCGACATCTCAGGGAAACAGGAGGGGGCATGACCAAAACCGACAAGAGCCTGGGAAATGCAATTAACGACGAGATTCGCCGCTTGGAGCATATCATAACCGATGGTAAATTTACCGGCAATCTCCTCCTCCCTGAATTCAGCCTCCTTTTCGAGCATTACAAAAATGCAGTGCATAAATTCGAGAACTCTGTCAGGGAGATGCAACGGCTTAAGACCCAGTTGATAGAGATGAATCGCTCCCTGGATCTAGCCACGAGAATTGATCCTATGACCGGTCTGGCAAATCGCCGTGATATTATGGATAAAATCGAACAGGAGCATAGCCGTGCACAACGTCATCAGCGAACATATTCCATAATTATGGTCGATATTGACGACTTCAAACGTATCAACGACACTTATGGTATAAACGCCGGAGATGATGTGCTTTTCGAAATTGCGTGCGTCCTCAGGGAATGCGTCCGAAGCGAGGATGTATGCTCTCGCTGGGGAGGAGAAGAGTTCCTATTCCTCCTCCCGGAAACAGGTATCGAAGGCGCACTAAATGTAGCACAGAAGATAAATCAGTCGGTGGCCATGACCGAATTCAAGGCCAACAAGCCCGGAATACGAACTACCGTAAGCCTTGGTGTCTGCGAATACCGGACCGGGCAGACTATCTATGACTGTCTTAGCAGAGCCGATCAGGCTTTGCTACAGGCTAAACAGGATGGTAAAAATCGTTATATAGTGGCTGTCTGAAATATGCTGTTTGAGTAATCTAAACCTTAACCTACAATAACTTCCTCAAAAATTGTCCGGTATAAGAGCGACTCACCCTGACTATCTCTTCCGGAGTGCCGCAGGCGATCACTTCTCCCCCCCTGGCGCCCCCTTCGGGTCCAAGATCAATAATATAGTCAGCTGTTTTAATCACATCAAGATTATGCTCAATGATGACAACCGTATTCCCCCCTTCGACCAACCTTTGCAGTACATCTAGAAGTTTTGCGATATCGGCAAAGTGCAGGCCGGTAGTAGGTTCATCGAGGATATAGATAGTCCGCCCAGTTGCCCGCTTGGCCAGTTCTTTGGCTAGTTTGACCCGTTGCGCCTCGCCTCCGGAAAGGGTAGTGGCCGACTGGCCAAGCTTGATATAGCCAAGGCCAACCTCGTCAAGAGTCTTCAGCTTGTTTTTGATCTTCGGGATGTTTTCCATGAAGCGTACAGCCTCGGCAACTGTCATGTCAAGTACCTCGGCAATCGACTTCCCCTTATAACGTACCTCCAGCGTCTCCCGGTTATATCTTGCACCCCTGCATACTTCACATTGCACATATACATCTGGAAGAAAATGCATCTCAATCTTTATGATGCCATCACCTGAGCAGGCCTCACAGCGTCCCCCCTTGACATTGAACGAATAGCGCCCCGGCTTGTAGCCACGTATCCTTGAATCTGGAAGTTGGGCAAAGAGATCTCGAATGTCTGCAAAGACAGCGGTGTAGGTAGCTGGATTAGAGCGCGGGGTCCGGCCGATAGGAGATTGATCGATGTTGATTACCTTGTCTAGGGCATCAAGTCCTTTGATCTCACGAACTGCACCAGCCTTTTCCCGGCTCTTGTATAACCGCTGGTTGAGAACTCGATTAAGGGTATCAATGACCAGGGTCGACTTACCTGAACCAGAGACCCCGGTTATACATGTCATCACCCCAAGGGGAATCTTAACATCAATATCCTTCAGATTATTCTCGCTGGCACCGATTATCTTGAGGAATTTAGATGATTTGCGCCTCTGTTTGGGGAGAGCGATACAAAGTTCACCAGAAAGATACCTGCCGGTCAATGAGGCAGGGTTTTTCATCACCTCTGCCGGGGTCCCTTGGGCCACTACCTCGCCACCATGAATACCGGCTCCAGGTCCCATATCAATAACATGGTCTGCTTCAATAATAGTCTCTTCGTCATGTTCTACCACCAGTACAGTGTTTCCCTGGTCACGCAGATGTTTCAAGGTCTGTAACAAACGCGCATTGTCGCGTTGATGCAGGCCGATAGAAGGTTCATCAAGGATGTAGAGAACTCCGACAAGTGATGAGCCGATCTGGGTTGCCAGCCGGATTCGTTGTCCCTCTCCACCCGAAAGAGTCCCTGAGGCTCGGTCAAGGGATAAATAGTCAAGTCCAACGTTGACTAGGAAAGAAAGCCGTTCCCGAATCTCCTTGAGGATGCGACGAGCAATTTCAGCATCTTTGTCGCTTAGAGAGAGCCCGGCAATAAACTCCAGGCAATCCCGGATAGGAAGGGCGGTTAACTTCTGGATGTTGCAATCGCCGATCTTGACAAATAGCGCCTCTTTTTTCAGCCTCGCCCCTGCACATGTTGGGCAGGGCATCACGTTCATGTACTTCTCGAGCTCTTCCCGCACCTGTTCCGATTCGCTTTCCCGGTAACGACGCTCCAGATTGTTTAGAACCCCTTCGAACTCCTTCTGATATGTATGGCGACGACCACCGTCCTCCTCCCACCAGAACTCCACCTTCTGCCCACGTGAGCCGGTCAGGATGACATCCTTGACCCGTTCCGGAAGTTTGCGGAACGGCGTCCGGATGTCAAAGTCGTAGGCTTTAGCCAAAGCATCCAGAGTCAGATGGTACCAGCCGGAGAGACGTTTCTCCCATGGTACGATTGCCCCATCTCTGATTGAGAGCTCTTGGTTCGGCACTACCAGGTCGGCGTCAAAGTACATCCTGGTACCTAGGCCAGTACAGTCTGGACAGGCGCCGTATGGGTTATTGAAGGAGAACATCCTTGGTGTCATCTCCGGATAGGAAATACCGCAATCGATGCAGGCAAGAGTCTCGGAAAAGAGCATCGTCTCGCCATTAACTATCGCCACCTTGACCACCCCTTCGGCATGGTTAAGAGCTGTCGCGAAAGAGTCGGCAAGCCGTCGTTCGATTCCATTCTTGATGAGCAGTCTGTCTACAACGATATCAATATCGTGCTTCTTGTTCTTGTCGAGGCTGAAATCGTCGGCCAGTTCATGTGGAGTGCCATCTACAATGACCCTGACAAAGCCATCCTTCCGTAGTTGTGCCAGCTCTTTCCGGTATTCACCTTTGCGCCCCCTTACCATGGGGGAGAGAAGCAGCAGCTTGGTCCCCTCTGGCATCTGCATGACCTGGTCTACCATCTGAGATATCGTCTGCGAGGCGATAAGTTTGCCGCAACTGTAGCAATGGGGCTTGCCTATCCTTGCATAGAGGAGGCGCAGATAGTCGTAAATCTCCGTGACCGTGCCGACTGTAGAGCGCGGGTTTTTGCTGGTAGTCTTCTGTTCTATGGAGATAGCCGGCGACAACCCTTCAATCGACTCAACATCAGGCTTTTCCATCTGCTCCAGAAATTGCCTGGCATAAGCGGATAAGGATTCTACATAACGCCGCTGTCCTTCAGCATATATTGTATCGAACGCCAGCGTCGATTTGCCCGACCCAGAAATACCCGTAATTACCACTAACTGGTCACGCGGAATCGTCACATCGATACATTTCAGATTGTGCTCGCAGGCACCCTTGATAATTATTTTGTCACTGGCCATGGGGAAGCAACCTTAACCCTATTCTGTGCAGTAAATTATTTCTTTTTGCCGATCAATGGCAGGATATTTCGATGGGGGTTGAAACAAATCTTATTTCTTGTCCAAATGCTTGCTTACCAACTTTTCTACAACCTGGGCAATTGATCTATCCTTGCGTCCCGCCTCAAGTTCAAGGCGTGCGATTACCTCCTGCTTTAGCTGCAGTATTAGAGGCAGCCGTTTATCTTTTTCCTTGCCAGTATCTGCCATTTTTGGCAAAGCTGATGACCCCGGCATTTTATCTATTGCTGCATTGGTAAAGTCCGGTTTTTTTATTTGCGGTCTTGTCTTTGGACGGGTCATCGTTTTTTCTCCTTGAGAATCTCTTTGACCTCCGCTGCCAGTGCCTGCATCTCGGCATGGGCGCTCCTGTCCAGCCATTCATCAACTGACAACCCCCTTGCTAACGCTTCACTGTATGCAACACGGTAACCAAGCTTGCTGTTAAGCGCCTTTAGCCCTAGTTCCTGACTGGCCGCCTCGCTCAACTCTTGCGCCTCTCGAGTCTGGCCACGGAACCGGTTCCAGATAATACGGACATCAATGCCGAATTTTTGTTCCTGAGCTTCGCCAATTGTCCCGACCAGATCGGCAGTAGACCAAATTTCTGCAGCACTTGCCCCCAGAGGTACCAGACAGAGATTGCTGAGCATGATGATTCTTCTTGTCATTTCAGCCAGCCTTGGCGGAGCGTCTATTATGACGTAACGATGCTTTTGAGCAAGCTCCTGGCAGCATGTCAGCAAATCATTATGATCATTGACTGTCGCCAGGGTCAGATTCTGCGGTGGTACTTCTGCTTTCCGCACAGCATACCAAGAAGCGCTTGTCCCTTGCGGCAGATCACAGTCGATCAGTGCAGTCGGTTTTTTAATGGAATAAATCGCCGCCAGATTCGTTGCAATAGTAGAACGCCCCACCCCACCCTTGACCTGAACGATGCCTATTATCTGCGCCATTAATACCTCCCGCTATCTCCTCTGCTTGGTCTGCTAGCTACCATCAACAATCGCCCTGCCTGCTCTGAGCAGAGCCTCTACCTCTGACGGATCGTTAGCTTCACTGTAAAGCCTTAGCACCGGCTCGGTTCCGGAAGGTCGGATCAGCAACCATGACCCCTCGGGGAAATTATACTTGAATCCGTCCTTGAAGTTTTCCGCCGTCACTTGACGACCATCGATATTGGACATACTGACAGTGGATAACTTGCTGATGAGTCGCTCCTTGGCTTCTTGATCGATCTGCAAATCGTGCCGCTGATAGTAAAAACAGCCGATTTCGTCCATGGTTTCATCGAGCATCTGACGCAAACCTTTACCAGACATGGCCATTGCCTCAAGTAGAAGCAGCCCCATGAGGATTCCGTCCCGTTCCGGAATATGACCCTTGACTCCTAGACCGCCAGACTCTTCACCCCCCATGAGAATATCATGATCGAGCATCAGTTCGCAGATATGCTTGAACCCGATAGGGGTTTCGTAGATTGGCAGATCATACTTTTCTGCCAGAAGGTCGATCATTCGAGTTGTCGATACTGTCTTCACGATCCCGCCTCGCAGGCCCTTCCGCTCGTAGAGATGGCGCAGAATCACGGTAAAGATCATATGGGAAGAGAAGAATCCCCCATTTTCATCAATCGCTCCTATCCGGTCAGCATCACCGTCAAGGGCAAGTCCCACACTGTATCGGCCACTCCGGACCAAACCAGCCATTTCTGTCAGATGCTCCTCGATCGGTTCCGGTGATTGGCCTCCGAAGGCTGGGTTTTCAATGTTATGTATCTCAACCGCTCCTGCCAGTAGTTCTGGGATGAACCCGCTCCCGGCACCATACATCGGATCGATGACAACCGGAATTGCTGCCCGCCGGATACAATCGAGGTCGATATAGCGGCCCAATTGGACAAAATATGATTCGTTCGCATCAAACAACTCAATCATCCCGGCTGCCGTAGCCTCGGCAAATGGAAGCTCCTGAACCGGTCGGTCGGCCAAAATATTTTCTTGCACTATCTCTTCCAGAATCTTAGTTGTGCTTGGTCTGGCTGAACCACCGAAATCTTCTTTAAGTTTGAAGCCGTTGTATATAGGAGGGTTATGGCTGGCAGTAATCATGATGCCAGCTCCGGCCTGTCGGTCATGGACCGCCCAGGAGACTGCCGGAGTCGGGGTAAATTTGTTGGCAAGCATAACTTTTATGCCGTTACCTGCAGCAACCTCGGCAACTCTCCAGGCAAACTCACGGGAGAGAAAGCGCCGGTCATAGCCAATAATCAGCCCTTTGCCGGACAATTTTCTGTTTCGCAAATAGTCCATAGTAGCCTGAGCTACTAGCGAAACATTCGCGAAGGTAAAATCGTGAGCTATGATTCCACGCCAACCATCAGTGCCAAATTTGATCTGCAACTTCACCTCCGACAATACATAATATCTATTTAACAATTTATTGTCACCACTTCCGAAATGTATGTCAACCATTTGTTTGCTTTCAAAATATGATCAGGTGTATAGTCAAAAAATTCTGTCACAATAGAGGACCTCTTGATGTATGGGCGCATTTTTTCACCCTTCAAAATAGGAAATTTCATCATTCTGCCAGAAGATGCGACAATCCCTGCATCTGCTGATTTGCCAATACTTCTCAGCAAAAAGGGAGCTTTTGGCTCTGGCGAGCATGAAACCACATCTTCCTGTCTGGAAATGATGGAAAAGATTCCATTTTTAGTTGGTAAAAAAGGATTGGATTTGGGGAGCGGTACCGGGATTTTGGCGATTGCAGCAATAAGACTTGGCGCAGAATCTATGGTGGCAGTGGACATCGAATGGCCAGCTGCTGTTTCCTGTGCCACAAATATCCGCTTGAATGGTGTAGACGAGCGAATTCGCACTGTTTGTGGCGAACTCACCTCGCTTCGCGGAAATTTTGATTTTCTGCTTGCCAATATCTATGCAGATATACACCTGGCTCTGGCCGATGAAATGATTGCCATGACTCGCCCCGCTGGCATTCTGCTTCTTTCTGGTATCCCGTTGCAAGACAAGTATGACGTGCAGACCCGGTTTGTGCGTGGCGGGTGTACCTTAGAGGATATGCAAGTGATGGAGGAATTCACTACCTTGCTATTCCGCCGGATTTGACCTGATAATATTATCCGACTATATAATGGGAGAAATACTATATACCTGGAGGTAACCATGCTGAGAAAAGTCATTTTTGGTCTGACCCTGCTGTTGCTGCTTATTTGTACCGCTCTATCTGGAGCTGCCGAAACGACCGGCAAGAACCCTACAGTTCTTATGGAAACCTCACTGGGGAACATAAAGCTCGAGCTTTTTGCCAAAGAAGCGCCTATTTCTGTCAAAAATTTCCTTGATTACGCCAATAGCGGATTTTACATCGGCACTATATTCCACCGGGTCATTCCTAATTTCATGGCCCAGGGTGGAGGGATGACAGAAAATCTGCAACCAAAGGCGACCAAAGCACCAATCAAGAATGAAGCTGATAATGGCTTTAAAAATGATCGCGGGACAATAGCTATGGCAAGGACCAGTGATCCGAACAGTGCTACGTCCCAATTTTTCATTAATGTTGTAAATAATAATGGTCTAAATCGCCCCAGCCCTGACGGCTTTGGGTATACCGTATTCGGTAAAGTAATCGAAGGGATGGAAGTAGTCGACAAAATCGTCACAACGCCGCAAAAGCGCCTAAATGCATTACACCAGAATGTACCAATAACCCCGGTGCTAATTAAATCCATAAAATTGCTCAAGTAATGAAAGGGGCGCTAGCCAGGCGCCCCTGATCATACCTCTCGAAATATTCAGCAAATTCTCCATTCCTTGAACCGCACAATAATTATACATTTTATAATTATTAAATATAATTTATTTGAAATAAATAATAAATTCTGCTAAACAGTGCTCATTAATCTGGCATCTGTTTTCTGCTATTCATCTTATGGCATCCCGGAGAGGGCAATCTACTGAGATTTCTTCTGGCTACCCTTATTGGGCGCCGATTTTGAAAGGAGGTACGCATGTCGATGGCGAAAAAGCATATCTCGTTAGGAGAGACTGTCTTGACCAGCAGAGTGCGGGAGAAAATGAGTTCCGATGCATTATTCGTGGATTTTATCCACAACTGCCTCGATCAGCACAGTCACGGTGGTTGGAAAAAATCGAGCCCTCGTGAAAAGCCACGCGAGAGCAACAGCGATGGGATGGGATTAACATCTGCCTACACCTATCCAGGAGACAAGACTAAAATCAGGATTATCACTGAAAACGAACAGACCGCTACAGTTGTCCGGATTGCTGACTAATAGATATATTAATAGAAAAAGCCTGCCATTTGCAGGCTTTTTCTACCTACCCCTTCTTATTCCCAGCAGGACAATATTACCAACCGTGAACATAATAGCCCCAATCAGGGCCATTAAAGCACCTGGCTCGCGGTGAACTTCTATATAAGCACCGCGCACCGGGAATAGTTCTACATGCTTGAGGTAGATACCTAACCCGTTGACAAACAAAGGGTTGTTGGGAGCGACTGTCGCTTCCCGCATCCGGGGACCCTCCCAGATGCGTAGATCAGCGCTGAAATCGATAGGCATGCCCATCGGCCCGATCTCTGCTTTTAGTTTATGGACTTGAACCCGATTCCCTTCGTTAAGCCCGATTGTCTGTCCTTCCATAACCGGCAAGGCAGCCTTTGACCCTCCATAGGCACTGATGAGATGGGCCATAACGATAAACAGAAAGCCGAGATGCATAACCTGGGGAGCAATGATAATCAGAAATTTATCTTTATTCAGCTTCAGCCGTAAAGATTCGATGCTGCAAAAAACTGTGTTTAAAACAAGTAGCCCAAGGATAGCTATGGTGGTCCAGAGCCACCATGAATCAGACAAAGGAGCCTTTGACAGCCAATCAAATAGTGGTAATTCATTAATGGAACTCCCCTCCGAGCCGCCTCGGCTGAACGAGCCAATCCCCAGGAAGAGCATAACCCCTCCCATGAGCCATAAACCTGAATTTAACGAGACAAGAAGACGATATATTATGCCGAGCATGTCCAATAACCTCTAGAAGCTATGCGAGCTCTTCATCAACATACTCACCCCGAGATAGGTAAAGAGAGTGACAGCAAAGCCGATAATCCCCCCCCAAGCCAAGGTTTTTTCCCATTCCAATCCTTTGAGTCGCAGGTGAAGATAAACTGTATAGAACATCCAGAGAATAGATGTCCAAAGTTCCTTGGGGGTCCAGAGCCAGTAGGTCCCCCAGGCGTAGTAGCCCCAAATGCCGCCACTCACCATCGATGCAGAGAAAAATGTATACCCCACAAGTGCCGCCTTATATTGTAGCTCGAGCATATATCTCTCTCTACAGGCAAGGTAAATCCCCCCTAATATGGCACCAATGGCAAATAGGGCATAGGAAAAAAAGGCAAAGGCAACGTGGATTTCGAACCAGAAGGTGCGCAGAACTGGTGGTAGTGGCATATAAGAGGGCCTGAAGGCGAGAGCCAGCAGGGTGAAAATGGCCGCAGTATAACCGACCGACCAGAAGAAGATCGACGATTGCCGCAGGAGATTGTTTCTGAAAAATGGGAGCGCCATGACCGCTATAGAGATGGTAAAAAAGATCAGGGTGTCGTGCGGCCCAACCAGCGGGAGCCGGCCAAGAGATATCCCTCGCCAGGCAAGATATGCAGTTCCGAACAGCATAGCTCCCCAAAAAAGAGGCCTCTTATTTGAACCAAACATATAGAGTGCGACTGAAAAGAGAAGAAGTGCTTTCATTGCCATCCATCCACAATTGAGACTGTATGGAGGCTATAACACAGAAATGGAGCCAAGGGAAGGAAAAGAGGCTAAAAAAAGGGGCCAGAATAATACTGGCCCCAAAACCCAACAGCTGTGATAGTGGTTCTTCCTGACTAAAACTCTTGAGGCATCGCCTTTACCTGCCTGGCGTTAAATACCGGCCCATCCTTGCAGACATAGATGTTGCCAACATTACAGCGGCCACATTTACCAAGACCACACTTCATACGGTTTTCCAAAGTAGTGTAGATTGCCTCATCTGGAAAACCGAGCTTCTCCAGTACCGGCAGGGTGAATTTTATCATGATCGGCGGCCCGCAGACCAAGGCAATAGTATTCTCCGCCGCTGGCGACGCCTCTTCCAGAACGGTAGGGACAAAACCTACCTTACCGTCCCAGGCGGGTCCGTTACCGCCAGGATCGACAGTCTTTACAAGATTGACATCCGCCCGAGACTCCCATTCCTGCAGTTCATCCTTGTATACCAGATCGGACTCGCTACGGGCGCCATAGACAATGGTGATATCGCCGAATCTGTCCCGCATGTCGAGACAGTTCCAGATCACCGTGCGCAAAGGAGGCAGCGCAATACCACCAGCCACAAAGACGAGATTCTTGCCGTAGAACTCCTCTATCGGGAATGAGTTGCCATAGGGGCCGCGAACGCCGATGACATCCCCGACCTCCATGGTGCGGAGGGCATCGGTGACCCTACCGACAGAGCGGAAACAGCACTCGATATACCCTTTGCGGGTAGGTGAAGAGGCGATGCAGAAAGTCGATTCGCCAGCCCCGAAGGCTGAGTACTCGGCAAACTGACCGGCCCGGAAGGAAAAATTCTCCCTAACCTGGGGATCCTGAAAGACCAGTCGGAAACTGCGGATGTCCGGGGTCTCGTCATTGATCGCCGCAATTGTAGCAAGATGGGGGAGATAAATATTATTATGATGATCGCACATTGAAACTCTGTGAACGGTAGATTTTGCCCTGTTAACCGCTCCCTTTCTCTATTTCTGCTAAAACCGAGTAGATGTCGATTCCCACCGGGCAAGCACGAATACAGCGGCCGCAGCCGGTACAGAGAGTCTGCCCGAACTTGTCGTCGTAGTATTTGAACTTATGCATTATCCGATTGCGGTAGCGTTTGTTCTGAACATCCCGTGGGTTGTGCCCCGAGGCGTGGTTTGTGAATTTGTTGAAACCGCAGGCATCCCAGTGTTTGCGACGATGCCCTCGCTCGCCCCCCCCTTCATCATTAATATCAAAGCAGTGGCAAGCTGGGCAGAGAAATGCACATGCGCCGCAACCGACACAACGATCTGCGATAGCTGACCAGAGACGATTTTCGAAGTTTTCATCAAGCCAGGACTTGATCTTTCCAAGGTCCAGTCTTTCCATAACCGGCCTTGCCAAAGGGATCGCTCTTGCTTCACCAGAAGTAGTGAATAGGTCTGGATACCTTCCTGCCAGTTGCTCCCCCTTTTCAGTCAGTACCTGACAGGTATACTTTTCTCCCTCCAAAGGGGTGAGAAAGATATCCGCTCCACTGCTTGAATCGGGGGCACCCCCCACCGCCGTACAAAAACATGCATCATCAGCTTCGATACAGGCAAGGCCTATAATGGTGGTTTTGCGCCGCCGCTCCAGAAAAAATTCATCTTTATAGTCCCAGGAGAATACAGCGTCAAGAACTGGCACTGCTGCTGCATCGCAAGGCCGAACTCCGACAAGGACAGTTTCCGGGGCCATGCTTATATCCAGACCAACAACCTGCATACCTTTCTCGCTCCGCTGATAGGATAGGATATTTTCACAGATCGGAAAGAAGGTCTCTTTGGCCGAGCGACGTGGCAATTGGTCAAGTACCAGCTCATCACCGCATTTAAGCGGCTCGTAGAGTGTCATGTTACTGGCCTTTTTCGGCCCTACCACCCGTGTCCCCTCCTTCACAAGGATGTCGATGAGACGGAGGAGATTTTGTTCTGTAATAATCTTAGACATAATATAAAGTCCTAGAAACTTTAAACTCAAATGATCACGGAAGAAAACAATACCGTATTATTGGATTGAACTTTCAAGCAGATATCGTATATACGGTCTCAGAATTTTGTCACTTATCTGCGTTTATTTCTACCTTTGCGATAAAAGCTAGATTGTCATTTTATGAAGCTCTGGTCATCCGTCTCCATGTATTCAGCCAGCGGCCCTTTCTCCGCAGGGGTGAGCCCTGCCTCGTGGCCGTATAGCTCCTTCAACTCCTTGGTTATCTTCCGGTTAAGGAGATTAAGCGGTATATCCATTGGACAGGAGCGTTCGCATTCAGCACACCCGGCGCATCGACCAGCCAGGTGCATGGCTCGGACAATATGCCAGGCCATGTTGCCGGCCGGCCTAGGGGTGATCTCCACCGCCTGCGGCCGGTTCCGGTCACAGAGGCACTGCTCGCAAAAACAGAATGGACATATCTGACGACAGGCCATGCAACGTACACAACGGGAGAACTCTGTCTTCCAGAATTGCCATCGTTCCGCCGGAGTCATCGCCTCAAGTCGGGCCAACTCCTCTCCCTCCTGATCGTTCAATACAGGTAGCTGCGGCAGGATTCCTGCGAGCGAATCGACTTCAGTCGGTTCGCGCACAGTGCACTCCCGGCATTTGCGGGCCATATTGGCAGCAGTAAGCTGGTCAGCAGGAGGAGTCCCCCTCCCCTGTACCCCGGCGCATGAGACGCCGATGATGAAGAGCTCATCCCTTTTCAACTGTGCTTCTGCCATAAGACCGGCCAATGCGCGCAGGTCACACCCTTTGGCTACAATCGCCACCTTCCCTTTTTTCAATATCTCTTTTTTCGCCTTGGTCAGATAAAGGACAAGATTGTTAACGCAAGCAGGAGAGAATATTAACTCACTGGCCCGGTCTAGATTGCTAATTATTTCCGGTATGGCCGTACCATTGCGGCGACCGGTAATATAACCGAGTACGGCCGAAACTTCGCCGCTACCAAGTAGATGGATTACTTCGGCCCGAATCGCCTCTGTCACGGCAGCGAAGTAGCTTTGCTCTACCAGCGTTGCAGAGTCGATTTTTTGGGCAGTTTTGTTCATAAGGCAAACCTTTTATTCAAAGCGGAAATATTATTGAAGACAGCTGCGATTAATACTAACCTTCTGTCTTGTCGACAAAACAGGCCTTAATCTCAATAGTTAGACTTAATTCGGTCACGATCAGATATTATTGTAAGCTTCCTGCAGTTCCAGCGTATTGATTTGCCCGGACCAACACTCTTCCAGTGCCAGATCCTTGAACTCCAGCATCGGCCCCATATTGCGGACCCGCTCGGTCAGATCGGTAACCACTTCTACCCACTTACCCCCCTCGGCTGCTGATACCCAGGAGAATTGTAACCGCTGCAGATCGACGCCAATGAAATCGAGCAGCTGGCGGAAAACGGCAAAGCGGCGACGGGCATGAAAATTTCCGGCAATGTAATGGCAATCACCTGGATGACATCCAGACACCAGCACTCCATCAGCCCCCTGCTGGAATGCCTTGAGAATAAATACCGGATCGATACGGCCGGTGCAGGGGAATTTAAGCACCCTCACATTTGCCGGGTACTGCATTCTGCTGGTTCCAGCCAGGTCAGCACCGGCATAAGTGCACCAGGTACAGACAAAGGCGATGATCTTGGGTTCAAAGTCATGTTTTTGTTTTTCTGCGCGCATTGGGCTCCCTTTAATTAAACAGTTACCATAAGAGGGCTCAGAGATTCACTGAGGGAATCTCCCAAATAAAGTTTTTAATGTCTGTTAAAAGGTTTCTTTATTTATCCATGAAAGCTGTTCTGCTTTTTGCCTTTAAACTTTGTTACTCCGCGTCCTCTGTGAAATATTGCTATTGTCCTATAACGCTTCAATCATAGCCATGACCTGTTCGTCTGTATAACCATCCAACTCAACCGATTTCGACGGGCAGGTCGCCTGGCAGGTCCCGCAGCCGCCACAAACCCCTGGATTGACATAGGCCACCACACGAATCAGGTTTCCCTGCCGGTCGCGGATCTCCTTCTCTTCTACGGCACCGAACGGGCAGACCTTCTTGCAATAGAAGCAGGCAACACAGTTCCGCTCGTTAACCCGAGCGATCAAAGGCTCACGCTCCAACTCATCTCTGGCAAAAAGTGTCATCACCTTGGCTGCGGCAGCGGATGCCTGTGAAACCGAGTCCGGTATATCCTTCGGCCCCTGGCAGACGCCGGCCAGATAGACCCCTGCCGTAGCGCACTCCACAGGCTTCAGCTTGGCATGGGCCTCGGAATAAAAATTGTATTTATCGTAGGAGATGCCAAGCTTTTGCGCCAGAGAATCTGCTCCAGCTCTTGCCTGCACCGCCGTGGCAAGGACTACAAGGTCAGCTTCGATCTCCACCTGAACACCTACCAGCACATCGCTCCCCATCACCACGATCTTGTCATCCTTCTGATAGAGCCGGGAGACCATGCCGCGGATATAGACCGCCTCCTCTTCCTCAACCGAGCGTCGCCAGAACTCGTCATAATTCTTCCCCGGAGTACGGGCATCCATGAAAAATACATAGGCCTGGCCGTCATGGACCTTGTGCTTGTAGAGCATGGTATGCTTGGCGGTGTACATACAGCAAATCTTGGAGCAGTAGGATATACCCTTCTCCCTGGCCCGGGAGCCAACACACTGGATAAAGACCACCTGCTTAGGCTCCTTGCCATCAGACGGGCGGAGGATCTTGCCGCCAGTAGGGCCGCTGGCCGAGGCTAGCCGTTCAAAAGTGAGACCATCGATGACATCAGGGATTGTGCCATAGCCAAATTCGCCATAACCCTCATAAGGTGAGTCGGCCGGCTTCGGCCCGATATGATAAAGATCAAAGCCGGTCGCCACGACTATCGCGCCGACCGGTTCGGTGATGAGCTGGTCCTGCTGATCGTAGTCAATGGCATCGGGGCCACAGACTTTCTGGCAGACTCCGCACTTGCCGGTCTTGTACCAGGTACAGTTATCCCGATCGATTACCGGTGTATTAGGTACTGCCTGAGGGAAGGGGACATAGATGGCCGAACGGGTGCCAAGATTGCAGTCAAATTTACTTTTTATCTTCTTTTGCGGGCATTTGGTACTGCAGATACCACAACCTGTGCACTTCTCCTCGATTACCGAGCGGGCCTTCTTCCGCACCGTGACCTGGAAATTGCCGATGTATCCATCGACATGCTCCACCTCGGCATAGGTATAGAGCTTGATGTTCGGGTGGTTGGCCACATCTACCATTTTCGGCGTCATGATGCATTGGGAACAGTCGAGCGTTGGAAATGTTTCGGAAAGCTGCGCCATATGGCCACCGATGGACGGTTCTCGCTCCACAAGCACCACCTGGTGACCGCAATCGGCGATGTCCAGTGCGGCCTGAATACCGGCGATACCGCCACCGATCACCATCGCCCGTTTGGTAACCGGAACAGTTATCGGCTGCAACGCCTTGTCTTTCTTGACCCGCTCTACCATCAGCCGGACGATGTCAATCGCCTTGGCCGTTGCCTCTTCACTATCCTCGTGCACCCAAGAGCAATGTTCACGAATATTGGCCATTTCGCAAAGGAAAGGATTCAGCCCGGCTACCTTGGCCGCATTGCGAAAGGTCTTCTCATGCATTCTCGGGCTACAGGCAGCCACTACGATACCATCAAGTCTATGTTCGGCAACTGCCCTCTTCAGCATCCCCTGGCCAGGGTCGGAACACATATATTTATAGTCGGTTGCATAGGCAACCCCGGAAATACTGTTTGCTGCAGCTGCCACCCTTTCCACATCAACGGTTCGGGAGATATTCTCCCCGCAATGGCAGATAAATACCCCTATACGTGACATTTACAGCAGCCCTTTCTCTTTCAGGAGCGGCAGCGGATTGACAATCATACTCTCCATCCCCAGTTTGCCAGCCGAGACCCCTGCTGCAAGCGCCAGTAACTGGGTCATATAGAAAACAGGCATGTTATAGTACATGCCACTGGTCTCTTCAATCTCCCGCTGCCGTATATCCAGATTGCCATGACAGAGAGGGCATGCGACCATGATACAGTTGGCACCGGCCCGTTTTGCCGAAGCGAGGATATCATTGGAGAGTTTCAGTACTACGCCAGGGCGGGAAAGGGTAAAATTGGCTCCGCAGCACTCCATGCGATGGCTCCAGTCAACCGATTCTGCTCCAGCCGCTTGAATAACCCGCTCCATGATAGTCGGAGCCTCACAATCGTCCAGTTCCGGCACTTCTGGTGGCCTGGTCAACAGACAACCATAATAACAGGCGACCTTAAGCCCGGTCAGGGGGTGCGACATCTGAGTCTCAAGCCGTTCTAGGCCAAAGTCCTTAGCCAGGATCTCCAGCAGATGCTTTACCGGTTTGCCTAGTGAGACAGGCCCATCTATGGCAGTCTCAACCTGTTTCCGCTTGGTCTCGTTTTCTATCAACTTATGCTGGGTAGTCTTCAACCTGGAGAAACATGCAGCACAAGAGACAGCCAGATCCCCCTGTACATCATCGGCCAGAGCAAGATTCTTGGCACAGAGGGAGAGTGACAGCAACTCGTCAACGTTATGGGCTGGTGTAGCACCGCAACAGATCCAGTCTGGAATTTCATGGAGTCCAATTTTAAGAGCCCGGAACAGACCACGGGTGGAGACATCATACTCCTGGGCAGAGGCATGGAGTGAACATCCGGGGTAGTAGGAATAATTGAGCAGATTCTTCGGGGTCACGGTGCCTCCCCCCTCTTCCGCATAGTTTCGATTCGTTCAAAAATCTTCTCGATCTCGCCAATATTTCTGTTCTTCTGGTGGAACATTTTTAGCTTGCCCTTGGTAATCAACTTTGGTCCGAGCATCAGATCTTTTAAAAACTGGCCGCTCTTCATGTTGAATACCGCCGCCAGACGCATCTCGTACTGCCGACCATAGGTGCGGATGTTCTCGATAAATAGCCGGTTGGCCAACTGCACATAACTCTCTTTGGATGGCCCCTGGGCATCCCAGGAGAGTTTGCGGAGCGCATCCATTATTGACGCCAGATCTACCTTGTTGGGGCAGCGGGTGGAACAGGTTTCGCACGAGGCACAGTACCATATGGAACGGCCTGCCAAAACCCTCTCGAACTGACCAAGTTGAATCAATCGCACAACCCGGTTCGGTGGGTGCTCCATGAAAGAACGCATCGGGCAACCTGCCGAGCATTTCCCGCACTGGAAACAACGCCGCACTGAAGAGCCAGACAAGGCTTCCACCTTCCGGACAAAGCCGAGATTCATGGTCTCGGTGGAGAGATTCATTTTGGAATGCTTCACCACGCCTCCTAGAGAAAAAGTTTTACGCTAGGTAATTCACCATGGTAATCTGATGTTTCCTCAAATAGTAGTAGGATATGGGAAATATATAGGTATATGCAAAAACAGCCTGGTAGTTTCATAATATCAACCGATAACTAAGCATTATTGGCTGTTTTAGTGTAAATAAAATACTTCAGCAGTTCAAGCTAGCATTATCGATGTGTTCCAAGTTTAATTTTAGTCGTGCTAAAAATTACTACCACATTTTGACCGATTTTGTCAACAATATATTAATTATAACTGCTATTATGCGGTACTTCGACTAGCCATTCATTAACTGCAATAGTAACGCATAGGTAACAAAATGGCAACTGCATTTGCCAAGCTCTAATATTTATTGCAATCCATTATTAATATTTATGAAAACTAAACAATTCATTTTCTATTTCGACGAGGCAGGCCATTAACGAATTAAGTCGGCTTTTCAAATACGCAACAGAATACCGCTGGAACTATGCACTTGGCACTCTATTGCTGCTCGGGACAAATTCCTGCGCCCTGCTCATCCCCTGGCTGATGAAACTGGCTATTGAAAGCCTGCAGAATCTCTCCAGAGCAAAACAGCACCCATCATTCTATGCCCTGCTGATAATAATTGTCGCCATCATACAGGGTGGCATCCGCATCTATTCACGTACCACCCTACTCCATGTGGCGCGACATATAGAATTCCAGATACGGGAAGCCCTGTACGTCAAGCTGCTGGAGCTCGACCTCCCCTTTTACTCTAAAGAGCGGACCGGCGATATTCTTTCCCGTTTCAGCAACGATCTTACTAATGTGCGGATGCTGATGGGCTTCGGCATTCTCAACATCATCAATACCGCCATTATCTATCTGGCCACCGTTTTCCTGATGGCCAGAATCAATATTACCCTGACCATTTGTGCAATAATCCCCTTCCCATTGATGATTTTCATCGTCAAACGGCTTAGCGCCTCAATGTTTCGCCGTTCCAGGCAGGCACAGGAAGAGCTGGCCAGATTATCCAGTCATGTGGAGGAAAATGTCTCTGCTGCAACTGTAGTCAGGGCGTACTGCCGTGAGTATGCGCAAATCATGTCCTTTCAAGATGTTAGTAACCGTTATCTAGCTACCAACATGGGAATAGCACGCTTGCGAGGGGCTATGATACCGATCATGGCCGCTACCGGTGCTACCGGGACCCTGATTGTACTCTTTATCGGCGGCAGCCGCGTTATCACCGGCGATCTTACCCTTGGCGATTTCGTTGCATACAATGGTTACCTCGCCATGCTAATCTGGCCGACCATTATCCTCGGATGGATTCTCAATCTTCTCCAACGCGGTGCAGCCTCCATGACCCGCCTTAACCACATTCTTGATGCCAGCCCTACAATATTAGACCCGGCAGCGCCAATAGATACAGAACCTAGCTCCGGAGCCATCGAATTCCGAAAACTCACCTTTTCCCATACCGACGCATCAACTCCGCTACTTGCAGACATTTCCCTTGTCATCAAACCTGGAATGAAAATAGGTATCGTCGGTCCGGTGGGTAGTGGCAAATCTACCCTGCTAAGCCTGATTCCCCGTCTTTATCCGGTTGCAGATGGCCAGTTATTCATCAACGGAGTTGATATCAATCATATCTCCTTGAAACAGCTGAGGGAGATTATCGGCTATGTGCCACAGGAATCATTCCTCTTTTCCCGCACCATTGCCGATAATATCGGTTATGGAAAATCTGGCGCTGCGTTGGCAGAAATTGCTGCCGCCGCACGCCTGGCCAGCTTTGCTGAGGATATCCAGCGGTTTACTGATGGCTACCAGACCGAGGTGGGAGAACGGGGCGTAACCCTCTCCGGTGGGCAGAAACAGCGGGCCGCGATTGCCCGTGCGCTCCTCAAGAACCCTGCGATTTTGCTCCTGGATGATCCTCTTGCCGCAGTAGATGCCGGCACCGAAGAGACTATCCTCCAGAATCTGGCAGGCTACTACGGAGTTAGAACTGTACTCATAGTCTCCCACAGACTTTCAGCACTGCGTAATTGCAATCAGATTATTGTCCTTGAGGAAGGGCGGATAGCCGAGCAGGGGAGTCACGATGAATTGTTGGCGTTGCAGGGTCGCTACGCGTCAACCTGGCAGGAGCAGCAGTTGCGGGAAGAAATCGCGAGGTATTGATGCATTTCGGTGGCCTCTATGAGGAAGAAATAGTAGGCAAGGCCTACGATCGGCGCCTGATGGCCAGGTTTCTCCGATATTTGCGCCCCTACAGCATGCTTATGCTCCTTGCGCTTTTACTCCTACCCCCTATGATCGGGGCAAGGCTGGCCCAGCCTTATCTGTTAAAGCTCGCTATCGACAATCATCTGGTAGCAGGCAAATTGGAAGGGCTCCCTCTCCTGGCACTATGGTTCCTCCTTTTAATCGTTGCTGAGTCGTTCTTTACCTATGCCGAAGTATGGGTTCTGCAATATGTGGGACAAAAAGTGATGTCTGATTTGCGGCTGGAGCTTTTTTCCCATGTTCAGAGACTCCCCGCATCCTTTTTTGACCGGACCCCTACAGGTAGCCTGGTAACCCGCCTGACCAGCGATGTGGAAGTGCTGGGTGAGATGTTCGCAGCCGGCATTGTCACTATTATCGGCGACGTCATGGTACTGATAGGCATCATCGGCATCATGCTCTGGATGAATATCAAGCTCTCTCTGGTCACTTTTTCGGTATTACCGATCTTGCTCTGGGTGGCTTTCTCCTTTCGCCGGCGGATGCGAGAGGCATACCGGCTGGTACGCTCACGGCTGGCCAACCTTAATGCATTTCTGGCGGAGAGTATCAGCGGCATGGCAATAGTACAGCTCTTCAATCGTCAGGCCACAGAGCAGGAGGAATTCACTCGCCTCAACGCTGTCTACCGTGACGCAAACCTGCCGGTTATAAGCTGGGATGCCTCCCTCTACGCTTTAGTGGAGGCCCTGTCAGCCGTGGCAATCGGCATTATCATCTGGTACGGTGGCGGCGAGATCGGTCGCGGCCTCCTCACCTTCGGCGCCCTGGTCGCCTTCATCCAGTATATAGAAAAATTCTTCTCCCCTATCCGTGACCTGTCGGCCAAGTACTCCATTATGCAGGGGGCTATGGCGTCACTGGAAAGGATCTTCAACCTGCTCGACCTGGAGCAGGCAGCCCCCTTTATCACCCCCGGAGGAAAGGAGGCTTTGCGGCCACATCCTGCCTTGAATAGCCCCGAAAGAGAGGATAATGACAAGTACCCCGTCGAATTAATCCAGTTCCGCAATGTCTGGTTTTCCTATAATGCCGGAGATTACGTCCTGAAAAACTTCGACCTTACCCTGCGCCGTGGCGAGACAGTTGCCCTGGTGGGTGAAACCGGCGGTGGCAAGACAACTGTCACCCGTCTTCTTTCAAGGCTATATGAGGTGCAGAAGGGGGAGATCCTCTTTGACGGCAGGGATATTCGGGAGCTCACCCTGCAGGCGCTCCGGAGCAGAATCGGCGTAGTGCTCCAGGACCCCTACCTTTTCACCGGCAGCATTGAATTCAATATCTCCTTAGGAGATGAACAGGCTCGCCAACGAGTGGAAGATGCTGCCAGGATAGTCGGTGCCGATCATTTCATCAAACTCCTTCCCAACGGTTTTCAGGAAGAGGTGCGGGAGCGGGGAGGAAACCTTTCGGTCGGCGAGCGACAGTTGATCTCTTTTGCCAGGGCAGTCGCCTTTGACCCAGAGATCCTGGTCCTGGATGAAGCGACCGCCAGCGTAGACACTGCCAGTGAACGGCTTATTCAGGAGGGGCTGAAGGGTCTTATGGCCGGACGCACCTCATTGGTAGTGGCCCATCGCCTCTCTACCATCCAGGATTCCGACCGGATCGTGGTCATCCATCGCGGCGAAAAGGTGGAAGAGGGGACTCACCAGGAGCTGCTGGCGGCACGAGGCCTCTATTACCGGCTCTATCAACTGCAGTTCAAGGAATAGTGGAGCATAAGTTGAAACACCTCATCCTCGGCACTGCCGGTCACATCGACCATGGCAAGACTTCTCTGGTCAAAGCTCTCACCGGTATCGATACCGACCGTCTGCCTGAGGAGAAGGCACGTGGCATAACCATTGAACTGGGGTTCGCCCATCTCGAGCTCCCTGGAGATATACTTTGCGGCATAGTGGATGTGCCGGGGCACGAACGCTTTATCCGGACCATGGTAGCTGGTATCGGCGGTATCGATCTGGTAATGCTCGTGATTGCAGCTGACGAGGGGGTAATGCCCCAGACCCGGGAACATCTGGAGATATGCCAGCTTCTCGGAGTGAAGAAAGGTCTGGTGGTACTTTCCAAAAGTGACCTGGTCGACCTCGACTGGCTTGGCATGGTTGTCGAAGAGGTTCGTGACTATCTTCGCGGCAGTTTTCTCGACGGAGCGCCAATCTTACCCTTTTCGTCCCGAAACGGAACTGGGGTTGACGATCTGCTCTGTGCGCTTACAAGACTTGCCACGGATGCCAAGGAGAAAAAGGGTGACAGTCCGTTTCGTCTCCCGGTGGACAGAGTCTTCAGCAAAACCGGATTCGGCACAGTCGTAACCGGCACTCTTCTATCTGGCAGCATGAAAGTAGGAGATCTGGTAGAAATTGTCCCTTCTGGTCGCAAATGCCGGATCAGGGGGTTGCAGAGCTATAACAACGCCCAACGACAGGTATATAGTGGCCAACGAGTAGCAGCAAACCTCCAGGGGATAGAACATGCCGATCTTTGCAGGGGTGATCTGGTAGTGCAACCTGATACATTTATCACCTCGAATAAAGTCGACACAATTCTCCACCATCTACCTTCTTCAATGCGCGACCTGAAACAGCGCACTACTTTTCGTCTTCATTCAGCTACTTACGAGGTACCGGCCCAGTTGCTACTCTTTGACCGGGACCGACTCATGCCTGGAGAGACCGCATTAGCGCGTCTCCGACTACGACAACCGGTCCTGCTCCTCCCTGGAGATCCTTTCATCCTCCGATCCTATTCCCCATCCGTAACCGTAGGCGGAGGTCGTGTGTTGGACCCGATGCCCGGAGAGGGAAGACTCCGGTCCCCCATGAATATCGAGCTGTTAAACATTCTGGCCGGAACTGATGATGAGAAAAAAATCCTTGGGCTTGTTCAAATTGCCGGCAAATCCGGAATAACAATTCATTCCCTAATTTTTCGTAGCGGACTCCCCTTGAAGCTTATTGATGCTCACATCTCCTCCCTCCTCTCTTCGGGCAAAGTGGTACAACTCCTGAAGGAGCCAAAAACATACCTTGCGCGGGAGGTGACTGAATCCATTAAGCATCTGTTGATCAAAGAGATAGAGTGCTATCTGCAGACAAACCCTCACCATGGAGGTATCGGCAAAGAGGAGCTGAAAAGCCGTCTAGCAAGACAATGCGATCCTCGTTTTTTTGCCGCGCTCCTCAAGACATTAGAGAGGGAGCTAATTATCTTGGTGGAATTTGACCAGGTGAAGCTTCCAGGTGAGCGGGGAGCACCCCTTGCAGGAGATGCTGGGATACGGGAGAAACTCGCCGATATTTTACGCCAATGCGGAAGGGAACCTCTTCCGCCAAGGGAGATTGCCTTATCCCTCGACTGCGGGGAGAAAGATCTTAACGAGCATCTCAAGTTGCTCTGCCGCGAAGATGGCGCGGTAAAGATAAAGAATGATCTGTATTATGCCCCGGAACATCTTGCTAACATAAAAACTCAACTACTAAACTATCTCTATAATAATGGCACTATCTCACCGGCAGAGTTTCGGGAATTGACCGGCCTGTCGCGCAAATATATGATACCGCTGCTGGAATATTTTGACCAGGAAAAGCTTACCATCAGGGTAGGTGACCAGAGGCAACTGAGAAAGGGGTAAGGTTTTTCTCTTGCCATGCTACTCCTGTCTCATGTATAAACTGTTAAATTATCGTAAGATTAACTGCCAACTCACGTTTATCCCGGTACAAGGAGTACCTATATGGCCAAAAATCTTCGCTTCGGTTCTCGCTTTATCCGTCTGGCATTGATTGCCGGTGCTATCCTTGCCCTGCTCGGCAGTTACTCAATTTCTAATATTATGGCTGCGGCAGCAGATAACATGATTATCCAGAAATATGCCGGTATTGCCATGGCGGTATCTCTGCTCAATATCTTCATCTTCATATTTGTGATCAGCATGTTGGCTGCCAGAAACCTGGTTAAAAGAGTAAATGCCCTAGCCGCTGCAATGAACCGCGGGGCCGAGGGAGATTTGACTGCAACCGTAGAAATAACCTCGGACGACGAGGTCGGTGCTTTGACCAGGACCTTTAATCTGATGCTGGCAAAACTTTCAGCCATGACCAACCGGGTTAGTCAGTCGAGCAGTGAATTGCGCCGGATTACGGAAGATATCGGTACTGTTACCAAACAGGGGGTAAATGCAGCAGCGATCCAGTCAGATGGGGTGGCAACCACTTCGGCGGCGGTCCAGGAGATTACCCACTCAATCGACGAAGTGGCCGAATGGGTCGAAACTCTCTCTCGGGCAGCAGCGGAGAATTCCTCCTCGATCCTGCAGATGTCCAGCAGCATTGAAGAAGTTAACCAGCATGTCGAGGCGCTGGCCAGGTCGGTTGACGATGTCAGTTCTTCCATCATCCAGATGACTGCTACAGAAAAGGAGATCGGCACCAACGTAGACAGCCTGATGGAAGAATCTACCACTACCGTATCGCTGGTGGCAGAGATGGACAGCTCCATCAAGCAAGTGGGAGAAAACGCCGCCGAGACCGCTTCCATCTCGGAGCGGGTCAAACAAGACGCAGAGATCGGCCGTGAAGCAGTAGAAGCTACTATTTCCGGCATCAGTGAAATTCGTAACTCTTCCCGAGCTACCGCAGAATCGATAGCCAGTCTCTCCCAACGAACCGTCGATATCGGTAAGATTCTGTCGGTTATCGACGAAGTAGCCGAACAGACCAACCTGCTCGCCCTCAATGCCTCCATCATAGCCGCCCAGGCCGGTGAGCATGGCAAAGGGTTTGCTGTGGTGGCAGACGAGATCAAGGATCTGGCTAAACGGACCAGCAACTCAACTCGAGAGATTGCCGAAATCATCAAAGGAGTCCAGGAGGAGACCTGCAGAGTGGCATCAGCCATTAAGCAGTCAGAAAAAAGGATCGTCGAAGGTGAGGCACTTTCGCAGCGCTCTGGTGAGGCTCTGCAGAAAATAGTAGAAGGGGTACAGATGGCAACCAGCCAAGTGGAGCTTATCGCACTAACAACTGTGGAACAGGCCAGGGGGAGTCAATATATGCGGGATGCAATGGAGCGCGTTGCCGCCATGGTCAAACAGATTGCCAAGGCAACCCGGGAACAGGGGCATGGCAGCGAGTTGATCATGACAGCCGCAGAAAGGATGCGTGATCTCACCGGCCATGTCCGCAACTCCACCCAAGAACAGAGCAACTCCAGCAACCTGATTGTCCGTTCGACTGAAGAGATAACCGCCATGATCAGCAATATCCGCCAGGCATGCAGTGCTGAAGCAGCCAGCAGCCAGCGGATCGTTCAGGCCGTCGCCAATATCGAGGTTTCCGCCAAAAGCACTGTAGAGGCCTCCCAGGTCATGGAACGGGCCGTATCCAGCCTTTCTCGACAGATCGAAGAGCTACAGCAAGGGATGGCCGGATTCAAGCTCTGAGCAGGTAATATCCGGGTTACCATATGTAATCTTTTGCAATCTCCCTTTTATCATGCCCACACAAGACGTGAAAGACCCTCAGCATCTTCAGCTTTACTGGCGACAGAGACCCAAGCGGTATATAAACCAGTTTTTTCCCCATCCTGGCGGCCAGCTGTTTATAATAGCTTCGTGGCGGCCTTGAGGCCACATAGAGCAGATGTTCCTCCAGCGAATAATCGAGAGCAGCAAGCAACAGAATTTCTGACTTGCTCCGGGCAAAGGCATAATCGCTGTCACGCCAGACATCAAGCATCCGCCGCGGGGGATAGGCAAGTACAAATCCACCGTATTCGCACCGGGAGATACCAGGGCCAACGATGTTGTCCGTTGGCGGCGTGGCGTAAAATGCCATGTCCGATTCCTGGGCATGCTCCCCAAGCCAAGTCATCAAATAAGGGTAACGATCCCCGTCGCGGTCTTCATCAAAAATCACCACTACGCTCCCCACCCCCCCGGTCACCCGCTCCTGATGCCGGACATAGATGCGCCCTTCATGAATATTGCGCAAGGTTTCCCGCATATCGATGCCATCCAGCATGGAGACCGTAAACGGTTCAGTACGACTCAACTCCTCGGACAACTGCTTTGCCCCTTTACGCTTGAGATATCGGCCATAGTCTTCTATTACCAGGTCTTCCGGGGGGTAGGAGCAGATGGCCATGTCGTCGAACCCTTCCAGCCATTCGCCAGGTCGCTGCTCCCGGCGACGGTTGAGAAAGGCTAGCGTACCTAACCCTTTACTACGCCTGCGCTGGCGCGGCCGGAATCTGAGCCGGCGCCCCTGACGAAAGAGGTCATCAAGCGTCAGCCTGATGGTAGGAATGTCGCTACTCCCCTTTTGCCAGGGGAAAAAGGAGGCTAGCCGGCAATATGCATAGGCAAAATTATCGTCAACACACCCCCGGGCCGCGACCAGCTGCTGGAAAAGGTCAGGGAGGAGCAATCCGTCTAGAAGGGCACAGTTCCGGGCAAAACGGAAAAACGCTCTTTTCTGCCAGATATGCACCACTTCTCCGGTCTCCTGTTTGTAGTGCCGAGCAGCTTCGAGAAAAAGATGGAGAATAACACGTTGCCGGTCCGGCATCTCCCCGCTGCTCCCCACTTGCCTGGCACTCTTTTCCAGGGCAGCCTGAAGCACTGCTGCCTCATCCGGCACTTGCCTGCCACCGGCTATAAGTTCAAAAACGCTGTAACGCTTCCTTAATGACAGCCCCGGCACCTCCACTACTTCAGGCAGGGGGCGGCGGCGCAATTCATAAATGGCGGAAAGAAACGGGAATTCTCCAAGGATCTCGACACAAGATTCGGGATGAAGGTTGAAAAGGCGGACATTGTCTCGCCTCACTCTTGTCAACGGTTCTGCCTGAGAGTTGGCGAAAAATCCCCTTATTCTGGAAAGATGATACATGCCGCAAACAAACAATACCCTCTTATATACACCGGCTAGTTGTTGCAACCGGAATGCCATCCCCTTTTCCCGGCGCAAATCCTCCTGGTCAGGTTCAACCTTGGTAAAGGCAGCCAGAAACTCACGGTAGTAGGCAGCAAGACCGATCCTTTGCACTGCATAGGAATCAGGGAGAGGTTCTTCGTGAATAGGGTAGTCATCAAGATCGATATCGATACAGTGCAGCGGCAGCTCTTTTTCCACTGCCTGTCGGGCAGCCTCAACCAAGGGATCTGCCGGTTCGATAAGCAGGTAAATATTATGCTTGCCGGAATCTGCAACTTTTCCTCTAAGCAGTTTGGCTGCGCTTATATCGTAGCTAAGTATCGATATTTCAGGAAGTCGCTTGACCCCACGTAAAAATCCGGGTTCAATGGTGGCCGGCAATTCTATGGCTATGCAATCTGGGCGAAGCATTTCCACTGCCTGTCGTACCAGGTGGGCGAACTCCATCCGGTAATGAAGCACCGGCAGGGCATGAACGTTGCCGAATTGTTCTAAGTAGAGACGATGGGGCATGGAAATAACCGTGAAATGTGCTACAAGGTCGGGATACCTTCAATTTTATCCCTATTTCAAATAACGAAGAGCCTCTTCTCCAAGTATCCGCTCCACTGCCAACGGCAACAGTTCTTTTGGCTCCTGGTCAAGCCCATGCATCATCTTCAGAGCGTAACGAGCAATGTTTATGCCGTCCCGGACCGAATAAGGTTCGTCTGCCCCGTGGGCCCTCTGCAGGAAATCGACCACATATTTGAGGATGCTGCTGCCAGAAAAGGGGAGATTCTCCTTGAGAATCTGCAACTCCTCCTCGGCATCAGGGAAATCGATGTATATCTGCGGCTGCAAACGCGAGTGGATATACTCCGGCACCTCAAAGGTGGAAGAGTCATCATTCATAGTGACGACGATACGGAAATCAGAATGGGCTAGAACCCGCAAACCGGTGATGATCGACTCGACATAGCGGCGGTCATCCAGTAAAGGAGCAAGCGAAGCCCAAGATTTTTCGCTCATCCGATTCCCCTCGTCTATAATAACAATACCCCCCTTTATCATGGCAGTCACTAGCGAAGAGGCGGCGTACTGTATCTTGCCGTCCGGGCCGATGACCGGGGTGATTATCAGGTCTTCGGGGCGGGTGTCCATAGTCGACTGGAATAGATAGACCGGACGCCCAAGACGCTTGGCTGCTGCATAGGCAAGGGTAGTCTTGCCGACCCCTGGCTTGCCGATAAGCCGTGGATTGAAGGGGATATCACGTGAATCGATTACCATCCAGGCAGCCAGAAGCTGTTTCAGCAACTCCTCTTGACCTACCCAGCGAAGTGCCAGTTCCACCGGCCGTGCCAGGGAGAGAGTAATGCCATCAAGTGTAACTGTTTCCATGGTTTCACCTATCTATTATGTACATCATTGCCAGTTTTGCACGACTTTCCAGGCACTGCGAGCATAATTTACCGCTGTCTCGCCAGATCTCCCCGGCCAGCCACTCCCCGGTAGCTGCGTATATTGTATCAGCTTCTGCTGCTGAATATTCAATACCGCAGATATGGCAGGTTTTCCATTCACTCGTCACTCTTCACCTTTTGCCTCACCAACTCAGCCAGACAATCGATGAACGTTGGACTGCTGTTGAGAGAACTGCTGCGGCGCACCTTGGCATAGCCAAGCTTGAACGCCTTCATTGCATACTGGATATCAATCTCGTAAAGAGTCTCGATATGGTCCGAGACAAAAGAGAGCGGGACTATCAGCAGATTCTTGCAGCCATTTTCCGCAAGCTGGTCAAGCATCTTTTCTGTGTCCGGCTCCAGCCACTTCACCGGCCCGGCACGGGATTGGAAGGCCAGGTGAAAAGGGACCTCGCTGAATCTTTCCATAACCAGCCGGACCGTCTCCTTGACATGTAACAGATACGGATCACCTTCATCGATAAAAGATTGCGGGAGTGAGTGAGCAGAAAAGAGGATCTCCCGGTCTGCCAAGGGGTGAAACTCTGCCAGCCCGGTGCTAATCTGTTCTGCCAAGGCATCAATATAGCGCGGATGGTCGAAGAAGCGGTCTATGTAACTTACCTGGAAGCTTACTCCCGCCTCCCCCAGCACCCTTTCCAGTTCTTTGATACTCGAGCCGGTGGTAGCCTTGGAATAGTGGGGGTATAGGGAGAGGGCGATAATCCGCTCGATTCCCTCTTTTCTGATGGCAGCCAGAGCCTCAATGGTGGTCGGCTTCCAGTAGCGCATCGCTACAAAACAACGGTAATCACTACCGAGTTGCTCCTCAAGCGCCCGTGCCTGGGCCTCAGTCAATTCCCGCAGCGGTGATTTGCCGCCAATCTTGTCATAGTAATCTATTACTTTCGAAGTACGACGTTTGGCAATGATCCTGGCGAGAACAGGTTGCAGAAAGGCCGGGCCGATCTTGATTATATCCCGGTCGGAAAATAGGTTGATAAGAAAGGGCTCCACCGCTTCGAGGGAATCAGGCCCCCCCATCTGCAGGAGCAGAACAGCGGTCTTTGCTGTCATGAATACCTCATTGATTGTATTATTGCGACAAGATGTTACTTACAGTGGTAACAGAATTTAAGCAAAGATGCAATGCCGGAAAAGCTGCCTTGGAGGCGGCCGTCTGCTGTGCTATTATGTTATAGTAGGTCACAAAGGAAGGAGCATCAATGCATAATAGAGTTACTGAACTGGAGATCCGTTTCACCCATCAGGAAAGGACCATCCAGGAGTTGAGCGACATAGTCTTCAGCCAACAGCAATCCATTGTAGAGATGCAGACGGGATTACGCCAACTAAGGGATCAGATGCAGCAAATTGCCCCGTCTGTGACAAAAACCGTAGACGAAGAAGAGCCGCCGCCGCACTATTAGCATTACACCTTTAGCGGTAGTTTTTGCGCCGGAACAGGCCGGTCTTCAGGGAAGTAATCCGGTCGAGAAAAAGGATGCCATCCAGATGATCCATTTCATGCTGGATTGCAACCGCTTCAAAGCCGTTCGACCTGATCTCCCGAGGGATTCCATTGCTATCCAGATAGCGGACCATTATGCTGGTCGACCTCTCCACATCGCCTGTATAGTCAGGGACACTCATGCACCCTTCCCGCATGATGGCGCACCCTTCCCGTTGGATAATCTCAGGGTTTATCAGCACCAGCAGGCCGTGATTGTCTTTGCTACCATAGCGATGAGCAGAGACATCAACGACGCAGGCGCGTAACGAAACACCGATCTGCGGTGCCGCAACCCCAACAGACCCAGGCCCGGCCCGCATGGTATCCACCAGATCATCTATGAGAGTGGCAATCTCCCTGTCAATAACAACGATTGGGCGACAGAGTTTTTTTAATATGGGGTGTGGATAGTGAAGAATATTTTGCGCCGGCATCTGACTCAGAGCGTCACAGTGGTTATGGGGCGTACCCCGATCTCCACCTGCAACTCCTTTTTCAGATTTTCCAGCTGACCTGCCAATTCCTCGACATTCATCCCCTCTGGCAGGGTTGCCTCCAGCATCAGTACATAAACAGGGGCTTCCGGGGTGCCGATCAGTTTGGTATTCAGGTCCATGATATTGACCCGGCGATCTGCCAACGCCCTTGTAACACGATAGACTATCCCAGGTTGGTCGGAGCCGTATACCGATACCAGGCAAAGTTCTCCCGAAAGCTTGCTAGCAAGAACCTCATTCTCGTCCAGCATCCTGACCACCGCAGCGATCTGTTTCTCCTCTTTTAATACCTTGAATTCTTCCGTCAGCCTGGTTTTGGCAAAAGGGCGTGGATGCGAGACAATGAGGATCATGGCAAAATCGCCACCGAGCATGGTACAGCTAGAGTCCTCGATATTGCAGCCGAGCCGGAATAGTATCTCCGTGGTATCGGCAACTATGCCGGGACGGTCCTTACTGATTACGGTGACTGCAAAATGGATAAGTCCTCCCGCCTGTTTGTCAGTCATGCTACCTCCTGGTAAGTTTCTTGTTTAGCAAGATATATCAATAACAAGCTATCGGTCAATAGCGAGTCTAGTTATTGCCCTGGGTGAGATTAATATAGTTATAATCATTCTTGTTGTTAAATCGTTACCTTCTATCCTCAATTATCAAGGTAAAGAAAACAGCTTGCAACATACCCCATTTACTGTGGTATAATTTTATCAGGGTAGCTACCTAATCTTACTGCCAAGGAGGTTACCTTAATCGAGGACGTAAACCCCGAGGAAAAGCTTAGGCAGTATATGAGACGGCGGCAATAACCGCCGCATAAACCCTGCGTGACAGGGTGCAAAGATCTACCAAACAGAAAGGCCTGCCGGAATGGCAGGCCTTTCAAATTAGTAATAACCTCACTTGGAAGAGACAAGCCGGTTTGTCTGGAGAAATTCTCCTACCAGCCGCCAGAACTCGCTAATATCAGGAGGACAATCGTTGTGGGCACAAGGGAGGGGGACAAAGCTGGCATGGCGGGCAACCCGTGCCAATTCCTTCCCATGGGAAACAGGTACGATATCGTCATGGAGACCATGCATGATCAATACTGGCCCATTATAAACGTTGAGCGCAGCCCGGTTGTCATAGACATCACGCAGTAGAAATCCGGGCAGCAGATAGCGTCGAGCAAATGGGCGAGTCGAAGTGAAGGGTGACTGAAGAATCAGGGCGGCAAGTTGGCGCTGCCGGGAGAGTGCACAGACCGGTCCACCCCCGAGGGAGCGGCCAAAGGCGATGATCCTGTTGCGATCAATATCGGTTCGGCTTATGAGCCAGTCATAGGCAGATACAGCGGCTGCAGTGATGCTGGCTTCGGATGGGCTCCCAGGAGATCGGCCATATCCGGGGTATTCGACCAGTAGCACCGCAATCCCCAGTTTGCGAAAACCTTCCAATTCTCCCGGCAGAGAATCGATTATTTCCCCGTTACCATGGAAAAAGAGGACTGCCGGATGCCGCCCGGGATGGGCCCCTTTAGCCGGCAGAAACCAAGCCTCGTTACGTCCAAATCGAGTCTCCAGCCAGAGTTTTTCGATATTGTTGTATGTGGCCGGAATTGCACTGGAGGAGGCGAAACCTCGGCCCGGGTAAAGAAGATAGCGCTGAAAAATAAAACAGAGTAGAGCATAGCCGCAATAGATTGCAACAATTATGAGTAGTATCCTGCTGATGCCGCTCACCATCCGGGTATTTCCTTTTTCGGTCTGCGCTACGACACGGGCTGAGACCATCAGCCTCTGGCAGAAAAATGAAAAGGCAGCAAATTACGCTGCCCTCTCAAACTCTATAATTATACCCTGAAATAAATATTTTAACAGACTGTTTATATTCACAATCGATGTTATATTAATATCAGGTAGCTACCTTTAAAAGACTGTCGGAAAAGGAGGGCGATTCTATCGTAGATACTCCACCAGGCAGAAAAGTGAAGCAGTGAGTCGTATCGACCCGGTAGTAACACTTGCCGGCAATTACCCTTGAAAAGGGGAACTAGGAAGCAATATAAAACGAGGCCCGCCGTAAAGGCGGGCCTTTCATTAACTATATGCTCTTTTCTATTTCAAACCTATCGCCAATCTAAGTATCTGAGCGGCAGGAATTCCTACGTCTTCAAAAAGCTACTGCTGTGACAGCCTGTGCACGCATTCGACCATCTGAATAGCATTCTCCGGCGGTACCGTCGGGAGGATGCCATGCCCAAGATTGAAGATATGTCCCGGGCGACCGGCGTTTTCATCCAGAACCCGCTGCACTTCCCGTTCGATAATTTCTTTAGGTGCATAGAGAACCGTTGGGTCAAGATTCCCTTGCACAGCCATCTTTGGCCCTAGAATGTCGCGAGCCGTAGCTAGGTTGGTGTGCCAATCAAGCCCCATCACATCGCCACCCGCTTTTTGCACGATGTTCAGCATGGTGCCAGCCCCCTTTACAAAGTGGATGATCGGAGTGTTCTGCCGGTTAAGTCCGTTTATCAGTTTCGTCGTGTAGGGGAGGACATAGCGTTCGTAGTCGACTGGAGAGAGGACCCCCCCCCAGGTGTCAAAGATCTGGATAGCCTGGGCGCCAGCCTTAATCTGCGCATTCAGGTACTCCATGTCCATCATAGTCACCTTCTCCATCAGTGCGGCATAGATATCTGGCGCGGTATACATCATCCGCTTGATGTTGGCCCAGTCTTTGGACCCTTTCCCTTCGACCATGTAACAAGCGAGCGTAAAGGGCGCTCCGCCAAATCCGATCAACGGTACCTTATGCTCCAGTTCCCGGCGAAGAATTCGAATCGCCTCCAGCACATAGGGGACATCCTGCTCCGGGTCTGGGATGCGCAAAGCCTCTACATCGGCCATGGTTCTTACCGGGTTCTCGAAAACCGGTCCTGGGACAAAATCCAACTTTAACCCCATCGGCTCAACCGGGGTGAGAATATCGGAAAAGAGAATGGCGGCATCAACGCCAAGGATATCCACCGGCTGGATGGTCACTTCGGCTGCCAGTTCCGGAGTCTTGCAGAGCTCCAGAAAGGTACACTTAGAGCGGACACGCATGTAGTCAGGAAGATAGCGGCCTGCCTGGCGCATCAGCCAGACCGGGGTCCGGTCAACCGGTTTGCCCCAGCAGGCATCGAGAAAACGTGTATTCATGTGGGAAAAATCCTCCTTCTTTAGTCAAATCACCGAAAACCTTTATGCAGTCCACGAAATCCACTAAAGGCACGAAAAAGAAGCTGACCTGGTTTCGGGTTTTAACCCTTTCGTGTTTTTTCGTCTCTTTAGTGGACCAGCAGTTTCTAATCTTTCGCCTTCTGAATTCTTATGGGCACATAGTTGCAGAACGGCTCTTCTTCCATATAATCCCCGTAGACTGCATCCGCCCTCGCCCGGCAGCCGCCGCAGACGTTGAGATATTCGCACTGGCCACACTTCCCCTTGTACGCCTTGAAGTCCCTCAGTTCCTTGAATATCTCCGAGTTCTCCCATATCTCCCGGAACGGTGTTGTCTTCACGTTGCCCGCTGTCCGGTGGAAATAGGAGCAGGGCTTGACGTTGCCGAAGCAGTCGATCAGGCAGATGGTCTGTGCTGCAATACACCCCTTGCCACCTCCGGTGGAGAAGGTGAGGGAGCGGCGCTCGAACTTGACCCCTTCGGCCTTGGCCTTCTGCGGGACGATCCGGTAATAGTGGGGGGCGCAGGTCGGACGCATCAGGATATCGTCCTCCAACTTCTCCTGCTGATAATGCCAGTCGAGTATCTCTTCGTAATCCTCTTTAGAAATAAGTTCACTCATGATCTCTTCGCCGCGGCCGGTCGGGACAATCATGAACATATACCAGGCCGTAGCGCCGAGTGACTTTGCCACTTTGAAGGTATTGGCAATATCGTGCTGGTTCCGTTTAGTGAATGATGAGTTGATAAGGAACTTCTGGCCATGCTTGCGGAAGTAATCGGCAGCATTAACCACCCCCTGAAATGCCCCTGGACATTGCCTGAAGTCATCGTGAACTGCTGCTGTTGATCCATCCAGCGACAGGGAGACCATTTTGATGTCTGCCCTCTTCATCTTCTCGCAGACCTCATCGTTTACCAGTGCACCATTTGTGGCCATGCATATGCGTAGCCCCAGAGAGGTCCCATATTCGGCAAGCTCAAAGATGTCCGGTCGCAGTAACGGCTCACCACCGGACAAGACAACCACAGGCTTGGAAAATTCGGATATCTCCAGGAGAAGTTTTTTACCTTCGGTAGTGGTAAAATCCCCCTCGGAGGAGGTCATGTCCGAGGAACAGCGGCAGTGGACACATTTAAGATTGCATTTCTGGGTGGTCTCCCAGGCAATCCATTTGGGGATGAAATCTTCAGCCATACATTATCTCCAGAAAGAAACGGCCCTTTACAGGGCGTACGTACAATCATGTAATCTTACTATGAAAAGCCTCTTGAATTCAAGAAGATTCA
The DNA here is from genome assembly GCA_964649725.1 of uncultured Geobacteraceae bacterium. Classification (GTDB taxonomy): domain Bacteria; phylum Desulfobacterota; class Desulfuromonadia; order Geobacterales; family Geobacteraceae; genus CAZYTM01. The sequence continues at coordinate 446,140 of CAZYTM010000001.1, read as the reverse complement.
CCCCGGTCGCAGAGTATTATTCGGACATCTTCCGGTTAAATATGTATGCCGCCAGAGCAAAGGCGATTATAGCGGTGACAAGTAAAATGGAGGAGTGCTGCAGACCGAGCCGACCAAGAAGAAGCGCCTGTCTAGCCCCTTCGAAGATGGCGGTGGTGGGGAGCAGGTTTATGGCAGTCAGTGCATCTGCCGGATATGAAGAGAGGGGGAAGAAGAGCCCGGACATAAAGATGAGCGGTACAATTACAACCGCCTCGATCCGGCCGATATTCTCCGGTTTGTCCAGCAAGGTCCCGCAGATGGTGCCAACACAGGAAAAGATCATGGAACCAAGAAAAATAAAATAGATGTATACCAGCAGATGAGGCAAAGGGAAGCGAAACGGGGTAAGAAGATATATCACCACTGCAACGACTAGCCCCTTTAGAGCCCCCTGGGCAAATCCCGAGATAATTTTCCCGATGACAATGTCATAGGCCGTTATTGGTGCGACCCGGTACTCCTCAATAGTCCGCTGTACCCGACGGTGAAACCAGACACTCCAGGCACTGTCATTAAAAGCAGCACTGACCGCTGTCATAGAGATCAATCCCGGTGCGATGAATAGAGCGTAGGGGACCCCATCCACGTCAGCTATATAACCTTTGAGCCCGAAACCAAAGGCGAGATAGAGGGTAAGCGGGTAGGCTATCACTGCCAGCATCTCGGAGAAGATAGACCGCCGGAGTACCAGCAGGTCCCGCCAGAATATCGCCAAGGCGCCTTTAAACATAGTTATCCCAGCGATTAAAAGCACATAACTTCTTAATCTCCATGCCTATCACTCACGGACCTCTTTTCCTGTCAGTTCAATGAAGACATCTTCAAGTGTAGGCTCCCTCAGACAGATCTTGCGGATATCGTCATTACCGAGCGTGTCCATCAGGGGTTTTATGAATTCTTCTCCGGCCAGGGAGAGGCGGAACAGATTCCCTGTGCGCTGCAGATTCCTTACAAATGGCAATGCGCGAAGAATCTGTTCGTATTGCTCTTCATTCTCTTTGAATTCCAGTTCATACATGTGCGCATGGGCCAACCGCTCCTTCAATTCAGCAGCAGTTCCGTCTACCAGAGCCCTGCCATAGTCCATAATGACAATCCGGTCGCAGAGAGCGTCCGCCTCATCCATGTAATGGGTGGTGAGAAATATTGTCATCTTTGCTTTAAGGGACTGGATATAATCCCAAACTGCTCGGCGTGATTGCGGGTCTAGCCCGGTGGTAGGCTCATCAAGAAACAGTACGCGAGGATTATGGATAAGGGCTCGAACCACTACCAGACGCCGCTGCATGCCCCCGGAAAAGGTGTCGGGAAATTCATGCTGCCGTCCTGCCAAGCCTATCAGTTCTAATAGTTCATCAATACGCCTCTGATAGTCAGTTGCAGCGATTCCGTGCATCTTGGCGTGCAGAATCAGATTCTCACGAGCGGTAAGGTAGCGATCAAGATTGTTTTCCTGAGGCACCACACCGATCAGGCTACGAACCATTCGCCCCTCTTTGAGCACATCATGCCCTTCCACCCTAGCAATACCGGATGTTGGGCGGAGAAGTGACGTCAGAATCCTGATCAGAGTGGTCTTCCCGGCGCCATTAGGACCAAGTAAGCCGAAAATGGTCCCCCTTTGCACCGTCAGAGAAAACTCGTTAACAGCCCTGATAGCTCCGTAAAGCTTTGATACATTTTGCAGATTGATTGCGGTTTGCAGAGATCCACTATTCACTATTCACCATTAATGTCAAATACATGGTCTCTATCCCATGGGGAAAACAAGCGAAAATGTACTCCCCCCCCTTTCCGGACCGGAAGCTACCCAGACCATGCCGCCATGGGCATCCATAATACCTTTTACTATGGAGAGTCCAAGCCCGGACCCCTTGGACATGAAATCGGTTTTGCCTGATGAGTGATAGGCAATGTCTCCGACCCCGTAAAACTTGTCGAATATACGTTGCTGCTCCTCTACTGGTATGCCGATGCCACTGTCTTCAATATCTAGCCTATAGAAGCTAGCGTTCGGACTTACTGCTTTTGCGAAACCGGGATAAAATGGTTTAATTATCCCCCCTTGTTTAAGCAGTTCGGCTCCCGATGTTATCGCCCCCTGAACGGTGATTTTACCTCCATCTGGGGTGAACTTAATGGCATTTTCCAGCAGATTTCGTACCACCAGCCGGGAAAATCCATCGTCTACTAAGACGAGTTGCTCGTTTGTATTGATCTGTACCTTGATATTCCTCTTTGAAAGCGCCAAAGTAAAACTTTCATAGACTTCTCTACTTAAGGTAATTAGATTTAGTGGTTTTTTCTGTAAAGAGATGCCATCTGCTTCGATACGTGAAATGGAGAGGAGGTCGTCAACCAGAGCTTTCAGCTGTGATATACCCTCGAATACCGAAGTCATAATATCATGCTGTTCAGTGGTCATCTGCATCCCACTGTAGTGGAGTAAAAACTGAATTCCCCCCTGTATTGAGGTAATCGGCGTTTTCAGTTCATGGGAGGCCATCCCGATAAAGCTGTTTTTTGCCGCATTAAGACGCCCAAGTTCAATATTGGCCCGTTTTACCTGTTGCAGATTTTCTTTTAACTCTTGCCGACTGCGCTGCAATTCTTCCGCCTTCTCCTTAGTCTGGTCGTATAATAGATGATTTTCAATGAGTACTGCCAGCTGATTAGCTATAGATGAAAGGAGAAATACCTCCCGGTCGGTATAGCTTTTTTCCGCACGATGTGCCACCAATAGCATGCCAGTAACATCAACACCGATTTTCAGAGGGACTGCGCACCAGCCGTGCATCCCCATCTCCTCTGCCGCTGCAGTTATTGTCGCCGGGAGATGCCCCTCAATCCCTTTACCTTTGAAAGGTTTTCCTGCCAACACATCCTCTACCCATTTTAAAGCTGGCGGCATTTTTTTTGCGGCTGCTTCAAATTTTTTTGTCAACCCGAGTGATGCCACAAGCTTCAAATTGCCCCGGTCATCCAGTAGATGGATACAGGAAAAATCTATCTCCAGCATATTATGTAGCTGAAACAGCAGATCCTCCATAATTTTCTGTGTACCACTTTTGGAATTAAGACGGAAAGCAATTGCATAAAGAGTCAGAAGTTCGCGGTCTGTCAGCCGCTTCTCCTCTTCCATCCGCTTACGTTTAGTTATATCCTTTATTATGAAAACTATCCCATGTGGCTTCTCCTGCTCTAGAAACATCGGGTAGCAGGCGACATTGAACCAACCTTTGAGAGTTGGAAACCGCAGGTCATCTTCCAGTCCAGCAGTTAATTTGTGCGGAAACTGGAATGCTTTTGCTTCAGGTTTATTCGCTCCATACAATAACTCCGTTATCTGCTTTCCCACCATTTCTTTGTAATAGGAGGCGAAATATGCCGTTACCCTTTTATTGCAGCGCAGAATCTTCCCATTCAGGTCTGTGAGAATAATTAGGTCCGATAAAGCATCAAAAACCGCCTCCCATTCCATCTTGCCGTGGCGGATCGCCTCTTCTGCCAACCTTCGTTGTTGTCTCCCTGACGCCTCACGTAATTCCCTTTCAATGGCTGGCACAAGACGTGACAGATTACCTTTCATCAGGTAGTCGTGGGCTCCGGCCTTCATTGCGGCCACAGCCATATCCTCACCGATCTTCCCGGATACTATGATGAATGGGATGTCGCACCCGCTCTCCTGCAGTACTTCAAGTGCTGCCGGAGCACTGAATTGCGGCATACGATAATCAGATATGACCAGATCCCAGATATTTCCTGCTAATGCTGCCTTCATGGCTATTGCTGTGTCGACCCTTTCAGATACCGGGTCATAGCCACCACGACGGATTTCCCGCAGCAACAGCATCGTATCATCTTCTGAATCCTCAACTAATAGTACTCGTAATTTTGATTCCATTCAGCCTCTCCACCATATTCATGGGACATTTATCCGGTCAAGTCTATTGAGGCCATCTAAGCTTCAGCCTACGGGCCACATAAAATACAGCTTGATTATCATGGCGAACTACAGAAGTGCCTAATTCCTGAAAATATTGCGGGGATGTTTTATAGTATACCATCTCAATAGATATCAGCCACGACCTTAGATATCTTCTAATCTGTATCGGCAGGGAAGAGCAGGATGAAGTTACTACCCTTTTTTCTACAACTCTCTGCCCAGATATAGCCGTTGTGGGCATCCATTACTTTACGACAGAAGGCGAGTCCGAGGCCGGTCCCTGAGGTTTTCCCCAAGCGTCGATTTTCGGCCTGGACGAATCGGTCGAATATGGTCCCCAAGGCCTCCTGTGGTATTCCTACGCCGCTATCCTGTACGCTCAACTGAAGAAATCTTCGTGAATCTTGTGTCTCTAGAAATGGATAAGACTCCTTTGGGATTGAATCTCTAATTGATGAAAAAGTAACGACCCCCTCTGCAACTATATTGATATTCCCTCCCTCTGGGGTAAATTTTACCGCATTTGAAAGAAGATTGCCTAACAGCCTGGAAAATTTACCCCGATCTACTTTAATTGACGGTAAGTTGTCATGCAGTAACTCCTTTAGCTGCAATTGGGCTCGCTTCGCAATCGGCTTAAAGCGTATCAGTACTTTTTGAATCAGTGCCTTAGGGTCTTCACTACGAAACGAGAGTTTCATCTTCCCCGCCTCAAAACGGTGTACATCCAGCAAGGTGTCGATCATCTCTACCATTTCATGGCAGCTCTCCATGGCTGATTCCAGGTATTCCCGCTGATCTGCATTGATAACACCGAGCCTCCCCTCGCGGACCAGGTCAATGGAGCCAACCACCGCCGTCAACGGTGTCTTCAAATCATGGGATAGCATACTGACAAAATCCTCTTTTTCCTGTTCCAGCGCCTTCAAGGCAGATATATCGCGAATTATTTCCACACTGCCGAGCAGTTCGCCAGTTTCACTTAGGAGTGGCGCGGCGCTTGAGAGTACCGGTATCGTGCCGGTGGTCAGCAGCAAATTATATGTCTTGTCAAGACAATGAGTTCTGGTAGCTAGGACTATCTTACAGGGTAGATGCTCCGGGGGAATATCTGCTATCATTACATCTACTACTGACTCCCCCACCAACTTCCCTCGTTCTGCACCAAAAGTAATTTCACCGCGCCGGTTTACGGTCATGATCCGACCATCGGCATCAACTGCTACAAGGATATCGGCCATCCCTTCGAGAATCGCTGCACTGCGCTGGCGTTCTTCTGCCAACTGTCGCTGTAGCCTAAGATTGGCCAGTTTTGTTGTATTGAATTCAATCGCCCGCTCCACCCGTTTCACAAGATCATCTGTGGAAAATGGTTTGGCAATATAGTCAATTGCCCCCTTCTTCATAGCTGCGACCGCAATATCTTCGCTGCCATGGGCAGTCATCATCATGACCGCAGTATCTGGATATTCTGCCACAACTCTAGTCAGCACCTGGATCCCATCCATACGCGGCATCCTGATATCAAGTAGAATGAGGGCAAACTTCTGCCGACCAAGTATTTCCAAAGCTTCGATACCATCGCGTGCCCGAACTGTTTGAAACCCGGCATCTTCCAGTTGTAGTTTAAGAATAAGGGCGATATCCGCTTCATCATCGACTATCAGAATCATGTGCCGATTCATGGCTGTTCCTCGCATACTGGCACCGTAAAGGCAAAGATATTACCTCCATTTGTCCCGGTCTGGTAATATATCCTGCCGTGGTGCCGTTCAATAATCTCCTTGCAAATAGCCAGCCCAAGTCCTGTCCCATCCCTGCCGCCGTTCTGCTCTGAGTCCAGCTGTTGGAATTTTTTAAAGAGTTTATCACGATCAGACCACTCGATCTCTCTGCCTTTGTCTGCAACTGAAATTATAATGTAGTTACCCTCCCGCTGCGTAAAAATTTGAATTTCTTCATCTACAGGGGAAAATTTAACCGCATTGGATAAAAGATTGCTTAGAACCTGCAGCAGACGGTCTTGATCACCATAGATCTTTGGCAACTCCTCTTTCGCCTCGTTCTTGATAGCAATATTTTTATTTAAAGCAAAACCTTTAATCTCTTCCAAAGCACTGGCTATTAGTGGATGAATTGCTAATGGCTGGCAGTTGAGCTCCAGCCGACCTGCTTCGATTTTAGAGATGTCTAGAATATCATTGACCAATCTGATGAGTCGATCTGTATTGCGGAGACAGACCGACAAGAGGTCTCGGTCTGTCTGGCTGAGATGTTCACTTTTACTGATTATGAACTGCAGGGCTCCCTTCATCGATGTCAACGGAGTCTTCAATTCGTGTGATACGGTAGAGATAAACTCGGTCTTCATCCTGTCAACCGCTTCTTCCATGGTCACATCACGGATCGACATGACCACGCCAGCGAATGCTCCATCTGCATCAAGCAAAGGGGAGATGTTGCATCTCAGTTTCTTCCCCCGCACGAACAGTTCTTCTTCACGTCCAAGAAGTATCTCCCCCCCCACTTCACCTCGGGTAAGCAATTCTACTACCGGCGAAAAACTCCCCAGGTCTTCTGCGTCCGAAAGTGATTGTCCGATCAGTCGATGAGGCATCAGGTCAAATATTTTCTGGGCCGCAGGATTAAAAAGAACAACCCGGTTGTCACGATTGGTGACCACAACCCCTTCTGCCATACTGGTAAGGATTGCCTCCAAGCGCTCCATCTCAATGCTCAGTTCCGCGGTTCGAGCAGCAACTTTACGTTCCAGAGAATCATTCAAATCCTGCAGATCCTCATTTTTCTTGGTAATTATCCGATCCCGCTCCGCCAAGGCGCTGGCCATTCGATTAAAGGAATTAGCCAGCATGCCGACTTCGTCCTCCTGATCAACCTTCACCTGCTGGTTCAGATCACCAGCTTCGATGTTCTGCGCACCACGGGCAAGCTTTAGCAAAGGTCTGGTAAGACGACGTGCCGCCACAAAAGCGATGGCAAACGAGAGGAAAATTCCGATTACTGCCGAGGCAAATATATTGCGTAGATTATGTCGCCGGATACGATTGAAATCTTCTTTAGAAAGGGCAACCGATAGTGAGCCGATTACTTCGCCACTGCCGTTAATTATCGGGGCAAATGTAGTTTCATAGATCTTCCCCCCAAAATCGGCTTCACCGCGATAGGATTTGCCAGTATTAAGACGTGCCTGAATATCTTCCGATAGTGTTGAAAAGACCGGCATCTCTTCGGCAACACTGCTGGCAATCCTATAGCCACGCTGGGTTATCATAACTTCAACTTCTTTACCGAAAATCTCCTGAATCCGAAAGGGGAGATGAGGGTCACGATTGATGACATCGCCTGCGACAACAACTCCAAGCAGCTCGCCAGCATCTGAATAAACAGGTATAACAATCGTTACCATCATTGCCTGCCCATCAGCAGGAAGTGATAATTGATGTCCCAGCTCACCCTCATCAAGAAGCATGCTTGAGGGTACCAGTTCTGTTGTAATCACCGGGACCTTGGACTTTAAGGCGCTCTCTATCACTCCAGGCATAGCAAAGCTATCCCCTTTTTTTGCGCTACTAACTCTTGCTATTACTATATTCTCGGGAGTTAAGACATTGAGCAGGTCAATAAAGGGGAGCAGCTTATGCCACCTTGCCAGTGCGTCTTTCAGCCAATTTATGTCGTTCTGGCGAATTTGCAGCTGTACAGAAGGCTCGGCTAATATCTGTTGAAGTGAATACTGTACCAGCTCTGCTCGAGCAAGATACTGGCTTTTTACGTAGCGGAGATTCTCCTCCAGGTCCTTGTCGATCTTCTCTTCCAGAGAAGCATTAACATTCTTGATGGTAGTAAATACTAGGGTAGCATAAGAAACCAGCAGAATAAGCAGAATGGATAAGAGTAACCTACTGCGAATGCTCAGACGAGGAATCACCAGAAGCTCCCATACCTGACGTACCCCAGACGGGTAAAGACAAACTAATGAGCGTTACCCCGTCAGCTTGTAAATATCCTGCCGAAGTTTCATGGCCCTTCAGCTTTCAGATTTCTGGACATAAGTTCAGCAACAGCAGTACAGGCCTGTTTGTTGTCATAGATTACCCGATATACCTGCTCAATAATTGGCATGTCCACCCCGATTCGGGATGCCAGTTCAAATGCCGATTTGGTAGTCTTTACCCCCTCGGCAACCATACGCATCTCTTCAAGAATCTTTGTCAGCGGGATTCCCTGGCCAATCTTAATGCCAACGGTACGATTACGAGAGAGATCTCCGGTACAAGTAAGAACTAAATCGCCCATACCTGCCAGACCTGCAAATGTTGCCGATTGTGCCCCCATTGCTTGGCCAAGTCGTGTCATCTCCGCCAGGCCACGGGTTATGAGCGCGGCCCGCGTGTTAAATCCGAATCCTAACCCGTCCGCTATGCCGGCAGCAATAGCAATAACATTTTTTATCGCTCCTCCCAATTCGACACCAATCACATCATTGTTGGTGTACAGTCGGAAATACCCGGTATTGAATATATGTTGCACATATTCCGCAATCTCGGTATCCGTTGCAGCAGCCACTACCGCAGTTGGCATCTCCAGAGCTACTTCGCGGGCAAAACTTGGCCCGGAAATAACGGCAAATCTACGGAAAAGAGTGGCTGGCAATAGCTCTTCATATATCTGCGATACCGTCTGTAAAGAATCCAGCTCAATCCCTTTGGAGGCACTGACAATAATGACGTCTGGCGCTAACTCAGGCAGGATAAGGCCGACAATCTCGCGTACTACCTGTGAAGGAGCTACACAGAGAATTAATTTCTTGCCTCTTACCGTATCATGAAGATTATTAGAAAAACTCAACCGCGGCGACAGGCTTACTCCGGGAAGGAATAGACTGTTAACCCTGGTTTGCGACATTTCTTCAACTAGTTCCGGTTCATACGCCCAGAGGGTAACGGGATGTCCCTTCTTCGCCAACAGATTAGCCAGAGTTGTGCCCCAGCTTCCGGCACCGATTACTCCTATAGATTCATCCATTATTAGATTGTCTCCTGAGATATTAAAGCACCGATCGAATCCAAGGGGTATCCTTAGCTGACTATGTTTTTAGCAATTCTCGCCTAGTCGCACACTTCGTCATCATCTTGTTGCCGCAAATCATAGCCTTCAGCTAAGGCCTCACGAGCTACTTCCATGCTTTCCAGTGCCAGCCGCTGGATAAAGGGGTGTCGATGCAACTGCTGTTGCGGCAATGAAAGACTGAAAAACGTGGCATAAGTCCTTTCCAGCCAAAAAAGTGGTTGTGCGGTTTTGCGCATCAGCTCTGCAGTACGCAACAACCGGTTCCTCAGGTTCTGCAGTTCTGGATAAATGACTTCCTGACAACACTTTATCAGAATATCCTCGATAGCATGCGTCAATGCTTGCCCGCTCAAAGTTTTTTCAAAGCATGCCCACTCTTCGGCCAACTCGTATATCTTGGCTGTGGCGAGGAACCATCCGGCAAAATAATCATGATCAAGTAGTGTGGCACTGACACTTAACTGCTGCGCTTTTGGGGATATTGCTTCCAGAAACGTGTCAGGAATCTCAAGCCGATACTCGTTAGGATACAGCCGTTCGGTGTCCAAAATAGCGCAACGCACATAATATTCTGCCGGCATAAAATTGCATGATAGCTGATTGTGATAGAGAGCATCGTTGACGAGAAGCATAACATAGTCAAGTGGAACTTCCACTATTCCTTCTTCATCAATCATCGTATTGAGCCTCTGCTCAAAATCAGCCCCCGACAAGGAATTTTCCCCCCAGGCAGCATTTATTCCTTTTGTTTCGTGGATGTGCAGATATAGGACTAGAATATTCCCCCCCTGTTTTCGTGCAACACAGAGGGAGCGATTGCCGGCTCCGTCAAACGGGCTGGCATATGCGGCATATAGAGGGGGTAGTGAAACGATAGGTGAAGCCGATGTAGTGTCGATGCCGAGAAACGATAAACGGCGCAAACTTCTTGTTACTAAGTCCTTCTGCCGCATGGACTCCATTTTCCCCAAGCGGTGCAGTACGTTAGCAGCTCTGACGCTCCTAATCCTCCCCAGAGCATTTACTGCTGAGGAAACTATTTCTTCATCATCAATTCTCGTCAAGACTTCAAGTAGATCGACAACCAACGGATGATCAACAGCTGGCATATGACTTATTATGGCCAATCGCTGTTCCATTGGGCAGAACAGAATATCCTCAACGCAACAGATCAAGCCTTCTTCGCCCAAATCGAGCAGTCGTGGCAGAGATCCACTAAGTGCTCCTCCCAGACCTTCCAGTAGAGAAGCGAATGGCGGTAAGCTCACATCTACCCCGCAGCCATCTAATAGCCCCAGCAGGGCAGCTTTACCCTCCAGCTCAAGATCCTTGCGCCGGAGGGTAATTTGAATCAGTTGGTCAAGCCAGCTATTATCATCGAAAAAATCAAGGAGATATGCATAGCGTGCCACCAGGTCGCCGTTTTCTTCACGCCATAATCTCCGGACCAATGGCGACAGGGCTCGCTTACCCGCTTTCTGCAGTTTTCCACCAATCTCATCCAGTTCAGTCAGCGAAAGTGTATCGCATTTCAACCGTTCCAGCAGCCGCAGAATACCATGTCGCTCCCTAAGGCTGTCATCGATCTTTCTGCGGCATTCCATCGAACACTACACCTCTCCGTAGGGGGCCTCCGCAGAAGGCAGACATCCCTACTCTTCGCTGTCAATTTCTACTGTCGCGACCAGGTCCTCTATCTCACCATCAATATTGTCTGCTTCTTCTTTCTCCGCCAAGCGCGCCACCGCAACGATACGCTCATCTGACTCGGTCACCATCAACCGAACTCCCTGGGTGTTGCGTCCTATCACCGAGAACCCAGCCACCGGCATGCGGATAATCTTCCCTTGATCAGTGATAAGCATAAGGTCATTTTCATCATTTACCTGTTTGATGTCTACGACACAACCGTTCCGTTCGGTCGTCTTGATAGTTATGACCCCTTTACCACCTCGGGATTGGAGACGGTACTCGGTAAGTACGGTCCGCTTCCCAAAACCGTTTTCGGTAACGGTGAAAAGTGTCGAACCTGTCATTTCGTTGATAATCTCCATGCCAATCACAACATCATCACCTTCCAGGGTCATACCCCTGACGCCACGGGTAACCCGACCCATGGGACGGGCATCTGCCTCCCTGAACCGGATCGACTTGCCGTTTTTTGAGGCAAGGAGCACGTCCTGCTTCCCATCGGTAAGCGCTACGGCAATCAGCTTGTCACCTTCGTCCAGATTAACGGCGTTGATCCCGCCGGAACGGATATTGGAATAGACCACCAGGGATGTCTTCTTCACCACCCCCAGACGGGTAGCCATTATTATGAACCTGTCTTCACTGAACTCCTTAACCGGGAGAATCGTGGTGATCTTCTCACCAGCTGCAAGATTCAACAGGTTGACGATTGCCTTGCCGCGGGTAGTCCGGCTCCCTTCCGGTATCTCATAGACCTTCAACCAGTAGACCCGTCCGGTGTCGGTGAAAAACATCAGATAGTCCTTGGTCGAGGCGATGAAGAGCTGTTCGACGAAATCCTCTTCCTTGGTCTTTATCCCTGTCTTCCCCTTGCCGCCGCGGCGCTGCGCCCGGTATAGCGATACCGAACTCCGCTTGATATAGCCGGTATGGGTGACCGTTACCACCATATCTTCTTCGACAATGGTATCTTCCAAGGAAATCTCGGCGCTCTGGTCAACGATCTCGGTCCGGCGCTCATCGCCAAACCTCTGCCGCAGATCGGTCAGTTCACCGACGATAATCTTGAGGATTTCTGCCTCAGAGGCGAGGATCTCCTTCAATCGTTCGATGAACTTGAGGATTTCTGCATACTCCAGTAGGATTTTATCCCTCTCCAGGCCGGTAAGGCGCTGCAGGCGCATTTCCAGAATCGCCTGAGCCTGCTTCTCGGACAGCTGAACCGTAGGCTCAAAGGTGGCATCAACAATCCCGAGTTTAGTGACAAACTTGACATCGGAGAAGTTCCCGGCCATAAGTCCAGCCTTTGCTTCTTCCGGATTTTTCGCGGCACGAATCAGTTCGATTACCGTATCTAGCCAGTCTAGAGCAATTTTCAGACCTTCCAGAATATGAGCCCTGGCCTCTGCTTTCTTCAGATCGAAGATTGTCCGGCGGGTCACTATCTCCCGGCGATGATCTACAAAATGGGCGATAGCGTCCCTAAGTGTCAAAACCTTGGGCCGTCCCGCCACAATAGCCAGCATGTTGATGCCGAAAGAGCACTGCATCTGGGTCTGCTTATAGAGATGATTAAGGATAATCTGCGGCTCTTCGTCACGCTTCAGCTCAATGACTATGCGCATGCCGTCCCGGTCAGACTCATCACGGATATCACTGATCCCTTCCAGTTTCTTCTCCCTTACCAGTTCGGCAATCTTGGTAATAAGGTTCGCCTTGTTCACCTGATAGGGGATTTCCGTGACGATTATCGATTGACGTTCATTCTTCTTCTGTGTCTCGATAAAGGCCCGGGCCCGCATCTGAACTATGCCACGGCCGGTCCGGTACCCCTGGATGATCCCCTCACGGCCATAGATGAATCCGCCAGTCGGAAAATCAGGGCCGGGGACATATGCCATAAGCTCATCAACCGTCAGGCTGGGATCGCTTATATAGGCAATTATGCCGTTGATCACCTCGGTCAGGTTATGGGGCGGGATATTAGTTGCCATACCAACGGCAATGCCAGAGGAGCCGTTGACCAGAAGGTTGGGGAATTTAGCAGGTAGCACCAGCGGCTCTTCGAGAGAGCCGTCATAGTTCGCCCCCATCTCCACCGTCTCCTTGTCCAGGTCATTCAACAATTCATGAGCCAGCTGATCCATCCTGATTTCGGTGTAGCGCATTGCTGCCGGTGAGTCGCCGTCCACTGAACCGAAGTTTCCTTGCCCGTCCACCAGGGGGTAGCGGAGAGAAAAGTCCTGGGCCATCCGTACGATGGTGTCATAGGCTGCAGTATCACCATGGGGGTGGTATTTACCGATTACGTCACCGACCACCCTGGCTGATTTCTTATACGGCTTGTTGTAGTCGTTTCCCATCTCGTGCATGGCGAACAGACAGCGCCGGTGAACCGGCTTAAGGCCATCGCGGACATCGGGGAGCGCCCGGCCGATGATAACGCTCATGGCATAATCCATGTAGCAACGTTTCATCTCATCTTCAATATTAACTGCTGTTTTGTTAGTTATGATTTCGAGCATCCTGATTCCTCAGTCTTGTTATTTATATATCGAGATTAGAGACATTCAGCGCATTGTTCTCGATGAATTCGCGCCGTGGTTCAACCTGATCACCCATCAGAACAGTGAAGACATTATCCGCTTCGACCGCGTCTTCAATCTTCACCTGCAACAGAGTCCGGTTGGTCGGTTCCATGGTGGTCTCCCAAAGCTGTTCCGGATTCATCTCACCCAGACCCTTGTATCGCTGGATAGAGAGCCCTTTCTTGGCTGTAGCCATAAAAAAGGCGAGCAGGTCGAGCCCCTTGGTGGTTTCAAGCTGTTCCTTCCCTTCGCTGGAGACAACCGCCCGGCCGTCACCGAAAAGATCCCGTACCCGGGAGTGGCTCTCCCGCAACAAGCCGTATTCATATGAGGTAAGAATATCCAGCGCGTGCTGATCAAGGGCATAGCGGAGATTGCCGAGGCGAAGGATGACCCGGCCATCCTCCAGAATATTCGATTCGGCACCGGGAGAAGCAGTGGCGAGCTTTGCCATATGAGGGTGCAGCCCTTCCAGGTCTTCGAGATTAGACGGGATACCGAGTCTTAGGCAAAGCCTGATGACCTCTTCGTTTATCCCCTTGTGTACCACCTTGTCCAGCAGAGTACGGTATTCAACCAGTTGTTTGAGGATCGGGATGATCTGCTTGCCAGTATAGGATTTGCCGCCGTTTTCCAGGAACAGGGTAGAATCCTCGGTTCCTTCTTCCAGCAGGTAGTTCTGCATTGCCGACTCATTGCGCAGATAGAGCTCTTTACGCCCCCGCTTCACCTTGTAGAGAGGCGGCTGGGCTATATATAGATGGCCCCGCTCGACAATCTGCGGCATCTGGCGGAAAAAGAAAGTGAGCAACAGAGTCAGGATATGAGAGCCGTCTACATCGGCATCGGTCATTACAATGATCCGGTGGTAGCGAAGCTTGGCAATATCAAAGTCGTCCTTGCCGATGCCGGTGCCGAGCGCTGTGATCAGGGTACCGATCTCCTGGGAAGAGAGCATCTTGTCAAAGCGAGCCTTTTCGACATTAAGTATCTTACCCTTCAAAGGGAGAATCGCCTGGAACTTACGGTCGCGCCCTTGCTTGGCCGAACCGCCGGCCGAATCACCCTCGACCAGATAGAGTTCGCACAGCGCGGGGTCCCGTTCCTGGCAGTCGGCCAGTTTGCCGGGGAGATTGGAGATATCAAGGGCCCCCTTGCGGCGGGTCAGTTCACGCGCCTTGCGAGCAGCTTCCCTGGCCCGGGCTGCCTCGATCGATTTCCCGATAATCTCCTTGGCCACCTTGGGGTGCTCCTCAAGGTAAACTGCCAATTTTTCGTTCATGAGGGATTCCACATACCCCTTTACCTCGGAATTACCCAGTTTTGTCTTGGTCTGCCCCTCAAACTGGGGCTGCGGAATCTTGACTGAGATGACCGCGGTCAAACCTTCGCGCAGGTCCTCTCCGGAAATGCCGACCTTCTCCTTTTTCAACAGTTCGTTGGCAGTTGCATAGGAGTTCATGGTCCGCGTCAGGGCGGCACGGAAGCCGACCAGGTGTGTTCCACCTTCATGAGTATTGATGTTGTTCGCAAAGGAGAAAACCTTTTCATCGTAAGAATCGTTATACTGCAATGCTACTTCGATATCGATGCCATTCTTTTCACCACGGAAATATATGGGCTTCGGGTGCAGGATATTCTTGTTCCGGTTCAAATATTCGACAAAGGAGACTATGCCACCTTCGTAGTGGAAGTCATGATGCTTGTTCTCCTCCCTTTCATCAATTATAGTGATTCGCACCCCGGCATTAAGAAATGCAAGTTCCCGCAACCGCTGCGAAAGCACATCGAAGGAGAATTCGGTGGTCTCGAAGATGCTGTCGTCAGGCAAGAAGGTGATCTTGGTACCGCGTTTTTTCGTCTCACCTGCTATTGTAAGTGGGCCTTGCGGATCACCATAAGCATAAGACTGGCAAAACAGTTTGCCCTCGCGGCGGATCTCCAACTCCAATTTCTTCGACAGGGCGTTCACTACCGATACACCTACACCGTGCAGACCACCAGATACCTTATATGAATCGTTGTCAAATTTGCCACCGGCGTGTAGTACCGTGAGTACCACCTCGGCAGCTGATTTCCCTTCGGATGGGTGCATGTCGGTCGGAATCCCCCGCCCGTTGTCGACTACTGTTACTGAACCATCGAGATGGATTGTAACATTTACTTCATTGCAGTAACCAGCCAGTGCCTCATCGATTGAGTTATCGACCACTTCATAGACCAGATGATGTAATCCAGCGCTGGAAGTTGTTCCGATATACATGGAAGGCCGCTTGCGCACCGCTGATAATCCTTCCAGAACTTTAATTTTATCTGCACCATATTCTTCGTGTATCAGCTCTTCCGTCATTGCTCCCTCTGTGCATGCACTCTTCCTTCTTCAACCAGGAAGGTGCTGTAATGTCCCATGCCAGTTAAATTGACATGGGTCGGACTTGTAGTGGTAATAAATACCTGCATTTCTCTATTTATGAGAAACTCCATCAAATTACGTTTACGATCTGGATCTAGTTCGGCTGCTATATCGTCAAGAAGTAGTATTGGCGGAGCGCCGAATCTCTGTTCGATATATTCTATTTCAGCCATTTTCAGAGCAAGTATGAAACTGCGCTGCTGCCCTTGCGACGCATGTTGCTTAAGTATCCGGCCATCCAGAAGCAGTTGCAGATCGTCGCGGTGTGGTCCAACCAGTGTACTGCGCAAATGTTTTTCTTCTTCAGACGATCTTTCTAGAGCTTCTAATAGTTCAGTTTGACATATTGTCTGTAAATTGGAGCAATCCAGCCGGTATGGTGCGTATTTTATTTCAGCGGTCTCATTGTTACCGGCAATCTTTCGATAATAATCTAAAAGTAATGGACCAAGAGCCTCTAAATAGGCGAAACGTCTGGCCAGAAGTCTGGCTCCGGCATCAGCCAATCTGTTACTCCAAGTATCAAGTGTATCGATAGCGCCTTGTCTGAGTAACGAGTTACGCTGTTTCAGCAGTCTCACATATTCATGGTAGACTGCCAAATACGTCGGGTCACCACTGAAAATGGCCCGGTCTAGGTATTTCCGGCGCATCTCCGGCGGTCCTTTTACCATAGTCATCTCATCACTAGAAAAGATAACGGTGTTGAGATTACCGAAGAAATCGCTGATTTTAGTCACTGTTTTATGGTCAATCCGTACCTGTTTACCCTGGCGGTCAATGTGCAGCGATATCTCCCTTGTTATAGCGTCCCGATCGACCCAGCCAGTTATCATCCCTGCCGAGGCACCCCATGAAACAAGATCAATATTTCTGACAGCACGAAAAGACTTGGCAGTCCCAAGTAGATACACTGATTCTAGCAGGTTGGTCTTACCCTGTGCATTGTTGCCATAAAATAGATTGAACCTGGCATTTGGCAGAAATTCGGTTTGCAGCAGATTTCTGAAGGATACCAGCGCAATCTTTTTGAGCCTCATTTAACTCCTTACAATACACCAAAAAGGCCGCTCCTGTCTAGAGAGGCCTATTGGCAACCACTAGCAATCTCTTAATCCTTATTAAAGGCGCATTGGCATAACAACAGCGCGAAAATCTTGTGAATCTGCTGCTTTCAGAATGGCTGGAGAAAGTTCGTCCCTTAATGTCAATTCTACCTTCTTTTCATTGAGAACAGACAGAACATCAAGGAGATAGCGGGCATTGAATCTTACTGTCAGGTGTGGCCCATTATATTCTGCTTCCATCTCTTCACGGGCCTCGCCAAGTTCTGGATTGCTTGATGATATCTCTAATATTCCCCCTTGAATGTCAAACTTTATCCCTTTGAATTTTTCACTCGAAAGAATTGCCATTCTTCGCAGGCAGTGAAGAAATTTCTCCCTATCTAGTATTATAATTTTATCATTATTAGGTGGTACCACCTTGGTATAGTCAGGAAAATCGCCATCAACCAATCGCATCACGACAATAGTGTTACCCTTTTTGATAACTGCGCTATTATCCATGAAACCCATTAGAATATCACCATTTTCTTCTTCTGTGATTTTTCTCAGTTCAAATATCCCTTTTTTAGGGAAGATTACCCCCTTGCTAAGTTCACTGCTGATTTCACCGGTTATCTCTTTACCTGCAATAGAGAGTCGGTGCCCATCAGTTGCTACCATGCGAAGAATGTTCAACCCTGATTCTTGATTGGCTTTTATGAATATTCCATTTAAGTTGTATTTTGTTTCATCATGACAGATTGCATAAGAAGTTTTTTCAATCATTTCTTGTAGAATTGTGCTGTGGATGCTAAAGAAAATACTATCGTTGATCTTCGGAAAATAAGGAAATTCCTCTGGTGACAAACCGACAATACTGAACTGTGCTTTTCCACATCGAATATCAATCCAATCATTATCTTTGGTAGCAAAGGTGATATCTTCATCTGCTAATTCTTTAATAATCTCATATAACTTTTTTGCGGAAACAGTTATTTTGCCTTCTTTTATCACTTTAACAGAATAATGACTTTTCATTCCAACTTCTAGGTCGGTTGCAGTCAAAAAGAGTTTGTCTTGTGTCACTTCAAGCAAAACATTGGAGAGAATCGGCATAGTATTTCGTTTTTCTACGATCCCTTGAATTTTTTGTAAAGCTTTAAGAAAGGAATCTTTGTCAATTTTGAATTCCATAACACCTCCTTGGGCACAATACATGGCCGTCATTGCTTTTATAACTTATTTTATTAAAAATAGTAGTATATATATAGTTCCTGTGGATTTGTTGATAATAAGGTAACACTTCAAATTAATTAACTAATTACTAACTAGTCATTTTGGATAACTAGAGCATAATGGCATCTTTGTCCACAACTTAAATTTTTATCCACACGTTAAAGGGACTTTTCAATTATATATAATCTGTTAAGTTAACAGACCACGTTTAAGATTGTCGATAGTCGATTTCATCTCAAGATTTTGCGCCATCTGCTTATCTATCTTTTTAACAGAATGAATAATGGTAGAATGATCCTTTCCACCAAACTTTTCTCCTATTTCCGGATATGACGCTTTAGTCAGATCTCGGCAAAGATAAATGGCAATTTGTCGAGGTACTACAAGTGCTTTAAGGCGTTTGTCTGATTTAAGTTCAGAAATTTTGATCCGAAAATGATCAGCCACGTATTTTTGTATCATTTCCACGGTTACATCTTTTTGTTTGTCGACGATGATGTCCTTCAAAACTTCCTTGGCCATAGTAAGTGATATCTCGTTTCCGGTGAGACTAGCAAAGGCACCGAGGCGAATCAACATTCCTTCAAGTTCTCTTACATTGCTTGTAGCGCTCGAGCCGAGAAACATTGCTACGTCATCAGGAAGTTTAATACCGTCCAGTTCTGCTTTTTTCTTGAGAATAGCCACCTTGGTTTCAGTATCAGGTGGTTGGATATCGGCGATTAGCCCCCATTCAAATCGCGAGCGAAGGCGCTCTTCCAGCTGGGGGATGTCTTTGGGGAATTTATCCGATGTTACAACAATCTGTTTATGCGATTCGTAAAGAGAGTTGAATGTGTGAAAGAATTCCTCCTGGGTTGCCTCTTTACCTGCCATGAATTGAATATCATCAATAAGTAGCACATCCATCTTTCTAAATTTATTACGAAACTCATCCATTTTCTTGTAACGGATACAGTTTATCATTTCGTTCATGAATTTTTCTGAGGTGTAGTAGCAGATACGGGCTCTGCTGTTTTTATGCAGAATATGATTGCCAATAGCACAAAGAAGATGTGTTTTGCCGAGACCGACACCACCATATATAAAGAGGGGATTGTAATTACTGGCCGGTTTGTTGGCAACTGCCTGTGAAGCTGCATAAGCAAACTGATTACTACCACCACAAACAAAAGTATCAAAAGTGTATTTCTGATTGAGATTCGGGCTGTGATCAACTGATTTGCGCGGTTCTGCTGGGATTATAGGCTCTTTTCCATCACTGCCGGCTTTACTTTTTGCTGATGTTTTATCATGGTGCTGTTTTTCGCCAATCTGGAATCTTATGAGAAATTTCTTTTCGGTCAAAGAGGATATGGCCTCCTGAATCATAACCAGATATTTTTCCTCAAGCCACTCTTTAATAAATTTATTCGGTACTTCAAGTTCAACGGTTTTATCTGTACAGTTTAAAAATCTGATCTGCTTGATCCAAGTGTTAAAGGTCTGCGGTGTAAGTACCTTTTCAATATTCGCTTGTGCTGCAAGCCAGACCTTTTCCATGGTAACCTTACCTAAACAGAGTCGACTCGACTCTAATTTGTACACAGGGTTATCAACATATGTTGATATGAAATAGTAGAATAATTAAAGGGAGTTGGAGCAATTGAGTGGTTAGGTATAAGCTGCCACTACCAGAATAGGAAGATTAACAAAGGAACTCAACATTTGCAAGGCTATTTTTATTGTTCTAGTGAAAAATATTCTTGACAAAATCACGAAGTTAAGAGTATAAATCCAATTTCTTGAGTAATGAAGTAGAGAGGTCAGAAATATGAAAAGAACATTTCAGCCGAGTAATGTCTCCCGTAAACGGACCCATGGTTTCCTTGTCCGGATGTCAACAAAAAACGGTCGTCTGGTGATCAAGCGGCGACGCGCCAAGGGTCGCAAGAGATTAGCCGTCAACATTGCGGCGAAGTAAATTAACAGCATACAATTTTCCCAAAAGCGAACGAATTCTAAAACGTAGAGAGTTTCTGGGAATATCATCGACGGGCAAAAAATACCATACGACTCATTTTGTCGTGTTTTTCCGACAAACTGATTCAGGCCAAGCCCGGCTAGGTATTACTGTGAGCCGGAAAGTCGGAAATGCGGTAGTTCGGAATCGGATAAAGCGATTGATCAGGGAGTATTACCGTAACAACAAGATATTGTTCGTTAATTCAGAATTTAGTATCATTGCTAAACATGGAGCCGGGCTTCTTGACTTACTTAATCTCGGTCAAGAGTTGCAGAGGGCAATTACGGTACTGAAAACATCCCGATGATAAAGAAAATCGCGATATCAGGCATCGAATTCTACCAGAGATATCTGTCACCCTTTAAGGGACCAACCTGCCGTTTCTACCCTTCCTGTTCCCAATATTCAGTCCAAGCAATGCAAAAGCACGGTTTCGTAAAAGGTTTCTGGCTCACGTTGTTGCGCTTGGCAAAATGCCATCCATTTCACCCCGGTGGATATGATCCTGTCAAATAGGCAGGTTGAGGAGTTTTCATGGAAACACGTGTTCTTGTAGCGGTCCTGCTCTCAGTTGCAGTTCTCTATGGCTATTCGATGATTTTCCCACCACCAAAACCGGTAGTTACCAATCAGGCTGTTCAATCACAACAGACTAGTGTAAAAACTGTTCCTGCTGCCGCAATTAAGGCATTGCCAGAATCTGCTTCCACAGTGGCTACGGCAACAACAGGGATGATAGCGCATGATGTCTTTATAGAAACGGACCTTTTTACTGCAGTCTTTTCTACCAGCGGTGCAGCCTTGAAAAAGCTGACATTGAAAAAATACCGGGAGTCGAAACAGTTAGGTGGTAATGAGGTGGTGCTGTTTAATGAAGAGTCCCCGGAAAATTTCAATCTACGAACCGTCAGCAAGGACTTTGTCGTTAATCCGACTACAGTTTATCGATGTAATATCAGCAAAATGTCTTTGGCAAAAGGCGAGAAGAAGAGCATCGAATTCATTACGACTTTGCCGCAAGGGATAACACTGAAGAAGACATATCATCTTGAAGGGGACAGTTACGCAATAGGTCTGGAGCAGCAGGTAGTAAACGGCACTGCCCAGAAGTTGGCCGGATCGTTACAACTGGTATTGGCAAACCGGCTCCCCGGGAAGGATGCAGATAGTCGTTTTGAAGAGTATGGGCCGGTAGCATTTGCTGAAAAGGGGCTGGAAACCGGTAAGGCTGCAGATATTGCCAAATCACCGAAGACATTTGGCAAAGGGCTTCTATGGGGAGGTTTTGCCGACAAATATTTTCTTACTGCGGTCTTGTCGGTTAATGGAAGTATCGCTTCATATATAGTTCAGCAGCGCAACATGGTTATCGACAGTATGGTTATTTCTCCTCCCCTTAGTATTGAACCTGGGATGGCTGTTACTTTGACCAATAAGGTTTATGTCGGGCCGAAAGACCTCGATGTTCTTCGCTCAATCGGCAGCAAGCTTGAAGAGGTAATCGATTTCGGTTGGTTCTCGATGCTGGCCAAACCGCTTCTCTATACACTGAAATATTTTTACCGCTATGTAAATAATTATGGTGTATCGATTATCATCATAACAATTATACTTAAAGTTCTCTTTTTCCCTCTTACCCATAAAAGTTACAAGTCAATGAAAGAGATGCAGAAGTTGCAACCGAAGATGAATGCAATAAAGGAGAAGTTCAAGAACGACCGGGATGCAATGAACCAGGCAGTAATGGAACTCTACAAGACGCACAAGGTTAATCCTCTTGGCGGCTGCCTGCCGATGATCGTGCAGATACCGGTTTTCTTCGCTTTGTATAAGGCACTGATGTATTCCATCGAGCTTCGTCAGGCACCTTTTTTCATGTGGATACTGGACCTGTCTGCCAAGGACCCGTTTTATGTAACTCCGATTATCATGGGTGCGACCATGTTTATACAGCAGAAAATGACACCGACTACAATGGATCCGATGCAGGCTAAAATCATGTTATCGCTCCCTATAGTCTTTACTTTTATGTTTCTCAATTTCCCTTCAGGCTTGGTTCTCTACTGGTTGGTAAACAATATTTTGACTATAGCCCAGCAGGCCTATATAAACAAATTGCTGCATGAGGAGCCGGTGCCGGCTGTTCAGTCAAAACGGAAGTGATATGTATCGAGAAGATACCATAGCTGCAATCAGTACTCCGCTTGGCGAAGGGGGAATCGCAATAGTTCGGGTAAGTGGTGGTGCGGCAGCAGAGATAGCGGATATACTTTTTCATGGGAAACGTGACGGTGGCTTGCAAAGCCACCGTTTTTGTTATGGCCTGCTGATCGATCCATTGAGCGGTGAGCAGGTGGATGAGGTTATGGCTGTGCTGATGATGGCACCTCACTCATACACCCGAGAAGATCTGCTCGAAATCCATTGCCATGGCGGTTATCTGGTTGTAAGGAAGATTTTCGAACTGGTTATGAAATATGGAGCTCGCCCAGCTGAGCCGGGCGAATTCAGCAAACGCGCTTTTCTCAATGGGCGCATTGACTTGGTACAGGCTGAGGCGATCATCGATATTATCCGGAGTAAGACCGATGCTTCGCTAAATCTTGCCCAACACCAGCGGGAAGGGCTTCTCTCCAGGGAGATTGGTACGGTACGAGCCAATTTGGTGGAGTCACTTGCGCTACTAGAGGCACATGTAGATTTCCCGGAGGATGATATCGACCCAATGGCTGTTGATGCCATAAACGCTGCTATTGCTATAGCTCAGGCTAAGGTTGCTGCTTTGCTGGCCGGTTTCGAGGAGGGGAGGGTTTTGCGCGAGGGCGTTGCAGTGGTGATAGCTGGCAAGCCGAATGTTGGCAAGTCGAGCCTTCTCAATACTCTGCTCAAGGAACAGCGGGCTATTGTTACAGCTATCCCGGGGACTACCCGCGACATCATCGAAGAGGTGGTGAATATTAATGGATTGCCAGTCCGGATGCTCGATACTGCAGGGATAAGAGAGACTAGTGACGAGGTTGAGCAGTTAGGAGTAGATTTGGCGCTTTCGTCTTTAGCAAGTGCCGATCTGGTCATATTTTTGCTCGATTCATCAAGGCGGTATAGTGCTGAAGACCTGATTATTGAGCAGGCTTTGGATATGAATAAAGTTATTTTGGTTGTTAACAAAATCGACTTGCCGAGAGAGCTAGGGATTCCGGCATCACTAATTGACCTGCCTCAACTTGCCATATCAACTAAAACCGGTGCCGGGGTCGAGGAGTTGCGCAATACTATCCATGATACATTTATTCATGGTCGAGCTGTTGATAGTCGCGAGTATGTAGCGCTGAACCAGGCAAGACATAAAGATGCGATGGATAGATGCAGCAAGGCGCTCGCCAGCTTCAATAAATCGTTTCTCGAGAAAGGACAACCCGAAATACTAGCCCTTGATCTTCGGGATGCTCTCCACGCTTTGGGAGAAATAACTGGAGAAACAGCCCCGGACGAAATTCTCGATTTAATTTTCAGCCGCTTCTGCATTGGCAAGTAGACATATGTTTCACGTGAAACTATTTGCCTGCTTGTTCTATTGGCAAGGGGTTACAGCTTGTATACAGTGTCCTAGTTAACGTTTTGTGGAACATGATTGGCGGATGATTAATTGCGGCTGCTTGGGGAGATCGTTTCTGTATGTGATTTGTTTAAGATCGCCCGCATTCATGACAAGCTTTGCGAGATGCTTGAACAGCAGTGCTAGACGAAAATTTATAGGCCAGTAATAGGATAAGAGCAGGGGTAGCCGGTGGTCGTCTATGATAAAGATTATGATGTGATTGTGGTGGGTGGTGGGCATGCCGGCTGTGAGGCAGCTTTGGCCTCGGCCCGGATTGGTTGTCTGACGCTCCTTATCTCCATCAACCTTGATGCCATTGCCTTGATGTCATGCAACCCGGCGATCGGTGGCTTGGCAAAAGGGCATTTGGTCAAGGAGATTGACGCCTTGGGCGGCGAGATGGGGCGTAATATCGATGCCACCGGCATCCAGTTCCGCATTCTTAATACAAAAAAGGGGCCGGCGGTCCGTGCATCCAGGGCTCAGGCCGATAAACAGCAGTATCGGCTGCGCATGAAGCGGGTTTTGGAGGCAGAAGCAAACCTGCATTTAAAACAGGGCGAGGTGGTCGGATTGCATGTGGAGGATGGTTCCGTCCAAGGTGTTGACACCAAGGCTGGGGTCCGCTTTGCCGGCAAGACCGTAATCCTCACGACTGGTACCTTTATGCGAGGGCTGATACATATAGGCCTGACCAGTTATCCCGGCGGCCGAGCTGGCGACCTGCCATCTATCGGATTATCGGAGCAACTCCAGGAACTAGGTTTTACGGTAGGTCGTCTCAAGACCGGAACTCCGGCCCGACTTGATGGTCGAACAATTGACTTCAGTCGTCTAGAACCGCAGTATGGCGATGACCCACCACAACCCTTCTCTTTCTCTACCGAGCGGCTCGATCAGCCACAGGTTCCATGTCACATAGCCTACACCAATGAGCGAAGTCATGAGATCATCCGTAGCGGTCTCGATCGATCACCTCTTTACGCCGGCATAATCGAAGGGATTGGCCCGCGCTACTGCCCCTCCATTGAGGATAAGGTGGTCCGTTTCCCGGATAAGAGCAGGCACCAGACCTTCATTGAGCCGGAAGGGCGCGATACCGTAGAGGTCTATCCTTCCGGGCTCTCTACCTCGCTGCCGATTGACGTACAGTGGGCTTTTTACCGAAGCATTGAAGGGTTGGAACGGGTAGAGATTATGCGCCCTGCCTATGCTATTGAGTATGATTACTGCGATCCGATTCAACTGCATACTTCACTGGAGACCAAGCTACTTCGCAATCTCTATCATGCCGGGCAGATTAACGGCACATCTGGCTACGAGGAGGCAGCGGCCCAGGGGTTAATGGCTGGAATAAATGCCGCATTGCGCTGTAAGGGGGAACAGCCGCTGCTGATTGGGCGCAACGAGGGGTATATTGGGGTTATGATCGACGATCTGGTAACACTTGGCACCAGGGAACCTTATCGTATGTTCACCTCCCGAGCAGAATACCGGCTGTTACTCAGAGAGGATAATGCAGATCTCCGTCTGCGAGAGAAGGGGCATGCGGTTGGACTGGTTGCTGACGAAGAGTATGGCCGCTTTTTGCGCAAACGAGAGGCTATTGTCGCTGGATTGGAAGTAATGCGACAGACCCGCTTCACTCCGGTCGAACTTGATCATGAATTCCAGGAGGAGTTCGGTCTGGTTGGGATACAGAACGCTGTAACCCTGGAACAGCTCTTGCGGCGGCCTGACATTACCTGCAAGGAGCTTTGCCGTCTGGCACCTGAGCTTGCAGTGCTGCCGGGAGCAGTCCGGGAGCAGTTGGAAATCCAGGTAAAATATCAGGGGTACATCGATCGTCAATTAGAGCAGGTGGCCCGAACTCACAAGCTGGAAAATGCCCGTATCCCGGTCAATTTTGATTATCAGCGCATTGCCGGATTGACCGCCGAAGTGAGGGAAAAATTGCATAAATTCCGTCCAGACACGCTAGGGCAGGCCTCTCGAATCGCCGGCATTACCCCGGCAGCTATCTCTATCTTGGCTATCGCCTTGAAGGTGCGGGAGGGGAAATGACCAACGAGATGTGCCTGCTTCTGGAACTAGGCTGTGCTCAACTCGGGATAGATTTGACGCCGCAGCTTCGATATGGCTCTGCCTTATTGGCAGACGAATTGCGGAAATGGGGGAAGAAGATAAACCTCACTGCTATCCGTGATGAAAAAGATGTGGTGATCAAGCATCTGCTCGACTCTCTCACTCTTTGTTGGGTAATAGGCATATCTGGACGACTTCTCGACCTCGGTTCTGGCGCTGGCTTCCCGGCAATCCCATTGCAACTTGCGCGGCCTCAACTGCAGGTCGTCTCTGTAGATGCGGTAGAAAAAAAAATCATCTTCCAGCGGCATATTGCCCGTCTCCTTGGACTGCACAACTTTACCCCTCGTCATGCAAGGGGTGAAGATCTACCCGGTCTATACGCTGGTCATTTCGACTGGATAGTATCAAGGGCTTTCGCGGATATCCCTGGTTTTGTACGGATGTCGTTACCTTTGCTGGCGACAAAGGGGTATATTATAGCAATGAAGGGGGGAGGAGGAGAAAAGGAGATTCGCCTTGCTGAGGCGGAACTCAAACAGATGAGCGTGAGAGTGGTTGAAGTTGTCAATTTAACTCTTCCTGTCAGCGGAGATGCCCGATCAATAATAGTCATGGCGGGCGACAGTATTAGCATGCACTAATAAAGTCGCCTGGGCGCCGCAATTTCGATTTAAACATGTTTTGGCATTAAATAATATAAGGGCCTGCCCTGGCTGCAGAAATGCACGTAGAAGTCAAATTTGGAGCCCAAGCATTATGCTCATGTTTTTAGGAGGTTAGGTCATTTTAGGTCATGAAGGCAAAAATCCTTGAACTAGTTAATGTCTGCTAATGTTGTGGCTTGAAATAATAGTCCAACAGCTGAATAATGAAATTCCTGGTTGAATTATAAAAACAAATTATCTGGTAGTAATTTTTGATACAGTAGCATTTAATTGATGCCCGGATAAGAAGCGTATGAAAATAACAGTCAAAGTATGCTTACCACTATTCAGGTAAGGCCAATGGAGATTAAGAGAATGAAGATAATGACTATTCTCGTTATATCACTATTCCTGCTGGTGCAAACGGCATTTACAGGCACTTTGCGTGATTTTGAAAAAGATGCTACTAAAACAGATGGCAGTTCAACTCTTGATCGCAATATATATAAAAATGATGGCAGTGAAAGCAAGGAACAGGGGAATGATGCCATCGCCCAGGCTTTGATGTCAGTATTTATAGTCGGATTGGCTGCAGGTGGGGAGCAGAGTTGGGCGCGTGTCAATGGTTCGGCAAAGGATAGTCAAGACAATAATATTAGACCACGCCAAACAGGGGAGGCACTGATCCCCTTTGTCCGTGTCGATCTTGGCTACCAGTGGCTCAAGGCAGACATAACAGCAGTTGACGTACGTAGTGAAATCGGGCATAGCCTGCTTGGTATGGAGGTCCGCCATACTCGTTATGAAGAAGAGATCAGTAAAGATGATCTCAATATAACCGAAATACATGGTCTTTACAGGATGTCGCTGGGAAACTTCGTAGAGGTTGATATAGGTCTCGGCACTCTGGTGCTTGAAGGAGCAGAGACCCATTCCGGGGTCTCCATGACGACTCCGGTGCAGGTGCACCCTGTTGACTGGCTTGGGGTAGAACTTCGTCCGGTATGGTCGTCTGTAGCAGGAAAAGATCTGCTGGATGTTGATGCCTCGCTGCTGTTTGGCTGGCGCTATGCATCACTTAAGGCAGGATATCGTTGGTTCAGAAGCGAACACCAGTCACTGGATGGCCCGCACTTAGGGGTGTCGTTGCGTTGGTAAAAAAATATTGAGGTTAGCAACAGACCGGCCTGCTGATACAGGCCGGTTTCATTTTGTGAATAAGGATAGCATTTGAATACCTAAGTGAGCAGTGTTATGATTTAAGAAGAAAGTTTGAAAGGAGAATCTGACATGAAAAAAATTATCGCCATAATGCTCTGCCTAACCATGACATCTGGCTGCGCAACATACAAGACACAATATGTATCTTTCCGCCCACCTGAAGGATATCCGAACCACCAGGTGATTAATGGCGTAGCTATCGGTGCAGAGGCTTACGCAGATAAAGGGGTAGCTAAAGAGGCGTTCGGTTTTGACATTCGCGATTCCGGCTTGCTCCCTGTGCAGCTGGTTCTTGACAATAAAAGTGCGCAAGCGGTTGAAATCGTAGCAGGCCAAACCTTTCTTGTGGATGATAACAACCGTTACTGGAATATAATTCCAAACAAAGCAGCAGTCGAACGGGTCGACAAATACACAGAGGCTGGGGGCATAACCAGTGGTGCAGGTAAAGGCGCAATTATAGGGGCCATCGCCGGGACTATTCTCGGTGCTGCTTTGGGTATTGTCTCAGGCCGTAACGTCGGCTCTGCCCTTGGTAAAGGTGCTGCCCTCGGCGCTGCAGGTGGGGCAATAATCGGAGGGGCAAAAGAAGGCACCTCAACTGATAAGGGGTATCGGATCAGTGATGATATCCGGGACAAGGGGCTGGAAGGAAAGATTATACCGGCACTCCATCTTGCCAACGGCTTCCTCTTCTTCCCTGGGGAGGCAACTTCTGCCAAGGAGATTCGACTTCAATACCGGGAAAAAGAGAGCGGGATCATACATTCTCTAATATTGAAACTAAAATAGAAGAGATTTTTTGTCTATCCATGTAAAGACGGGCCAGCAGAGCAACCGATCAGATTGCTGCTGCTGGCCCGTCTTTTATCATAATTTGGGAGAGATGTATTTATATGATGACCGCATGCAGGTCGCGGCGATGATATCGCCAGGAAAAGGCAGCGGCACGGAAAAACCAGTCGAGGAGGAAGACACCCCAGACTGCATAGAGCGAAAGATGCAACAGGTCGGTAGCTACGTAGGAGAAAAAGACCCTGATCCCCCACATGGCAACCAGGGTGACGAGAAAAACATAGTGGGTGTCGCCAGTTCCACGCAGACTACCTGCATAGACGAAGGAGATTGCCAGCGGGACCTGGGCAAAGGCGACCAGACGAAGGAAGACCGTCCCCTTGGTTATCACTTCCGGGTCGTGGGTAAATATGCTGATTAAGGGGGCTGGCACAAATAGGAAAAGGAGCGCCATTATAGACATTACCCAAACTGCCAGTCGAAGAGCTTCACGGTGACTTATCCGGGCGCGACGTATTTTTCTTGCACCGATAGCCTGCCCCATCATTGTGGCTGCGGCAATTCCCATGCCGGCCCCTGGCATGAAAGAGAGCGACTCGATGGAAAGGCCAATCTGGTGAGCAGCATAAGCGGCTGTACCGTAGCTTATGATGTACTTGGAGTAAAAGAGCTGGCCAGACTGTTGGGCTATCCGTTCCAGTGCTACCGGGTAACCGACCCGCCATATCCTGCGAAACAGCCCCAGATCAGGAAGAAGCCAGCGCAGATAGCCCTTGCGCAGGGCCTGAAATAGTAGATAGAGACAGCCGATACACTCTGAGGCATTGATTGCATAAGCTGCTCCCGTCACCCCCAGCTGCGGCAGACCGAATTTCCCATAGATTAATGGGTAGGCAAAGACTACATGCAGAATATTGACAAGGATAATCCCTTCCATCGGGGTGCGGGTATTACCGGCTCCGTGCATGATTGCGGAGAGGATGTTGAGCCCAGTTGTAAAGCCTAGATAGAGAAAGACCAGTCGAAGATAGTTTGATGCCAGGAACATTACTTCGTCTCGAGCCCCAAGGAAACTCAACAGATTATCCCCCCAGAGCCAGCCGGCCAGGCTTGCCAGCACAGTCAAGGCAAGACAGGCAGCTACCGCACTAACTGCTGCACAAGTGGCATCAGATCGCTTGCCTGCGCCCCAAAGATGGGCAATTACTACCGTAGCCCCGGTGGCAAGTCCCCAGAAAACCGTCATTACAACGAAAATAAGCAGCTGCCCAAGCCCGGTTGCAGCAATAGCAGCAGCTCCAAGGCCTCCTACCAAAAAGATGTCTACAATGGAAACCAGTCGTTGAAAAAGAGATGAAAGTAGCACCGGAAACGACAGATTAAAGACGTTGCGGCGAATAGAAACCCGCTTCGCTTTGGAGCGGAGCGGGTTGATAATTGACTTTGACGGTATGCGCATCGTTATTGAAGCTTCTGCTCAGCGGCTGGAGAGATCTGGCAGTGCTGGCAACCTGCAAATAATACTTCGGTTATGACTCCAACTCATCGAGCAAGCTAAGTACGAAATTTTTTGCCCGACCGGATGGAGCGATGATCCCGTAGGCAATTGCTTCATGAAGTTCTTTAGGGGTTGCACCTGCTTCCTTCGCACCTGCGAAGTGCTTTTTCAGTCAGGTGGGGCAGCCGACTGCGACAGCGCAGCCAACTCTTATCAACTCCCTGGTCCGGACGTCCAAGACCTCTTCAAACTCATAGTCGAGAATCTTCTTGCGGGTTTGCATGGCGCTCCTCCTAAACCCTATCTACTAGAAGGGGATATCGTCGTCTGGATTGAATGCTGGCTCCTCGAAAGGTTGTCCGGCCATTTCACCCTTACCGGCTCCCTGCCTGCCAGTGCCTTCCCCTTTACCTGAGAGCATCTGCATTCGATCACCGACAATTTCTGTGGTGTAGCGGTCTTTACCATCACGGTCCTGCCATTTCCTGGTCTGCAGCCTACCTTCAATATAGACGGTCTTACCCTTGGACAGATATTCACCAGCTATCTCTGCCAACCGCCCCCAAAGGGTAACATTGTGCCATTCGGTCTTTTCCTCCCAGTCACCGCTCTTCCCCTTGAACCGCTCGCTGGTAGCAACGGAGAAGCTGGCCACAGCAGTGCCGGAGGCAGTGTAACGTACTTCAGGGTCCTTGCCGAGATTACCGATCAGCATCACTTTGTTGAGACTGGCCATAAGGGCTCCTTGCAGGCAATATTCCATTTATTCACATCCGGCAGTCTATAAAAAACAGGTCATGAAGGCAAGCGATATTTGTTTGACTAGCCTGCTAAAAAACAGTAATTTAAACTGTCTTGCAGGAGCATTGAGGAATGCTGAGAGCCTATCTATTTTTGCTGATATATATTCCCCTGACCTTTTGTCTATCGCTGAGCGCTTTAATCTTTACTCTGTTTGACTCGACTGGAAGGCTATACCACCGGCATGCCAGATTATGGGGACGATTAGGCCTCCTGGTTGGTAAGGTGAAAATTGAAGTAGCCGGGCTGGAAAATGTTCCAACCGAGGGGCCGCTGATTTTCATGAGCAACCATCAGGGCAATTTCGATATCCTGGCACTGTTGGCGGTTATACCGCGCCAATTTGCCTGGATTGCCAAGGAAGAGCTATTCAGAATACCGGTATTTGGTCATTCCATGGCCCGTGCCGGTTACATCCCGCTGGACCGGGGAGATGGCCGTCGGGCCTTTCGCAGCATGGAGCTGGCTGTAGCCAAAATTCGGGAGGGGAAGTGTGTAGTGATATTCCCAGAGGGGACCCGTTCTCCTGATGACCAGTTGCTCCCCTTTAAACGGGGAGGGTTCCTCCTGGCAAGCAAGGCCGGTGTCCCAATTATACCGGTCAGTATAAGCGGCAGCGGTCGGATCAACCCGGCAAAACAGTTCCTGCTTTATCCCGGCACCATGAAGGTCCGTTTCGGGGCACCTATCATAACTGGCAAGGGGGCTGGAATTTCAAGGGATGAGCTGCCGGAACGGGTACGGCAGGCAATCGAGGCAGGGCTGGAGGTAGGTCGTGCAACTTTTATATAGCGCCATGATTGTCGTTGGTCTTGCCGGGGTCGTCTGGGGTCTGCCCGCCGCGCATCGTTTGGCAAAGCCATTTGATACTTTGGCGGCATTAACATTTCTGGGAGGGCTCATCTTGACGTTGTTCGGCATACTCATGGTATCAGTCCCCGGTTTTTTTAAAGGATAGCAGCCATGGAACAGATCAAAGCGATTACTATTAATCTCTTGGTCATAGCATTTCTGGCAATCATATTGATTTGGGGGAATACCTTCTATCGTCAAATGACCCAGTATGACCGGGGGGAAAGGGCATTGGCCAAGGGGGACTATATGGCGGCCATTGCCGGTTACGAGGCGGCCATACATATGTATACCCCTGCCAGCGGCAGGATCGAAAAGTCTGCGGCACGACTCTGGGATATCGGCGAGCGGCTGGAGCAAAACAATGACAATGAACGGAGTATAATTGCCTATCGTGCTTTACGTAGCTCCTTTTATGCGGTTCGCTGGCTCTATAAACCAGGTAAGGAATGGATCCGCCGTTGTGATGACAAAATCGCGCAGTTGCTGAATAATAGCAGCAAAATCGGCGGGAAAGTGGAGGGGCCACGACTGAAGAACTGAAGATCATCCCACTTGGTGGGCTCGGCGAGATTGGCCTCAACATGGCAGTCTTCGAGTATGGTGACGAGCTGATTGTGGTCGATTGCGGGCTGATGTTCCCTGAACCACAAATGCTTGGCATCGATCTGGTAATCCCGGATGTCTCTTACCTGATGGAGCGGGCTGACCGGATACGGGGGTTCTTTTTGACCCATGGGCATGAAGACCATATTGGTGCCTTGCCCTATGTCCTGCCGGGGCTGAAAACACCGATAATCTACGGTACTGCTCTGACCCTAGGTTTTGTGCGGGAGAAGTTGGAGGAGTATGGGCTGGAACGGGCCACTCTCCTGGAAGTCGTAGTGCCAAGACAGAAGATTGTCCTTGGCCCTTTTACAGTAGAATTCATTCGGGTCGCCCACTCTATTGTCGATGGCTGCGCCCTTGCAATTACAACTCCGGCCGGGGTTGTGATTCATACTGGCGACTTCAAGCTGGACCAGACCCCGGTTGATGGCCAGTTGACCGACCTGGTCACATTGGCCAGATATGGCGAAGCTGGGGTACTGGCGCTGCTGTCCGACTCTACCAATGTGGAACGGGAAGGCTACACCCTGTCGGAAAAGCTGGTGGGGGATGCATTTGCCGACCTTTTCCCGCGCTGCAAGGGGCGAATTATCGTGGCAGCTTTCTCCAGCAACATCCACCGCGTCCAACAGGTGGTGGATGCAGCTGCCGGTTCGGGCAGAAAGATACTTCTCAATGGTCGTTCCATGCTGGCTAACGTTCGAATTGCCAGGGAGCTTGGTTATCTGAAGATACCGGATGGGCTATTGATCGACCTGAAGGAGTTGCCGCGTCTGCCTAAAGATGAGATTTGCATGGTCACTACCGGCTCTCAAGGGGAGCCGATGAGCTCTCTGACCCGGATCGCCATGGACGACCATAAGCAGATCAAGCTGGAAGAGGGGGATACGGTCATACTATCTTCACGCTTTATCCCGGGGAACGAGAAGACCATCTCGGATCTGATCAACCATCTCTATCGGCGCGGGGCCGAAGTTTATCACGAAAAAGTCTCCGAGGTCCACGTCTCGGGCCATGCTAGCCAGGAGGAGCTGAAGTTGATGCTAAATCTGGTCCGGCCGCGCTTTTTCATTCCGGTGCATGGCGAGTATCGGCATCTGGTAAAACATGCACAGCTGGCCCAACTGGTCGGGATACCTAAGCAGAACTGCCTTCTGGCTGTAAATGGTGATGTCATTGCCTTTGCTGACGGAGAGGGGATGATAATCGGCAGTGTCGAGACCGGCCGTGTCTTTGTTGATGGGAAAGGGATCGGCGATGTGGGGGATGTGGTGCTAAAGGATCGGCGCCACTTGTCTCAGGACGGGATGGTGGTGGTCATCATAGCCATAAATCAGGGGAATGGCGAGATTATATATGGGCCGGATATTGTCTCCCGTGGTTTTGTCTTTGAGGACGAGAGCCAGGACTATCTGGAAGAGGCGAAACAGGTAGTCCTTGACACGCTGGCTGCGGTCAATATCGAGGTCATGGCTGATTGGGGTGAAGTGAAGCAGGAGGTGCGCCGTACCTTGCGGCGCTTTTTCAACAAGACCATCGAACGGCGGCCGGTAATTCTGCCGTTGATTCTGGAGATGTAGCAAAGACCAGCCTGTGACAGGATGAGACTATGGACCAACTGATCGAGAAAAAGGACAAGTTGCTGAAAGAGATTAAAGGGATGGCGCTCGGAGCGGTCGGTATCTACCTACAGCTGGCCTTGATTTCATTCAATGACAGTGATCTCTCCTTCAACAGTTATTCTTCCGCGGGGAATTACCACAATCTTGGCGGTATGTTCGGGGCGCAATTTGCCGACCTCCTTTTGAACGGATTCGGCGTTGCCGCATATCTTATCCCAAGTGCACTGCTCTACCTGGCCTATCGTCTGCTCCGTTTCAAGGAGCTCCGCTGGCGTTACTACAAGGGGCTGGCATTTCTCGGCCTACTGCTGGCAATGGCCAGTCTGTTTGCGTTCCAGCTGGAAAAAATCAGCCTGCTTGGCCAAATGGTGCCGACCGGTGGCCTGTTCGGCTCAGGCATCGCCAAGATGTTAAAGGATTTCCTCGGTATACCTGGAGCCTTGCTGGTATTGCTGCCGATGCTGGCAGCCTCTATTATGGTCCTCTCCCGCTTCTCCTTTGTCCTCTTTGCCGATTGGTGGATCAATACCCTTGGCGACCGCTGGGAACGGTTTCGGGAGCGACGGGCCTTGAATCGCGAACTGCTTGACAAGGAACCGCGAAGCAGCGAAGGGGCTGCACCGGTAATCAAACCGCTACCCGTTACTACGCCGGCTTTTTCGCCGGCGAAAAAGGAGAAGCGCCAAGAGCGGGAAAAGACCAAAGCAGTGCAGGAGACCTTTGACTTCATCAAGTCGGATGGTAACTACCAGACACCGCCATTGTCACTCCTCGATTCTCCACCCACAGCGGAACGGCGGCTGGACAAGGAGGCCTTGTCGATGAATGCGCGGCTGTTGGAGAAAAAGCTGCGCGATTTTGGTGTCGAGGGTGAAGTCGTGGAGATATGCCCAGGCCCTGTAGTCACCATGTATGAATTTGCACCTGGCCCAGGGGTCAAGGTAAGCCGCATCGCCGGTCTCTCTGACGATCTTTCCATGGCTCTGCAGGCCCTTTCCATCCGTATAGTCGCGCCGATACCCGGCAAAGGGGTGGTCGGCATAGAACTTCCTAATCGGGACAGAGAAACGGTCTGCCTTAAGGAGATATTTAACAGTGAAGAATTTCACCGCGGCAAGCTGAAGTTGCCACTGGCACTCGGCAAAGACATCGCCGGACTCCCTCTGGTCACCGACCTTTCCAGAATGCCCCATCTGCTTGTTGCTGGTGCCACCGGATCAGGGAAGTCGGTATCTATCAACACCATGATCCTGTCGCTTCTCTTTACTGCAACCCCCCGCGATGTACGGATCATCATGGTCGATCCGAAGATGCTTGAACTGTCGGTTTACGAAGGGATTCCGCATCTGCTCCTACCAGTGGTGACCAACCCGAAGAAGGCGTCCCTTGCCTTGCGCTGGGCTGTGGAAGAGATGGGTCGCCGCTACCGGTTGATGGCCGACAAAGGGGTACGCAACATAGACTCCTACAACAAGGCGCTGGAGAGGGCGGAAAAGGAGTTGGAAGAGAACCGTGTCAAGGAGAGTGTGGTGGTGGAAGAGGTGGATGATCTGCAGGATGAGAATGCCGCTGCCATCCAGGCCTTCCTAGACAAGGACGAGGCGCTGGAGCATGGCCATCTGCCTTACATCGTTGTTATCGTCGACGAACTGGCCGACCTGATGATGGTGGCGGGTCGCGAGATCGAGGAGTCGATCGCCAGGCTGGCGCAAATGGCCAGAGCTGCCGGTATTCACCTGATTCTTGCCACCCAGCGACCGTCAGTCGATGTCATAACCGGCCTGATCAAGGCGAATTTCCCGGCCAGGATATCCTTCCAGGTTTCGTCCAAGACCGATTCGCGGACTATCCTTGATTGTAATGGCGCCGAGGCACTCTTGGGGGCCGGTGACATGCTTTTTCTCCCCCCCGGGACGTCCCGCTTGCAAAGGAGTCACGGTGCATTCGTCTCCGATACCGAGGTGCAAAGGGTGGTAGAGTTCCTCAAGAAGCAAGGTAAACCGGTTTATGATAAATCGATCCTGGAGATGAAGGCAACGGATAGCAAAGGTGATGATAGTGAGGAAGAGCAGGATGAGCGTTATGACGAAGCCGTGGCTTTGGTGGCGGAGAGCCGCCAGGCATCTATCTCCATGATCCAGCGGCGGCTGAGGATCGGCTATAACCGGGCGGCCCGGATCATCGAAAAGATGGAGCAGGAAGGGATCATTGGCCCGAGCGACGGTACCAGCAAGCCCCGCGAGGTCTTCATCAACAAGCTGTGAATGAATCCCCACTGACTTGTCAGCGTTGCTCCAGATAACTCAAGGTAGCAGCGGCGCATCTCTCTGCTGCAGCTACACAGTCGTTCAGCCCGATCCCACGGTAGGAATTGCCGGTCAGAAATAGTCCCGGCCGGCTGGATTGTTCCTCATCCAGACTGGCCAGTCGCCGGCTATGGCCGACTGTATACTGCGGTATCGCCTGCTTGTGGCGGAAAATGCGGACGAACGAGGGGGGGGAGGAAATCCCCATAGTGGTCTTTAAGTCTGCCTTGACCCGCTCAGTTACCTCGCTATCGTTTAAATTGATATATTCTGGGAAACAGGCGCCCCCCATCATGCTCCTTAGCAGGACATGCCCTGATGGGGCACGGTTATCGAAGATGCTGGAATCCCATAGGGTGCCGAGAGTATTTACCCCCTCCTCTTTCGGTATGAGATAACCAAAACCATTCAGGTCATGGCGAATTCTCTCCCGTTCGTAGCCAAAACAGACCACAGTCATAGAGGCATAGGGGATCTCCTGCAGTATGCCACTGCTGCGGGGGGCAAGCTCTTGCAGAATGCCGGCCGAGGCGTAGGCCGGCGTAGCCATGATGACGGCATCAGCAGAATGTTCACCGTTATCGGCTTGAATTCGGAACGGATCGCTACTACCACGGCTGAGTTTAGTTGCTGATACCCCAGAGTGGATGGTTGTCGCGGTAAGGCGGCTGGCAATAGTGTCGGTAAGGGTCTGTATGCCGTCCCGGAACGAAGTTAGAACTCCTCCCGGACCGGCAGCGCTGGCCACGACCTTCCCTTCCAGACGCTCCTGCTTCTTTTTTTTGGCCAGCTTCAGCATCGCCTTGATCAGGCTGCCATACTCCCTTTCCAACTCGGCGATACGGGGAAAGCAGGAGACCAGCGACATGGTCTCCGGGTTACCAGCAAAAATGCCGGAGACCATCGGCGCTATCAGTTTCCGTAATGCCTCGTCGCCGAGTCGTCTACGGCCAAAGGAGGCTAGCGTTTCATCTTCGGTACTGTTATAGGGGGGGATAAAAGGCTCCATGGCGAGGCGGAATTTGCCTGGCCAGGAGATGAGACGGCTTTTCAGGAAGGAGGGGGGATTCTCCGGGAGGCGATGCAGCTCTCCGCCTGTAAAGATGAACCGTTTTCGGGCATTGTCGTTACTCCGCAGCAGCATCTCCGCTGCACCAATCTCTTTGCAGAGGTCAAGGGTCTGCGGCTTGTTGTCGAGAAAACCGTTCGGCCCCCATTCGCAGAGGTAGCCGTCACTGGGGATAGTCCAGATTTTGCCGCCGAGACGCGGCTCCTTTTCCAGCAAGGTAATCTCCAGCTCTGTTCCAGTCTTACTACTCAGTTGTTCCAGCAGAAATGCAGTGGCCAGACCTGAAATCCCGCCACCGATGATAATAACCCTGTACATTGGGGCTCCTTGGCATTATATAGTTAAATACTTCAAGTAAGCACTCTGCCAAAACAGTTCACTGTTGTGGCGGCTGCAGATAGTATTGATTTTGCATTAATGTTTGTCAAGACGAAAACTATATGCATGGATTGACTAAAGCTGAGGCACTGATTAAATTGAATATGAGAAATTGAATCAGGAGAGGGAACTACGATGGCTGGGAGAGATTATTACGAAGTACTAGGGCTACAGAAAGGGGCTTCGCCTGAAGCGATCAAAAAGGCCTACCGAAAGCTGGCGGTCAAATACCATCCGGATAAAAATCCTGGTGATAAAGCGGCGGAAGATAAATTCAAGGAGATCAACGAAGCATATGCGGTCCTCTCTGATCCGCAAAAGAAGGGACAGTATGACCAGTTCGGGGCCGCCGGTTTCCATCAACGGTTTTCCCAGGAGGATATCTTCCGTGGTTTCGATGTTGGCGACCTGTTCAAGGACAAGGGGTTTGGAACGGAGGATATCTTCTCTAGGATTTTTGGCGGCGGCGGTTTCAGGGCTGGCGGATTTGCTGGCGGACGTCGCAAAGGAGAGGATTTCAGCATGGAGCTGTCGATCTCATTTCGTGATGCATATGCTGGCGTTGAAAAGCGGGTGGCCTTCATGCGTGACGGCAGACGGGAAGAGTTGTCAGTCAAGGTCCCGGCTGGTATCGAGGATGGTGCTAGGTTAAGGTTGCATGGTAAGGGGGGAGGGGGTAATGGTGGCCAAGCAGGCGATCTTTACCTTACCATAAATGTAAGCAGTGATTCGCAATTTACCAGGGATGGTGATGATATAATGGTCGAGAAGCTGATCAGGTTTACTGATGCGGCTTTGGGGACCTCCCTCGAAGTCCCGACATTGGAGGGTGCGCGACGGATCAAAATTCCAGCTGGCATCCAGCCAGGCACCAAGATTCGTCTCAAAGGGTTCGGGTTCCCCCATGCTGGCCGGCAGGGGAAAGGTGACCTGTTTGTGCGGATAGGGGTAAGTGTGCCTGAGCAATTAAGCCTGGAGCAGCGCAAGTTACTGGAGGATCTGGCAAAGAATGGCTTGTAGGCTGAAGGTCAGGGGGTAATATCGATAGAAGAGCTTTGGCGCAACTCTTTTACCCACTGGTTAAAACGTTCTTCGGATTTGGTCTTGAAAAGAAGTTCTTCTATCTCTCCCCTGACCTCGGCAAGAGGTTTTCGCTTCCCCTTTAGCTTGGCCTCCAATTTGATTATATGAAAGCCGGCGGGTGTACTTACCAACTCGCTGATTCCGCCTGGTTGTAGAGCAAAGACGGCAGCTTCTATCTCTGGCAGCATCTCCCCTTTTTTAAACGTGCCCAGATCGCCACCATCTTTTTGAGCAGACGGTTCGTCTGAATAGCTCTTGACCAGTTCGATGAAATCTTTATTAGCTTTTGCTTGTTGCAGGACAGTCAACGCTTTGGTCATCACTTTTTGCATTTCCGCCGCCGCCGCATCTTTGGCTACTCGAAAAAAGATATGTCTGGCGTGATATAAATCTTCTTCCCCAAATTTGGCTGGATTGCCATCATAATAGGCCAAGATATCCTTTTCGCTGATCTGGATCTTTGCTTTGACCTCCTGGCTCATAAGACGCAGCCTCTCCAGCTGTTCCTTGAGTTGCAAGCGATACTGATCAAATGTAATCCCCTGTGTCAGCAGAGCGGCTGTCAAGGCTTCCTGGGAAAGGTTGTTCTGCTTCTTGACATCATCTATCGCCTGTCGTATCTCCTCTTCGCTGATTTTAATATCCAGCTCCTTGATACGTTGTTCAGTGATCTTTTTGTCAATCAGCATGTTGATTGCGATTTTTCGCAGTTCCTGCGGCTGTTCCGGAATAGTAATCAGGTTTTTCTGCGCGTCCCGCTTCAGCAGGGTAATCTGTTTGTCTACATCGTAGGAGGTTATGACCTCATCATTAACTACGGCCGCTATACCGCTGATAAGTTCCGCTGCTGAGGCAGAATGGGTGATGGCTAGAAATAGCAATGCTACTCCCAGCACCAAGCTATTAATTTTTGTTTGATAATCTGTCATTTTTATGTACAAAGGGCCGGACTTGGTCTGTTCCGGCCCTTTCCTGATGTTTAGCGGGGTTATTTACCGGCGGCAGGTTTGTTGCCAGTGGCCGGGGTTTTCCCCTCGGGAGCAGCAGTTACTGCAGCGCCAATCTCTTTCAGCGCATCTTCCTTGACGGATACCTTGGCGCTCTTCTTCAACTCTTCCTTGAGTGTCTGGAATATCTCCTGCTGCTTGGTTGGAAGGAGCGTTGCCTTGATCTGGTCCTTTACCTCTGCCAGCGGGCGGATTCCAGCCTGACGCTTGCCGGTCAGCTTGATAATATGAACACCGAATTTAGTTTTGACTAGGCCAGACAATTCACCTTCCTTTAAGCCGAAGGCTACTTTTTCGAATTCTGGGACCATAGACCCTTTGCTGAACCAACCCAGATCTCCACCTTTTGGCCCGGCAGAATCGATAGAGTACTGTTTTGACAGGTCTTCAAACTTTCCGCCTGCCTTTAGCTTGGCCAGAACATCCTGTGCTTCTTTTTCGGTCTTGAGGAGGATATGGCTTGCTCGTACCTCATCACCGGTTTTGAATTTATCTTTGTTCTGGTCGTAAAATTTCTGTAAATCAGCATCGCTTAGATTGGCCCGCTCTTCGACCTTCTTCTTTAGATAGGCTTCAACAATGATACGTTTCTTCAGGTCTTCAAGTTTGTCCGCAACTGCCTGACTTTTGTCGATACCATCTTTTTTTGCCTGTTGCAGAATCAGCTCGCGGATAACCATGGTATCGAGCATCTCCTTCTTCCCTTCAGGCGTATCTGTCATCGGCTTCAGGTAGGGGGGGAGTGCCTCCATCTCCTTCTTGAAATCCGCCGTAGAGATGGTTGTCCCGTTTACCTCGACAAGCACTGATTTGTCAGACTTGCCCTCCTGCTTCACCTCGGCAGACTGCTTGCCGCAGCCTGATAATGAAGCCATGGAGAGTATGGCGACTGCAGTAACAAAGAGTTTTTTGGAATAATGCACAATTAGCTCCTTCGCTAGTAATTTTATTGACACAAACTAAAACGCTAGCACATCAGATAAGGCTTTTCAAGAGATTTCTCGCTGTGGTGAGGATGTTATCAAACGAGGTATCAGTTAGCTCTACGAGCAACCGAAAATCGGGGCTGAATTGATACTGGCGAGGTTTCTGGCGTATCAAAGCGATGATTATGTCCGGCGAGACGGGTGTTTTCTGGTGGAAGGAGAAAATGAGCCGCTTGCCGTCAAATTCCACCTCTTTAATGAGCAGATGTTTCATCTGCATCCGCAATTGCATGATCTCCAGCAGATAGATGGCCGCCTGCGGTAGTTTGCCGAAACGGTCGAGCAATTCCGCCCTGATATCGATGAGTTCCTCTTCTTCCGTCATCTGGGCCAGTTTCTTGTAGATTAACAGCCGCTGGTTCGGGTCTGGCAGGTACTGTTCGGGGATAAATGCAGGAATGCGCAGCTTGATCTCCGGTTCAACCCGTTCGGTCAGATCTTCACCCTTTAGCTGGCGGATAGTCTCTTCCAGAAGCTCGGTGTAAAGCTCGAAACCTACAGCAGCTATATTCCCGGATTGGCGGGCGCCGAGCAGGTCGCCGGCGCCACGGATTTCCAGATCATGAGTGGCGATGCGGAATCCTGCCCCTAGTTCAGTAAGTTCTTGCAGAATCTTCAGCCGTTCTCGCGCATCGGCTGTAATCGACCCTTCGCCAGAGATAAGGAAGTAGGCGTAGGCGCGCTGTCTGGAGCGTCCTACCCGGCCGCGCAGCTGATAGAGCTGTGCCAGACCGAACGCATCGGCTTTATTGACAATAAGGGTGTTGGCGGATGGTATGTCAAGACCGGACTCGATAATGGTGGTGCAGAGGAGGAGATTGGTATCGCCATGCATGAAACCGAGCATTATCTTTTCCAACTCCTTTTCCTCCATCTGGCCATGCGCCACGGCGATTTTCGCTTCCGGGACGATCCGGCTCAGGTGCTCGGCCATTGCGGATATAGACTGAACGCGGTTATGGACAAAGAAGACCTGCCCGCCACGGCGCAATTCACGGAGTACAGCCTCTTGTATCAATTCATCGTTGAAACTGGCAACATAGGTTTTTATCGCCAGCCGGTCAACCGGAGGAGTATCTATGATAGAGAGATCACGAATCCCCATGATTGACATATAGAGGGTGCGAGGAATAGGCGTGGCTGTAAGAGTCATTATATCGACAACTGCCCGGAACTGTTTGAGCCTCTCCTTGTGAGTGACACCGAAACGCTGTTCCTCATCGACGATCAACAGCCCCAGGTCTTTGAAGACGACA
The DNA here is from genome assembly GCA_964649725.1 of uncultured Geobacteraceae bacterium. Classification (GTDB taxonomy): domain Bacteria; phylum Desulfobacterota; class Desulfuromonadia; order Geobacterales; family Geobacteraceae; genus CAZYTM01. The sequence goes on along the minus strand of CAZYTM010000001.1, from coordinate 404,268 downwards.
TCTTTCTGCAGCAGTCGGTGCGTGCCGATTATGATATCGATATTCCCCTTGCTGACATCGGCCAGGATAGCTTTCTGCTCAGCTGTCGAACGGAAGCGAGAGAGCATTTCCACGTGTACCGGATATGGTTTGAATCTCTCCCGAAAGCTTTCCATGTGCTGTTGGGCAAGTATTGTGGTCGGCACCAGGATAGCGACCTGTTTGCCATCCATAGCCACCTTGAAGGCGCCTCGCATGGCAACTTCAGTCTTGCCGTAACCGACATCACCACAAATAAGGCGATCCATTGGCCGTGGATTCTGCAGATCCTGCAGGACATCTTCGATGGCAGCAAGCTGGTCGGGAGTCTCTTCAAAGGCGAAGGCTGCTTCGAATTCGCGATAAAGTTCGTCTGGTGGTGAGAAGGAATGCCCTTCCTGAATCTGTCGCAGGGCATAGAATTTCAACAGTTCTTCGGCCATCTCCTGAACAGCAGCCCGGGCTTTGGTTTTGGCTTTTTCCCAGGCAGCGCTGCCGAGCTTGTCGACCCTTGGCTCGATACTTTCGGCACCGACATAGCGCTGTACCAGATTGAGCCGGTCGATAGGGAGGTATAGTTTGTCGCTGCCGGCGTATTCAAGCAGGATAAAATCCCCTGCTGTATCACCAAGCTGCAGATGCTGCAGCCCACGGTATATGCCTATACCGAAGTCGATGTGGACCATCGGGTCGCCAGGTTTAAGCTCTGCTAGAGAGGAGAGGAGCTGTTTTTTCCTGGCCTCGGTGAGCCCGCGACGCTTAACCCTTTTACCGAAAAGCTCTTCTTCGGCTATGACCAGCAGCTTTTCTTCGGGGAGGCGAAAGCCCCGGGAGAGTTCTCCAACCAGTATGACAAGCTTGTTGTCGCGCCTGGATCGTTCCCGGGGGAAACTTCGTTCCGATATAGTCAGCGCTAAACCGTAGGGGCTCAACAGGTCATAAAGACGCTGGGCCTGGGTTTGCTGGTGGCAGACAGCTACAACTTTATGTTGATCTGCCAGCCATGCAGCAAGACGGTCGGTCAGGGGCTTAAGAATACCCTCCCCTTCAGGGGTTGCCTCTACTTTGAGATCATTATTGTCTGCAGAACTGAAATTGAAAGACTGGACGGCATGTTCGCCAAATGTCGAGATGTTGAGAAATGGTATTTGCAGACTACGCCCAGTTGCCAAATGCTCTGCCAGTTCTGTGGTGGAGAGATAGAGTTGCTCCGCTGGTGCGGTAATCATGTCATGTCCGGTAGCGCTTTGCATCGCCTGTTCGATCTCCAGGGCAAAACGTTCCCCTGCCGCAATCAGTGAGGCAGGATCGATCAGTACCCTGATGGCGGCAGGGCCGGCATAATCGAAGATGGTTTCCAGCCCGGGATGAAATAGCGGCTGCAAAGATTCAATACCTGGAGGATAGATGGCACATTGCAACTGTTCAAGCAACGAGCGACGACGTTCGGCCGGGAGTTCCAAATGATCGCACCTTTCCTTGAGGAGAGTGGCAAAGGCAGCCAGTACCTCGTCAGAAAGGATGATTTCCCGCGATGGCAGCAGCACCAACTCGTTGACAGAGTGGAGAGAACGTTGACTGACCGGATCAAAAGTCCTTATGGTATCGACAAAATCGCCAAAAAATTCGATTCTGAGCGGGGTCTCCAGATTTGGCGGGAAAATGTCGAGAATCCCCCCCCGGACTGAAAAGGTGCCCCTGTCTTCCACCAAGGGGACATTAGCATAACCAAGCTTGACCAGTTTATGCAGTAGCGGCTCACGGGGGATCTCTTCGCCGGCTACCAGATACTGAGACACCTCTCCCAGAGTCTGTCTGGGGATAACTCGCTGTGCAACTGCTGACAGGGGGGCTACTAAGGCTTTCACCTTGTTGTCAAGGAGCCTGAATAGAGCGTTTAGGCGCTGTCCGGTGGTGTCTGGATGCGGCGAGGCTGTTTCGAATGGGAGAGCATCCCAGGCAGGGAAGAGGAGAATACTTTCACGGTCATTGGTAAAGAAGCGGAGTTCCCGGCAGAGTTCTTCAGCACTGTCGCTATCCTGGGTTATTATGAGCAGCGGGGCAGAGAGTTTGTCATATAGCTGTGCCAGCAGATAGGCTGGAGCCGCACCGCACAGCCCGGTCAGTTCAATCCGGGCCTCAGTCGATGCAAGTGCTGTAGCAATGACGGCAATGTTATGTGTCTGGTCAGGGGGCATGCTCTGGTTTATACAAGACAACGTTGTGCAGGGTAAGGCTTCTGTATATCAGCATAACGAATGTTGGCCGGCATGTCCAGTTATTCCCCTGACAAAGCTGATAGTTTGTTCAGGCGGCCTTATTGAGCCCCAATGAATCTTCGATGGCAATCTCCAACTCTGCCAGAAATATTTCCTTAAGCCCCAGGAGCTGCACTTCTTTACTGGTTACCAGCATAAGTCCTGGTTGACGGTGCATGCTTATGCCGAGTTTATGACAGGTCATATCTGCCAGACGGACCATGGTCAGATGTGGATTTTTCGTATCCCATTCTTCCTGATGGTGGTCACTGTAGATTCATGACTTGTCGTGCGAAAGGGCTACAGGGAGGGGGGCTCGTTACGATAGAGTGCAGCGTAACCAATGTAGTTTTCAGCTGTTTTTCGTAATTTTATGATTTCATCAGAAGTGAGCTCTCGTTTTAGTTTGGCTGGGGATCCGAGCCAAAGGGTATATGGAGGGATGATAGTCCCCTCAGTTACCAGGGCACGGGCCCCAATGAGAGCCCCGGTGCCGACTACGGCCTTGTCCATGATAATGGCCTGCATGCCGATAAAGGCATTTTCCGCTATGGTACAGCCATGCAGAGTGACCCCATGCCCAATCGTGACATCATTGCCGATAGTCAGGGGTGCGCCGGGATCATCAGCCGCTTTAGGACTAGATACGTGCAGCATGCATTGGTCCTGTATGTTAGTGCGAGCACCAATGCGGATATAATTGACATCGCCACGGACAACCACGTTATACCAGATACTACTTTCGGGACCTATCTGAACGTCACCGATAATAACGGCAGTCTCAGCGATAAAGGCGGAATGGTCGATTTGCGGCATAATCCCGTTGAAGGGGCGAATCATGGCAGCTCCAGAATTATCCTGCAGATAGTGGGGGTCGCATAATGGCTGCCTAATCTCTGGGAATTGCCAGCATCCGGTCCAACGCCCGCTTTGCTGGGGCCCTGATCTCCTCCGGCACCTTTACCACCGGCGCCATGGTCGTAAGCGCCGCGACGATGTCTTCCAGCGAAGTAAGTTTCATATTGGGGCAAAAGAGCGCTGGTGAAGCAAGGATGAACTCTTTCTCGGGATTCTCCTTTTGCAGGCGATAGAGTATCCCAGCTTCGGTGCCGATTATGAAAAGGCGCGTCGAACTCTTTTTGCAGTAACCGTACATGCCGGTCGTGGAGCAGACGTGATCTGCAAGGTCGACCACAGCCGGATTACATTCCGGGTGACAGACGAATTTTGCCTCCGGGTACTCCTGTTTCATCCTTATGACTGCATCCACGGTGAGTCTTTCATGGGTCGGGCAGTAGCCGTCCCAGAAATGGAACCTCTTGGTCGAGTTGCGGGCGACATAGCGGCCTAAATTACGATCCGGAACAAAGATCAACTCCTGGTCGGCAAGGGAGTCAACCACCTTCTGGGCATTTGCCGAGGTGCAGCAGATGTCGCTCTCAGCCTTGACTGCGGCAGAAGAATTGACGTATGTCACCACCGGCACTCCAGGATGTAGAGCTTTCATCCCCCGTAGCCCCTCGACTGTTACCATGTCGGCCATCGGACAACCGGCATCAAGTCTCGGCAGCAGGACGATTTTGTCCGGAGCAAGGATGGAGGCAGATTCGGCCATGAAATGTACTCCGCAAAAGACTATTATATCGGCACTTGTCTGCGCTGCTTCCATGGAAAGGGCCAGCGAATCGCCGGTTATGTCGGCAATCTCCTGCACCTCGTCGCGCATGTAATTATGGGCCAGAAGGACGGCATTGCGGTCATTGAGAAGCTTGCGGATTTCCTGCTGAATCTCTTTGTTGGGCATGTTCTGATCCTGATGATAGAATTAATGCTGGCAAAATATCGCTGATAGTAGTTCAAGAAAGATGTATATGTCAAACCCTTTGCGCTTTCTTGACAGGCGTCTATAAAACATCTATGATGAAGTTCATCTTGATTAATTCAGAACGGTCAACATCTCTAACGGGATCGAGAGGTAGAAAATATGTTCGGAATCGGAATGCCAGAACTCATCATAATCCTGATCATTGCCTTGATAGTCATCGGCCCGCAAAAACTTCCGGATCTGGCCCGTTCGCTGGGCAAAGGACTGGCAGAATTCAAACGGGCAGCTGAGGATTTCAAACAGAATGTAGCTGAGGAGACAAAGCAGGCTGAAGAAAAAGAAGCACCAGCCAAACAGGTCGCAGAAAAAGGGGAGCACCAAGAACCGGTGCCTCCGGCAAAAGAAGAAAAAGAAAAGATTAAGAGTTGATAAACTAGCTCCATAGCAAATATGAAAAGGCGGGGTATCCCGCCTTTTTCTGTCAGCCTATTTCAGCTCGCGTAATCTTTCCTTGGCCAACTTGGCTTCATCGGCATAGGGGAAGTCTTCCAGCAATTTCTTGTAGACGTAGCGGGCGCTCTTGGCATCTCCCAACTCCTTGAAGGCCATGGCCTGCTTCAGCATAGCCGCAGGGACCTTCTCCTTGCCTGGGAAATTCTTGATCACTTCCTGAAATTCCAGTATTGCCTGGTCATATTTTTTTTCACTGTAATAGGTCTCTCCAAGCCAGTAATGGGCATTGGCTGTCAATTCATGAGTCGGATATAGTTCGAGAAACTTGCTTAACTGCTCTCTGGATTTCAGCGGGTCTCCGCCGCGAAACAGGTCGAGCCCTTTCTGATAGAGAGCGTCAGGGGCCTGTTCCAGCTCTTTGGTCTTGGTTTCTGCTACCTTTTTCTGCAACTCATCTAAAGACCCCTCCAGTTTAAGCAAACGCTCTTCTATAGTGCTGAAACGTTTTATGGAATCTTCCTTGAAGAGGGTGATATCCTCGGCCGGTTTTTTTGCCAGCAGGGTGACATCATCCACTTTGCCGGTTAATACCTGCATATCGACCTTGGCGCTGTCAAGAGTTGCCTGGAGATCAGCAGTCCCTTTACGAATGGCATCTACCTCTTTCTGAAAATTTTTCAGGTTTTTTTCCAAACCTTCCTTGGCTTCGCTTCGTATCCCACCAAGATCTTTTTCTACGCGAAAGAGCTGGGCCTTCAGTTCTTCTTGGTCGCGCTGCAGAAATTCTAGTTCTCCCTTGCTGGCACATCCAGTTAATAAAAGGAAGATAATGATTAATGGAGTTTTGTCTGGCCACCGCATAATGTTGTTATCCTCCAGTCAACTATCTGAGGGTAAAAAAGTAGGGGCGTATAACCATACGCCCCTACCAACACTTCTTGGCTGGAAGGGTTATTTGCTGACAATGAATTCGTCGCGGCGATTCTTTGCCCAGGCAGCTTCGTCGTGGCCAGGATCAGCCGGACGCTCTTTACCGTAACTGATGGTGGACAGCCGGTCTGCAGGGACACCCAGAGTGACAAGATAGTTATAAGCTGCTTTGGCTCGTCTTTCTCCGAGGGCCAGGTTGTATTCATCTGAGCCCCGCTCATCACAATGCCCTTCGATCTGAACTTTTGCATCGGTCTTCTTGGTAATCTGGTCGGCATTCTTTGACAGAGTGTCGCGGGACTCCTTGGTGAGCGCATACGAATCGAATCCAAAGAATATCTTGTCAAAGGTTACATCACCAGCAGATGCCTTGGAACCCTCTTGCATTGGGGCTTCCTCTTTTGCCACTGGGGCCTCTTTGACCGGTTGCGCAGTCTGAACCGGTGCGGCCTCTTCCTTCTTGGGCTGAACGGCTGATGGCTGCGTTTGGGGAGAGGAAGGAGCTTGTGCTACCGGCTCATCCTTCTTTACAATCTCATCTTTGGCACAACCGCCGGCGAGGAGCAGGCCACAACTGAGAACCACAAAGCATCCGAACATACCCTTACGCATTTTTGTCTCCTTTGTACATATGTTGATATAACAGCGAAAAAACATGTTAAGACCGATTTCAATTATACATACTTTGAGTCGTATTTCAATCCTTTGTCACGGCAAAAATAGTAAAATTTTCAACAGGCTACCAACGCGGTGACCAAGTCGGGTGGGAATCGGCACTCTTGCCCCGGCTCACCTTGGTCTGTCCTGACCCGTCAGCGCGCATTACATATACAGCTTCAGTCCCGCCCCGCTTGGAACTGAAGGTTATAAAGCGGCCATCTGGTGACCAGCGTGGATGTTCATTGTTCCCCTCAGTGGTGATCTGGGTGTCAGCACTCCCATCCGGCTTGATAATGTGAATCTGAAAGCCATTGCCGTACTGGCGACAGTAAACGATACTATCCCCTTTAGGGGACCAGCGCGGACTGACATTATAGGAGCCGGCGGTCGTTAATCGTCTCAGATTGGCACCATCGGACGACATTATGAATAGTTGCGGTTTACCAAGACGGTCAGAGACAAATACAATATTTGAACCGTCCGGGGACCAGCTTGGGGAGACATCAATGGCATCGTTATTGGTCAACCTGGCTAACGGTTTCCCCTCTTTGCTGATTATGTAAATTTCAGAATTTCCATCCTTGCTCATGGTCAAAGCAATTCGATTGCCTTCCGGTGAGTAGGTGCCGGTAATATTTATGCCGCGTGCCGATGATATGCGGGCTTCCTGCCCACTGAATATTTCCCTGCGGAACAGGTCTGGATTCCCCTTCTTGTAGGAAGTGAAAATTATCTCTTTACCGTTGGGAGAAAATTCCGGATTCAGATTTATAGAACTGTTTCTGGTGAGCCGCTGGACGTTGTAGCCGTCATAGTCCATCAGATAGATCTCCTTGTTACCGGTCTGGGTGGAAACAAAAGCTATTTTGCCGGTAAAAGGGGACTTTTCTCCGGTAATTATATACATCACCTCATCTGAGAAGGTATGGACTATTTTGCGCAGATCCTGCGGTGAACCGACATAACGTTTGGCAGAGAGTTCACGCTCCTTGACTATATCGTATAGACGGAATTCCAGGATATAGTTGTTATTAACAAATGATACGCCGGTCTTGATCAGAATATCTGTTCTTGCTGCACGCCAAGGTTGGAAATCGAACTCACCTATTCTAATACCGCTACGGGGTTCGGCAACTGGTGCGGTTACCGTGAAAGGGCCGGCGAGAGAAAGATCAAAGCGCAAAATATCGGTAATCTCTTTTGTCACATCAGTACGCAGCCCGCCTGTCATTGCCAGCGGCGGAGCAACAGCAAGATTTAGGAGACGTTTCCCCTGGGCGGAGACCTCCAGATAATCTTGTTGGGCACCGGCTATAGCAGTGGTCAGCAGCAGAATGATAGCGACCAGCATAATTCTCAATTTTTACCTACTCCTTGTGGCCTGAAAACAAACCCATGTTCAAAATCCTTATTGTTAGGAGGTGGTGGGAAACTTTTTTCGGCATTGGTAATGGCAAGGATTACAGCATCTTCAAATACCTTGTCACCGGAACTCTTTTCCAAACGATACCTGATCAGCCTCCCTTTCTTGTTTAGAGTTAGACGAACCAGAACCTCGGGATTTTTGCTCTGGTAGGTTATTGTCGCGGCAAAGGCATCACGGAGGCGAGACTGGATATAATTGGCATAATCACTCCCGGCCTCTTTACCTGTTGCACCTGGCATCCCTGGTACCCCTGCTCCAGTTCCGGCAGTACTTTTCTTGCGTAAGGATTCAAGCGCAGCTGCCTGATGGCGTGCTTCGGTTTCCTTCTGGATGCGGTTGATCCGCTCCTCGAACTCTCTGGCTGTCTCTGCGGTCCCGGTTGTTTTGCCGGCCTGTGGCACGGGATGAGGTAGTTTTTTCGGCAGGGTGGTCTTGGCTGGTGTTTTGGCCGGCAGTTTCATCTCCTGTCGCTCGATAGGAGTCGGCAATGCTGTAGCCGAGCCTGCCAGTACCGGACTTCCGGCCTGGGGGTCGGCTACCGGCAGATTGACGACATCGACATAGTAGACAGGTTCTTCCTTAATACCACTCAAAAAGGAAAAATTAAGTTTAATAGCGGCCAGATAAAAGAGCAGGTGGCAGATGGTGGAGAGAATGACCATCTGGCTCAGGCTATAAGTTTGCTGATGCATGGTCCGGCTCATTTTCGCTGGGCAGGCTCCGTTACCATCCCCAACCGTTCGATGCCGGCCCCCTTGATTTCAGCCATCGCCTTGATTACTTCACCATAGGGGACATCGCGGTCTGCCTTGAGAAAAACTTCTTTTTTGGCCTTGTTGACAAATAATTCCGTCAATCGCCCGCGCAAATCAGCTGTGGAGACCTCGTTACTGTTAATGAACATCCGTCCGGACTTTTCGAGTGAGACAATAACGGTCTCTTCCTGTGTCTTGAGGGCTTTGGTGTCAGCTTTTGGCAGATTAACCTGGACACCTTGCTGCATCATTGGCGCTGTTACCATAAAGATGATAAGCAGAACGAGCATGACGTCGACCAGAGGTGTGACGTTAATCTGTGACATGGTATTGCGATTATTGTTGCCCCTGCTCCCCAGTTCCATCTCTTACCCCTATTTTTTCGCAAACGTGCGCTGAATAATATTGAGAAGTTCGGTGGAAAAACTGTCCATCTCGGCGATCAGCACGCGGATTTTATGCTGGAAGTGATTATACCCCATGACCGCAGGGATAGCAGCGACCAAGCCGATGGCAGTGGCTATCAGTGCCTCGGCTATGCCGGGAGCAACAACTGCCAGGCTGGCAGAACCGGTTTCGCCGATCCCCTTGAAGGCGTTCATAATGCCCCAGACAGTGCCAAAGAGACCGATAAATGGTGCGGTTGAACCGGTAGTGGCAAGGAAGGTGGTATATTTCTCGAGACGGGTGATTTCAGAAGTTGTGGCACGACGAAGCGCTCTGGTGATGTTGTCAATCCCACCTAGATCTGTGCTGATACCTTCAGAGTCCTCTTTGGCCTCACCCTGCTCGAGAAGCTTTTTCAATTCGTTATACCCCTCTTTGAATAATACAGTAAGGGGAGAGTTGGTATAACGGTCGAGTTGGGAGTTTATGGCTTCGAAACGTTTTGCTTTCCAGAAGAATTCCAGAAAACGCTCCGATTCGCTCTTGGCTCGATGTACTTGGAGCAGCTTGTAAAATATGATAGCCCAAGAGACTACCGAGAAATAGAGAAGAATAAAGAGCACCAGTTTAACGACCAGACCGGTCCCGGCAAAAAAAGTCAAAGCATTTACCTCCGCTGATTGGTGATTAACAAACTCTTCAAAAATATTCCTTACACTGGGTTAAGTCAATACGAATTTTGGGTATTTGCATCTTCTCCGCACATAATGACACCTGATAGATGGAGAGGGGAGCTGTAGTCAATTCTTAAACGTTTCACCCAGGCTCGTTACGAGCTAAAAACTCGACGATCAACGGTATCACCTCTTCCGCGGCATCCTCCAGAATGTAATGCCCGGCATCTGGGTAGCGGTGCAGTTCGGCCTGGGGGAAGCGGTGCACCCATTCGGCGAGAAAGGTCCGGTCAAAAACAAAGTCGCGCTCACCCCAGAATATTGCCATTGGCAGGGAACGGAAACGCTCGCTGACAGTCTCCACGGCGCTCACCAGGTCGTAGTTGCGGTCCCCCGGCTGCAACGGGATATCCTGGACAAAGCGGAGCGTGGCGATCCGGTTCTGCCAGGAGTTGTATGGAGCACGGTAGGCTTTGCGCAGTTCTGCAGAAAGGGGGTGGCGCTTGCAGCCGACAAAGGATGCAGCCATGCTGAATGCGTTGCAACCCTGCACCAGCAGAGTGCCTAACCAGCTGTCGCGGCAGATGCGAAGTGCCAGTGGAAATTTCTTGTCTCTTGGCAGATGGAATGCAGCGGTGTTTAGAATGATCAGCTGTTTGATCCGCTCTGGATGCCTGGCGGCGTAGGCCATACCGATCATCCCCCCCCAGTCATGCAGGACCAGAGTAATCCCGTTTGTGATGCCAAGCCTCTGCAGAAGGTATTCCAGATCGTCGACCCGACGCGGCAAGGTATAGTCGTAACGGTCGTCGGTCGGCTTGTCTGATAAACCGCACCCGATATGGTCAGGGACGATACAGCGGTAGCGGTCCCTCAGGGCCAGGACAAGGTTGCGGTAGTAGAAAGACCAGGTCGGGTTGCCATGCACCATCACCATTGGAGAGCCGTTCCCCTCATCCAGATAGTGGTAACGAAGTCCATCCCTGTCCAGATAATGACTGCTGAAGGGGTAATGTTTCGTGATGTCGGGGGTCATGAAGTTGGGAACCGAACCTTTCATTGTCTCTACCACTCGATCCCCAGCATGATGCAGTTAAGCCCGCTACCGATGCCGAGAAAACCGACCCGGTCACCGTTGGACAAGACTTCTCGCTCTTCGGCCAGGGCCGCGGTAAGAGGGAGTGATACCGTCCCCATGTTGCCGAGGAATTCGAAGCTGGTGAAGTCCTTTTCGGTCGGGATGGCGAGGGTTTTCAGTATGGCGCTCTGGTGAGCGGCACCGACCTGGTGGCAGATTACCCGGTCGACCTGCTTACTCTGCCAGCCTACCTCGGGGAGGAAAGCCTGCCAGGTCTCTCTCCCCAGTTCGACGCCGTAGTTCATCACGCACACCCCGTCAGTGCTCATGGTCTGGCTATACCCCCCCTGGCCATCCGGCTGTACCCCCCAGAGGCAGAGATTGTGATGTTCCGGGGCTGCCAGGGTTGCCCCGCCGCGCAGTTTGCGCCGACTGGGCGCCAGGGAGCTGTCGCAGAGAAGAACAGCTACGGCGCCGGAACCGCCGGTCAAAGTGGCCAGCGAAAGGGCGAAATGGCCCATGTTCTTCTCCTCCAGCATCCGCTTGATCATGATCTCGTTGATCTCCCGTGCGCTTTCACAGGAGACTACCAGACCGGCCCGTATTTGCCCAAGCTCGATCCTGTTGGCCACATCAAGGATGCCGTTAAGTACCCCCAGGCAGGCGTTGGAGAGATCATAGATCGCCACATTGCCACGCAGACCCAGGCCAGCTGCAACACGGCAGGCGGTGGCCGGCTCGAACTGTTCGCGGCAGACACCAGTATAGACCAGCACCCCAAGATCAACCGGGCTGATCGAAGCAGCGGCCAGCGCCTTGCGCCCGGCAACTATTGCCCCTTGGGAGAGGGGGTAGCCTGGTTCCCACCAGCGCCGTTCGCGGATTCCGGTCAGCGCCTGGAGTTGGCCTGGCGAAAAGCGGAGTGCCTGATAGAGAGGCTCCAGCCGTGCTTCCAGTTCGGCTGAGGTAACCACTACAGGCGCCAGTTCGTAGCCGAGCGCGGCGATCTGCACCTTGTTGTATTTCATCGTTGCTGCTCCATCTGTAATGTAAAATCGTGCATCTGGTAGATCGGCCGGCCATCTACGCTGAGCAGCCCGTCGGCGACCAGCAGCCGGGAATCATCGTCAACGGAGGTAATCCATGCCTGTACCGTCACCTGGCGGTTTTCCGGTACTACCTGGCCGCGATAAAGCCAGCGATGGCTATGTCCCAGGGCTACTACGGCCATGCTATCCCCCTCCTGCCAACCCCAGCGTTTTACAGCGACGTACTTGAGCAGTTGCAGGAATGATTCGAGTCCAAGCGAACCCGGGGTGACCGGGTCCTGGTAAAAGTGGGCCTGGAAAAACCATTCGCCCGGGTCTACCTCCTTCGTGCCGGAGAGGTAGCCGAGTCCTGCCGGCCCGCCGTCTGCCACATAAAGTTCGATCCGGTCGATCATCCGCAACTCTTTTGCCGGAAAGGGGGGATGCTCAGGAAAGTTAAGACTGCAACCCTGCTCCAGTTCAACCGGAGTCGGTTGGTAGGGGGTTGCGTCGCGGATCCCAACCTGGTTGGCGAGCGCTTCTCTGGAGAAGAAGCCGAACATCGTCTCCCCCTGGTAGATGGTCCCCAAGCTGTCAGCAACGATGAAGTCGAATTCCTGTATGATCATCCCTCCACTGGTGGCCACCTTGGTCAGGGTGGCGGTGGCGGTTATGGTCCCGCTGTCCGGGGTGACCTGGCGGAGTTGGCGCGCATTACCCCCCAGATTACGGAAGGAGAGATCGACAGAACTGGTGAGGGCTGAGCCGACATAGGCGGCCAGCCAGCCGCACGGTTGCAGAGCAACCTCCAGCAGGACGGCAAACGGCATACGGGGACGCTGCTCAGCGGCAAAGTACCAGGCATCATTCGGAATATCGTACTGTGCCTCGGCCATGGCGCCGGAGTTCATCTGCCATGGTGCACCGCGAACTGCAGTGACCCGGTCCATGAACTGGTAAGGCGGACCTGGGAGGCGGGCAATCTTCCGCTCACTATCAAATATCTGGTAGGGGAGCCCGAACCCTTCGGACGGCTTGCCGTTGCTATAGGCGAGGATCTGCTCTTTGCTGTAGATGGCCGGCTTACGGCAAGGGGGGCTACTCTCCCGAACCATGCCAGGCTCTTGCCATAATTCCAGTAACTTCTCCCTACTGCTACCACAGAGACGTACCGACATGTTACTGATCTCGACGATCGGCTTGTCGTCGGCATACATCAGCGCATCCACTATTGCATAAGGTTCCGGCCGGTAGCCTAGCTCGCGGATGCTTACCTCGTAGGCGGCTACTCTGGTTGTTGCCAGTACTTGGCCACGGCACCTCAGCTGGCTCGCCACACCCGGCACCGGCTGCCAGCTTGCGTCGGTCGTCTCGGCCAGCCAGCCAAGCCTCAGCAGAAAGATGCGCAAGGTATGCAGACAGCATTCGTACATCAGAGTGCCTGGCATCACCTGGTCATCGACAAAATGGCAGGTGAGGAACCAGTCGTCAGGGCAGATATCTGCTTCGGCGCGGATTGAGCCGAGCCCGTAGCGACCACCATCAGGCAGCAACTCGGTGACCCGATGTACCAGACGCATCAGCCCTCCAGGAATGGTGAGCGGCCGTTGCAACTGGAGACCGGCAAATAGTGGGCCAAAAGAACCAACCAGATCCCCTTTGCGGAGCAGTTCCAGCTGCTCGCTGCGGTAAGACTCGGGTCGCATCGGCACCAACTCCTGCCAGTTATCCATCCTGCTGCCGGTTCGGGGGCGCAGGTCGATGGCTGGCGGGATTATCCCTTTGCCGGCGGCCAATTCTGCCTCGTTGAAGAAACCCGCACAGCCGTCGCGCATTGACAGCAAAGGTTCACCGGCCACGGTCGCATCGAAACGGAAACGGAACAGGTGTGTCTCCCCCTGGCGGAAGAAGCGGTCGATATGGATATCGTAGTTGATTGTCTCACCGGCTCCCGGGAGGTCGCGGTGAAAGGTGACCACGGCGTCGAGCAGGCGGTATACAGCTACCCCTCTGGTAATGAAATCGATACCGAGGTAGCCAGAAAGGAACAGATCGGCCTGGCCAGCCTCGACGGCAATACAGGTCGGGATACGGCCACCATCCAGATACCAGGCATCTGCCAGGATGTCATGCTCAGTCACCACCCGACCGCTCCCCATACCCTTAGCCTCACCTTCCAGGGTGACGATCCGGTCGACCAGCATGAGTGGTTCATCAGGGAGACGAACCCTGGTCGGGAAGCTGTCTGCCTCGGCAAAGGCCGGGCCGAGGATATTTGCCACCTTGCCACGGGCGAATTCCAGGCACGCTTCCCGGTCGAAAAGAGGGAGAGTCATGGATGGCACCGGTGCTGGAAGAGGGTCATCGACGACCAGAGCGACGCCGGCGGCGGTCAGCTGTTGCTGCAAGGATAATTGCAGGGCCACCGCATCAGCCATGGAGCGGCTAAGGCTTTCGCTGGTGCGCAGATATGCCTCATGTGCCAGCCGCCTTGCCTCCTGGGCAGCGGCATAGTCGTTGATAAGGGCAGCCATGGAATCTGCTGCAGGCAATGAAGAGACTTTTGCATGCAATTTTGCTGTTTCGGGTGGCGAGCTGACAACCATTTGCTTAGCTGGCAAAGGCGCCGGTGCAATGGGCTCTGCTACCGGCGGTAGTGGTGGTTTGAACTGTTGACCGCCTATGGCAACGGTGAGTCGCTGCTGACCAGTATTGACAGGTAACGGATCAGCAGGTGGAGGGTAGAGCGGGTCCAGGTCGATAGCTACCCGCTCGGCAACTAGCTGAGCCAAAAGGCGCAAAAGCGCCGAATGCTGATCGATCCCTGGATAACAGGCCGATCTGGCAATATGCGGCCGTCCCGCAAGGATCCGGCTTATCATCCGGCTGCAAGAGCTTCCCGGCCCCATTTCCAAAAATAGACGCACGCCATCTTTATAGGCCGATTTGACCACGGCCGGAAAGTCGATACCCTCCAGTGCCTGGGCAAGGATAGCGGCAGCGGCACTCTCACGGTTGACAGGGTAGGACTTCCCTTTGGCCCCGCTGTAAAAGATCACCCCTGGCGGAGGGGTTGTTGTAAAGAGATGTAACTGCCGGTACGGCTCGGCAACGGCTTTGGCTACCTCGCAATGGACCGTGGTCACCCCGTGCAGCGGGAAGAAGCGGCAGCCGAGCTGGCTGACCAGGCGTTCGACACTCTTGGCGTCGCCACCTATGACACACTCGTCCGGAGTGTTGACTATCAGAAGATAGACCCGCGCGGTCGATTTCAGTGCCTGGCGGACCTCTTCAGCAGGTGCTTCCAGTACGCCGATGCTCCATATGATAGAGTCCGAAGCCTGGAGCCCCCAAGTCTGCTTTGCCGCCAGACAATCGCCAGCCAGGTCGTTTGTGAAAAGGCTTGAATGAAGCATCCGCTTAAGCATCTCATCTCGCTCGTGCCAAGCGCCAAGGGCAAATAGTCCGGCCGATTCGCCAAGACTGTAACCTAGCACCGCTTGGGGTTGGACACCGAGACTGCGGACGATATCACTCATGGCACATCCGGTGGCGACTTGACCAAAGATAACCGCTTGATGGTCATCATTAAGTTCGGCAAGCGGGGCACCGTTCCAGAACTGCTCAGGGCGGAACTGGTCGCGCAGGTAAAGATTCTCCATGTCCTGGCGACGGAAAACCGCAGGCCATCGTGCCGACAGCTCCATACCCATGCCAGGGAAGTGGTTTCCCGACCCGGGGAAGACAAAGGCAATCTTTCCCTGCCTGCCAAGAGGGGTGGTGGTGTAGAAGAGTCGGTCGCGCAGGGAGGGGTGCTCTGGTAGAGGTTCATCGCTACTGTCGCTTGCAAGCAGGCGGGCTCCCTGATCGAGCAGCGCATGCAGCTCTTCACGGGTCCTGGCAACCATTGCCATGGCGAGCGGTTTCTCCTTGGCCGTGGGGGCCTGGCGATGCCATTCCCGGGCGATTACATCCAGATCGACCCCAGTCGGTCGATTCAATTGACGGCGGAGCAGGTCGAGCATTTTAGCAAGCTGTTCGGGACTGTCGCCAGCCAGGGCAAATAGAGATTCCGCACCTGCTACCGGACAGGGACGGAGTTCAACAGGCTGTTCTTTTGCGTCGGTCTGCCACCCTTGCAGTACTACATGGCTACAGGTGCCGTCGATGCTGCATATGCTTACTCCGGCCAAACGTTCTCCTTCGGCGCGGTTGCGAAGCCAGTAACGGGGTGAGCGGGGCAGGTAGAGCGGACTATTGCCGGTCAGTTCCGAGAATGGCAGTTCGCCGCTACGGCTGGGAGGTATCAACTCATGGTGCAGTGCCAGGCAGGCACGGACCATTGCAGCCAGGCCGGAAGCAGCTCCGCTGTGACCAATCTCAGCTTTGACACTGGCCACTGCGCAATGACGTTTGGCCGGGCCGAAGAAGTCAGCAAGTAGCTTTGCCTCTTCATGGTCCTCCGCGGGATTCCCACTGGCATTGGCCTCCAGATAGCTGACTGCGGTCGGCTCAACGTCTGCATTGGCATAGGCACGTTCCAGTGACTGTCGATAGGTGTCTGTACCGGGGGTAATCAGCTCGCCGCCGGCAGTGCCTATCCCTTTGATGACAGCATAAATCCTGTCGCCGTCGCGTTGAGCATCTTCCAGTCGTTTCAGGACCAGTGTGGCTGCCCCTTCGCCTGGGTAGCCGCCATCCCCCTGCTCGTCAAAGGGGATGTATTGGCCGGAGCTGGAAAAGGGGCGGCAGGCATGATGTCCTAAAGTGGCGCGCAGATCACCGGCCAGGTCGACGGCACCGACCATTGCCTGATCGATCTCTTTGTTAGTCAGCAGATGGCAGGCTGTCTCCAGGGCCCGCAGGCCTGAACAGTCCTCGTTGGAAATGGTGAAGCTAGGGCCGCCAAGACGGAATTCTCTTGCTATGCGGCTGGCTACTATGCTGCCAAGTGCACCCATGGTACGATTGGCGGTGAGAGGTGGCCCTGCCGCATCCTGCAATGACTTGGTCCATTCGGTTAATTCGGTCTGGCTCAGTTGCCGCCCAAGCTGCTTCTGCCAACCTGCGACCTCTTCAGCGATAGACCAGCGGAAGCTGAAGTTGGTGGAGTTTAGGTCAAGAGAGATGCCGACAAAGACGCCGGTACGAAGCTTCTCCTCCCGGTCGAGACCGGCATCGGCCATGGCTGCCGCTGCACTCTGCAACATGAGGAGCTGTTGCGGCAGCATCTCTTCCATTTCCCGTGGCGGAATGCGGAACTGTTCTGCAGTTGCGCTGCACTCTGGCAGGAAATAGCCCTTGAAATCGGTTGAAGCCCCCACCTCGGTCCGAAACCAGGCGCTCTTCTCCGCTCCCCACCAATGCTTTGGGGGAGTGGGTTCATGCCCCGGATCACGACCGAAGACCCTTTCCCGGAAAGCAGAGAGCGATTGCCAGGGGCCAAAACGGGCATCCATGCCGACCACGGCTATCGGCTGCTGCGTTTCCGCTTTGCGCGACTTCAGACTGCGGAAGGGTCGAGCCGGTTTTTTCGGCAGGTATTCTTCCACCAGCAGGTGGGCATTGATGCCACCAAAGCCGAAGGCGCTCACTGCCGCACGACGCGGGATGTCATCTCCCCGTTTGGGCCAGGGTGCTTCGCTCTGCAGTATTGAAAAAGGGGAATCGGCCAGCTGGAACCCTGCCTGCGGGGTGTTGAAGTTAGCAGTTGGTGGCAACGTCTCTTTGGCCATGGCCATCAGTACTTTGGTCAATGCAGCTGCCCCGGCTGCAGTGAGGAGATGGCCGATATTTGACTTGACCGAGCCGATGACGCATCTGTCGCCAGCTGGACGGGCCTCACCCCAGAGTTGGCGGAGGCTGGTGAATTCGGTAGCATCACCCACCTGAGTGCCGGTTGCATGGCATTCCACCAGGTCGACCTGGTTTGGCTGCCATCCGCAATTTGCATAGGCGGCGCGCATTGCGCGAAGCTGTCCTTCGCTTGAGGGGGCCAACAGGCTCCCCCCCACATCGTTTGCCAGACCGACGCCCCTGATGATCCCATAGATGCGATCGCCGTGGGCCAGAGCATCTTCTGTCCGTTTGAGCAGGAAGATTCCAGCCCCTTCGCCGACCACCAGACCATCCCCGGCAGCATCGAAGGGGGAGCAGATGCCCCGCCTTGACAGGGCGCGCAGCTGGGAGAAGCCCATCTGGGTATAGAGAGGATCTGGGCGGGAGAGTCCGCCGGTCAGCATGGCATCTGCTCGTCCGGCAAGGAGTTCATCACAGGCAAGTTTGATGGCATAGAGGGATGAGGCACAGGCGGCATCAAGGGTTGAACTACCCCCTCCCAGACCAAGTGCATAGGCGAGGAGTCCGGCTGGTAGACCTGCAACGTAACGGTTCAGCGGGTCGGTGGGTGGCTCTGGCTTGCTGATACCGAGCAACTGCTCGGCAAATGTCCGCCCCAGCCAGGAGCGGGCCATTTGGGCCGACTTTTCGCTCGGCAGGGCGAGGTTGCCGATGATGACACCGACCCGGTCACGATTGAGCTGCTCGGTCCGGCCATCGAGGAAAGCGCGGTTACCGGCATGGAGCAGCAGTTGAAAGAGTGGGTCGAGGCCTGCCAGTCGCTCCAGTGGGAAGGCGATGCCGGCAAGTTCGGCCAGGGGGGGGAACTCGGCGATGAAGCAGCCGCTTCGGGAATAGACCCGATCAGTTGCCCCTGCCTCAGGGTCATAGACAGAATCAGCAGAAAGGAGCCAGCGACCGGCGGGGACATCGCGGGTAGCGCAGCGGCCCTGCCGGATATTCTCCCAGAATCTCTCCAGGTCCGGGGCATCGGGGAAGATGCCACCTATGCCGACGACTGCTACGGTGTGCGAATGCTGAACGTTCAGGCGGCCCCCAACTGGACACGACCCGGCTGGGGTAGCTGATTACGCTGAAATGCCTGCTGCAGCGAAGGGTCGATGACACATTCATAATCTTCCATCCTGGCAACCAGCTTGCCAGTATGGCGGTCGAGGAATTCAATGTCGGCCATGGCACTATGCTGACGTTCGGCAGTGACACGAATGACCACCTGCACCCCTTCACGGGGGAAAGTCTCCAGAAACTGGCGATAGCGACCGGCAAAACAGGGGAGAGAGCCGGCGCCAAAACGCTCGAAACTCCAGAGGATCATCAGCTGAAAGGCACTGTCTATCACTAGCGGGTCGGTAATCCAGATGCTGCGGAGCGGCTGCTTGATCCAGCTCCCAGGAGTTGGCGCACTCTTCACATGGGCAGCTATCCCTTTATCCGAGCAGCCGTCCACCTGCTCGATACCGTGCAGTGCCGGACCGTGAAAGAGCCTCTCCCGGTCGTACAGTTCCCCGTTGCGGGTGGCATAGGGGGTGACAGGAATCTCGATGATGGAGCGAATACCTTCCGGCAGTCTGCTGGCCAGGACTATCTCGGCCCTGGTGTGAAGAATGGTCCGCCCCTCCCTATCGGTGCTGCGAAGTTCTACCGGTACCAGATAGAAGGAGTCCCTCTTTTCTGCACGACCGGCCAGGACTTGCAAGCTGCAGGGGGTTTCCTGGTCGAAGACCACCCCTTTGCAGATGCGCAGGTCATTGAAACCGTGAAAACGGAAACCCGGATTCCCGTGCAATGCTCCATGGGCAAGCCATTCGACAATTACTGCCATCGGCAGGACCGCCTTGCCGTCCAGCACATGGGAACGGAGAAACGGATAGCCGTCAACGGTAAGGGTCAGGGCAAAGGCTTCGGCCAGCGGCTGGCTGGGAGACGCAGGGATGGATATAGCTGGAGACGAGGTACTGCCGGCAATGGCTACAATTTCGGCAGGCGCCTGACTGGCTGCGATCTCCCGTACCAGGAACTCCCCGCCGGCAGCAAGATCAATCAGACCGACCCCTTCGCCGGCAAATACCTTCTTCAGTGCCGGAGTGACCATGCCACCATCCCACGGCCCCCAGTTGATGCTGACTACGCGACAGTTAGGTCGGCGCCGCGCCTCGGACTGTGCCAGTTTGTTCAGTGCTTCGTTGGCAACTGCATAGGCGACCTGACCTATTCGGCCATAACGGCCGGTTGTGGATGAGAAGAGGGTGATGACGCGAAGCTCATCCTCCTGGCTGGCGGCGAGCAGGGAGCGGAGCCCGCCCACCTTGGTACTGTAAACCAGGGCGAACTGTTCGCGGGACTTCTCGGCGATCAGACGGTCGGCAAGGACGCCAGCACCATGGATAATCCCACGAACCGGGCCATGTTCGTGGCGGATTTCGTCAAGGAGTGACTTGACTGCAGACGCATCACGGATGTCTACCGAGCGGTAGCAGGCCGTTCCACCTGCTGCTGCAATCCGTTCCAGCGTGGCGCGCAGTTCACGACCGGCAATTATCCCCTGATAACGGGCCTCGATGTCACGGGGGTGGAGCTTGCCGCCAGCCTGTTCGATGATGGCCCGCTTGATCTGCGCCTCATCTTGAAGCTGGCAGAGACAATCCGGCTCGTCGACCGGTACCGGACTCCGACCAAGCAAGACCAGCAGCGGCCGGTAAGCCTTGGTCAGTGCGATAGCAGCAGCAGCAGTTACTCCACGACCCCCACCGGTTATAATTACCACCTCGCCAGGATTGATTGGCGGTTCGCTTATCGTTACAGGATGACCGATATCGGCCAGCCCAAGGGTGATTCGGCCCCCTGGGGTCAGGCCGACTTCAACCGGGCCACTTTTGAATAGCTCTGCAGCAACGGTTGCAGCCATTGTCCCGGGTTCGCTGAAGTTACCCAGATCGATCGCCTTGCAGGAGACCTCTGGCCACTCCCTGGCAGCAGTCTTGGCCAGCCCGGCCAGGCCGCCGGAGAGCGGGTTGAGCAGCTGGCTGTCGATGGCACAGCCAAAGACACCGTCCAGACGGGAGATAGTGACAAAGATTGCGCCTCCTGCTGCACCGGCCTGGCGGAGATAGGGGGCGGCATTTTTCAGCAGAAGAAAAGCATCTTCATGGAACTGGTCAGTCATCTCCGTAAGCGGAGCTGTAATAATAAGACCGGCCAAGCGACTGGCCGGAACAAGTTCAGTCTCCTCGCCTACAGCGATTGTACGCACAGTATAACCGCGCTTGCCGAGCAGGGTGTTGAGTTCAGAGGTGAAGATGGAGCCGTCATCAGTCAACCAGAATTCACCATCAGCTATTATCTGGAGAGGGTTGACTGCAGGAGAGTCGTCAAGCAGGAGCGGCACCAGGCCACTTCGACCGATTAGGGGTGGAGCGCTACTAACGGTGGTCGAAAGGGCAGATTTTGCCTCTATCTCAACAGTTTGGCCAATGATACTGGCACTGCTGCCGAGATGGCTGGCGATTTCGCCTAAGGTGCGCAGGGTACCAAGATGTTCC
>CAZYTM010000001.1:0-383278 GCA_964649725.1 uncultured Geobacteraceae bacterium | reverse complement strand
CCGGGTAGCCGGTCTTTTCGCTCACCACTGCCAACAGGGTCTGGGCGATCTGTTCAGCACCCTGGGCCGGCACAGCCTGAGTAGTGCTGACTGCTTGAGGGGCAACAGCTGCCATGCCGCTGCCGAGATGGCTGGCGATTTCGCCTAAGGTGCGCAGGGTACCAAGATGTTCCGGGCCGATAGCAGGTGCCCCTGGGAGACGTTCCTGGATGGTGGAGAGGATTTCGACCCTTTTGATGGAGTCTATACCGAGGTCGGAGTCGAGCCCCATCTCCAGTTCGAGCATCTCCACCGGGTAGCCGGTCTTTTCGCTCACCACTGCCAACAGGGTCTGGGCGATCTGTTCTGCACTCTGCCCCGGCGCAGCCTGAGTAGTGCTGATTGCTTGGGGGGTGGTAGAAGGGGCAGAACCTCCTCCCCTGGCTGCTGGTTCTGCACTGGACAGTAGCTTGCTTGAGATCGACGGTTGCATTGTAGGGGCAGAATAACTGCCTCCTTGCAGGATTTGCTGTTGCTGCTCCAGAAGGGTCTGGAAGGTCCGCCCAGCCTGTTCCTGCCCTTCCAGAAAGCGGCGATGCAGCTGGGCCGTCTCTTCCTGCATCTTCTGCAGGACTGCCATGCTCTGTCTGGTTATGCGCAGCGATTCGGCCAGCGCCTCGCTCGGGATAGGCGCTAATTGAGCCGTCTGTAGCGGTGATGTTGTTGCCTGCGGCAAGGGTGGTGCCGGTACAGACTCCCTTGCCAAAGGAGGGTTTGCTGGTCTGCGCGGTTTCGGTTTCACATAATTGGCGCCGCTAAGCGGCACTGTCATGGCAGGTTTTTTCCCAGTTGCCGGCGGGGGCTGGTAGCTGTCATCCCAGCGGGAAAGCTGTACTGGATGGCCAAGAACGGCCAGTTGAGCAAGGGTGCGGGCCAGATCGGCTATACCGCTCCGTTTTCCGTTGGAGGCATCAATGGACAGGGCCAGGTGGGGACGCTCACCAAGAATTGCCTTGACCAGGCCGGTAAGACGAGCCCCCGGGCCGACCTCGACAAAGGTAGATACTCCGGCAGCATAGATCGCTTCGATCTCGGCGACGAACTCCACAGGTCTGGCCAGCTGGTTAGCCAGAAGCTCCATGGCCGCTGCCGGTTCGGCCGGATATTCGGCTGCCGTGCTATTGGCATAGACCGGCAGCTCTGCCTGGGCGAATTTAACTTTGCTGAGCGCCGCATGGAATGGTTGCGCTGCAGCGGCGACCAGTTCGCTATGAAAGGCGGCTGCCACCGGCAGTTTTTTCCCGGAAAGGTTGCGGCTTGCCAGGATATTGGCAGCGCGGTCGATCTCGCGGTTACTGCCGGAGAGGACCGCCTGATTCGGTGCATTGCGGTTGGCAATCACCAACTCCAGTCTCTCCTCGGCTAGCAGCTGCTCTATTTTGGCGATTGGCGCAGAGATGGCCAGCATCCCCCCCTTGTCGCCGCCACCGGCACCCATCAATTCTCCTCGCAGACGTGACAACTGGTGCAGGGTCTTTTCATCAATACGTCCAGCGGCACAGAGGGCGGTCAGTTCGCCGTAACTGTGACCTGCCACCGCTGCAGGCTCGATACCGAAGGCGCGGAGGATCTTAAGTGCGCCGAGGCTGATAGCGCCGATGGCAGGCTGGGCTGCCTCGGTTGCGCGAAGAGCTGCTTCCTGGCCGGCGCGGGTCCCCTCGTCAAAGGCTGAGAGCGGGTAGATAAGGTCGGAGAGTTTTTCACCGCCGTCGCTGACATACCCTTCGTCTGCTGCGGCCAGGGTGGTGAAGAGCTCAGGAAAGCGGCAGGCTAAATCACGGAGCATGCCGGTATATTGTGACCCCTGGCCAGGGAAGAGCATGCCGAGCTGCCCAGGGTTGTCACCAACGGCATAGAAGGCGCCATCCGGAGTGTTCCATCCGGTATCCGGACTCTTCTTCAGCATGGCTGTAGCATTGGTGATCATCGAGGTGAGATTTGACTTGTCCCGTTCCACCACCAGTACGAGACGGAATTGCTTGCTGGAATCAAAGGATGATCGACTGACAGCAGCATGTTGTCTCAATTCTTCCCATGAACTGTTGCCAGGTAACTGCTGCAGGGAGGAGGTCATCTCTGCGACGCTGGCCGAACTGTAAGCCAAGAGCTGCGTATTGCCGTCCCAGTCAATTATATCCTTTTCCGGTCGGTACTCTTCCAGGACTACATGGAAGTTTGAACCACCGAAGCCGAAGGCACTCACTCCGGCACGCCGGGGTCTGTTACCGTGGGTAAGCCAGGGGCGCTTTTCCGTGGCAAGATAGAAGGGGGTCCGTGCAGCGGTTACCTCTGGCAAAGGGGTCTTGACTTTGACGGTTGGCGGTATAGTTTTGTGATGCAGTGCCAGGGCAGCCTTGATCAAACCGGCGGCACCGGCAGCAGCTTTGGTGTGGCCTATCTGTGACTTGACCGAGCCGAGCGCACACCAGGGACGGTCGGCTTCGCCATAGACCTCTCGCAGGGCACTGACTTCAACAGCATCACCTACCTTGGTGCCGGTACCGTGAGCTTCCACCAGTTCGATACTCTCCGGGGAGACTCCAGCCCTGTTGTAGGCATCGAGAAGTGCCTTTTTCTGGCCTGCAGAGCTCGGAGCATAGATGGCATCTCCTTTGCCGTCACTGGAGGAGCCGACCCCGCGTATTACGGCATAGATCTTGTCGTTGTCACGTTCGGCATCGGCAAGTCTTTTCAGCACCACTATGCCGAGCCCTTCGCCGAGAATGGTGCCGTCGCCGGCTGAATCGAATGGCTTGGCATCCCCGCTGGGGGAAAGAGCAGGTGTCTTGCTGAAGCACATGTACATGAAGATGTCGTTGAAGGTATCTATCCCGCCGGTAACCACCATGTCGGCCTTGCCTGTGGCAAGCTCCAGGCTGGCCAGGTGGAGAGCACTGAAGGAGCTGGCACAGGCGGCGTCTACAACGCAGTTGGTACCCCCCAGGTCGTAATGTTTGCTTATCCGGCCTGCAACAACATTGCCGAGTAGGCCGGGGAAGGAGTTCTCCTGCCAGTCGACGTAGGAGTCGGCGATTCGTTGCACAACATCGTCGGCCACCCCCTCGGCAACTCCGGCTTCCTGTAGCGCTTTCCGCCAGATCGGATGACCGAGTCTGGCACCGAGAGGTATGACAAGTTCCAGAGTCCCTGTGACGCCGAGGATCACGCTGGTCTTGTTCCGGTCAAAGCTCCGTTCAGCCCCGTAACCGGCATCCTTGAGCGCCTGCCCTGCAGTAACCAGACCGAGCAGTTGTGAGGTGTCGATCGCCTCCATTATGTTAGGGGGTATGTTGTACTCCATCGGGTTGAAGGGGACAGGGGCAAGAAAACCGCCACGTCTGCCATAGGTACGGTCTGGGGATTTCGGGTCCTGGTTGTAGTAATCGGCAACCTGCCAGTGGGTGGAGGGGATTTCGGCAATAGCGTCGAGCCCTTCCTGAATATTTGCCCAGTAGTCGTTCTGGTTTTCGGCCTGGGGGAAGAGGCAGCCAATGCCGATGATGGCCAGTGGGGCGTCGATGGCAGTATGGTCCGACTTCACTTCTTCAGTATTCACCTGAGGTACTCCTTAATCTGAGAGTGTTCCAGCGGCTCTATGGCGAGAGCCTCCGCCGGGAGGTTGATCCCCTGGCCGCGGATAAAATTGGCCCGGCTTAGTATGGCCGCACCAAAGAGCAGGTTATGGGCAACAGTTGTCACTGTACGGTTGACAGGCTGTGCCAGAAACGTGCCAGCTGTCCATTCATTAAAGGCTCCCATGGCTGGGCCACACCAGACCTGGTAGTCAATTCGCCTTGAGCTGTCGCCATCCTTGGCCCAGTGAGCAGCCTGGCCCAGATACCAGCGAAAGACCAGGGCCATGCGGTGTTTGGGCTCCCGCTCTGCCCGCTCGACCTGGCGTTGATCGCGGTTGAGGAAGTAGGAGCGGGTCTCCTCCCAGATATTTTCCAGTGGAGCACGGAAAACGGTCTTTTCCAGTTTTTCCCGTTCTGCCAGGGGGATGTCCTCCAGGCTGGTATGGTTGCGATAGAGTTCATAAAGCTTCGCCGCCCGCATCGGGAACATAGTCCCCCGCTTCAGGACCTGAACTGTTACCCCCATTTCGAACATGTCTGCGGCAGGTGCCATGGTAACATCGGCCTGGTGTGTCTCAGCCAGCATCTGTCGAACTTCTGCAGACACCCCGGATTCTACACATGCCTGGTTTACCGAGCCGGTCATGATATAGGCAGCCCCCATGGCAAAGGCAGCCGTAGCTGCGACCGGGGTGGATATCCCACCGGCGAGGCCGACGCGCAGTTTACTGCTATAACCATATTTTACGGTCAGTCGGTCGGCCAAGGCTCGGATAGTCGGAAAGAGGGCGATGGCAGGCCGGTTGTCGGTATGACCTCCGGAATCGGCTTCAGCTGTGATCTCCTGGGCAAGCGGTATCTGGCTGGCCAGTTCGGCCTGTTCAGCAGTTATAATGCCATTACTGAGCAGCTCGCGCACAAGCGCCTCTGGTGGTGGCGAGAAAAACTTGCTGGCCAGCTCTTCCCGGGAGACTTTGGCGATAATCCTGTTTGGCGTGACAATACTACCGTCTGCCTGGCGACGAATACCGTGCAGGCGGTAGCGTACCAGTGGCAGGGTAAGATCGAGGAAGGCAGAAGCCTCTACGAGGCGGACCCCTTTTTTGATATATAACTCCGCCAATGCTCTCTCCAGCTCTGGTTCATGGGGGGAGTGGATCAGATTGCAGCCGTATGGGATTGTCCCGAGGGTGCTGGCTAACCGGCTTACAGCAGCTTCTACTTCGGCCAGGGGGAGGCCAGCGGCACCGAAAAAACCGAGCATTTTTGCGCGTCCCAGCTCTTCAACCATGGCGGCAGAGCTGATACCTTTGGCCATGGAGCCTCCCAGATAGGGGAATCGGATGCCTAGTTCGGCACACAAGTCTCCTTCTCCAAGCTGTTCCGGTCGACAGGGGGGAGCATAGCCTAACAGAGGGAATCCTTCTGCTTCAGTTGAACCGAGCTCTGCCTGGCCATCGGTCTCCGGGACAATGCAGCCGTTTTTATTGACCAGGTATAGGGGCAAGGAAACGGCACGGAGTGCCGAAACGATGCTCTTGGCAGGCAACGGATGAAGAGGAGAGGTTGCCCGCCACCAGCCAAGACCGCTCTGCCCGGCGGCCAGGCCGCTCATATCGTTTCGGGAGAGAATTTGCTTCAATCGGTGTCTCCAGTCATAGCATAACGTGCGATGGCCCAATCGGTGCGAGGTGGTGTCAGGAATCGGCACTTTGCGGCAGGCGCATTCATTAATCGACAGGCGCTGGCAGATGGGCTGCATATCGGATAGATATATTTACGCCAAGTTTAACAGATGATATTTACCTGAATTTACGAAAAAAAGCAAGGCAAGAGAGTCAACTGTTGCGACTATTTCGCAGGATTATCCGGGGGCGCCTGTCTTGAATATGGATGAATACTTTATTCAGTCGCTGGAGTAGGCAGGTATGCCGATTGATCTGGGGGGCATCAGGGGGAGCTATGAGCCCTTGTGCAGAGCAAGAAAAAAGGGTTTGCACAGCGTGCAAACCCTTTCCCCTGGCAGCAGGATGATGCGTGTTAATGCCCCCCCCCGGCGAGGAAGGCATATATCATCAGGAATAGCAGAATGATTCCGGTTGATAGGGCGAGGAAGCCAAAACCCTTGACAAAGAAGTCATAGACGACACCGCTGGTCCGCTTGGCACGGAACTTCTCGGTAATGCCATCAGCTTCATAGCGCTTCCACTGGTCGCCACGCTCTTCGAGCATCTCTTCCTTGGATATCTGGCCATTGAAGATGACAAAGTCCATCGGGAATTTTTCCGGCCGGCCGTGGGTGTTGAAAAAATGGACCGAGAAGATAAAGCCGGTGGCCAACAACGCCTCGTCGGAATGGACAATGGTGGCGACGTTGAACATCCACCCCGGCAGGAACGCGCCGAAGAGTTCCGGGAACCAGAGCATCAGGCCTGAACCACCGATGGCAAACATACCCCAGAAGACAGCGATGAAGTCGAATTTTTCCCAGTAGGTCCAGCGCTCGAAGGTAGGCTTAGGCCCACGGAAGAAGAACCAGCGGACCATCCCGGTGACATCCTGGATATCGCGCAGATTGGGGCAGAGTGAGTCCGGCCCGAACAGCCGTTGCAGGAAATTCCCCTTGATATCTTTGCGAATAAAGAGGAAGTGGAAGCTCATGTATAGCGCGGAGCCGAAATAGACAAAGGTGATCCCGGCACAGATGCGGTGGAACAGGGCTGCATTGGCGGCGCCACCGTAAAGGTTCATGAACATCTTGGCCCACTGCTGGGTGCTGAATTTCAACGGCAGACCGGTCAGCGAGAGACCGAGAAAGCTGATGATCACCAGCAGGTGGAGGAAGATATGTTTCCGGTTGAAGCGTCGGTATTGAGCGTGGGCTTCACTGATATGGTGTGCGACATGCCCTTCGGCCAGCGCTTTGGCCTTTTCCCGGTTTTCGACGAAACCACGGAACATCCAGAGCAGGGTATGTACCCAGAAGACGGCAAAGGTGCCGACCAGCAGACCGGTCATGGCAACAAAGGTATAGAATAGGATCGGATATTTTTGCCGGTCGGTCATCTCCCCATGGGCATAGAACTTGGCAAACAGGGTGGTTGCCTTGGGATGACACTCGGCGCACATCTTCACCAGTTTGGCTGGGTTGAGGGTGGAGTTTGGATCAGATTTTGGCAATACAGAGTGGGCAGTGTGGCAGTCGGCACAACCGGCGACCTTCTCCGGGAAGCCGAGACGGTAGTTCTTGCCGTGATAACTGTCCAGATAGGACTTGACCGCCACGGTAGGAACATTGTTTCGCTTCATCATCGCTTCGTCGGCATGGCACTTCATGCAGACCTTGGTATGGAATTCCCGTTCGGCGTGAGAACCTTTAGCGCCAAGCGATTTGATGTCATGCAAGTTGTGACAGTCGTTACAGGCAGCGGAATCCTGATTCCCTTTTGCTACTGATTTGCCATGAACAGAGTTACGGTAGACCGATTCCTTATCGTGGCACTGGATGCATTTGGCGACAGCAACCCGCTTGTCTTTTTTCCAGTAGTTGTGGGTGTGGATGTCGGTGTGACAATCGGCGCACATCACCCCCTTCTGGATATGGACGCTGCTATAATGTTCGGCATTTTCCTTTTTATGGCAGCGTTCGCAATGTACTTTGCCAACCTTCACTTCGCCACGCATATGTTTAGCCAGGTCAGTGATCTCCACATGGCAACTGGTGCAGGCATTTTTGCCATGCACTGAAGCAGCAAAAGCAGTAATGGAAATCTTGTTACTGTGGCAACCGAGACAGGTAGCCGGGTCGATAGCCATCCCCTGTTCGGCACTGGCCTTTATGCCGGATAGTAAAACCAGCATGAGAACGGGAATAAGGCGGATAATTTTCTGCAACATGCATCTCCTCCTAAAAAAATAAAATGGACCTGTGGTGACCGAGGCCCTTGTTTTGGAATATTATAATTAAGACTATAACTTATTGAATTTATGTAATTAGCATGAGTCAATGCAAAATATTAATACGCGAAGAAACAAAATGCAATATAAAAAAACTATACAGTGTATATTTTTTTATACGGTAACTATCGGTATCACAATAACAAAATCAAAATACAGAGCACCGAAGATGAGAAGTTAAAAGGTAGTTTACCAGTTTGTTTGTTATGTACAAGAAATGGTAGTGTGAAAAATATTTAAGGCTGTATTCATGCTGGCGACAGCTTAATGCAGGTAATCTGGATTTGAATGATTATCAGGAGGGTTTGGTTTTGCTGGGACGGGCTTTTATCTTTGGGGTACCACCTTCAATGACGACCTTGAATTCTACCTGCTCGCATTTGTATTTGTTTATGATACCAGGTTTCTGTTTGGATATGGCAGCGGCAATTATGTCCGGGGTGATATTCTTGACCGAAAGATTACAGGCTTTACGGGCTTCAACGTACTGGATATACAGTCTTTCAACGTCGGGTGACAAGAAGGTGGTCTGGGAGTCAGGGCGGGCCTTGTTTTCGGGTTGTTGCAGATGCATCTGCATCTTGAATTTGTCGCGAGAGTATTTCCCCTCTTCTATCAACCGGGTGATTCTGGCCCAATACTGTTTGTATGTATTCAACCGGGAGATCAGGGTGTGAAATTTGAATTTCAGCATCGTATTGACGATGTTGGTATTCATGTAACGGCGGGCGGTCCGGTCGAGATCGTCCAGCAGCTTAAGCGGTTCGCGCTTTTCCAGACCGAGAAAATACTGCTCATACTTTATGATAAGATCATTGAGATCCTGTTCAAAAAGGACGATATCGTCTTGAATTGCCATGCTTATCTCCCTGCGAGACTATAGCAAAAGATTTCATGAGGGTAAAGTAGGAATGACAAATTAATTATTGTGAATTAGTTGCAGCAAATAAATATTCGGGTAAGGCAAGTATCGGATTGCCGGTAAGCGTCGTTATGGGCAAAACCCTTGACGCCATTGATAGTTATCGTTTAAAGTAACAGTTCTTTGAGAGGTTTATGCAGAATCTGGAGGTTGAAATGGCTGATGTTGCGGCATTAATTCTGGCCGCTGGCAAGGGGACGCGGATGAAATCAGGTCTGGTCAAGGTGATGCATCCCCTGGTTGGTATGCCAATGGTCTATTGGCCAGTAACCATTGCCAGAGAGTCTGGCGCCGATAAAATCGTAGTGGTTGTCGGACATCAGGCGACTGCAGTGCGCAACTATTTTGCCGGTCAGCAGGATATAAGCTTGGCAGTCCAGGAAGAGCAGCTCGGTACCGGGCATGCAGTTGCCTGCGCCATGGATGCTCTGCAGAGTATGCCAGGGGGAGGTACAGTCCTGATACTCTGCGGTGACGTCCCACTGATAAAAGCTGCCACGCTCAAAGATATGCTGGCTTTCCATAGAACGCGGCAGGCGAAGATAACGGTTCTCACCGCCCATGTTGCAGACCCTACCGGCTACGGCAGAATTATCAAGCAGGCAGGGGAGAAGGTGCTGCGAATAGTCGAAGAGAAAGACGCCAGCAAGGAAGAGCGGGAAATCACCGAGATCAACTCCGGGATCTATTGCGTACAGGTCGACTTCCTCCGCCAGGCGATTTCTAACCTCAGCAATGACAATGCACAGGGAGAATATTACCTTACCGACATAATCACCGCTGCTGCAGCAAAGGACCAGCTATGCCTGTCGTTGTCGGTCAGCGAAGCAGATGAGATCATGGGGGTGAACGATCGTGTCCAGCTTGCCACGGCAGCAAGGCTCATGCGGGAGAGGATCAATGAAGAGTTGATGCTCTCCGGCGTTACCATCATCGATCCGGCTACAACTTATATAGAAGCCGGGGTAAGCATCGGCCCAGATACGGTCATCTATCCGGCTACTCATATCGCTGGCAAGACCAGTATCGGTGCCGATTGCATCATCGAATCGGCAGTATCTATCCATGACTGCCGGCTTGGCAACAAGGTCAAGATCAAAGCCGGGTCTGTGCTGAGCGAGGCTACGCTCCTTGACGAAGTGGCAGTAGGGCCGATGGCGCATCTCCGTCCTGGCACAGTTCTCCAGCATCAGGTAAAGATCGGTAACTTTGTCGAGACCAAGAAGGCTGTCATCGGGGCAGGTTCCAAGGCATCCCATCTTACCTATCTGGGGGATGCGACTATCGGGGAGAATGTCAATGTCGGCTGCGGGACGATCACCTGTAATTATGACGGGGTGAAGAAGCACCAGACGGTCATTGAAGACGATGTATTCATCGGCAGTGATGTGCAGCTGGTGGCGCCGGTCAAGGTAGGGCGCAATTCCCTGGTAGCCGCCGGCACTACCGTGACGATGGATGTCCCGCCTGACTCACTGGCGATAGCCAGGACCCCCCAGGTCAACAAGGAAGGCTGGAAGCTGAAGAAAAAATAAGAGGGTCATTGCTCAAAGCGCTAAGTTCCAAGGCTGGGAGGCCTTGAAATGTCAACGTTGAGCTTTGAGCTTTCAGACGGAGTCAGATATGTGCGGTATTGTTGGGTATATAGGTGCTGGCGAGGCGACCCCGATCATCCTGGAAGGGCTGAAGAGGCTGGAATACCGGGGGTATGATTCGGCCGGGATATGTACACTTTATAACGGCGAAGCAGGTATCAGGCGGAGCGAAGGTAAACTGGTCAATCTGGAACGGTTGTTAGCGAGTGAGCCGCTGCATGGCGGTATCGGTATCGGCCATACCCGCTGGGCGACCCATGGCCGGCCATCAGAGATCAATGCCCACCCGCATAAGGCCGGGCCTATAATTGTTGTCCATAACGGCATAATTGAAAATTACCTGCAACTCAAGGAGATGCTGCGGAAAGTCGGGCACGAGTTCAAGAGCGAGACCGATACTGAGGTGATTGCGCACCTGATCGAAGAACGGCTTAAGGAATATAACGATTTCGAGAAGTCGGCAAGGACGGCTTTACAGGAGTTGCGGGGTGCCTATGCAGTCTGTATCCTGAGCGAGGCAGAGCCTACCACCATGATCGCTGCCAAGCAGGGCTCCCCCATGGTAGTCGGTCTGGGCAAGGGGGATTATTTTGTCGCCTCGGATATCCCGGCAATCCTCTCCCACACCAGAGAGATGGTCTTCATGGAAGATGGCGAGATGGTTCTCTTCCGGGATGGGGTGCCGCAATTTTCCACCGTTGCCGGGGTGCCGCTGGAGAAAAAGGCCCGGCATATCGACTGGTCACCACTTATGGCAGAAAAGGGTGGCTACAAACATTTCATGCTCAAGGAGATCTACGAACAGCCCCGTGCCATCAGCGACACCATTGCCGGACGTTTGCTGGAGGATGAAGGGACCGTCTATCTTGACGACCTCGGATTGAACGATGCACAGCTATGTGCGATCGAGCGGATCTATGTCATTGCCTGCGGCACCTCCTGGCATTCCGGGCTGGTGGGGAAATACCTCCTTGAGGAGCACTGTCGCATCCCGGTTGAGGTGGACATCGCCTCGGAGTTCCGCTACCGCAATCCGGTGGTCGATGGGAAGACTCTGCTGGTACTGATCTCCCAGTCCGGGGAGACGGCCGACACCCTGGCGGCGATGCGGGAGGGGAAAAGCCGCGGCGGGATGAACCTGGCTATCTGTAACGTCGTCGATTCATCCATTGCCCGGGAGGCGAACGGGGTGATCTACACCCATGCCGGGCCGGAGATCGGAGTAGCCTCTACCAAGGCGTTTGTCACCCAGTTGGTTGCCCTTTATCTATTAACTATCAAACTCGGCCGGGTGCGTGGAACTTTGGATCGCAAAGCCGGACAGGCGCTGATAGCGGCCTTGATACGGATCCCGAACCTGATCGAAGAGACCCTGGAACTTAATCCGCTGGTGGAAAAGATCGCCCGCCGCTTCATGAATGCTCGCGATTTCCTCTATCTGGCCCGGGGGATAAACTATCCCATCGCCCTGGAGGGGGCGCTGAAGCTGAAGGAGATCTCCTATATCCATGCCGAGGGATATCCGGCCGGGGAGATGAAGCATGGGCCGATCGCCCTGATCGATGAGAATATGCCGGTGGTGATTCTGGCGCCGAAAAACAGCAATTACGAAAAGGTCGTCTCCAATATGGAGGAGGTGGTCGCCAGAGGCGGGCGGGTCATTGCCATCGGCTTCCATGGTGATCATGAGTTGCAGGCAAAGGCCGAAGTCACCCTGGAGGTGCCTGACGGGGGCGAATACCTCACCCCGATCCTCCTTTCGGTACCGCTGCAGCTCCTTGCCTATCACGTGGCAGTGCTGAAGGGGACCGATGTCGATCAGCCGAGGAACCTGGCCAAAAGCGTTACCGTCGAATAGCTACCAGTTATCTCTGCAATGGGTGAAGGGAGCAGCACCGCTCGGCACTCAATGATCTCTTTCGGCGCTGCTCTCTTTGCTCCAGGCAGCCTGTCGAGCACTCTGCAAAGGCAGTATTCATGAAGCATCTACACAGCCTCAACCCCCCCCAGCAGGAGGCGGTCCTCCATGGCGAAGGGCCACTCCTGATCCTGGCCGGTGCCGGTTCCGGGAAGACCAGGGTTATTGTCCACCGCATAGTCAACTTGATCAGAGAGCGAGCTGTCCCCCCCTGGCAGATCCTTGCCGTGACCTTTACCAACAAAGCAGCCGGCGAGATGCGGGAGAGGGTGGAGAAGCTCCTCGGCGGGGGCCCGCTGCCGCTCATCTCCACCTTTCACTCGGCCTGTGCGCGGATCCTGCGCCAGGAGATCCATCATTTAGGCTACCAGAGCACCTTTGCCATCTATGACGACAAGGAGAGCGATAAACTGCTCAAGGAGATTGCTGCTGAGCTCCATCTCGATGACAAACGCTACCCTCTCAAGGTGCTGGCGGCAGCTATAGATGACTGCAAGAATGCCGGGCAGACGCCGGCAGATATTACCGGCAGCGACCCCTTCGTGGGCCAGTTGGCACGAGTATATGCCGCTTACCAGGAGCGGCTGCGCAAATGCAATGCCCTTGATTTCGGTGACCTGGTGCTGCTAACGGTGCAGCTTTTCGAACAGCACCGGGAGGTGCTGGAGAGTTATCAGGAGCGATTCCAGTGGCTCCTGGTGGATGAATACCAGGATACCAATCCGGTCCAGTACCGGCTGATCAGGCTGCTGGCCGGCCAGCGGCGCAATCTCTGCGTGGTGGGGGACGATGACCAGTCGATCTATCGCTGGCGTGGCGCCGATATCCGCAACATTCTCGACTTCGAACAGGATTTCCCCGGCGTCAAGGTGGTGAAGCTGGAACAGAACTATCGTTCCACCCGGACCATACTGGCAGCTGCCGGCAAGGTGGTGGCCAGGAACCGGGGGCGTAAAGCCAAGACTCTCTGGACCGAGAATCCCCCCGGAGAAAGGATCTGTTATCGCCGCCTGGAGGATGAGCGGGAAGAGGCGCGCTTTGTCTGCCGGGAGATCGAACGCTATGTGCGGCGCGGCGGACGGCTGGAGGATATAGCTATCTTCTATCGTACCAATGCCCAGTCCCGGGTGGTGGAAGATGCCATGGTGGCTGAAGCCATCCCCTATCGGATGGTCGGCGGAGTCCGCTTCTACGAGCGGATGGAGATCAAGGATATTCTTGCCTATCTGAAGGTGCTGGTTAATCCGGCCGACGAGATCTCCCTGAAGAGGATCATCAACACCCCTGCCAGGGGGATTGGCCATGCCACAGTGGACAAGGTGGCGGAGCTGGCCAGCCGGAACAGGGTCACCTTTTTTGCGGCGCTACAGGAGGCGACCAGAGGGGGGGTGCTCAGCTCCGGGCCACAGGGGAAGGTGGCCGGTTTTATCGAACTGTTGGCCGGCTTTACGCAATTGGCAGAGACCTTGTCGTTGTCCGAACTGGTCACTCGCATCATCCATGAGACCGGGTACGCGACCAGACTCAAGGAGGAGCGGAGCGAAGAGTCCCTGGACCGGCTCGCCAACCTGCAGGAACTGGTCTCGGCACTGATCGAATTCGAAAGGAACAGTGAGGAGCAGAGTCTGCCCCTCTTTCTTGAGCAGGTGGCGCTGATCTCAGATCTGGAAAGGCGGGATCAGGGGGAGTCAGCGGCAACGCTGATGACTCTCCATGCAGCCAAAGGGCTGGAATTCCCGGTAGTATTCATCATAGGTATGGAAGAGCGGCTCTTCCCCCATGTAAGGGCTATCGACGACCCGGAACAGATGGAGGAGGAGCGGCGGCTCTGTTACGTAGGGATGACCCGAGCCAGGGAGCGGCTCTTGCTCTCCAATGCTCGGCGCCGGCGGATATTCGGCCAGGACCAGTACAATATGCCCTCCCGATTTCTTGGCGATATCCCCCCTGAACTTTTGGAACTGGAAGGTGGCGACCAGCCGCCACTATTTACCGGTAAGGCTTTTGCCACTACCGGCGAATCTATTCAGCCGAGCAGCCCGGCTGCACATAACCTGGCTGCGGTACTGGCTGCTTCAACTGGGGGTGAAACGGGGAACGAAGTGGTGTTAGTACCCGATGATCCCGAAGAGTCGGGTGTCTGGCTAGGCATGAAGGTGCGGCACAGGAAGTTCGGCATAGGTACCATCCGTAAGTTGGAGGGGCGGGGTGATGAACAAAAGGTGATCGTCTGGTTCAACTCTGTCGGGCCGAAAAAATTGTTGCTCCGTTTTGCCGGTCTGGAAAGGGTATAAGAGAGTTCCAAGATATAAGCTGAAAGTTCTGCGACCCCTCTGCCTCTGTAGGGATTCAGCTTTGCGTTTAAGCCTCTATTGTAATTCCCCCCCATTCGTGATAATTAATCTGCTTGATCATGCAGGATTGAGGAGTCTCTATGAATATTTCCCGTGCCGAAGTGGAACATGTTGCCAGTCTGGCCAGGCTGGCCTTGAATGATGACGAGTTGACCATCTTCACCGGCCAGATGGATGCCATCCTGGCCTATGTGGAGAAGCTGAATGCTTTATCCACCGACGGCATCAATCCGACAGCCCATGCCGTGCCGGTAGAAAACGCCTTTCGCGAGGATCTGGTGATCGACTCTATCGGGGTTGGCCCAGCTCTGGCCAATGCACCTGACCGTGTCGATGATTTTTTCCGTGTCCCGAAAGTGATTGAATAACCAGCGGAGGAGAAGCTTTTTGCTTCACCATCTGCTTGCCCCTTTAGCTGACAGCGGAGATTCAAGAATGGAACTGTTTGCCCTTACCCTCCATGAACTGCAGGAAAAATTGAAGAAGCGGGAGATATCCTCGGTCGAGGCGACCGAGGCGTATCTCTCCAGGATCGAGACGCTTGAACCGAAGGTCAACGCCTTTATCACCATGGCGGCTGAAGCGCTTCAGGGTGCCGCAGCCGCTGACAAGCGGATCGCCGCAGGGGATATCGCCCCCCTGACCGGTATCCCGATCGCCCTGAAAGACATCTTCCTCACCAAGGGGGTCCGCACCACATGCGCCTCGCTGATCCTGGAGAATTTCATCCCCCCCTACGATGCCACCAGCTGGTTGAAGCTGAAGGAGCAGGGGGGGGTATTGTTAGGGAAACTGAACCAGGATGAATTTGCCATGGGTTCATCCTGTGAAACAAGTGCCTTTGGGACGACCAGAAACCCGTGGGATCTGGATCGTACCCCGGGTGGCTCCTCTGGTGGTTCGGCGGCTTGTATCGCTGCCCGGCAGGCTGTTGCCACCCTTGGCACCGATACCGGCGGCTCCATCCGACAGCCTGCCTCTCACTGCGGTTGTGTCGGCTTGAAGCCTACATACGGCCGGGTATCACGCTACGGGGTGATCGCCTACGCCTCATCACTCGACCAGGTGGGGCCGCTCACCAGGGATGTGACCGACTGCGCCATAATGCTCGGCGCCATAGCCGGCCACGACCCGCTAGACTCCACCAGCATCGACAGGCCGGTCCCGGATTACCGCCAGTCGCTCAAACCCGAGCTGAAGGGGCTGAAGCTCGGACTGCCGAAGGAGTACTATATCGATGGGCTCGATAGCGATGTGCAGCAGGCGCTGCAGGGAGCTATTGCCGTCTATCGCCAATTGGGAGCGGAGTTTGTCGATATCTCCCTCCCCCATACCGATTATGCCGTCGCCACCTATTACCTGATCGCCACTGCTGAAGCAAGCTCCAACCTGGCCCGCTATGACGGAGTCCGGTTCGGCCATCGTAGCTCTGCTGCGACCGGACTTATCGACATGTTTGCCAGGAGCCGCGCCGAAGGGTTTGGCGCCGAGGTGAAACGACGCATCATGATCGGCACCTATGCCCTCTCTTCCGGTTATTACGACGCTTATTATCTGAAGGCACAGAAGGTCCGCACCCTGATCAGGCAGGATTTTCTCACCGCATTCGAGCAGGTCGATGCGATCCTCACCCCGGTCGCGCCGACGCCTGCCTTCCGCATCGGTGAAAAGGTGAACGACCCGCTGCAGATGTACCTCTCCGATATCTTCACCATCCCGGTCAATCTGGCTGGTACCTGCGCCATCTCGGTCCCGGCCGGGATCAGCCAGGCAGGGCTTCCTGTCGGACTGCAGCTGATCGGCAAGCCGTTCGGCGAAGAGACCATCCTTCGCGCTGCCTATGCCTTTGAACAGGCGACCGAATGGCATAAAAAGAAGGCGGATATTTGAATCCAAGCTAGGTGCGTCCAGCTCTGGTCTGCCGTTATAGCCAGAGGTCGCATCTTCAAGTACGATAGCCCGGAGTATAGAAATGAAATTTCAACCTGTCATAGGTCTTGAAGTTCACGTCCAGCTGGCCACCAACAGCAAGATCTTCTGCGGCTGTTCCACCAGGTTCGGCGTTTCGCCCAACTCGCAGACCTGCCCGGTCTGTCTCGGCCTCCCCGGGGCACTGCCGGTGCTGAACAAGAAAGTGGTAGAGTACGCCATCCGCGCCGGTCTGGCGACCAACTGCGCAATCTCCCCACATAGCATCTTTGCCCGGAAGAATTACTTCTATCCTGATCTGCCGAAGGGTTACCAGATCAGCCAGTTCGAACTCCCCATCTGCCTGAACGGCCACCTTGACATCGAAGTTGATGGTCAGACAAAACGGATCGGTATCACCCGTATCCATATGGAGGAGGATGCCGGCAAGCTGGTCCATGCCGATGTAGCAGGACTCGGCAACGGTTCCGGGGTAGACCTGAACCGGGCCTGCACCCCTCTGCTGGAGATTGTCTCGGAGCCTGACCTGCGCAGTGCGGACGAGGCGGTCGCCTATCTGAAGAAACTGCACCAGATCGTGGTCTACTTGGGGATAAGCGACGGCAATATGGAGGAGGGGAGCTTCCGTTGCGATGCCAATGTCTCGGTGATGCTGGCAGGTGCCAGCAAATTCGGCACCCGTACCGAGACCAAGAATGTCAACTCGTTCCGCTTTGTCAAACAGGCGATCGAATACGAGATAGAGCGGCAGTGTGAGCTGCTCGAAGAGGGGGGGAAAGTAGTACAGGAGACCCGCCTTTTCGACCCGAATGTCGGCACCACCCGCTCCATGCGGGGGAAGGAAGAGGCGCACGACTACCGCTACTTCCCTGACCCAGACCTGGTACCCCTGGTGATCAGCAACGATTGGGTGGAAGATACTCGACTCAGCCTGCCGGAACTGCCGGAGGCGAAGCTGCTCCGATATCAACAGGAGCTGGGGCTTACTCGCTACGATGCCGAAGTGCTGACCGCCAGCCGCGAGTTGGCAGAATTTTTCGAGGCTTCCCTCTGCTGCTATCCGCAGGCCAAAGTGGTTGCCAACTGGGTGATGGGTGAGGTGACCCGCGCCTTGAATGACAGCGGCATGTCTATTGTCGCATCCCCGGTAACCCCGCAACTGCTGGGGGAGCTATTGCAGCTGATCGAAAAGGGGACCATCTCCGGAAAGATCGCCAAGACCGTTTTCGACGAGATGTGGCAGAGCGGCAAGCAGCCGGCGCAGATTGTCGCGGAGCAGGGGCTGGTACAGGTTTCGGATACGGGAGAGATAGAAAAGCTTATTGATGAGATCATGGCAGTCAATGCCGGCCAGGTTGACGAATACCGGAGTGGCAAGGAGAAGGTCTTCGGTTTCTTTGTCGGTCAGGTGATGCGGGCCTCCAAGGGGAAGGCGAATCCGGCAGTGGTGAACGAACTGTTGCTGAAGAAGCTGAAAGGCTAGATTAATTGCTGGCAGCTCAAAGGTGAAAGCATGAGAGGCAAGAGATTTGAGCATTGAATTATCTATCGGAGGCGGCTATGTCTTTTCGAACCATTGAATGGCGCGACAACAAGGTTATCATGATCGACCAGACCCGTCTCCCCGGCGAAGAGGTCTACAACGAATATTGCGACTTCAAGAGTGTCGCCGAGGCGATCCGCGGGATGATCATCCGTGGGGCACCGGCTATCGGCGTTGCTGCAGCAATGGGGATCGCTCTCGGGGCCAGGGATATAATCGCCGATACCCATGAATCTTTCTATCAACAGCTGAGCAATGTCTGTGAATTGATGGCCCGCACCCGGCCGACCGCAGTCAACCTCTTCTGGGCTATCGAGCGGATGAAACGGATCGCCGAGGCGAATAGAGACAAGGACCTGAAAAGCATCCGCGAAATACTCAAGGCCGAGGCGATCAGTATCGAGCTGGAAGACCTGCAGATCTGCCGCGCTATCGGTCGCCATGGCGCAGCGTTGATCAGGGAGGGGTCGACCGTCCTTACCCATTGCAATGCCGGCGGTCTGGCCA
The DNA here is from genome assembly GCA_964649725.1 of uncultured Geobacteraceae bacterium. Taxonomy (GTDB): domain Bacteria; phylum Desulfobacterota; class Desulfuromonadia; order Geobacterales; family Geobacteraceae; genus CAZYTM01. The sequence continues at coordinate 364,939 of CAZYTM010000001.1, read as the reverse complement.
CTGCCGGATATGGGACCGCTCTGGGGGTGATCCGCGCGGCCCATGAGGCAGGGAAGAATATCCAGGTCTTTGCCGACGAGACCCGACCCTGGCTGCAGGGGGCCCGGCTTACGGCCTGGGAACTGATGAAGGAGGGTATCCCGGTCACTCTGATTGCGGACAACATGGCCGGCTATTTCATGAAAAAGGGTGAGATCGACTGTGTCGTGGTGGGTGCGGACAGAATAGCTGCGAACGGTGATACGGCGAACAAGATCGGCACTTACAGCGTAGCGGTGCTGGCCAAGGAGAACCGTATCCCGTTCTATGTGGCGGCACCGATCTCCACTCTCGACCTGACGCTGAAGAGCGGCGAGGAGATTCCGATCGAGGAGCGTCATTCCCGGGAGGTGACCCATCTCAACGGGTTTCCGGTTGCGCCGGAAGGGGTCAGGGTTCGTAACCCGGCCTTCGACGTCACGCCGGCCAAATATATCGCCGGGATCATCACCGAAAAAGGGGTGGTGCGAGGGGATTTCGAGGAGCAACTGCGGGTCCTGGTGGGTAGATGAACCGCACCGAGTTTATCCGGGAGCTGGAGTTGGCCCTCTCCTGCGATCCTCACGATGAGGGTGACCGACAGCTGATAGAATGCCTGGAGCGGCGTTGCTATAGCTATGGCGCCCGTTCTGCCACCAATCTGAGGCTGTTGTCCTATATAGTCCCGGCTGATATTCTTTACTCCATCGCCCTGCAAGCCACCAATACCCCGCTGCCGGATATGGCCCTCAATGCCCTGGAGCGGATCAGCACGGTGCTGACCAAAGCTGACCTGCTGGCGGTCTGCAGCAAACGGACCCGTCTGGCGCAACTACTGATGATCTGCGGCTCCTCTCCGTTCCTGGTCAATATCCTCTGTCGGAAACCTTTCTATTTCCAGCAGCTCTTTCTGGAGCGGCTGATCGATCTCCGCCGTAGCGAAGCAGAGATGCTTGCCGCCCTGCGTGAATTTGTCGGTGCCAGCGACTATCTCGGCGTCTTCCCGTTACTGCGACGCTTCAAGCATCTGGAGATCCTGCGTATCGCCGCCCGTGACCTGAACGGTCTGGCGCCGCTCGAAGAGGTGACCGGCGAACTCTCCGCCCTGGCGGCAGCCTCGCTGCAGGTTGCTTATGAGGTGGCCCGCCGCCAGCTGGTTGCGGAACATGGTTTGCCTCTGATGGATACTCCTGACGGCCTGCGAGAGGCTGACCTGACCGTGCTCGGCATGGGGAAACTTGGGGGGCGTGAACTCAACTTCTCCTCGGACATCGATATCATCTGCTTCTACTCCTCCAACCAGGGTGCTACCGCCGGCATCGAGGCAGCAACCGGAGAGAAAAACGGCATTATCTCGTTGAACGAGTTCTTTGTCAAACTGGCGGAGATGATAACCCGGGCCGTCTCCCAGGTGACCGAGGACGGCTTTGTCTTTCGCGTCGACCTCGGGCTGCGGCCGGAGGGGAAGAGTGGCGATCTCGCCTGTTCGCTCCGCTCTGCCGAGATATACTACGAATCTTGGGGACAGTCGTGGGAACGGGCCGCCATGCTCAAAGCGCGGCCGGTGGCAGGTTCTGCCGAGGTGGGGGCGCAGCTGTTGCGCGCTATCGAGCCTTTCATCTACCGTAAATACCTCGACTACAACCTGATCGAAGACATGATGGCGATGAAGAAGCGAATTGATGCCTCACTGGCGAGGGAGCGGGAGGGTGAGTTCAATATCAAGCTTGGCCGGGGGGGGATTCGCGAGGTCGAATTCTTCATCCAGGCTCTGCAGCTGGTCTATGCCGGGAAGAGTCCGGCGCTCCGGCAGAAAAACTCGCTGGCTGCTCTGGCAGGATTGCTCGAAGCACGGCTGATCAAGGAAGATGATTATAATGCACTCTGCGAAGCCTACTGTTTCCTCCGTACAGTTGAGCACCGGATACAGGTAGTCCAGGAGCGGCAGACCCACTCATTGCCGAAGAAGGATGAGGAGATGCAGGCGCTGGCAAGGCGCTGCGGGTACCTGCGGGCCAATGGCCGGGAAAAGTTCCAGCAGGTGTTGCAGGGGCATCGTAACAGGGTAGCGGAGATCTACGGCTGTCTCTTCCTGGAACGGGATGAAAAGCTGAAGGAGGAGGTCCGGCCGGAGGTCTACTACTTCTTCGATCATAAGGCCGATCCGGAGCTGATCAAGGATATGCTTGCCGAACGGCACTTCGAGCGGGTCGATACTGCTTACGAGAACCTTCTTCTGCTGCGCGACGGCCCCCCCCGGGCCAACCTTACCGAACGGGCCCGCCGGCTGCTGGGGAAGATCGCGCCACTCTTGCTGCAGGAGATATTCGCCTCTCCTGATCCGGATATGGCGCTCGCCTACCTTGACCGGTTCCTCTGTGCAGTCGGCTCCCGCTCGGCATTCTATGCCCTGCTGGCGGAAAACCGGGAGATCCTCAAGCTGATGATCTCACTCTTCGGCATGTCGGAATTCCTCTCCAAGATCTTCGTCGGCCATCCGGAACTGCTGGACAGTATGGTCTCCCGCAGTTATGCCGCCTATTTCAAGGAGCGGGAGGTGATGGCCCAGGAGTTGACCGACATGCTGGCGCGGGCGGAAGATTTCGAAGAACAGCTGGACGTGCTGCGCCGATACCGCCACGAAGAGTTCCTCCGGATCGGCATGAACGACATTTACGGCAAGTTCGGCCAGACCGAGATCGCCACCCAGCTCACCAATCTGGCCGACATCTGTCTGCAGGAGGCATATAATCTTGCCCGCACCGAGCTGGCCCGCTTCGGTCGGCCGACCTGGCAATCCCCGGACGGTGAGTTGCGGGAGGCGGGGTTTGCCATCATCGCCCTGGGGAAGATGGGTGGGGGTGAGCTGAACTACCATTCTGACCTGGATATCATCTATATCTACGACCACCAGGGGGTTACCGACGGCGAGAAGCAGGTGACCAATCATGAGTATTTCGCCAAGCTGGGGCAGAAGATCATCTCCATCCTCACCACCCAGACCCGCGAGGGTTATGTCTACAAGATCGATACCAGGCTGCGGCCATCAGGTAATGCCGGCCCGCTGGTCACCTCGCTCGATTCGTTCAAGAACTACCACCGTCAGGAGGCGCAGATCTGGGAGCGACAGGCGCTGACCCGTGCCAGGGTGGTGCTTGGGGAGGAGTCGCTGCAGGAGAGCATCAAGGAGATTATCCGCCATACTGTCTATGGCAGCAGTGCAGACGGCATGGTGCGGAGCGAGATCCACCGGCTGCGGATGCGCATGGAAAACGAGCTGGCCAAGGAGAAAGAGGGTAGCTACAATATCAAGACGGGCCGTGGCGGCATGGTCGATGTGGAATTCGTCGTCCAGTACCTGCAGCTCCGCTATGGTCACGAATGCCCAGATATCCGTAGCGCCAACACGCTGGTGGCGCTGAAGGGGATGAAGGGGTGCGGTATCCTCGACGACAACGACAGCACGGTGCTGCTTAATGGCTACAAGTTCCTCCGCCGCCTGGAAAACCGGCTGCGCATAATCCATGACTACTCCATAAACGATCTCGGCGGGTCGCGGGAATATCTGGACAAGCTGGCCCGCCGCTTAGGTTACGACAGCAAGCTGCGCCATCCAGGAGAGCAGCTGTTGAAGGACTACGAAGAGGTGACCGAGTCGGTCCGGGGTGTCTACGGCAAGGTACTGGCAGAGGGTGAGGAGTGAATCGACGTTGGCAGGCAGTTGAGATGGCGGACAAACTGCAGAAGATATATGACCGACTCCTCTCCTGCTACGGTCCGCGGCACTGGTGGCCGGCCGAAACTCCGTTCGAGGTCTGTATCGGGGCGATCCTGACCCAGAATACCAACTGGGGGAACGTGGAGAAGGCGATCGGCAACCTGAAGCAGGCGAGGGCGCTATCTCCTGAAATGCTACGGGATATCCCGGTTGCGGAGCTGGCAGAGATAATCCGGCCGGCCGGCTATTACAACATCAAGAGCGCCAGACTGAAGGAGTTCGTCAACTGGCTCTGGAATTGCTATGCTGGGGAGCTGGAGCGGATGTTCCGGACCGATTGGCAGGAACTGCGGCGAGGACTTCTTCAGGTGAAGGGGATTGGCCGGGAGACAGCAGATTCGATCCTGCTCTATGCCGGCGGTCAGCCGACCTTTGTGGTGGATGCCTACACTGTAAGGCTCTTCAGCCGACTCGGGCTGGTGGCGGCGAATGCTGATTATGAAACGGTGCGGGGGCTCTGCATGAATAATCTCCCTGTCGACCCCCAACTCTTTAATGAATATCATGCCCTGATTGTCGAGCATGGCAAAGCGCATTGCAGGAAAAAGCCCTGCTGCAGAGGGTGCCGGCTAGAGGATATCTGCCATTAGACAGTCATCAGTTCGACCCGGTTGCGACCGTTCCGTTTGGCCCGGTAAAGCGCGTCATCGGCCTGGCGAATCAGCGAATCGATACAGTCTACCTTGGTGGAGGGGTAGATTGCCACACCAAGGCTTACCGTGACAATAAGATTGCGCAGTTCATCAGTAAAGACGATCCTCTGGATGGCCAGCCTGATCTTTTCCGCCACATGGAGCGATTCGTCCCTGGAAGACTCCGGCAGGACCACAATAAACTCTTCACCGCCGTAGCGGGCGGCCACATCGTAGCTGCGCAGCTCCTGCAGCAGGTGGTGAGCTACCTCTGCCAGTACCAGATCGCCGTTCTGATGGCCGTAGGTATCGTTGACATGCTTGAAATGGTCGATATCTATCATTATCAGGGAGAGGACCCACTTTTTCCGCCTGGCCCGCTGGAACTCCTTGTCCAGCATCTCCATCAGATGGCGGCGGTTGTGGAGTCCGGTAAGGGGGTCGGTGTTGGAAATCTCCAGAAGGAGTTCGTTCGATCTTTTCAGGTCGTCCTGAAGAGCCTTTATCTTTAGTTGTACCTTTACCCGCGCCACCAGTTCGCCGGCATCGAACGGCTTGGTGACATAGTCGCAAGCACCCTGTTCCAACCCCTTGATCTTCATCTCCCGGTCTTCCCGGCCGGTCAGCATGATGACCGGAATATCCTTCAGCTCTTCCCGCGACTGCATCATCGCCATGAACTTGAAACCGTCCATGCGCGGCATCTCCAGATCGCAGATGATCAGATCGACCATCTCGTTGAGGATTATCTTCAGCCCGTCAATGCCATCTGCAGCCTCACGGATATTGTCGAACAGGGCGACATCCCGGATGGTCCGGACGATCTGTTCCCGCAGCGTATCGGAGTCGTCGATTATCAGTATGGTGGTCGGCATCTTTGCTCAGCCCCTTGCCCAGATGAGGTCGAGGAATTGTTTCAGGATGGCGGCGGTAAGCCCCCAGATCTCAAACTCCCCAAAGGTATAAAAGTATACCGGATGTTGTCGACCTTGCCAGCGCCAATCTTCAATACGGAATATTTCCCGGTTGCGGAAATGGTTGAGCGGCACTTCGATGATAGTTGCGATCTCTTCGCTGTTGGGGCGCAACTGGTAGCCGGAGGGGAATACCCCGACATAGGGGGTGACCAGATAATTGTGGATGGAGTAGAAATCGTCCAGCATGCCGAGTACCTCGACATGCTCCGGGGCGATCCCGACCTCTTCATGGGTCTCCCGCAGCGCTGTTTCGAGCAGGGTGCGGTCATCGGCGTGGCTGGCGCCGCCAGGGAACGATATTTCGCCGCTATGGTGCTGCAGATGCTCGGTCCGCTTGGTAAAGAGGAGGTGATACTGGTCATCTTTGACAAACAGCGGCAGAAGCACCGCCGCCGGTACCGGACCGGGCGCCATCGGGATTCGCTGACGGGCGGCCAGGGCGGCACGGACCTGGAGGATGAAATCATCGGGATGCTGCTGTCGGTCGATTGCCAGATGCATAAAATGCTCTTGCTACAATATTGGCTCTTTGGCAAGCCGCTTCAACTCTTTTATGGTGGTGGCGTAGTCGGCGCTGCCGAAAACCGCGCTGCCGGCGACAAAGACATCGGCACCGGCATGGGCGATGCGGGCGATATTATCGGTCTTGACCCCGCCATCCACCTCCAGTTCAGCCTCCAGTCCCCGTTTGTCGAGCATCCCCCGCAGTGCCTGGATCTTCGGCAGGGAGGCATCGATGAACGACTGGCCGCCAAAACCGGGGTTGACGGTCATCAGCAGTACCAGGTCGAGTTCGTCGAGGACGTAGTCGAGGAAATGGAGCGGGGTGGCCGGATTGAGCGATACCCCGGCCCTGGCGCCGCAAGACTTGATCAGCTGGATGGTGCGATGCAGGTGATTGGTCGCTTCGACATGGGCGACGATGATGTCGGCGCCAGCCTTGGCAAAGTCAGGGATGTACCGGTCCGGGTCGGCGATCATCAGGTGGACGTCGAGGGGGAGCCGGGTGATCTTCCGCACCGCCTCCACCACCAGGGGGCCGATGGTGATGTTCGGGACAAAGTGGCCATCCATGACATCGATATGGATATAATCGGCGCCGGCCGCTTCGACCGCCTTTATCTCCTCGCCGAGGCGGGCGAAGTCGGCGGAGAGGATCGAAGGTGCGATCTTTTTCATGCTTCCTCCAGATGATATTCTTTCGCTCCCCCTCAGATGCAACCCACCGGTGAGAGGGGCAGCTGGGGGGGGCTGATGGCCGTTTATCTTTTCCGCAGCCGGGCGGCACAGAAGCCGTCCATCCCCTGACGGTGCGGCCAGCTGCGGAAGAGACCGCGGCTGGTAGCGAAGCCGGCCAGATCAGGGAAGAGCTCTTTTACATCTTCTAGCACAAAATCGGGCTGCTGCGAAAGGAAATCGTCGATCACCGCCTCGTTTTCCGCCTCGCTGGTGGAACAGGTGGCATAGACAAGGATACCGTTCTCTGCCAGTCGTTCTGCTGCCAGGCCGAGGAGGAGACGTTGCTGGGCTGCCAGCTGGGTGATGTCGGCCAGGGTCTTGCGCCATTTCCCCTCCGGGTTGCGGCGAAGGACCCCGAGCCCGGAGCAGGGGGCGTCGATCATGATCCGCTGGAACTGCTCGCGCCCCAACCTGCTGGCTGTGGCAGCCGGGTTGAGGAGACGGGTGGTGATGCTGGTGATGCCGAGCCGTCTGGCGGTTTCATTGACCAGGTCGAGTTTCCGCTGGTTGACATCGCAAGCAGTTATCTCCCCCTGGTTAGCCATCATCTGGGCAAGATGGGTCGATTTGCCGCCTGGTGCGGCACAGAGGTCGAGCACTTTATCCCCTGCCGCAGGCGCCAGGAGCAGGCTGACCAGCTGGGCGGCTTCGTCCTGGACAGTCCATAGACCTTGTTGAAAGCTTTGCAGTCGGCTGACCGGCTGCGGCGCACCGCGCAGGATTATCCCGTCCGGCGCGTAACGACAAGGTTCGGCCAGCGCCCCTTCGTTGCCGAGGATTTGCAGCAGCTCCCCCCGCTCGCAGCGCAGGGTATTGCTGCGGATGGTGAGCGGGGGCGGTTCGTTCATCGCTCTGGCGAGCTGCTCCGCCTCTGCCGGACCAAGCTGCTGCAGCCATTGGCTGGTGAGCCAGAGCGGTTCCGAGTAGCGGGCTGCCAGATAAGCGGCAGTATCTTGCTGCTGGTCGGGGTAGCTGATTTTTTCCCGCTCCCGGTCGGCCTGGCGAAGCACGGCATTGATAAAACCGGCCGCCTTCGGGACCAGAGCGTTGGCCAGCTTGACCGTCTCGTTCACTGCCGCCGAAACCGGTATCCGGTCGAGCATGATGACCTGGTAGAGCCCCAGCCGAAGCAGCACCAGTACCTGTCGCTCCAGTCTGGCCAGCGGCCGGCTGGAACATTGGCTGAGGATATGGTCGAGTCTCCCCTGCCAGCGACTGACACCGTAGACCAGTTCGGTCAGTAGCCCCCGGTCCGGTCCCTGCAGATTGCCATGGGTCAACTCATGGTCGAGCAACTGGTCAGCAAAGGCCTTTTCCCGGGCAATCCGGAGCAGGATGTCAAGGGCGATACGACGTGGGTTGGCAGTAGTGGTCAAGCGGGTCCTTTCCGGCAGCGGAGAGAGGAACAGCGCAGGCAGAAGCCGGCGCTGTCTGTTATTTGCATGTTATGGACAGTTTGCTTAGCTGCGGTGCTGGCCGTAGGCGGCCATCTCTTCCAGACGTCTTACCCGCTCCTGCATCGGCGGGTGGGTAGAGAAGAGGGACATCAGCCCGCCGCCGGTGAGCGGGTTGACGATAAACATATGGGCCGAGGCCGGATTGGCCTGCATCGGTATCTGCTGGTTGGCCATCTCCAGCTTGCGCAGGGCGCCGGCTAACAGTAACGGATTGCCGGAGATCTCTGCCCCGCCACGGTCGGCACCATATTCCCTGGAGCGGGAGATCGCCATCTGGATCAGCATCGCCGCAATCGGTGCGACAATAGCCATCATGATCATGCCGAACAGTCCCCCCCCTTCGTCGTCACGGTCCCGGCCGCCGAATATTGCCGCCCACTGGGCCATGTTGGCCAGGTAGGTAATGGCACCGGCAATGGTGGCCGCGATGGTGGAGATGAGGATGTCGCGGTTCTTCACATGGGCCAGTTCATGGGCCATTACCCCCATCAGCTCTTCGCGGGTCAGGATTCGCATAATACCGGCTGTCGCGGCCACCGCCGCATGTTCAGGGTCGCGGCCGGTAGCAAAGGCGTTCGGCGTCTCCGACGGGATGATGTAGACCTTTGGCATCGGTATATTGGCCTGGGATGCCAGTTGCCGCACCAAGCCGTAGAATTCCGGGTATTGGTGCTCCTCCACCTGCTGGGCACCGTACATGGCGAGTACGATCTTGTCGGAGAACCAGTAGGAGACAAAATTCATCACCCCGGCCATGATAAGCGCAAAGGTCATCCCCCCCTTGCCGCCGATCGCTCCGCCTGCTACCACCAGCAGACCGGTCAGGAGAGCCATGAGAACTGTGGTCTTGAAACCGTTCATATCTGTTGCACCTCTTTATTTTTCTTTGTCTTACCTGCCAAATCATTATAATCATTGACCGGTAAAACTTCAAGGGGTAGTTCCCGGCAGCATAACTCCTTGACTTAAGTGGAAGGTTGGCTAATCTTGTCCTGTCGGTTCGGGGTTTTTATCCTCCTGGCAGGGGCTGCAGCAGCCGAAGAAAAGGAGTTGTGTGGATCATCTCTTCTGGATCATCCTGATTGCAGGTCTGCTCGCCATATCTCTGGCTGCAGCGCTGCACGCCCTGCTTTTGAAGCGGGACCCCCGTTCGGCGCTCGGATGGATCACCCTCTGCCTCACGGTACCGCTCTTCGGGCCGCTCTTCTACTGGAGCATGGGGGTCAACCGGATTCACCGCAAGGCAAGGCAGTGGCTGGAGAGCGGCCGGCGCAAGGCAGGTTGGGACAGCTTGCCGGCATCGGCGGTGCAGGAACCGGCCGGCCCGCTCCCCCCCTGGGGCCTGCAGTTTGTCGAGTTGCGGCGGCTGGCTGACCGGGTGGTGCGGGCTCCGCTGGTGGCCGGCAACCAGCTCGCCCCGCTGCAGAATGGCGAGGCTGCATATCCGGCGATGCTGGCCGCCATTGAGAGTGCAAACCAGTCGGTCAATCTCTCCACCTATATCTTTGACGGCGACCTTACCGGCCGGCAGTTCGTCGCAGCACTGCAGCGGGCAGCGGAACGGGGGGTCGAGGTGCGGGTGATCGTCGACAGCCTGGGGGAGAAATATTCCAATCCGACCGCGCGCAAGCTGCTGAAGGGGACAAAGGTCCGGGTCGGCCGTTTCCTGCCGCTTCGCCAGGGGGGGTATGTGAACCTGCGCAACCACCGCAAATTGCTGGTGGTCGATGGCTCGCTCGCCTTCACCGGCGGGATGAACATCGGTGACCGCCACCTGCTGGAGCTGCCGCACCCCCACTCATCGGTACAGGATATCCATTTCCGCCTCACCGGACCGGTGGTCACCTATCTGCAGCGGGTCTTTCTCGAGGACTGGTACTTTGTCAGTGGCGAACTGGTCGACCGGGAGGAGTTTTTCCCGGCCATAGCCGCCAGCGGTCCGGCCCTCTGCCGGGCGGTGAGCGACGGGCCGGACAAGGATTTCCGCAAGCTGCACTGGATCATCATGGGGGCCCTCGCCTGCGCCAGGGAGCGGGTCTGCATCATGACCCCCTACTTCATCCCGGACAGGCCGCTGATAACCGCATTGGCCACCACCGCCCTGCGCGGCGTAGAGGTTACCCTGATCCTGCCGGCGCAGAACAATCTCCCCTTTGTCCACTGGGCGACCCGCGCCTATCTCTGGGAACTGCTGCAGCATGATATCAAGGTCTTCTACCAGCCAGCCCCATTTGTCCATAGCAAACTGCTGCTGGTGGACGGTATCTGGAGCCTGATCGGCTCGGCCAATCTCGACCCGCGCAGCCTGAGGCTCAATTTCGAGTTCAATCTGGAGGTCTACGACCCCCACTTCACCAGCGCCATGGAGGCAAAGTGCAGTGCCACCCTCGCCATTTCCCGGCAGATCACCCTGGCTGACGCCGACGGCCGCCCCTATCTGGAAAAGGTGCGCGATGCCACGGCAAAGCTCTTCTCCCCCTATCTGTGAAGCTGCCAGGTATCGGATTGCAGATGCAAGCTGCTGCACTGTAGAATAGCTATTCCTCTTGATCGCCCCAGCAAAAAAATCACCTAAATATTTCTCCCGGTCGGTCGAAAAGTAATAAGGTCACTATCCGACACTCCCCGGCGCCACAGACAGGCCAAATTTCGCGGTTCACGTAAAACCACTGCAGAGCGGCACTGTTTCAAGGTTTGTCGTATTCACCACTAACAAAAGAGGAGGGTTTATGAAAGCTGTCAGACTGCTCGGATTATCGCTGCTTTTAGTCGCGGCAACCATGTCGGCGTACTGTTTTGCCGACGGCTACACCTACATCGATTCCAATGCCGGCGGCATCAACATCACCCTGGACAACACCGATAATCCGGCCGACGGCCCGCCGGTAAGCACCTTTATCAAGGATGCGCAGAAGCTTTTCCCCTCCTGGGTGACGGAGAAAAACCTCCCCCAGCCCAAGGCCTATTATGTCAAGAGCTACAGCACCAGAAGGGTCCGTGCCGCATCCTGGCAACCGATCGACCATATCGAGGGGAACCTGATCGCGGTGACCAAAGCGGTCGACAGCAGCGGCAATTACTACCTCTATAACTGCGAGGTGCATTACGACCGGCCGATCGGCAGCAACAAATGGACAGTACGGAAAGACGAATCGAACATGACCCTGGGGGACGGGAAACCGAAGACCAACGGCATCCATCTGATAAGTGCCGGCAATGTCGATCTGACGCTGCAGCAGAGCACCAAAGAGCAGCAGGCGGCAAACGACGAGGCGACCAGAAAGGCCGACCTGGCAGCGCAAGAAGATGAGAAGAACCGGATGGAGGCGAAACGGCAGATGCAGGAAGAGCGGCGGCGGAAGGACGCCTTGCCGCCACCTGATGATGGTACCAGTGTCAATCTGAAGGATACGATGAAGAAATTCATCCCCTGGTGAGCTGATACTCTTTTCGGAGAAGAGCGGCGGTGGCATCTGTATGGTGCCGCCGCCTTTTTTTTGCAGATGATCGCTAAGACGTACGGAATCAACTCATTTATTTACGGTTTTGAGAAGTTGCTGGCTGATACTTTTGCTTGACAGGAGGCAGACTGCACAGTAGATTCAATTAGATTTTCTTCAGAAAGGATGTCATGGATGGATGTCAGGGACTAGCAAACCAGCCGCCGTTGACGGGTAACCGTAGGGCGGTTTTTTGTGTTTTTGGGATTATCTGCCACAGATAGGCTGAGAGCACAGAGTGGTTAAAGGGGAGTGACCCTAATTTCTTTAATTAAGGAGACTAAGAATGGGAGACAAAGGCGGGAAAAAGGACAAAGACAAGGTCGAGAAACAGAAGTCAAACAAACAGGCAAAAGTGTTGAAAGAGAAGAAGGAGAAAGAACCGAAAAGAGACCCGAAATAAGGGCATTAATAGGGGAGTGCACCTTTCCCCCCCCCGTTTAAGGATGACGACCTGGTGCCGCTACGTATCGCTTTTCATGAAAAGGGGCTTCTGGAACAGCTGCGCAGCATAGAGGCGCGCTGGGATGGAGAGCAAAAGCTCTAGGATAAACGGGGGCAACTTTTAAATATTCCAGCTAATTCAAGTTGTTGTGAAATAATTATTGGGCGTATGGGAACGGCGACCTTAATTGCTTCAGAACTAAATGATATTTAGAGTAAAAACGAGAACCGTCCCTAAATAGCGCTAAATCATAGAGTCAATCAAAGGAATGTCATCCAAACCAACTGGACCTTAACCAACGGCATAGCCAGAGTCGATATTAAATGCACCAATTAACAATAAAGGATGGGATGAGAGAAGGGGGCAAGGGCCGACCCCTTATATGGTTCTAAATAGCACTCAACCAGGAGGAGAGATGATTAAATTTATTCTGCCGATCATTTTACTTGTCATGCTGGTTTCACCTGCCGCTGCCGAGCTGATGGCCGAGGCCGACCTCTCAGTCCGTTACAACTCCTGGCATATTGCTTACGATATCAACAATGACGGTTCTTATCTGGAGACACAGAAGTGGTCAGGTACCGTGCTGAAAGAGAGCGCTCTGGAATCGAACAAGAAAGCCTATGTCACCTTCAGCACCAGTGTCGCCAAGGGTGAGATTCTCGATGCGTACACGCTGAAGAAGTCGGGCCAGCGGATCGATGTACCGAAAAGCAGCTATCAGGTAACCGTCAACAGCGGCTATAAAAACGCCTCACCACTCTATTCGGACGAAACGACCATCTCCGTGCTCTTCCCGGATCTGGCGGTCGGAGATACTGTTTTCCTCTCCTACCGGATTACCAATACGGTGGGAATATTCCCGAACCAGTTCTCTGCGGCGCACAACTTCTCCCGCTATAAGGCATACGACGATATTGTCGTCGAAGTCAGCGCGCCGGCCAGCATGCAGCTGAAACAGCAGAGTTTCTTCCTCAAGGCGGACAAGCCGGTTGTGCGGGATGGCCGCCAGTTGCTGCGCTGGACTTACCAGAACAAGACCCCGGAGAAATGGACGCCGGCCGATAACGGTATCTCGAAGATCGGCGAGAACCCTTCGCTCTATCTCTCCACCTTCAAAAACTACAGGGAGATCACCGATGCCTATGGCTCCAGGGCCACACCCAAGGCAGCGGTAACCGACCGGGTGAAACAGCTGGCAAAAGAGATCGTTGCTGACAGGAACAGACCGGAAGCACAGGCGCAGGCCCTCTACAACTGGGTGACCAGGAATATCTCCTACGGTGGCAACTGCATCGGTATCGGCGCTGTTGTGCCGCGCGACCTCGATGTCGTACTCGACAACAAGCAGGGGGACTGCAAAGACCACGCGACCTTGCTACAGGCGCTGCTGGCGGCAAAGAACATCGTCAGCGAACAGGCATTGATCAATGCCGGCTTGCTCTACCAGCTGCCGGAAATTCCGGTTGTCTCGGCAGTCAACCATGTCATCAGCTACATCCCGGCATTCAACCTCTTCCTCGATTCCACCTCATCGATCATGCCGTACGGCATCCTTCCAGACACGCTCGGCGAGAAGCCGGTCCTGCTGGTCAGCAATTTCAAAGAGGGGCTGAAGACCCCTGCCACTGCCCAGAACGGCAATGAGCAGTTGATGCAGACCAGACTCCGCATCAACGAAAACGGTTCCGCCACCGGTGAGACCAGCTTGCAGTTGAAAGGGCTGCCCGGTATAGGAGCCAGGGCGGTCTGGCGCCTCATCCCCCGTGAGCAGGAAGAGCTGATAGCCGGCAGGATGCTTGAGTCACAGGGGATTCACGGAACTGCCACACTGCAGAAGGATGACCCTGCCGAGCTGCTCGACAGCTACAGGATATCTATCTCCTACAAGCTGGAGGACTTCATTCCGGTTGGCAGTGCAACCGGTCTGGCAGTCAGACCGGTGGTCCTTTCCTATTTCCCGATCTCCGGTTTTCTGCACAACGCCTACGAACCTCTGCCGAACAAGGATCACACCTGCAGCGGTGGTGCCAGTATAGAAGAGTACGAACTGGAATTCCCGTCACAGGTAAAGATAGTCAGTGTACCAAAAGATATTGAGATAAAGAGTCGGATAATCGATTACCAGGCTACCTATCGCCAGACTGCTAACAGCATCAGAATAAGGCGGGAACTCAGGGACAAAACCGCCACAAATATTTGTTCACCGCAATATGCTACTGAATACAAAAAAATCATGCTCAATATCGCCAAGGACCTGAAAGCACAGATTCTGATCAGCGATTGAGACAAAGCCGCGGGCGTTCGCGGGCAGTCAGGCAGAGTGGAATAATGAAATGAAGGGCCGGTACCTGAAAGTTGGGGACGGCAGCCTAAAATATTTCAAAAGATGCTGATATTTCTGATGAAAAGAAGAACCGTCCCCCAAAGACGTCGTTGCCGAGAATATGCATAGCGACCGCTCTCAGGTCTCAAAGTGGGAGAGTGGAAAGGTCGTAATGAGCAAGTCAAACGAGTTACTGCTTCGTGAAATGGTTGCCCGCGGCAAGAAGATCGAAGACTATAAGCGAATTGATGCAGCCCGGAAAGAGGCAAACAGGGTAGTATCTCTATTTGTGCGGATAGATGAAGCTAAACGGCAGTGGACGGACGAGTGGAGAGAGGCGGCGTAGCTGGACGAAACACGAAGCGAATAAAGGGGCATACAAAGCCTTTTTTTAATCCAGATGGAGACCACTTAATTCCAGCAGGACGTTGTTAAGATAGTTTTGGGTTTACCAACTTAACTACGTCCCCTGGCCTCCCGCGAGGTGACACAGGGGTCAGGTGACCCTTATTTTTCTTGCTCTGAGGACAACTCAAGGAAGGAGTGCGTAAATGTTCAAGGATATGAAGACTCAGACACATCTGAAACCTGGACAGAAGGGTACAAAACGGCTCGTGGAGAAGTTCGGAGAATCGCTCCTCTGTGTACGTTACCGCTATGATGCAGTCCGCGGTGTCCGGTTGAAGACCGTCGAAATTATAGTCGATGAAAAGAGTGCGAAGGGTTCTGCAAGCTATCGTGATGCGGATATGGTCTCCGTGATAGTAGCGTATAGCGAGAAGGTGTTACGGGAAAAGTTGAAAAGAGTGGGTGGTAGATGGAACCCTGAAGAAAAGCTCTGGCAGGTGTCATTCGGTGCAATTCGTGGCGATATCGAGTTGGAAGAGAGAATATTGGAGGATGTCTGAAAAGACTAAGAGTTGCTTATATAAGTGACTTTAAACGGTTAAATCCAGTACAATCTTGGCGTCTCATATAAGCAACAAGTTACTTATATGAGAAACTTGTAGGATAAGTAAAAAATCGGCCAAAATTACCTGTATAAGGAACAACAATAACACCCTATATAAGCAACATTTCTCTTATAAAGGGAACCGACAGCCTATATAAGGAACTTACTCTAACTGCTCAATTACAAGTTGGAAAGATAAAAAATGAGAATCGAACTTATATTTCTGACGGGATGTTTTGCTTTCGGCTTGGCGATGATTTGCTGGAGATTGATAGTTTCTCAAGCTATTCGCGATTGGAAAGTACGTGCGCTTGCGAAAACGGCTAGAAGCACGAGCGCACCAATTGAAGTAACAATAAATTTCATTCCAATCCCCGCCAAATTTGGGCTCAGACCGGATGCCTGGAACTTCGACATTCAAGCAAATGAACAACATTGGTATTTTTCTGTTTGCACATTTTGGACCCCGACAGTTGTGACGAAGTTGAAGCACGGTGAGCAGGGTTTGATGTATACGTCAACTTCAGAAAACTTTGTTGCGTGTTGCATTGAAGTACAAGAAGGCAAATTGTTGGGCACTCTCTCAGTTAAACTTCCAGCAGAGACAGACTTTAGTCCGACAGAGGGACAACCGGAGGACGACTCTTGGAAGAGAATGAGAATTGTTTAGATTGTGGCAAAAAGGACTGCACAAATCCACTTCACGAACGAAAATCGGAAGTGAAGCCGCCATTTATCTGTCCTTTCTGTGGACAACCTGATTGTAAAAGCAAAAGACATATTTTGAAGCTTTTCACCTTGCCACTGGCATCAATTCCGCTGAAGTACATTTTCCTCTTTAGAATGTTGCTGTTTTTTATTTTCTTGTTGCTAGTGATTGGCGGGAGAATCTTGTTTCTGTTGCTCCAAAAAACCTGAGCGATCAAAGGCTGAGTTCCAACTAGGCGGCGGCACACAGACGCTGACGCGCTGGTGCGCCCCCACAACGTTATGCGAAAAAATAATAAAGTCTGATGATTGTCGCCATTCCCAAACACCCAATAAATGCGAATGACAACGAGGTGATAACTTGGCGGAGTTCCTTATTAACACATTGACACATCCCGCCTTTACAGCGGCAATCGGATTCCTTGCAGGCCATTTCCTTGCTATCGGAAGGGATAGACGAAAAGAATATGTCGCCGCTGCCAGTATATTCAGAAATACCGTGTTGACTGAACTTAAAGAAGTTGTTCTGGTCAATGAATTTTGGAACCAAGAAATTTATACAAGAATTAGAAATACCGCCCCCACCATAAAACAAGCAGCCCTCGAATTCAGACCGACAATCCCGTATCTCAGCAAAAGCAGGTTTGATAGAGCAGTGCTGGAATACTGCAACCAATGCGAGAATATAAATTGGGAGCAAGCAATACTTGACGCTGCCGATGAAATGCCCCCCGAAGAAACACAAAAGGGGAAGTTTGTAAAATGTGTTTTTCATCTCATGTCCTTTACAGAGTGAGGAAAGCGCATAACCAACGGGTTACACCTGCCGGAGCAGGTGAACCCTTGGCCCGTTGGCAATAAACATAAGAGGACAATGTGGATATCACTGAAACCATAAAATTCTTGAATAGCAACTCCGGGGCCTTGAGCATAGTTTTTTCGGCAATTGTTACCGCGGCTACTGTCGTATACTCGATTCTTACATGGAAGCTCGTAACAGAGACCCGGAGAATGCGAAAAGCGCAGACAGATGCACGAGTGTCCATTAGCCTGTCCGTGAGTGAAAAATGGGTGAATTTAATCGATCTGGTTGTTCGAAACGAGGGTGTCGGCCCAGCTTTTGATATTCAATTCGAGATTAGCATTGTAAGCCCAGAAGAATGCGACAAAAAGCTGATAGAAACGATTGATAAGTTAGGATTCTTAAAAAGAGGAATTCCATATTTATCGCCAGGGCAAGCCGTCAAATCATTTTTGACAAGCATGGCTGATAACTATGAACAAAAGCGAAAAGCTGCAATAGAAGTCAAAATAAAATACAAAACCAGCTCTGGTGAAAACTCAGAGGAGCAATACCTGCTAGATTTTTCAGTTTTTGAAGGACTTCGCACATTAGGAACACCGCCTTTGCATTCAATAGCGTCATCTTTAGAAAAAATTGAAAAAAACATTGGTCATCTGTCCTCCGGTTACAACAGATTAAAAGTGATCTTATATACTCAATCTGATATTGCTGCGGAGAATAAGGTATGGATGGAGGAAGTCGAGCAGCTTGAGGTAGAAGCTGCTGCCCAGCAGAGTACCGAAGATAGGCCTGAGCCAACACCGGAATAGACCAGACGAGTTGGTCATCCCGAGAGCCGTTGGGAAAAATATATGAAGATGATACTCACATTATTAGCTGGAATTGTAGCGGCCATTGCAGTTCTTCGCCTGCCTCGTGACGAAGCCTCTGAAAAGAAAAAAAGATTGAAGACGCTTTTGCAGACCGACAGCAGCAATCACCTACAGACTTCTATGCTGCCTTTTTCAAGACTTCTGGAGTACCCGAAGAGGTCGTTGTGGGTGTTAAGAAATTGCTGGAAGAGCAATTGGACGCAGATCTTTCCCGCATGGTGGATTCAGATGATTTCTCGAAAAATCTAAGCTTCTTCTGGAACTTCGACTCTATGGCTGACGTTGAGGTTGTCTGTGCTTTGGAACAAAAATTCAAAATAAAAATTACTGACGAAGAGGCGACAAATGCACAGACAGTCCGGGAAATTATCGAACTAGTGTGGAGAAAGGTTAAGGAGACTGCCTGATCTGTAAGGAAAATGAATAGATGATAAAAAAACCATATTTGCCAATTGCTATTATCGCTGGTGTCTTACTCTCGTCTGTATTATTGACTCAGAATTATCAAAGGATCAATACACATATTTTGTCCTTCTTTGTGAAGGTCATGATCTTTTCACCTCTTTTTGTAATTCCGGCAAGTATAATTACGTTCTTTCATACCGCTCATTTGTTAAAGAAAAGAATAAGCGAGGCATTTATGAGCTACCTCTCACTTTCCTTAAGATGGGCAGTATATGGCGTTGGAATAGCATTCGTACTAGTTATATTTTTCTCAATAATTGAACCCAGTCCGCAGACACCATTAGCTTTTATCCTCTATGGCCCACTAGGGTTGAGTGCTGGAATTTTGGTTGGAATTTGTTTATGGTACAAATCGGTGCAGTGAATCAGCGCCATTGCAAATTTGAGCTGACGCGTGAGTGGAATGATTTGAAATCTCGATTCCCAACCACGTCGTTAGACGCCGCCCAAAAGACGGGCGGGTCAACGCCGACCCCGTTGATCTGATGAAAAGGAATTATGATGGAAGCACCTAAAACGACAAAAATGAATTGGCTTGAAACGATTCGTCAAACTCCAAGCTGGAAGTTTTTCTTCTACTTGGTGACAACCTATCTGCTGATTATATTCACATTTGCTTCAGTGTATTTCTTTTTCGTGCCATTAACGGAACCGATTAGTCATTGTGACTGCAAAGTGACGGCTCAGACGAGCACAACTACTCCCAAGCCAACGGAAGTAAAAAAACCAAGAGAGACTTTTATTGATGCATTGTATTTCTCAGCAGTTACAGCAAGCACTGTAGGTTACGGTGACTATTCTCCCAAAAACACCTTCGGGAAGGTAACTGTAATGATACAGATCATGATATCTACTGCTCTTTTTGCGATATTTGTATCAATAGCATTTATGAAAATGCTGTATCCAAGAAACACGATAATTCTTTCTAATAAAATTATTTATAACCCTCAGACTGCGAAGCTATGTTTCAGGATTATAAATGTGAACAGAGCAAAACTGATCAATCCAGAAATCAGAATCGTAATGTCAGAGCATACAGAAAAGAATGGTGTATCAAATCATGTCGTGCTCGACAAAATTGATGCATTACCACCAATCGGTAATCATGATTTTAGTATCAGCTTTGATGACAAAACGGGACGTCTGGCAGACCAGTTAAGGCTCGCCAGAGCTAATGACAAGGATGTACAAGAGGACGATGATAAAAGTCGTTTCAGAATTAAAGTTTCCATCTCTGGGAGTTACGGATTCTCGTCGTTCACACACTACCACAAGTACAAGCAAACTAGCGTTGCAGACGGTGTAGCACACTTTGAAACGATTAGTTATCCTAAAGACTTTCATGCAGAAAAACGCATCTACAGTACGATTCCCAATTTCTGGGATAAGTTTCACAATATTGTTTTTTCAAAGAAATAGATCAACTAGCGCCACCGGCCTAAAAAGCAGGCCGGTCAGGCTTGTTGGCAAAAACTACCGAGGTGATAATTGAAGAGCCAAGTCCTTTGGCTAATTGACAATGAGACTGACAGTTTTGCATTTGAGCGCCTATGCACATCATTGATGTATCGCTGGGGGTTCAGGCGCATTGTACCAATTGGCAAAACTGCTGATCGGGGGCGTGACGCTGAGGCCACGGTGTTTTTGGGTGACGGTAAGGGATCTGAAAAAGTTTTTTTTCAGTACACATTGGAGGATCGGTGGGAAGCAAAGCTCCGACGAGAGCTTGAGAAGGTAAAGCAAAATGGACATTCTATAAGCCGTTATGTATTCGTCACGCGAAAGACGGTAACCGGTGCGAAGCGTGATGCCCTTACAGTCGAGATTCGCTCCAAGTATGGTTGGATCTTTGAAGTTTTTGACAGAGAATTTCTTCGTCATGTTTTGGAAGAGGTTCACCCTGGTCTTGCCGAACGATACCTTGGTGCAACCGAAATTGCTTCCGGGAAACAATTCGAACCACTCCAGAATCTTCCTCCGATTGACGACATTAAGGCTGAACAGCTTTGGGCTTTAGTTTATGGTGAGCCCCAATACGAGGAAGCTCTTGTTCATCTACGTCGCGTTGTAGAAGCACCTGAAAACCCTGAAGGGCCACCATATTATGCAGCTTGGGCCGCAATGGCTTGGTGCTGTTACAAGCGGGGAAATTATAAGGAAGCATTACGATACATTGAGGAGTCACTTCGACTGAATCCTTCGGACGAGCGGGCTATGACAATCAAGGGGTGTATCCTTTGCGAGCATGGAGTCGAGAGTTCGTCAAGAGTAATGATTTTACAATCTAGTACTATTTTCGAAGGCTTACTTGCGAGTGCTTCAGACTATTACGCTTATTACAACTACGCAAATGCTTTAAGCGGATTAGGTGATTACGAGGCAGCCCGCGACGCATATAAGGAATCTTTAGCATTCAATGATAATATCGCAGAAACATGGAAGAACCTCGGCAGTTGTTTTTATGAGTTAAAAGACCATGAGGAGGAGCTTTCATGTTATGAGCGGGCTTTGCAGCTTAACCCTTCTCTGCCTGAAGCTATCGTGAGTAAAGCGAATACACTAGCATTAGTATATGAACGGTTTGATGATGCTCTTTCTCTTCTGCAACAAGCACTAGAATTGGGGGAAGATATAGGCTTTCGCTGGCCTCATGTTTACTGGTGGGAAGCGTTCTGTCTCATGAAACTACACCGCTTAGAGGAAGCATTGCAAGCAATTCAGAAGGGATTAGTCAAGGCTCCGGCTCATGCTCAGCTCATCAACCTTAAGGCATCAGTTCTAAGTACCCTCTGGAGGCAGGATACTCGGCATGCGGAAGATGCCGAAAAGTTTTTCAGGTTGCGAGTTCAGGTTGACCCCAGCGAAGTAGGTTCAATGCTTGAATTGGCTGAAATAGCGCTATCTCAGAACAAAAGAGACCTCGCCTACAACCATTTGGCAACCGCAATATCTACACTTTCTTGTGTACATACATTTTCCCCAAAAGATTTGGAAACATATTCAGTTGAAGAGATTTGTGCGTTTGTTCAAGAGAGCCACAAATATTATAGTTACCGCAGAGTTAAGCCTCTGGAATTTTACTTACAATTTTATCCTAATGAAGAGGAGAAATACGGCTACCGTCATCTCTGGTTTGCTTTTGCAGATGCTTTTGTGAAACTAGAAAAAACATTGGAACGCGATGGCGGAGATTCTATAGAGGGGCTATTATCCTTCCTCAAAGAAGGCCGAAGTACGATCATAGAGGCCATTGCTCGTGCGGCAGCAGCAACCGCTATTGAGCATACTGAAACCACGCTAGAACAAAAAGTTAATATCTTCTCGATCCTACTACTTGTTCTTCCTATGACCGCACTTTACGAAACCTCGTGGGTCTGCGGTTTCTTAATTGGAACAGCAAACGCAGATCAAACCACTTTCGAAACGGCGAATGAGCAATTCCTTCAGGAGAACGATTTTAGCCCATGGAGAGAGGAAGTCACAGAGAATATTATGCTCTCGATCAATGCGGTATGGCATCTATTTCCAGGCAAAAACGAATCAATAACATCGAAGATGGAGTAGAAAGATGCCAACCATCGGGTGCTGCTGTTTTCACAGCAGACCCTCATAACCGTTGTACAGATAGAGGAAATAATGACAGAAGATGAATTTTGGAGAGACTTTGAGCATATCCGAGGAGAGGTCGATAAGGCAACTCAATGCTTCTATACGTATTTGACAATCCATGCAACAGCAGGAGAAAATAAAGAAGTTTACCGTGCACTGAACCGCCACCCATCCTTCTGGAATATCCAACTATATTCTCTTCAGTCGGCTTTTTTCATCACAATGGGCCGAATTTTTGATAACGGCAAAGATGCTCATTCTGTCCATAAGCTTGTGGCGAGTGCCCTGGCCCATCCCGAATTCTTTTCAAAAGAAGCGTTGGCGAGAAGAATAACTGAAGGCGGGAAGACGGCTCCTGACTGGCTGGATGACTACATTAGCAATGCGTTTGAGCCGAAAACCGAACACCTGAGAACGATCAAAAAGCAGCTTGCGCCATTCAGGAAGAAATTTGAAAACACATGCCTTGAAATAAGGAATTCAATCTTTGCACATACTTTGGTGAAAGACCAAGAGGCAGTAACAGCATTGTTTGCGAAGACTGAGATTGTTGAAATTGAAGAGATCTTATACGTATTGCAGGACTTAGTTCAGACACTTTGGCAACTTTATCATAATGGTCGTCCACTTGACTTCGGCAATACTTCAAGAGAATACAAAAGTCGTGTCGTAGAAGAGACCCGTGCTGCGATGGTCAGCCTTCTTCTCCCGGCCATTTGATAGAGCACAACCAGCCGGTTGCACGCCGCCCCGCCCTGAGAAACCGGGCGATGCGGGTGAACCGGGCACCCCGTTGTAACGAAAAGATATGGATAACGAACAAATTTGGACATATGGGTTTTTCGCATTTGTCGCATGCTCCGGAATAAGCACGTTCTGTGTATTCCAGATGACCAAGACAAAAGGTTTATGGAGTAAAGTGATAATGAGGGCAGCTGCCCTATCACTTTTTTACTCACCCTGCATCCTCGCAGGAGAGGGAGGCGCAGCTATTGCTCCGGTAGGAGTCGTTTACCTCTTTATCCTAAACGGCATATTACCAACGAAAACCTACTTAGTCGGCGCAATTAGTTGGATGACCATCTCCTTTTTCTTATGTTCTTGGTATCTCTTCAGAAAGTACATGTCCCGTTAAGAAGTTCCTGTGTATTGAGAGGGCTGCATGAACTGAGAAGGCAAGAGTAATTACAACCAGGCCAGTAGACGCGGACGCGGCCAAACTGCTGCCGCGCCGGTCACCGGCCGAGCCGTTAGGAGAATATTGATGAACAACACCATAGGTATATTGATAGTTATTATGCTGGCATGTAATGCCTTGTCTCTCCTGGCATTCGCCGAAACGTATCAATGGACTGATGACAACGGAGTTGTGCATTTTACTGATAATGCTGCAAGCATTCCAAAAAAAGGTGTAATCAAGCGAAACGACGCTTCATCAGCTTCGCAGACAGAGGAGAAGCCATCTTCACGGGAAATTACGGCTGCTAATCAAAAAGAGAAGATACAAGATAGTGTTCATTATGACGCTGGTGTCGAACAAGAATTACGTGACGTTTGGAATGCATATAATGATGCTTTTTTTCGTAAAGATGCAAACGCTGCTGCAGAGTATATAAGATGGCAGCACAGAGATTATGCAAGGAAGCTTTTTGGAAGCATTAAAAATCTTCGTAGTTTTTCAGCAGATAGAGGCACACTGAAGCTCAGAGACTTGTGGGATGAAGATACTGCTAGTTGCATTATAGTCAGAGAAGAAAATGTGAAGGGAAAAATGGAGTCGGTTGCCTATCCAGTTATATTTTACAAAGAAAATGGCAAATGGAAAATCGACAAACCATAATTTTGAGAGAATCCTAACAAGAAACAAGACGGAGGGGTCAGGCACTCATTATTCACAGTTATCCATTAGTGAAAAGTGAGCGACTGACCCCTATGGCTACCCTAACTATGAAAACCCGAAATATCATCCTCTCTCTTTTCTATGCTGCAGTCTGCCTGCTCGAAATTCCGGGCATCATACGATGGAATGGGGCTTCTTCTGATGCATATATCAGAGGTGCTATCGTTTCGATAATTTTATTTATTGTCCCATTTGTATTCGCGGCAGCTATTTCTGCTGTTGTAGCTAGATGGTCAAAATACACATTCAACGATATTTTTAACAAAAGCTTTACTATAGTTGTAATAGTTACAGGAATTTTTGTAGGATTTTTGATGTTTATGGTATTGTGCGTTTCAATTTGAAGCATCGTTATCGCCAGACGTCATATTAAATTGGTGCACAAATGATGAGGGTGAAGTTACGACTCTCGCGTGGAGACGGGCGCGAGAAAGCCGCGCCGGTCACTCTCATGCGTTGTTTGGTCCGAAGCAGAAGTGAAAACAGGGCAGAAATAATAGTCAGAAATACTTTTGAATAGCCACAATTGACCGCTGCAGATCCTCCTTGCTGTGCGCTTCGATAGTCCAGAGCGCCAGCGGCGCGTACTCCTCCATAAGCCGGAAGAAGAGCTGGAAATCGATAGCCCCTTCACCTACCGGGGCGTGGTCATCGCGACTGCCATGATTGTCATGGATATGGGCTTCGGCGATATAGGAGCCTAGGGCGGCAAACCACTCCTTTAGCCCTACGGTCTTGAACAGATTCCAGTGCCCTACATCGAAGCAGTGCCGCAGCCCGGGCAAAGCCTCCAGCAGCGACTTGAGGGTCGAGGGCTCTTCTTCGAAGATATTCTCCACCGCCACGACAGTGCCGATGGCATCGGCCCGCTCCAGGACCATGGCGAAGGTGTCGATGGCGTGGCCGAGCCAGCTCTCCTTGGAGTCGCCGTAACGCCAGCGGTCATAACCGGGGTGGAAGACCATCGCCCGCGGTTTGAGGATGGCGGCTGCGTCGAGTACCTGCTGGAAGCGGTGGATGGTCGCCTCCCGGAGCAACCGCTCGGTGGAGCCGGGGTTTAAGTCCATGAACGGGGTATGGATGGTGGTGGCCAGACCATGCCCGGCCAGGGTCGCGGCGATGGCGGCAAGCTGTTCGGGGATCAGCTGGTCAAGGGTTTCGCCGGGGAAATAGAGCTCCGGGTTGATGCCGGTGTTAAGGACCAGTTCGAGGTTGTCGCAGAGGAAGTGATACGGGACATGGACATGGAGCCGGTCATTCATGGGGGTGCTGCTCTTTCCGGTGTTTCTTGATCACCGCGTCGGCGCTCTTTTCGCAACCTACCAGCATTTCCAGGGTCTGGATGGCGGTCGGCTCGCCGAGCACGATCAGGGTGTCGTGGGCTTCGATCTTGGAGTGGGGGTTGGGATTGAAGACCATCTTGCCGCTCGCCTTCTTGATGCCGATTATTATTACTCCGGTCTCCTTGCGGAAACCGGAACTGACCAGGTTTTCGCCGACAAAGCCGGAATCGCCCGGGATGGCGATCTCCTCCATCTGCAGCTCAAGGTGTTCGTGGCCGGTGGCGATCTCGATGAAGTCGACCACGTTCGGCCGGAGGATTGCCTGGGCCATCCTGTTCCCGCCGATCACATAGGGGGAGATGACCTTGTTGGCGCCGGCCCGCTGCAGCTTGATCTCCGACCCCTCTTCGCCGGAACGGGCGAGGATGAAGAGGTCGGGGTTGAGGCCGCGGGCGGTGAGAGTGATATAGACATTCTCGGTATCTGAGGTGACCACCGAGATCAGCCCCTTGGCCCGCTTGATGCCGGCCCGCAGCAGTGTCTCGTCTTCGGTGGCGTCGCCGCGGATATGCAGGTACTCTTCATGGTGCAGCTTGTCATGGGCCTCCGGGTGCTTCTCGATGACCAGGAAGGGGATCGGTTTGGCGGCGAACTCCTTGCAGATCAGGGCGCCGATCCGGCCGAAACCGCAGATGATATAATGGTCCTGCAGCGACTCGATTCTCTTTTCCACTTTCTTCCTCCCGATGATGCGCTGGAACTGCCCTTCGAACATGATCTGGGCGAGACTGCCGAGGATGTAGCCGAGCACGCTGACGCCGAAGACGATGAGGAGCATGGTGAAGAGCTTGCCGACATCGCTCAGCTCATGCACCTCCCTGAAGCCGACGGTACCAAGGGTGATGATCGTCATGTAGAGGGCATCGATGAAGCGCCACCCTTCGATGGTCATATAACCGGTGACGCCGGCAGTGACCAGCATGGCCAGGACAGCGATCGAAATTTTCAGGTGGCGGACCGGATCCATTACAGCTCCTTTGGCTGATAAGATTACTATCGGAGGGGACAAATAGCAAGCCGAAATGCTCACTCATTAAATGAATCGAACAGCTATTGATGCGGCTGGGAAAGGGAAAGCTTGACAAAATGTGTATACTGTATACAATTCAAGCAAACCCCCCTGCGGAGCATGAGCATATGAAAAAGAGCATCGAGAAGCATCTGACGCTTAGGGAACGGATCCTTGAGACGATCCGCGACGCTATCATGAGTGGTGCCCTCAAGCCTGGCGAGAAGGTGGCCGAACCGGAACTGGCGGAGCGCTTCGGCATCAGCCGGACCCCGATCCGCGAGGCATTCCGGCAGCTAGAATCAGAGGGGTATCTGACCGTAATCCCCCGCAAGGGGGCGGTGGTGGTCTCCTATTCGGAACGTGATGTGGAGGAGTTTTACGCCATTAAGAGTATCCTGGAAGGGTATGCGGCCAACCGGGCCTGTGAAAAGCTGACCGGCAAAGAGATAGAAAAGCTCCAGGCAATCAATGACAAGCTGCGCCAGTTGGCCAATGAAGGTGATATAAAGCACTTTTTCAAGGTGCATAACGATTTCCACGAGCTGTTCGTCCGGGCAGCGGACAACGACAAGCTTTACGAGCTGATCTCCAATCTGGTGAAGAAGTTCCAGCGTCTGCGGGTTGCCTCCCTCAGTCTGCCGGGACGGATGCAGATATCGGTTCAGGAGCATAACAAGATAATCGAGGCTTTCTGCAGCAGGGATTCCGAGCAGGCAGAAAGGCTGGTGCGGAAGAATGCCGAATATGGCGGCAGGGTGCTGATGCAGGGGCGTGAGGGGAGCTCACCCCTGAAACCGGCCGAGCGGACGGCGGCAGCCCAGCTCGACCTCTAGGCTCTCCCCTCCCCTCTTGGCCACGCTAAAGAGGTCTGTGTGTCTCTTCTCAGAGAAATCCCCCAAGTTGACAAACTGCTCCAGTGGCCGCCTTTCAAAGCGGCCACTGTCGGCTATCCGCTCCCCCTGGTAAAACGGGCGGTCCGGGAGCTGCTGGCCGAACTGCGGCTGGCGGTAAGGAGTGGTGCAATAACCGTACTCCCCGATCTGGCAACCCTGACCCGGACTGTGCAGCTGGGCTTGCAGCAACTGGCACGCCCCAGCCTGCAGCGGGTGATCAACGGTACCGGGGTGGTGATCCATACCAACCTCGGTCGGGCGCCGCTGCCGCTTCAGCTGCTGCCGCAGCTGACAGCTATCGCCTGCGGCTACAGCAACCTGGAATATGATCTGGCAGAAGGTGGGCGGGGGAGCCGCTACCGTCATCTGGAGAGCCTGCTCTGCGAACTGACCGGTGCCGAGGCGGCGCTGGTGGTGAACAACAATGCCGCTGCCCTGTTGCTTGCCCTGGCAGCCCTGGCGAATCGCAAGGAGGTGATCGTCTCCCGCGGCGAACTGGTGGAGATAGGGGGGTCGTTCCGGATCCCGGAGGTGATGCAGCAGAGCGGGGCGTTGCTGCATGAGGTCGGCACTACCAACCGGACCCATCCGGCCGATTACCGTAAAGCTGTCAATGGCGAAACCGCGCTGCTGCTCAAGGTCGAGACGAGTAACTTCGCCATGGTCGGTTACACCACAACTGTTACCGCCAGTGAAATGGCTGCGCTGGGGGACGAATTCGACCTGCCGGTACTGGCCGACCTGGGGAGCGGCAACCTGGTCGACATGGGCAAGCTGCTCGGGGTGAGCGAACCGACAGTACAGGAGTTCATCCGGGCCGGGGTAGAGGTAGTGACCTGCAGTGGCGACAAGCTGCTTGGCGGTCCCCAGGCAGGGATCATCGTCGGCAAGAAGATCTACCTGGAGAAGATGCGCCAGCATCCCTTATTGCGGGCACTAAGGGTGGACAAGCTGACTATTGCCGCCCTGGAAGGGGTGCTGCAGCTGTACCGAGACGAGCAGAAGGCCTTTAGCAGCATCCCGGTACTCCGTCTGCTCGCCACCAAACCGGCCGAACTGGCGGTGCGGGGGAGAGCGATTCAACGCCAGTTGAAGCGCAGGGGGGTGTCAAAGCTCAAGCTGACTCTGCAAAGCGGCGTCTCCCAGGTAGGGGGGGGCGCTCTTCCGCTTCTGGAGTTGCCGACCACTCTGCTTGCACTCCATCATCCGCACCGTTCCCCCCAGGAACTGGAGCGGCGGCTCCGCTCCGCTTTGCTGCCGGTCATCGGCAGGATCGCCCGGGAGAGCTATCTGCTCGATCTCCGCACCATTCTGCCAGAGGATATCCCTGACCTGCTCACTGCCCTGCAGGCGATTGCCGACTGACCTTTGGCAAGCATCCCCCGGCATATACCTGCTGACCGTACCCGCCACTTTGTGAACTTTCATAGGACATTCGTTTATTGGAATAAAGAAAAATCTGGTTATTTGCCAAATATCGTGTATAATAAAACAGCTTTTTATATGCTTCGAATTTCCCTCTGGCGTAGATAACAACGAGTCAATATGCTTAATTTTTATCTGTTTTATTTCCAGCGGGTAGCGGTACGTTACAGGTCAGCAGGCAGGGCTTCATGAGCGTTATCGCACTTATCCCGGCAGCGGGCATTGGGAAGCGGATGGGGGCTGCCATCAACAAGCAGTATCTGCTCCTCGATGATATGCCGATCGTAGCGCGCACCATCGCGGTATTTCAGGGGATGGCAGCGGTCGATGCCATCTATCTGATAACCCCGGCAGCAGAGATACCCTTTTGTCGCCAGGAGGTGGTAGAGCGGTACGCACTGGACAAGGTGCGACAGATCGTAGCGGGTGGAGCGGAAAGGCAGTATTCGGTACTGAACGGCATCCGCGCCATTGCCGGTATAGCTGCCGCTGATGATGTCATCCTGATTCATGACGGAGTACGCCCTTTTATCCCGGTTCCGGTCATCGAGCAGGCCATAGCTGTGGCGTCTCGCAGCGCCGGTGCTCTGGTGGCCGTACCGGCCAAAGATACCATCAAGGTGGTGGAGGGGGGGGTCATCCGCGCTACGCCGCCACGGGAGACGCTCTGGCTGGCCCAGACCCCGCAGGCGTTCCGTTATGGGATA
Source organism: uncultured Geobacteraceae bacterium (assembly GCA_964649725.1). Classification (GTDB taxonomy): domain Bacteria; phylum Desulfobacterota; class Desulfuromonadia; order Geobacterales; family Geobacteraceae; genus CAZYTM01. The sequence goes on along the minus strand of CAZYTM010000001.1, from coordinate 335,876 downwards.
ATCAGTGAAGCCCATGAGCGTGCTGCCAGCGATGCTTTTCTCGGCACAGACGACGCCTCGCTGGTGGAGCGGCTCGGTAGAGAGGTGGAGGTGGTGCTGGGGGATTATCGGAACATCAAGATTACCACACCGGAAGACCTGCTCCTGGCCGAAGCTTTCCTGCAAGCGACCAAAAGTGAAAATAAATTTTGCTCTGAATAATGCAATCGTGAAAGAGACAGGTACTTGAAGATGAGAATCGGCCATGGTTATGATGTGCATCGCCTGGTGGAGGGGCGCAAGCTGATCCTGGGGGGGGTTGATATCCAGTGGGAGAAGGGTCTGCTCGGCCATTCCGATGCTGATGTGCTGCTGCACGCCATAGCGGATGCCATTTTAGGCGCTATCGGCGAAGGGGATATCGGCAAGCATTTCCCCGATACCGACCCGCTCTACAAGGGTGCCGACAGCCTGCAACTGCTGGCGCATGTCATGCAACTCGCCAGTGACAAGGGGTTTCGCCTCGGCAACCTGGACGCTACCATCGTTGCCCAGCGACCCAAGCTAGCCCCGCATATCCCGTCGATGCGGGTAAATATCGCCCGGACCTTGGCGACAACAGCGGAACAGGTCAATGTCAAGGCTACCACCACCGAAGAGCTCGGCTTTTGCGGCCGGGGCGAAGGGATTGCCGCCTATGCGGTGGTCCTGCTGGAAAATTTCTGACACCGAGGATTTAGACGCAATGAGTGATGTACAGACCACCAGGAACAGTGACAACGACAAGCCGGTCAGCAGCAACTTTCTCCGCACCATCATCGAGGAGGATCTACAAAGCGGCAAGCACCAGACCGTTATTACCCGCTTCCCGCCGGAACCGAACGGTTACCTGCATATCGGCCATGCCAAATCGATCTGCATCAACTTCGGCCTGGCCAGGGATTTTGGTGGTCGCTGTCATCTACGTTTCGACGATACCAATCCGGCCAAGGAGGAGGTGGAGTACGCCGAATCCATAAAGGAGAGTCTCCGCTGGCTCGGTTTCGACTGGGGGGATCACCTCTATTACGCCTCTGACTATTTCCCCCGGCTCTACAGCTGGGCAGAGCAGCTTATCCAGCAGGGGGATGCCTATGTGGACGACCTCTCCGCCGAGGAGATCCGCAACCTGCGCGGCACCCTGACCGAAGCCGGGCAGCCGAGTCCATACCGGGAGCGACCGGCAATTGAGAATCTTGAACTGTTCCGGAGGATGCGGGCCGGAGAGTTCCCTGATGGCGCCAAAGTCCTCCGCGCCAAGATAGATATGGCAGCAGCAAATCTGAACCTGCGCGATCCGGTTCTCTACAGGATCATCCATGCGCCTCATCCCCATACCGGTGACGCCTGGTGCATCTATCCGATGTACGACTTTGCCCACGGCCAGTCCGACTCCATCGAGGGGATCACCCACTCCATCTGCACCCTGGAGTTCGAGGCGCACCGGCCGCTCTATGACTGGTTCCTCGACCGGCTCGACATCTATCACCCGCGTCAGTATGAATTTGCCCGCCTCAACCTTACCTATACGGTGATGAGCAAGCGGAAGCTGTTGCAGCTGGTCCAGGATGGCGATGTCAGCGGCTGGGACGATCCGCGCATGCCGACCCTGGAGGGGCTCCGCCGCCGGGGTTATACCCCTGAATCGATCCGTTCCTTCTGTGAAAGGATAGGGGTGGGGAGGAGCGACAGCTGGATAGAGATGTCGGTACTGGAAGAGAGTGTCCGTGAGGACCTCAATGTACGGGCGCCCAGAGCCATGGCGGTACTGCGGCCGATCAAGGTGGTGATCGAAAACTATCCGGAAACGCAGGTGGAGGATTTCACGGCGGCCAATCACCCGCAGCAGCCAGAGATGGGGGAGCGGCTGATACCATTCTGTCGGGAGCTCTTCATCGAGGTGGACGATTTCATGGAGAGGCCGGTGAAAGGTTTCCACCGCCTGGCTCCGGGGCAGGAGGTGCGGCTCCGTTATGCCTATATCGTCAAGTGTACCGGAGTGGTACATGATGCTGCCGGCAATGTGGCCGAGATTCATTGCAGCTACGACCCGGAGAGCCATAGCGGTGGACCGGCTGCCGGCCGCAAGGTTAAGGGGACCATCCACTGGGTTTCAGCGCGGCATGCGATCAACGCCGAGGTCCGTCTTTACGACCGGCTCTTCAAAGTAGCCAACCCGGCTGGTGATGACTGGAAGGAGTGTCTGAACCCTGATTCCATGGTGACGCTTTGCGATTGCAAGCTGGAGCCTGCCTTGCAGCAGGCCGAGCCGGAGAAACGGCTGCAGTTCGAACGACAGGGGTATTTCTCTGTCGACCCCAGGGATAGCCTGCCAGGGCGGCCGGTCTTTAACCGGACCGTCACCTTGCGTGATTCCTGGGCCAAAAGCGGAATTGTTGTGCAGGGTTGACTGGAGGAACGGAACAGCAGCGCAGACTGGCCGGCTACGCCAGAGAGCAAGTCATAGTGACGGCAGGTTGGGCCAGGATTGCATGGCTGACCAAGGAAGGGTGATGCAGGTACATGTGCTGATAATCGAAGAGCAGGACACTCTCTGCAGCAGTGTCGGAGGGATGCTGGCTGCTGATGGCCATCGCGTAAGCTGTGTTGCCGGGGTATTCGAGGCGTTGCCAGCGGCCAGGAGCAAGCAGCCGGATCTTATGGTGCTCGATCTGTCGTCGCCGCGGACCGCTGCAATAGATATCATGCAGCGGCTGCACCGTGACCGGCAGACCAGGCATATACCGATTATAGTGGTTGCTGATGCGCCGGACCTTGAGTATGAACTGCTGCATGCGTATGATTTTCTGCTCAAGCCGGTCGACATGGCCAGATTGAGATGGAATATCGCTGCGCTGGTGCAGGGGAGGAAGAAGCGCACGGCATCGACCACAATCGAACCGCTCAGTGATAGTGACTATAAACTTTTTTACGAATATCTGATCTCCTTCAGCGGGCTCCACTTTGAACGCCGTAACCAGAAACTTCTGGAGCGCGGCTTGATTAACCGGATGACGGTGCTGCGGATCACCGACTATCTAGATTATTACGATTACCTCATCGAGCACCATGAGAACCGCCAGGAGTTGCAGAAGCTGCTGCAGTATCTGACAATAGGCGAGACCTATTTCTTCCGCTACCATGCCCATTTTGTCACTCTGAAGCGGCTGCTCAGGAATGAGCTGGCTATGCACCCCGAAATGCGGTTGCGTATCTGGTCTGCCGGCTGCTCCACGGGTGAAGAACCTTATTCCATCGCCATGACGGTGATGGAGGCATTCCCTGACTGGCGGGAGCGGGATATCCGGATCATCGCCACAGACATCAATAACAGATCGCTGCGCCGCGCCAGGGAGGGGGTATATGGCCAGTGGTCAATGCGGGTCATCGACCAGCATTATCTGGACCGCTATTTTATGCAGCAGGATGGTCGTTATTTGCTCCGCAACGAGGTGAAACAGCTGGTCGATTTTTCCCATCTCAATCTGCAGACCGCTGTATTCCCTGCCGCTACCGGCGCTATCAGGGATATGGATATTATCTTCTGCCGCAATGTGATGATGTACTTCTCCCTCACCACGACCAAGCAGATCGTGGAAAAATTCGCCGCCTCGCTGAAAAACGGGGGGTACATGTTTCTTGGGCATGCCGAAACATTGTCCCAGGTCTCATCCCTTTTTGAACGTCACACTGGCGACGGCGGATTTTATTACCGGAAGAGGAATCCGGAACAGGTCTCAGGGCAGCGGGTAAAGAAGCTGGCCAAGGATCGACAGCTGACGAAACGGCTGGTCCGTCAGCAGGAGCCTCGAGAGCGGCTGACACCTCCGCCGCCGGCAGCGATAATGCTGCCGTTGCCGAGTATTGCGAATATTTTTCAGGAAGCAGAGGCGCACTTCGACCGGGAAGAATTTGCCGCCGCTGCCAGGCTACTCAAGGAGGTGTTGGATAGGGAGCCCGGCCATTGCGGTGCTTTGATGCTGAGCGGCTTCATCCATGCGAACAGCGGCAACATCGAAGCAGCTCTGGCATTCTGTGAGCAGGTGCTGGCAATAGACGACCTGCTTCCTGAGGCGTATTACCTGCAGGGGCTTGTGTATGATATTGCTGACCGGCATAGCGAGGCGATTGCCGAATACCGGAAAGCGATTCTGCTCAACATGGAGTTCCTTATGGCGCATTATAGCCTCTGGCGTCTCTATTTGCGGATTGGCAGGGAAAAACAGAGTATGCGGGAACTGCGGACCTGCCTGAAAATCCTGGAGCGTTCCGGGGGAGAGAGTATAGTCCCTTTTTCCGGAGGATTATCCCGGGAGGTCTTCCTGGAGCAGTTGCGACAAGCAATGGCGAATGTCGCCTGAAGTGTGACATAGGAGTAAAGAGTGATGGAAGAAAAAAGAACAGGGTACGACATAAGGTCCATTCTGCATGAGATGCGGGATGAATACTGGCAGGGGCTGGCCGAAGCCGAAGAGATCCGGGAGGAAGAGCTGGAGTGCGTCAGCTTCTTCCTGGGTAATGAACGGTATGCCTTTGAGACGGTCTATGCGGCCGAAGTTATCAGGGTCCCCCGGCTTGTCCGGGTGCCGAGGGTCCCCGGTGCCATTGTCGGGGTCTTTAACCTGCGCGGCGAAATAGTCGCTGCCATGGATATCAGGGGCATGCTCGGGCTGCAGCAAAATCCGCTAGGGGCGACTGCGCGAATCATTGTGGTCAAGTCCGAAGCCTTTGCTACCGGGCTCTTGGTAGAATCTGTCGAAGGTGTCTCAGCCTTGTCGCTCTCTACTTTCGAGCCGCTGGCTAGATCATTGAGCGGGGCGCAACATGACTATATCAGGGGGCAGTTGAATCTAAACGGTACCATGGTGATGTTGCTCGATATCATGAAGCTGCTGGCAGATCCAGCGTTGGTAATCGACCAGGGTTGATGCAGAAGCGGATTTGGGCCTGGAGTAATAGTTCTTATAACTAGAATTTTGTGCAAGGAGTTGCCATGTTCAACAAACTTTCAGCAAAGATTGCCGCTATCCTCATCCTGGTGATGGTGATCATCATGTCGCTATTTACCATCTATTTCGTCCGTTCCCGGAGCGCCAACATGGAAGAGGAACTGCTCTCCAAAGGGCGGATCGAGGCATTGACCGGTGCCAAGCTGATGGAGCGGATACTTGAGGATGCCATTGCCAGCAACAGGTTTACCAAGGAAGATATCTTTGACGAGAATTACATCCCTATCCCGGGGACTGATCCGCAGAAATACCATACCAAGTACGACACATTTCTGGATAAAGCGATCCAGGAGCTGGAGGACGAGTACCTGAAGGATGACCAGGTGGTCTTTGCCGTACTGGTCGACCGGAACGGCTATCTGCCGACCCATAACAGTAAATATTCGTTACCGCTCACCGGCAACAAGGAGAAGGACAAGGTCGGTAACCGGACCAAGCGGCTCTTTAACGACGAGGTCGGTTTGAAGGCGGCGCGCAACCAGCAGGAGCTCCTCAAGCAGGTATATGCCCGTGACACCGGGGAGAAGATGTGGGACATCTCGGCACCGGTTATGGTAAACGGCAAGCACTGGGGGGGGTTCCGGATCGGCTTCTCGATGGTGAAGACCGAGCAGAAGATCGCCGCGCTGCGGATGCAGATCATCGTTGCCATGCTGGCCATGCTGCTGATCGCCAGTCTGACCATCTATGTTGTGGTCCGCCAGTCGATCAGGCCCCTGCTCAATCTCACCGAGGTGGCGCGGCGGATTGCCGATGGTAATCTGGATGAGACTATCCAGACCGAGAGCCATGACGAGATCGGCACCCTGGCGGAAGCGTTTAACACCATGACCAACGTGATAGTCAAGAATCTCAAGGGGGAGATCGATCGGAGCAACCGGCTTATCAATACTATCAAGGATGCAATCATCCAGCTCTCAAGTTCTGCCAATGAGATGATGGCGATAAGCGCCCAGCAGTCGTCTGGTGCCAGTGAACAGGCCACGGCGGTACAGGAGGTGAGTACCACCTCGGAGGAGATCGCCATCACTGCCAAGCAGATCACCGACAATGCCGTATCTGTGGAGGCGATGGCCGAAGCTACCAATCAGAGCTGTCTTGCCGGAACAATAGATGTAAGCAATGCCACCGATGGGATGACACGACTGCGGGCCCAGGTGCAGAGCATAGCTGTCAGTATGCTGCAGCTGGGTGACAACAGCCAGAAGATCGGTGGCATCGTCGAGATCATCGACGAGATCAGCGATCAGACCAATCTGCTGGCGCTGAATGCAGCTATCGAGGCTGCCGGCGCCGGTGAGGCCGGGAAGCGTTTTGCCATAGTTGCCCAGGAGGTGAAGCGGTTGGCCGAGCGGACCGTCGATGCCACCAGGCAGATACGTGGTCTGATCGACGAGATCCAGAAGGCTACCAACAGCACTATCATGGTGACCGAAGAGGGGACCAAAGCGGTCGATTCAGCCTCGACACAGGTGGACAAGGTGCAGCAGTCTTTCGGCACCATCATCGGCATGGTCGAAGAGACGGCCCGGTCGGCCAAGGAGATAACCCTTTCGACCCAGCAGCAGACCTCGGCCTGTGAGCAGATGGCTGAGACCATGAGCGAGGTGCGGGATGTGGCGCAGCAGGTGGCCGGTAGTGCCAGGGAGACGGAACGGGCGATTGCCGAGATAATGGAGCTGACGGAAAAATTGAAGGGGATGATTGAGGATGAAGCCTAAATGACCAATAAATACCTCGACATCTTTGTCCGGGAGGCAGACGAACATCTGGCAGCACTGCAGAAGGGGCTGCTGACCCTGGAACGGGAGACGGCTAACGCCCAGCTCATCCATGAGTTGCTGCGCAACGCCCATACCCTCAAAGGTTCAGCGCGGATGCTCGGCTTCGAAGATATCAGTGCTGTCGCCCATCGCATGGAAGACCTGATCAAGGCTATGGAAGAAGGGGATAGGCCGGTAGACAGTCTTGGTATAGATCTGCTGCTACAGGGGACTGATGCCATAACACGGATGAAGACTGCGCTGGCTCGTGGTGAAGAATCGCCGGTCAACCTGGAGAAGTTCCTCGCGGCCTTTGATCGCGGTGAATCACCGCGGGAGGCGTTCAAGGAGAGCAGTGAAGAGGTTGCTGAGGTATTAGGCGATACGGTCAGGGCCAGGGTCAGTACTCTCGACAGTCTGGTTAATCTCGTTGGCGAGCTGATTATCAGCAAGAAAAGGTTTGAAGATAAGGTGGTAAGCCTGAAAACGCTCTGCCATGATGCCGGCGAAAGTATCATGGTCAGCTCGGTGCGGGATTTTCAGCGCAATCTTGAAGATGACGTCCTCTATCTGAGCTATCTTATTCAGGAGCTGCATGGAGAAGCCTTGTCCCTCCGGATGATGCCGCTCAGGACCATCACCGAAAGTTTCCAGCGTCTGGTGCGGGATGTGGCCAAGGCGCAGGGGAAAGAGGTGAAGCTGGAACTTATCGGCGACAGTATCGAGGTAGACCGGGTACTTATCGAGTCGCTCAAACCGATGTTTCTGCATATGATAACCAATGCCGTCGACCATGGCCTAGAGACTGCTGAAGAACGTCAGGCGGCCGGCAAGCCGGCACAGGGGACCATCCGGATTTCTGCCCGCCATGAAGGGAGCAATGTCCGGATCGACATACGTGATGATGGTCGTGGCATGAATCCGGCCAGAATCAAAGAGATTGCCGTCCGTCGAGGCTTGATAGATAGTGAAGAGGCTGACCTCATGAGTAACGACGAGGCACTCTACCTGACAATGCGACCCGGTTTTTCCACCAGTGAGATCGTTACCGATATATCCGGCCGTGGTGTAGGCATGGATGTGGTACAGAAGAATGTCGAGAGGGTCAAGGGGACGGTGACACTGAAGAGCGAGCCGGGAAACTTTACCGAAGTCACCCTGGTCCTGCCGTTGACATTGTCAGTAATCGAAGCCCTGATGGTCTCCTGTTGCGGTGACTGCTATACGCTGCCACTAACCTATGTGCAAGAGATTATAAAAGTCAGGCATGACGATATTAAGACGGTTGGGGGTAAAGAGGTGGTTGTCCTGCGCGGCGTTACTACCCCCCTGGTCTCTCTGGCTACCATGCTCGGTCTGCCGGAGCAGAAGAGTCTGCTGCAGGTGGGGAAGATGACTGCGGTAGTGCTTAGACTGCGCGAACAGACCCTGGCCTGCACTATCGACAGAAGCCTGGGGAGTTCCGAGATCGTGGTGAAGGGGCTGGGGGGGCAATTGAAAAAGGTCCAATTTGTCTTCGGTGCCACCATTCTTGGTGACGGCAGTCCGGCACTGATCCTGAATGTACCTGACATTTTCAGCAGTGCCGAAGGTGGCAACACTTCTGGATTCCGGAAACTGCTTGAGGAGAGCGAGGAAGTGACTCACCGCGGGAAAATTCTGGTAGTAGATGATTCGATCACGACCCGAACCATGGAGAGAAGTATTCTGATTACCCATGGGTACTACGTTGATATTGCCGTATCTGGTGAAGATGCGCTGGAAAAGGTGGAACGCGAGCTCTATGACCTGGTCATCTCCGATGTCGAGATGCCGGGGATAAACGGCTTTGAACTGACCAGGCGGCTCAGGTCGCTACCTGCCTATGAGGATGTGCCGGTTGTCATTGTATCGTCCCTGGCACGAGATGAGGACAAGCGCCAGGCAATTGATGCCGGAGCCCAGGCTTACATTGTTAAAGGGACATTTGACCAGGGGACCCTGCTGGATACAGTCGAGGCGCTTATTGGATGAAATTCAGACCGGTCAGGGAGGGGAGTTGGTCTGCAGAAAAGGTGGTAGCAGAATGATTAAAGTGTTGCTGGCAGATGATTCTCCCCTGGTGAGGATGGTTCTCAAGGATATTTTCCGTGCTACCGAGGATATAGCGGTAGTGGGGGAAGCGACCAATGGACAGGAAGCAGTTGCCATGGCGACAAATCTCAAGCCTGATCTGGTGGTCATGGATATCCTGATGCCGGTTATGGACGGATTGTCGGCTATTGAAGAGATCATGGCCAATTGCCCGACGCCGATACTTGTGCTCACGGCAACGATGGATGACCGAGAGGTAAACTATGCCTTTACAGCAATAAAAAACGGGGCGCTCGATGTCATGGCCAAACCTGACGCTGTCGGGATCGGGCCAGGGGGAGAGTTCCACAGGTTGCTGGTGGAAAAGGTACGGCTCCTTGCCAAGATAAGAGTGATTCACCATATCCGTCGTCGTGCCAGGCAAGATACTGTTGTGCGGCAGTGGGAAAACGTTGTCAGCAAAAATATTCTGGCTATCGGTGCTTCTACCGGTGGTCCGAAAGCGGTCATGAGTATAATCAAGAGCCTGCCGGCAGATTTTCCTGCTGCTGTGTTCGTTGTCCAGCATATTGCCAGCGGTTTTGCCAAAGGGTTTGCCCAGTGGCTTGACCGGGAAAGCAGCATTCGGGTGAAATTGGCCCAGGAGGGGGAGCAGTTTGCTACGGCTGAAGTGCTGGTCGCTCCTACAGATTGCCACATGATGGTTGACCGGGACAAGATCCGTCTGGTCGATAGCGAGCCGGTCAACTGCTGTCGGCCATCAGTTGATGTACTGTTCAATTCTCTGGCGAGTGAACAGGGGGCCAATGTAGTTGCAGTCCTTCTGACCGGTATGGGGCGGGATGGTGCTCAGGGGTTGCGTGCCATCAAGGACCGGGGCGGGGTGACATTGGCGCAGGATGAACATAGTTGTGCGGTCTTCGGCATGCCTAAGGCAGCCATTGCTATTGCGGCCGTTGATCAAGTGGTCGCATTAGACAATTTCCCCAAGGTGATAACACGGCTCTTTGCCTCTTGAATGTAATAGCCGGGGATAATGTTTATAGAGTTAGATTAACCGGACTGACTAATTATAATCAGTAACAAGAAGATAAGGAATGGGGGACGGTTATGACAAAGCAGCGGATTTTGATAGTGGACGACAGTGAGCTAGTGCTTGCAATGGCCCGGGACGCCTTTGAAGAGTCTGGCTATGAGGTCTTCACCGCGACCAACGGGATAGAAGCCAACAGTTACATATTCTCCAAAAACAAGCCGGACCTGATCATTCTTGACGTCATGCTGCCGATGCTGGATGGCAACAAAAAGGCGAAGCTCCTCAGGGAAAAGGAGTTCAGCAAAGGGATTCCGATTTTACTCCTCTCTTCGAAAAGTGAGGATGAGTTGCGCCGCCTGACTGCCGAAGCAGGCGCTGACGGTTATATACGCAAGCCATTTACAAACGCCGGCATTGTCAACAGTGTCAGGGAGTATTTGGCAAAACTGCACTAGTCCATTACAGCTTGGTTCTGCAGCTATTTGCACTTCACATCTTCTTCCTGATATGTTACTTATTCCATCTATACCATACAACAGGGGAGCAGTATGCCGTTAAGAGTCTATAACACCCTCACCGCTGCCAAAGAGCAGTTTGAGCCGTTAATCCCAGGCAAGGTGCGAATGTATGTCTGTGGTGTGACAGTCTATGATCATTGTCATATCGGACATGCCCGGGCAAATGTGGTTTTCGATATGATCTTTCGCTACTTACGTTATTCTGGTTATGACGTGACTTATGTGCGAAATTATACCGACATCGACGACAAGATAATCAATCGGGCCAACCGAGACGGGGTGTCATTCCAGGAGATTTCAGAACGGTTCATCAAGGAGTTCGACCGGGACATGGCAGAACTGCAGCTGTTGCTCCCTACCCATCAGCCGAAAGCAACAGAGCATATCCCGGAAATAATAGCGATAGTCGAGCGTCTCATCGAGCAGGGGGTTGCCTATCAGGCGGGTGGTGATGTCTATTTTTGCGTCGAAAAGTTCACCCCCTATCTTAAACTCTCCAAGCGCAATCTGGAGGAGATGCAGGCTGGGGCGCGCATAGAGGTGGATGAGAGAAAAGCACATCCGATGGATTTTGCCCTCTGGAAAGAGGCCAAGCCGGGGGAGCCTTTCTGGGAATCGCCTTGGGGGATGGGGCGCCCGGGGTGGCATATCGAGTGTTCAGCCATGAGCATGAAATATCTGGGGGAGAGCTTTGACATCCACGGTGGGGGGAAGGACCTGATCTTCCCCCATCACGAGAACGAGATAGCCCAGTCCGAAGCAGCTACTGGCAAGCCTTTTGTCAAATACTGGCTGCATAACGGGTTTGTTAATATTAATGCGGAAAAGATGAGCAAATCGCTCGGCAACTTTTTCACTATCAAGGAGGTCTTGGAGAAATATGACAGCGAGGTGCTCCGCTTTTTTCTCCTCTCAGCCCACTACCGTTCACCGCTCGACTTTTCCGACCAGAATCTGGACGAGTCCATAGTCGGACTCGAGCGGATATATGCAGCACTGGCCGGGATCGAAGATATCATCGCGGTCGATACCACCCCCCCGCAGTGGGAGGATGTTGCCAGGCTCAGCGAAGCCGAGCAGGAGTTGCTGGCTAAATCAGGAGAGATTCGGCAACGCTTTAAAGAGGCCATGGATGACGACTTTAATACAGCCCTGGCAATAGGGCATGTCTTTGACCTGGTAAGATGCATCAATCGGGTGCTGGCAGAGGGTGGGGGGCATTCGGCGGTAAGCAGGTCTATACTGATCGGAGCAAAGACCAATATCTGCACTCTGGGGGGGGTCCTAGGACTATTTGGCACACTGCCGGCAGAGTTCTTTGCCCGGATTCAGCAACGTAGAATGACCGGGGTAGAATTATCTGCGGCAGAAATTGATAAACTTGTGGCTGAAAGGAGCGCGGCCAGGACGGCAAAGGATTTCAAGCGCAGCGATGAAATAAGGGATTATCTGCTGGCGCAAAACATAGTTCTCTTGGATGGCCCTCAAGGGACTACCTGGAAAGCTAAATAATATCATAGCGCCGTCATAATATCAGGCGGCGCGATTACTGATCTCGGCATGACCTTCCAGACGGTTCTTTACCAGCTGCATCGCTTCGCGCATGATATCTGAAACGCTTTTGTGGGTAGTATTGACAAGCTGCTGCAATATTTCCCGCTCTTCATCGCTGATCCGCATCGATATTACGTTGTATCGCGGATTCTCTCTCATTCTTCCCATTGTAGCCTCCACATTATGCTGTGTTTGTTTTTGCTGAATACACTATATATGCCATATGCGTGCCAAATATCATATAATCCGTAGTTAGCTCGTGACAGCGCTATTGGCAGAGGTTTACGGCTGGGCAATGACCGCCGGCTTAACATAAACAAGGGATATGTTGTGCCAAAAATGGCTCATCTAATTACGCTGATCAGTTGTTTGTGCTACATATGATTTAGGGGAAATCACTCGATGGATTCATCGACAGGTGGCTGCGAAGGCTGTTGAACAGCTTTCAGCTGGGCTTTGAGGGTACGGCCGGAGATGCCGTATTTCTCCATAAGGCGGTAAAAGGTGCGTCGGGGGATATTTGCCGACTGTGCCGCTTTTGACACATTACCTCCGGACTCTGCCATATAGCGTTGCAATAGACCCTTCTCTACCCGGACCACCTGGCGCTCTCGCTCGGCCTGGAAAGATGATCTGGTATCCATGTTCTGCAAGTCCTCGCGGGCATAATTTTCGGTAAAGACCAGGGGGAGATTACCCAGCCGGATGATATCGTCGTGGGTGAGGACTGCAGCACGCTCAATAACATTTTGCATCTCCCTGATATTCCCTGACCATGGGTAGTTGAGCATCGCCTTGATGGCTCGCTCCTCAATAGCGACGATCTTCTTGTTCAGTTTGGCGCTCGCTTTATCGAGAAAATGGTGAGCGAGCAGAGGTATCGATTCGATCCTGCTGCGCAGTGGCGGCATGGTAATGGTAAAGACGTTGAGCCGGTAATAGAGATCTTCCCTGAACCACCCATCTTTGACCCCTTCTTCGAGTTTCTTGTTAGTTGCAGCAATCAGTCGCACATCCACCTTTTTGGCTATGGTGCCACCAACCGGGCGCACTTCGCCGGTGTCCAGAACCCTTAGCAGTTCGGCCTGGAGCTTCGGCGTGATATCACCGATCTCGTCAAGGAAGATGGTGCCGCCGTCGGCCGCTTCGAACAGGCCTTTTTTTTCAGCAATGGCACCGGTAAAGGAGCCCTTTTTGTGGCCAAAGAGTTCGCTCTCCAGCAGCGAGTCGGTGATCGTTGTGCAGTTGACCGTCACCAGCGGCTTGTCATTACGCTTGCTGTAACGGTGAATGGCACGAGCTGTCAGCTCTTTGCCGGTACCTGATTCGCCGCGGATCAAGACAGTCGTGGGGGTCGGCCCGACCTGTTTGATAAGGTCGAGTACTTCAAGTGTCTTCCGGTCGGTTCCGACCATGAACTCATCGCCGTATTCGCGGTCTAATTCTCGCTGCGCCAGTTCGTATTTCTGTAGCAACCTCCCCCGCTCCTCCTCCAGTTGCTGCAGATTGTAAGGGAGACACATCTCCATATCTGCCAACCCCTGATGGACAGCAACAGCGTAGTCGCGACAGGTACGGTAGCCGCAGGCACGGCAGTTCAGCTCATCCTTCTGGGTGAATTTGTTGGTTGCCTGAAGTATATTCTTGATATCATTCCCTTTTGGGGAGTCAAGCTTAGCATATTTGTTGGTGAAGCCACGGCCGAGTCCCGGAACTGGCGGTGAGTCCAGATAGTGCTGGGCGGAATTGTAGGGGGTAATACGCTTAAAGTGGGAAATAACCAGATTCCGTTTGTAAAAGCCGGTAAGTTCGCGATTTTTCCCGGGGCCACCTATGCAGCCGTCGTAACAGAAGCGGATATCGGCAATTCTCGGGTTTATTCGCCCCTGGGCAAGATCGCGGATGATCTCCATAACATTCACTTCACCGGCAGCTGTGACTATTTCGGTGTCAAGGGGGTCTGTAGCGATAGAAAAAGCGCGAAAGGTCCCCTCTGAAATGGGGAATAGCTTCCCCAGGTGCGGCTGCAGGCCATCGAACGGTTCTTCCTTGAGGGAGGGGATACTGATCGACCGGTTGCGGAAAATCCCTTCCAGTTCGCGGTAAGTCATGACGATGTCGATCGCACCGCTCGTCTCTTCGGCCTGGATCTCGAACTTGGCGGCGATACATGAGCTGAGATAGACAACTTTGGCAGATGGCCCCAGCACCCCCTTGAGAAACCTCCCCATGGCTACCATCGGGGAGACGATGCCGATAAGGTTTTTTAACAGTTTGGGGTAATGACGTTCAATCAGATCGACTACAGCCGGGCAGTGGGAGGATATAAGGGGGATGGTGGAACTCTCCATCGCTTCCGCATATCTGGAGGCGATCAGCTCTACCCCGTACGACCCTTCATGGACCTCGGAAAACCCTAGTTTTTTCAAGCCGGCCACAAGCTGACCCGGGGTGACATAATGGAAATATGCCGGGAATGAACAGCCAAGCACCGCAATCACCTGTTGTCTTGAGTTCAGCAGTTTCTCGGTCATGCTCACCTTGTCGGTGATAACCTTGGCCTTCTGCGGGCAGTTGCTGAGGCAGTTGCCGCACCCTATGCAGCGTTCAAAGACTATCTCGGTGTAGCTTTTGTCGACCTTGATCGCTTTTGCCGGGCAGCTGCGCACACAAGAATAACATTTGCGGCATTTATCGGTCAGGGTTTTAATCGGTTCCATGGGGGCTCGCTTGGTTGTTTGAAAAAAACTATATAGGAAAAAAAGGAATTGTGCAACAATTGACACAATAAAATAGTAATGAGCAGGAATTGGCACATAATTAATTTGGCAAAAAAACACCCTAGCGACTAGGAGGGCAAGTCAGCTAGGGCATAATGAGAGTCTTCCGACTCTCGCAAAGTTTAATCCTTTAACTATATTATATATATGCAAGAATATTGCCGCAACTAAAAAAGTTCTAACATGGCAAAAGTACATGCAATTTTATTTTTGCCAGGGGCTGTGACTGTCGAAATTCTGACAGCAAATGGTAGTATGTCGGGATTTCTGACATTGCGACCGGCAAAGTTCCTGTGGTATAGATATAAGAGATTGTGATGCCGTGGAGACAAGGAGATATGGTATGGACCTGAACCTGGACGAACAGCGATTGCTGACAGGATTTCGTGAGCTTGATAATGATGGTCGCAGTGAAATCCTTGCTGCTGTTGCGCAGTTGCTGAAAAGAAGACGCAGCAGTGCAGAGCTTGACAGCTCTCCAGCAGCCAATCAGTGTAAAATCGAACAACCGGCAGAGCAACGCCCGGAAACGAAGAAAGAACCGCTCTTTACCGAATGATGACCCTCTTCAGCAATAAGCAAAACCGGCGTCTGGATAGATCCGCGCAGCTGTTCGCAAGCTCTCTTCTGCTGACGCTGTTCGCCCTGCTGCTGTCAGCAAATATCGCTGCTGCAACTTTGCCGCTCAGCAAAATAGTCGAGCCGCCGCTCGGAGAGCGTTGGTACAGTCTCAGTCTGAATGACGAGCAGACCGGTTTCGCCCGGCAGGATATCCGCAAGGTGGCTGAAGGCTATGAAATAGCCGCTGTCGGGAGTGTCAAGATGCTGGTGCTCGGTTTTACCCGGGAGGCCACGACACGGGAGCGTTACCTGGTCAAGCCAGACCTGTCGCTGCGCTCTTTTGCCATAGAGCAGGTGCTGGACGGCAGTCTCATGACATTAACCGGCGATGTTACCCAGCGTGGCATAAAGGTCAAGGTTACAACCGCAGCTGGTAGTAAAGAGAAGTTCCTCAAAAGCAAGGGACCAGTCTATCCGGGCCCGCTCCTGAATCTCTACCCATTGATGGTAGGCGCCACTCCAGGCAAGGTCTACCGATTGAACTATCTGGACAACGAGGGGGTCAAGATCAAGGAGGTGAAGTTGACCGTAGTCGGGCCGGAAAAGCTGGCCGACGGCCAGGAGACGATACATCTGCAGAACGATCTCTACCCCTTTGTCAGCAATGACATCTGGGTCGACCGGCACGGGAACACAATTCTGGAGTCGGTGCGGGACGGACTCATTCTGACCCGTGCCGTGGACGAGGCGAGCGGCCGGAGATTTCTTGTCGAAGCGGCTGTGGCAAAGCGAGATCTGGTTCTCGACTTCAGCCTGGTCCGGATTGGACAGAAAGTGGAGCGCCCTCGGGAGATGCAGGGGATGGTGGTTGAACTTGGCGGTGTGCCGGCCGGTATCCAGTTCCCTGAAGGGGTGGCCCAGCAGGTGACGCGGCAGGGGGGTGAGGTGCAAATTGCTACAGGGACTGCCTGCAAGGTAGCCGACCAGGGTGTAGCAGACTTGCCCAGTGACGATGACCTGGCCGCCACCGACCGGATCCCGGCTGATCATGCCGAGATAGTTGCCCGCAAGAAGGAGTTGCTCGGCAAGGAACAGAATCCTCGCCAGAGAGTGCAACTGCTGGCGCAATTTGTCGATAAGCATCTGGATGATACGGTGACCGACAGCCAGTCTGCAGTGGAATCGATGCGGAGCAGGAAGGGGAACTGCCAGTCCCATTCCAGACTTTATGCCGCGCTCGCCAGGGCGGCCGGTATCCCGACCCGGTTTGTGGCAGGTCTTGTCTATCTGGAAGGGAAAGGATTTGTCTACCATAGCTGGGCAGAGAGCTATGTCGGCAGCTGGCTGACCGTTGACCCTACTTTCGGCCAGGTGCCGGCAGATGCCACTCATATCAAGCTGGTGAACGGTGATTCCGCCGATGCCATGGCAACCCTGGCCGGGGTGATAGGGCGTATTACAGCCAAGGTTTTAATGACAAAATACTGAGCCGGCAGTTGTAACAGGCGGGAAGATAACTTTCAGTCGATTTTATAGGATGCAACAGCCTCGTCTACCTGCTGCCGCAGAGCTGCCGATAATGGCCCGACCGCTACCAGATTAAGGTTCTGCGGGGCAAACAGGGCCCTGGCTGTGGCCAGTATGCTGGAGCTGTTGAGAGCTGCAGCTTCTGCCCGGTCTTCTTCAATATGGCGACAGAGCCCCATCAATTCACCCCAACCGTATCGTACCTGCATTTCATAGGTGGAATCCCTGCTGTAATCAAGGTCATAGAAATAGGCGTTCTGCACCTGTTGCAGTTCGCTCTCCGGGACAGCTTCCAGAGCCAGACGGGCAGTCTCCTGCAGGACAGACTGGACTGCCAGAAGGAGATTTTCCGGGGCGGTCGAAAGTTCAATGGCAAAAGCACCACTCTCTTCATAAGCAGCAATATTGGCATCAACTGAATAGACAATACCGAGCCGCTCCCTGAGGGTGAGGTGCAGGCGTGAACTGCCGCCGCCGCTGAGAATCCGTCTGAGCAGGCGCGTCGTCATAAGCCGTTGGTCAGATCGGGCAAAACCGCGAAAACATAACTGCAACTGGACCTGACTATCCGAGTCGTCGACGTATACTGCCCGCGGGATTTTCTGGACGCCGTTAAAGATGTTGAGAGGAGGCGCCTTATCCCCTGTCCAGCCGGCAAAGAGGGCTGTACATTCAGCAGCTACCTGCTTGGCTGAAACTGCCCCGGCAACTGTCACTACCGCACTGGCCGGTATATAGAATTTTGCCAGATGGCTTTGCAGGTCGGCATTGCAGATATTAGCAATACTCTCCAGGGTCCCCACGGTCGGCTGTCCGAGCTGATGCTCTGGCCAGAGCAGTTGGCTGGCCAGATTGTGCGGACTGATCTGTTCCCCCTGCTCGTTTATATCCTCCAGCGCCTCTTCACTGATGATCCGCTTTTCTATCTCGATACCAGGGAGTGTCGGGCGGAGCAGCATGGAGGCAAAGAGTTGCAGCCCGGTTGCGACATGATCTGGATGGACCCGGGAGAAATAACAGGTGCACTCCTCGTCAGTGGCAGCATTGACACTGCCGCCAATCGCCTCGAACGCCCTCTCCAGTTCAAGGTTGGTCGGGAAATCGGCAGTGCCGCGGAATAACATATGTTCGAGAAAATGGGAGAGTCCTCCCTTGCCAGGGGGATCGTTGCGGCCACCCGCTTTCAGATAGATGGCGATTTCTGCACTGTGCAGATGAGGCATCTCTACAACAACTATACGTAACCCGTTGGCCAGGGTTATTTTATGGCATGGTGACATATTCAAGCTCCTGATGTTATGAGGGTACTAACAGGCTAGGCAGATGGTCGACCCCCATACTGGTAAGCCAGGCTATTGAGGCATAACGGGCGACCTTGCCGGTCAGAACGAAGAGAGTGAAACGGCTGAAACCGATCTTTAGCAGACCACCGGCGAGGCAGAGCGGGTCTCCGATGATCGGTAGCCAGGAGAAGAGTAAGGACCAGGAGCCATAACGGGCATAGTACCCTTCGGCTTTATGTTGTGTTGCCTCATCTATGCGGAGCAGCCGTCTGATTACCCATGGTCCGCAATACATGCCGATCCAGTAGGTAGTGCAAGCCCCAAGATAGTTGCCGATGGAGGCGATAGCTACCAGCAGGACCGGATCGTTTTTCTGCAGCAGCATGGTGACCAGCAGCCACTCGGAGCCGAGCGGCAGCAGGGTTGAGGCGAGGAAACTTAACAGAAAAAGGGAGAACAGGCCATACTGGGCGAGAAATTCTTGCATGCACTGAACTTAACGGAAAGCCGGGCGCTTGTCAAAGGGTTTGCCATAAGAAGAGGTGAGATTTTCATGGAAATAATCCGTTGATTCTGGTATTAACTCTGATTAACGAATGAAACCAGGCTTTGGCAGTTGGACGAGAGATGAGCGACGGGCTGGAATCTCCGTACCCTAAGAATGCACTTGTGCTTGTCCGGGGGTTATGCTACAAAATGCCGTTAGCCAAGATATCAGGAGGTGGGAGACGATATGAGCGAGCAGGGACAGGTCTGTTATACATTTGAGGCAGCCATCGAAATGGCGGTGCAGATGGAAGACGAAGGGTTCCGCCACTATCTTGAGGCGATCCGTAAAGTGAAGAACAAGGGGGCCAAGGAGATCCTCAAGGATGCCGCCCTTGACGAACTGAATCACAAGCATCAGCTGGAAAAAGCCTTGCTGGAAGGGCAGATGGGTGATGGTGCCGCCCTTGCCGGTCCGGTCAAGACCATGAACCTCAACTATGTCCTGGCCAAAAAAGAGTTGAGCCCCAATTCCGATGGCCGCGAGGCGCTAGCCTATGCCATTCACCTGGAGACCGGGGCGATCGATTTCTACAAAAGGCTGGCTGAGGGGTGTGCCGGTGCACCGATGGCCAAACTTTTCGATGCCCTGCTGGCTGACGAAAGCCGCCATCTGCAGACTTTGGAAGACCTCTACGAACAGCACTTCATGACGGAGAACTGATTTAACTGCCGGGGTCTGTGAGAAACAGAATAAGTCAGGGGGGGATGCTCAATGCATACCCCCCCTTTATTTTATATGCAGCTACGCACGCTGCGTGGTTCAGTCGATCGCCACCAGCTTTATTTCAAAGGTGAGGTCGTGACCGGCCAGCGGGTGATTGGCATCGAGAGTGACCTCCTCGTCGGTGACAGCAGTGATGATTACCGGGAAGGAGCTGCCGTCCTCCTGGGTGATCTCCAGGTGTTGGCCGACCTCAGGGGTAATGTTGGGGGGGATGTCACTCTTTTTAACGACAGCCACCATCTGCTCCATATGATTGCCATAGGCCCCTGCTACCGGGATGGTGACGGTCTTGGCTTCGCCGACTGCCATGCCGATCACTGCCTGCTCGAAACCGGGGATTACCTGCTCTGTGCCGATGGTAAAGGCGAACGGCTCAGCAGCAATATCCTCTTCGCCGCTCTCCGATGAATCAAAGACCGTTCCGTCAGCCAGTTTTCCCGTATAATGAACCTTTACAGCATCCCCCTGCTTCGCTTGAGACATAACACTCCCGCCTTTCGCACGATTTTAGCCTGCGAAAAAACTATAACAGATAACGATAAAGATGAAAATCATATAAATTCCTCACCAAAGATGCACTGGATGCTGCTGGCAATGCTTTATCTGAACGCTTCACAGGAGATGAGGTTAATGATACAGTATCTATTCACGATGCAAGAAATGGAGAGGCAAAATGGAGACGCGCAACAGATCCATGCTGTTTCATGGCCTGGTGGTGAATCTGGAACAGCTGGAGGTAAAGATAGGGAGCAAGGGGTGGCATACTTTTCAGATTATCCGCCATCCTGGCGGTGTTGCTGTCCTCCCATGGCATGACGACGGCACCGTGACGCTGATCCGGCAACTGCGACCAGCAGTAGCAGAGCTCCTGCTTGAGGTACCGGCCGGCCGGCGCGACCCTGACGAGAGTGCAGAGCAGTGCGGCAGCCGCGAACTCTGCGAAGAGACCGGTCTGCAGGCAGGGGCGTTGCAATCTCTGGGGCTGCTCCATTCCTCGCCCGGTGTGTTTGATGAAGTTATCCATCTCTTCCTTGCTACCGGTCTCAGTCAGGCCGAAGCGGCCCAGGAGGAGGACGAGGATATCGAAACGGTCCGGCTCCCCTTTGTCGAAGCATTACAGATGGCTCAGGACGGGCGCATCAGTGACGGCAAGACGATTGCCGCGCTCTTCCGGGCCAGCGGGAGGCTCAAGTGATCCTGCGCGCTACGGTCACCGACCAAGAGGTGGGGCTGCGCCTCGATGACGGCGCCAAGATACTCTTCCCCCAGCTATCCAAGGGGCAGATAAGGAAGATTGTCGACTGGGGGGGCTGCAGCATCAATGACAGCATGGTCCGCGTAGCGTCCCGGAAGCTCCATAAGGGTGACGAGATCATCCTCGGCGTGATGGAAGCGGAGCGTTATCAGGAGGTACGTTACGGCAAAGCGGAGATACTGCTGGAGGATGCCGATTTTCTGGCGATAAAGAAGGCTGCCGGACTCAATAGCCAGCGTACTCCGTATCAGCTGAAGGGGACTGTCGAGCATGCAGTGGCGCTCTATCTGCAGGAGATCCAGGTGCAAGAGCCGGCCCGGGTGATCCACCGGCTCGATCGGGGGACCTCTGGTGTAATGTTCTTCCCGAAGAACAAGAAGGCAGCTACCCATCTCGGCTATCTCTTCAAGCAGGGGGGGGTGGAAAAGCTCTATTGGGCCCTGGTGGAAGGGCGGCCCGAACAGCAGCAGTGGCGGATAGAGGCGCCGATAGCGAAGCTGAACAAGTTCCGCTACGGAGTCGCAACCCCTGGCAGAGAAGCGATAACCGACTTTCGCATCATCTCTGTCGGGCATGGGTTTACCCTGCTGGAGGCCCGACCGCTGACCGGCAGAACCCACCAGATCAGGGTCCATCTGGCCCACTCCGGCCTCCCGATAGTAGGGGATACTCTCTACGGCGGCCCTGCTGCCAGCCGCATCATGCTCCACTGCCGCAGGATGTCGTTCCAGAGCCGCGAGGGGAGGCTGATATCAGCAACTGCACCGCCGGATGCAACCTTTGCCGAGGTCTGCCGGGATGCCGGTATTGCGGTCGAGCAGCTTGAAGCAGCAGAGGAGAGTAGAACACCATGACCATGCTCTGGTCAGAGGCAAAAAAGCAGGTCTTCCAGCTGGACGGCAATATGGTCGTTTCGGCCGGTGCCGGCTCGGGCAAGACCGCTGTGCTGGTGGAGCTCTATATCCGCCTGCTGGCCGGCGAGACTGCTATTGGCCGGCCGCTCGGCGTTGCCGAGATCATGGCCATCACCTTTACAGAGAAGGCCGCGACCGAGATGCGCGAGCGGGTCAGGCAGGGTATCAGAAGACGAATTGCCGCAGGTGATCCGGGGGTGGGATTACGCCAGGCGCTTCGGGAACTCCCCAATGCGACTATTGCCACCTTTCATGCCATGTGCGCCGGAATTCTCCGCGAGCATCCGGCTGAGGCAGGTATCGATCCATCCTTCAGCCTGCTTGACGAACTGGCCGCCAGCGAAGAGTTGCATGCTGCCCTGGATGAGCTGCTGGAGACCGAGCTGCAACAGCGGAGTGAGACGATCCGGTTGCTGCTGAAAGCTTTCCCGCTCTCCTCGGTCGGGCGGAGCAGGGGGCTGCGTGACCATCTGGTCGTCCTTCATCAGCAAATTGCCGGTTGCGGCATTGATCAGGCAGGGATGCTCCGATTGGCTGCAGAACGGGATGGAGAGGCACACGCTCTCTTTGCCAGACGGCGGGGAGAATTGACCGATTTGGTTGCTGCAGCTGAGGCAGTACTGGCCGGAGGGGGGAAGGAAGCCGCCTATCATGGCCATCTGCAGCAGTTGGTGGCGCAATTCAGAGCGGGAGAGCTTGCCATAGACCAGGCCGCCACAGCGCAGCTGTTGGCAGCCATGAAATCCTCTCTTGTCGGCAACTGGGGGAAAGCCAAACCGCTCAAGGACGACTTCGTAAGATGTCTGAACGACCTTGAACTGGCTGTCGCTCAGATCGCCGGGGCACCACTGGTCAGAGCCCTGCTGGAGCTGGCCGGGAAACTTGCCCTGGCTTATCAGCAGCGTAAGGATAGCCGCGGGGCTCTCGATTTTGAAGATCTGCAATTGAAATGCCGCGCGCTGCTGCAAAACGATGCCGATCTGCGCAGTGAGTACCGGCAGCGCCATGTGGTGCTCTTGGTAGATGAGTTCCAGGACACCAACCCGTTACAGCATGAACTGGTCAGACTGCTCTGTGGAGAGGAGCAGCGGCTCTTTCTGGTGGGGGATCCGAAGCAGTCTATCTATCTCTTTCGCGGTGCCGATGTGGCAGTATTTGGCCAGGCAAGGGATGAGATCGTCGCCAGTGGCGGCAAGAGCTGCTATTTTCAGGAGTCGTTCCGTTCCCGGCAAGGGGTGATTGCCTTTGTCAATGCCCTGTTCAGCCAGGTCATGCAGGGGGGGGATCTCCCCTTTGAGCTCGATTATGCTCCGGGGGATCACCTGGAAGCGGTGCGCAACGACTATGACGGCACCCCTTGCGTTGAAATGCTTGGCATAACCGGCGGCGAAGGTAGTGCGGAGAAGCGGGATCTGGAGGCAACAGCTATCGCCTCCCGAATCAGGGAGCTGGTCAGCGGCGAAGACCAGGTAGAGGTCTTTGATCTGGTGCAAGAGGGACCGGCAGAGCCGGGGTCTCCCCCGCAGTTCCGGCCGCGCCGGCCCCGCTATGGGGACATCGCCATACTGTTGCGCCGCTTCACCCACTTGAAAAGTTTTGAACGGGAACTGCGGCGGCAGGGGATACCGTACTATGTGGTTAAAGGGAAAGGATTCTACCGTTGTCAGGAGGTACTCGATATCCTCAGCCTGCTCCGCTACCTGGAGTATGACCGGGATCTGGTATCCCTGGCCGGGCTGCTCCGCTCACCAATCTGCGGCGTTTCCGACGAGACCCTCTTTCTCCTCTCCCGCCATGACCGGGGGGTAGGTGCCTGGCAGGAGCTGTTGTCCCAGCCTGGCAGTAAAGACTCTGACGTAACAGTCTGGCCGCGTATCGACGCTGGCGACCAGCAGCGCCTGGTCGCCTTGGCCGGACTCATCAATAGCCTCCGCCCGCTCAGGGACCGGCTGACTCTGCCGGAGCTGTTGGAGGAGATAATCACCCGGACCGATTTTGCCTCCAGCCTGCTGACGACATTTCAGGGGGAGCAGAAAGTTGCCAATCTGCGCAAGCTGGTGGAGCTGGCGCGCTCCTTTGCCAGTCGGGGAGAGGGGGCGCTCCGACCGTTCGTCAACTATCTGGCGCGGCTTGTAGAGGCGGAACCTACCGAAGCAGAGGCTCTGATTGCTGCCGAAGGGGAGGACGTAGTCCGGCTGATGACAGTCCACCAGAGCAAGGGGCTGGAATTCCCGCTGGTATTTGTCCCGGAACTGGGAGGAGGACAACGTCATGATACGACACCGGTTCTCCTTGACAGCCATTACGGGGTTGCCGTCAAGATCCCCAAGCCTGCAGCGGGGTGGCTCTCGACCCTGGCGCATGCCGCCATAGTCGAGAATCAGCAACGTAAATCGGTTGCCGAACTGAAGCGGCTCTTCTATGTAGCGGTCACCAGAGCCCGCGACTATCTCATTCTCTCCGGGACAGGGAAAGGTGTCTGGCACCAGTGGCTGGACGAATTTCTGGCTGGCAGCGAAAGAGGTCTGGTAAGGGTTAACAATGCACAACGGCTCTATAGTGCCGTGGCGACTCCTCCAGATGCAGCTTCCGGTGAGCGATTGCGCGAGGAGTGGTTGCGGCCGGAACAGCTCGAAATCGGTCTGCAGCGCGCTCTGTTTTTCCAGCCGCCACTCCCTTCGACCATGGAGTTTTCTCCCACGGCCCTGGAGGATTATGCCCATTGCCCGCGCAAATATTTCTACAAGGGGGTGATGGGGCTTGACGAAGGGATATTTGCCGAACTACTCGGGCCACTGTCAGTAACGCAGAAGAGCCGTAGCAAAGACCGCTCACTCTCACCGCTGGCCAGGGGTGATCTGGCTCATGCCATGCTGGAACAGATCGATTTCAATACCGATACCGATGCCGGCGCAGAACTTTGCCGCCGGGTAGCCAGGCAGCAAGGGTTTGATCCCGATGACCAGGGGGTAGCCGAGGTGCAGGCCCAGGTCCTTGGGCTGCTTTCCTCCCCGTTGGTCGAGGAGCTGGCCGGCAGAGAGCTGCAACGGGAATTCCCTTTTCTGCTCCGCCTGCAAGGTGAGGCAGACTACTATATACGCGGGGCGATCGATCTGGTGGCCTTTGCAGCAGGGCAGGCAACGATCTACGACTACAAATATGCACATGGGGCGACTGCGGAGCTGGAGGGCTACCGCTTTCAGCTGCAGACCTACCAGCTGGCCCTCAGCAAAGGTTGGCCGGAGCTGGCTGTCAGCGGGATACTCCTCTTTCTTCGGGACGGTCTGCGGGTGGAGGTCGATTGTGTCGTTGCTGACTTTGAAAAAGAGTTGCTGCAGATAATGGATGCCATCAGAGCGCGGAGCACAGAGGCAGATTTCGCCCAGCGGCAAGGGTGTGACGGCAGTCACTGTCCGTTCCGGAGCCGCTGCCGATTGAAAAAATGACTAACAGCAAAAACTTTCGGTCAGGATACATTTTTATTAAGATAGCTGAAACTGCCAATGGAGACGAATCCGCCTGGAGAAGTATATATGTTAGTCATGGCATTATAACCTCGCCGTCACATGGATGTAACAAACAGCAGCTATTATTATCACTTATTGACCTGCTCAGGTTTAGCTTAAGGTGGTTCCAGTGAAGAAAATACTTATTATTGAAGATGAACAGGATCTGGCCGAACTGGTTGCATTCAACCTCGAAAAGGAAGGGTATCGTCCCATCATCGCCCTGGATGGTACTACCGGACTCGACCTGGCCCGGCAGCATCAACCGGATCTGATCCTGCTTGACCTGATGCTTCCCGGTATGATGGGGAGTGAGGTCTGCAAACAGTTGAAAAAGAAAGAAAAGACCGCCACTATACCGGTCATCATACTGACTGCCAAAGGTGAGGAGATCGACCGGGTGGTCGGTTTCGAGGTGGGGGCCGATGATTACGTGGTGAAACCTTTCTCAACGCGCGAACTGCTTCTCAGGATCAAGGCGGTGTTGCGCCGTGCCATGCCTGATTCGCCAGCAGGAATGATGATTGCCATCGGGCCGCTGAGCATTGATACTGACAGGCACGTTGTCGAGGTCGAGGGTAACGAAGTGGTACTTACCACCACCGAGTTCAAATTACTCCTCAATCTGGCTGAACGGCTCGGCCGGGTACAGAGCCGCGATCTACTGCTGAAGAACGTCTGGGGGTACAACTATATCGGTGATACCCGCACTGTTGACACCCACATAACGCGACTACGAACCAAACTGGGCACTGCCGGCGACATGATCAAGACGATCCGCGGTTTCGGATACAAGATGGAGGAATGATGCGAATAACCATTCAGTGGAAACTGATGGCCTCCTACCTGCTCATCCTGCTCCTTGTGGGGGGGGTGATGTATGGCTATCTTAACCACACCCTGGAGAACTACATGGTACAGGGGATCCGCGACGATCTTCTGAATCAGGTCCGGCTGGCCAGGATTATTACTGCCGATGCCAGTAAGCAGTTACAGAATGATGCTCCGAGGATTGTCGCAATAATCGGTAAAGAGATCAAGGCCCGGGTCACCATTGTCAATCTGCAGGGGGTCGTGCTCGGCGACTCGGAGGTGAGACAGGAAGAGCTTAAAGAGCTGGAGAATCATCTTGACCGTCCGGAGATTCAGGAAGCCATTCAAAAAGGTAGCGGCAGCTCCATCCGCTATTCTTCGACACTGCGTATGCCGATGCTCTATGTTGCCCAGCAGTTTGTCACCAGCCATGGCGAAGCCGCCATAATCCGTTTCGCTTTGCCGTTAAATGCTCTGGCCAAGACCAGGGCCAGCCTGCATGCTATACTCGGTGCTTCGCTGGTTATCGCTCTGCTCATCTCAATAATCCTCAGCTATATCCTCTCCAGTGTCACATCGCGCTCCCTGCGGAGCATGGCGGCTGTTGCCGGGCAGATAGGACGTGGTGAGTTCGGCCGGCGTATTCCAGTTTTGAATAAGGATGAACTGGGGGAGCTGGCTACGGTCATGAACGACATGACAGTGAGGATAGAAGGGCAACTGGAGCGGCTTGCTGCCGAGAAGAACCGCCTTGATACCATCCTGCGTGGTATGGGTGAAGGGCTCATGGTTATAGATGCCAAAGGGGTGATCACTCTGGTCAATCCGGCCTTTCGTACTCTCTTTGCTCTGCGTGAGGAGGTGGAAGAGCGACCACTCATCGACATTACCCGTCATCCTGCCCTTAATGATGCCTTCAAGCTGGTACTGGCAACAAAGAATGAAAGACTTGAGGAGATTCTCCTCCCCCTTGATGAGCAAAAGATCCTTCTGACCCACTGGGTCCCACTGCTTGACAGTGGTGAAGTACAAGGTGTGGTGGCGGTCTTTCACGACATAAGTGAGCTGAAAAGGCTGGAGAAGATCAGGCGCGATTTTGTCGCCAATGTCTCCCATGAATTAAGAACCCCGGTCACTGTTATCAAGGGTTACGCGGAAACACTGCTGTCAGGAGCCCTCTTCAGTGAACCGGACAAAGCGGGTCGTTTTGTCGAGATCATTCATAGTCACTCGGAACGGCTCGCCAGCCTGATCAGTGACCTCCTGGCATTGTCAGAACTTGAATCGGGCGATCTGGCCCTTGAATTGGCACCGGTAAGCATCAATAGCGCAATAAATCGCGCCAGGCTGCTCCTGGAGCCAAAGGCTCGCGGAAAGGGGATCAGCATCGAATGCCAAGTGGTAGATGATAAACTGCAGGTGCTGGCAGACCTAGGCCGTCTCGAACAGGTCATCATCAACCTGGTGGATAATGCCATAAAATATTCGAAAGAGCATGGCAAGGTTAGTGTAGCTGCTCACGAGGAAAACGGAACGGTCAAGCTGACCGTCAGCGACAGCGGCGTAGGTATTCCGGCACGCGAGTTGCCGCGCATCTTTGAGCGATTCTATCGGGTTGATTCTGCTCGCAGTCGCGACCAGGGGGGGACCGGTCTCGGTCTATCCATAGTAAAGCATATAGTCCAACTACATGGCGGCACCATAGCGGTTGAGAGCGAGCCGGGCAAAGGGTCGGTTTTTACTGTCAGTTTGAAATCGGCCTGATGGAGAATAGGGGATAGCATGAAACTCTACCTGGTCATCAATGCGGCAGCAATTGAGCAGCCAGATGGTAGTACAGATGCATTGCGGTATCTCACCCCTGCCGGGCGCAAGGCATTCCGCAAAACAGCAAAAGTCCTGAAGGAGAGGAATCTGACACCGGATATCATCTGCACCAGTCCGTTGACCAGATCGGTTCAGACGGCAGAGATTCTGGCGGAAAACCTCCGTTTTGGCGGGCCACTGATCATTGCTGAAGAATTAGCCCCCGGTATGGATCTGAAAGCCTTTCGACAACTTATCGAGCAGGCAAAAAAAGCTAAGGAAGTGATCCTGGTAGGTCACGAACCGGACATGAGCAAGCTGCTGGCAGAGCTGTTGGACATTCCCCCCCAGTTCAGTTTGAAAAAGGGGAGCGTGGTGTCACTTCGCTATGATTTGCAGCAATATGACGAGCCCGCACTGTTCAAATGGCTGGCAGTCGGAACCAAGATAACCCCATCAAGAAGCAAGGCGTTTAGCGACGATTAACTGGCTTTATGGAGAGTAAGATCAGGAGGCTGACATGGGGAAATGGCAGGAATTACGACAGTTGCACGGTGTTGGGGATATCCTGGCAAAACGTTTCTGTGAAGCCGGTCTTGATTCTTTTGCCAAGATATCGGCAGCTGGCGCAGAAGGGCTGGGGAAAATCAAGGGGATCAACCCACGTGCCATTCCTGGGATTTTGCAGCAGGCAGGGGGATTGGCTGAAGATGGCCGAAAACAGCGGGTCCAGGAGTTGAAAAAAGCAGCGCTCGGGATGAAGGAACAGGTTCAGGGGATGGCGGTAACCATCAAGGAACGTTTCCAGCAAGAACTGGCAGGCAGGCCTGGAAAGAAACTGGAAAAGGATTTGCTACAAGTCGTCGATGCCCTGGAGCAGATCGAATCAAAGCTGGAGACCAAGGCCAAGAAAGCGGGTAAGAGTCTAGTCAAGGCCGAAAAAAAGTTGACCGGGCTCCTTGACGGGGGCTTCCGCCAACTTCGCAAGGGGCTGAAAAAGGCTCGCAAGTCTCTACAGAAGGTGTAGCGCTGGATGATCAAAAATGTTCAGCAAAAACTTCCTGGTAAATTGATTGCTGTCGAGGGTCTGGATGGTTCCGGCAAATCGACGCAGATATATCTTCTCAAGCGTTGGCTGGAGATGCGCGGGCTGAAGGTCTTCTTTACCGAATGGAACTCCTCGGTAATCGTCAAAAAAGCTACCAGCAAAGGGAAGAAACGCCAACTTCTTACCTCCACTACTTTCAGCATCATCCACTGCACTGATTTTGCCGACCGCTACGAAAGACAGATACTCCCATTGCTAAAAGCCGGCTATCTGGTGTTATGTGATCGTTACATCTATACCGCCTTTGCCAGGGATTCCGTGCGCGGCTGCGATCCGGGATGGCTCCGCAATCTCTATGGGTTTGCCCGCCAGCCTGACCTGACTTTCTTCTTCAACACCCCGTTGGAGGTCGCCCTGGGGCGGATTCTCTCCGGTCGACCGCAACTCAAATACCATGAAGCCGGCATGGATATGCAGCTCTCCAGCGACCCATATGTCAGTTTCCGGCTTTTTCAGGAGAAGATATATAACGAATATCTGGCCATGACCAAAGAATTCCCATTCACAGTCATCGATGGCACAGCTTCCATAGAAGATCAGCAGTGGCTGGTGCGCAAACTGGTTACGGAAAATATCGACCTGCCGGGTTATCGCTGGAAGACTTTGCGCTGATCGGTAGCAGAAGGATGAAGCTGCGATGAAATTTTACGGCTCTGGTATACCTGGCATAAATACCGAGGAGATTATCGGCAAGTTGATCGTCATTGAAGGGGCTGACGGATCCGGCCGTTCCACCCAGATCGAACTTTTACGTGATTATCTGGAAGGGAAGGGGCATGCAACGGTAAATGTCGGCTTGCGGCGCTCGACTCTCGTGTCTGAAGAGCTGCAGGCGGCAAAGCAGGGTAACATCCTGAGCGAAATCACTCGTTCCCTGTTCTATGCCACCGATTTTGCCGACCAGTTGGAGAATCGCATCATACCTGCCCTCAAGGCAGGCTTCATTGTACTGGCTGATCGTTACATCTACACCCTGATGGCCCGTGATCTAGTCCGCGGCGCTGACCCTGCCTGGGTTCGTTCACTTTACGGCATAGCCCTGATACCAGACCTGGTTGCCTACCTGCGGGTCAGCCCGGCCCAGCTGGTGGAACGGAATTTCCGCAAGAACGCCACCCTCGACTATTGGGAATCGGGGATGGACCTCGGCTCTTCTCGGGATATCTTCGACAGTTTTATCCGCTACCAGAAATTGATCCAGCGGGAATTTTCCCTGATTCAGGAGGAATACGGCTTTCATCTGCTGAATGGCAATCTCTCGGTAAGATCTGTGTCACGCGATCTGGCTGCATTGGTGGAAAGTGTTTTGGAGGTATGAACGGATGCTGAAAGCTGCCAAGAAAAGTGCCGGCCCAACTATCAAAGAGAGAGTAGCCGAGCTTGAATCTGAATTGAAACTGCTGCGCAAGCTGGTCCGGGAAGTAGGAGAGAACAGCATTTTGCGCCGCGAAGGGGAGATCGAAGCCCTGATCGGTTACCTGGGCAGTATTACTCCGACATGTCTAAAGACGAAGGCGCCTTCCTGGCTCAAAGAGATCCGCCTGTTGAAAATCAAACCGCATAAAGGTCGCTTAAAGGATATGAAAGAGATTGACCGGATATTGGCTTTTCTGTTGGACGGTATAATCGATGCGACGCAGCTCAAGTCGCCTGCCCCCAAGAGGATATCAGCAAAGAAAACCGCTCCGGCAACGACCCCCAAATCGCAGCGGTGTAAAGGCAAATCTTGACCCCAACCTTCCAGTGTCAGCCAAAGAGACCTCCCTCCCTGGCTCTTAGAGGATAACCCCTGCCATATTCTGTTACTGTCAGTAGTAAAGGAGACAATTGTGAAGCCGCCTCGACTTGCAGCTATAGATATCGGTACTAACTCAATTCGCGGGATTGTCGTTGAGGTAGATAAAGCTGGTAAATTCAGAATTCTGGACGATGAAAAGGCAACGGTTCGTCTTGGCGAAGGGTTGAACGGCAGCGAATTGATATCTATGGCTGCCACAGAGAGGGCCATTGACAGCCTGTTACGGATGAAAAAGATCTTTGATGGTTATGGTGTCAAGGCATTGGAAGCAGTTGCCACCAGTGCTGTGCGACGAGCCAGTAATGGTGAGCTGTTCATCCGTGCCATTGCCGATCAGGTCGGGATTAATGTTGAGGTTATAAGCGGCGAAGAAGAAGCGGAACTGGCCGCCTTGAGTGTCTTGAATAATTTCGACATGGAAGGACTCCGCTACGGTATTTGCGATATTGGCGGCGGTAGCATCGAGGTAATAACTGCTGTTGGTAATCATATCGAGGAGATATTCTCCTATGAACTTGGCGCCGTCTTCCTGACCGAAAAATTTCTCGGCCGAAACGACCCTGTTTCAAGGGATGATTTACGCAAATTGCGCAAGTATGTCCGCACCACACTCAAAGAGTTGATTGACGACGATCGGCTAACAGTTCAGTCGCTGATTGGTTCAGGCGGCACTATTACTTCCATAGCCGCCATGGTGATGAATATGCGCAAGGAAGGGTACGGTTCCGTTCATGGCTATGAGGTGCTACGTTCAGAAATAGTTCATCTATTGGCTATGCTGTTGCGCAAGGATATCAAGGAGCGGAGGGGGGTTCCTGGGTTGAATCCGGATCGTGCCGATATCATTGTCGCAGGGGTTACAGTAGTCGATGAACTTATGGATATTTTCAACGCTAATCTGCTTAAAGTTAATGAACGAGGCATCCGCGAAGGGTTGATCCTGCGCAGTCTGAGCAAGCACCGGATGTTACCGGATGAGGTGAAGTCCCGTAACTGGCGGGATGGGGTACTTGATTTTGCCCGCTCCTGTCATTTTGATGAAGAGCACTCCCTGCAGGTAGCCAATCTGGCACTGCAGATTTTTGCGGCGGTGGCTACCGGCAACAACCTTGGCAGTAAAGAGCGGCAACTTCTGGAGGCGGCAGCACTGTTGCACGACGTCGGCTATTTCATCAGCTATGCCAGCCACCATAAGCATACCTATCACCTGCTCCGACATGCCGACCTGTTCGGCTTCACCCCGCGTGATAGGGAACTGGTTGCCCTTATTGCCCGCTATCATCGCAAGTCCCTGCCGAAAAAGAAACATGAAGGATTTGCCCGCTTGGCTGAGCAGGACCAGCTCCTTGTCTGTCGTCTGGGGGGGATCCTCAGGCTTGCCGATGGCCTGGACCGAAGCCGCAGCAGCAATATCAGATCTTTGCATTGTTCACAAAC
Source organism: uncultured Geobacteraceae bacterium (assembly GCA_964649725.1). GTDB lineage: Bacteria > Desulfobacterota > Desulfuromonadia > Geobacterales > Geobacteraceae > CAZYTM01. The sequence goes on along the minus strand of CAZYTM010000001.1, from coordinate 303,844 downwards.
TGAAACCATCTTTACCTTAATGGTAGAGAGCCGGGAAGATGTTTCGGTCGAACTGTTTGGCGCCAAGTCCAAGGGTGACCTGTTCGAAGCTGCCTTCCAGCGCCAACTCCGCGTGATACCCCTTGCCCCTCTTGAGGTTATAGCCTTTTCCAAATGACATGTTCTCCATACTGGTTCATCACAGCCAGCAAACCTCCACTGTCTAGCAGCAGAATACCCTGAACTGCTCATAACTCCCAGTATTGATCTGCAAAATATTACCTAGACCCTCTTATTATAGGGTGTTTTGATCTTCAATCACCGGCTACGGAGAGGAACATTTTTCATTTTCATATCAGATGAAAACTTAATTCAGCTGTAACTGAAATGCAATAGAGTAGTGCTAGTTTTGTCCATCATATCCAATATTTCAGGAGGACAAAATGTCAGGCAAGAAATTTAGTATCCAGGTACGGGTTGCAGCGGCAGCTATTCTAACTCTCATCTGCGCCACGCTGTTGACCGGTTGCGGCAGTGACGACCCGCAGGCAACAACTTTTGTCTACACCTCGGATGCCCATTACGGGATCAAGCGGGCGGCCTTTAACGGGTACAGCAACGCAACCCAGGTGAACAGGGCAATGGTTGGGGTCATTAATACACTCCCTAGCGAAACTTTCCCCTGCGCCGACGCCGGGGTAAAGGCATGTCAGCCGGTAGGCTATATTGACTTCGTCGCCCAGACCGGTGATATCTCCAACCGGCAGGAAAAATCCAAAGGGATCCAGAGCGCGTCGGCTTCCTGGGACCAGTTCAGCGCAGACTATATCAATGGTCTGACCGTTAAGGACAAGAACGGCAGCAAGGCAGGACTCTACATGGTGCCGGGGAACCACGATGTCTCCAATGCTATAGGTTATACCAAGGCACTGTTGCCGCTCACCGACGACACGGTAATGACCAGGCTCTACAACCTCTTTATGAATCCTGCAGCAGCTGTGGCAGTCGGGGCATATAAATACCCTACTAACCATATTGTCTATTCCAAGGATATCGGTGGCGTCCACTTTGTCTTTCTCAGAATGTGGCCCGACAAGACCATCCGCCCCCTGATCGATGCAGATCTGGCCAGGATGAGCAACCCCAATATGCCAGTGGTTCTGTTCGCCCACGACCAACCTGACATTGAGACCAAGCATCTGACCAGCAATCTGACTACTGCCACTACCCTTGACTGGAGCAAAGGTTTTGAGAACCTGGTAACCGATGTAGTTGCGGACAACGACTCTACCGGCAATCTTACCACCAGCAGCCCGTCAACCACTGCGCAAAAAGGGCTGGCCGCCTGGCTGAAGGCAAACAAGAATATCGTCGCCTATTTCCATGGCAACGACAATTATTACCAGACCTACAGCTGGACCGGGCCGGACAATGACATCAGCATCAATGTCGTCCGGGTCGACTCGCCGATGAAAGGGGTGGTGTCAGGTGCCGATGCAGCAGATGGCAAAGGCGACCCGAGCAAACTGTCGTTCAATGTCGTGACCGTTGACAGCGCTGCCCAGAACATGACCGTACGCGAATATCTCTGGAACCAGAAGAAATGGGGAAGCAGCTTTTCTTTCTCTCTTTCACCCAGGACTAAGTAGTTGCTGCTCATAAGAATAGATTCTGCTAAGGATAATAGCCCTCTCCAGGTGGGGGTTATTATCCTGTATCTGGCAGGACACCATATTTACACGGTTGTAGAGGCAGCTTGATTTTGCATGAGATAATGATTTCTGAAGGAGAGGAGCAGGATGTTTACTGAAGGCCAAACGAAATTCTGCTATGGAATCGCTATGGGGAATAGACGTGACGAAATATCAGACTGCCAATTAGAGAGCAAGGCAGATTGCCCATATGAATTTAGGCTCAATATCGGCCGTTTTTGCATCCATCCCCGCAACCGCGATTATACCTGCATGAAGAATCAGAGCCGCATCCCTCTGGTACTCTGATAATAGTTGACTATTGACATTATCGTAACCTGAATGCAAAACATCCAGCCTATAACTATATGAAGTCAGCAGAACAGGGGGAGTGAATGACGACCATACCAATGACGCCTGGACTTTTCGATATAACAAGACCTGGCATGCAGGTTGAGCCAGCCATGACGGTCAAGGAGGTGGTGGAGATATTTCAGCGCGATAAATCATTATTGGCCCTCCCCATTGCCAAAGATGATCTGTTCATCGGTATGATCAGCCGGAAAAATCTGTTTTCTTTGCACCTTGGGCGGCCTTTTGCCCTCGATCTCTATGCCAAGAAGCCGATCGAGCTGCTTCTTAACGAGCAGACTATTTCTGTGCCGGCAGATCTCGATATCAATCAGGCCTTGACTGCGCTGCTAAAAGCAGACCCTTCCCTGGAGAGCGATTCAATGGCAGTGCTCGATCAAGGTCGTTGCATCGGCATTCTCCCTGTGGCTGATCTGATGATGAAAATATCCGATAACCAGGCACGCCTGCTGGCAGAACTTGATCGGCTCAGTTGTCGTATTCGTGAGGAGGTTGCAACTGCCAGCCGTATTCAGCAGGACCTTCTGCCGCCGTCCGAGGTAAAGTTCGGCAATCTGGCTATAAGCGCCGGGGTGACCACTTCATCGGAGATAGGGGGGGACTTTTACGATTACCTTGTTTTTGATGATGGGCGGGTGGTGCTGGTTGTTGCCGATGTGAGTGGTCATGGGGTCCAGTCAGGGATGGTAACTACTGCAGCCAAGGCCAGCCTGCATACCCTGATAGCCGAAGGGGCACGCGCACCGGCAGAACTGCTCTACGGGATGAATAATGCCATTTTGGCCACAGCCAGACAGAGTCTGCTGATGACCTGTCTGGTCGCTCTGGTCGATCTGAAGGAAGAAAAGATTACCCTGGCGAATGCCGGTCATAATTATCCCTATCTTCACTGTTGCGTTACAGACGAGGTGGCAATGGTCGAGACAATTGATGGTTATCCACTCGGATTCGAGGCCGGCTGCCGATTCAGGGAGACTACTATCCCTTTTGTGCAAGGGGATAAGCTGGTCCTTTATACCGATGGGCTGGTTGAGTGCGTTGATGTTTACGGAAACGAACTAGGGTATGAAAGAGTCAACCGGCTGATCGCCGCAAACAGCCATGCTGAAGCGGTTGAACTGCGCACCAGGATGATGGATTATGCCGCACAATTTTCCGGTTCGAATTCCTTTAGCGATGATGTGACCTTGTTGGTAGCTAAATATAATGACTGTGCAGGGTCGACATTGCAGGCTATCGGCAGTTGAATATTATCAAACAGAAAAGGAGCAATCTCTGATGCAGGATTTCTACCCGGTTATCGCTATATTTCAGGACAGTGCCGATGAAGCAGATTGGGGAGAAGAGTTCCAGGAAATTCCTGGACTGCTGCGGATCATGAGCAGCGAGCATCTCTCCATAAGTCTTGCCAATCTGGGGAAATACGGCGCCAAACCCAGCCTGATAATCATTACCAGTCAGGTCTACCAGTCAGCTGGCCATACGCATTTGGCACTGATTAGAAGGCTTTTCCAGGATATCGAAATGCTCCTTGTCGCCAGGGATAATCAGGTGCCACCACTCAAGCCGCTGGCAAGTTACAATATCAGACATCTGGTAGTGCGCCACGGTAACGGTAAACTCTCTGCTGCATTGCATCACACCGTGGCACAGATGGTTGCCGGTCAAACATGGCAGATCAGCAACTCATTAAGGGAAGGGACATTGCTGAGCGAATATCAACTCAACAAAACCGAGGAGAAGGAGCAGCTTATAGCGGCGCTTCTGGCTGCCATACCTGGGGACTCAGAGGATGAAGAGATGCTGCGCGAAAAGGGGGCGCTGCTTGCTGATGAGATGCTGGAGAACGCTTTTTATGGCGCGCCACGCTGTCATGATGGCCGACAGATGTTTCGTAAAGGTGAGCAGCGGGCGCTTTTCCCCTCCGAGAAGGTCAGATTCCGCTTTGGTTTTGACGGTGAGGTACTGGCTATGGAGGTTGCCGACAACTGGGGAAGCCTGCCATGGCGTCTAGTGTTGGAACATCTGGCCAGCAACCAGGATGAACAGGTTCTGACAGCAGCTGGCGGCAGGGGGCTGTTTATAATCTGGAGGTTCTTTGACCAACTGTTGGTAAAAATAGCGCCAGGTCGACAGACAGTTGTGGGAGGGCATGTAAGGAGAGGTTCTCCTCTTGACCCGCTCTGTCCGAAAAGCTTTCACATCTGTATGCAACAATAAAAATGCAAACCGTCAAGGAGGTTTAACCAGCAATGGATAACATCATGCAACTGGAATCCAGTCAAGAGCCCGAATGGGACACCTTTATTCTTAAAGGGAATATTGATGCCCAGGCTGAAACGCTTCTGCAATCGCTGCCTCGGAAAGTGCAGCGGCAGAAGGTAAGATTCGATTTCAGCCAGGCCGGACGGATCAATTCCATGGGAATCGCTCTGTTGCTCCGCTGTTTTCGCAACATCAAAGAAGAGAAGGATGCTGAAATTATGGTTTCCGGACTCTCGTCAATGAATGCCATGCTCTTCAAGATGACAGGGGTCTATCTGCTGGCTAAACCACTTAAATAACTGACAGTTAGATGTTGGCATGAGGCTTTATGCAACAGGGGGAAACCAATATGAGATGTTTGCAGTTAAAAATTAGGCTACTCGATTTTTCCGAACTTGATTGTCAGATCATGAAACTACGTGAGTTACGGGATTCATATAGGAGCGCCAATATTGCCTATTACGGGGAAGAGCTGGCGGCAATTCTAAATGATTGACCAATGGCCGAGGAAATGCACGATCCGAGGCCAATGCAAACCCTATTTTACAGCTACTATCCAGCGCCGGAGAAGAATAATTAACCATGTTAACCCCTTATCTCTTTGATTTATCTTCCTTGCCGCAACGCCGCCGGCTCTTTCCTCGTCTGGAACAATCCTTTGCCGACTGCGGTTATCTCTTTCGCCAGTTCAAGGAGAATCTGAACAATCATAGCGTAGCGGCAATCATTGCCATCCATTTTGCCTGGCAGCCGCAGCACCAGGAAGCCACGGCAAAAACCATGGCGCTCTTCATCAGGATCATAGAGAAAAAGCTGCAGGGGAGGATCGAAGGGGGATATCGGGCCAAGGCGGGGGAATATTTCCTGCTTCTGGCGCCAGAAGGCGATTATAACGAAGAATCGTTTCAATATGATATCCAGAAGTTACGCCAGGAACTGTTGCGGCGGCTGACCATGATCGACATACGCGGTGGAGGCAAAGCCCGCAAGGCCGAGCAGATAACTATTGACGGGATTCTGCTGGTCAATCGAGTCGGCGAGACTGCTGATAATGCCCTGTTCAGGGCATTTCAGGAGCTGTTCAGCGCATCAGGTCCGGCAAATTGCAGGCCGGCAGAAGCAGAGGAGATAGAGCGGATAATCAATAACTGTCTGCTGCAACCGGTTTTCCAGCCAATCTACTCCATTGCTGATGGAGATGTTCTAGGCTACGAAGCGTTGAGCCGCATAATAGATACTTCGACTACTCTAGGTACTGAAGAGCTTTTCCACAAGGCCTCTTTAAGCGGCTTAGCTGCACCACTGGAAAAACTCTGCCGCAAACTGGCGTTGCTAAAGGCTGGGGAGCTGAAAGTGCCAGGGCTGTTATTTCTCAATGTCTGCCCGACAATCTTACAATCTAGCGGACACGAACGTGGTTACACCGCGGCGTTGCTGGATGAACTGGGGATAGAGAAGTCACGGATTGTCTTCGAGCTTACCGAGAGGACCCTTATTGATGACTATGACCTGTTTAGTCGCACAATCAGGCACTACCGCGAACAGGGGTACGGTATCGCCATAGATGATCTTGGTTCTGGTTATGCCGGGCTGCAGATGCTGGCGCAGCTGGAACCAGATTATGTCAAGCTGGCCCGCTCACTGGTGAGCAATATCCATCGCTCCACCACCCGCCAGGCCCTGGTGGAATCGCTTCTTTCATTCTGCAGCCGGATCGGGGCCAAGGTGATTGCCGAAGGTATAGAGCAGCAGGAGGAACTGGATTATCTTGCTGCAGCCGGCATCACCTTTGGCCAGGGTTATCTACTTGCCCCTCCGGCATCCCATCCACTCAAAGAGGAACATATCTATCGCTACAGATAATTTTCCTTTTTGCCACAGCGCTGTAACTCTCCACTGCGATAATCCGGGAAAACAACAAGGAGAGACCATGCGAGATCCAGCCCCTCAGACATTCATTCAGACTATGCGACAGCACCCTGCCATGGTAACTGTCGCCACAGCGGCTACCGGCCTGTGGCGGCAGATGGCCATCAAACCTTACACCCCCCGAGTCCGTCAGCGCGAATTCCAGGACTCCAGGGAGGTTGCCAGCCACCACGCGGTTCACTGCCAGATATTCAAGGAAAAGGGTAGCGGTCAGATTCCTACCATAGTTATTGGCGGTTTTGTCCCTGACGCCACCGAAGTGGTGGAGTTTCAGCGACCACTCTTCAAGGAATATGGCAGCATCTACTATCTTAACTACCCCCGTCGCGGTTTCTCAGCGGCGATTTTTTTTGCCCAACTGGCAGACCTGATTGATGATATCAACCGGCGGGGGAAGAGACCGGTAATATTCAGTATCAGTTTTGGCTGTGGCCTGCTGGCCCGCTTCCTCCAGAGCATGATGCCTGAGGAGAACCTGCGCATCAAAGGTATCGTCATGGCCAGCCCGGTTCTATGCACCACTGACCTGATCCGTCCGGAAGAAGATAAAAGAGGTGGAGTGCGGATGCTGGAGAGTAACCTGAAGCGGATTCTTAAGGCTGATGCAGATAGTAGTGATGACATCGAGAAACAGATCGAACGGGCGCGGCGCTGTTTCCAGGCACTCTTTGCAGCCGGAGCAGAAAACAGGGAACTCTCCAGCCGCCATCTCTCCATCCGGCGCAAGATTATGTCTGTAATCGAAGATACTCCTGCCACTGGCGGCTATGAGCGGGTCATGGCGTTAAGCGAGTTCGCCCCACTCGATATGGCAGAGCCTCTTTTTACCGGGCCAGCCCTTACCCTTCTGGCTGAGATGGAAGACAATCTCCTTGCCCCTACGTCACCCACGCTGGCACTTTTGCGTGATCCTTCCCGGCGGGTACGGTCTTTTCCGCGCGGGACTTTTCGCAAGGTTGTTGCATCACGGGACAAGGATGCGGTTGCCCATGCCTCGTTGATCTTTCATCAGCAGTATTACAACCCGCTGATCTCGGTCTGGTATGACAAGCTGGTCTCCCCTCCCCTCTTTGCGGTGGTCTGATGAATAGCATAGATATATTGCGCGATTTAGCCCTACGCCCGATTGATATGACGCTCAAGTTAGCGGCAGCTTGGCGTAGTGCATCTATTCTTCGCCGCGATCCTTATGCCGCCCAGCGCCAGATTCTGGCCAGGCTGGTCAAGCAGGGTGCGGAGAGCCGTTTCGGCCATGACCATGGTTTTGCTGAACTGGCCCGACTCCCCTATGAGCAGCTTTACGCAAGATTCCGTCAGCAGGTACCGATCCGTACCTATACTGATTTCTGGCGAGACTATTTTGCCGCCGGGGTGACCAACCTGACGGGTAAAACTTCTCTCAATATCGATAATTTCACCTGGCCAGGGAGAATCCCCTTTTTCTGTGAGACCTCCGGCACTACGGCACCGACCAAATATATCCCCTTTTCCAGAGAGATGTTCGCTGCCAACCGCTATGCCGCCATTGATATGATAGCAGCTTATCTGGCTTATCAACCCGACAGCAGACTTTTGCGAGGCAAATTGCTATACATGGCCGGTAACACGAGCTTGACAGAACATGGTAAGGGGGTGTTGAGTGGCGACATGAGCGCCATAACTTTTGCCCATTCACCATTTTATCTGCGCCCTTTTGTGGCCCCTGATAAGGCAATGGCCGCCCTCCCCTGGGGAGAAAAACTGGAGAAGATGGCCCGCCTGCTCGTCTCGGAGAAGAACATCCGTGCCATTTCCGGGGTGCCACCCTGGATACTGCTGCTGTTACGCCGTACCGTCGAACTGGCAGGAGTGGAGGTGAGCAAGGCGCTCCCCCAGCTGGAACTTATCATCCATGGCGGCACCAGCCTGAAGCCTTATCAGCTTGAGTTCAGTAGCCTCTTTGGCAAAAGTTCTCCGGCTTTTCTGGAACTGCTCCCCTCGTCCGAGGCATTTATGGCTTATCAGCTGGCCGGAGAGGCGCAGATGCGACTGGCGCCATATTATGGCACTTTTTTCGAATTTGTGCCGCTGGATGATCTTACCGATAGCGGTGCGCCAGCCCCTGATGCGACGGCAGTACCGCTTGAAGGTGTTGAACCGGGGCGGCGTTATGCCGTTATCCTCTCTACCTGCGCAGGTCTCTGGCGCTATCATATCGGAGACACCATCCGTTTTACCAACATGGAGACGCTCTTTATCGACTTCACCGGGCGGGATCGTTTCCTCGATCGCTTCGAGGAGAAGGTTACCCAAGGGGAGGTTGAGGAGGCGATAGCCAGGCTGAACCAACTCAAAGGGATTGCCATCAGCGAATTCATGGTCGGACCGGATATAAGCGCCCGCAGACATCTATGGGTCCTGGCCGGCAGTAATGGCAATTGGGACTGCTCCATCATCACAGAGTACCTGGATATGGCTATTTGCCAGCAGAACACCGACTATGCGACTTTCCGCCACCAAGGGAGAATTGCCGCGCCGCAGGTAGTAGTAGTGCCAGCGGAAGCAATATATAGCTGGTCAAGAGAGGTCAGGGGGAAAATTGGCGGACAGAGTAAAATCCCCCACATAGACCCGACTCTGAGAGGCGATATGGTGCAAGACCTGGCAACTTTTTGTCTGGGAGGAAAGCCTTTGCCTGGTAAGCCACAGGAGGCGGCCTGATGCGACAACTTAGCGCAGCACTGCGACAACAGTCTGCTACAGAACCGATGGCAAGAGCCTTTGTTGAAGATGCTGATCTTAGCCTCCACCTTGCAGCAGCAGGAGTCTCCTTTGCTTCATCGGCAGCGCTGGCAGCATCGCTCCCCTTTTCCCTGGATGACACCACCTGCGGCTCGGAATCGGAACTGCAGGCAGCCGTGGCCGGGCAAAAAACAACGGTAGACCTGCCGTTAGCCATCGAGCAGTCCAACTATTTTGCCAATATCCTCAAGCGGGCTGCCGCCGGTGATACCCCCCGCCGCCTCTTGACCGACCTGGAACATTTTCTACAATCAAACCAGGAAGGGGTATGGGAAAACAGCTGGGTCCGTTTCCCGCGCCGCTTGCTTGGTGAATTCGCTGAACGGGTACTGCAGTATGATCTTAAGGCAGACAAGGATGACCCGAAGAGCCAGCCACGCAGCGATTGCCACCGTTTTCTCTTTCTGGAAAATGGCGAAGAGATGCTGCGAATCCCGATCAGTTATCTACTCAAAATAAGTCTGGCCGATTTTCTCGGTCGTCAGGTTGAACTTGCGATCCCGTTACGGCAGACCGGAGAACGGCTGATGGAGCATTTCCTCAACGACAATACCTCTCCGGAAACGTACTCCTTTCATGTTGTCCCACTGACTACAGCCGACCGGGTGGGACAGGGGATAGCGAGGGAGACCGGGAAACGGTTTCTCTTCAGCCAGCTTCTGGTGATGTATGCAAATAAACGTTTCGAACTACAGGAGCGCGGCCAGCAAGCGCTGATATATTTTGCCCCAAATCCGCCGTTGCGACAGAAATCACTCAATGGTGCTATCTCCGACTCCTTCTACCGGGAACTGTTCATGAGCCCCTGCCTGTCTGGGTGGCGCCGGGGGGAGGAGAAGTATCGCTACATGGGTCTCTGCCATCAGGTCCTCTCCCGCAGCCAGTTGAATGCCGTAGCCAAGCTGCGGGAAGCAGGGATAATCGTCAACAATCTGGTGGTCCTGCCAAATACCTCTAATATCAGTCTGGCCAATAACGGCACCCATATAAGTTTGGGAAGCCGCCGGCTGACAGCTTCTCTGCAGGACCCTGGCTCCGGATTCACATCTAGGGAGGAGAAATCCCTGGGCGATCTGGTGATCAAGTATGTGGAACATTTTCTCCCTCTCTTTGTCGGCAGCTACAGCGCTTCCCCTTACCGTCTCGGATATACCGATTTCCACCCTGAACTGGCGCTCGGTTTCCTCCCCCATGAACTGGACTATACCCATCTGCGGATGGTCTGGCGACGCTGGCAGAAAAAGGCGAACATCAATATATTTGGCCGGCCGGTCACCCCCTTCGGGCCGGACTGGCTCGACCGGCTGCTGAGCATTACATTCAGTCTGAATGGCGATTTTGTCCCTGACTTCAGGCTGCTCGATTACCTGGTCTGTCTCCTTTCGACCGGAGCCAGTCCGGCGCTGGATGGTACCATGGGGAATACTGAGCGGCTCAAGAAGGATCTAGCTGATCTCGGTGTCTTCGACAGTCAGATGGCGGTCTATCTCCTCTATCGCCTGCGGGAGATCAGCAAAAACGGTTATTCAGGGTTCGAGGGTCGTCATTTCAGCCAGTTTGAAAGTCTGGAGGATGATCTGGGCCGTGCTGCCGACCTGCAAACTCTGCTGACGGCACTTGCCTTCAAGCAGATTGCCACGGGAAAGCTTTGCCATAAACAGATTCCCGACACCCCTTCGGTGGAGAGCGAGCGCCGACAGATATTCTTCGGTGCGGCCATCGGCCTGCCGACCTTTTTCGTTCAGCGAGAGAGCGGTAACACCCTTTTACAAAGGGTTATCGGCCGGACCAGCTCTACCCGCAGCAGCAAGCGCTATCCCGGCTACCTGCGGGTGCAGCAGCAGGAATACCGGCAAGCGCTGCTGAAGATCATTATTGAAGATGGCGCAGATCTGATCGAAATGCTCGGCCTGCAGGAGACCATCGAAGACCTGGCGCTGAGGCTGGCCCAGCCCGAACGGCACAGCGCCGCCGGCAGACTGACCCGTGGGATTCTCGACGAACTGGGAGCCAAAGAGCCTCTGAAGGTAAGGAGCGAAGATTTCAACCAAGGGGCAGAGCGCTATTATCGAGAGACACTCAAACGGCGTCATCTGGAAGAAGCGTTGCAGTTTTTCGAAGAGGATCTGTTGCGTCTGGATCAGAGTGAGTATTTTGAATGCAACTACGCCCTTCGTCGGGCTCTACTTAATGACAGTCCGGCAATATTGCTGCGAAAAATGAGAAAAGAGCTAGTCAATGAAACGGTATCAATCGATCTGCTGGAGCGGGTAATGACCCTGCTGTTAGTTTCGATCCATGATGACTGTTGCCGGGCTAATAATATATTACAGGGGGGAAATTGAGGTTATGGTTGGCATGCCGCATCAGTACATCGATCGCGAAAGTGGTTCGGTCTGCACCGAGAAGTTGTTTGGCGACCGCCTGGTTGGCCTGCTTTATCATGAGGTGAGGGAGAATGCGCCGCAATTATTCAGACTGCTAACGAGTGGTCGGATGTCTAGTATGCTCGGCTTTGTAAATTTCGACCTCCCCTTTGGCAGCCGGGTGACTGGGAATCGAGACTTTATTGCGGCATGCGGGGTAGATTTGACGGAATGCCTTGACCCTCCGGAGTTTTTTACCACTCCAAGAACAGTTTTTGAACGGCAGATACGCTACCAGAGCTGCCGGCCACTGCCAGACAGGCCAGATGCAGTGGTAGCTCCTGCTGATGCCAGGGTAATCGTCGGTTCGTTCAACGAAACATCACTGCTTTTTCTGAAGGAGAAGTTCTTTTCCTATCCTGAATTACTAGGTCTGGACCGGCCGATCTGGCTTGATGCGTTCCGGCAGGGGGACTTTGCCGTCTTTCGCCTCACCCCTGACAAATATCACTATAACCATACGCCAGTGGCAGGGGTGGTTCTGGACATCTACGAGCTACCAGGGACCTATCATTCCTGCAATCCAGGCGCGATAATTGAATTAGCCACCCCCTATTCAAAGAACAAGCGGGTAGTGACTATTATCGATACCGATCTTCCTGGAGGTACCGGAGTTGGGCTGGTAGCAATGATAGAGGTAGTAGCGCTGATGATCGGGGAGATTGTCCAGTGTTACAGCAGAGAGTGGTATCAGGACCCGCGCCCCGTAGAGCCTGGCATGTTTGTCGTCAGGGGGGCGCCTAAAAGCCTCTACCGCCCGGGGAGTAGCACCGATGTATTGATTTTCCAGCAAGGGCGGGTCGATTTTGCCGCCGATCTGTTGGCCAATATGCGTAAGCAGCAGGTGTCCAGCCGTTTTTCTGCCGGGTTCGGCCAACCTCTGGTAGAGACCGACATCAAGGTCCGCTCTCTGCTTGCTCTTCCTGCTGTTTGAGAAGGGTTATTCATGTCTGACCTGCTATTTATCTTGTTGCTCTCTTTTGCCATCAGCGGCTATCTCTTCTGGGGGGTTCGCTTTTTGCCTGCCGAGCGCTGGCAGATGGTGGCCACCATACCTCTCCGGAAGTGCGCAGACGGTCAGTGGCAGGGGCTCAACCTAACCTGGTACGGGATCCTCTCTGCAAATGCTTATCTGGCAGCTGCGTTTATCTTTCTGCTTCTCATCGGCAGTCTGGGGGTGCCGCTTCTCCTGGCAGCACTGCTGGTCGGCATACTGTTGCTGATCTGCATCCCTGCCGCCAGCATAGTAGCCTGGCTGGTTGAAGGGAAAAGGCATACTCTGACGGTTGGGGGCGCTGTATTTGTCGGGGTCATAACTGCACCCTGGCTGATAGAGGTATGTAACAGCTGGCTGTCGCCAACTTTTGCATCGGTAATCCCTTATGAAGGGGGTATGGCCGCTTTTGCCATTGCCTATGCTTTTGGCGAAGGGCTTGGCCGGCTTGCCTGCCTCAGCTTTGGCTGCTGTTACGGCAAACCTCTACAGGAGAGCCATCCTGTGCTGCAGCGGCTATTTGCCAGATATACCCAGATTTTTACCGGTGCTACCAAAAAGAGCACCTATGCAAGCGGTTTCGACGGCGAGCGGTTACTTCCGGTACAGGCCATGACGGCAATTCTCTATAGTGCCACCGCCATGATAAGTGTTGTCCTATTTATAAATCAATATTATACCGCAGCCTTTCTGCTCAGCATAATAGTCACTCAATTATGGCGCTACCTATCGGAGTTCCTGCGGGCCGATTACCGGGGTGCGGGGAAGATTTCTGCCTACCAGATAATGGGTGGGGGGGCAATTGTCTACAGTTTGGCTACGGCCTGTTTTTTTCGTGATATTTATGTCGCCACCCCGAGCCTGACAGAGGCGCTGAAGATGCTCTGGTCGCCACTGCCACTGTTGCTGCTACAGTCATTCTGGCTGGCCATATTCCTTCATACCGGGCGGAGCATGGTGACCGGGGCGGCCATAACCTTTCACGTCAATAAAGAACGGATATGATTTCGACATCTGCGGCATATACCCGACTTATAATCAGGAAAGGAGACCTCATGAACTGCCCATTATGCAACACATTGGTTGTCTACTGGCTTGGCAGGACGGTCCGTGGTTGGCAAAGTTTTGTCTGCACCAGTTGCGGTCGGCAATTTAAGGCATGCAAAGACCGGAAACAACAATAAAGCAGTTGGTTGGCAAGTCAGGTCAGCAAAACCTTAAATTAAATAATCGCCATGTGCAATATCCTATTGCTGATGCAGCTTGCCGGCAGCATGTTTTACCAAGCTTAATGGCGGCTGCATAGTGGCAGTGCCAGCAAGATCAACGGGGCGATAGCAGGCGGCACAGGTCAGATTATGAGTGTCGATGCGGGTCCAGATGGTTCTGTTCTGCGAATCGCACCAGTCGCAAAACCAGAGGTAGTAGTCGCCAAACGGCATGAGCTTCATAAAGTCTCCTTAGCTATTTATTTTACTTATCGACCATAATAACCCTTGCTTTATGCAGTTGTGTTTCAGGAAGACAATTATTTTGTGACATTATGTCAATCTTGCTCAGTAAAAGCTGTAGAAGTCCGGCTGCTACAGAGGAGCCTAAATTCGTCAATCGGCTTAAAAGCGGGCCAGACGATTTCACGCACTGTTCAGTAACCTGTAACATGGCTGTAACAGTTATCTGCGATTCTTTGGATAACAAAAATACTAACAACTCAAAATCTGAAGGAGGAAAGCGAATCAATGAAATCGCTTCGTATCAGTTCAATAATTGCTGTGGCGCTGATGACTCTGGTCTCCATGACCAGCCAGGTTTTGGCTGGGACCCTCATTAACGGTGCCGGCGCCACCTTCCCCTACCCGCTCTATTCCAAATGGTTCAGCGAGTACGCCAAGGTTGACCCATCGGTGAAGTTTAACTACCAGTCGATCGGCAGCGGTGGCGGGATCAAGCAGATCAATGCCCAGACAGTCGACTTCGGTGCCAGCGACAAGTACCTTTCCGATGCCGAGCTTAAGGCCGCTCCTGGCAAACTGCTCCATATCCCGACGGTCATGGGGGCAGTGGTGGTCACCTATAACATCCCAGGGATTCCCAAAGGGCTGAAACTCTCCTCTGAGGATGTGGCCGATATTTTCCTCGGCAAGATTACCAAGTGGAACGATCCGAAGATCACCAACGACAATCCGGGCATGAAAATTCCCGACCAGCCTATCATCGTAGTCCACCGATCCGATGGGAGCGGCACCACCAGCATCTTCACCGACTATCTGTCGAGCGTCAACAAGGATTGGGCAGCCAAAGTCGGCAGGGGGGCTTCGGTCAAGTGGCCTATAGGTCTTGGCGGCAAGGGGAACGAAGGTGTTGCCGGCCAGGTGAAGAATACCCAGTACTCCATCGGCTACGTGGAACTTGCCTATGCTGTGGAGAACAAGCTCCCTTACGCGACTCTCAAGAACAGGGACGGTATATTTGTCGAACCGAACATCAAGAGCACCAGTGCTGCTGCAGCAGGAGCTGCCAGGAATATGCCGGCCGATTACCGCATTTCACTGGTGAACCAGCCGGGCAAGGATACCTATCCGATCGTCGGCTTCACCTGGCTGCTGGTCTATGAACAGCAGAAAGACAAGGTAAAGGGGCAGAAGCTGGTGCAGTTCCTTGAGTGGAGCATGCACAAGGGGCAGAAGATGGCGGCACCGCTCCTCTATGCACCGCTGCCGGAAGCAGTGGAGAAGATGGTAGAAAAGACTATCAAGAGCATCAAATACTGATAAACCGCTACCTGATTTTATGCCCGGACAAGGTTTTCCCCTTCACCAACTTGTCCGGGCCTTTTTACTGAGCTGGCAAATGTGGCAATCAGGTTAAGAAGTTGTTACGAGACATAAATTGTTCTTATCTGAGCACTAAGGCTTTATTGCAGGGGGAAGTGTGGCAGGAGTGAATTCACCACAGCGCTGGAAAATTGAAAGCCGGTTGTCTGGCGATTATCTCTTCAAAGGGATTACAGTCATCTTTGCCTTCAGCATTCTGCTTATCATCGCTCTGATGGTGGTGGAGATGGTCAGGGAGAGTCTGCCGGCCATCCGTAAATTCGGCTTTGGATATATCAACAGTTCTGATTGGGATGCGGTACAGGAGAGTTTCGGCGCCTTGCCATTTATCTACGGATCGGTGGTGTCGTCGCTGTTGGCCATTCTCCTGGCTACTCCACTAAGTATCGGCGCTGCGCTGTTCATCACCGAGATCCTGCCGAAGCGGGTCGGTGCAACAGTAGCTACGCTGATCGAATTGCTGGCAGCCATCCCAAGTGTTATCTACGGTCTCTGGGGGATACTGGTCATGACCCCCTGGTTGCAGAAGACAGTCCAACCTTTACTGATCAAATACTTTGGTTTCCTCCCCTTTTTCCAGGGTGCTCCATACGGGGTGAGCATGCTGGCCGCGGTCTTCATCCTGATGATAATGATCGTACCGATTATCACTGCAATCGCCAAGGAGGTGATCGCAACTGTCCCGCAGAGCCAGAAAGAGGCTGCTATCGCTCTTGGCGCTACGCGCTGGGAGATGATCCGGATGGCGGTACTCCCCTATGGACGCTCCGGAATGCTCGGTGCTGTAATCCTCGGTCTGGGGAGGGCCATCGGCGAGACCATGGCGGTCACCATGGTGATCGGCAATACGCCGCAGATCAAACTCTCCCTTATAGCTCCAGCCTATACCATGCCGAGCGTCATTGCCAACGAGTTTGCCGAAACCACCTCCAAGCTGCACGCCTCGGCCCTTATGGAGATCGGCCTGTTGCTCCTCTGTGTCACCCTGGTGATTAACATTATGGCCAGACTGCTGCTCTGGGGGGTATCCCGGCAGCAGAGTGGAGGAGCAGCCAGATGAAGAATCTGCAACTCCGCCATTTGCGCAACGCTATCGCCACGCTCTTGATGCTCGGTGCAACAGCACTTATTCTGTTGCCACTGGGGATGATCTTTTTCCATATCATGAAGATGGGGTTGAGCTCGCTCAGCATAGATTTCTTTACCCAGATACCGAAACCGACCGGTGAGACCGGTGGCGGTATGGCCAACGGCATGGCCGGCTCGGCGGTGATGATCGGCATGGCCTCGCTTCTCGGAATACCGGTAGGTATCTTTGGTGCCATTTACCTCTCAGAATACGGCGGCAGCCGCATTGCCAGTACCATCAGGTTCAGTGCCGACATCCTTGCTGGGATCCCGTCGATCATTACCGGCATGGTCGCCTATACCCTGCTGGTGGTCCCGTTTAAAGGGTTTTCAGCACTGGCCGGTGCCTTTGCCCTGGCGTTGATCATGATCCCGATCGTTCTGCGCACCACTGAAGAGCAGTTGAAACTGGTGCCGGTATCGCTGCGGGAGGCATCCCTGGCGCTGGGGGTGCCGCTCTGGCGGACCACCCTCAAGGTTACCCTGCGTAGTGCCATGAAGGGGGTAGTGACCGGCATCCTGCTGGCAATCGCCCGGATCGCCGGCGAAACTGCGCCGCTTCTCTTTACCGCTCTGGGCAACCAGTTCTGGAGCTGGGAAGTCAGTGCACCTATGGCAGCCATGCCGCTGCAGATATTCAGTTTCGCCATCGCCCCCTACGAGGACTGGCATCGTCTCGCCTGGGCCGGGGCGCTGGTGCTGGTAGTAGTGATGTTCACCCTCAATCTGGCAGCAAGATATTTCGGCAAAAGCAGACAAGAAAGTTGACGGAGTCACTGATGAACAAGAAAGTTATATTAGAGAGCCTCGATGTCCACTTCAATGGCAATCATGCCGTGAAGGGGGTCAGCCTGGAGATATTGAAGAACTGTGTCACCGCCATTATCGGCCCTTCAGGTTGCGGCAAATCGACTTTGCTCCGGAGTATAAACAGGATGCACGACCTTGTCCCGGCAGCCCGGGTAAGCGGCAAGGTACTGCTTGACAATACCGACATCTATGAACGTGATATCGACCCGGTAGCAATCCGTCGCCGTGTCGGCATGGTTTTTCAGAAAGCAAACCCCTTTCCAGCGATGTCAATCTATGATAACGTTATCGCCGGCTACCGGTTGAACAGCCGGATAAAGAAGGGGGAGGCGGACGAGATTGTCGAATCCTGTCTGAAACGGGTAGCCCTTTGGGACGAAGTAAAGGATCGGTTGAAGAGCAATGGCATGGATCTTTCCGGGGGGCAGCAACAGCGGCTCTGTATCGCCAGGACTATTGCGGTGAGGCCAGAAGTGATCCTGATGGACGAGCCCTGCTCGGCACTTGACCCGATAGCCACTGCCAAGATCGAGGAACTGATTACCGAGCTCAAAGAGTCGTACACCGTGGTTATTGTCACTCACAATATGCAGCAGGCAGCACGGGTCTCGGACTATACAGCTTTTCTCTACATGGGGGAGTTGGTTGAGTTCAACGATACCAGGAAGATATTCACCAACCCTGACCATAGCCAGACCGAGGACTACATTACCGGCCGGTTCGGATAAGGGGCGTGGATAGGGAACGGGGAACGGGAATCGACATAAAAATTGAAAAATAAAGGGCGCAAGGATGTGGGTACCTGGTCACTGGTACCAGATCCCCATTCCCTAGTCACGGAGTTCAAGATGGAACGCGAACATATAATCAAAAAGTATGACGCAGAGTTGAATGAGATTCGGAGCAAGCTGCTGGAGATGGGTGGCAAGGTGGAGTCGATGATTGGCGACGCCATGAGATCACTGGTGGAGCGTAACACTGCGCTGGCTGAGCAGACCATTGCCTTTGATCATCAGATCAACCACCTGGAGATGGATATCGATGAGAAATGCCTGGAGGTACTGGCGAGACGCCAGCCGGCCGGCCGCGACCTCCGCTTCATCACCCTGGCCCTGAAGATAGTCACTGACCTGGAAAGGATCGGCGATCAATGCGCCGCCATTGCCAAGCGGGCCAAAGAGCTGAACGAAGAACCCCCCTTGAAGCCTTATATCGACCTGCCACGCATGGCTCACTGGGCAGGTGTGATGGTCAAGGAGTCGCTAGATGCCTTTGTCCGCAGTGATGATCAGCTGGCTATCAAGGTATGCAAGGACGACCAGTTTATCGATGATCTGAACATCCAGATACAGCGGGAACTGCTTACCTTTATGATCGAGGACCCGGAGACCATCAGCCGCTCCATCAAAATCACCTATATTTCGAAATGCCTGGAAAGAATTGCCGACCACGCCACCAATATCGCCGAAATGGTGATTTTCATGGTCAAGGGGAAGGATATTCGGCACACTATCGCCTGATTGACCCCCTCAGCTATCACTAGTCAGGAGTGATGTCAGTTCGCTCCGGTCGAGGTGATAACGCTCGCGGCAGAATTCGCAGCTCACCTCTGCCCCCCCCTCACTCTCCAGCAGCTTCTCCAGCTCTGCGCGGCCCAAAGTGAGCAGGACCCGTTCGATCTTCTCTTTGCTGCAGGTGCAGTGGAAGGCGATGGCCCGTTTCTCCAGGGTGTCGTAAGGGATGTCGGCAAATAGTCTGGCCAGCAGCTGTTCCGGTGTCTCACCCTGGCGAAGCAGGTCTGATATTGCCGATAGTTCGTTGATCCTGTGCATCAATTTGTCAATAGCTACTTCGTCCTGAGGGGGGAGTGACTGTACCAGGAAGCCGCCGGCTGCGGCAATAGAGCCATCCTTCTCCATATAGACGCCGAGTCCGACCGCTGACGGCACCTGTTCCGACTCGGTGAGATAGTAGGCGAGGTCTGCGCCGATCTCGCTGCTGTTTAAGATCACTGTCCCTTGGTACGGCTCCTTCATCCCCAGGTCCATGGTGACGGTCAACAGGCCGGCCCGGCCGAGGGCGCCAGCCACATCGAAACTGCCGTTACGGAGCGGCAGGTCGACTTCCGGCACACCGACCCTGCCACACACCGCACCATTACTCTCCGCCTCCACCAGAACCTTCTGCAGCGGCCCGTTCCCCTCGAAACGGAGCGCCAGCCTCTGCCCCGTTTTCAGCAGTCCTCCCATCAATGCCCCGCCGGTCAAACCCCGTCCCAGGGCGACAGAAGCGGTCGGCCAGGTAGCGTGGCGTCGACACCCCTCCTGTACCAGTGCTGTACTGACGCAGGCCAGGGCGCGGAAACTGCCGCTTCTGGCAATAATCCGGACCAGGTAGTCGTTGGTCGGCGGTTGTTCTCTGGTCACAGGTTGCGATATATCAATCAAGGAAAAGCTCCTCCGGAATCACAAAGTCCATAGCTCTAAGTTCAATTCTCAAAGGGAATATAATGATTTTACCTGCAGCTTTCAGCTTACAGCATTTATCTTGCAGCGTTCACCTTTATCACACCAGCCCCTGATCGAAATTGAACGGCGAACTGCCGGCCACTTCACCACCGCGGGCAAAGGTGTCGAGAATCTGCGGCCAGTCCTCCCGCGCTGCAGCTGCCAGGTCGATGATGAAACATTTGCACCCCATCTCCTGCAACTGCGCCCGGAACTGGGTTAAAGAGAAGCGCCTGGTCGGTGTCACCACGGTCAGTCCGTCGCGAAGGGTCACCTCATAGGCATCCCCCCGGTCAGAGACGATCGGAGCATCGCTCTTTACCCCTTTGATGGCTATCTTCGAGGTGATGGCAGGTACGCTGCCGTAGAGCATTACCCGGCGGCCGATGGAGAGGTCAGCAGCGAGCAGGTCGGCTATATTGGCCCGATCGTCCTCGATATAGAGAGTGGCTGCGCTGCTCCCCAGCTCCTGCCAGTTAAGGAGAGCCTGGCTGTTCAGCGAGAAGAGACGGAAGTCGGTACTAAGTTCGAATGTCGGCGCTGTCGGTAACTTCTGCCGGATCTCCTGCAAAAGCTGAAAATGGCCCAGATTGGCGACTTCGAAACGGCGACCGCCGACCGCGACGATGGCCGCGACCGCCTGTCGGTACCAGTCGATATCCGCCTCCCAGATTATAAAAGGGAGTCGCCAGAGGAGCTGTTCCTGTCGCCCCTGCAGCTTGCGGCTGAAGAGGGGGAGCTGATGCAGATTGGCCCTGGAGACCGGCAGAGAGATGGCGTCGACACCGTCGCGGTGGAGCAGGTGTAGATCGCGCAGCTGTTCGACGCGGACGATCAGCTCCGGGCGGCGTACCGCATTGACCGGACGGGTGCCGACCAGTTCGGCCATGGCCGCCCGCCTCCCCCTCTCCTGATCAGCCTTC
This sequence comes from uncultured Geobacteraceae bacterium, assembly GCA_964649725.1. Taxonomy (GTDB): domain Bacteria; phylum Desulfobacterota; class Desulfuromonadia; order Geobacterales; family Geobacteraceae; genus CAZYTM01. Next base: position 283,205 of record CAZYTM010000001.1, on the reverse strand, counting down.
AAGGCCGGCAGAATTTGAGCAGCCAGGGTCTGGTAGAATAGGCGGCGGATCTCTTTCAGTCTGGCTGGCGGGATAAGCAGCGCCGGAAAATCAGTGGCTGCAAGATGGCGCAACTGGAAATGGGTATCGCCGCATTTGCCGAACTGGGCAGTGAATACGGCTGCCATGTCACTGCTGCGGGCCGGCTCCAGCTGGCCTAGGTGGAACTCCTGGATAGATTCATGCCCTGCCACCAAGGCAGCGATGCGGAGGGTTTCGCCATGCAGGGTGAGGGTCAGCTCGCAAGGGAGCTTCCCCCCCTTGAACCCCTCCAGCCTTTTGCGGCAGGCGTTTTCACTCATGGTGAAAGCGGTCTCCGAGGAGACCTTGAAGACGGCGTCACCCGACTTGACGCTGAACGGTGCAAGCAGGGTGACGACACTCTTCTCGCGGCAGTTTTTCACCAGTTGCCGACCGACCAGCAGCTCCTTGATGGTAAAGGCGCGGCCGGCCATATCGCTCTTCGGCTGGACCCTGACCCGGTCGCCGACATGGAGCCGGTCCCGGCTGATAAAACTGAACCTCTCCCCCTGGCTGCTCCGTACCTCGCCAAGGAATCGGCCGGTCGCCCCCTTCAGGGACGGGGTGGCGATATCGGTCGGGGCGTGGGAGGCGAGGAACCCTTTGGTCGGCACCCGGCCGAAGGAGAGCTTCAGCAGCTCCTTGGCTTCGGCAACGGCGGCATTACGTCGCTCCGGTACAGCATCCAGAACATGGCGGTAGGCACCGACCACGCTGGCTACATATTCTGCCGATTTCATCCGCCCCTCGATCTTCAGTGAGGCGACTCCGGCCTCGATCAGTTGCGGCAGCATCTCGATGGAGGAGAAGTCATTGGTGGAGAACCAGTATCCATCTTTCCCCCGGTAGCTGTACTGGCGGCGGCAGGGCTGGGCGCAGCGCCCCCGGTTGCCGCTGTGGCCACCAAGGTACGAGGAGAAGTAACATTGTCCCGAGATGGAGAAGCATAATGCACCATGGATGAAGCATTCGATCTCCAGCGGCGCTTTACGACCGATCTCGCGGATCTCGTCGATATGGAGTTCCCGCGCCAGCACCACCCGTTGGAAGCCGAGCTCTGCCAGCTGGCATGCACCAAGGGAGTTGTGGATAGTTAGCTGGGTCGAGGCGTGCAAAGGGATGGCCGGGAAGTAGCGCTTTACCAGCCGTGCCACGGCCAGGTCCTGAATGATAACCCCATCGCTCCCCATCGCCTGCAGGGCGGCCAGGGTCTCCACCAGCTGCGGCAGCTCCTTCTCCTTGATCAGGGTGTTGATGGTGACATAGACCTGCCGGTCAAGGGAGTGGGCATAGCCGGTCAGCCGCTCCAGTTCGTAGAGGGTGAAGTTCTTCGCCTTGGCCCGCGCGGAAAACTCCTTCAACCCGGCATAGACGGCATCTGCACCCTTTTCCATGGCAGCGAAAAAAGACTCCAACGAGCCGGCCGGGGCGAGCAGTTCAGCTTTATGGTGAGTCGATTTGAGAGCCATATTTTCAGACTACCTTAAGGGGTGAAGCTGCGTCAAGGTACAACAGAGAATCAAGGCAGGTCACCCTTGCGACAAAGGTGCCTGCCCCTGACAGGAAAGGCTTAATAGCTGAAGGCGCTCTTTTTCGGATAGCTGGCACGTCGTTTCTCTTTCTTCTCTTCGGCCAGAGAGAGGATGTCCCCCTGGCTGAGCCGCCAGCGCTCGTCCTCTTTTACCAGCTTGAACGATTTGGTCCGATACTCGGTGGCGCCGCCACTTTCGAGGCCGACTTTGCCGCGGACTAAAACGGTCCGGCTGTCCCGAGACAAGACCTTCACCTCCTGCAACTGCTCCCAGCAGCAGACCGGCCTGTGTGAGGCTGCGGCCAAACGCTTGGCGAACTTCTCCTTGGCCAGCTTGCCACCATAGGCGGTCCGATCGTAAACGGCATCGTAATTGCCGTCGCGCCAGAGCGTAAGAAGTTCCACCAGCGCCTGCTGTGCTTCGCTCTCTGCTTCGGCTGCCGGTTGGTAGGGGGTGGCGGCGTTGCTGCGGCAGATGGTTGCCAACAGAAATACGGTTACTATCAAGATCTTTTTCATGCTTCCCTCCGTGGATGCTTGTTTTCCCGCCCTCAGCGGGGCGGCCGTTATGCTGCATAATACTTCAATCTTCTCCCTGCGGCAACCCGGAAAATCAGGGGAGGGCCCGCTCCATTGCAGCGGCCAGCAGGCGAAGCCGTACCATCATGGCGGCGAACTTGGTCGGTTTGAGCGACTGTGGCCCGTCGGAAGAGGCATGTTCCGGATCGGGGTGGACCTCGATTATCAGTCCGTCGGCACCGGCCGCAATGGCAGCGCCGGCCATCGGCGCGACGTAGTGGTGGTTGCCGGTGCCATGGGAGGGGTCGACTATGACCGGCAGATGGGTCATCTGCTTCAGCACCGGTACCGCCGAGAGATCGAGGGTGTTGCGGGTGGCAGTCTCGAAGGTGCGAATCCCCCGTTCGCAGAGGATGACCGCCTGGTTCCCCTCGCTCATGATATATTCGGCGCTCATCAGGAACTCCTGGATGGTCATCGACATCCCCCGTTTGAGCAGCACCGGCTTCTTCAGCTGGCCGACCTTCTTCAGCAGGGCAAAGTTCTGCGCATTACGGGCGCCGATCTGCAGGATATCGGCATATTCGGCCACCAGGTCAGCGGTCTCCGGGTTGACCACCTCGGTCACCACCGGCAGCCCGGTCAGCTGGCGCGCCTTGGCCAGCAGCTTCAGCCCGTCCTCCTCCAGCCCCTGGAACGAATAGGGGGAGGTGCGCGGTTTGAAGGCGCCGCCGCGCAGCACTTGTGCCCCGGCTGCCTTGACCGCTTTGGCAGTGTCGATGATCTGCGTCTCGTTCTCCACCGAGCAGGGACCGGCCATGATGATGATCTCCCGACCGCCGATCTTTACCTGTTCGTTGATGGCGATGATGCTCGGTTCTTTCTTCACCTCCCGGGAGGCTAGCTTGTACGGTTTCAGGATCGGCACCACGCTCTCCACACCATGCATCGACTCCACAGACTGAAGTACCAGCTTACCCCGCTCGTCACCGACTGCGCCGATCACATCCCTGGTAGTACCATGGATCACATGCGGCTGGTAGCCAAGCTCCTTGATACGCTTCAATACCTCGTCCTTATCCTTTTTCGCTGCGCCTGCTTTCATGACTATGATCATCTCCTCTTCCTCTCTCCCGAAAACAACAAAGGCCGGATGAATGATATCCCCCTGGCCTTAAATAATAACATAAAAAAAGCCGGGGGTCGGTTCGTCCACCCTCGGCTTTCGGTCTGGTTATGGTATTGCAGCTTACCTAACGCGAAACTCTACCCGGGCAGACGGCGATAAAGCCGTACCAGAAGTAAAAATCGTTGAAGGTAAAATAGCTGCCGGTCATCATTTTTTTATAATCGCCGACAATGGCGCTGGATGTCAAGGGAAAATCTCTTCCGGTCGGGACCCCGGCTAATCATGGCGGACATATATCAGCTTGTCAGTCGCATATCCAAGCTCCTTCGCCCTGCTGACAAAGCGTTCCCTGACTTCGTTGCTGACCGACGGGCTCCTGGCCAGCAACCAGAGATAGGAACGGCTGCTGCTGGTGACGAAGGAGTATTGATACCCCTCCCGGTCCAGCTCGAACAGAATATATGAACCGTAGAACGGGCCAAAGAAGGAGACCTTCAGATACCCTTCGTTATCCCCGGCAGCGAAGTAGGCCTTCCCTTCAGCCTCTTTCCATCTGGATGCTTTATTGTCATAGCCTCTGTTTATCACCCGTATTCCGCCGTCATCACGCATCGAGTATTCGGCAGTCACTCTCTCCATCCCCCGCTCGAAGGAGTGGTCGAGGCGGGCGATCTCGTACCATTTCCCCAGATAACGTTGCAACTGGAAATCGCTGACCGGTGTCACCCCGTTCGGTATTCCGAGGCAGCCGCCACTCAATAGGGATAAGATGATCAATATCAGTCGACGTATCACTTTGGGGCTCTTATCTGCAGTGCTGTCACTGCTGCACCAGCTGGAAGCCGTTGAGGAACTCCTCCAGGTCGGTACGGAAATCGTCGAGCAGATTCTCGCCGGTAAAGGTGATCACCTGTACCGAACCCTGCTTGCCGGTGAAATAGTAGCCGACATAGACGATCCGCATCCCCTGGATGGTACCGGCGGTCTGCATCAGCAGGATGTCGCTGCCGTTCACCAGACGCTTCTCTTCAGCCACCACCCGGATATCGGGGGCAGCTTCGCGGGCATTGTTGATGGCGATGTTGCGCAACGATTCGAGCGACATCTGCATCCGCTCGGCAATAACCAGGGCATAGGCGTCCCCATCCTTATGGGTCAATTCGAACCGGCCCGGTTCAGGCTCCTTAAGGTTGCGCCATTTCAGCGGATCATAGAAGACCGCAGCCTTGCCGCGGAGGATATCGATCTTCTCCGTGGCTGCGGTGCTCCGTCCATATTTGCCGCTACCGGCCGGCTCTTTTTGCGCCCCCTTGGCAAAGCTCCAGGTGCCGTTGTCGTGCAGAGTCACCTTCTTCCCCTCGGCAGTGGTGGCGGTCATCTCCGCGGCTGCCGCAGTAGCACCGAAAATAGCCAGCAACAGCAGCAGCAACAGTTTCCTGTCAGTCATATCTCCTCCTCCCCTTTCTTGGCATGTTGGATTAAATATAGCAGTTTATTCGCCGGCGAATTCCGCCATGGCCGGCCGGCCGCTGGCCACGTAACGGCATACTGCCCCGAAATCACAATAGTCACAGGAGGTCGGGGTGATCTGGAAATCACCGTTTTTCATAGCTGCCACTTTATTGCAGAGCCGGTTCAGGAAATTATTATCCCCCATACTTCCCCTGGTTGCAAGGTCAGTGGCAAAAAAAGCGGCGGCCGGGTCGGCTGGATCGAGGCTGAACTGCTGTTCAAGCGGGGTGAGGCTGCGGAGCAGCCAGTAGCTTACATGACAGTTGGTTAAGTGCCGGCCGGTCCGCTTTTCCAACTCCCTGACAGCGGCCAGCAGGTATACCGGCATCTGGAAGGAGCTCTCCCCCAACTCTTCTCTCTTCAGCAGTTGCTGATACTTCTGCTTGTTGGCTGCCAGTTTGTAGTCGACCACCCGCAGGGCGCCGGCAGCCATATCGGCGTCGAGCCGGTCGAGTTTGCCATGGAGGAAGATGATGCTACCGTCCGGGGAAATGACCGGCAGCTCCTGGAAGGGGAGCTCACATGCCTGGGGGATAAAGGGTGAGTTAGCCTCACCCTCGGCGGCAACCAGCCCGGCCAGCAGGGTGGTGAGCCGGTCGATGCTGATCTCCCAGAGGAGCGGCTCACCAATATGCCGGTCACTTTCCCAGCTGTTCCGACAGCTGGCGATGATCTGCAGCAGCAACTGCTGTTCTGTGGGGAGTCCACGAAGCGGCAGCATGTTTTGCCTCAGCAACTGCTGATAAAACTCCTGCAGTATGGTGTGCAGCAATGCCCCTTCATCTCGTACCGGTAGCTCCAGATCAGGCTTCTCCTGCGGGTCGAGGCGGAGCAGGCGGCGGAGGAAGTAGCGGAACGGGCAGGCGCCATAATCTTCCAGCGTGGTCGGGGCGAAACTGTTCCCGGGAGGGCTGCAGTACCAGGCGGCCAGTTCGGCACGGATATCAGTAGAGTGCAGTGCGCCGGTATATTTGGTGGCAGCAGCGCTCCGGGTTTCCGTGCCGGCAGCCTGGAAAAACCTCTCCCGTCCATCCTCCATGGCAGCATTGCCGGTGATGCGGTGAAGCGACTCCTGCAGCTGGTCACCGCTGCCAGGGGGTAGCTTTGCAGTGCCGGCCAGAGCCAGGGCGTTCAGCAATTCTTCCCGCTCAAGGGTTAGAGTTGGTGGTGGTACCACGCGATTGACCGGAGCACGTTCTTCTGCAAGCGGGATGACGCTCAACAGTTCGTCCAGATAGGGGGAGCGGAGCAGTTCCTTCCCCTGACCGTCAAGATAGCTGTAAGAAAGGGTGAGCGACCTTGTCGCGCTGCTGATGGCTAGATGGAAGAGGAGCGGTTCTTCCAGCCTCTTCTCATCTGCGGTACGGAATATCCTCCCCCCTTTGATTTTGTGGAAGAGGAGCTTGTCGTTATCTTTGAATAGGGGGTGGCTTAAATGTCTGGCCGGGCAGATACCTTCATTGAGGCCACCGAGAAAGAGATGGGGGAAGGTGAGGCCGCGCAGCTCATGAAAGTTCATGATGCTCACCCCGCTCCGTCGCTCACCGCTCAAATAGACCCCCTGCATCCCCTGCAAGAGGAGTTCCAGATAGTCGGCCGGCCCGATTGGTGCAGCGGCCAGACCAAGCATGGCAGAATCATGCTCCAGATCGAGAAGAAGCTGACGGAACAGGGTAATGGAGGAGGCATCCCGCTTCAGGGCCCGCTCGTCTGCAGCATTTATCCCCTGCTGATAATATTGCTGCCGTTCGATGAAGCTGTTCAGCAAGGAGTTGAATTCCGGCAGACTCCTCCGCGCGGCAAAATGGCGCAGTTCGGCAATCAGGGGGAGCAGTACCTGCCTGACCCGCTCTTCCGCTGCCGAACTGCGCTGCTCCCGTTGCAGTGACTTGATGCGCCGGTCCAGAACCTGTGCCAGTCCGGCGATACTTTCATCGACGTAGTTGGTGCGGAGCAAGACCTCTTCAACCATTGAGGGGGTTGCTTTACGGAGAGAACCGGCTGCATAGGACGAACTGTAGAGCGCCAGCAGCTCTTCCCTGCCGAATCGGCTGGCAATTACCCGGAATGGAGCCAGGCAGGCCTGAACCAGCGGCGCTATAGCCAGCGGGGTACCACGCCGGTAGGAGACCGGGATGCGGAAGCGGCGGCAGACATCTTCGAACATCGGCGCAAAATTCCTGGTCTCCCGACTGGCAACGGCGATCTCGGCCGGGTCGGTACCTGCTTCGAGCAATCTCCGCACCTTGCGGCCGATCTCCTCGCATTCGCGATAGCTCCCTGGTGCAGCCAGTAGCTGCATCGGCCCTGGCAGGGGGGTGGCTGGGCTGGCACTTCCGGCGTCGATTGCGGCCAGGAGAGCGGTCAGAAAAGGTCCATCCGGGGGGGTGAAGTCGAGGTCGAGGTCGAGGGCGGAATCATCCAGCGCCTCTATGGCATCGGCAGTGCGGGAAACATAGGCATAAAGTTCCGGTCGGTCGGGGTCGTAAGGGAGGGCGAGCTTGACCTGTAGCCGGCGCGCCAGCTGGCAGAGCAGCGTCAGCTGCCCAGGAGTAAAATCATAGATGGCATGCAGCTGCAGGGAGGTGATGCCGTTAAGCAGCGCCGGGGGACTCTCTTCTTGGCGGAGAAATTTTATTGCCAGCCGCTCGATATCATTGGCGTCGATCAGGTCAAGCCGGGCCAGACTCTTTTCATACCGGGCAAATAGTTGCGCCAGTTCGCCGAGCCGCTTATATGGTGCGAGCCGGGCGACCGTCGCGGCGAAATCCCCTGCCTCTATTCCGGCCTGCTTCAGTTCGGCAATACAGCTCGCCAGCGCTTCGACAAACCCGGGGAATTTCTGCAGTTCTGCATAATGTCCAGTTTGACCGGCATATTGGGATTGCACCAGATTATGCAGCAGCATCCGCTGGCCGCTCGGCGAAAGCTGCCGGCCGGCTCCCCCCTGGCAGAGCATTTCTGCCAGCCCCTTCAGGGTCAGTGCGGTGGTGCCGAAGTGAGCTGCCCGGTCGGCCAGAGATTGCCGCCGGAAGGTATCGGCTGCCGCTGCCGAGGGGAAGATATGAAGGGTAGTGAGCATGGCAGATTATAACGCAGCAAGAGAATGGTGGCAATTGCGGAATTGTACGATACACTTTGCGGGGAAAATAAAAATTTCCTGACCGGGACAGGGGTGGCGCATGAAGATTTTCGTAAGTGGTGGAACCGGCTTTGTCGGGAGCTATCTTTGCCGGCAACTGCTGGAAGAGGGGCATCAACTGAAATTGCTGGTCCGCCAGCGGAAAACCGGTCTGGCAGCTGGGATCGAGCAGGTAGAGGGTGATGCCACCTGGCTGGAGACCTTTGTCGATCAGCTGCAGGGGTGTGATGCAGCAATAAACCTGGTAGGTATCATCCGCGAATTCCCCGGGCAGGGGGTGACCTTCGAGCGGCTGCATGTCGATGCCACGGCCAATCTGTTGGAAGCGGCACAGCGGCACGGCTGCAGGCGTTTTCTGCAGATGTCAGCTCTCGGCACCCGCCCCCAGGCGGTTTCCAAATATCATCAGAGCAAATTCAGCGCCGAGGAGCTGGTCCGTTCGTCCGGGTTGGCGACTACTATTTTTCGCCCCTCCCTTATCTTCGGTCAGGGGGATGCATTTGTCACCATGATTGCCGATCAGATCACCACTCTTCCGGCTGTGCCGGTTATCGGCGATGGCAGCTACCAACTGCAGCCGATCCATGCGGCTGATGTAGCACGTTGTTTCGCTCTGGCAATCTCTCGGCCGGAGTGTAGCGGCCAGACTTACGAATTGTGCGGACCTGAGCGGCTTACTTACCTGGAGCTGGTGGCAGCAGTCGGTCGGGTCCTGGGGAAGGAGCATGTCTCTACCCTGGCCTCACCGCTCTTTCTGATGCGGCTGGTAACGCCGCTGTTGCAGGGGTTATCATTCTATCCGGTGACCATGGACCAGATCCAGATGTTGACCGAAGGGAGCATCTGTGACAGCTCCTGGCAACAGACCTTCAACTTCACTCCGATCGGTTTTTCCGCAGGGATAGCCGCTTACCTTAACCAGGCTGCTTGAGTATTAGTCGCTCTTTATGTTATACCTGATAGCGTTTATATCCAGGTAGCTATTGTTGACAAAAATATGCGAGCAAAAAGTCTGTGCAAGGAGGGGTGACATGAGACATGGACGATGGTGGCTTGCTGTTATCAGCGCTGCCATACTGGTCTGCCAGGTGACTGTCGTGGGCGCGGCAGATCTTAAGGAGATCATGGAGCAGGGGGTAATACGGCATCTCGGTATCCCCTATGCCAATTTCGTCACCGGCGCCGGTGACGGCATGGATATGGAGTTGATGCAGCGCTTTGCCCAGTCACTGGGGGTACGTTACGAATATGTGAAGACCGACTGGGATACTGTGGTGCAGGATCTGCTTGGCAAGAAGGTGAAGAACAGCGGCGCAGAAGTGGAGTTTTTGGAAGATGTCCCGGTACGGGGGGATATGGTGGCCAATGGGTTCACCATCCTGCCATGGCGGCAGAAGGTAGTGGCCTTCTCCCTCCCCACCTTCCCGAGTCAGATATGGCTGGTGGCCAGAGCCGATTCTAAGGTACGGCCGATCAAACCCAGCGGCGTAATAGAAAAGGATATCGCCAGGGTCAAGGCGCTGTTGCGCGGCAGAAACGTCCTGGCCCTGGAAAAGACCTGTCTCGATCCGTCGCTCTACAATCTGGCTGCGACTGGTGCCAATGTAATCTGTTTTGTCGGCAAGCTGAACGAACTGGCACCGGCCATCATCAATGGCGAAGCGGAGATGACCATCCTTGATGTCCCTGATGCCCTGGTGGCATTGGAGAAGTGGCCGGGAAAGATCAAGATCATCGGTCCGATCTCCCCCCGCCAGGAGATGGCAGTTGCTTTCCCTAAGAGCAGTCCCAAGTTGCGGGAGGCGTTCAATACATTTCTGCGCAAAAGCATGAAAGATGGGAGCTACATGCAGTTGGTGAAGAAGTACTATCCTACTGCTCCGGCATTTTTCCCGGAATTTTTCAAGAAACTCTGATCAATAACTAACCGGTCGGTTGCCATGCCGAGCGGTAAAGATTCGAGCATAGATGAAACTTCCTGCACTCAGAGTCATAACCCGGCTGACCAAATTGGCGGCATTCCTCGTGGTACTGCTGCTGATAGGATATATCGGCTACCTGATCCAGGGGCAGTACCGTGCCCAGATGGCCCTGCAGCTTGCTGAACAGCACAACCTGGTCCATGACAGTGAACGACGGGCCATGGCGGTCAGCTATTTCTATGCCGAGCGGGCTGATAATCTGCGCGATTTTGCCCAGAGCAGCGAGGTCCGGGGCTATTTCGAAAACCGCGCCCTCGGCATGTCGCTGGAGTACGGTCTCCAGGCGAGTATCTATATAATAAACGACTATTTCAAACGTATCTGTGACAGCAAGATGCTAGGTGAAACCCTGATTTATGAACGGCTTCTTCTCCTTGACATGGAGGGTCGGGTGCTGGCCGACAGCAGGCAGTGGAAGGGGGGAGAAGAGCAGTCTGACTGGCGGAAGTATGTAACAGCAAGCAAGAATATGGAGATCTATCGCATAGGGAGTAGTGACAAACCCCGCATAATTCTTGCCAGCCCTTGCTATTTCAAGCGCCAGAGGGTGGGGCAGCTGGTTGCCGAGCTGAACTCGCTAAACATCTACGAATATTTTCTGGGCGATTCCGGGTCAGAGTCGAGATTCCCGATTGCCCTGCTGTTTGGTAGCGAAATCCTGCATCTGCCAGCTACGGCCAAGGGGCTACTGCCGGGTGATAGCGGCCGGTTCCCGGCCGAGTGGCAGCCCGGTAGTACCTATCGGTATCATACCGTTGCCAGAGGTGAAGTGGAAGCGGTCCTCACCCGGGTGAACGAGACCCCATTTGCTTTTGCCACCTTTGTTCCGGCTGCTTCTCTTCGGGACGACAGTTACCCTCGCAAACTACTGGTCACCATGGCAGCCATAGCGCTCTCGATCCTCCTCGGGATGGCTTTTCTGATCCGCTATGCGACCCGCAACACCATTTTGCAAGCCCATCTGGAAGAGACCCGCCTGCGCGAGCAGGCTATCGAGGAGAAGAACAGGCTGCTGGAGGCAGAGTTTGCCGAACGGCGCCGGGTAGAGGAAGAGATCCGCTGCCTCAACGCCGAGCTGGAAGAGCGGGTGAAGAGCCGTACTGCCGATCTGGAGGCCTCCAACCGGGAGCTCGAAGCATTCTGTTATTCGGTATCCCATGACCTGCGTGCCCCTCTCACCAGGCTCGAAGGGTTCAGTATGGTCCTCCAGGAAGAGTATGGCGATCGATTGGGAGGGGATGGGAAGCTCTATCTGGAGCGGATGCTATATGCCAGCAAGCAGTTGAAGGAGACGGTCGATGCCCTGCTCGACTTAAGCAGGCTTTCCCGTGACGAGATGAAAACAGTCGATCTGGATCTGAGCTCCATTGCCAGGGAGGTCTCCCTGGAGCTACAGAGACTTGACCCGGAACGCCAGGTGGAATTTGTCATTGCCGCAAAGACACCGGTAAGGGGGGATCAGAATCTGCTCCGCCTGGTGATGGAAAATCTGCTCGGCAATGCCTGGAAGTTTTCCGGCTACAAACCAGCCGCCCGGATAGAGTTCGGGGTAACCGATGGTGCCGGCAGAGAGGTCTATTTTGTCCGTGATGACGGGGCCGGCTTTGCCATGGAATATGTAAACAAACTCTTCATCCCCTTTCAGCGGTTGCACAACCCGGCTCAATTTGCCGGTACCGGGGTCGGGCTGGCCACTGCCCAGCGGGTCATCCAGCGCCATGGGGGGAGTATCTGGGCCGAGGCTAAAGAGCAGCAGGGGGCGACTTTTTATTTTACCCTCTGGGGATGAGTCAGAGGAGCCCGGCAGTTACAAAGCTCAGGAACTCCCCGTCGCCTATGATTATGTGATCAAGGACCTTTACCCCCAGCAGTTCGCCCGCCTCTTTCAACCGGCGGGTAATCTCCAGGTCTTCGCGGCTCGGGGTCGGATCGCCGGTGGGGTGATTATGGACCAGGATTATGGCAGCTGCCGATTCCCGCACGGCAGGATTGAACACTTCGCGGGGGTGGACTATGCTCTGGTTGAGCGATCCTTCGGAGACCTGCACCTCCCGGATGATACGGTTCTTCCCATCCAGCAGTAGTGCCAGGAAATACTCCTTGCGCCGGTCACGGTAGTGATAATGATAATGTTCGAAGACCTGCAGGGGGGTGGTAAAGTGGTCTTGGCTGGCAAGGCGTCGCCCCTGGCAGCGATTGGCCAGTTCCAGAGCTGCCTTGAGGGAGGCTGCTTTTGCCTTGCCGGCACCCTTGATACGGCATATTTCGACCAGCGAAGCACTCGCCAGCGTGCGCAGATCGCCGAACTGACAGAGCAGTGCTCTTCCCAGGTCGAGAGCGCTGCATCGGCCAGAGCCGTCTCCGGTTCGCAGCACCAGAGCCAGTAACTCCGCATCGGATAGCGCAGCGGCCCCTTTTTGCAACAGTTTTTCCCGCGGACGTTCCTCTTCCGGCCAGTTCTTTATCCCGCCCTCCATGGCTGTACTCCTTGCTTAGTAATAATAGATTAGATTCAGCGGCTCACCAGATAGAGCAGCAGGCTACCACCCGCCAGCAGCCGGTACCAGACAAACGGGTAGAGGGTGCTGTTCTGAACCAGGCGTAGGAGCAGGACCAGACTGGCGTAGCCGAAGATTGTAGCAGTGATCGTACCGATCAACATCCCCTGCAGTTCCCCTGGCGGAATCCCGTTTTTAAAGAGCTGACCGATCTTCAGGATTCCGGCGCCGGCGACAATGGGTAGTGACAGGAGAAAGGAGAAGCGGGCTGCCGAATCGCGGTTGAAACCGAGCAGCAGTGCAGCAGTGATGGTGATGCCGGACCTCGAAACACCGGGGAGGAGCGCCAGGCACTGGGCCAGGCCGATGAACAGGGTAGTTCTCAGGGTGATATTGTCCATTCTCCAGCGTTTGGCCCCGATGGTATCGCTGAAGGCAAGCAGCAGGCCGAAACCGATCAGGAGCAAGGTTATAAGCAGCGGACTCTTGCGGAACAGCTCTTCTATCGGTGCTTCGAAACTCTTGCCGACTATGGCTGCCGGGATTGTCCCGATGATCAGATAGAACGGGAGCCGATTGGAGGTGGTGTGCAACCCGTTGCCGGACAGACCGCGGATGAAGTTGTAAGCCAGTTCGATGATATCGCGCCAGAAGTAGAGGAGCAGGGCAAAGAGGGTGCCGAGATGGAGCGCCACGTCAAAGGTGAGCCCTGACTCCGGCCAATTCAGCAGCCAGGGGACGAGAATGAGGTGAGCAGAACTGCTTATGGGGAGGACTTCGGTCACACCTTGCAGCGCGCCGAGCAGCGCGGCATGGATTGGGTTCATCCGGTTCTCCTGGACTAGATATTATATGGAGCATCACAATAGGCGAAAGATCGAAAAAAAGCAAGGGGGGCTGTTGTGTGTTGATTGTAAATCATCTGTAACATAGATGTGGCATTGGGAAAAAATTTGTGCTAAATAAAACAAGTTTGACCAATTGATCTAAATACAGCATGTATTATCTTGTCGGGAGGGTTTAAATGTTTGGATTGATCCCCAAAGAGGAGAAGTTTTTTGAAATGTTCAAGGAGATGACATGTAACATCATCGAAGGTGCACAGTTGTTGAAAGATATGGTCGATCGTTTCGAAGACCCGATCGGGAGCCAGCGGAGAATAAAAGAGGTGGAGCACAAAGGGGACCAGCAGACCCATGAGATCATCAAAAAACTGAATAAAAGCTTCATCACCCCGTTTGACCGGGAAGATATCTATGCGCTCTCTGCAGCACTTGACGATATTCTTGATCTGATCGATGCCTCTGCCCAGCGGCTTGTCATGTATAATGTTGATAAGCCTACGTCTGAGGCCAAGGAGTTGGCTTTTATCATCCTCAAGTCTTGCCAGACCATTGACAAGGCTGTTGCAGTACTTGGAGGGAAGCTTGAACCGATCATGGAATACTGTGTTGAGGTAAATGCCCTGGAAAACGAGGCGGACAGAGTCTGCCGCGAGGCGGTAAGCCGGCTCTTCGATGAAGAGAAGGACCCGATCCAGCTGATCAAGTGGAAAGAGATTTACGAGACCCTTGAGCGGGCCACAGACAAGTGCGAGGACGCTGCCAACATCTTGGAAAGTGTGGTGGTGAAGAATGCTTGAGCATCTCCCTGTTGTCATGCTGGTGCTGGTAATAGTATTTGCCCTGATATTCGACTATGTGAACGGTTTTCATGATACGGCAAATGCTATTGCAACCTGTGTCTCCACCCGGGCGCTGTCGGTCAAGGCGGCTATCTTCATGGCAGCATTCCTCAATTTTGCCGGAGCAATGGTCTCCACCAAAGTTGCCGGCACCATCGGCAAAGGGATAGTCGACCCACAGAACGTTACCCAGATGGTAGTCCTGGCCGGAGTATCCGGGGCAATCATCTGGGACCTTATCACCTGGTACTATGGACTCCCCTCATCATCTTCGCACGCCATCATCGGTGGACTCATGGGGGCAGTCATCGCCCATTCCGGCATTCATGATCTGCATTGGAAAGGGCTGGAAAAGATAGTACTTTCCCTTGTCATCTCCCCGATCATCGGCACACTCTTCGGCTTTATCTTTATGGTCTTGCTCCTCTGGGGGTTCCGCCACAAATCTCCGTTTCATCTGAACAAGGGGTTTCGCAAACTCCAGATCCTTTCAGCAGCGGTGATGGCTTTCTCCCATGGTACTGCCGATGCGCAGAAGTCGATGGGGGTGATAACCCTGGCACTGGTGAGTTACGGTTCGATCTCTTCGTTCATGGTCCCGACCTGGGTGAAGGTCTCCTGTGCCGTGGCCATGGGTTTGGGGACGGCCGCCGGAGGGTGGCGGATCATCAAGACCATTGGCAAGGATTTTGTCAAACTTCAGCCGGTCCATGGTTTCTGTGTAGAGACAGCCTCAGCAGCGGTTATCCTCGGGGCATCCTCCATAGGGATGCCGGTCAGTACGACCCATATAATCACCTCGTCCATCCTCGGGGTAGGTCTCTCCAAGCGGATCTCAGCGGTCAACTGGAACGTGGCCCAACGTATTCTGATTGCCTGGATCCTGACTATACCTGCCTCGGGGCTGGTCGCCTATGTAGTCTATTTGATCATTAGCCCGACTCTGGGTAAATAGCAGTTCCCAGCAGGGGAGAGCATTAACACAAAGGGGTGGTCGCAGTTGACCACCCCTATTTTTTTGCCTTTGGTATTAATTACCCGATTACAGTTCTTCGCCGGTCTTTTCCATCTCCTCGGTCAACTCTGCCAGAGTCTCGTCTTTCTGCCGGAACCTGACCACCAGGTAGTAGCAGAGGAAATAGGCTGTGCAAGCAGCAGCGAAGCCGAGGATGGAACTCCCCAGGAGAAGTTCGCTGGCGTTAGCCTCCAGGGCCTGCCACTCCAGTTTGGTCACCTTGAACGTCCCTTTGGGGCGACCGAGCAGGAATTCCCCCAGACTGTGACTGGCGATAAGTATCGGTATTATGGTGAGCGGTGTGTTCACCCAGGCACCGGTGATACAGGTCAGCTTGTTGAGGCGGAAGAGGAGGGCGGCGATAATAGCCATCGGTGTATGGACCCCGAAAAAAGGGGTGAAACTGATAAAGACCCCGACTGCAAAACCGGCGGCAATATGGCCGGGATGGCTGTCAAGCGAGAGGATGTCTTTCAGCCGTTGCTTCCATTTTTCCTTATCCAGCACAGGGCACCTCAGAGCGTGAAGGGCCTTCAGTCTAGAATCCTCCCACTCCTTTGTCAATCCATTTCCCTCCAAGGCGAGCAGTTTAAATATATTTTAATTTATACTGTCAGCAAAGTTTGCCTGATGCGTTATAATTTACTTGACAATATCGTCAGCAGAATATATATAAACATACATATATATGCATTATGGTCCCAAGGGGGTGTATTCAGGGTATGAGAATCGTTCTCCTCTTAATAATTTGCCTCGTTGTACCGGCAATTGCTGCTGCAGAGCCGTCAACCTCACTTAAAGAGGCAATTGCCATGGCTTTGGACAAAAACCATCTGCTGCGAGCTGCCGGTTTTGAACAACAGGCTGCGGACAAAACGGTTCTGGCAAGCCGTAGTCGATATCTCCCCCATATCTTTCTGGATGAGACAGCCTCCTATTCAAATATGCCGACCCGTACCTTTATGATGAAACTTGATCAGGGGCGTTTTGCCCAGAGCGACTTGCAGCTCGACAATCTGAATAACCCTGTCGCTACTGGAGATTTCCGTACCGCGCTCACCTTGGAACAGCTCTTCTTTGACGTTACGGTCAGTCGAGGCCACGAGCTGGTCGGCAAGGATGAGGTGGCAAAACGGCTGGCAATGGAGCGCCGCCGCCAGGAGGTCGCTTTCCAGGTCTACCAGGCATATCTGGAAGTGCAGAAGAGTCGTGCCGTTTTCAAAGTAACTGAACAGTCGTTGCTGGATGCCAAGGAGCACCGGAGGCTGGCAGATGTCAGGAGCACCAACGGGATAGGACTGGTATCGGATGAACTGCGCGCCCGTACTTTTGTCTCGGAGATGGAGCAGCAGAATATTACTGCTTACAACAACCTGCTGCTGGCAAAGCTGCGACTGGCACAATTAATTGGTATTGAGAGTACGGAGGGGGTAGATATCAGGGATGAGGTTACCGCATTTCGAGTCAATCTGAATATTGAAGAGGCAGAGAATCTGGCGCGACAGAATCGGCAGGAGTTGCAGGAGTTGGGGAACAGTCTGGAAAAGGCTGATCTGGCAATGGGGGTGGCAAAAGGGGCATATTATCCTACTCTCTATGGTAGCGCCAGCTATCAGATGAATGATCAGAAGATCCCCTTTGGCAGTCAGAACGATGGCTGGCTGGTGGCAGCAACTCTTCGCTGGGAGCTTTTCGATGGTCTGCGGCGGCACAACGATCTGGCCAAGATGAAGTTGCAGAAGAGCGCAGCCGAGGAGTATCTGGCCAATCAGCGGCAAGAGGTGAGTTATCAGGTGCGGGAGGCATTCATGCGGCGCAGCGAGGCGGGCAAGCGGCTGGAGGTGGCGCGGCACAGCGTACTCGATAGCGAAGAGGTTGTCCGCCTGGTCGGGAAACGGTTCGAGAACTCACTTGCCACCATGGTAGACCTGCTCGATGCCCAGAACGCTGCCAATCGAGCCCGTGCGCAGCTGGTCGAGAACGAATCGAATTATGCCCTGGCCACGGCCAGGCTTTACCAGACAGCAGGAATATTCCTCCAGGAGGTTGTGAAATGACAAATTATTCGGCAGAGCGACTCGGCCTACTGCTGATCGCCCTGCTCCTGACTATCCCCGGCTGCAGCGGTACTGCCAAAGAGGAAAAGGGGAAGGGAGAAGGGATAGTCGTCAAGGGGGTTACGCTCCAGTTGCTTGCCGCTGAGCAGCTGCAGGATCATCTGGAAGCTGTGGGTACGGTGCGGGCCCGGAATGCGTCGCTGATTGCTGCACGCATCCCAGGAACTGTCAAGGCTATCCATGTCCGTGAAGGGGAACGGGTCGGCAAGGGGAAGTTGCTGATCACCCTGGATGCGGTTGAGAGTACGTCAGGTGCGGCCGGAGCGCAGGCGGGCGTAGAGGAGGCCCGCCGCGGTGTGGAGGAGGCCCGCTCACGCAAACAGCTGAGCGATGTCACCTTGGAGCGATACCAGAAGCTCTTCCAGGAACAGGCTGTCACCAGGCAGGAGTTAGACAGCCGCCGGAGCGAGCAGGAGGTCGGGACCCAGGGGTTGGCACGGGCAGAAGCAAGGTTGCAGCAGGCTGTAGAGGTCGCCAAGGCGGCAGGCGCGACCTCTGGCTACAGCCGGATAACCGCCCCACTGAGCGGGATTGTTACAAGCAAATCGGTCGATCAGGGGATGACGGTCTTCCCCGGCAGTCCTTTGCTGACAGTAGAAGAAGAGGGTAATTACCGGCTGGAGGCGGCTGTAGCGGAATCGATGCTGGGCAAGGTGCGTCCGGCTGACAGAGTGACAGTGGTAGTGGACGGAGTAACCGGTGAACTTCAGGGTCGCGTGGTGGAGGTGGTGCCGACAGCAGACCCGGCCAGTCGTACCTTTCTCGTCAAGATCGATATTACCGCCAAGGGGCTGCGCTCCGGGACTTACGGGCGGGCCCTCTTCCCGGTAGGTAGCCGGACCGGACTGCTGGTTCCGAAAGGGGCCATTGTCGAGCGGGGCGCCCTTACCTCGGTCTGGGTAGTGGACAAGGAGCGGTCAGCCAGATTACGACTGGTTAAGACAGGGAAGGAGACGAACGGCAAGGTGGAGATCCTGGCCGGTCTGAGCAGCGGCGAGTCAGTGGTGACCGTCGGTCTGGATAAGGTCGTAGAAGGCGCCCGGATTGAGTAATCTAACTCGGAGAAATACATGAATAACCTCGGTTTTGCCGGCAGGATCGCCCGCGCCTTTATCGACTCGAAGCTGACTCCGTTGATCGTTGTCGCCTCCCTGCTGCTGGGTCTCTATGCCGTACTGATGACCCCCAGGGAGGAGGAGCCGCAGATCCAGGTGCCGATGATCGACATCTATCTACCCCTCCCCGGTGCCACACCGAAAGAGGTGGAAGAGCGGGTGGTCAAGCCGTTTGAAGGGAAGATGTGGGAGATCAAGGGGGTGGAGTACGTCTATTCGATGAGTCGCCCCGGTCTGGGGCTGGTGACGGTCCGCTTTCTGGTCGGGCAGAATATGGAGGCATCACTG
Source organism: uncultured Geobacteraceae bacterium (assembly GCA_964649725.1). Classification (GTDB taxonomy): domain Bacteria; phylum Desulfobacterota; class Desulfuromonadia; order Geobacterales; family Geobacteraceae; genus CAZYTM01. The sequence continues at coordinate 264,613 of CAZYTM010000001.1, read as the reverse complement.
GTCAAGCTTTATAACCAGGTGATGAGTAATCGCAACCTCCTCCCCCCCGGGGCCGGCGAACCGCTGGTGGTACCGAAGTCTATCGATGATGTGCCGATCCTGGCCCTTGCCTTCTGGTCTGACCGCTATGACCATCATATGCTTCGTCGCCTTGCCAGGGAGGTCTGCGACGAGTTGAAGAAGAGTCCTGATGTAGCCGAGACCGAACTGAAAGGGGGTTTGACCCGCCAGGTGAGGGTGGAGCTGAATGCCGCGAGCCTGGCCGCCCGTCAACTCTCCCCGATACAGGTACTGGGAGCGCTGCAGAAGAGTAATGCCGCATTGCAGAGCGGTAGTATGGCAGCCGGCAACCGGCAATATCTGGTTGAGGCGGGACAGCTCCTTGGTGATCTGGATGCGGTACGGCGGCTGGTGGTCGGGGTGGCCAACGGCCGGCCAATCTACCTGGCGGACGTAGCCAGCTTAAGCGATGGCCCGGAGGAACCGCAGAACTATGTCTTTTACGGCCTTGGTCCAGGAGCGGCTTCTGCCGGCAAGGGTGCGCCGGCGAAATGGGCAAACTATCCGGCCGTCACCATCTCGGTAGCGAAACGGAAAGGGGCCAATGCCACCTGGGTGGCAGAGGACCTGCTGCAGCGGCTCGAATCGCTCAAGGGTAAGCTTATTCCGGCCGATGTCCAGGTGAGTGTCACCCGCAATTACGGTGAGACTGCCAGGGAGAAGAACAACGAACTCCTCTTCCATATGTTTCTGGCCGCTATCTCGGTCACTATCCTGATAGCCGTCTTCATGGGGTGGCGGGCCGGAGCAGTAGCTGCCATCGCCATACCGGTCACCCTGGCGCTCACCATGCTGATCTTCAATATGATCGGCTATACACTGAACCGGATCACCCTCTTTGCCCTGATCTTCTCCATCGGCATCCTGGTGGATGATGCCATCGTGGTGGTGGAGAACATCCACCGCTACTTCACCACAACCCGTTTCAAGCCGCTGGAGGCGGCTATCCGGGCGGTGGACGAGATCGGCAATCCGACCGTGCTCGCCACCTTTGCGGTTATCGCCTCGATCCTGCCGATGGGGTTTGTCGGCGGCCTGATGGGGCCGTATATGCGGCCGATCCCGGTCGGTGCAAGTATGGCGATGCTCTTTTCGCTCCTCATCGCCTTCATCGTCACCCCCTATTATGCCTATCGCTTCATGAAGGGTGAATCACATGCCGACAGTACTATCGTGGCGGAAGAGTCGAAACTGACCCGCTTCTACCGCCGGGTGATGGGGGCGCTGCTGCATAAAAAGAGGATTCGTAACAGTTTTCTGGCCGGCGTGGTGGTGCTCCTCCTCCTCTCCTGTTCGCTGGTCTGGTTCAAACTGGTAACAGTGAAGATGCTCCCCTTTGACAACAAGAACGAACTGCAGGTAATCATCGACGCCCCGGACGGGACAACACTGGAAGAGACCGCCCGTCTCACTGCGGAACTTGCCGAGCAGCTCCGCAGCGTACCTGAGGTTACCGATTACCAGAGTTATGTCGGCATCAGTGCGCCTTTCAACTTCAACGGTCTGGTTCGCCACTACTACCTGCGCAAGGGGACGAATCTGGCCGACATACAGGTGAATCTCCTCCCCAGGGAGAAGCGCAAGGACCAGTCCCATGACCTGGCCAAGCGGCTTAGACCGATGCTGAAGAAGGTCGCCGACCGCTACGGGGCAAGGCTGAAAATTGCCGAGATCCCTCCGGGACCGCCGGTACTCTCCACTCTGGTTGCCGAGGTCTATGGTCCGGACGATGCAAGCCGGGCTGCCATAGCCAGCCAGGTGAAGGATATTTTCCACAAGACCGCCGGGGTGGTTGATGTCGACTGGTACCGGGAGGATGATCAGCGCAAGTACAGTTTTGCGGTCGACAAGGAGAAGGCGGCCCTGGCCGGGATTGCTACCGACGAGGTGGCCAGGACGCTCCGCCTCGCCCTGAACGGTGAGAATGCCGGGCTGCTGCATCTGCCGAAGGAGAAGGAGCCGGTGATGATCAACCTCCGTCTGCCGGTGGCGCAAAGGAGTTCCGTGGCCGGGCTGTCATCCATCTATCTTCCGGGTGCCAGGGGGAATGTCCCCCTCTCCGAACTGGTCAGGGTCAGTCAAGGGGATGAGGATAAGTCGCTCTACCGGAAGAACCTGAAGAGCGTCATCTATGTAACCGCCGATGTGGCCGGGGTTGTAGAAGCGCCGGTCTATGCCATCCTCAAGTTGCAAAAGGAGATCGCCAAGATAGAGCTGCCGGGTGGATACCGGATCGAACAGCTCGCCTCGCGCCAGCCATGGAGCGAGGAGCGACCTGGGCTGAAGTGGGATGGTGAGTGGCACATCACCTATGAGGTCTTCCGCGACCTGGGGATCGCCTTTGCTGCGGTGATGGTGCTGATCTATATCCTGGTGGTAGCCTGGTTCCGCGACTTCACCACACCGCTGGTGATCATGGCGCCGATACCGCTCACCCTGATCGGCATCCTCCCCGGACATGCTCTGATGGGGGCATTCTTCACTGCCACCAGCATGATCGGTTTCATCGCCCTGGCCGGGATCATTGTCCGTAACTCTATTATTCTTATCGACTTCGCCGAGATGAAGCGGCGCGAAGGGCTGCCGCTGGACGAGGCGATCATCGAGGCAGGTGCAGTCCGTTTCCGACCGATGTTGCTGACCGCTGCAGCAGTGGTAGTGGGGAGTTTCGTCATCGTCTTCGACCCGATCTTCCAGGGGCTGGCGCTGGCGATGATGTGCGGCGAGATAGCCTCCACAGCGCTGTCGCGTATCACTATCCCGATTTTGTATTTTATGGTGCAGGGGTGGAAAGAGAGGCATGCTGCGGCAAAGGGAGCGCAGCCACCGGTGATGCTTGCAGGGGAACCATGATTCACGTTAAAATATAGACAGGGAGTAATGATGTTCTGGAAAAAGGATAAAGAAGTTAATAATTCCGGCCAGGGGGTGGCAGAACAGGTCGCTACTGCGGCTGAGGGGTTCTACCGTTCCGGCAAGATGCACTGTGCCGAAGCGGTCGTGATGGCGATAAGGAACCAGTTCCGCCCCGAGCTACCGGCAGAGGTGGTGCAGGCGGCCAGCGGCTTTGGCGGCGGTTCAGGCTCCGGCTGTATCTGCGGTGCCGTGGTGGGGGGGACAATGGCCCTCGGCCTGGTATTGCCGGATGAGAAGAAAAGGGTGAAGAGATTGACCCATGAACTGCACAAATGGTTCAAGGAGGAATACGGTGCTACCTGTTGCAAGGTGGTGCTTGCAAACCACAAGGGGATCTGCGCCGAACTGACCGGCAATGTTGCCGCCAAGGTCGCCTGGTTACTAAACAAGTAGAGCTGCCGAGCTGATCGTCTTTGGCAGCAAAAGGGGAATGACATGTATATCGAAAGAGTTGTCCGCATCATCGCCGGGTCTTTTGTCCTGGTTTCGCTCCTCCTGGCCCATTATCACAGTCCCAACTGGCTCTGGTTCACCGCCTTTGTCGGGGCGAACCTGTTCCAGTCCGGCTTTACCCAGTTCTGTCCACTCTTCAATATCCTGAAGAAGTTCGGGGTGCCGATGTTTCCGAAGGAGTGTTGTGATAAATGACCAGTTGCCGCATTACCATCTTATGTGACAACAGTGTCGGGCCGATGACCGGTAGCCTGGGGGAACATGGTTTTGCCGCTCTGGTGGAGCATGCACAGGGAAAGCTCCTGTTCGATACCGGGCAGGGGGGGACTCTTCTGCACAATGCCCAGCGGATGGGGAAGGAGCTGGCGCAGGTTACCCAGGTAGCCATCTCCCACGGCCATTACGACCATACCGGTGGACTTCTCCCCCTGCTCAAGCAGTGCGGAGCAAAGGAGCTCTTTGCCCACCCCGGCATCTTCACCCCCCGTTATCGGGTCAAGGATACCGGCGAATGTCACCCTATCGGTATCCCCCACGAACGCCAGACCCTGGAAGCGGCAGGGGGGAGCTTCAACCTGGCAACCGGATTTCGGGAGATCGCCCCGGACATCTTTCTGACTGGCGAGATCCCGCGGGTGACCGATTTTGAAAAGGGTGACCAGGGGATTTACCAGGACTGCACCGGGCAGCATCTGGACCGTTGCAGTGACGACCAGTCGCTGGTCATCGCCACCGAAAGGGGGCTTGTGGTGTTGCTCGGTTGCTGTCATGCCGGGCTGGTCAACACTTTGGAGCATCTTGCCTACCAGAGCGGCAGGCGCGACATATATGCGGTCATCGGCGGGACCCATCTAGGTTTCTGCAGTCAGGAACAGCTGGAGCAGACCATCGCTGCTCTCCGTCGGCTGGCTGTCAAAAAAATGGCAGTCAGCCACTGTACCGGGTTTGCCGCCTCGGCGAGGATGTCGCGGGAGTTGCCACAGGAGTTCCAGTTGGCAATGGTAGGATATACATTAGAGGCTTAGATCGAGATAGAATAATGACCAGGGAGTGCCTAAAATGAAGAAATTTTTGCTGCTGCTGTTGTTGCTCTTAATGAGTGCCGAGCTGTCGGCGGCGGGGTACAAGAATATCGGCTCGAGGGAGGCTAAGGAGCTGTTGGCGAAAAACAGTGCCGTTTTCCTCTTGGATGTCAGGACTCCGGATGAGTACCGGCAGGGGCATATCCAGGGGGGGGTGCTGATCCCGATCAACGAACTGGAAAGGCGGGTCAACGAGGTGCCGAGGAACAGGCCGGTGCTGGTCTATTGCGCGGTTGGCAGTCGTTCCAATGCCGCCGCAGGCTTGCTTTCAGGTAAGGGATTTAAGGAGATATTCAATATGCAGGACGGGATAATGGGATGGTACCGCAACGGCTTCCCTGTTTCTCGTTAGGCGGGTGATCTCTCTGCAAATCTGTAGTGCTCTATTTATTACCAAATCAGCAAAAGAAGGAATGGTTGGTGAGCATGGCAAATGACTTACAGAAAAAGGCTTTACTGCTCAGGACACTTGGCCACCCGGTGCGACTCAGGATTCTGGCCGGCCTTGCCGGCGGCTCTGCCTGTGTGAAGGATATCTGGGAGTGTCTGGAGTTGCCCCAGGCAGTAGTGTCGCAGCATCTCAAGGTGATGAAGGAGAACGGCATCCTGGCGGCGCAGCGGGACGGGAACAGGGTCCGTTATGCGCTTCGCAGCAAGATGTTGGCAGAGCTTGTCAAAATACTCCTCGATTAACATGCAGAAGTTCTCTGCACTCCTGACAAAAATAATTTCCTGCAAAATAGATAGATATTTAGAGATATCAGCCAACTGGTTTTGATCGTTGAAGAAAAATCAGTATGGCAAAAGCTGTTGGCACTGCTGCAGCTCTTTTGCAGGTTAAAGTTTACTCTCAACCGACCGATATAGTGAACAATGGAAAAGAGGAAACTTGTAATTGCCAGCAGCGGTTTTGAGTCGGTTGCAAAATGCCATGAGCAGTTCAGCGCTGCGGAACTGCTCATCGACTCGATTGCTACCGGGATTATTCTCTTAGATGCGCAGGGGGTGATCCAGGGTGTCAACCGCCGGGCTGAAGAGTTGCTGGAGATCCGCAGTGTCGATGTAATCGGCAAGACTGCGGACATGGTCCCCTTGCGAACAGCTATAGATAAGGTGCTGAGCGAGAACTGTCATGATATTACTGTCGAAATGAGCGTCAATGGTCAGGTGGTGACGGTTCGCCGGACGGCATTGCACAATGCTGCCGGAGTATTTGTCGGGGAAGTCACCGAGCTCATCGATATTACCGAGGAAAAGCGGGAACGGCGGCAGCGTGAGGAGTTCGTGGCGATGATGACTCACGACCTCAAGTCACCATTAACGGTGCTGATGGGATATCTGCAGAATCTTCGCGGAGAGGGGGACAAGATCTCTCCGGCAGCTCTGCAGCTCTCTCTGGCAGAAATGGACCGGAGCGCCCAGAGACTGCTCGGCATGATCGAAGATGTCTTGGATACCTATCGTCTTGAAGTGGGACTCTTGCAGATCAGCAAGGAGTATTGTGACATCAAGGCGCTTATCCGCAGTTCTTGTGCCGATATTGCGACCGAGTCACTGCAGCAGGGGGTAAACCTTACCTATTATATTGATGAGGGGATCCCGCTTGTCAAAGTTGACGGCAAGCAGTTGTCGAGGGTCTTTGCCAACCTGCTGGGGAATGCGGTGAAGTTTACCCCGCGGCGGGGGAGTGTCGCGGTAACTGCCGAACTGCGGGATGAACATGTAGTAGTGGTTGTCCAGGACACCGGCATCGGCATTCCGGCTAAGGATCTCAGCAAGATATTTGCAAAATATTTTCGCAGTCTTGAAGCGCAGGGTTTTAAGGGGAGCGGGCTGGGGCTTACTATCAGCAAGGCGATTGTCGAAGCCCATGGCGGCACCATCAGGGTCGAGAGTGAGGCGGGTGAAGGGAGTCGTTTTACCATTCTGCTGCCGCTGCAAAATTTATCATGACCGGGAGACTAAAGTTTTTTTTAAAGATACCGATGACATCCTTACATCGGCTGGAAGTCATAAGAGAAAATTTTATTTCGACTTATCATCAGGGAATGGTCCGTGCATACTCGGGGCAGATATGGATATAAGCAGCAGAAAGCTGCTTGAAGCTAAGGAGGTTGTATGAAAGCCAGATTGGAAACCGGGCCGGTCATGGTAGGTGATATCATCCGCAACATCGAGGAAGCGGTGGAAAAGGCAAATCTGCTGGCGCTTGAACTGGCGCTCCGGAGCCTGGATAACGACCGCCTGAATGAAACCTACAGCAGCGAAGTCGATGGGATCTCGCAGCTTGCGGATCGTGCCGCACATGCCACCGATGAGATTGAACGGCTGGTGCGGAGGCTGAAAGCAGCTTGATGGGGCGCATTTCAAGATTTTGACACTGGTCGGTTTGTTGGCAGTGGGGTTATGTGCGCCTGCTCAGGATGCCGCTATCAAGTGCGCTAGTGGAGCGGGAAGAATCCCGACAGCTAAAGGAGGAGAGGATAATGCCCAATGTTTTGATAGTCGATGATTCATCAACGATGCGGAAGATCATTTCCCGGTCGCTACGGCAGGCAGGACTACCGGTGGACGAGATCTTCGAGGCTGGTGATGGTATCGAAGGGCTCAACGCCCTGGGGAGTAACAAGGTCAATCTGGTCCTCTCTGACATCAACATGCCGAACATGGATGGCCTGGAGTTTATCAAGATGGTGCGGGCCAATGGTAATAGTGTACCGATTGTCATGATAACCACCGAGGGGGGTGAAGATATCCTCAAGGAGGCGATCAACAGTGGTGCCAGCGACAGTATCAAAAAGCCGTTCACTCCGGACCAGCTAAACGAAAAACTCGGAGGGCTGCTATGACCGCTCTGAGCAAGGCTGTTTCCCAATCGGCCCGGATGGAGGAGGCGGATCTGGCTGGTTACGTAATCCATGCCACCAAAGAGGTCTTCGGTACCATGGTGATGATGGATCTGGAAGACTGCTACCCCCTATCCGAACCGGTGACCCATTTCCACTGCAGTGTTACCGGTATGGTGGGGCTGGCCGGTACCTATACGGGGATTCTCTCCATACACTGCCCCTTGAGCTTTGCCCTGCGGATCACTTCGAACATGCTCGGCATGGAAGTGGACGAGGTCGGCGAGGATGTCAACGATGCCCTTGGCGAGATAGCCAACATGCTTGGCGGCTATGTGAAGCAGGTACTCTCCAAGGGTGGACTCGACATCAATCTATCCATCCCTACGGTCATCTCCGGTGAAGAGTATACAGTCAATGCCATGTCTGACAGCGACTGTGTGGTCATACCGTTCACCAATGAAGGGGAACGCTTTCTGGTTGGGCTTAAGCTGCGCAAAGAGATGATTTGAGCGGGGCAGCCATGGCTCCCTACAATAACCTGCAGACAGTTCTCGATGCCGCCCTCAAACAGGCCGGGGAAGAGAGCAGCATGCTGCTTGGACAGACACTTGCCAATGAGGCGAGCGATTCCCTGACGACCAACAAGGCGACTTACTTTGCTGACATGGATGATGCAATATTTATTGTCAGTGTTGATTCAAAGGAGGAGTATCCCGGCCAGTTCTACATGATATTTTCGCTGCGCGATGCCATCCTCTTCAGCGGCCTGTTGCTCGGGATCCCGCCGGCAAGGATCTCGGAAAAGAGAAAACTGGCAATCCTTGAAGTAGATGATATTGATGCATTTTCCGAGATCATGAACCAGATCATCGGTTCTTTCAATTCGGTACTCAAACCGAATCTCCCCAACAAGGTCCATCTCAAACTCCTCACCCCGAAAAAATTCGTCCCTGGCATTGATGATCTGAGCGAGCAGGAGCCGTTACCAGACGGCGAATTTTTCCTCTTCCGTTCCCGGCTCTTGATGGAGGGGCAGGAGACAGACCGGCTCGACATACTGATGCCGGTATCGTTGGCGAATCTGTTCGACCCACCGGCTGTTGCGGCAGATACAGAGGCTACTGCCGAGGCAGGAGAGGGGGGTGGAGCTGCCGCAGCCGTGTCGACTGGGATTCTGGATGCGACCATCCTCTTCATGGAGGAGGATGAGCAGGAGCGGCAGCAGGTAAAGGAGATGCTTTTAGCTGGCGGATTCAAGGTGATCGATACGACCCTTGACGAGGATGTGCGGGAGATAGTCGGCCAGGCAGAGACAAGAATGGCGATCATCGGCCTGCCTGATACCGAGGAGCGGGAACTGGCCCACTGTGTCAGAATCAGCTCCCTGCGGTCGGGGTCTCCCCTGCCGGTCATCATCTGTGCCCGGCAGTGGACCCGCACCGCCGTCCTGAAGGCACTGAAGTATGGCGCCAGGGACATTATCGTCAAACCGTATCAACCGGATGAGCTCGTCAGCAAGGTGAATAAAACCCTCAAAGCCGCCTGACAAGGCAAATCCCTCAAGATCGACCTCTCCCCACTGCTGCTGTCAAAAATCAGTCATCAACCATAGCGATTTTGACACTTATAATTGCTGCTGTTGCGCTCTGCTCCCTGTGGCCTCAGTTTGGCGGGCTGACAGGGAGCGGCACAGCTTTTGCCTTGTTGAGCAGGATAGCAGATAAGGAGAAGAATTGATGCGGCAGAGGTCTCACTTGCCAGAGCGATTGCCGGAAATGAAGGTAAGAGCTGGAGAGGGGTGCAGCGGTATCAGGCTGGCTGGGCTGGTAATGCTGGTAATCGCCTCTGCCTGGGTTTTGCCGATAGCGGCGAGTGCCACCCAGGTGGCACATTTACGCCAGGTGGAGATCCGCACCCGTGCTGCCGGTACCGGCATTATTCTGAAATTCAACTCCTCACCTCCTTATCAGATTTCCTCTCCTTCACGCCGCACTGCCCGTATCACCTTCCCCCAGGCAGAGTCGCCGCTGTTCAGAAAGCTGCGCCGCTATAATGACAAGTATATCGATGGGGTGACGATAACCCAGCGTGGCCCGGTGGTTAGCTGCACCGTGTCGCTGCGCAAGGAGGGGACCGGAATAAGGATTCGCGAGGTTAAGGAGATGAACCTGGTGATCCTGGAGGTGGGGCGTTCGTTTCGCCAGGTCGATTCACTGCCGATCAGGCCTGAGCGGGAGCGGATCTGGAGCGGGGCGGGAAGATTCATCCGGGAGTTCGATCTGCCGGTTAAAACAGGACTGTCCTTTCAGCCCACTGACCGACAGGTTCTGGAAAAAGCCCTTGACGAAAAAGCCCTCAAGCTGTTTCAGGCTGGCGAAGCAATGCTCTATAAGGGGAGAGGGACCGAGGCGGAAGAGATATTCAGCTGGCTGCAGCAGCAGGGGGTCCCCTTGCGCGGGTTGGTAAGCTACCGGCTCGGGGAGGCACGTTACCGTTTGCAGAACTATCCGGCAGCGCTGCAGGCATTTCGGGAGGGGGAAAAGCTGTTACCGGAATATCTGCTGCAGAGTCCGGCTATCACCTTTGCCTATGCTGATACGGTAGCTAGGTCAGGTTCCCTTGCCGAGGCTCGACGCATCCTGGTAAGGCTCATCAGCCAGACTTCCGACCGCCACGTAGCGACGCTCCTGTTGACCCGGCTGGCGGATATCATGGCCCGGCAGGGGCTGGAAATGCAAGCAGTGGCTCTCTATCGGAATGTAACTACCCTTTTCCCGGAGAGTGCCGCTGCCATGCAATCAGCGATGCGCCTGGCCGACCGGCGCCTGTTTGCCACGAATCTAGCCGGATATCGTGAAGTTGTGGCCGATTATCAGAAGATCGCTGCCGGCTCTGGTGATGCGACGCTGCGAGAGGAGGCACAGTTCAAAATCGCACTTCTTGAATCACTCTACGGGGCGGAAAAAGTAGCACTCGAACTGGTTACCCAGTACGAGAAACGCTATCCGCGCGGGGTCTACGTCACCATTGTCAAAAGCATGCGCGAGGAGCTGCTGCTCCCCCTCTATCGGGTGCTCTATGCCAGCCAGGATTATGCAGGGCTGGTAGAGATGGCGCAGAACAACAGGGATTATCTGGCCCGTTGTTTTACCGATTCTGAATTCGCTGCCAGATTGGCCGAGGCGTTCAGTACTGTCGGAGTGATGAAAGGCGAACTTGACCTCTTCAGCAGACTTGCCGAACGTGAATGGGCTGCTGCTGCCGCCCCTTTCCTCTATAACCGGGTGCTTGACGATGCCATGGCACTTGCCGACCTGGCGACTTCGGAAAAGGCAGCGGCTGCCTATCTGCAAAGGTTCCCCGGCCAATCAGGGGGGGCGCATGTGCAGGAACATCTCGGTTGGGCAGGCTATATGAAAGGTGATATGGGGCAGGTAAAACGTGCATTGGCCTGGCTGCAGAAAACAGATAGCCGCCCTGCCTGGGCTGAAAGCTTCTATTATCTCGGCAAGGCGCTGGCGCATGAAGGTGGACATGTTCAGGCCGAGGGGGCGATGCGGCGGTTCATAGCAGAACAGGAAGGTCGTGGAGGTGGTTCAGCACTGCTTGCTGATGCCTACTTTGTGACAGCGGCCAGCTGCGGTGCCCGGGGCGCCTTTGACCAGGCTTTGACAGTATGCCGCAGAGGTCTGGAGATTGCCGCAGTAGACCAACGGGACCAGTTTCTCTACAAGATGGGAGAGCTGGAGAAGGGGGCCGGCCGGCGTAACCTGGCCCGGCAACAGTGGGAGCAGCTGGTCCAGGAGGGGCGGGATCAGGTCTGGCAGAAACTTGCCGCCCAGGGCCTGGCAGAGCTGGATTGGCAGGAACGCATCGCCAGGATAGGTGCCAATAAGTCAAATAAATGACAGAGTCAAAAAAAAGGTGCGGGTAATCTGGCAGGATGCCGTTGCAGTTTTGTAACCAGCCGTTATTTAACGACAATTTAACTGGTACAGGAATTGCTCCCTGAGCTAAAGTGGAAAGGAGGTCGCCATGCCACTGGACGGAATATTCGGAACAACTGTGGAACTACTTGGTAAGAGTGTCGACCTGCGCGCCAGAAATCATAACTATATCTCCGGCAATCTGGCCAATGCCGAAACCCCTGGCTATATCCCGGCCAATCTCTCCTTCGAGGGGGAGCTGAAACAGGCCCTCAAGGGGAAGGGGTCGCCAGCAGTTACCAACCCCAGGCATATCCCTCTCAAGGGGAGTGCCGCTAACCTCAAAGAGGTGCAGGGGAAGGTGGTGGAAGAGCCGGCTGATTCAGTCGGTCGTGACGGAAATGCCGTAGAGCTGGAGCATGAGATGGGGCGGATGGTCGCCAATCAGGTGATGTTCAACGCCTCGGCGCAGATGTTGGCAAAAAAATTTGAAGGTCTGAAATATGCCATCAAAGGGGGTAACTAAATGGACTTTTTCACGGCGCTTGACGTCAGCTCCTCGGCGATGACTGCCGAACGGACCAGGATGAACCTTATCTCCAGCAATCTGGCCAATGCCAGCTCCACCAGGACCCCTGAGGGTGGGCCTTACCGGCGCAAGGATGCGGTCTTCTCCGCCCTGCCGCTGGCCGAGTCGTTCAGCTCTGCTTTAAACCGGGTCCAGCGCCAGAATCTGCGTCAGGTCGGAGTAGTGCAGATAGCCGAGGACCAGAATCCGCCCCGGATGCAGTATGACCCACAGCATCCCGATGCCGATGCCAATGGCTATGTGGCGTTCCCTAATGTCAACGTGGTGGAGGAGATGGCCGACATGATCAGTGCCACCCGCGCCTATGAGGCGAATGTCACAGCTTCCCAGGCGGCCAAGAGCATGGCCATGAAGACCCTGGAGATCGGTCGCTGATAACGGCTGGTCAATCCGCCCCCCGGGGTGGTGTCGGCTCCAGGCGGATATATTGCAGAAGGAGTCCTGTTCAATATATCGACCGAAATGGTGAAAACCTTATGAAAAAAGTGCGGAGGCGCAGATGGTAATCAAAGGGGTAGAGAGCGGTTTTGGCATAACCCCGGCCTTCCCTTCGACGCAGCCAGGCAAGACCAAGCCCCAACCTGTCAAGGAGGATTTTGGCAAGGTGATCGGCGACATGGTGGATAAGGTCAACAGCCTGCAGCAGGAATCGGACAAGGCGATACAGGGTTTGGCGACCGGCGAGAGCCGCAACCTCCATGAAGCGATAATCGCCATGGAAAAGTCGAGCATCTCCTTCCAGTTCCTCACCCAGGTGAGGAACAAGGCGCTGGAGGCTTATCAGGAAGTTATGCGGATGCAGGTGTGATGGAGCAGGTTTTTAATTAATAACGCAAAAGTCTCATCATCTAGAACTGAATGTAGTGGAGTTTGTCATGGTTGAAGGAACGAAAAATATCTTTGCCCCGTTTCTGGCTCTGCCGCCGGCCCGCCGCTGGGTAGTAGTGGGGGTGGTAGCCCTCTCAGCGGCAGTGCTGGGCATTCTGGTCATGGTCGCCAACCGGACCGATTTCCGGCCGCTCTTTGCCAATCTCTCCAGCGAGGATGCCGGCGAAATCGTCAGGAAACTGAAGGAGCAGAAGGTCCCCTACGAGATCGCTGCTGATGGCAAGGCAGTCATGGTGCCGGCCGACAAGGTCTACGATCTGCGCCTGAGCCTTGCTTCAGAAGGGCTCCCCCAGGGTGGCGGGGTCGGTTTCGAGATTTTTGACCGGAAGAACTTCGGCATGACCGAGTTCGTGCAGAAACTCAATTATCAACGTGCCCTGCAGGGGGAACTCTCCCGCACCATCGCCCAGATCTCCGGCGTGGAACAGGCGCGCGTCCATCTGGCAATTCCGGAAAAATCGCTCTTCAAGGATAGCGAAAAGCCGCCGACCGCCTCGGTGGTGCTGAAGATGAAAGGGAGTCGCTCCCTGCGCGATAACGAGGTGCAGGGTATCGTCCACCTGGTTGCATCATCGGTTGAGGGGATGGGGACTGACCAGGTGAACGTAATCGACAGCCGCGGCAAGATATTGAGCCGGGGTGGGGAGAGTGACGCCACCAGCAAGATGACCAGCAATATGATGGAGACCAAGAGGAATTTTGAAAAGAACCAGGAGGAGAAGTTGCAGAGCCTGCTGGACAAAGTCGTTGGCCAGGGCAAGTCGGTCGCCAGGGTAGCGTCGACCTTTGATTTCAAGCAGGTAGACAAGTTCGAAGAACGATATGACCCGGAAGCTGCTGCAGTCCGGAGCGAGCAGCGGAGCGAAGAAAAAGGTGGTTCGACCACCCTGGCGTCAGGGGTGCCAGGGGTACAGAGCAATCTGGGGCGGACCGCCCCAGCTGCCGGCTCGAACAACGGCGGGACCAAGAGCGACGAGACCCTCAACTATGAAGTGAGCCGACTGACCGCCCGTACCATCGAGCCGGTCGGCACCCTGACCAAGGTCTCGGTAGCCATTCTGGTCGACGGCAAGTATGAAGCGCCGGCAGCAGCCAAGGAGGGTGGAGCAGCAGCCAAAGCGAAATATCTCCCCCGTACCCCGGATGAACTGCAGAAGATCGAGGCACTGGTGAAGAGTGCAGTCGGTTTCAACGCTGACCGGGGGGATCAGGTCACGGTCGCCAACATCCCCTTCCAGGAGGTCGGCGAAGCAGGTAGCAGCAGTGATGCGGCCTGGTGGCAGGCACCGATATTCCTGGCGCTTTTGAAGAACGGTTTGATCGGACTGGGGTTTCTTGCCCTGCTGATACTGGTGATCCGCCCCATGCTCAGAATCATAGCATCGTCGAAGACCGATTTTGCTGCCATGGAATCGCCTGACGACGTTATGAAGCAGCTACTCAACCAGCAGAAAAGTCAATTGACCCAGCAGGGGGCATCACAGATGGAGCTGATCGAAAAGATCAAGCATGAGCCTTATCAGACGGCACAAGTGGTGCAGAACTGGCTGGAAAGTAAAAACTGACCTGAGCTGAACAGCACTAGAGGATTGTTATGACCGGAGCGGAAAAGGCCGCCATATTACTTCTTTACGTCGGTACCGAGGCGACCAGTAAAGTCTTCCAGCATCTGGAGGACTCGCAGATCAAGAAGATCAGCCAGAGTATGGCGACCCTCGGCCACGTAAACCTGCCTACCATACAGGATGTGGTGACCGAGTATAACCATATCACCAGCCCGGAATCGGGATTCTTTTCCAAAGGGGACGAGCATGTCCGGAAGATCCTGGAGAAGGCGCTCGGTCCGCAACGCGCCGAGATGCTCCTGGCCGAACTCCACTCCTCCAATTTTGGCGATATCGAAGATGTGCTGGCCAACATGGACTCCAAGACCATTGCCAACTTCCTCTCCCCGGAACACCCCCAGACGATCGCGGTTATCGTCGCCAAGCTGAAACCGAAGCAGACCAGCGAGATCATCAGCCATCTGCCGCAGGAACTGCAGGCCGAAGTGGTGATCAGGATCGCCGATGTCGACCAGATATCGCCGGAGATCCTCTCGGACATCGATGAGGTGATCAAGAAGGAGCTGACTGCCATGGGTGGCGTACAGCGCTTCAAGGTCGGCGGGGTGGAGAAGGTGGTCGATATGTTCAATCATCTCGACCGGAGCAAGGAGAAGCAGATCCTCGATCGCCTCGATGTCCTCAATCCGCCGCTGGCCGAGGTCATCCGCAAGCATCTCTTCACCTTCGAGGATATCTTCAAGCTGGACGACCGGGCCATCCAGTCGATCATGCGCGAGGTATCCAACGATACCCTGACCCTGGCGATGAAGACCTCGCCGGAAGATGTCAAGGACAAGATATTCCGCAATATCTCCAGCCGTGCCGCCGAGATGATCAAGGAGGACCTGGAGGTGATGGGGCCGGTCCGGCTGTCGGACGTGGAAAAGGCGCAGTCGGAGATCATCAAGATTGTCCGGCGGATGGAGGAAGAGGGGAAAGTGGTCATTGCCGGTCGCGGAGGGGACGATGTCCTCGTCTAAGATATTCAAACAGCTTGGCAAGGTGCCAGAGGAGATCGTCCCGGCCGGCTTTCTGCCGCTGTCGGAAGAGGTATCCTGGAGCCAGCCTGTTTCCGCAGAAGGGTTTGTGCCGTTGGTGATAGAGAGCGATGCTGCCTTTGTCCCGGCCGGTGAACGCCGCTCCAATGGGGGTAATCAAGAGGGACATGAAACAATTGAACATGGCAGGGTGCATTTTGACATGAGCGAAGAAGAGCTTGCCGCCAGGTTGCAGAGTGCATTTGCCGAAGGGTTGGAGCAGGGTCGCCAGGAGGCCCGTGACATGCTGGCGAGCAGC
This sequence comes from uncultured Geobacteraceae bacterium, assembly GCA_964649725.1. GTDB lineage: Bacteria > Desulfobacterota > Desulfuromonadia > Geobacterales > Geobacteraceae > CAZYTM01. Next base: position 248,947 of record CAZYTM010000001.1, on the reverse strand, counting down.
TGCCGCTGCCTCGACGATGCCCGCGCCGCTATCCTCTCGTTACGGGGGCGGGTACTGCGGGAGAGTGAAGAAGACCTGCTCAAGCTTGCCATCATGCTGGCGAAAAAGATCATCCAGCAGGAGATATCCCTCGACCGGAAGATCCTCGCCAATATCATCAAGGCGGCGGTCGACAGCGCCGCAGACCGAGAAGAGCTGGTGATAAGACTCAATCCTGTCGATTACCGGCTGTTGACAGAAGAGCAGCAGCTCTTTCCCAACAGTGAAAACAAACGGATGACCTTCAAGGCCGATGATACCGTGCCATGCTGCGGCTGCATGGTCGATACGGCGATGGGCTCTATCGATGCCCGTATCGAGGCGCAGTTGGACGAGATATACCGGCGGCTGATGGAGGAACGGGTGGTCCTCTGCGGTCTAGACCATATTACTGACGATGGAGCAAACTGCCATGGCGCTCAAGAAGATTGATCTAAATCGCTATCTGCCGGCACTGGACCAGGTCAGACCGATCAGGTTCCATGGCAAGGTGACCCAGGTGGTGGGGTTGGTTATCGAAGGGTTTTGCCCGGAGACGGCGGTAGGTACCCTTTGCGAAATAAACTCTCAGGCAGGTGAGCCTATTCTCGCTGAAGTGGTCGGGTTCCGCGACAACAAGACACTCCTCATGCCGCTTGGTGAACTGCGTGGGGTAGGGTTGGGGAGCCTTATCACAGTTCGCAGGGAAAAAGCCTCGATGCTGGTCGGCCCGGCCCTGCTGGGGAGGGTAATCGACGGTCTCGGCAATCCGATCGACTCAGGGGGACCGGTCAGCAGCGGGGAGGAGTTCCCTATCTATGCGATCCCGGTCAATCCGATGCACCGGACGCCGATCCGCAAACCGCTCGACTTAGGCATACGGAGTATCAACGGGCTGCTCACCTGCGGTGAGGGGCAGCGGGTCGGCATCATGGCAGGCTCCGGGGTCGGCAAGTCGACCCTGCTCGGGATGATCGCCCGTTATACGGAGGCGGATGTCAATGTTATCGCCCTGATCGGTGAACGTGGGCGGGAACTGCGGGAATTCATCGAAAAGGACCTGCAGACCGAAGGGTTGCAGAAATCGGTGGTGGTGGTGGCGACTTCGGACCAGCCACCACTGGTGAGGATGCGCGGCGCCTATATTGCCACCACTATAGCCGAATATTTCCAGGCCCAGGGGAAAAAAGTCCTGCTCATGATGGATTCTGCCACCCGCTTTGCCATGGCTATGCGGGAGGTCGGTCTGGCGATCGGTGAACCACCTACCACCAAAGGTTATACCCCGTCGGTATTTGCCGCCCTGCCGAAGCTGCTGGAGCGGACCGGTAATTTCCAGGCAGGGAGTATCACCGGACTCTATACAGTGCTGGTGGAGGGGGACGATTTCAACGAGCCGATCTCGGACGCCATGCGCAGCCTCCTGGATGGCCATATCGTCCTCTCCCGTGAACTGGCGGCGCGTAATATCTATCCGCCGGTCGACATACTGGCGAGTTCCAGCCGGGTGATGATCGATGTGACCAAGCGGGAACAGCAACAGTTTGCCGGCAGATTCAAAGAGGTACTTGCTACCTATCGGCAGGCCGAGGACCTGATCAACATCGGTGCTTACAAGGCTGGCAGCAATCCGCAGATAGACTATGCGATCAGCAAGATGGAGCTGCTCACCGGATATCTGAAGCAGGATATCCATGACGGGGTAAGCCTTGAGTCGGCGGTGGCAAAACTGCAGGAGATATTAGCGGATGGCAGTGAGCAGTTGCACGTTGTGACAAAGAAAAAAAATCACTGACGGAGATGACCCATGCAGAAGAAGGGGTTTAAACTGGAGCAGGTCCTGAATTTCCGGCGTGAGATGGAAAAGGTGCGCAAACTGGAGTTTGCCGCAGCCCGCCACGAGTTTGAAGGGGCGGCGGAAAAACTGCGGCATGAGGAAGAGATCCTGGACAAGCTCTGCTGTGAATTTATCGATCGCCAGAAAGAGCTGATAACCGCGTTCGAACTGCAGCTCTATAACGACTTCCATCAGAAAAAAAGGGGGGAAGTGAAGGATCAGCGGCAGACCGTGGCAACTCTGGGGGAGAAGATGTCGGACCGGCGCAATGAACTGCTCGATGCGGCCAAGGACAAAAAAGTGCTGGAGAGTTACAAGGAGAAGAAGGTCAAGGCTCAGCATCGAGAATTGAGCGAACGGGAGCGTGCCGTTCTGGACGAGATGTCGGTACAGAAGAAGGGGTTACCGAAACGATGAAGCCATACCATGTCATAGCGTCCCTGGTCGGGCTGCTGCTCATCTGGATCGTCACTATCGGCACGGCAGTGTTCGGTGCTTCAGGTGGTGCTGAAACAGCAGTTGCGACCACGATCAGCCAGCCAACCGGCAAGAGCGAGACAGTGATGTCGGCAAAAATGATCCGGGAAGAGATGGTCGCTCTGGAGAAAAAGCGCCAGCAGCTGGCAGAGCGTGAAGCAGCACTGGCAGCAAAGGAAGAGGAGCTGAAAAAACTGGCGGCCGGTATGGACAGCAAGATCAGGGAGCTGGAAACAGCCAAGAAACTGATGGAAAGCTCATTGCGGCAGAAGCAGGGGCAGGAGAACGACCGCTTCAAGAAGATCCTCAGGGTCTACAAAGGGCTCAAGCCTGAGGAGGCAGGGCGGCTGATGGATAAGCTCGACGAGACGATGGCGATCGAAATGTTGAACAGGATGGACCAGAAGACGGCGGTCAAACTGATCCCCTTCCTCAATCAGCCGCGGGTTTTGAAGTGGACCAGAGAGAATCTGCAGGTAAAGGCTAACCAGTAACCGGCAGCAATGCCGTTATCCGCAGGTAGCGCTGCGGTCTTCCATTCTTTCCAGGAGAGGGGGTGAGAACAATATGGAAATGATGACATTTGCAGTACTCCCGCCAGTCCCTGTGATTACGGTCGCAGGCGCACCGTCTGGCGGGACGGAAGCGCAGGGGGCTCTGCCAGTTACAGCAGATGCGTCCCTGTTTGCCGTGCTCTTTGACCAGGCGGCAAACCTCTGGGCAATCCCGGCAACCACGGCGGTAAAGGGGGAGGTGACAGCTGGACCTCTGCCGGAAAAGCCGCTGCCGCAAGGGGAGCAGCCTGTTGAAAAGAGGGGGGAAGAAGCAGTCGGGTGGCCGGCGAACATGCTGTTGGCACAGCTTCTTCTGCCAGTAACAACAGTAACACCGCAACAGCCGACAGTTACAGTCGGGTCGCAGCAATCACCAGGGGGTGAGGTGCCTCGGGAAATAGCTGTTGCAATGGCTACAGTGCAGCCAGGCATGGATGATGAGCAGATGGCGATACAGAAGAAGAGCAAGGAGCTGTCAGTGGCACTGCCGGAGAGCAGCCTGCCGCTGCAGGAAAAAAATGACCGGTCAGTACCGCTGCGCAAGGAGTTTACAGGGCTCGAAATGCCGGCTCTGGAACAGCCGGGCGAGGGTCAGCAAAGAGAGCTGAAAGTCTCCGGGGGTGCCCCTGCTCAAACCGCTAAAGGGGCGGAAACAGGCCGACCGGTAGAACTGAAGCTGTCCGAGGTCAGTCAGACATCTCTGCCGGATAAGGGGACTTTGACCGCACCGGTTACCACTCTGCCGCTTAAGGGAGGAGAGTCTCCGGCAGCAGCAGAGCCGCTGCCAGCAGTGCCGGCAACGGCAGCAATGGCAGTAACAGTAGCAACGGCAGGGAATCCGCTGCAGGACCAGGTTGTAGAGAAAGGTGGCGAGGGGAGGCAGCTGCGGAGCAGTCGTCAGCAGCCTGGCACTGTTCAGGATGAAGTGGATGCAAAAGAGTTACAGAACTCTTCTGCCATGACCAAAATGGTGCCATTGGAGCAGTTGTCTGAGGGTGAGTCGAGCGGTGAGGAAGCGTTGCCGCAGAAACAGGAGGAAGCTCTGCCGCAGCAGCAGTCGAACAGGGAGAAGCACCCCTTTGTCCTGGCCGGAGTCGCTGAGCCGGCAGAGAAGAGTGCCCAACATATCAAGGGTATTTCTTCGACGACAACGGAGAAGGCTCTTGAGCCGTTGCGCGACAGTATCATGACACAGGTGCAGGATGCTATGGCGGCGAATCGTGACCGGAACAACCGGGAGATATCGATCCAGCTGAAGCCGGCAGAACTCGGAGAGCTGAAAATTACCATCCGGCTCGATGAACAGCGGCTCAAGCTCGATGTTATTACGGACAACCGCTATGTAAAGGAGATCATGCTCAGCAACATCGACACCCTCAAGGAGAGCCTGTCGCGACAGAATATCACCATGAGCGGTCTCGACGTCTCGGTAGGGAGCGGTAACCAGTATCAACAGGCATTCCGCGAGGGGCGGGGGCAGGGGACACCGCAGCCGTACCAGCGACCGGCCTGGCTGCCGGATGCAGAAACAGCTTTGACCGAGCAGCTGCATTATGGCTGGGAGCGGCGCGAGGATTCGCTGGTAGATCTGACGCTGTAGAGGGTGGCAAAGGAGGAAATACATGGTTAATTCAGTAACAAGCGATACATCTGCGGCTGCGGCAGCGATGAAGAAGTCGACCGGTATGAACAAGGACGATTTTCTCAAACTGTTCGTGACCCAGCTGCAGAACCAGGACCCGCTCAACCCCCAGGACAGCACGCAATTCATCGCGCAACTGGCGCAGCTGACCCAGGTGGAGCAGGCATACAACACCAATACCAACCTGCAGAGCCTCATGGCGAGCATGAACAGTTCCGCCAGTATGACAGCGGTATCCTTCATCGGAAGCGAAATATCGGCAGCCGGTTCCCAGGTGAACCTGCAGCAAGGGGGGCAGACGCAACTCGGCTTCCGACTCGACCATAATGCCGCCAGGGTAAAGATCGAGATAGCAGACAAAAACGGCACCATCGTCCGGACATTGACCGGCGGTGCGGCCGCGGCCGGCGATAATATCCTTGCCTGGGATGGGCGGAACAATCTGAACAGTACTCTGCCGGCAGGTATCTATCAATACCGGGTCACTGGCCTCAATGCCGATGGCTCTACTTTCAGCGGCACCCCGCTGGTGCGGGGGAAGGTCGACGGTATCCGCATAGAAAACGGCCAGCCGCTGCTGAGTGTAAGTGGGACCGAGGTGCAACTGGCCGATGTACTGACTGTGAAAGGGGTGAAATAAAGTGCTGAACAGGGTCTATTATCCGGAGCCTCTGATTATCCAGCCACCTGCTGCTGCGACGAAACCAGCGGCGGCAAGAAACGGCAACCCGCAGCAGAGCGGTTTCGCCGAACTGCTCAAGGAGAAGAGCGTTGGCAGCGAGGTAAAACTTTCCCGCCATGCCCAGGAACGGCTCAGGGAGCGGAATATCAGCTTCTCCCCGGCTGACATGGACAAGCTGACCGGCGCGGTGAACAACGTCGCCAGCAAGGGTGGGAAGGAGTCGCTCATCATGCTGGGTGAGGCGGCTCTCCTGGTAAGCATCAACAACCGGACCGTGATAACAGCCATGGAACGGAGCCAGATGCAGGGGAACGTCTTCACCAATATCGATTCGGCAGTGGTCTTGTAGCCGACCACAATAAGCACGCAACAACGGGCCGGTCCTCCAAGGGGGCCCGGGGATGCCGACCGCTTGACGCATCCCATCTGCAAACATCAACACGGGCAGAGAGTCGTGAATCCTCCTGAGAACAACCAGGGGCACGATTCTCCTCTAAAGGAGACAATCCATGAGCGTTACATCTGCACTATATACCGGCATCAGCGGCCTTGCCGCTAACGGCGAAGCGATGTCGGTAATCGGCAACAATATCTCCAACGTCAATACCACCGGTTTCAAACAGGGGCGGATGCTCTTCTCCGATGTCCTCTCCAGCACTATTTCCGGCGGCTCGCAGATAGGGCGCGGCGTCCAGATCCAGTCGGTGGAGAACCAGTTCACCCAGGGGTCGTTCGAAAGTACCGAGAGCAGCACTGACCTGGCAATCCAGGGGGACTCGTTTTTTATCCTGCAGAGCAACGCCGGTCGACAGTACACGCGGGCCGGGGCCTTCCACTTCGATAAGGACCAGATTCTGGTCAACCCCGAGGGGTCGCAGGTGCTGGGGTATGGCATCATCCCCGCCACAGGTCAGTCCAACGGCGTTCTGGGGGCAATAGATCTGACCAACTTTGCCACGACCCCGCCGAACATGACCGCCAATGTAAACATGGTGGTCAATCTGGACTCTACCCAGGCGATCCCCGGGACAACAGCCAGCACCAAGACTGCCAATATCGCCATGACCGGTAACCTGAATACCGGTACCACGCCAGCCACTGCAGTAGCAACGGCTTACGATGATGCCGGGATCGCCCATGCGGCAACCGTTACCATGACATACTCCGGTGCCGGCAATATCTGGAACTGGTCAGCTGCAATAGCAGGAGCAACGACCGGTTCTCCTATAACCGGCACGGCCAATTTCAGCGGTGTCGGCGGGGCACTTTCGGCCCAGGCCTATGCCTCTACCAATACCATTACCTTGAATGGCGCAGCCCAGACCGTTGCTGTCGATTTCTCCGCAATGGTCCAGACTGCCGCTGCTTCGGCACCGGTGGCTACTGCTGACGGTGTGGCCAATACTCTCCCATGGGACGCGGCCAATCCGGTGGCGACCTCAAACTTCTCCACCAGCATGACTATCTACGATTCCCAGGGGAATGCCCATACTGCAACCACCTATTTCCGTAAAACCGCCGCCAACTCCTGGGACTGGCATGTCATCATCCCTGATGCGACTGCCGGCAGCCCGGTTAACGGTACCCTTGCCTTTAATGCCAGCGGTGCCCTGGTGACCCAGACGCCGGCCGCAACAGCTGCACAGAATATCACCTTTGCCGGTGGAGTGACCGCTCCCCAGGCAATACTGATCGACCTCGGGGTTGGTGCCACCACGCAGTACGCCAGCCCTTCCATCGTCACCTCCCAGACCCAGGACGGCTACTATCAGGGGACATTGATGAAAGTAACAGTGGATGACAAGGGTTATGTGAACGGGGTCTATTCCAACGGGCAGTTGCAGAAGATCGCCCAGGTGTCGCTGGCCAAGTTCTCGGCAGCTACCGGTCTCTTCAAGGCTGGAGGGACGATGTTCGAGGAGACCCTGACCTCGGGGCAACCGCAACTCTCGACCGCCAGTACCCCGGGGGTCGGCAAGATACTCTCCAACTCGCTGGAACAGAGCAATGTCGATATGGCGGCCCAGTTTGTCAAAATGATAACAACCCAGCGGGGCTATTCGGCCAATTCCAAGACTATCACAACAGCCGACGAGATGCTCCAGGAGGTCCTGAACCTCAAGCGCTAGGCTGTTCTGCAATGACGGAGGGGGGTCTCCCCCTCCGTACTCTCTAACCATCATAGTCAAAACATTGACCCAGACTCTTCCAAAAACCCGTCGCTCCCTTTTATAGTCAAGTAGCCGCCAGTAGCGGCCTTTCAAGGTTTGATTAGCAATAACAGGTAGCGAGCCCCTCCCGGACTTATCGCCGGCAAGATTTGCGAAGGCCGTAGAGCCTTGCTGAGAAGCGTTTTGCGTAACTGGCACTACGGTTGCAACTGCTCAGGTTATTATTGGTAGATATATCGGTCCCATTCCATGGGTAAGGAGGATAACGGATGGCTGCCAAGGAAGACCAGGCCCCGGAAGAGAGCGCACCGGCCAAAGACAAGAAGAAGCTGTTCATCATCATCGGTGCTGCTGTGGCAGCGGTGGTGCTGATCGTGGTGGTGATAATGGTGTTTGCCGGCGGTAGCAAATCAGCGGCCAAGACCGAAGCAGGAGCTCATGGAGCGCCCAAGGCGGAAGCACCCAAGTCGGGCGGGCATGGTGGCGGTGGACATGGTGGCGGCGGGGAGAAGAGTGGTGCAAATTCGACAAACTATCCCCTTGAGCCCTTCATAGTAAATATCTATGACGGTCAGGATATCCGCTATCTGAAGGTAAAGGTGGAGTTCGAAACCTCCGGGCCGGAGGTGAAAGGTGAACTCGATCCGCGCCAGGCTCCGCTGCGGGATGCCATTCTGGTCCTGCTGACCACCAAGACGCTGCAGGATATACAGGATCTGCAGGGGAAAAACCAGCTGCGGGAAGAGATCCTCGCGGCTACCAACAAGATCGTACCCCCCGGCAAAGTTACCAAGGTCTACTTTACCGATTTCGTGGTGCAATAGGGGCTGACATGGAGAAGATTCTGACCAAAGATGAGATCGAAGCCCTTCTTGAAGCGGTCTTTGAGGGGCGTATCGAGCCGGAGAAGGAGTTGGCCAAGGAAGCAGGGGGGGTGGCCAGTTATGACCTGTTCAACAGTGACTCCAACAAGGGGTACGTGCCGAACCTCGATATCATCTATGACAGCTTTATCCGTTACAGCAGGGTCACCTTGTCCAACCGGCTGCGGAAGATGGTGGAGATCAAAAAGGTCGGGGCAAGGGCGTTCAAATTCGATGATTTCATGATGACATTGCCTACCCCGGTCTGCATGGCAATATTCAAGATCGAACCGCTCAAGGGGGCGGCACTGATTGCCATGGACAGCGCCTTTGTCTTCTCCATTATCGACAGTGTCCTGGGTGGTACCGGCTCTACCGCGATCCCGGCAGGGAACCGGCTCTTCACCTCTATTGAGCTGCGCCTGGTAGAAAAGATCACCAAGGATATCCTGACCGATATGGAAAAGGCCTGGGCACCTCTGCACGGGGTGAAGATGAACCTGCTCCGTCTGGAGATGAATCCGCGGCTGGTCAATATCGTCCCGGCCGAATATCAGGTCGTGACCATGGCGCTGAAGATCAATATCGAGGAGAATGTCGGCAACATGGTCTTTGTGGTGCCGAACATGACCATAGACCCGATCCGGGACAAACTCCGCACCGGGGTGCAGTTCGACGTCATGGCAGTCGACCCGCAGTGGGCCTTCCGTCTCTCTGACGAACTGTTGCAGGCGCCGCTGGATGCTGCAGTTGAGATGGGGAACGCTACCATCAGCCTGGCCGAGCTGCTTAATCTGATCCCTGGAGATACTATCATGCTCGACAAACAGAGCCATGGTGAACTGGTACTGAAGGTTGGCGGGGTGGAAAAATTTTACGGTATTCCGGGAGTTCGTTACGGGAACAAGGCGCTGCAGGTGACACGCGTGATTGACAAGGGGGGTGCACAGTGAATGATACACTCGACAAAATTGAGCTCGATCAGGAGAGAAAGAGCCTCGATTTTATTCTCGATATCCCCTTGCAGCTGACCGTGGAGCTTGGCCGGACCAAGCTGCTGGTGAAAGATGTGCTGCAGCTCAATCAGGGGGCAGTGGTGGAGTTGACCAAGCTGGCTGGTGAGCCGCTCGATGTTTTTGTCAATTCCAAGCTGGTGGCACGCGGCGAGGCGGTAGTGGTAAATGAGAAGTTCGGAATCCGGCTGGTCGACATAGTCAGTCCGAATGAGAGAGTGGAGAAAGTCCTGTGAGCATCGGTAAATTTTTAATTATTGGGGTTTTTGTCCCCTGGCCTGCCTGGGCTGCCGACCAGGCAGGCGATTTTTCCATTATTACTGCTGTGATACAGATGATCGCTGCTCTGGCGCTGGTAATCGGGCTGATCTGTCTAGCCCAGGTGGCGGCACGCCGCTGGCTGGGGGGGATGGGGCAGTCGACTGCGGTACCAAGATATATCCGGGTGGTGGAGAGCCGCTACCTGGCACCGAAGAAATCGCTGTTGCTGGTCGAGGTCGGGGGTGAATACCTGCTCCTTAGCGATGGCACTGACGGAGTGCAGTTCATCAAGCAGGTCGAGCTGCTGGAAGAGATAGAGGTGATCGAGGAGCCGCGGCATGCCAGACTGGTGACTGGTTTGAAAGAGCGGCTTACTACCATGTCGACAGGATTGCCGGCTCTCTGGGAGAGCGGCATGACCTTTGGTCGTAAACCTGGGGCGCCGTCATGAAGCGCTGCCGGTGGGGAGGATTATTGGCCGGGGGGCTGGTCATCCTCTTAGCCGGAGTTGCACTGGCCGAACCTCTGGCTCTGCCGACCGTCAGTGTCGGGGTCGGCAAGGTGAGCAAGCCGGGTGACGTATCGGTAGTGCTGCAGATATTCTTCCTCATGACCATCCTGTCGCTGGCGCCAGGACTGCTCATTCTGACCACCTCATTTACCCGCATCGTCGTGGTGCTCTCATTTCTGCGCAACGCCATGGGGACCCAGCAGGCACCATCGAACCAGATCGTCATTGGGCTGTCGCTCTTCATCACCTTCTTCATCATGAGTCCGGTCTGGCAGCAGATAAACCGTGATGCGCTGCAGCCCTATAAGGCCCAGACCCTCAGCCAGGAGGATGCATTTCGCAAGGCAGTGGCACCACTGCGCAAATTCATGCTCTCCCAGACCAGGGAGAAGGATCTGGCCCTCTTCATCAGTCTCTCCAAGTTGCCACGGCCGAAAAACGCCGATGACATCCCGACCCTCACCATCATGCCGGCATTTCTCATCTCCGAACTGCGGACCGCATTCCAGATCGGCTTTCTCATTTATCTGCCATTTCTGGTGGTAGACATGGTGGTCGCGTCGGTGCTGATGTCGATGGGGATGATGATGCTGCCGCCGATCATGATCTCGCTGCCGTTCAAGATCCTCCTCTTTGTGCTGGTGGATGGGTGGGGATTGGTGGTGGGGTCGCTGGTCAAAAGCTTTGGGTGAGGGAACGCGCCTTTTACGCAATCTCGGCGTTGCCCTGCTGATATCCTTGTGCGGCGTAGCGCTGCTACGACTCCGCGTCGATCCTTGGGCGCCTTGACCTTGGGTAAAAATCGCGTTCCGCTTGCTGAAGCAAAATCCGCTGTTCATCGTGCATCGTAATCTCCTTCGGGGAGCAGAGTTTTTCAGTATCAAGCGAGGTCTTCTTATGACTCCAGAGCTGGTTGTGCAATTGGCCCGTCGCTGCTTCGAGGTGACCCTGCTGCTGTCGGCACCGCTACTCATCTTCAGTCTGCTGGTCGGGCTACTGATCAGTATATTCCAGGCGGTAACCTCGATCAATGAGGCGACCCTCTCCTTTGTGCCGAAGATCGTCGCCGTGATGGTGGCGATGATCATCTTCTTCCCCTGGATGATGAGCTATATGTGCGACTTTACCCGCGAGGTGTTCGGCATGATCTCGTCCATGAGGAAGTAGAGATGACAGCCGGACTCCCGTTCACCACTATCGGTGACTTTACCCTCTTCACCCTGGTGATGGGGCGGATGGCCGGTATCTTTGCCGTAATCCCGATATTCGGCGGCCATCTGGTGCCGATGCGGATCAAGGCTTCTGCCGTACTGGTCATGACCCTGCTCCTCTTCCCGGTGCTGCAGCTCAAACCTCTGGTGTTGCCGAACGATACCCCCTCGCTGATCATACTTATCACCTGTGAGACCCTTATCGGCCTGACACTGGGGCTGCTGGCCCAGTCGGTCTTCGCGGCCGTCGATTTTTGCGGTCAACTGGTCGGCATGCAGATGGGGCTCTCCATCTCCATGCTGTTCGACCCGACCATGGGGCAGCAGACCTCGACCCTGGCTTTACTGCAGAATCTACTCGCCATGCTCCTCTTTATGGTACTCGGCACCCACCACTATTTCCTCCGGGCCGCAGTGGAGAGCTACCAGGTGATACCCTTAGGTGGCTGGCACATGAGCAGCGAACTGCTCAGATTTGTCATAGCCATAACCGGCAACATCTTTGTCCTGGCCATCAAACTGGCTGCACCGGTAATGGCGGCGCTGCTGGTTACCAGCGTCGTCCTCGGTGTGATGGCGCGTATCTTCCCGCAGATGAATGTCTTCTTTGTCAGCATGCCCCTCAATATCGGCATCGGATTTCTCCTTCTCGGGCTGTCGTTGCCGGTCTTCATCAAGACCATCGAAATCGCCTTTTCTAACCTGGTCCGCCAGATTGCCGCTTTAATCAAGCTGCTCACCTGAGAGGGGCTTATGGCGGACGAGGACAAGCAATCCAAAACCGAACAGCCTACCAGCAAGCGGCTGGCCGATGCCAAAGAGAAGGGGAACATCCCGCGCAGCATGGAGATGTCCGCCACGGTCAGCCTGCTGGTCGCCTTTGTCGCACTATATGCTACCGGTAGCTACATGGTTGCCACCTTGCGCAACAGCACCCACGAGATCCTCAGCGGGGCAGCGACGTTCAACGGCACCCAGATGGAGGTCTACCGGATATTCCTCAAGCTCTTCATCTCTATCGGCGCCACCCTGGCACCATTCGTCCTGATTGTCATAGCTGCCGGCATTGTCATCAACTATAGCCAGGGGGGGGTGACCATCGCCCCGGGGAAACTCGGTATCGACCTGAAAAGGATCAACCCGCTGCAGGGGGTGGCGCGGCTCTTCAACAGCGAAGCGGTGATGACCGCCTTCAAGGGGCTGGTAAAGATCCTGCTGGTCGGCTACATAGCCTATCGTATCCTGCGGGACGAGTTGAATAACATAATCTACCTGGTGGAGAGTGATATCCAGGGGATCATCGATTTTGTCAGCCATCTCTCCTTCAAACTGGTACTCCATACCTGCGGGTTGATGCTGATCCTGGCGGTGATCGACCTTGCCTTTGTCAAATGGCGCTACATGCAGAATCTGAAGATGACCAAGCAGGAGGTGAAGGATGAGCATAAGGATATCGAGGGGGATCCGCAGGTCAAGTCGCGACTCAAGCAGATGCAGATCGCCCAGGCAAGGCGGCGGCTGAAGAAGATAATCCCGCTTGCCGACGTGGTAGTGACCAACCCGACCCATTTTGCTGTGGCTCTCAAGTACGAACGGGAAAAGATGGGGGCGCCGATAGTGATAGCCAAGGGGATCGACTTCATGGCCCAGCGGATCAAGGAGATCGCCCGCGAAAACGACATAACCCTGGTGGAGAACCGCTTCCTCGCCCGCGAGCTCTATGCCCAGGTGGAAGAGGGGCAGGAGATCCCCGAGGCCCTCTATGCCGCGGTGGCCGAGATACTGGCCTACGTATACAGCCTGAAGGGGAAGAAGTAGCTGCCACAGGTCAGGTGTGATGGAGCAGAAGTCAGTTGAGCTTGATGCGGAACATCTTGAAGAGCTGCCGCAGACTTACCAGATCGATCTTCCCCTTGATGCGCATGTAATATTTCTGGCCGGCCAGATATTCTTCGCGGCTGGGGAGGAAAAAGACCACATCATACAGGCTCAAGGTGAATCTGCAGACCAGCAGGAATTTCTCGGCAGGGAAATCGTAGATCGTGCAGTTATGGATGAACCGGTTGTCGACCATATTGGTGACCAGCTTTACCATCGTTTCTCTGGTTATATGCTTTTTCTCGATGATGTAGCGGTCGACCCAGAAGAAATAGACCGAACGGGTCGGTTCGCCAAATCCTTCGTCGGTAAGTCGGGCATGGAACTCTTCCAAATTAGTCTCCCCTGCTGTTTGTTGCATAATACCTCACTACGCAGAATTAGCAAAAACGTATTTTGGCAGTGACTTGCCGGCACTATTTTCATCGATGCGTTTGTCCGGGGGGATAGGAATATACGGGAAATTCATCAGCGTAGCATCGGGTGCCCCGAACCCCTCATCTGGTTGAGCCGGGAAACGACCGCAAACCCTTTGTCATTAAAGGTGAAGCCTTCCCGGCGGATAAAGGTCCGGGTGTAGAGATTGCCGCGGAACTGGTCAAAGCTGAACAGCCCGAGCAGATCGGACGGGTCCTGCTGCAGGCAGACACCATCGTGCTCCATCTCGACCCAGGCATGGTCGATCACGCCGCCCGGATATTCGACCTCGCCGGTCACGACGCGGATATCTGCCGAAGGGATACCCATGGCCCGGTAGAGGCTGAAGAGGAGGATCGCCTTGCCGAGACAGCTCGCCTCTCCCTGGGCAATGATCTCGCCGGCCGTCTGTCCGGAGCGTGCCGGAGCATTGTTGATCCGGTCGCGGACAAAGGCGTAGGCATTTTCCGGGCTCTGCAGTTCGGCTGCCTGTTTGCGCACCCGGCTGTCTTTTATGGTAAAGAGAGCGTAAATATCCTGGGGGTTGTTGACAACCATGTCATGGAAGGATGCCGGCCTTGAACTTTTCCTGGTGCCGACGAAAAAGCCACAGCAGAAGGCGAGTAAGAAGACCAGTAATATGATGAGAAATCGGCGCATGCATCGCCCCTTTGATTCTTGACCAGTTGTAACCTAAAGAAGAATTAATGTCCAGCACTCTTTCCCCGGCGCCTCAGGCAGAAATCCCATCTTCGGCCTGCAGCTCCCGGAGAATTTTCCGTATATAGAGCATCGACAGGGCTGCCGCCAGCCAGGTGACAGAGAAGATCCCCCACCAGACGCCGCTCACCCCCCACCCCATGGCCATGGCCAGCAGCCAGAAGACTGGCACCGGCGCCAGAAACTGGCGGAAAACGCCGAGCAGCAGGGCGAAGCGGGGGCGCTGCAACCCCTGCAGGGCAAAGGAGTTGATATAGAGGATGACGTAGGCGTGGAAGACGAAAGCGACTATCCGCAGGTATCCCCGGCCGATGACTATGACCTGCGGATCGGTAGTGAAGAAGCGCATCAGCGGCTCGGCAAAGAGGAAGACCAGCAGGGTGCCCAGGCACATCAGGGTGATGCCGCTGCCGAGGGCCGCCCTGATCGTCTCCTCCACCCGGTCGTAGCGCCTGGCACCGCTGTTCTGGGCGACCAGGGTAAGGGTCGCCACATTGAGACCCATCACCGGCAACAGCACGATCTGTTCAATCCGGGTGGCGATCCCGTAGGCGGCCACTGCCTCGTGGCCGAAGCGCCCCACATACCAGGTGATGACGAACACCCCGAGGGCGACCGTCAGCATGGTGAGGCTGGCCGGCAGGCCGAGCCTGGCTAGTTCCGCGAACATCGCCCGGCGTGGCAGGAAACCGCGCCAGCCGAGTTGTCCCAAGAGCCCGGTTCGGCGCGCCTGGCGGTGCAGGTAGAGGGTCCCCATCAACTGGATGGTCACCGTCCCCCAGGCGATACCGGCCAGACCAAGCGGTGGCAGACCGAAACCGCCATAGATGAACCAGGGGTCGTAGATCAGGTTGAGGAGAAAAGCTACCAGGAGGAAGTTGCGAAAGCTTTTGGTGTCGCCGGTGGCATTGAGGATGGCATTATGGGAGTGATTGGCGATAAAGAAGGCGGCACCGGAGAACATCGCCCCCATATAAGAAGATGCCAGCGCCAGATATTCCCCCTCCGCCCCCATCAGCCTGAAGATGAGGGGTGTAGTCAGCCAGCCGAACAGGGTGAGCAGTACCCCGTGCAGCAGGGCAAAGCTGATCCCCTGGGCAGCATAGAGTTCAGCCTCGTCCCGCCGTCCACCCCCCAGCGCATGGCCGATCAGGGCGGTCGCCCCGGTGGAGATACCGCTCCCGACTGCAATGATGAGAAAGAAGAGGGGGAAGGAGAGGGAGACCGCAGCCACCGCCTGGGTGGAGATGCGCCCGGCATACCAGGTATCCACCACATTGAACATGGTGTTGAAAAAGAAGCCGATACCGACCGGCAGGGCCAGGCGCCGCACCATCGGTCCGATCGGGTGGGTCAGCAGATCGGTCTGCACGTGTATGTACTCTCCAGGGGAATGAGTCGTTCGATTGAACCAGCTTTATATCACTCTGAATCATACACGTGGAATCAGGTTTTGGAGAGAAAATAATTCAGAGGTAGAGGCGATGATAATTGATTTTTAAGCAGCCCCCCAGCGGCAGTTCATTTCCCGTTCTTCACCCCAAGCTTCAGCGTCACCGGATCGTTCGGGTTGAGCGAGTAGGCCTTGTTCAGCCATTCCACTGCTCCTTGCTGGTCTCCCATCAGTAGCAGCAGCACCGACGAGAGCGAACAGAAGTGCGCCTGGTGTTCAGTAGAGGCTCCAGAGAGGTACTGCCGGGCAGTTGCCATTTCGTCGATCGCCTCTTCAAAGCGGTGCTGTCTGAGCAGTGACACGACAAGCCCGGTGCGTGCCGGCAGCGACGCCCCATCCTTGTCCCGTGCCCCCCGGAATTGCTTCTCGACCTCCTTGTATTCCCCCTCTTCGAAACGTGTCCGGGCTATCATCCCCCGCTCCAAGGTGGAACATGAAGCACTGCACTTCTTTTCCAGCATTTCTCTGAAGCGGCTGTCCCGATCCTTCTGGGCTGCAGAGCCATCGGGCCAACCTGCCTTGTACAGGATCATGAGGGACTGCACGTAACTGTCTTGATGCGGATCGAGCCTGATGGCATTCAGGAGCTTCTGCTCAGCCTCCTCTTGCTTCCCTTCCAGGACCAGCGGTATCGACCAGAAGGCATAGAGCGCCGGGTAGATGTTCGGGGCGTTCCGCTCCACGAACAGGAACCGTTCCTTTGCTTCGCTAAGCAGCGCTTTCTTTGCTTCAGCTGTCCCTTTTGCCGACATAAGGAAGGCATCGTTCATCGGCTTGTCCGCTGCCAGAAGGGATGCAAACCGCTTCATCTGTTCCATAAAGAGCCGCAGGCTCTGCACAGCGCCCAGGGCCCCCTGATACTTGACGCTCTTCGGCTCCAGCTCCACGGCCTTCAGCAGCGGCTGCATCGCTGCGTCGCTCGTGATAGCATCCATCAGGTTATTGACCGGTTGTGCGGATGCAGCTGCCTCCTTTACCGTGGCGAGCATTCTGCCGTTCATAAGATCCAGGACAGAGCGGTTCTGGATGAAGACATGCTGGCGATAGTGATCCTCGGCATGGGCCCCTTTCCGTCCTACTGCCCGTTTGAAGCACCCCTCTGCTTCGTCGAGCAGGCTAACCGTTGCCCAAGGTTCCATCATCTCCAGATAGGGGCGGCAGAATGTGGGATCTGTCTTGACGGCCTCTGCATAGAGCGCGGCTGCACCCTTCCGATCGTCATCGTTACCGAGAAGGCTGCGGCTGAGGCCTGCCTGATAGAGCAGTGACGCAGTGCGCGGGGCCTGCGTCAACAGCTGCTGGAAAAGCCGGACCGCAGCATCCCGGTAAGGACGCGCCTCTGCTTCCCGCCTGTCGAACACCAGCAAGGAAGCGATCTCATAGTTTGTCTCCGCAAGCTGCGCGGCCCCTGCCCCCTTTGATTCAAGCCTCGTGCGCAGGGCTGCGATCTTCCCGGCCCGGTCCCCCCAGCGCTGCTCGTCAAAATCGGACGGCTGATAGGAAAACGAGTAATTGACGTTGAACTTGGGGAGCTGTGTCAGGGCGATCAGCTCCTTCTGGAGATTGGACAGCTGTTGCTCCCCATGGGCAGGGGCTACGGAAAGAGGGAGAAGGAGCAACATAAATGTTATCGATCGCATGGAACCTCCGGAGCAGCCAGGAAGATATGGTATTTTCTCTTTGCTTAACGGCCTGCGCCCTTGACCCGCACCGGGGCGCTTCTCAGCCCCGGTCGGTGTCTAAGGGCCTGGTTGAATGCTCACTTCTTCTTCGCTGGTAACTCAACTTTTTGCAGCACCCCGGTCATTCCTCTGTCCATAAAACTTGGTCCTGCCACTAAGTCAGGGGAATAGCTATATGATCGAAACTCTCCCGTTGCCGCTTCATAATCTACCGATATTGCGCGTTTTTTGCTGTCGTGAATTGTTATTTCCTGTCCGGTAAAATAAATCCAGGGGTTCTTCCCTTTTGCAGGCTGGAGAATGGCTTCAGGACTGCTTTCAAATGACTTTGGTGCCATTACGATAAATGGTCCAAGTTTTCCAGTCCGCGCCTCAGTAACCCATGGCGCGAGCATCTGCATTCCTTTTTTGTTGTCGTCATCTGGCCAGGTAGCAATTACATTTTGCGGTCGGACTCTCCAATGGCTAATTGCAGAAAGGAGAGCAACCCCAACAACAAAGCCCATGACAAATGATTTCCAGTTCATAATTTTCTCCGTCTTTAATCATTCAACGGGTCGGGAGAACAGGGGGCGTTCCGGGGACACCTCACTTAATTCAAGTTGAGACAAGTGAGGTGTCCCCGGAACTACTTCCGGTTCACCCGCTTCGCCCGGTCAGTTTTCCGGGCGAGTCGGCGTGCAACCGGCTGGTTGGGACATTGTTTGTCAATGTTTAGACGCGATACCTATAACTTTTGCTAGCCGAATCAGTGACTTTCATCTGCCGCATCAAACTGCTCATCAATAACTTCATTGAACGAATCGATTATTTTATTGATTACCTCTTTGGCTACTTTCGCTTTATCTGCTGGTTCGTCGGCACCTGCCCACGTGATGTCTATACTGGATTCGCGTTCGATAAGC
Organism: uncultured Geobacteraceae bacterium; assembly: GCA_964649725.1. GTDB lineage: Bacteria > Desulfobacterota > Desulfuromonadia > Geobacterales > Geobacteraceae > CAZYTM01. The sequence continues at coordinate 230,652 of CAZYTM010000001.1, read as the reverse complement.
TTCGTTAAGTTCTTGGCGAGAGGTGTAAAATCTAAATCTCCAACTAAGGAAATCGGAATCGATATACCATCCAAATCAAGCACAATGGACTCTTCAGATACGGTTGCTACACAAGAAATTTCACTCATAGTCTTGCCCCGCTTCAGTTAGGATTCGCTTGATGTTATATTTTTTAGCACGGCGGTCAAATATGTATTCTCCACCATCCAGTATACGGCAGACCTCTTTTTGCGCCTGGCGATCTTCCAATACTATTTGTTGATAGCTTATTATTTGATTGTCATTGCTTGCCACAATGATGGATTCTGCATCCCCATAAACTACAATAGCAGGATTGTGGGTTACGAGAAAAACCTGCCCTTTAAACTTCTGTTCTCGAATCATAGAAACGAGCTTTTCTGCAATAAAGTTGTTGCCTAAATTGTCTTCTGGCTGATCTATGAAAATAAGTTTGCTATCAGCTTGTGATAGGAGAATTTCTAAGTATTTCTCAGAGTTGTATCCAGGACTATTGCCTTTTGATGTTGATAAGTCTGCATATTTTAACGACTCATGAGGGCTGCTATAACACTCATAAAGTGGAGCAAAAAGCGTTTCGAGTTTACGCTTCAATGCATCAGGTGTACTTCCGCCGAGGTTTTTAACTGTCTTTTCGCCTGAGATGAGAGAAATCAGGTTACTGTAAAGGCTTTTTGACCCGTCTGCTCCTTTAATGGCATCTAGTACAACATCATGAGGTGTGGTGTCGGCTTTGGCTTCGACAACGAACCTTGTTTCCCCATGTAGATCGAACTCCTCGACTTCATGGCATGACAAGGCGCTTGTTTGTTTGCTGACCGATGAGAGCTTTGCGGCTGATTCGAATTTGCACTTCATATTTTCCGCTAAATTGCGAATTGCGCGAATAGCATTGGTCTTATCCTCAGCAGCGCTTCCTAATTCACTGTTCTTTTCCGAAAGAGACTTTTCTATTCTCTCGATAAACGACTCACGTCTTAACGAGACAAGCCCTTCATTGCGATACTGCTTTTGTTTGTTTTGAATCAACTGTTCAAATGCTTCAATAAGTTGAGATTCTTCTTCGGCAAACAAAATAAGGTCGTTTCCTTTCAAGGCGTCAACCGCATCTAAGGCCGCCTGGAACTGTTTGTCTGCCTCTGCTAGACGCTCAGTGCAATCTCCAATTTCTTCGATGATTTTATCCTTGTCAAATTTTACGGTGTACACATCACTTAAACTCTCTGAGATTGTCCGTTCATGAAGAACAAAACTTCGTTCATTCAAGCTTTCATAAGCCTCACTGTAAGCTTCAGATAGATCATCTATGTCATTCTTAAGTTTATTTCGTTTTTGCACCAAATTTTGTCGCGCCAGCGTACGCTCGTCTTTTTTCCCAACTTTATCCGCAAGCTCATCAAGGTGAAACTGCTCAAAGTATCTAATAATATCGCCTTGTTTAATCCATATGGGTTCTGTTTCTAAAGTAGATTTGGCAGAGTATGCATGCTCAAGTTTGGTCTTTGTCTGAACAGAAGCAGTTGATAGCATCCTGTCGTAAGTGCCGTCATCTGTAAGCCTGTCTATGCACTTACCAAACATGCTCATCAATAAACTTTTTCCACTAGAACGCCCTCCGATAATTACATTGAGGTGAGGACTGAATGTTAGGTGCGTATCCGTGATCTGGGCACAGCCTGTAATTTTTAGCCCTTCGAGGTGATTTGAGTTACGAGGTAGTTCCGCCAGTTCAGTTTCGGACTTAATACGTGATTCAGGATCAATGAATGCTTGCCTCAGTGTTTCGTAATTCTTGCCACCCTTAACGTAATAAAATTCGTGCTGAGGATTGTCTTCTTCCCCCTTATGTACGAGGGGATATTTTTGTATGTTGTGATTATCAGAAAATTGAATGTAGGCAATGTCTTTTCGGTCACGATGAGCTTCTGGCATGTGTTTGCCAAACGAGCCGTTGTAATAAGCAATTGCTTTTTGCGATACTTTTTCCAACGCACAACTGGGCATAAGTAAAAGCATTTTCTGTGCGTAAGGTATGTCATTCTTGTATGCATCAACCAAGCTGTTTGAACCGTTGCCAGCATGTGGAATAAAAAAGAAATCATCTGTAGGGAACAAATCTACAATGTGATCTAAAGTTACTGAGCGATCCTTCAGCGCAGTTCCTTTGGCTGTATAGTAATTCTCTAAAGTGTCATTAATGCGATTTAAGTTTTCTATATCATGATGGCAAAAAATAATTAGCGAGTGATATCGTTCCTCACCTACATTTATATCAAGCTCTGTTCCAATCAAAAGAAGGGGATCATCATCTGTATAAGTCTCATAGTATTCTTTATAAGCAGCAACATTTATGATGTTATGGTCAGTCAAAGAGAATATCGAGACATCATTCTCCACCATCTTTTCATAAACGGACTGAACAGAAAAAATACCCTTGTAGTCGTTTTCTTTAGTTTTCTTGCTCATATCCGTATGAATATGAAGATCAACTCGCAAAAAATCTGAATATGGATTTATGGAACCAGCCATTACATTTGATTCCTTTCCGCTTATAAATTAAGTAGCGGGGTCAGTTTGGGGCCAACGGGGTGCCCCCATGACCCGCCCGCCCAGGTTCTTAGGGCGGTCGGCGTCCATGGGGCTGGTTATGTGCTTGTCATCAGCCTTCTCACGACATCCTTTGCAAACGACTCGCACCATGCCTCTTCACTTGATGAGCTTTTGCCGCTGAATCCGCTCTGCCCGTTTCGCTCAACATATGCTACGTGCGCGATCTCATGGGCAATGAGAAATCCGGTATAGGTTCTTGCTGTATCAGGTTTCCAAGCCACTGTCCGGCACTGCTTGTCGATTTTCCCTCCGCAAAGCTCCACGAGGTCACACCATTCTCGCTTTTCACTCAGCAGTTTCGACTTTCCTTCTTTTGGGCAAAAGTTAATCCTTATTTCAAAGCTGCTGCCACGCCCTACGATTCTTGCCTCTTGTGTTGTTTGCTGGTTGCAACCAAAGTGAATTTTTCGAATTCGCGGTAAAATCTCCGGCGGGATGCACTGGCGCACAATTTCTTTTACGTCAGCCGCCGATACAGGAAAGGAATACGGCGGTGTGATTTTTTCAAATTCGATTTTCATCTGATTATTGTGTTTTCTCGACCGTGTACTGAAATACCTTTCCGTGAGATGTTGGGTCCCAACCAGCTTCAAGCGCTTCTCTAATGTAAGCAGAAACCATCAAGGAAGTTATTTTCGGTCGTTGCCGATGAGGCGTTGATCTATGGTCCTTTCTCTCAAATGGAAGTTCAATATTTAGTGCGCGACCGTCGCTAGAACCCGACTCGACGTATAGCAACGTGCCTCGCCACCCGTCAGCTGAGCACCACTGTGGATTTCTTTCAACCCGCCAGAGATACTCATTCCCATCGACTATTATGGTTTCCTGTCTTGTCATTTCTCTTCTCACATAACGGTGTGGGAGATCACCTGACGGCTTTATTGGTCAGGTGCATCTTCCTTGTTATATGTCTTGATCTTATTTGAAAACTTTTTTATGCCAGTACATCATCGGTGCCGTGTACCATTCTCGGTTTTTGTCGGTTACGAATTGTTGCAGTTGACTCATTTCAATCTTGTATCTATACAGTAGCGCCGTAAGATCGCGGAGGCACTGCTCGGAAACCTCTTTCTTGGGGAGATGAAGCTGAATTTCGTCTCCAATGCCTTCCCATTTCTTTATTCCTTTGATTCTTGAAATCCAGTCGAAGAACGCAAGCTCGTCGTTCTGCGAGTAGAATCTTACGCCTTTGCATATTAGCTTTGGCACTTCGTGCCTCCTTCTTCCATATAACTACTTATTGAGCAGTCCGGTTGTGCCATATAGATGTATATTGTTCAATATAGATGTAGATAGAACTATCTATATCTATATGGGTTACGACTATATACATTTATATGGAAAACGGTTTTTAGCTACTTATCAAATCCATCTATATCTATATACTTTTCAAGTGCAGTGCCAACGACATTGCCATAAGTAACATACCATAACTGTTTTTCAGGATTCCAGCGCCCACCTGCCGCTTTCGCTTTGTTCCTGGCTCCCAGGTCTTTGGCCAATATCCGCAACGGTACCAGCGTATCGTCTGTGAAGCGGGAAGGCGGGGGACTCCAGTCGCTTTCTGCAACTATAAGTTCTATGGTCTTAAACCGTCGCTTGGCTATTGGATCGTAACGAAATCTTACACATACCAGTGCGTCACCATATTTCTTCATCAGAGACTTGGTGCCATCCTGCCCCGGTTTCAAGGTCAAGCGAGTTTTCATTATTTTCTCTTTCAGAAATTTGTCGCCAAATATACCCAATTTCTGATAAAACATAAATTAAAAAATATCAAGGGACTGATATGATTCTGCTGCCACCTCATCTTCTCGACCAGTACCGGTCGTTCTGCTCCAATAGCGGCATCATGGATAGGGATATTGCAGATTACCTGAAGTGGTTGCGCTACTTCTTCGACTTCTGTGAAAAATACAAGGTTACGGGTGACGAGGAGGAGCGAAGTTGCCAGTTTATTGAGAAGCTGATAAAGAAAGGCCAATCGGAAGATAAGCGGCAGCAGGCGCTACATGCCTTGATCCTCTACTTTACGATGTTGAAGGGAGGGAAAGTAAACAGCCAGCATGCCGATTCCACCGCGACTAAAGATAATCAGAGGAGCCAGGAAGGTCTTTCGCTAGCGGCTGCGTTTCGCAGGTCGCGTTACCTGGAGGCAGGTTATGAAGAGAAATCAGATTCGTCGGAATGGGATGAACTGATTGGAAAACTTGCTGACGAAATCAAGGTCCGCCATTACTCGCGCAAGACCCTCAAGACCTACGCCCTCTGGTCGCGCCAGTTTCAGAGGTTCCTGAAAAACAAGCACCCGGAAGAACTCTCCACAGCCGATGTAAAAGAGTACCTGACCCACCTGGCTGTTAAATGCCACGTCGCAGCATCAACCCAGAACCAGGCCTTCAACTCCCTGTTGTTCCTCTTCCGCCATGCCCTGAAGCGTGATTTTGGCGAGTTGCGCGATGTCCCACGGGCAAAGAAGTCCCGCTATGTGCCGGTTGTCCTGTCGCGTGAAGAGATCGACGCAATCATTTCTCAACTCTACTTTCCCTACAGCCTGACAGTCAAGGTGCTGTTCGGCTGCGGACTGAGGCTGTTCGAGTGTCTGCAACTCCGGGTGCGGGACTTCAATTTCGACGCCGGTATATTGACGGTGCATGGCAAGGGGAAGAAGGACCGGACTGTGCCGCTGCCGGAGACGATCATCGATGAACTGCAACAGCAGATGAAGCGGGTAGCGAGGCTGCATGAACAGGATCTCGCCGATGGGTACGACGGAGTCTTTCTTGATGACGCGGTGGAGAGGAAATATCCCAAGGCGCCGAAGGAGCTCATCCACCAATGGTTCTTCCCGCAGAAAGAGCTGACCCCGGTTGCTGAAAGCGGTCAGCAGCGGCGGGCGCATCTGCATGAGTCAAGGCTGCAGAAGGCGCTTTATGTTGCCGTGCGCAAGGCGGAGATCCGCAAGCGGGTCACCGCCCATACCTTCCGCCACTCCTTTGCCACTCACCTGTTGCAGGCAAACTACGACATCAGGACCATCCAGAAACTGCTCGGCCATGGGAGCCTCAAGACCACCATGATCTATACCCACTGCGTCCCGGTCAGGACGATCCAGGAGCCGAAAAGTCCGCTTGATCTGGAATGATCGAGGGAAAGGAGGTTCTTCATATTATTTTATGCAAGCCAGCTCCATCTGTTCCAGTAGCTCTTTTACGCCGGGATCAATGATAAGTTTTGTCGAGGCAAGTCAAGGAAAATACTGAATTATATCAGGTCATCACGGAGAAATCCGGCAACTCCATAGATAACCCCGCTCCCCCCGAGTCAATTCTTTGACCGAGTGTCATACAAACCGCTACACCCCCCCTACCGATTAAAGCGGAATATTGCCATTCTGTTACCACCCCGTAACCTTGACATCATGAAATTCCCTCATTACTGCAGAGGGTTGCAACTCCCTTTCGGCTAATCCCTGTGGCTGGCATAGCGGTTGCACAACTGCCGGTATGCTTGAGATTTCGTAGAGTTAGCGGAGACCCCTGAAATATGGCCCCAGCAAACGCAGAAGCTATCGACCTTACCCCGAACCGGAGCAACTCCGATATCTATATGGCGCTGGCGCTGATCGGTATCCTGGCGCTGATGATCGTGCCGCTGCCCGCCTTTATGCTCGATATCTTCCTCGCCGCCAACATCACCATCTCCCTGGCGATCCTGCTGGTCAGCCTCTATACTGTCCATCCGCTCGACTTCTCGGTCTTCCCCTCGGTACTGCTGGTGACGACCCTGTTCCGCCTCTCCCTGAACATCGCCTCCACCCGTCTTATCCTGCTCCATGGCAGTGAAGGGGCGCAGGCGGCCGGGGCGGTGATCAAGGCGTTCGGCAGCTTCGTGGTCGGCGGCAACTATGTGGTCGGCGCGGTCCTCTTCCTGATCCTGGTGATCATCAACTTCGTCGTCATCACCAAGGGTGCCGGCCGGGTCGCCGAGGTAGCGGCCCGCTTCACCCTCGACGCCATGCCGGGGAAACAGATGGCTATCGACGCCGACCTGTCGAGCGGCCTGATCAATGACAAGGAGGCGAAGGCGAGGCGCATCAAGATCACCCGCGAGGCCGATTTTTACGGCTCTATGGATGGTGCCAGCAAGTTTGTCCGGGGGGATGCCATCGCCAGTGTCATCATCGTCATCGTCAACATCGTCGGCGGCTTTATCATCGGTGTCTGGCAGCAGGGGATGCCGCTGGTTACGGCACTCACCAACTATACCCTGCTCACTATCGGTGAGGGGCTGGTGGCGCAGATCCCGGCCCTGATCATCTCCACAGCGGCCGGTATCGTGGTGACCCGGTCGGCTGACGAGCGGAACTTCGGCCATGAGATCACCGGCCAGTTCTTCCAGTATCCGAAGGCTTTCTATATGGCCTCCGGGATCCTCTTCGCCTTTGCCATCATCCCCGGTATGCCCCATTTCGCCTTTCTGCTCCTCTCCGGAGTCGCCTATCTGGCCGGCAGGATGGCCAAGGAGAAGGCCCCGCTCTACTCTGCCGAGGCAGAACTGGCAGATATCGCCGCCGAACCGGAGAATGCCGACCAGATAACCTCGATCCGGCCGCTCGATATGCTGGAACTGGAGGTAGGTTACGGTCTGGTGCCGCTGGTCGATGCCGGCCAGGAGGGGGCGCTGCTGGAGCGGATCCGCTCGATCCGGAAACAGTTCGCCCAGCAGCTCGGCTTCATCGTCCCGCCGATCCATATCCATGACAACCTGCAGTTGAAGCCGCACGAGTACAATATCATGATCCGCGGCGCCAGGGTCGGCGGCGGCGAGCTGGCCGGGCAGTTCCTTGCCATGGATGCGGGCGCTACCAGCGGCCTTATCGACGGGGTCAAGACCACCGAGCCGGTATTCGGTCTGCCAGCGGTCTGGGTCAGGCCAGAGGAGCGCGAACAGGCGCAACTATCCGGCTATACCGTGGTCGATACCACCACGGTCATCGCTACCCATATCAGCGAAGTGATCAAGGGGCATGCCCATGAACTGATCGGTCGTCAGGAGTTGCAGCAGCTGCTCGACAACCTGGCTGCCAGCTTCCCCAAGGTGGTGGAAGAACTGGTGCCGTCGCTGCTCAATCTCGGTACGGTGCTGCGGGTGATCAAGAACCTCCTCAAGGAAGGGGTCTCGGTCCGCGACCTGCGCACCATCCTGGAGACCCTGGCCGACTACGGCGGCGTCACCAAGGACCCGGAGCTGCTCACCGAATTTGTCCGCCAGAGCCTTGGCCGCTATATCGTCGAACAGTACAAGACCGAAGACAACACCCTCTGCCTCCTCTCCCTCGACCGCGAGGTGGAGGATGTGGTGGCCGATGCGGTGCAGGTCTCGGAGCAGGGGAGCTATCTGGCTATCGAACCGGGGCTGGCGCAGCGTATCCTGAGCAGCATCCGCCAATCGATGGAGAGCTTCGAGCGGTCCGGCACTACACCGGCGCTGCTCACTTCGCCAACGGTCCGGCGCCATCTGAAAAAATTGACCGAACGGTTCATCCCGAACCTGGCAATACTTTCCCACAGCGAAATACCACCATATATAAAAATCCAATCGATAGGGATGGTGACACTCAATGCTGGTTAAAACCTTTCAGGCAGGGAACATGAGCGAGGCCTTGAGGATGGTCAAGGCTGAGATGGGGGGCGATGCCATGATTTTGACATCGCGCAAGGAGCGTCGCAAAGGGCTGATGGGGCTCTTCTCCGCACCGATATATGAGGTGACGGCGGCGCTCGATCCGCGACCGGCACCGCTGCCTGCTACCAACCCCTACCTGGAGAAGCCGGTACGCGAGCCGGAGGTACGGGAGCTGAGTACCCGGGAGGAGTTCCAGAACTCCATGCTGGCGCCTTTGGCAAGAGAGCTGAAGGAGCTGCGGCAACGGGTCGAGACCCTTTCCCAGCGTGAGCAGGAGGCGCCCCCCCAGGCTCCCCGCGCTCCGCAGACACAGACCGAATGGCGCCCCCTTGCTGCTGAGCCGGAGTCACCGGTAAAGACCCTGGCGAGGGAAGAGCTGGATGAACTGAAGAAGGTGCTGTTGCAGGCCTTAGGGAGCAAAGATAAGGGGGAACCGGTACCGGTGGTCTTCCCGGTCCAGTCGACCGCCGAAGCGGTCCTGCCGGCTCGATCGGCCAGCCGTGCCCGGAAGCCGGCCCAACAAATGGAACAGCTGACTGCCGAGCTGGGGAAAACAGGGCTTAGTGCTGATAATGTCACGGCCATAGTCGATTCGCTCCGGCTGAGCTCCACCGGTGCCGGTGAAGAAGCGCTGCAGGAGCTGCTGCTCGGGGAGCTGGAGGCGAGGATAAAATGCTCCGGAGCATTGAAGATGAAGCGGAACGGCCCCCGGTTATTGGCCCTGGTCGGTCCGACCGGGGTGGGCAAGACCACCACTGCGGCCAAACTGGCTGCCATGTATGCCCTGAACAAAAAGGCGGATGTCGCCCTGATAACCACCGACACCTTCCGCGTCGGCGCCATCGAACAGCTGAAGATCTATGCGCGGATCATGGGGATATCTCTCGATGTGGCAGCGACCCAGCAGGAGCTGGAAAAAGTGATAGCCGACAACAGCGACAAGGATCTGATCATCATCGATACTGCCGGCCGCAGCCCGAGGGACAAAGCGAAGCTGGCTGAAACCAGGTCGCTCCTGGAGGCGCAGCCAGGGATCGAGATACATCTCTGCCTGGCAGCGACGACCCGGGAGGATGAGTTACAGGAATCGATCAGCCGCTTCAGCATGCTGCCGGTCAGTCGCCTGATATTTACCAAACTTGACGAATGCAGCAGATATGGCGACATCGTCAATGCCCATCTGGCCAGCAAACTCCCCCTCTCCTATCTCACCGGCGGCCAGCAGGTCCCTGAGGATATCGAGGCGGCCAGCAGTAACCGGTTGGCAAATCTGCTTCTCCAGGGAGGTTCGGCATGGAACTCATGAGCTGTCAGACTGATCAGGCCACTACCCTGCGAATGCTTGCTGATCCTGCTACAGGTGAGAAAGGGGTATTGCTGCAACAACTGGCGGAAGCCAGACGCAAGTCCGGGCCGCGGGTGATCGCCGTGACCAGCGGCAAGGGTGGGGTCGGCAAGAGCACAGTGGTGGTCAATCTGGCTATTACCATGGCCAGACTCGGCCAACGGGTACTGGTGATCGATGCCGATCTGGGGGTAGGTAATCTGGATGTGCTGCTCGGCCTCAAACCGAATGCCACCCTTGACCATCTGTTGGCCGGCGAAAAGGGTCTCGCCGAGATCATTATCACCGGTCCGGCCGGCATCAAGCTGATCCCTGCCGGTTCCGGGGTCCAGGAGTATACCAGCCTGGATCTGCTGCAACGGCTCCGGCTGATGGACGAACTCGATTCCCTGGAGGAGGAGTTCGACCTGCTCATTATCGATACCGAGGCCGGGCTCTCGGAAAACGTCACCTATTTCAACGCCTCGGCCCAGGAGATAATTGTCGTGGTCAAGCCGGAACCTACTTCTCTCACCGATGTCTACGCACTGATAAAACTGCTGGCGACCCGCTATGGCGAGGACCATTTCAAGGTGCTGGTCAATATGGCCCGTGATGAAAAGGATGCCGAGGAGGTCTTTACCCGCCTTGCAGCAGTCACCAGCCGTTTTCTCGATATTTCCCTCGATTACCTGGGGTATGTGCTGCAGGACCCGTTGGTGGTGGCAGCTATCAAGAGGCAGAAAGCGGTGGTGCAACTCTATCCGGATAGTATCGGTGCGCGTTGTTTTACCCCGCTGGCCCGGCGTATTCTGGCTGATGGGGGTAGCCAGCGGGTCAAAGGGACGATGCAGTTCTGTTTCCGCCGCCAGTTCCCGGCGGCAGTCGGCATGGAGAGTATATGAATTGTCTGTTGAAGGCATATGGTCAGGAGGCACAGCGGGGGACTTATTCCGACCGGGACGAACTCATCCTTTCCCACCTCCCGCTGGTAAAATTTATCGTCAGCCGCATCGCTGCGCAGCTCCCGCCACACCTCGATCAGGATGACCTGATGAGCGCCGCGGTGATCGGTCTGATAACGGCTGCGGAGCGCTTCGACCCGACCCGGGGGGTACTGTTCAAGACCTTTGCCGAGCAGCGTATCCGCGGCACCATAATGGACGAGCTCCGCTCCCAGGACTGGTTGACCCGCTCCCTGCGGGACAAGTTCAAACGGCTGGAACGGGAGTTCTCCGCCCTGGAGCAGCGATTCGGGCGGAACCCTACCAGCGAGGAGGTTGCTGCCTCGCTCGGGATGGAGCTGCAGGATTATTTCCGCCTGCTGGAGGAGGTACATCTCCTCTCCTTTGTCAGTCTCAACGATTCGTGGGAGGATGAGGACGGCAGCCCGTTCGGCCTGCTCGACGTGCTGGAGGACAAGGGGTGCGAAAACCCGCAGAACAAGCTGATGGCGAGACAGATGGTCGACAGTCTGGCCGAGGCGATCGATACCCTGCCGGAGAAGGAGCGGATCGTCATCACCCTTTATTACTATGAAGAGCTGAACCTGAAGGAGATAGGCTCTGTGCTCAATCTGACCGAGTCGCGTATCTCGCAGCTGAACAGCCAGGCGATCATCCGCCTCCGGTCCAAGCTGAAGAGCCTTGCCTGATATGGGTTCGCCGTCGCTGGCAGGCTAGTTGCACAAGATATGTCTGTAATCGCTACAGGCAGGGGGAGTCGGTCTGGCAGGGTGAGGGGCTCTGGCAGGGGGGAATAGTCAGCGCTTACATTTCCCTTTGAACGGAGCAAAAACAGTAGCTAGCTAAGGCTTCCCTGGAACACCGGCTAGGTCAGAATGCATACTATTCCCCCCTGCCAGAGCCCCTCACCCGGCCCCCGGCTTGTTGCCGGCAAAAGAGGCCGGCAACAAGCGAGCTTTGGCAACTGCAGTAACAAGGAGAGGTAACGAACATGAACAGCGGTCTATATGCAGCACTATCCGGGAATCTGGCAGCGATGCGCCGGCTCGACGTCATTTCCAACAACCTGGCCAATGCCACTACCCCCGGCTTCAAGCGAGACCGGCTGCAGTTCGAGAGCCTGCTCGCCGCTGTCAATAATCCGACCAGGGTGATCACCCCGACAGGCGATGCACCGATCCTTGCCGGCGAGCAGTTCTTCACCGACTACTCCAGCGGCCCGGCCAAGCAGACCGGCAACAGTCTCGATCTGGCTCTGGACGGGGAGGGCTTCTTTGTCGTCAACACCCCGGAGGGGCGCGCCTACACACGTCAGGGGAATTTCCGTCTCGACTCTGCCAATCGCCTGGTCACGGCCGATGGTCACCAGGTGCTGGGGGGGGGACCGCTCACCCTTACCGGCGGTCGGGTAGATATCGACAGCGAAGGGAAGGTCTTCGTCGATGGTGGCCAGGTCGGTACCCTTGACGTGGTCGACTTCCCCAAACCATACAATCTGCAGAAGATCGGCAACGCGCTCTTTATCCCGGCCGATCCGGCTGCAGGGGGGCCGCAACCGGCCCCGCCGGGGCGGGTCCGGCAGGGGTTCATCGAAGAGTCTAATGTCAGCACCATAGCCGAGATGACCCAGCTCATCGAGGCGAACCGCTATTTCGAGGCGTGCCAGAAGGTGGTCAGGAGCTACGACGAGATGGCGGGGAAAGCTGCCAATGAACTGGGGAGAGTATAGGGGAGGTATATCATGATCAGAGCACTCTGGACCGCGGCATCAGGGATGCAGGCGCAGCAGACGAATATGGACGTGGTCGCCAACAACCTGGCCAACGTCAACACTACCGGTTTCAAGAAGAGTCGCGCCGACTTCCAGGACCTGATGTACCAGAACCTGAAGACTACCGGCGCCCCTTCCACCGGTTCCACGCAGATCCCCTCCGGGATCCAGATCGGCCTCGGTTCCAAAACGGCAGCCGTGACCAAACTATTCACCGCCGGCAACATCAACCAGACCGGCAGCGAACTCGACATCGCCATCGAAGGGGACGGCTTCTTCCAGATCCAGATGCCGGATGGCACCACATCCTACTCCAGGGCCGGTGCCTTCAAGAAAGACAGCCAGGGGCGGGTGGTCAATTCCGACGGCTATCCGCTGCTGCCGGAGGTGGTCATCCCCAACAATGCCACCCGGGTCACCATCGGCAATGACGGCACGGTATCGGTACTCCAGTCGGGGCAGGCGACGCCGACCAGCATCGGCACCATCCAGCTGGCGACCTTCTCCAATCCGGCCGGGCTCTCCAGCCTGGGGAAAAACCTCTACCAGGTGACCGACTCCTCCGGTGCAGCTACCACCGGGACCCCTGGCCAGAACGGTATCGGCACCATGAGTCAGGGATTTCTGGAGATGAGCAATGTCAGTGTCATGGAGGAGATGGTCAATATGATCGTCGGCCAGCGCGCCTATGAGATCAATTCCAAGGCGGTGCAGGCGGCGGATGATATGTTGCAGCAGGCCAACAACCTACGCAGGTAGGAAACGCGCCTTTTGCGCAATCTCGGCGTTGGTCTGCGGGGTCCCTTGTGCGACGTAGCCCTGCTACGTCTCCGCGTTACCCCTTGACCGCCTTGACCTTGCACAAAAATCGCGTTTCCAGTGGGTCCGGGAGAAATCCCCTGATTCACTGATGGAGCAAGCGAATGAAAAGGAAATTATTTGCCATTTTTCTGTTGCTGTTCAATCTTCTCCCCCTGCTGGCACTCCCTGCAATGGGAGCGGAGCAGAGAGTCGTCAGTGAGGCAGAGGTGCGTCAGGTGGTGACCGACTTTGTCCTGCAGCGGACTGCCAATCTCGGTATGGAGGTGCGGCTGAAGAAGGTCGGTTTTCAGGGGGGGGTACAACTCCCTCCGGGGAAGACCGATTTCGAGGTGAAGGCGCCGGACCGCTGGGAAGGGTGGGGGACGGTCAACCTGGCCCTGATAGTGAGGGTCAATGACCGGGTGGAACGCAATCTGACGGTGCGGGCCGAGGTGGAGGCGCTTGCCGACGTGGTGGTGGCGACCCGCCCGCTGGAGCGTGGCGAGCTGCTCGCAGCCGGTGATGTGGCGCTGCAGAAAAGGGACATGGCCGGTCTTGCCGGCCGTATCTGCCGCAGCATCGACGAGGTAGTGGGGCAGCGGTTGAAGAGCGGCGTCCGGGCAACAACACCGTTACGCAGCGACAACCTGGAAAAGATACCGCTGGTTAAAAGCGGCCAGCTGGTCACCATCCTTCTCGACCAGCCGTCGTTACGTATTTCCACCACCGGCAAGGCGAAACAGAACGGTGCCGAAGGGGAGTTGATAGCGGTGCAGAATCTATCTTCGCAGAAAGATATCAGTGCCAGGGTAGTCTCTGCCGGGACGGTCCGGGTGGAGTTCTAGCTGATGGGAGCGACAGGGTTGATGAAGAAGATATTCTCTCTCATAACATTGCTGCTGCTGGCTGGATGTGCCGGTAATGGCGATCTGCAGAAGGCCCGGCTCGATGATATGCTCGATAACCGCCCCCCGACCTATCAGGGTGGCTCCATCTGGCAGCAGAGTTCGGCAGGGTTTGCCGAAGACATGAAGGCGCGGCGCCGTGGTGATACCCTGACAGTGATCATCGTCGAAACTGCCAGTGCCAGCAAAGAGGCTACTACCGCCACCAAACGGGGGGGGAGCTATTCGGCCGGGATACCGAACTTCATGGGGCTCGAAACCAACATGAGCGGCATCAAGAACTGGATGGACCTCTCCAAGCTGATCAGTGCCAGCAGCGATTCGAAATTCGACGGCAGCGGTACTACCACGCGCAAGGAGAACCTGAGCGCCACCATCACCGCCAGGGTGATGGATGTCCTGGCCAATGGCAATCTGCGCATCGAGGGGCGACGCAATATCAAGGTGAACAATGAAGACCAGATAATTATCCTGGAAGGATCGGTACGACAGCGGGATATCACCCCGGATAACGTCATCAGCTCGAGCCAGATAGCCGATGCCAGGATCACCTATACCGGCAAGGGGATAGTGAGTGACAGGCAGAGCCCGGGGTGGTTGATGAGTCTTTTGGATGTCATCTGGCCCTTCTGACGGGGGGGAGGAGGAGCGCCACTTTTGCGCAATCTCGGCGTTGGCCTGCGGGCTTCCTTGTGCAGCGTAGCCCTGCTACGCTTCCGCGGCACCCCTTGACCGCCTTGACCTTGCGCAAAATCGACGCTCCTGGGGAGTTTGCTTAACAACCGAGCGGATTAATCGCTCCTGGACAGAGATTATGAGAAGAACTCTTTACGTCATATGCCTACTCCTCCTTGTCCCCCAACTCGCTTTGGCGATCCGTATCAAGGATATTGCCGGTTTTGACGGGGTGCGGGACAACCAGTTGATGGGGTATGGCATAGTGGTCGGGTTGAACGGCTCCGGCGACAGCGATCAGACCAAGTTCCCGGTCCAGTCGGTGGTGAACGTCCTGGAACGGATGGGGATCACCATCAACAGGAGCGATATAACGGTGAAGAACGTCGCTGCGGTGATGGTGACCGCTACTCTGCCACCCTTTGCCAAGCAGGGGAGCCGGCTCGACGTGCTGGTCTCTTCCATGGGTGACGCCAAGAGTATTGCCGGCGGGACTCTGCTGATGGCCCCGCTCAAGGGGGGGGATGGGCAGATCTATGTCGTGGCCCAGGGGGCGGTGATAACCAACTCCTTCTCCTATGGTGGTCAGGCGGCCTCGGCGCAGAAGAACCACCCGACCGCCGGCCGGGTGCCGGAGGGGGGGCTGGTGGAGCGGGAACTCCCCAATGTGCTGGCTGACCGGAGTTCGCTCAGATTGAATCTGCACCGGCCTGACTTTACCACGGCGAGCAGGATCGCTGCTGCCATCAATGGCAAGTTCAAAGCCGAGATCGCCGTATGCAACGATCCGGGGGCGCTTGAGCTGGAGATACCCGCTTCCTATCAGGGGCGGACGGTCTCCTTTGTCGCCGAGCTGGAAAGACTGGAGATACAGCCCGATCTGGTGGCCAGGGTGGTACTGAACGAACGGACCGGCACCATCGTCATGGGGGAGAATGTCCGCATCTCCACGGTAGCGGTTTCGCATGGCAATCTGACCCTTTATGTCAAGGAGACGCCGCAGGTGTCGCAGCCGCCTCCATTCAGCAGCGGCGAGACCAAGGTGGTACCGCGCACCAGCGTCAAGGTGACGGAAGATACCGGCGGTCTCGCTGTGGTCAAGGAGGGGGCCAACATCGGCGATGTAGTGCGGGCATTGAACCTGCTTGGCGTCACCCCGCGCGATCTGATCGGTATCATGCAGGCTATCAAGGCTGCTGGCGCTCTGCAGGCCGAACTGATGGTCATCTAGGGCTGATAAGACTTTTAAACTATTTTAAACAGCTTGACGAGGATGTAATATGCCTGTGAACATCGAGCAGACGTCGCAGATCGCCGGCAATGAAAAAAAAACCGGCTCTCCGCTCAAGTTCAGACCGCCAACTGCCGAAAAAGATAGAGCGACGCAACATGCTGTGCGTGAATTTGAAGCACTCTTTGTCGAGATGATGCTCAAATCGATGCGTTCCACCATCCCCCGGGACGAACTGACCGGGGGTGGCAGGGGCGAGGAGATCTATCGGTCGTTGCTCGACCAGGAGTATGCCAAGGCGATAGCCGCCCAGGGAGGGGTTGGGCTGGCATCGCTGGTCACTACGCAGATCACGGGGCGTGACAGCAAGAAATGAGAGAAAAAGGGGATGTTTCATGAAGATTGACAACAGCACCATGCAGCAACAATCGATCGCAGCCTACCGCAACGAACTGCTGGAAAAAGCCGGCGCAGAAGGGAAGCAGAAGGGTGGTGCCGCCAGACCGGGAGGCGATCAGGTAGAGATATCGCTGCGCAGGGTGGAACTGGACAAGCTGAAAGAACAGGCCGCACTTATGCCGGAACAGGACCGGAGCAGCCGCGTACAAGAGATCAGGCAGCAGGTCGCAGCCGGCACCTATCAGGTGGATACCCGTCTGGTAGCAGAGAAGATGCTGGCCCGTTTCGGCAAGGCAGGCGAGAAGGGGTAGGTGAGGTATGGCTGATAGTGTGACGGAACTTATTGCCGTCCTGGCAGATAAAGAACAACTGATGGGAGAGATGCTGCAGTTGCTCGAAAAGGAGCAGCGAAGCATCGTCAAACTCGATTTCCCGGCGCTTGCCAGGCAGGAGCATGCCAAGCAGCAGCTGATGGTGATCATGGAGACGAGCAATAACAGCTGCCGCCAGTTGCTGAAAAAAGTCGCGGCAGAGTACGAGTTGCCTGCCACTGCCACACTGTCGCTGGTGCTGGAGAAGATCGCTCTGCCGCAGCGGGAACTGCTTAAAGGGATGCAGTCCAGGCTGTTCGAGCTTTCCACGTCGCTCGATAAAATGCTGGCCCTCGACCGGGAGCTGCTGCGCGGCTCGCTGCATATGATCAACCGCTCACTCGATTTTTTCAAGGGGATCAACCCTGATACTGCCGTCTACGGCGGTGAAGGACGACTGGTACAGGCTGGCGGTGCAGGCAGGCTGCTCTGTAAGGAGATTTGACCATGGCCATTCTGGGGCTTCTTAGTATTGCTCAGTCAGGGCTGAAGTCACAACAGCAGGCGCTTGAGGTCACCGGCGAAAATATTGCCAATGTCAATACCCCTGGCTATTCGCGGCAGCGGGCCTTGCTGCAGACAGCACCTACGGCAGTAACACCCGGCGGTTTCCCCCTCGGCACCGGAGTCGAGGTCAACTCCATCGAGCGCTCCTATGACCAGTTCCTGCAGACCCAGATCACCAACGGTAATAGCGCTTTCGGCCAGAGCACCACCAGCCAGGCATTCATGCAGCGGGTCGAGCCGATGTTCAATGAACTCACTGCCGATGGCCTCGGTACTGCCATGCAGGATTTCTTCAACGCCTGGCAGGAGCTCTCCGTCGACCCGCAGGGGACAGCCCAGCGCCAGGCGGTACTCTACCGCTCCCAGGAGCTGACCGACAAGTTCCATCAACTCAACTCGTTTCTCAATTCACTCAAGACCGATGCCAACCAGCAGCTGGTCACCCAGGTCACTGACATCAACAACATGACCAGCGGGATCGCCTCCCTGAACGAGCAGATCAAGCAGACCGAACTGCTGGCCGGCAATGCCAACGAACTGCGTGACCAGCGTGACAAGATGGTGCAGGACCTGGCGAATAAAGTAGGCATCAGGTATATGGAACAGCCGGACGGCACCCTGACGGTCAGTCTCACCACCAGCGAGATGCTGGTGAGTGGCGGTCAGGCAGCGCAACTCTCGACCGCCATAAACAGTGGCAGCGGCCTATATGACGTCATGATCACCCCCTATGGCGGGTCGGCGCCGATCAATATCACTTCGGCAGTCGGCGGCCCGAATAACAGCCTGGGGGAGATCGGCGGCACCCTCAAGGTGAGGGACAGCCTGACCAGCGATATGCTGGCAAAGCTTGACGAGCTCGCTTTTACTCTTGCCAGCGAAGTGAATGCGGCTCATACTACCGGCTTTGGTCTGAACGGTTCGACCGGCCTCGATTTTTTTGTCGTCGCCCCCCAGGCCGGTTACAGTAATGCCATAGAGCTCTCCCTGAGCTCGACCGCCGACATTGCAGCGGCATCGGTCGATCCGGCCAGTGGGGGTGTCGGCAATAACGTCAATGCCTTGAAGATCGCCGATATCAAGGAGAAGAGTGTCAGTACGACCCTGGGCAACACCACGCTGGTCAATTTTTACAACGCCTATGCCGGTGTTATCGGCCTCGATGTGCAGAAAGCCGAACAGGCCAACCAGCGGAGCGAGATGCTGCTGACGCAGCTCACCACCCTGCGGGAGTCGACCGCCGGGGTATCGCTGGATGAAGAGTTGACTCTGCTGATAAAATACCAGAAGGCATACCAGGCCAGCGCCAAACTGGTCAATACTGCGACTGAGATGCTCGATACACTGATGAGCCTCATCCGCTGAGGGAGTATTCCATGCGTATCACGGAAGCTACCATTGCCAGCGCTGCCATCCGGAACATCATCCAGAGCCGCGACCGGCTGGATAGATTACAGACCCAGATCGCATCCGGTTATAAGATCAACCGCCCGGCTGACGATCCGATCGCTACCCAGCAGATCATGAACTCCTCAAGCCAGTTGGCCGATTCCGCCCAGTATGTGACCAACATAAAAAATGGCGGTCTCTTGCTGCAGACGACCGATCTGGCCCTGCAGGGGATCACGGAATACCTGCAGAAAGCCAAGGATTTCGGCTATTCCGTGGCGAACGGGACCCAGGATACAACCTTGCGCAACGATGCGCTTCGTAATCTGCAGCAGATCAAGGAGCAAATAATTCAGCTTGCAAATACAGAATATAATGGTAAATATATACTGGGCGGTTTCAAAAATGATACATCGCCCTTTGATGCAAACGGCAACTACAGCGGCACTATGCTGATTAGCGGCAATACCACAACCGGTAGCCAGCTGGTAGATAACATCGATACTACCGGCCTGGCAGTCGGCATGGCAATCAGCGGGCCGGGCATTCCGGCAGATACCACCATCACAGCGATAACCGGTAGCGGACCGGGGAGCTCCCTGACCCTCTCCCGTAATGCCACGGCAAACGGGACGGCAGCGAGCCTGGTGGTCGACCCTACAACAGTGCGCACCGTCAGTGGCACGACCACGGTCGGCAGTGATCTGGTGACCGGTATCAGCAACACCGGGTTACTGCCGGGGATGACGGTTACCGGCCCGGGGATACCGCCGGGTACCACAGTGTTGGCAGTGCCGGCAGCAGCACCGGCCGCGGCCGATACGCTGCAGCTCTCTGCTGCGGTAGTCGCCACAATACCGCCGACAGTGCCGCCAGTAAGCCTCACATTTGTCGGCAATTTCAGCCCCATGGACGGGGAGATAGCTGTCGAGATCGACAAGGGGATCACGGTGGCGGTTAACCTCTCCGGCCGGGAGCTCCTGCGCGGGCTTTCCCAGCAACCGACCGGAGCGGCTGTACAGAGCGGCATAGACATCTTCCGGACGCTCGACAATCTGATCCAGGCTATCAGCAATGACGACCGGCAGGCGATAATGGCCGAGCTCCCCAACCTTAACAGGGCCTATGAACAGGTACAGGCCGGGCGGAGCGAATTGACCGGGCGCCAGCTCCGCCTGCAGAATACGGAAAAGATGCACGAGGCGATGCAGACAAATCTGAAAAATGTGGTGGGGAGCATACAGAATATCGACTATGCCAAGACCATCACCGAGCTGAATCTGCAACAGACAGCCTTTGAGGCGACCCTGTCGGCAACGGCGAGGATATCCCAGCTGTCATTGCTCGATTATCTCAAATAGGCTGTTTGGCAACAGAATTCAGCAGCAGGAGTCGAAAGAGCCATGGAGTTCAGATCTACTACACTACAGGGAGGCTTACCATGCTTGTGTTAACCAGAAAAGTCGGCGAAACGATCCTTATCGGCGATAATATCCGCGTCAAGGTCCTCGAGGTCAAGGGGGGACAGGTCCGTATCGGTATCGAAGCACCGGAGAGTATCAACATCCTCAGAGAGAACATCGCAAAAATCCCACGGGATTAGGGGAATGGCCGCATGATGCGGCCCCTTCCTGCTTCTTTGATTTAATTTGCCAGAGCACCATACCCTGTTGCGCCCCTCAACGCAGCTATCTATCCTTGCCACGTCCGGTTCTGCCAGGCAGATGCAGATGTCTGGCAGCAAATTCTCCTCAAGATTTGCCCTGTAGCGCCGAAATGAGTTTCAGGACCAGATTCTCTTGCTGCAGGTGCGCCATGATAAAACTTACCAGGCTGGACGGGAGTGAACTCTTTCTCAATCCGGAACTTATCGAGATTGTCGAGGAGCGCCCCGACACCCATATCACCCTGATGAACGGCAACCGCTATCTGGTTTTGGAACCAGCCCGGGTGATCATCGCCCGGATGGTCCAATTGCAGGCTCGCATCCTGCGCCGGGCGAGGAATGCAGAGCCACGCAAATATCTGCAGCGGCAAAGGGGGGAGACTTATCGCCCCTTCTGCCGGCTGGACCGTGAGCAGGACTAATTCAACCTGGAGTGACTGACCGACTATGGATCTCGCAACGATCATAGGCTTGCTGATGGGGTTCGGTGCCATTATTGGCGGTGCGGTGCTGGAGGGGCTGAACCTCAAGGCCCTGATACAGCCGACTGCCGCTATGATCGTGCTGGGGGGGACTTTTGGCGCGGCTTTCGTCAGTTTTCCGCTGCCGGCGGTAATCAAGGCCTTCAAGGATATCACCAAGGCTTTTCTGATGCCAAAGGAGAAGCCGGAGGGGATCATCAAGGACATGATCGGCTATGCCGCCAAGGCGCGCCGCAACGGCCTCATCTCGCTGGAGCAGGAGGCGCAGAGCATCAAAGACCCGTTTACCAAGAAGGGGATATCGCTGGTGGTCGATGGTATCGATCCGCAGAAGCTGCGCGAGGCGATGGAGATAGAGATCGAATCGTATGAGGAGCACGAAAAGGTGAGTGCCGAGTTTTTCGAAGCAGCCGGCGGCTATGCGCCGACCATCGGCATCATCGGCGCAGTGCTCGGGCTGATAGTGGTCATGAGCAATCTCTCTGACACCTCGAAACTCGGTGCCGGTATCGCGGTCGCCTTTGTCGCCACGATCTACGGCCTGATGACCGCTAATCTCGCCTGTCTCCCGATCGGCACCAAGCTGAAGCACCGGATCAAGGACGAACTGCTGCGGCGCAATATGATCGTCGAAGGGCTGATCGCCATCCAGAACGGCGAGAATCCACACTTCATCGAACAGAAGTTACGGGCGTTCATCCCAGATCATGGCCCGGAAAAGAAATAAGGGGAGTCATGGCAAAGAAGAAAAAACATGAGAAGGAGCCGAATCATGAACGTTGGCTGGTCTCCTATGCCGACTTCATCACCCTCCTCTTTGCCGTCTTTGTCACCCTCTATGCCATGTCCCAGACTGACAAGAAGAAGGTCGAACAGGTGATGGCCTCATTGCGGGAGTCTTTCGGCTACAGCAAGACCAGCATGGGGGATAAACCGGTGGTGATCGATAGCGGCAATCTGCAGGTGATCCCCTCTCTGCGGCCGGAAGCGGTCCGGGTCGGCCCCCGGACGCGCGCGCCGGGGAAGGGTGGCAAGGAACGGACTAAAGGGGGGGAGAAGGATTTCCGCGATGTCAAGACATCGATCGATGCCTATCTGCTGCAAAAGAAAGCACAGGACAAGGTGAGCGTCGAGATCAACCGGCGCGGTCTGGTGGTGAGCCTGAAGGAGGCCGGTTTCTTCGATTCCGGCAGCGCTACGGTGCAGAAGGATTCCTACCAGCTGCTGGCCAAGATAGCCGAATCGCTCAGCAGCTTTTCCAATCCGTTCCGCATCGAAGGGCATACCGACAATGTGCCGATCCATTCGGCCCAGTTCCACTCCAACTGGGAGCTCTCCACTGCCAGGGCGACCAATGTCGTCCATTACCTGGTCGATTACTATGAGTTCGAGCCGGACAAGATATCTGCCACAGGTTACGGCGAGCACCGGCCAGTGGCTGACAACGACAGCGAAGCAGGGAGGCGCAAGAACCGGCGGGTAGATATCGTCCTCCTGGCGGCGGAAAACGAGCGGAGCGAACCGCAACCGGTCGGCAAGGCGAACCCCCCTCCGGCTGGCATACCATAATATCTGCAGCATTCCTCAGGGTGCTCATCTTTAAGCTTGCAACGGGGGTTGGTAGCGGAGATCTTTCGCGCTATCCTAACTCGCTTTTTTCTCCATCCTGGCGAGAAGTGAATTGCGCTGTTCATTAAAGAGGTAGGCGATAATCGCCTCCCGGTCTTTTCCGTCAAGGTGGGTGAATTTCATGGCAGTGGTGTAGTAAGTATACTTGTCGAAGCTGAGGACGATCTCGGTACTTCGGAGCACTGTTGCCACTGCGCAGATCACCCGTGACGGTGCCAATGGTAAAAAGAGCTGCAACAATACCATGGTGCCGCTCGCCAGCTCTTCCCGAAGCTTGTAACGGATCCCGCCGCCGCTCAGATTGACCCGCTGCGGCAGAAGCTCCAGATTCCCCTCCCATTTCACCGCTTTGTAGCCATTTTCGCACGGTACCAGCAACGGCGTCTGCTCGGCCAGCTGTTTCCGCAGTCGCTGCCACTCCTTCTCCATAACCAGTTCCTGCTGTTCAGGTACGCTGTAGATGAGCGGAATATGTACCTCGTGGCGGAAATAGTCGCGCCTCTGCTGAACTTCAACGTTACCGACCATTTTCAGCTGCAGTTCCCTGGCTGACCGCTGCTGCAGCACGACCCCTTCGCAGCGGCAGAGCGCCCAGGTCTCATTGCTGAAGAGCGCCACTCTGCTTCCAGGTACAAGGGTGAACTGCATTGGGATGCCGGTGCCGAAGAAGTCGAGCGATAGTTCGTCACCACTGATCGCTTTTATCGAGGCCTGCTGGTCATGGCTTAAGTTGTCAGCCAGGTGGAGTGTTACCTTGACCTGCTGGTCGACCTGGAAATATTTTTCGTACTGGGACGGGGCACCTTCCATCGGCATGACTCTCCGGAATATTCAGGCTTTACGCACTGATTGCCGCACAGGGATCGATTTGCAGTCAAGTGTCAAAAAAACCTACAAATTATTGAATTGCAATTATTCTGCCACCCGATTTTACCATTTAAATCCGTTCGGCCCCTTCTCTAAAAATTAAAATATAATCAATATTATCAACTGGTTAAGAAAAATTGTTAAAATCATGACTGCTTGAGCCAAATATTTGACAAAAAAAGCTAAAGGTTTCCTGAAATAAACCGAACAAAATATTGACACCGCGGAGCAAACCAGCCTGGAAAGGGGGATTGAAACCGAAGGGCGTTCCGAAGCTTGTTTTGTAGCGGGGCGCAGTATGCTACCCGCAGGGAGACCGGCAAGAATGCCGGCTTGACCCTAGAAAAGGAGAATAGACTATGCCTATCAATGACATTTCCTTGACCGCAGGAATGAGGATCAACCTGATCAACCTGCAATCGACCACCTCTCTGTTGAACAGGACCCAGAACCGGCTGAGTACCGGGAAGAAGGTCAACACCGCTCTCGACAATCCGACCAACTACTTCGGCGCGCAGAACCATATGCAGCGTGCTTCCGACCTGTCGGTACGGAAAGATGCCATGTCAGAGGCGATCCAGGGGGTGCAGGCAACTGACAAAGGTATCAGCGCCATATCCTCATTGATCGAGTCGGCCAAAGGTCTTGCCCAGGTGGCACGTTCAGCCGATGCTGCCGGACGGGCCAGTCTGGCTGCGCAGTTCAACGAGGTGAGAAGCCAGGTAACCAAGCTGGCCGGCGATTCGGGGTACAAAGGGCGTAACTTCCTCAGCAACGACTCGCTGAACGTCCTCTTCAACGAGACCGGCGGCTCCTATCTGACCATCCAGGGTTTCTACGGCAATGCCGAAGGGCTCAAGGTAGGCCAGGCCGGTCTGACGGTCAACACCCTGACCGGCGGGACGACTGCCCAATTGACCGGCGCCACCGGAACGAGTACAGCAATCACCGGTACCACCGGCACTATCCAGGTGGTCGGTCTGACCGGTTTCTCCCTGACCGACCTGGCGTCGATCAAGCTGACCCTGACCGGCGCTGCCACGACCGGCTTCACCGGTGCCACCATCACCTTCAGCCGCTCCGGCGATACCTTCAGCGGGACCCTGACCAAAACCGCCACCGCCACCCAGACCGGCGTCACCGGCACCACCGGGATGAGTTTCAGCTTCACCCTGGCCGACTTCTCCGGCGCCTCCGGCGCGGTCACCATCACTTACAGCGGCGGCAGCACCGGTCTGAGCGGCACGTTGCAGTTCAGCTACTCAACCATCAACCAGGCGACCTTTGCCAGCTCCACCGGCAGTGTCACGGCGGTCTATCTCTCCGGCACCGAGCTTGCCTCCACATCCTACTCGATCGTCACCGGGACCAACAGCTCTGGTGCAGTAAACGAATATATCGTTCTGGCGTCGAGCGCCTACACCACCGGTTCGGTACTCACCTTCAACCAGGCGACCGGTACTGCAGGGTGGGCGACTGATACCCAGATCGATGCTTCCATGGACGGCCTGGACAGCGCTCTGTCGACTCTAAGGACGCAGTCGGCATCACTGGCAAGCAACCTGAACATCATCACCATCCGGAACGACTTCACCCAGGGGATGATCGATACCCTGCAGAAGGGTGCCGATAACCTGACCCTGGCAGATATGAACGAAGAGGGTGCTAACATGCTTATGCTGCAGACCCGCCAGTCTCTGGGCACCACTGCCCTGAGTCTGTCGTCTCAGGCAGCGCAAGCAATCCTCAAATTATTTTAGTCCAATAGCGTCGGCCGGCGGGGGTAGCGTAGCGCTATCCCCGCCATCATCGGCTCCTTCGCAGGCGGTTACCGGAGGGGCTCCACTGGCAATCGGACGAGGACCACCGACGGCATATTCAGAGTCGTTGTCACGTGGACCTCCATAACCCGGTCATTTATGGCCGGCTGGCAGTAAGAACCGCCGTCATATCTGCATTTATAAAGCAGATATGGCGGCGGTTCGCTTGTTATAAGGGTTTACACGAAATATAAATTTAATTAAAGGTTTCTGGGAATATGCCGAAAACATTATTAAATCCCGGGAGAAGTCAGCCGCGAAAGGGGGTCTGTCAGCCAGGCGCTCTTGGGAGAGATTGAGATTGGGCCGTAGAAGGCGGCCAGCAACACGACCGGCAAGAATGCCGGCGTAACCCTAGAAAAGGAGAATAGACCATGCCTATCAATGACATTTCCTTGACCGCAGGGATGAGGATCAACCTGATCAACCTGCAATCGACCACCTCTCTTTTGAACAGGACCCAGAACCGGCTCAGTACCGGGAAGAAGGTCAACACCGCCCTCGACAATCCGACCAACTACTTCGGCGCGCAGAACCATATGCAGCGGGCTTCCGACCTGTCGGTACGGAAAGATGCAATGTCAGAGGCGATCCAGGGGGTCAATGCAACCGACAAGGGTATCACGGCCATATCTTCATTGATCGAGTCGGCCAAAGGTCTTGCCCAGGTAGCACGATCATCTGATGCAGCCGGCCGTTCCAGTCTGGCTGTCCAGTTCAACGAGGTGCGTAACCAGATCACCAAGCTGGCTGGCGATTCGGGGTATAAGGGGCGTAACTTCCTCAATAACGACTCGCTGAACGTCCTCTTCAATGAGGCAGGTGGCTCTTATCTGACCATCCAGGGCTTCTACGGCAATGCCGAAGGTCTGAAGATCGGCCAGGCCGGTCTTACAGTCAATGCTATTACCGGCGGGACCACTGCGGTACTGACCGGAGCTACCGGTGCCAGCACGGCTTTGACCGGATCTACCGGCACTATCCAGGTGGTCGGTCTGACCGGCTTCTCCATGACCGATCTGGAGCAGATCAAGCTGACCCTGACCGGCTCCGCCACGACCGGCTTCACCGGTGCCACCATCACCTTCAGCAGGTCCGGCGACACCTTCAGCGGGACCCTGACCAAAACCGCCACCGCCACCCAGACCGGCGTTACCGGCACCACCGGGATGAGCTTCAGCTTCACCCTGGCCGACTTCTCCGGCGCCTCCGGCGCGGTCACTATCACTTACAGTGGCGGCAGCAGCGGTCTGAGCGGTTCGTTGCAGTTCAGCTACGCTACCACGAATCAGGCGACCTTTACCAGCGCTACCGGCAGTGTCACGGCGGTCTATCTCTCCGGTACCCAGCTTGCCTCAACAGCCTACTCGATCGTAACCGGGACCACCAGCTCCGGTGCTGTCAACCAGTATATTGTCGTGGCAGCAAGCTCCTTCACTACAGGTTCGGCACTCACCTTCAACCAGGCGACCGGCACTGCAGGTTGGGCAGCAGATGCACAGATCGATGCTTCCATGAACGCTCTCGACAGCGCCCTGTCGAACCTCAGGACGCAGTCGGCATCATTGGCGAGCAACCTGAACATCATCACCATCCGCAACGACTTCACCCAGGGGATGATCGATACCCTGCAGAAGGGTGCCGATAACCTGACCCTGGCCGACATGAACGAAGAGGGTGCCAACATGCTGATGCTGCAGACCCGCCAGTCTCTGGGCACAACCGCCTTGAGTCTGTCATCGCAGGCAGCCCAGGCGATCCTCAAGCTGTTTGGTTAGGCCGATAATATAAGCAGACGGGGGTAGCAGGGTGCTACCCCCGTAGTCAACCGCTGCCGGAATTACGGTAGTCTCCGCAATGTTGGGGCGCGGCAGTCGACATCCTCACCCCGGGCAGCTGCCGCGACCCGCAGAAAATATAGCGGTCGTCATGGGCAGAAAAAAGAGTCAAAATACCGTCACAAACAGTTTCTGTTCACCCCCAGACCAGGGCAGATTAGCCCCGACCTGGGGGTGAAGCTGCTTTTAGCAAGGGTTTCCGGCACTGGAACCATATTTGCAACTGCATTCGTACAGATAAAGCAGCTCTTATCAGGCGGGCAAAAGCAGGTCAAATCCGGAGTTCTGAAAGGGCTCCAACTGTAAAGGATTCTACTGCCATGTCACTTAAAATAACACTCAAACCACATGAAAGAATCATACTCGGCGGTGCCGTAGTGACCAATGGTAACTGCGGTGCTGTCCTTAGTATAGCGAATACGGTGCCGATCCTGCGGGAGAAGGACATCATGCGGGAAGAAGAGGCGACTTCATTCTGCCGCAAGATATATTTCGTCATCCAGCTTATGTATGTCGATGAAAAGAACATGGTCCAGCATCACGACGTCTACTGGCAGCTGGTGCGGGAGTTGGTGGCAGCTGTGCCGACCATGGGGCACTATGTCAGCGAGATGAGCGAAAATATCATCAACAACCGATTCTACCAGGCGTTGAAGATAGCCAGGAAGATGATCGACTACGAAGAGGAGTTGCTAGATTATGCCGCAAACTGCCATTAATGCCTATGCAACTATGCAAAGAGACGCTTTGACCGGGCGTGACCTGGAGGCGTCAGTTCTGATGCGTGCGGCTGCCCTGTTGAAGAGCTGCCAGGAGCGATGGGACCATGAAGAGAGGGATCTTTTCCTCAGCGAGGCGATCCGTTTCAACCAGGCGATATGGAGCGTATTCCAGGCCGAGCTCTCCCAACCGGACAACCCTCTGCCGCCGGAGTTGAAACAGAACATCCTCAACCTGAGTCTCTTTGTTGACAAGCGGAGTATGGAGATCCTGGCTGACCCGCAACCGGAGAAACTCTCTCTGATTATCAACATAAACCTGAATATCGCAGCAGGCCTCTCCAGCAGTGGTTGACAAGCAGGTCAAGAGGGGGGAGGGCTGGCTATGAAGTTTCTGCTAAAGCCGGGCCACGATTCTATCCACCCGGGAAAGGGAGATCCATATGCATCTACAGATTGCCAACAACAAGTTTTGCTTTGACAACACCCCTGTCGGCGTAGAGCGCTCATTCCAGAAGATCGACGAGGTCCTTTCGGCATCGAGTCTCTATATGAGCCATCTGGTCGTTGACGGAACGGATGTTATCGAGAATCACTATGACTACCTGCTTGAACATATGGAAGAGGTGCAAGAGGTCGAAGTCAAGGTGCTGACCCCCCAGGAGCAGCTCTTTCAGGTCTGGTGGGTGCTCGACAACTATCTCAGCCAGGTGGTCCCTGAGACCCTGCAATTGGCAGGGGAGTTCTACCAGAAGCCTGATGACAGCACCTGGCAGAGATTTATCACCGTAATGGGTGGGGTGCAGAAACTTATCGACATCATCACCGCCATGATGGCAGACCATACCCTGGCAAACGAGACAGAGGTGGTCAATCTACTGGCGAGGAATTTCCAGGACGAGCTTGAAACCCTCAAAGGGGCCGTAGAGAGGCAGGATATGACTCTGGTGGCGGATATCCTCCGCCATGAGCTGGTCCCGTTCATGGAGAAGCTGCACAGGGAGGTCGAGGGGATGCTTTCAGGCGGAAGCGTGCATGATTACAACTGATAATATCATCGAAGTGAAAAGGATCTCGGCCGGCCTCTGGGATTATCTCAAAGCCCTGCAGGGGAGACTTGCGGACTCGCCGGTCAGGGTGGTCCCCTCCCGCTCCGGGCTGCCGACCATAACTGTCGACCGTGACGGGACTGACTACTACGTCCATAGCAAGTACGACCCGGCGCAGGAGGCAGAGGGGATGGTCGAGCAGTTCGACCCGGCCGAAGTGGAGAATTACGAGCATGTCTTTTTCTATGGTGTCGGTCTGGGTTACCATGTCGAAGCCTTCATGAAGCGTTTCCCCAAGCACTTCTTCTCTCTTTACGAGCCGAGCCCCCAGGCATTCTGCCACTACCTCTCCGAACGGCAGTTCAATAACCTGCCACTGAAGAGGATGAAAAACCTTTTTATCGAGAACCAGCCGGAAGATACCGAAACGAATGCCCAGAGGTTTTTCGAAAAGACCCATGAACAGTTGATGTTTGTCACTCTGCCGAGTTACGAACGGGTCTTTAGTGAAGATATGGAGCGGTTCAAGAAACATTTCGTCGACATCGTCCACCGGGTCAGGAGTAACCGCTATACCTGTCTGAACTACGAGAAACGCTGGATCGTCAACAGCATGTTCAATTTCGGCGTTAACTTAAACAGCCGGAGCATCTTCCTGGGCGACCAGGAACTGTTCCGCAACAAGCCGGCCCTGCTGGTTTCCGCAGGCCCGTCATTAGAAGAGGAGCTGGAGAGGGTCCGTTCGATCAAGGAGCAGAAACTTGCCTATATCTTCAGTGTAGGCTCGGCGATCAAGGCGCTTGTCGCTCATGACATACATCCGCACGCGACATTGACGATGGACCCTAATGCCATTACCCAGTACACTTTCGAGGACTATCAGGAGAAGGGTATCGATTCAATACCACTGATCTATGGTACCTCGGTCGGCTTCGAGACCCTCCAGACATATCCCGGACCACTGCTGCACATGGTGATGGACAAGGACACCATATCGCAGAATTTCCTCCGCAACAGTGACAGCGGCGGGCTCAGTGTCGCCCACGATGCGCCTACGGTAGCCATCACCTCGTTCGAACTGCTGGCCCGGCTCGGCTGTAACCCGATCATCCTGGTGGGGCAGAACTTCGCTTTTCTCGGGGATGAGAACTACTCCCGGAGCATCCGTTATATCCATGAGGGGCGTGACCACAAAGCGACCGAGGCGGAACTTGCCGGGACCATGACGGTCGAGGATGTAGACGGCAATATGATCAGCACCACCAACGGTTTCTATCTCTCCAGACAGGTGATGGAGAATGTCATCAAATGGTTCCCTGAGACCAGGGTGATCAATACCACCCGCGGTGGGGCGAAGATAGCCGGGACCACCTATATGCCACTTGCCGAACTTCTGGGGGGGGAGCTTGAAAGTGCTGTGGTGCAGGATGACTGGATGGAGTCGCGTAAGGCGAACGGTTACGACCCTGACCATATGGTACGCCGGGATAAGGAGCTTTATGCAGCATACGAGGAGTTTCTGCAACTCTTCGAGAAGATCAGCAAAATACTTCAGCGGATCTCCGAACAGGTAAACTTCAAACGGCCGAAACAGCTGGAGGCCTCATTCGCCAGATTTGACCGCTGTTTTGCCCGGATCAGGAAAAACGATTTCTTTGTCATGTTCATCCTGCCGATGAACATGGTCGAAGAGGTCATTCTGCAGAACAAACTTACCCATATCTGGGTCGAGACCGACATAGCCGAGAAGGGGCGGAGTATTGTCCAGCTATTCGGCAAATATTTCGGCGATTGCCAACGCGACCTGGAGATGATCAAACCCCTCTACGAGAAGCTTCGCACCGACATAACCGCCTACAAAGAGCGCTCCAGGCTCCACTGAATCCCCCCTCATCCGGCCTTCGGCCACCTTCAATAGTTCAGTTCATAGTTGCCGTAAAAAGCGGGCCGCGCATCGATATCGGGGAAGAGCTGCTGCCTGAGAGCTTCCAGCAGTTCGGCGACGCCGTTCTCTACCCGGTGGCCCGGCTCGAAGTAGAGCCGCTCCCTTATCTTGGCAAAGTCGACCCGGTAGTTGCGCGGATCGCTCCCATGCTCCTGGAATTTCACCCGGCTGGCCGGGAGCAGCTCCCTCACCTGATCGACAATCATCTGCTTGGTGAAGTTGTTGACGTCGCCGCCGGCATTGAAGACCTCAAAGGCGACGTTGGCCAGCGGAGCCTCCAGGACGCGTCTGATGATGAGGGAGAAGTCCCGAACATGACAATAGGGGCGCCAGGTATCGGCATCGTAGACCAGCAGCTCTTTATCGAGGAAGAGCTCGCGGGTGAACTCGCTCACGGTAAGGTCGAAGCGCATCCGTGGGGAGAGGCCGAAAGCGGTGGCGAAACGGAGCACGGTAGCGGCGAAGTCGACCCTGCCAGACATGGCGAGCAGCTCTTTTTCTGCGCCGACCTTGGCTTCGGCATAAAGGGAGAGCGGTTTGAGGGTCTGGCTCTCGGCTGCCGGCAGGTTCCCTTCGATAAGTCCGTAATTGGAGCAGGTAGAGATGAAGATCACCTTGTTCAGCCCCCTTCCGTTCAGGGAGCGGAGGAGGGCGACGATCCCGTCCTGGTTTATCCTTTTCGCGGCGTCAGGATATTTGCGGGTTATCGGGTCCCCCACCAGACCAGCCAGGATCACCACGTCGGTGATCCCCTTCAATGCCTCTTCCATGGCATCCTTATCCACCAGGTCACCACGGAGGAACTGGTAGGAGGGGTGACCCAGGTAAGGATGGACGCAGGACTGATTGCCGTAGAGGAGGAGATCGAAGGTGCGGACCCGGTATCCTTGCGCAAGCAGTTGGCCGGTCAGGACCGTCCCGATATAGCCTGCCCCCCCCACAAGGAGAATATGCCGTTCCGCTAGCTTGCGCGGGGTGAGGATATCCCTTGCCAGCCGCTCCTCTTCATGGAAAAGGTCGCTCTGGTATGGAGCCGGCAGCTCCTGATTGAGGGTGTAGGCTACCTGGTTGGCGCGCTTTAACTGCTTATCGCTGATGGTCATGCTTGTCTCCGCAACAATGGTCTGACTGACCGGTTACGCTGCAATTCGTAGAACTCGGCCCGCTCAAGCCCCGGCAGATCGTCGATATCGACGCCATGCGCCGGGTCCATGATATAGAGGAGCGATTCGTCCTCGATGAAGAAGTTGCGCCGCTCCAGGAAGAAGTCGGTGGTCAGCAGATAGATGGCGCCATTGATGAAGTAGAACTCCTCCTGGTACTCCTGTCGCCGGTAGAGCCTTTCGCCGGAGCTGGCAAGGAAGCGCCAGCCGTTCTCCTGTTGTCTGACGCATTCGTAGGGGTGTTCGGTCATCCTGTGGACACTTATCAGACTGCTGCCGCCGTTCTTCTCCATAAATTCGACTGCGCCGTCGATATCCGCGGCTGTGCGCAACGGCGAGGTCGGCTGGAGGAGCATGATCTGCTCCGGGAGAGCCCCGTGCGCACCTTTCCACCAATCGAGGGCGTGGAGCAGCGCATCGACCAGTGATGCCTCGTCCGATGCCAGTTCAGGGGGGCGACGGTAGTTGACCGGCAGGCCGAGGGAGGAGACGAAGGAGTTCATCTCCTGGTCCTCGCTGGAGAAGAGGATATCGGTCAGATAGCGGCTCTCCATGGCCGCCTCGATGGTGTACTGGAGCAGCGGCTTGCCGGCGAGCGGCACCAGGTTTTTCCGCGGGATCCCCTTTGACCCCCCCCTGGCAGGGATGAAAGCGAGCCTTCTCATGCGATCTCTCCGGCAATCTTCAGCAGCTTCCCGGCGATCTCGGCGATCCTTTCGTCACTCATCTTGACCATCACCGGGAGGGCGATGGCCCGCTCCAGCAGGTCGGCCGACTGTTGCCAGTTGGTCTGCCAGGAGTCGCTATAGAAGTTGTACTCCTTGAACATATGTTCCCAGTGCCGGGCAAAGTGCCAGACGATCGCATCCGGCAGGTTCTTGGTGCCGAGCCCCTCTTCCCCCATCCTTTTGGCAAAGCGGGTGGCCTGGGCTCCGGTCGGCAGGAAGTAGATGATGGTGTCACCAAGCTCCCCCGCCTCGTCGAGGATACGCCGGCGCTGGAAGGGGAAGTCGGCCAGGGCGGCGAGCAGTTTCCGCTTGTTGGCCCGCTGTTCTGCCAGGATCATGTCGAGCTTGCCGAGCTGCACCAGCCCGATCGCCCCCTGCAGTTCGGTTATCCGGTAGTTGAAACCGACCGCCAGGGCCCCCTCCTGCCCCCTCCCCTTGGTGGTGCTGTATTCATGGCCATGGTCATGGATGGCCCGCGCTTTTATATAGAGCTCCTGGTCAGAGGTGATCACCATCCCCCCCTCGCCGGTCATGATGGTCTTTCCCGCGTCGAGACTGAATGACCCCATGTCGCCGATGGTCCCCAGGAGTCTCCCCTGATAGGTGCCGCCGCAACCCTGGGCCGTATCTTCCAGGACCCTGATATTATGCTTGCGGGCTATCGCCATGATAGCATTCATATCTGCCGGTGCCCCCATCATATGCACCGGGATGATGGCGCGGGTCTTCTCGGTGATGGCTGCGGCAAGCCGCTCCGGGGAGATGGTCAGGGTGTCGTCCACATCGACGATAACCGGGACTGCGCCGAGTTCGAGGATCGCCTCTACAGTGGCGACAAAGGTGAAGGACTGGGTTATCACCTCGTCGCCACGCTTCACCCCCATCGCCTTGAGCGCCACCTTGAGGGCGGTCGAGCCGGAGGTGACCGCCTGGGCATAGGGGACCCCCATCCTGGCGGCAAAGGCTGTTTCGAACTCCCTTACCCGGTAAACCCCCTTGCGCATGGCGTCAAAGCCGTGGGCAAAAAGTATCCCGCCGTTGATGGCGAACAGATCGTTGATCGCCTGCTGCTCTTCCTTGCCAAATACCTCGAATCCCGGCATGACTATTCCTCCTTATGGTTGACGGTAGAATGTTTTCGCGCAGCGCCGGCAGGGGGTCAGGTCGTAGCGACCCTCTGCCAGCCCGGCACGTAGTTCGTTCATCATTTTGCCATGCCAGAGTTCGTGCAGCGTCTGGCTACGGATATTCCCAAGGACCAGCTCAGCCCCGTAAAAGGAGCAGCAGGGGAGGACATCGCCATTCCCCCTTATCACCAGCTGCTGCCAGGGGGAGTTGCAGGCAAAGCCGGCATAGGGCTCTGCTCCGCAGGGGGGGAGGTGTTCGGTCAGCCCCTCCAGCACCTGGATGTTCTGGAATTCGACGATATCGACCTTTTTCTGCCAATAGGCCTCGAAATCTTTCGCCTCGTGGCAGTTCAAACCGGTCATGACGAAGGAGACACGGGTAACCGGCAGCTGATATCCGAGCTCTTTTTTCAGGTTCAAAAAGGTGAGGATGTTCTTCCGCACCTTGAGAAAATCGTTGTTTCTCCTGAGGCTCTTATAGGTCTGGCTGCTCTGCGCATCGAGGCTGAAGCTGAGCTTGGTAAGCCCGCTGGCCAGGAGCCGGCGACTCCTCTCCGGGGTGAGGAGAGTGGCATTGGTGGTCAGGATCAGGTCGAGGAAGCCGGCCCTCCCGGCCATCTCTATCCTCTCTTCCAGGTCCTGCAGCAGGAGCGGTTCGTTGTTGTTATGAAAGGCGATCGACGGACAGCCATGACTGGCCGCTTCGGCCAGCACTCTGGCAAAAAGCTGCCGGTCGAGAACGCTCTCGATTGCCAGGTAATCCCTCCTGCTGGCGGGATAACCATGCAGGCAGGTGGCGCAGGAGAGATTGCAGTGGGGGAGGAATTCGAACTGCAGATAGAGCGGGAATTCGCTCACCCTCTCCCGTCGGCTCACTACGCCCCACTCCTCGCGGTAGCGGCGGTAGCGCTCCCCCTTCTCCTCCAGCAGGAGTCTTTCGCCGAAATTCTGTCTGGCCCTAGTAATTCGCTGCGGGGTAAGTTCCATTACCATACCTCTGGATCGGTGGATTGAGCAGCTCTGCCTGGTAGAAGAGGTCTGTGATCCGCATATGTTCACTCATCTTCCGCAGGGTGACGTTCATATTCGGGTGGCGGTACTGGCGCAGCAGCAGATCCAGCGCCTCCTGCTGATCATGCTCCAGATAGAGCCGGCAGGGGGTCTGCTGCTGTTCAGGTCTTCCTGCATAACCGTTGCCGCGCCATGCAAGGATGTCATGACCGAAGGCGAGCTCCCTCGGTTCGGTCATCTGTGCCGGATTGCCGAAGTCGAGCAGCCGGGCCGAGCAGAAATCGACCAGGTCTGCCAGCACCCCCCTGTCAGCCGGGAGGAGCCGCTCGGCGGTGGCGAGCAGGTAGGCGTCGAAATCCTTCTTGCACTCCAGTATCACCCGCCAGATATATTTACCGTTCAGCTTGCCATATTCGCCGCGGCAGAGTCTGGCAAAGTTTTCCGCTTGACCGAAATGTTCCCGCAAAGCTTCCGGTGAGTCGAACCACTCGTCGCGCGACTCCTGGTCGAAATCGGCAAGGATCTTCCGGACCGGAGCAGGGGCGCTGTCGCTGCCGCTAAGGAGAGCGAGGATGAAATCGACCGGATTTACCCCCGCACTCTTCATGAACTGGAGCAGTTCGAAATAACAGCGGTAGTTCCAGCAGAACTGGATAAGCCAGTGGACCGGCCTGAAGAAGAGGATCTCTGTCTCGCTCATGGTGGAGGTGGAACGGACCCCCTCCTCGCATTCGAAGGAGAGGAGCCCTTGCCGGTAATCACCGAAGGCGCTGTCCATGAGGCGGAATTTCGTCCTGAGGGCGAACTCCCGGCGCTGTTCCGGCAGGGCCAGTTCGGTCCCGCCGAGGATAAGGCAGTTGTAACAGATGATATAGCTTACCCCCCAGCGGAACAGCTCCCGCAACCCTTCCAGGTGACTCTCCCTGGTCTCGCCGGGTAGAGCGACGATTATCTCGGTGCCGGAGACCCCGCCGACCCGATTGACATGGTCGACTATCTCCTTGAACTGGGTCGGGTCGATATTTTTCCGCTTGATGTTGGCGAGCGCATTCCGGTCCATCGACTGGAGCGATGAGATGAGGTACGATGCCTCCCCCATCAGCTCTGCCACCTTGATACTCTGCCGTGTCTTGACCCAGTTGATGATGCAGCGGCGCGGGTAGGAGTGGCGCTCCTGCAGCTGCCGGACGTGACTGGCTATCTGCACGTCACGGCTGGCAATGCCGAAGTTGGCATCGGCAAAGCAGAGGATATTGGTCTTCTCCACCCGGCTGGCTATGTAGTCGAGTTCGGCAAGGACCCGTTCGAGCGGGAAGTACTTCACCTTATGCCGGGAAGCGAGCCCCTGGGCGCAGAATGCACAGGTATAGGGACAGCCCCGGTTGGTCTCGACCACCGGGATAAGTTCACAGGCGAAGAACTGGTCGAGGAGTCCGGTGAGGTAGGGGGAGGGGATGGTTGCCGGGTCGTCGATCCTCTCCAGGAGAGGGCCGACCAGCGGCTCCCCGTTACTCATGAAGACAACTCCGCCGATCGGTTCCATCCCCTGCTGTTGCAGATCGTGCCCCGGCTGCAGCAGCTGCCGCAGGAGAGAGACAAAGGCGAGCTCCCCTTCGCCGAGGATATGGAAATCGGCTGCCGGGTGGGTAGCGAAGAAGTCGCGATACCCCGCTTCGGTCTGGTTGATGTTGGGTCCGCCATAGACTACCCTGGTGCGCGGCTCGATCTCCTTGGCGATCCGCGCCACTTCCCCGTTCAAGTGGCTGTTCCAGCTGTAGTGGCTCAACCCCAGAAGATCGGGGGGTGCTTCCCGCAGGCGGGCCAGAAGCTGGTCAGGATACTTGAAGAGTTCGATGCGGATCCGCTCGTTGAACTCCTGCAGGGCATAGGCGGCGATGAAACCGATGTTGAGGGGGAACATGTAGGAGCCCCCGCCGAGGAAGTTGTGCACCAGATCGCCCAGATAGATGACAAAAGGTCTTGCATTGGTCATGGTCTGTCCTTCCGGACTCAGTGCCGTACGTGTCTGGCGAGCATCTCGCTGGCGTCGCTGGCTGCTGAAAAGGGGATCGGGTTCTGGTCGAATGCACCCTGCAGCGGGAGCATCAGCTCTGCGGCATTGGCCACGTTATCGCTGGTGATCCCCCACTGGTCGAGATAGTGCGGTACGCCGAGCCGTTCGGAGAGATTGCCCAGCAGGGTCGCGAAACGGCGGCTCTTTTCGGCCGGAGTCGATCCTGAAGAGGGTTCGATAAGGTCGAGCAGCTCCGCATAGTCGGTATAGCCGTGCGCTGCATTGTACTCCACCACCGAGGCAAGGAATATCCCGCCGCCGATGCCGTGGGGGACCTTGAAGTGCACCCCGACCGGATAGGAGAGGGCACCGGAGATCCCTGACCCCGAATTGAAAAGGGCGATTGCGGCAAAATAGCTGCCAAGCAGCAGCTGCTGGCGTTTCGCCAGGTCTCCAGGCGCTTCCACCAGGGCCGGCAGAGCGCCATAGAGGAGCCGGAACGCCTCGCGGCTGAATACCCTGGTCAATGGGTTCGCCTTGTTGCACATGAAGCTCTCCAGGGAGTGGGTAAGGGCATCCATCCCGGCCGAGAGGGCTGCGGCAGGAGGGCAGCTGGCGGTCCATTCGGCATCCAGCAGGGCATAGGTGGCATTCAGGTAGCGACCGTTGATGCCGAGCTTCTTCAGCTCCTTCTTGTCGGTGAAGACGGCGTTGATGGTAACCTCGCTGCCGGTGCCGGCCGTGGTAGGGATGGCGAGCGTAGGGACCCCGGGGATGGTCACCTTGTCGAAACCCCGGTATTCGAGCCCTCTCCCGGGATTGGTCTGGAGGACTGCTGCCGCCTTGGTGATGTCAAGGGTGCTCCCCCCGCCGATGCCGATGAAGAGGTCGATGTCGGGGCGCTCCCGCAGCTTCACAGCCACCTCGTCCAGATAGTCGTAGTCCGGTTCCTCGCTACCGCGCAGGGTGAGGATATACAACTCCTCGACCGCACCGGAGACAAGCTCCCTGATCTCGGCAAAATAAGCTGAGTGTCGTTCCACCCCTTCGTCAACGAGTATGGCCGGGCGTCGGTACCCCTTCTCCTGCAACCATTCGCCGAGCTTGCGGGAATAACCGATACCGTAATAGGTCTGCGTCTGGAGCAGAAAACTGAACTGGTCGAGCATAAAACCCTCCTGATCTATTGATAGACAAAATTGTCCTTGAACTCTATGTTAGCCCGCTCCAGGTCGTCCATCCTGCCGATGTCGAGCCAGTATTCGCGGATCGGGAAGATGGCGGAGCGGCAATCTTCCGAGATCAGGCTTTCGAAGAGTTGCGGCATGTCGAAGAAGGCGTTGCGCGGTATCAGGCTCAAGACCTCCGGCTGCAGGACGTAGATCCCTGCATTGACAAAATAGCGCTGTACCGGTTTCTCCTCGATACCGAGCAGATGGTGCTGCTCGAACCTGACCACCCCGTAGGGTACCTGGTAGTCGTACTCCCTGATGCACATGGTCGCGTGGGCATGCCGCTCCTTGTGATAGTCGAGCAGTTTCTGGAAATTGACATTGGTCAGTACGTCGCCGTTCATCACCAGGAGCGGTTCATGGGGCTCTTCATCGAGCAGGGTAAGGGCGCCGGCAGTACCCATCCGCATGTTCTCGTGGATGTAGTCGATGGTGCATCCCCAGCGGGAGCCGTCGCCGAAGTACTCTTCGATAAGTTCAGCCTTGTAGTTGACCGAGATGCGGAAACGGTAAAAGCCGTGGCTGATGAAGTTCTCCAGGATGGTCTCCAGGACCGGTTTCCCCCCTATCTTGATGAGCGGCTTCGGATAGGTGTCGGTAAGGGGGCGCAACCTGGTCCCGAGGCCACCGGCCATAAGCACTACCAGGTTCTCCCGGTGCGGCGTCTGGATGATGCTCTCCAGCACCTCAAGGCCGATGACGTGGTGTTTTTCATCCACCACCGGGATCTGGTGCAGGGTCTTCATCTTCATGATGGCGAGGATCTTCTCCCGGCTGTCACCGCTACGGGCAACCGTCGGGCTGCCGTTCATGATCTCGGCGACCGGCGACTCCAGTGAGACCC
This sequence comes from uncultured Geobacteraceae bacterium, assembly GCA_964649725.1. Classification (GTDB taxonomy): domain Bacteria; phylum Desulfobacterota; class Desulfuromonadia; order Geobacterales; family Geobacteraceae; genus CAZYTM01. The sequence goes on along the minus strand of CAZYTM010000001.1, from coordinate 191,864 downwards.
CCTTGAGGATACCGCGGCGGATATCTCCATCGGTCACGGTCCCGATCAGCCTGCCGTTGGAGTCGGTCACCAGGGCGATACCGAGCGCTCCGCTGTCGATCGCCTGGATGGTGTCGCGTATTTTCGTCTCAGGAGTTAACAAGATGTCTCGCCAGTCTTTCATGTTGCACCTCTCTTGCCGGTACGCCTAGTACCTTGATCTCATCCGGCACGTTCCTTATCACTAGTGCGCCTGCTCCGACGATTGCGGCGCTACCTATCGTTATCCCCTGAATCACGGTCGCTCCGGTCCCTACATGGGTCCCGGTGCCGATGGTCACCCCGCCTGACAGGGTCACCCCTGGTGCAAGGTGGACATGGTCACCGATGCTGCAGTCGTGATCGACTGCTGCCCGGGTGTTGATTATCGAGTTCCTGCCGATCCTGCTGCCAGGCTGGATAACTGCTCCGGCCATCACCTGCGCCCCTTCTTCCAGCAGCGCATCTTCTGCCACTACAGCGGCAGGATGGATTACCGTGGCGAAAGAGTAACCTCTTCTGCTCAGCTCGGTGAAAATCCGCTCCCGCAGCTGGGGGAGACCGACAGAGCCGACGCCGTTCACCAGTCTAGTCCGCTCCGGGGGATAATCGGCCAGCACGTCATCGTTGCCAAGGACCGGTATGCCGGCCAGCAATGTCCCGTGCTGCTCCTGAGTCGCGGTCAGTATCCCGGCAACAGCTAACCCCTGCTGCTTGAGCGCCTCAAGGAGCACCTTGGCATGTCCGCCGCTCCCCAGCATGATGAGAGTCTCTGTCATGCGCCGATCACCTCGTCCTGGGCAAAATCCCGCTCTGCCCTTCTGCCGAGCCATTCCCAGTAATGGATGGGGGGGATCCCGGTGCCGGGTCGCTTGACGCAGAGATTTTCCGCGGTGAAATGTTCTCCCCGCCTGATGTCTTCAGCAGCTACCAGGCTTTTACGCGCCACGGCGATGTTCTTCAATTCTGCCTGGGCCGGAGCTTTGGCCGCTGAACCGAGGAGCAGAGCGACCTCCTTTACAGCCGCGACCAGCGACCGAAGCTCCCCCGGCAGGATGGAGGCCTTATGGTCAGGGCCGGGTAGCGCGCGATCGAGGGTGAAATGCTTCTCTATTATCACTGCCCCGCGGGCCGCAGCGGCAATGGCGGCGACAATGCCGGGAGTATGGTCGGAGAGGCCGACCGGCAGATGGAATTTCTCTTTAAGGGTCTCCATTGCCAGCAGGTTCACCTCCTCCGGCGGGGTCGGGTATTCGGTCGTGCAGTGGAGCAGCACCACCCTCTTTTGCAGCGCTGCCTGACCTTTCTCTGACTTGAAGGCATCGCGGAACGCCGCTGCTGAAGGGGAGGCCGAGCGGCAGGTATAGCCGCAGGCCAGGACGCCAAGGGCGATTTCGATCTCGTCAAGGGTCGCCATCCCGGTCGAGAGTATCAGCGAAGTGCCGCTTTGCGCTGCCTGTAACAGCAGCGGTGCATTGGTCAGCTCCCCTGAGCCGAGTTTCAGGAGCGGCAGGGAGAACTCATCGACCAGCATGGCCAGGCTTTCGCTGTCAAAAGGGGAGGAGAGGAAGAGTATCCCCTGTTCTTTGCAATAATCTATCAGCTCCTCATGGGCTGTCTGGTCGAGCTCCAGCCTCTTAAGCATGTCGAACTGCGACTCGTCGCTGTCAGTAGTCTGCAGCTGGTAATCGGCCTTGGGTGCTTTGCGGCAGACCAGCTCTGTCGCCCTGAAGGTCTGGAACTTGACCGCATCGGCGCCTGCCGCAACGGCAGCGTCTATCAGCCGGCGGGCCATCTCCAGCGAGCCGTTATGGTTCACCCCCGCCTCGGCGATCACCCAGGCCGGCCTGTTGCCGGTTTTAACTGACTGTAGCGGCATCTCTTCTCTCCTCAGGTGTGACGGTAACCGCGGAATGTCGCGTCCTGCTCCAGATAGAGCCGGTTGGTCTGCCGGATTACGGCATCGAGCTTCTTCCCGAAATAGTTGTTCAGCAGCCTGGTGTTTGCATCACAGAGGGCCTGATGGAAATCGGCATCGCTCAACTCGGTGAAATTGACCGCCAGGAGGTCGGAATTGACATGTTTGTTGTCGTAGAAATCGGCACACCCCTTAAGCAGCCCCTGGTCGATGGCGTGATAGTAAAGCGGAGCTCCCGGATATGGTGTGACAGGGCGGATGGTACGCATCTGGGCACCGTCATCGTAGCGGAGCAGGAAATCGACCCCCTTGGCCAGGGTCTCCCGGTTGTCACCCAGATTGCCGAAGATGATGTTGTAGCCGGGGCTTATGCCGGCCGCCAGGGTCGCCTCTATCCCCTGCTCTATCTGCCGGGTGGTGAGCGCCTTGTTCATGTTCCGCAAGACCTGGTCGTCCATAGCCTCTATGCCGTAATTGATGAAGACGCAGCCAGCCTCTTTCATCAGCTGGAGTATCGCCGGCTTGGCATAGTTGAGGCGGCCGTTACAGTCCCATTTGATCTGCAGACCTGCCTTCAGGAAATCGTTGCAGAGGCTCACCACGCGAGCTTCCGAGGACATCAGCAGTTCGTCGAAAAAGGCGATATAGGTGATGCCGTAATCTTTTTTCAGCAGCTTGATCTCCTCGATGATACCTTCGTTGCTCCTGGGGCGGAAACCCTCGTCGAGCCGGTAGCAGAAGTTGCAGGTAAAGGGGCAGCCGCGGCCGGAGATGACCGGCATGACGAAATCGGCGCTGCTGGCGTGGGGCATCCGGGCCAGCCGGTAGTATTCGATCGGGAAGAGGTCGAAGCGGGGTAGCGGGATGGCATCGATATCCTGGATCAGTCCCCTCTTGGCGGTTATCTCGATCTTCTCCCCATCCCGGTAGGCTATCCCGTTCACCGAGGCGAAGGTACGCCGTCCTGCCAGGGCCTCCAGCAGTTCTACCACAGTCACTTCCCCTTCACCTATCACCACTGCATCGGCTCCGGTCCGCTGCAGGAAGAACTCCGGTTCGGGTGCCGGACCATGGCCGCCGATGACAAAGAAGGGGCGCTGCCGGGAGGCGTTGATAGCTGCCGCTATCTTCATGATCTTCCGGTATTGATAATAGCCTGCTATAAAACTGACCCCCACCATATCGAACTGCTCCTGATCGAGATAGGCGGTCAGATGCTCTTCAGGGTAGTGGTGCTGGTCCTGGCAGTAGGCCTCTACATCATGCCCGGCGCGGGTCAGCACCGCGGCTATGTAACCAAGCCCCATGGGGAATTCGTGGATGTAAGAGTCATTGTCATAGACGACCAGGAGTATCCGCACTGTCAGCTCCTTGCTGCATGATATTTGACTGCTGGCGGCTCGTTCACTGCAGAGTGGTGCAAGTCAGCCCCTGCATGGAGAGACGGCAGCTCAAAGAAATGTTTCTTCAGGAGCGCTCCGGGATCGGGGATATCCTTCAGGACCCTGATGATCCGCGCTGAACTCTCTCCATCCCCGTAAGGGTTGAGCGCCCCGCTGCAGTCGAGCTGAAGCGCTGTCAGCAAAGCTTTATGGATGGCATTGCAGACCGGGGAGACGTTGATGACCGAGGTCGACTGCAGTCGCCCCTGCTGCCGGTCGCCGATATTGACGGTCGGCTTGCCGAACGATGGCACCTCATAAAGGCCGCTCGACGAATTCCCCACGACCGCATCGACCTGCGCCACCATGCTCAGATAGTTGCGTTGTCCAAGGGAGGTGAATACCGTGACATTGGCGCGACTCTCCGCATAACGATCGAGGATTTCGATCAGCAGTCTGCCGTCGCTGTCGGCATTGGGCCTGGTGAAGATCAGGCCGACCTCCGGCCCGAGCTGGTCGAGAGCCGCGAGAAGTTCTTGGAACTGGGCGCCACTATCGCCAGAGAGGGTGGCCGGGTGGAAGGTGATCAGCAGGTTCTGGCCGCGGAACCTGAGGCCGAGAGCAGCTGTCAGCTCTTCCCGGTCAGCCAGCTGCAGCCGTTTTATATAATCGATACCGGGGCTGCCGACATTGTGGATATGCGCCGGATTCTCCCCCATCTGCCGGACTCTCCGTGCCGCAGCCTCATTGGTGACAAAATGGATATGGGACATCTTGGTCAGCGCATGGCGGATCGACTCGTCGAATGCCCCTTCGGTGGTGTCACCCCCGGCCAGATGGGCCAGCGGGATGCGTGCCACGACTGCCGCCTGGGCAGCGGCAAGGATCTCGAAGCGGTCGCCGGGGATGAAGAGAATATCGGGTGCCAGCCTCTCCAGAGCTGCGGCAAAGCCGATCACCCCGAGGCCGATCGATTTCCCTGTGGCAGCCGGGGTATCCCCTGCCAGGAGCATGTCGACCCTGGCGTCGATCTGGAATCCGTCAGCTGTGATCACCCGGTGGGTCGAGCCGAATTCCGGGGCGAGGTGCATGCCGGTGACTATCAGCTGCAGTTCCAGCTCCGGATCGTCCTGGATAGCGCGGAGCGGCCAGTAGAGGATACCGTATTCGGCACGCGTCCCGGTTACTACACAGATCCTACGCCTGCCCATGGGACCCTCCCAGTGAAGCACTGCTCGGAATATTCAGGAGGGTCTGCTCCAGCAGTTCTGCTACAGGGAGCTCCATCCGGGGGGAATCCTTGTACATCGGCAGCTTGTGCATGAGGGTCCAGGCCGGACGGGTCATCACGCCGCTTTTGTTGGCAAGCTCCAGAATCGGATCTCGACTGCTGGCCAGATCCTGGTCGAGCAGCAGGGAGTTGAGCCAGTAATTGCTTCTGGCAAACCTCGGTTCGCCGATGAAGCTGATCCCCTGCATATCAGCGAATGCCTGCTGGTATTGTTCGGCCAGCTGCCGCTTGCTGGCCAGAAAGGCCGGGAGCTGTTCCAGCTGGGCGAGTCCGAGCGCGGCATTCAGATTGGGGAGCCGGTAGTTGAAACCGGTCGCATCATGGATGAATGCCCATGGATGGGGGACCTTGGCGGTGGTGGAGAGGTGCCTGGCAAGGCGCCCCAGCTCTTCGTCATCGGTCAGGATGGCGCCCCCTCCACCGGTGGTGATCACCTTGTTGCCATTGAAGCTTAAGGCGGTCAGCTTCCCCCAGTGGCCGGTATGCTTCCCTTTATAGTAGGAACCGAGCGATTCGGCGGCATCTTCCACCAGGGTGATGCGGAAGAGGTCGCAGACCTCCTTGAGCGGGTCGAGGTCGACCGGATGGCCGAAGGTGTGCATTGCAACAACTGCTGCGATACGTCTGCCGGTAGCCCTGTTGCGGCAACCTGACCGGTCGGCGCTGGCGTTGTCGTGCAGGTAGCCGTACAGTCTGGTCGCGTCGACGCCCAGGGTCGATATCTCAGAGTCGATGAAGTGCGGTACGGCACCGCAATAGGCAACGGCATTGGCTGTGGCGACAAAGGTGAGAGCCGGCATGAGGACTTCATTCCCCGGCTTTACCCCTGCCAGCAGGAGCGAGAGATGGAGGGCAGCGGTGCCGTTCACTACCGCAACAGCTTTTTTCATCCCGGTGAATTCTGCCAGCCCTGCCTCGAATCTATCCACAAAGGGGCCGGCCGAAGATACCCAGCCGGTATCGATACATTCCGTCAGGTATTTTATCTCGTTCCCCCGGAAAGTTGGCTCATGTAGCGGGTGGAACGGTTGTTCACCGATCACGCCGCTGATAGTCCGGAGCACTCGCTCCGGAAGAGAGGAGGCAGACTCCATGGCAGAGGTGTCTGCTAATGCGCCAAAAGGGAATTCTGGCAGATCAGAATGCTTTGTCTGCAAAACCGTCATACTCGTCAGCTCCCGGGTCGATCGCCTTGCCGCTGATATCTTCGCCGCTGAAGCGGAATACCAGGTGAGAGGGATCGATTTTTGCGCTTGATGTGGCGTTCTGGGCAACAGTGAAGGTTATCTTGGCCTGACCCAGGGTGGCGTTGTAGGAGACATACTTGGGAATGGGTGAGACCGCGGCTTCATTGGCCAGGTCGGTGGTGATATACATCCCCCCTGCCCCCCCTTTGGCCCTGGTGATGCTCCAGTTGTACGGGTTGGTGACAGAGGCGGAATCCATTTTGCCGTTGAACTGGATGGTCAGGGTAAAGTCCTTGCTGCTGCCAGGGAAGGCGAGCGAGGCGTCAAGGAAGTATGCCTGGGAACCTGGCCCCAGCTTGAGCATCCCGGCGGTCTTGTCACTGGCGACCCCGGTGATCTTCGGGGTGAAGAGGATGTCTTTCAGGCTGGTATAGAGGGAACTCCCCAGGGTGCGCAATTTTTCCAGCTGCTTCTGCGCATTATCTTCCTCGCCAAGGCTGTGGTAGGCGTTGCCAAGCTCAAAGATGGCCAGGTCAAAGTCCTTCTTCAGGTTGGTCGCCTTCTGCAGTTCGCTCAACGCGTCCCGGTAGCGGCCGAGTTTGTTATAGGCAAGCCCGAGGGCATAGTGGGCGTTGCCATCCCGGGGGGAGATCGACACCACCTTGCTGAACTCGATCCTGGCCAGTTCGGCCCGGTCGGAATTGACGTAGATCTGCCCGAGGGTATAGCGGGCCACGGTAGAGGTCGGATCGATGCTGACCGCTTTTTTGAACTGGGTCTCGGCATCGCTGCTCTTCTTCATCTCCAGATAGAGGTTCCCCAGTTTGATATAGCCGTCGGACTGACCTGGTGTCAGCTTGATCATATTCTTGTATGCGGTTATGGCATCGTTCTTCTTGCCGACCTGGGAGTAGGCGCCGCCAAGGTAGCTGAAGGCATCGACCAGGTTGGGGTTGAGCGCTGTCGCCTTGCGGAGCTGCACGATGGCATCATCGTAGCGCCCTTTCTGCAGCAGTTTTACCCCCGCAGTGAGGCTGTAACTGGCAATGGTTTCCTGCTGGAGCTGGATCTGTTGCAGCGCTGCTGCAAAGGGGTCGACCCAGGTAGTATTGTCAGCCATGATGTCTCTCCTTGCGACGTGATGCTCCACTCAACCTCACTGTAAGGCCTTTATCGAAAAGGGTCCAGGGGTGGATATCCCCTTTTCACAGCATCAGTTAAGGCTTCATGGAAATCACCCTATAGTATGGCAGACTCTGCAACCTGTGTACCAGTGCGGCCTGCCGTGTAACAATCTGAATAAACAGGGGAAAATGTTCCCGGTCAGAATCGCTGTCAAAATTTTGAACCAAAACGTCAAAAACCATGAATAAATTCTCAAGTTATTTTTGTGGCCTGCCGATATAGGGAACAGAGGCAAACTGAGCCGAAAAGGTAAAATCATGCATTACGAAGTCAAGAAAATAACCGGTGTCTACAATATTGCCGTGAACGATCACCCGACCGGTTTTGATCGAAGGAAGGAATCTCTGATCAAGAAGGTTTCTGCACAGGACACGGTATCCATCTCCAGTGAGGCCAGGGATCGATATGCTGCCGAGGATGAGACGATAGAAGCGCCGGCAGAAGCCGATACTCCCGATTCAGCGAAGTAGACCGCAGCCGGCAGTGCTGCTCAGGCAGCAGTGGCAAAATAGTTCTTGTCCTTTTCATAGGTCTCGCAGAAGGTCTCCAGCAGAAACTCCAGTCGGCTATCCTCGAAGTTGAACATCTGCGCCGGCCGGGAGGCATGCAGGTCGAGCTCGTCGCGCGGCTCCCGCTCGCCGATGCCGAGCTTCTGGCAGAAGAGGTCGGCCAGGCTCACCACCGCTGTCAACTGGACCAGATAGCTGTCATCATCCTTGCCGAACTCCAGGTCGTGATGGTGGAGCACCGAGTTCATCAGGGTCTCGGGGAAGTTCCACTTCTTGATCACATAGGCCCCCACCTCGGCATGGGTGTACGGGTAGACCGCCTGCTCGATATCCTCGAATGCCATCCCCTCGTTGTAGCAACGTTGCGTGACATGCTGGAACTTGTCGTTGTCGAAACTGTTCATGATGGTCTTGCCGATATCGTGGAAGAGCCCTGCCAGGAAGGCATCCTCTTCGTTGGCCAGACGGGTGTTGCTGGCGATTATCCGGGCCGCCAGGCCGGCGCCGAAGGAGTGTTCCCAGAGCATCTTTTCCGTCAGGCCGAACGGCTTGTAGACCTGTTTGACCGAGGCAGCCACCACCAGGCTCTTCAGGGTGTTGTAGCCCAGGATGACAATGGCGCTGGAAAGGCTCTGGATCTGTCGCTGGCAGCCGTAGAAGGCGGAATTGGAGATCTTCATCACCCGCGCGGCCACGGCCGGGTCAGAGGCGATGATCTTGGCCAGCTCTTCGGCAGTGGCATGCTCGCTCTCCATCAGCTTGATCACCTTGGTTGCTACTACCGGTATGGTCGGCAGGTCGCCGGCGGTCATGATAATCTTTTCCAGTTCCTTATTCATAGTACTTCTCCTGGCACTCTTTGGCAGTCTAACCGCAACTCTTGCTTCCCTCATCTTTTCGGCAGGTCAGGCTGATTACTTTAGCTATTAAGTTTGTCCCCCCCCTGCCGATAGAATATAGAACTTATATATAAAGCCTCTTGGTCCTGACAGATCGATCTGCGGCGGCAGCCTGTTCCAGGCAAGCATAGTCGCCGTTGCAGCGGGCAGAAGAGGTATGGAAGGCCGGATTTGCCAGGCATGGTAATTCCCCGTTCCACTGCTGGCAGACCCTGCTGTTCGGCAGAGATAGCAGGAGCGAAAGGAACGATGCTATGAAGAGTGCCCGGAGATTGCGCCTGGTCGAACGGCCGGAGCCGCCGGTAGCGGAGCCGGAACAGATGAGAGCCGCGGAAGTTGACTGGGGGGAGCATGAACTCGATCTCTTCCCGGAGATGATCTCGGTACATGATGCAGAGCACCGGATTATTGCTGTCAACAAGGCGATGGCAAAGCAGCTGGGGCTGTCAAAGACAGAAGTGCGGGGGAAAATCTGTTACGAACTGCTCCAGGGGCGAAGTTCCCCCTGTCTGCAGTGCCCGACCCGCCAGGCCGCCATCACCGGTCCGGCCGAAGCGGTACTGGAGCTGGCCGTGGCAGGAGGATTGCGCACGGTCAATTTTTACCCTATGGCAGACAACAGCCAGGTCGCCGGCTTCATCCATATGGTGCGGAACAGCCAGCCGCAGCAGAAGCAGGAGAAGGGGGGGCTGGTGATGGCCGGCGTGGTCACCTCGCTGCTGCAGGTCGCCTCGGCCATGAACAGCTTCATGAGTGAAGAGGAGATCCTTGCCAGCGCGCTCCGCTTTATCTGCGAACAGCTCCCCTGTCGCCGCTCCCTGATCATGCTCCGCCGCGACCCGGAGCAGCCATTCGTTGCCGCCAGCCAGTATGGTCTGAATAACGATATGCTGGCGGTCTTTCTCAAAATCTCCCTGTCCGAGGGTGACTATAACGGCATCGACAAGGTGATCCAGGGGCGGAGCAGCCGCTTCATCGACCTGGACAAGACCCCCTCCCAGCTCCCTGGCTATTTCCGTTCGGTATTCCAGATCTACCGCTTGCAGGTGGTGCCGGTACTGGTCAGGGACGCCGGCATCGGCGTGATGTTCATCGAGCATGTCGAAGAGAAGGAGTTTCCGACCCAGGCGGTGATGCTGGCCGAAGGGATCGCCAACCTGATGGCGATGGCGCTGGAGAATGTCCGCCTCTACGAGGAGTCGATGGGTAAATCGCTCGACCTGGCGAGGAAGATCGAGACCATCAGCGTCATGCACGATATCGACCGCTACATCTTGGCCTGCCTGGAGAAGGACCGGTTGCTCGATGCAGTGACCGCCAATGTGCAGCGGATCATCCCTTGCGACTCCCTGACGGTCACGCTGCGGGACGAAAACCGCCGCGGCTTCGTCGTCGCGGCCACATCGGGCGATGCTCTGGCCGGGCTGGAGCGGGGGGCGCTGGTCGCCTGTGACGACTTCCTGCCGAACCGGGCGGTCCGCACCAGACGCCCTTTCCTCTCCTCCGATATCCTGCAGGAGAAGCGGCACAACCTGCAAAAAGATCTCTTTGCCTGCGGCAGCATGCGTTCTCTCTACGCCGTACCGCTCATCACCGGTGATAGTGTCTTCGGCACCATCAACTTTGCCGGCCGCCGGGTAGGTTTCCTCACCCAGGAGGACCTCGGCAATGCCTGCAAACTGGCGGCGCAGGTGGCACTTTCGCTGGAGAACGCCCGGCTCTTCGACGAACTGCAGGGGCTCTTTGTCAGCACCGTCGAGTCGCTGGTCTCGGCCATCGATGCCAAATCCCCCTGGACCAAAGGGCATTCCGAGCGGGTCAAGGGTTACGCGGTGCGGATCGGCAACAACCTTGGCCTGTCGCACGAGGCGATCGAACAGCTGAAGCTCTCCGCCATCCTCCATGATGTCGGCAAGATCGGCACCTATGAAGCGGTGCTGGACAAGCCCGGGCCGCTGACCGACGAAGAGTATGCCATGATGAAGACCCACCCGACCAAGGGGGCCGGTATCCTCAGCAAGGTGAAGCAGTTCAACGGCGTCATCCCAGGCATCAAACACCACCATGAGCGATTCGACGGCAAAGGTTATCCCGACGGCTTAAATGGCGAGAACATCCCGCTCGAAGCGCGCATCCTCTGCGTGGCCGACTCATACGACGCCATGACCTCCGACCGCCCCTACCGCAAAGGGCTCTCGCCGGGGAAGGCGGTGGAGGAGATGCGCAGCAATGCCGGCAAGCAGTTCGACCCGCTGGTGGTCGGGGCGTTCCTGCAGGTGCTGCAGGCGGCCTGAAGCACTCTTTCTGCAGGGGAGTGGCGGTTGATTTAACAGATGAATATGCTCTCCCGGGTTGCTGGAGGACATATTTCGTTTATAGAGAAGAACATCGGCTGGATAATCTTGCAGATCCTTTGACATCGCCCTGGAGTTGCGGCAATATGGAATATATATAAGCGACAGGAGATCGAGGAGGAGAGGTTGACGGATAAAGTGATCATTAGATGCCCCTGGTGTGGCAGTGATCCGCTCTATCTCCACTATCATGACAGCGAGTGGGGGGTGCCGAGCCATGACGACCGGCAGCTGTTCGAGATGCTGATACTTGAAGGGGCACAGGCAGGGTTGAGCTGGCTCACCATCCTGCGCAAGCGGGAGAACTACCGGAAGGCCTTTGCCGGTTTCGCTATCGAGCAGGTGGCTGCTTTTACCGCTGCCGACCGGCAGCGGCTGCTGGCTGATGCAGGGATCGTCCGCAACAGGTTGAAGATCGAGGCAGCCATCGCCAATGCCAGGGTGCTGCTCGCAATCAGGGAGGAGTACGGTTCACTGGCCCGGTTTTTCTGGTCCTTTGTCGATAACCGGCCGCAGCAGAACAGCTGGCAGACTCTCGCCGAGATCCCGAGCAGCACGCCGATCTCGGATCTGCTCAGCAAAGAGCTGAAAAAACGGGGGTGCAACTTTGTCGGCTCGACTATCTGCTATTCGTTCATGCAGGCGGTCGGTATGGTGAATGACCATCTGACCGGCTGTTATCGGCACAAAGAGGTGCAACGGCAGGCCTGATTCAGAAGATGTCGATTGCCGAGAAGAGGTCGCCGACCAGACTGAACGCCCCGTCCAGCAGACCGGTCACCGTCCCGTCGACGACGTCGCCGACCACCTCGCCAACCACGCTGTTGCCCTCATTGCCTGTGACCAGGGTCTTCCGCTCCGGGTTGTCGGCATCCTGCAGCACCGTGGCTCCCCCCAGCAGGACCACCCCGCCTATGGCCGCCGCAGCTGCCCCGGCGTTACGCAGCTTGTTTTTCCGCCGCGCCTCCACCAGCTTCTCCCACTCCCCCTTGTCGAGCCAGAGCCCGCTGCAGGTCGGGCAGATATCGACCTCTACCCCCCGGTGGGAGAGGGTCCGCAGTCTGCTCTTGTCGTCCGGGCAGGAGATCGTGGCTTCCTGCCAGTCGTCGAGCTCCTCCCAGAAATCGGCTGTCACTGCCGGGAGGTCGGCCTGCTTGGCATTCGCCAGCTTTGCCCGGTCGAGCCATAATCCCTGGCACCCTTTGCAGCACAAGGCGCTCACCCCATCCCCCTGTCTCTTTTGCAGTTCAGTCTGGCAGCGTGGGCATTGCATGGCTCCCCCCTTATGCATCTGGTCTGATCCCGGCAGTCACCCCTGCCTCTGACTCTACGAGGATTAAGATTGGCTACCATCCGGTTGAAATTTAATGATAGTTATCCTCAAGATGGATAGCTTGTCAAGCGGTTAATTAGAAAATAACGGACAAAAAGGGGGGGGGATTTATCTTCCAGCTGTCAACGTAATAGAGTCCTCTCCCGGATCGTACGGATAACTGAGAAAGTGCGGAATTGCCAGCAGTTACGGAACATTATTGTTGACAGGGGGGGAGGTTTCGCGCTAGGTTTGGTTAGAAATCGTTTATAAATGTCGCCACGATGGATTTTCAGGGAGAGATCCAGCATCGACATGAAATAAATAAATGCAGCACAGTAGAGGGGGGAGACGATCATGGTAAATAGTATTATGCAACGAGCGTTGTCAGGAATGGCGCTTGTCACGCTGCTGGCATGTACTCTGATAGCACTTTCCGGCTCACCCTGCAGCGGCGCAGCGGCAAAGGGAGCAGCTGCGCCGAATGGCGAGAACGAGACATCCGCCATTCTTTCGGTGATGGGTTACGGTTACAAGGTGAAGGTGCTGATAAATGGCAAAGATGCCAAGATCAAGGGGGGGAAGAGCGAAAACAAGCGGCTCTTTTTCACCGACACTACCCAGCTGGCTGAAATGCCGCAGAAAATGCGCAGCGATTTCCAGCTCCTCAACAGGGGGGAAAACAGCTTCCTCGTCGAATTCTCCCGTCTACCCGGCAGCCAGGGGAGCGGTCTTGAGGTGACCCTGTCGGTCGACACCCAGCCCGACCAACCGCTCTTCACCATCACCGACCAGGGGGTGGCCTCCGGCAAAGTCGAAAAGAAGGTGACGATACGATAGTGATCTGTAACGGGATCCCATCCCCATGAGTTGAGTCTGACCCTTGTGCGCGAAGATCCAGATGTGGCAGCCGGTCGGCCGGATAACGCCGCGCTGTCGCGCCACTCTCCAGGGAAAGAGGTCACATGTCGCTAGAAGCGGAAATACAACATGCGATCGCTGCTGCGAAGATGCAATCCTTCGTCGCGGCAGAGATCGCATATCTTGCCAGAGAACCTGCTGAACCGCTGCGGAACCGCCTCGTTCCGCTCTCTCTGGTCCTGCCGCCACCCCGCAATTCCGGAGTTGCGGGGATCAATCCTGACAGGGCGCTGGCCGTTCTCAGGGCTATCAGCTCTGGTGAGCCGTTACCGCCGGTAGAGGTGGATGAGCCGCCAGATATCCAGACGCCATACAGATATCGGGTCCGCGACGGGTTTCATCGTTTCCATCTGTCGGCAGCATTGGGCTTCAGCCATCTCCCTGTTGTTATAAAGCCTTATTTCAACTGGATTGAGCTTTAAGCTATGAGTGGTTTCACTGGGAATGCAGGGGATGTGGGTGGATATGTATTTCTTCCATTAGCGTAAAATAGTTCAGTAGCGGTGCATCGAACCTTTTAATGGTAGACCCTTATAGATTGTCCAAATTGTTCTAGTCATGACCCTTTTTTAAACTCCCGTGCTACTGAAACGGGTGCGATATAAGTATCAACATAATAATTATCCGGGATTATACAGATGCGGTATAACCACCCCATATAAGGGTATTATATAGCAAAGAGCAGCCAATTCAGTCTGTATTTGCATAATTGTTAGGCAGTGTTTTGGTGTTGTTAGAGTAAATTAATCATTAAAAATACAACTATATAACCCCTAGTTGGCGGGATCAATGAAATTATGAAGCGTATTACAGCATGGTATCTTGGTTTTTTCGGAGCCCTTACATTCTACTGGGGAGTTGCCACGTTTGGCGGTGGCTTCGATTGGGTGCGAGAATACCGCCTGTTTAAATATTCAGCCCACGCAAACGGTATTGTCACCGCACGCGAACCCAAGAATCACGACGTCGCCCATTACGAATTTGCGGTGAACGGAAAAAGCTATAGCTCTTTTGGGCAAGGTGGAGGCCGAGTCGGTGAAAAAGTTACAGTCTACTACCTTACGGATGACCCGAACTTCTCAAGGCTAGTGAAGCCGGGCGAGGACCTTGTCTTCATGATCGTAGCGCCTATGGTTCTGTCGACTATCGCTGGTTTCGTTGTTATGTCTCGAGTAGGCAAGAAAGGTAATCCCCTTTGACGGTACAATGGAAATACCGAACAACCGACGTTCGGAACAGCTGACCGCAGCCGGTAAGGATTCGACAAGCAACGCCAACAAGGAAGATACACCTGACCGAGAACCCGTCAGGTGATCTCCCACGACGTATGCGAGAAGAAAATGGACAATGAAAAAACTGGCAATATGAAGACAACCTTCCTGCTTCTCAAAGCTAAGTGGGCGATTGACGAACATGGAGATTATAAAAAAGCATTGGAGTTATATCAGGAGGTAGTTACTTCAGGGCCTCTATTGTTAGAAGCCTATTGTGGCATTGGGGTCTGCCAAAAAATGCTTGGCAATCAAGAAGCAGCAATTGCTGCTGCTAAAGAGGCATTGCAGATAAATCAAAACCATTACAAAACACTTCAATTATTGGCGTCACTCTATCACTCTCAAGGAAATGAGGAATTAACATACGAGTATGTGACTCGTGCTTTGAAATGCAAACCAAAAACAATGACAGAAATCTATCCGCGACTTACTGACTTTGCCAGAAGAGCGTTAAGAGGTCAGCCCGATTTTCAAGTAGAGGACACAGTGGAGTTCGATTATTTAGACGCCACCTGGATTGCTTGGGCAGAAGAATTTAAGACAGAGTATGAAGCAAATCATCCGTGTCAGTCGCAAGAACAAAACGGCAACGCATAACCAGACAGAAGCAGCGGCCAAAAACCGCCGCTGTTCTGCCAAACCGTTGGTAGATAAAACTTTAACTATAAAGAAATGAGTCTCATATGAAAAAAGCACTGATTGTCACATTAACATTGCTATTGCTTACATCTGTGTCAGCTTTTGCAGAAACTATCAATAACAAGCTCATTGGGAATTGGGTTTTTATTCCTCCACCGAGTTCTCATGGGATGACAGCACTTTACATGTTTTCAAATGATGGGACACTCAAGCAGATTTTTGGCGGTTTCGGAGAAATCATCTACAAAACAGATGGTAGTTTACTTAGTTATATCGATAAGGAAAGTAAAGACAATGTTTGGATGAATTTTAATTACGAGTTAAATGGGGACAAATTGGTTTTAGTAATGAAAGACATCCCTTCTAACCGCACTGAAATGACAAGAACAAACACATCAACTACAGACAAAAGTTCAATAATTGGAAGGTGGTCCTTTCGGCCAAGCTCAGGCGGAAAAGCAATTATGGAGTTTAACTCAAATGGCTTAGGCTATGCTGCCAATTCTTTACAAACAAAGCAGGGGCAGTTCAAATTGAATGACAATTTGCTAACCATGGCATTTAAAGGGGAGCCACTGTCAAAGTTTTTAATTACTGTAGACAATGAACTGCTTACGTTTAAGCTAGAAACAAAACATTACAATGACCCTGAAAAAAAAGACTACGTAGAAAATTATAAAAGATATAAAGGGCCAATACCTGAATAACTAAACTGCCAACCAGGCGTCTGCACACGGTCTTCGCTACGCTGCGACGGTGCGCCACCACACCGTTAGCTGTCAAATCCCAAGTTGAACAACAATTCCTTTTGAGCAAAATGAAAGGAGATCCAATGTCCTATAAACAACTCATAACCCTGATGTTATTCTTTGCTATTTTCTTCCCCTTCGATTCACAGGCAGGCTGTTATGAGTATCAGGTCAAAAAGGGCACAAAGGTCCAGACTGATCTTGTTTCAAAGATCCCTCTCGAATACAGAAGCGAAACAACTCCTTGCATGATGGATCATCAGAAACATTCGAAAAGAACATTCGATGAACTTCCTGCAGAAGACCAGAAATTTCTGAATGATATAATTCGGCTACGAATGATTAAAAAAGAAAATTTAAGCCAAGTGGATCTTGATGGCTTTGTTTATGTTTACCGAGAGTCCCTGATTAAAGCAGGGGCTGATCCCGACAACTTGGATGCGCCGCCAGACCCACGTCTTGCCAGTCCAGAAGAGACACTAAAAACATTTCTCCATGCTATTCAAAACGATGATCTTGCTGTGGCACTTTTTTGCATGGACCCAACCGGCGCCAGGGTACTAAACGCGACCTATAAATCACGGGGTAAGGAAAAGATGTGGCACTATGTGAAAGATATGTGGCCCATAGAGAAAGTGCAGAGCCACCCGGAGCTTGCTGAGTACCGTACAGTGAAAAAAAGTTATTCTCAAAAAATAATCTTTGTAAACGTCCTTGGGAACTGGAAGATCGCACAGTATTGACTCCGTGAATATCTTTCAGCTAACCCTGCCACTAGACCGGTCTTCGCCGGTCACTGGCGAGCCTTTCGGCAAACCACCTGATACTTAGAGCTAAAAAAAATGATCGTCAGAAATATTATTATATTGGCTGGAATGTTGGCAGTTGCCATCTATTTCGCTCTTATTTTTTCACGGAAATGGAAATCCTTTTCTGGAGGTGAAAGATTCTTTCAGATTGGGTTGCTTGTGCTGTGGTTAATAATAATTGGGGTCCCAAATTTCCCAGTGTTGTTTTCACTATTCACTTTCCCGATTGAAGGAAAAGTGATTGATTCTACGACCAAAAAGCCAATAGCAAATTGTAACATTATAGCAAGTTGGGAAACTCAGACTGTATTTATTGCAGGGGCTAGAAACGATACTTACCATCAATACATAACCAAAACAGACGCCAATGGTAAATACCAAATTCCACGGTATATAAAGCCATTATCTATTATTGACATAGGCATAATCAGAAATGGGTTTGGTGGGGTTTATATAGCTGCATATATCCATGATTACAGCCCAAGCGTTACTGGATTCGACTTTAGAGAGGAACGGACTGCTTTAGACTTGGAGTTGCATGAAACAAATCCGGAATACGTTGATCATTACATATCTAAACTCGAAGCTATTTTTAATTCAAAGAATTATAAGAAAATGAAAATCGGGCAGCATTTGAGTTACGGAATTATGAGTTATGATGAAATTTATAAAGATGATAAACGATACATTTTAGACGAATGCAGATTATTGGATACAAAGTTAAGAGAACACGTAAAGACTAACAAATATCGCGACACTATGCTGTCCATGGAAGCATTGGGCCGGTATTATGAAAAACTCGGCGAACTCGAAGCTGCGGCAGATGTCCGCAAGAGAACAAATGAGATTTTTCCAGATCGAGATAAAGTCAAATCATTTGTCAGTGAAGAAAACGTACAGCTGTTTAAAAGATTGAGGAAAGAAGGGAAGCTCTGAGTTAATGAAAACGAAAGCCGAAGCTCCCGAAGGGGTCAAGCCCTTGACACGAGACAATAAAGTAAAGAGCGAGAGTACAACCAGACAGAAGCAACGGCCAAAAACCGCCGCTGTTCTGTCTGCCCGTTAGAGCATAAGAAAAATCATGAATATTTGGCTTCCATTGATCTTCCCGTCTGCTTTTGTTGGAATCACCTTCGCGATATTTGTCCCATCAAAGATAGGACTTGTTTGCTCGGGTGTAATTCCTTGGCTTGGTTTGTTGTCATGGGAAATCTACAAGATTTACTTCACGCCATACCAAGGTGGTGGCGCATCCATGTGGATTGTTGAGCAACTGGTGGCAGGAACAGTAGCGACAGGAGTAGGAATTGCTTCATTTCTGATATTTAGATTGATTTCCAACTTAATCAAGCAAAGCAACAAGCTCTAACAAGGAAGATGCAGCTGACCAAAAGCCGTCAGGTGATCTTCCGGCCGCTAGTGACTGAATCATTTAATAGAAACATGATGGAGATACACGATGTGGGGACTTGGAATAATATGGGCTGTTACTGCTCCTCTCTTGCTGTTTGTGCCTGGCGGGCTGTTGTTCGCCCTGCTGTCGTTTACCGGTTGGTCACGTCGTGTACGCATGGCAGTCGCGGCAGTGCTGGTGGTTGTAACAGTGAGTCTGATATGGCGGCTGGACTATAATGAGTTCGTGTCAGTTTGCGAAGGGGCAGGTAAACCACAAATCATTATGCGTTCAACAGCAGACGGCATCTTTCTCGACTCACCCACGGCAAACAGTTTCGGCATGAACTATCTCCACGAGCAGGGGTTTGCCTGGATGGAAATGCGGAGTATCTACGACCGCAACAAGATAGAGCGAGTGACACGTGAAGCCGATGGACGGATCCGGACAGAACCTACTGACATTATCAGTGCTCGCTACGAGGTACGAGAGACCTTTGAACAGCCATATCCTCACACGGGATTGAGTATGAAGCGCGTCATTGATCGTCAGACTGGTATGGTAATGGCGCGGGCAGGAAGTGCCACTTTTAGCGGAGGTCGGATGCAATGGGTGCTGGGGGTATATGGTACGCGCAGTTATCCCAGTGCGATGTCGAATAGTGAGGACTTTCAAGGCTATTATTATCTGGCACAACGCACACTGCGACCGCTAAAAAAGGAAAAATGAGTCGGCAAAATTGAATTGATTTGGGGGAAGAGGGACACTTCCATATTTATTCCCCGACTACGCCCCAAGTTCCTTGGCCAGTTCCATCTCTTTCTTCAATACGGAATTAATCAGTGTACCGACATCAACCTTCCGTTTCCTGGCCCGCTCAAGATAGAAGGCTTCCAGCGCTGAATCAAGATAGAAAGGAATCTGCAACTTATCGGGACGACAGTAAAACTTCCCCTGTTCGGCTTTGGAAAAATCATATTCCTTTTTCATATATTTCTCCTCGAATAACAGGAAAGCATATAGGGTCGCGTCTACGCATTTCATAATTACATAAACCAATTGAGAATATGAAAAGTGTAGACGCGACCTTGAATTGTTGCAAAAAATATCCTGCACAAATCCTTCAACCTTGCGATCATGGACAACGATCGAGAATGATTATAGCTTATCGTACTTATGAAAACAACAAAGGCTGGCAAATATTTTCCGGCGACCCTACCTTTATATCCCCCTTTTCTCTTCAGAACTAATCGATATTTTGAGTTAAAAGGCGAACCGTCCCTGAATAGTCTAGACGCTTACCCGTACCATCCTCCGAATTATTTATTGCATGATGATAGCGCATCTGCTATCATTTTCCTCATGGATTTGGACCGCATGGATAGCGAGCATAATGTACTTTTCAAGGACCTCTTGGATATCTGCCGCCAGCAGTTCGGTGAACCCCGGATATGTGGCAGCCATCATATTTTCAAAACACCATGGCAAGGAGAACCGCGCATAAATCTGCAGCGGGACGGCAAAATGGCAAAGCCTTATCAGGTGCGCCAAGTCAAAAAAGCGCTGGAGAAACTGGGGCAAAAAGATGAAAAACGAGGTCAGTAAATATACTTTTCGGATTGAATGGTCGGCAGTGGACAACGCCCATATTGCCAGATGTCTTGAGTTCCCGCTCCTCGCTGCCCATGGGAAGACGCCGGAAAAGGCGCTCAGGGAGATCGAGTTTGTTGTTGCCGAATCGATCAGCTGGCTGCAGGAGGAGGGGTCCCCAATCCCCGAACCGCTCGGGGGGAAAAAGTTCAAGGGGAACCTGACGCTGCGGGTGCCGCCGGATGTCCATCGGCAGCTGGCGATACTATCAGCCGAACAGGGGGT
This sequence comes from uncultured Geobacteraceae bacterium, assembly GCA_964649725.1. Taxonomy (GTDB): domain Bacteria; phylum Desulfobacterota; class Desulfuromonadia; order Geobacterales; family Geobacteraceae; genus CAZYTM01. Next base: position 172,149 of record CAZYTM010000001.1, on the reverse strand, counting down.
TTCTATCAACCAGTTTGTCCTGTCGCGGTTGGCATTACGGTAATAGAGGGGTCGACCCTTGACACGAGACATCCGAAGCTAGCATAAAATGCCGTTAAGCCCATTATTACGAGACTTAACGGCTTTTTTATCAGACATAATGTGATAAAGTGAGAAAGAACGATGTCCAACCAGGTAGAAGCTGCGGCCTGAAACCGCTGCTGACCTCTCAGTAAGGTCGTTATGTCACTAGATTACCCATTCTACCAGGAGTTACTCAGGCGACAGCATCCAGCGGCCAAATGGTGGCGATGGGGAGACATCCTCTATTATCTCGGTCTCTTGCCAGCCGTCATTCTTGCGTTTCCCGCCCTCTGGACGCTGTTTCAGTTTCGCTTCAGCAGCATCACCCGATGGCAAGCTTGGGTTCTCTCGCTCTTTGCGCTTTGTATCGGGATATTTTTGCTGGGTGCGAGTCTCAAGCAGAAGTCGTGGAAGATGGCTGCAAAGGACGGTATCAATGGGAATGACTACTAGAGGGGCGAAAAAGCCGCACTCCCTTTGGTTCTGGAAAGAGCATGGGTGACCCTGCCGCCGCAACTTCATCGTTGTAATCTCCCTCTTGCCATAGTACCATGGCCCCATCCCAATCGAGGTAACCACCCGAGTGCATGTAAAGAGCGCAGAATTCATCACCAGCGGCACCAGGCCGGCCCACTATCCGCCGGCCGAACTGCCGGAGATCGCCTTTGCCGGTCGTTCCAATGTCGGCAAGTCGTCGCTGATCAATGTCCTGGTCAACCGGAAGAGCCTGGTCCGGACCTCCTCCACCCCTGGCCGGACCCAGCTGATAAATTTCTTTCTGGTGAACAGCTGCTTCAGCCTGGTCGATCTCCCCGGATACGGCTTTGCCAAGGTGCCGCTGGCGATCAAGAAGACCTGGGGGCCGATGGTCGAGACCTATCTGGCGAACCGCCCCAACCTGCGCGGGGTGGTACTTATCCTCGATGTCCGCCGGGTCCCGACCGTAGAGGACCGGCAGCTGCATGACTGGCTCAGGGCCTACGGTATCCCGGCACTGCTGGTGGTTACCAAGTGTGACAAGGTGTCTCGCCAGGAGCGGGCCAAACAGGCGGTTGTGATCGCCCAGGCGCTCGGCGTGGAGAAGGGGGAGCTCTCCTTCTTCTCTGCCCTGAACCGGGAGGGGAAGGATGCCATCTGGGTGCGGGTGGCCGAACTGCTCAGCCTTGCCGGGGATGAATCTCCTGAATAGCCGTTGACTTTCCCCGGGCACTCTGCTAGAACTTTTTTTACAACTGCATATCCTAAGCGACCAGGTGCTCGACCGTCCGATCCGGGACGGGAGGGTTAAAAGGGAAGGGGGTGCGAAACCCCCACTGTCCCGCAACTGTGAACAGGTACGAACACCGCAACTACGCCACTGATGCAATCGGGAAGGCGCGGTAAGTAGGCTAAACTGTAAGTCAGGAAACCTGCCTGGACGCAAGCTGATGGACCTCCGAGGGAGAGGCGCCTTGAGCCGTCGTGGCAGAGACCGGTTTTTGGGCCCCGTTCCCTTTGGGAGGCGGGGTTTTTTTATGGCAAAGATCATTCTTGTCACCGGTGGCGCCAGGAGCGGCAAGAGTCGACATGCAGAAAAGCTGGCCCTGGGTTACGGGGCTCCGCTCGGCTATCTGGCTACCGGTACGGCGGGGGATGCCGAGATGGCGGCGCGGATCGCCAGCCACCAGGCGCGCCGCGGCAGCGAATGGCAGACCATGGAGGAGCCGCTCGACCTGGCCGGCGTGCTGGCAGGGCACGACGGCTATTTCCGGGCCATTATGGTCGACTGCGTCACCCTCTGGCTGACCAACCTGCTCCTTGGCGGGACTGCTACAGAAGAGATAATCGACCGGGTCAAAAAATTGACAGAGCTGCTGTTGACCCTGCAGACGCCGGTAATTCTGGTGAGTAACGAGGTCGGCTCGGGGATAGTGCCGGAGAACCAGCTCGCCCGCTCCTTCCGCGATCTGGCCGGTCATGCCAACCAGCTGCTGGCCGAAGCGGCCGATGAGGTCTATGTGACGATTTCCGGACTGCCGTTGCGATTGAAGGGTTGAAATATATATGAGATGACAAAGGAGTAATCGATGAACGTTCTGCAAGAGACTCTCTCCCGGATTAAGCCGCTCGACCAGAGTATTTTGGCCGAAGCGCAGCAGAAGCTGGACAACAAGACCAAACCGCTCCGTTCACTGGGGCGGCTGGAGGATTTCGCCTGCCGCATTGCTGCCATTACCGGCAGCCTCGCTCCGGAGACCGGGAAAAAGGTCATCTTCACCTTTGCCGGTGATCACGGGGTGGTGGAAGAGGGGGTCTCGGCCTTCCCCAAAGAGGTGACACCGCAGATGGTGCTCAATTTCCTGAACGGCGGCGCCGGGGTGAACGTGCTGGCCCGCCACGCGGGGGCCGAGGTGCGGGTGGTGGATGTGGGGGTCGACTACGACTTCACTCCGCAGCCTGGTCTCTTGCTGCACAAGGTGGCGAGAGGGACGCGCAACTTCACCAAAGGTCCGGCCATGAGCAGGGAAGAAGCGGTTGCGGCAGTACGGGTCGGCATCGAACTGGCACGCCAGGCCAAGGTAGAAGGGGTGGCAATGCTCGGCACCGGCGAGATGGGGATCGGTAACACCACCCCGTCGTCGGCCCTGATCGCCCTCTTCTCCGGCAAGAGCGTCGCCGAAGTGACCCACCGCGGCAGCGGGATCGATGATGCAGCGCTGGCCAACAAGATCCGGGTGATCGAGGAGGGTCTGGCGCTGAACGACCCCGACCGGCACGATCCGCTCGATGTGCTGGCGATGGTCGGCGGGCTGGAGATAGCCGCCATAGCCGGGCTCTGCCTTGGCGGGGCAGTGGAGCGGCTGCCGGTGGTGGTGGACGGCTTCATCTCCACCGCCGGAGCGCTGGTCGCCTATGAACTCTGTCATCAGGTCCGGGACTATCTCTTTGCCGCCCACCAGTCGGTGGAGGTCGGTCATGGCTACATGCTGGAACATATGGGGCTGGAGCCGATCCTCGACCTCAGGCTCCGTCTTGGCGAGGGGACCGGCGCCGCCCTGGCCATGGGACTTATCGAGGCCGGGGTGAAGGTGATGAAGGAGATGGCGACTTTCGAACAGGCCGGCGTAAGTAGCGGTAACTAGAGAAAGGTAGGGATAAGGTAATAGGGAATAGGTAAAAGGGAACAGGTAACAGGGAATAGGTAACAGGGAGTAGACGCAGTTTTCCCGTTCCCTGTCCCCTGTTCCCTGTCCCCCGTTCCCCGCCCCCGATATGCGACTATACTTCATCGCACTACAGTTTCTCACCATCATCCCGCTGCCGTTCAAGGTACGCTGTGCGGCGCAGGACCTGGGGAGGTCTATGGCGCTCTTCCCGCTGGTCGGGGTGACGATCGGGCTGCTGCTGGTCGGTCTCGACTGGCTGTTGACGCCGCTCCTCCCCTGGTCGGTGGTGGCTCTGCTGCTCATCGTCGCCCTGGCGATCGTGACCGGGGCGCTCCATCTCGACGGGCTGGCGGATGTCTGCGACGGCCTGGCAGCGCGGGGGGACAAAGAACGTTTCCTGGCGGTGATGAAGGATTCCCGCAGCGGTGCGGTCGGCGTGGTCGGTCTGGTGCTCGGCCTGCTCCTCAAGTACCAGGCGCTCCTCGCTTTGCCGCTGGAGATGAGGCATTCGGCACTGCTCCTCTTCCCGATGGCTGCCCGGGGCGGCCAGGTGCTGATCACTGCCGGTGCCGGCAGCGCCCGCAATGACGGGCTTGGCGTGCTTTTCATCAGTGGCGCCGGGGGGGTGCAGCTCGCTTCTGCCATTAGCATGACCTTGCTGCTCGCCTGGCAGCTGGCCGGTCTGAAGGGTATCTACGCCACGCTTGGGGTGCTGCTCCTTGCCTGGGGGGTGCGGAGCTGGTCGCAACGCCGGCTCGGCGGGGTCACCGGCGACATCATCGGCTGCGGCAGCGAACTGGGGGAGATCTGTTGCCTCCTGATTATGCTTGCTCTTGCAAGAATCTAGTCAAGAATTTAAGATGGAGATGACCGGATGACCGAAAAGACCAGGATATATCTGATCCGCCATGGCGAGGTGGAGGGGGCCGGGATACCCCGCTACAACGGCCACGCCGACGTAGCTCTGAGCGAGCGGGGGGTGGCCCAGTACCATGCCCTGAAGCCGCGCTTCAGCGAAGCAAAGATCACCGCTTGCTATAGCAGCGACTTAAGCCGCTGTACTGTGGGCGCCGGGATACTTGGCAGCCACCTGGGGGTGACGCCGGTCCGGGAGAGCGACCTGCGCGAGCTGAATATCGGTATCTGGGAGGGGAGGAGCTGGCAGGAGTTGATGGCCGAATACCCGCAGGAGTGGCAGGCGCGACTGGCGGATATCGTCAATTACCGGGTGCCGGAAGGGGAGAGTCTCCTTGACCTAAGCCGGCGCGTGATGCCGGTCATCGAGCGGATCGTCACCCGTCACCGGGGGGAAGAGGTGCTGGTGGTAGGGCATGGCGGGGTGAACCGGGTGGTCCTGCTGGAGGCGATCGGTGCGCCGCTTACGGCGCTCTTCAATATCGAACAGAACTACTGCTGCCTCAATATCATCGATTATTTTGCCGACGGCAACTGCGTGGTCAAACTATTGAACGGTTAAGATCTGAGCAAAGGACTGTATGAAATCGATCATCATAGCAGCACCCCATAGCGGTTCCGGCAAGACTACCGTCACTATCGGCATCATGGCCAGCCTGCGGTTGCGTGGGCTAAAGGTCGCGCCGTTCAAGGTCGGACCTGATTTCATCGATCCCGGCTACCATAGGCTGGCGACCGGCCGCCCGTCGGTCAACCTGGATGGCTGGATATGTACCCCGGACTTTGTCAGGGAGACATTCGCCCGCCACTCGGCCGAGGCTGACATAGCGGTCATCGAAGGGGTGATGGGGCTCTTCGACGGCATCGGCGGCCAGGGGGAGGCTGGCAGCACCGCCCAGATCGCCAAGCTGACCGGCTCGCCGGTGATCCTGGTGGTGGACGGCAAGGGGCAGTCGCGCAGTGTCGCTGCACTGGTCAAGGGGTTTGCCGAGTTTGACCCGCAGGTGAAGATAGCCGGGGTTATCTTCAACAATGTGGCGAGCGAAAGCCATGGCCGGTTGCTCCGCGAGGCTGTGGAGTCACTGGCAGGGGGTGTCAGGGTGCTGGGGTGCATCCCCCGCGATGAGCAGCTGCAGATACCATCCCGCCATCTGGGGCTGCTGACGGCTGAAGAGCAGTCGCTCCCCCCCGGGTTTCTCGATCACCTGGCCGAGGTCGTCCGGGCGAATGTCGATCTCGGCCTGATCTGGGCGGTGAGCACCCCCCACTGGCTCGACCAGCCCCTCCCCTTTACCGGCGGCCGGCAGTCCGGCCGGTCGGCAGGGTCGCCGGTGCGGCTGGCAATAGCCCGCGACGAGGCATTCTGTTTCGTCTATGAGGACAACCTGCGGCTGCTGCAGGAGGCGGGGGCTGAACTGGTCTATTTTTCGCCGCTGCGTGACAGCGACCTGCCGGCCGGTTGCGCCGGCATCTATCTCCCCGGGGGGTATCCGGAGCTGCATGCAGAGACTCTGGCTGCCAACCTGCAGCTACGCAGGGCTATCAGGGGCGCAATCACCGATGGCATGCCGGTCTATGCAGAGTGCGGCGGTTTCATCTATCTCAGCCAGGTGATCGTCGAACAGCATATCAAACTGCCGATCAGACATGAGATGGTCGGCATCTTTCCGGTCTCGACCCGCCTGCTCAAAAAGCGCAAGGCGCTCGGCTACCGGGAGGTGGAGCTGCTCGCCAACACCATCATCGGCCGGCGCGGCGCGGTCGCCCGGGGGCATGAGTTCCACTATTCGGAGATGGACGGGATGCCGGTCAAGATCCCGCGTTGTTACCAGGTCAGCCGGCCAGGGGTGGTGCTGGGGGAGGAGGGGTTCCGGCAGCAGAACTGCCTCGCCTCCTATATCCATCTCCATTTCGGCAGTAATCGGGATATCGCCCCGGCGCTGGTGGCGAGTTGCCGGAAATATAGAAAAGGAGCAACAATTTGAAAACCCGACTCGGATCGGCCCGTGAAGGTGGCTGGTATTCGATTATGGGATTTTGCCGGTTGTTCTCCGCTGCTTTAACCTGACTCCTCTGCGGTAAAATAAGTTTTGAGGTAGCAATGAAGAGAGTATCACTGACATCCCTGTTTCTCCTGGTCATGGCCGGCCCGGCCCAGGCCATGCACATCGCCGAGGGGATCCTCCCCCTCCCCTGGGCGACCCTCTGGGCTGTCGTGGCGCTCCCCTTTGTGGCGCTCGGGGTGCAGCGGATGAACGCCATTGCCAGGGAGGAGCTCTCCTTCAAGCCCCTGGTCGGACTGATGGCAGCGGTGGTCTTTATCATCTCCTGCATGCCGATACCGGTGCCGACAGCCGGGACCTGCTCCCACCCGTGCGGTACGGCTATCGCTGCGATTCTGGTCGGCCCGCTGGTCAGCATCCTCATCTCTGCCGTGGCGCTCCTCATTCAGGCCCTGTTTCTGGCCCATGGCGGTCTTTCCACCTGGGGTGCCGATATCGTCTCCATGGGGCTGGTCGGCTCTTTTGCCGGATGGGCTGTATTCCGTGGGCTCAGGGGGGTGGGGGCGAATCTGGCGGTGGCCGGCTTCATGGCCGGACTGCTGACCGACTGGGCCACCTATCTTGCCACTTCAGTGGAACTCGCCGCTGGTATCCGCGGTGATGCGCAGTTCCTCCCGCTACTCTGGCAGATTATAGCCGCCTTCATCCCGACCCAGCTCCCACTCGGCATCCTGGAAGGGGGGATGACGGCAGGGATGGTGCTGCTCCTCTCCCGCAAGCGCCCCGACCTGCTGGTGAAGCTGAATATTACCGGGAAGAGGGAACAGGGAACAGGGAACAGGGAACGGGGGACAGGGAACGGGGGACAGGGAGTCGTTGGAAAGGTTGCAGCGCTGCTCCTGGTCTGCGGTCTGCTCTCCTCTGCGCCGCTGCCGGTTGTCGCTGCGGAAAAATGGCCCGGGGTGGATGAGTCGGTGGTAAAGAGGATCGCTGCCGAGCATGGCCGGCAGGAGAGGCGACTGCCCGGTCTGGAGGGGGATGCCCAGCTCTTCGCCTTCCTGGTCGCCGGCGCTCTGGGTGGCTTTGCCGCCGGCTACTGGTGGCGGATGCTGGTGAGCGAAAGAGCTCTGAAAAAGAGGAGCACCGAGAGCGAGAAGAGCTGATGAGCGCCATGCACCATATCAATAATTTTAAATATGCTCCGTTGCCGCACCGATTGACCAGGCTCGACCCGCGCCTGAAGCTGATCGCTGCCCTGGCTCTACTGGTGATGGTGATAAGCAGCAAAAGCCTCACCTTCCCCCTGCTGACAGCGCTCCTCTGCGCCATGCTCAGTCTCTCCGTCGGGGTGCGACCGCGCCTGCTGCTCATCCGTTTTGCCGAGCCGGTCTTTATCGCCCTGCTGGTGGTGCTGCTCAAGCTCTTCTTTGCCGGCAAGCTACCGCTCTTTACCCTCTCCATCTTCGGCTGGGAAGTGACGGGGCATTCGGACGGACTGCTGGAGGGGTTGCTGATCGCCAGCCGGATTGCCGGCGGGGTTACAGTGGTGGCGCTGGTAGGGTTTACCACCCCCTTTACGGAGATCATGGCGGCCCTCGCCTGGCTCCGCGTCCCGACAGGTTTCATCGAGGTGACCATGTTCGCCTGGCGCTACCTCTTCCTCCTCTTTGACGACGCCCAGGTGGTCTACGCAGCGCAAAAGAACCGGCTCGGCTATGATGGCTACAGGCGCGGCCTGAGGTCATTCGGCACATTGGCCGGGGCGCTGGTGATAAAGGCGTTCGACAACAGCCAGGCGATCACCACGGCCATGGTGCAACGGGGGTACGACGGCCAGCTGCCGCTTTTGCAGCAGCGGCAGCTCCGTTGCGGCGAGGTGCTGGCCGCTCTCTCGATCGTACTGGTGATAGGTCTATTCTGGCAGGTGATCTGAATTGTCAATCCGGCTGGCAGTAAATATCGAGCAGTTCAGCTACCCCGACGGCACGGTAGCGCTGGCTGACATCCAGCTGGAGGTCGCCAGTGGCGAGTTCTGCGGCATCCTGGGGGCCAACGGTTCGGGTAAGACCACCCTGCTCAAGGTGATGGATGGGCTGGTCAAGGATATCCACGGTCAGGTGCTGCTGGACGGGCATGATCTGCGCCGGCTCCACCCCCGCGACATCTACCGGAAGGTCGGTCTGGTCTTCCAGAATCCGGACGACCAGCTCTTCGCCCAGACGGTCTTCGAGGATGTCGCCTTTGGCCCGCGCAATATGGGTTTTGCCGAATGGGAGGTGACCAGCCGCGTGGAGAGCGCTCTGGCAAACGTGGAGATGGCCGAGTATGCCGGCAAGAATATCCACGCCCTGAGCTTCGGCCAGAAGAAGCGGGTCTGCATCGCCGGACTGCTCGCCATGGGGCACGAGATACTGCTGCTCGACGAGCCGACCGCCGGACTCGACCCGATGGGGGAGTACCGGATGATGGAGCTGTTGCTGCAGCTCAACAAGGATAAAGGGGTGACCGTGGTAATGGCGACCCACAGCGTCGATCTGGTGCCGTTATTTCTCCACCGCCTGCATATTCTGAGCAAGGGTCGGCTGGTCCGTGGCGGGACGCCGGAGGAGGTCTTTACCGCGGCCGAACCGATGGAGAGTGTCAAGCTCCGTCTGCCGCAGATTGCCCAGCTGATCCAGCAGCTCAAAGAGGAGGACCGGCTGCCATTCAACCGTCTCCCCCTCACCATCGGTGCGGCGCGGCGGGAGATCTTGGCGCTGCTGGATGAGCAGAGATAATATGATTATAGCTGTAAAAAGGAGTTGCAGATGCAGACAGCAATACTGTTGATGGCCCATGGCAGCCGCATTGCAGAGGCCAATGATGCAGTCCGGGAGGTGGCTGCCATGGTGCAGCAGCTGACCGGCTATGAGATAGTCGAGGTCTCCTACCGGGAGCAGCATCTCCCCAATATCCAGCAGGGGATCGACAGCTGTGTGGCAAAAGGGGCGGGGCGGATCCTGCTGCTCCCCTATTTTCTCTTTGTCGGCGCCCATGTGAGAGAGGACCTGCCAGAAGAGATGGCTGCGGCAAAGCAGCGTTATCCCCAGGTGGAGTTTGCCATGGGGGGGCATCTCGGGGTCCACCGTAAGCTGGCCGAAGTGGTGGTGGAGCGGATCGCCGAAGGGCTTGCCGGGACCGGGTGGCACTGATGTCAGTGGAGATGCGCCCTGAGGAGATCGAGGCCGGCTCGTTCGCCATCATCGATGCCGAGGTGGGTGACCACCCCTGGTCGAGCGCCGAATGGCCGGTGGTACGGCGGGTCATCCATACCAGCGCCGACTTCGACTATGCCCGGACCATGGTCTTCTCCCGAACTGCTCTGGCAGACGGGATCAGGGCGCTGCAGTCGGGGCGCGGCATAGTGACCGACACCACCATGGCGCTGGCCGGTATCGCCAAGCCGCGGCTGGCAAAGTTCGGCATCACTGCCAGCTGTTTCGTGGCCGACCCGGAGGTGGCGCAGCTGTCCAGAGAACAGGGGGTGACCCGCTCGTTGCTGGCGATGCGCAAGGGTGGGGGTGATCCAGGTAACGGCATCTTCGTTATCGGCAATGCCCCGACCGCTCTCTTCGAGCTGCTCCGGCTGGTCCGGGAGGAGGGGCTTCGCCCGGAACTGATCGTCGGCCTGCCGGTAGGTTTTGTCGGCGCAGCAGAGAGCAAGGAGGAGCTGCTGGCGATGGAGGAGCACTGTCCGGAACTGCCCTTCATCACCTGTCGCGGCCGCAAGGGTGGGTCGAACGTGGCGGCCGCAGTGCTGAATGCGCTATTGATAATGGCGGAAGAAGGGGTGTCAGGATGCGTAAGATGAACAAGAAGATCACCGACCCGGCGGTCATCATCGGCCTGCTGGAGAGTGCGCCGGTCGGCCGGCTAGGCACCATAGGGCCGGACGGCTGGCCGATGGTCAAGCCGCTCAACTTCGCCTATTACGAGGGGCGGCTCTATTTCCACTCAGCCCGGCAGGGGGAGAAGCTGGACGATATCCGCCGCGACCCGCGGGTCTGTTTCGAGGTCGACCTGCCGATCGCCTACGTCAAAGGGGTGGCAGAGAACCCCTGCCGGGCCGAATATCTCTACCGGAGCGTCATCGTCCGGGGGAGGGCCAAAGTGGTGGAAGAGGAGGCTGAGCGGCGGATAGCACTCGATGCGCTACTGCGTAAATATCAGCCAGAGGGGGGGTATGGCCCCTATCTGGAGGAGAAACTTGCTTTGACCGCCATCATCCGGATCGAAGTCGACGGACTCTCCGGCAAAGAGGACCTGGGGAAGGACGAACTGCGGGAGCAGGCCCTGGCGCTCCTTGCCGGTGGCGGGCCGCTGCCGGTAGTGCTGGGATAATTATATGTCCAGGCGGTCGCTACGCTACGGCTATACTACCGGCGCCTGTGCTGCGGCAGCTGCCAAAGGTGCGGCGCTGATGTTGCGCGAGCAGCGGAGCATCAGCGCGGTAGAGATCACCCTGCCGTTTGGCGAGCAGGTCAGGTTCCAGCTGCAGGGGCAGGAGTTCAGTGTCGCTTCGGCCAGCTGTTTTGTCGTCAAGGATGCGGGCGACGACCCGGATATCACCAACGGTGCGGCGATCCACGCCAGGCTGGAGCTCGCCCCGGGCAAGGGGGAGCCGGCCGTTATCATCAGCGGCGGTAGGGGCATCGGCCGGGTGACCAAGCCGGGGTTGGCTATACCACCCGGCGAATGGGCCATCAACCCGGTGCCGCGGCAGATGATCGAAACAGCGATTGCCGAGGTATTCCCCGTTCCCCGTTCCCCGTTCCCGATTCACGTGACCATCAGCATCCCCGACGGTGAGGAGCGGGCGAGAAAGACCCTCAACGAAAGGCTCGGCATCATCGGTGGCCTCTCCATCCTCGGCACCAGCGGCATTGTCCGGCCGGTCTCGGCCCAGGCCTGGACCGACACCATCGATTCCGCCATCTCTGTCGCGCTGGCCTGCGGCAGTGACAGGGTGGTCCTTGCCACCGGGCGGAGCAGCGAACTGGCGGCGCAAAGATATTTTGGGAACAGGGAACTGGGAACTGGGAACTGGGAACTGGGAACTGGGAAGAGGGAACTGGGAAGAGGGAACTGGGAACAGCTCAAGGATGAGGCGTTTGTCATGATGGGGGATTTTTTCGGCCACTCTCTGCGTGCCTGTGCCAGTAAAGGGGTGCGGCAGGTGATCATCGCCGGTCAGTTCGCCAAGCTGCTGAAGATAGCCTGTGGGCATCAGCAGACCCATGTCAACTCGTCCCAGCTCGACCTGCAGATGCTGGCCGGCTGGCTCGCCGCTGACCAGCGGACGGCAGCGCTGGCAACATCGGCCGGTGCTGCCAACACGGCCCGACAGGTGCTGTTGGCAAGCGGCTACGATCCGCTGCTGCTGGAAATGATCTGCCAGCGGGTGAGACAGGGGGCGAAAAATATCTCGACCCGGCCGGAAATAAAGGTTTTGCTGGCAGGATATCATGGAGAAGTGCTATATTTCGGGTAAAATATATGCAGCAGAGGTGAACCTCTAGTTGCTCTGGTTCGATTTGCCAGTCAGGGCTTTCGGCAGGGGAGTAACTCCGCCCGGCAGTTGCGGGATGAGGCACAATGCATGTTTTACGGGAGGGGCGTATGGCAGAACAGAAGATCTATCTGGTCGGGGCCGGTATCGAAGGTTGGGAGGGGTTTGGCGGTAAGGCGCTGGAGGTGATCAACAAGGCCGAAGTGCTGATAGGCCATCAGCGGCATCTCGATATCTTCTCTGATTTCAGCGGGGAGAAGCAGCTGCTGGGTGACCTCTCCATCATGCTCGATTTCCTGAAAAAGACCGACAAGCGGGTGGTGATTCTCGGCTCCGGCGATCCGAACTTTTTCGGTGTGGCCCGCTTTCTCCTCCGTAATCTGGATAAGGAGCGGATCGAGATCTTCCCCAATGTCACCAGTGTCCAGTACGCCTTTGCCCGGATCAAGGAGCCCTGGGACGATGCCATCTTCGTCTCGGTCCATGGCCGGGGTCTGAAAGCGGCGATCGACCGGGTCATTGCTGCGGAGAAGGTGGCGATCCTGACCGACTCCAACAACACCCCGGCGGTCATCGCCAGGGAACTGCTCGAACGGGGGGCAGATGGATTTGATGCCTGGCTCTGCGAGGACCTTGGGCTAGCCTCTGAAAAGTTCACCAGGAGCACGGTCAAGGGGCTGCTGGAGATACCGGCGACGCAGCTGAACATCCTGATTCTGATCAAGGCGTGGGAACCGAATCTGGTCAACTACCCACTCATCGGTATTGACGATGAGCAGTTTGCCACGGCCAAGAAGCTGATCACCAAGCAGGAGGTACGGGCGGTCACCCTGGCCAAGCTGCAGCTGCAGGACGATCTGGTCCTCTGGGATATCGGCGCCGGCAGCGGTTCGGTCTCCATCGAGGCCTCGAACCTCCTTCCCAACGGCCGTATCTTCGCTCTGGAGCGGAACCCCCAGTACCTTGTCTTTCTCCGCGACAACCTGAAAAAATTCGTTGCCCGGAATGTCAACCTGATCGAGGCGTTCGCCCCGGAGGGGCTCGACGATCTCCCTGACCCGGACCGGGTCTTTATCGGCGGTTCCGGCGGGATGCTGGAGGAGATCATCGATGCAGTGGACAAGCGGCTCAAGCCGGAAGGGTTGATCGTCCTCAATGCCGTCACCCTCGATACTCTGACTAAATCGGTGGAGTTTCTCGAGGACCATGGCTACAGCGTCGAGGTGACCTGCGTCAATATCGCCAAGACCCGCGGTCTGACCGAGTACAAGATGTTCGATGCGCATAATCCGGTCTATATAATCACTGCTCTGAAAGAGAGCGATTGATGGCGAAGATCTATGCGGTCGGCGTCGGACCGGGTGACCCGGAGCTTTTGACCCGCAAGGCGGAGCGGATCCTCCGCCAGGTAGCTGTCATCTGCGCACCGACCGGCGCAGCCGAGGCGGCCAGCTATGCCCTCTCCATCGTCGAGCCGTTTTTGGACCGCTCCCGCCAGGAGATCCTGGTGCAGACCTTCCCGATGCGGAAAGATGAGGCAGAACTGCTCCCCTTCTGGGAAGAGGCGGCCGCCCAGGTGGCAGCGCGGGTAGAGGGGGGGGAGGATGTCGCCTTCATCACCATCGGCGACCCGTTTCTCTACTCCACCTTTCTCTATCTCTACCGGATACTGCAGGAGCGCTATCCGCATCTGCAGGTGGAGATCGTCCCCGGCATATCGAGCATCGGTGCAGCCGCGGCTGCAGCCGGCGTGCCGCTCGGCATGGCTGCCGACCGGATAGCCATCCTCCCTGCCACCTTCGAGGAGGAGAAGCTGCTGCAGACCCTCATCGATTTCGATACCATAGTCCTGATGAAGGTCCACCGCGCCTTTCCACAGGTCTTTGCCATGCTCAAGGCGCTCCGGCTGGTGGAGAAGACGGTCTATGTCCGTCGCGTCGGCTCACCTGCGGAAGAGGTGGTGCGGGATATCTCGACGCTGCTTGGGGTGGAGCTCGACTATCTGTCGCTGCTGATAGTGAGGAAATGATGGGAGATGAGGTCGGCAAAATCCACTTCATCGGCGCCGGCCCAGGCGATGCCGAGCTGATCACGGTAAAGGGGGCGCGGCTGCTTGGCGAGGCGGAGCTGGTGGTCTATGCCGGCAGCCTGGTTGATCTCGAGCTGGTGCGGAGATATGCTCCGGCGGCGGAGATATACGATTCGGCGGCCATGACCCTGGAGGAGACGACTATCCTCCTTGCCCAGGGGGTAGCTGACGGCAAAAGGGTAGTACGGCTTCATACCGGCGACCCCTCGATATACGGTGCGATCCAGGAGCAGATGGCTGAGCTGGACCGGCTCGGTGTCGACTATGCTGTGGTGCCGGGGGTAACCAGCGCCTTTGCCGCGGCCGCTACCCTGAGGCAGGAGCTTACCCTGCCGACCGTCACCCAGACCGTCGTCTTTACCAGGATCGAGGGGAAGACGCCGGTGCCGGAACGGGAACGGCTGCGTGAGACGGCGCGAATCGGCGCCACCATGGTGATCTATCTGTCGGTCGGGATGCTGGAGCAGGTGGTTGCCGAGCTGCTGCAAGGGGCTTATACGCCGGTCACCCCGGTGGCAGTGGTCTATCGCGCCTCCTGGCCTGACGAGCTGGTGGTGGAGGGGACTCTGGCGGATATCACGGACAGGGTCGCGGCGGCCGGCATTGCAAAACAGGCATTGATCATCGTCGGAGAGGTGCTGCTGGCGCGTCGCAACGGTCTGCCGGCCAAATCCCGCCTTTATGACCAGGAATTCAGCCACGCTTTTCGGAAAGGTATTTTAACTTAGGCAGCATTCACCCATGCGTATCGCCATCATCGCCATAACCCGGAACGGCGCCAGGCTCGGCGCCCGCCTCAAGGACGGTCTCGGCCAGGCCGAACTGTACGTGCTGCAGAAGTTTCGCGGCCAGGCAGGGAAGGATTCGCTCCCCTTCGAAGGGGAGCTGAAGGAGCTGCTAAAGCGGCTCTGGCCTGAAGCCAAACCCTTTGCAAGAAAGGGGAAGAGCGCGGCTGGAGAGTCGCTGCACTACGATGGCTTCATCTTCATCATGGCGACCGGCATCGTCGTCCGGCTGCTCGCCCCGCATCTGCAGGGGAAGGATGTCGATCCGGCCGTGGTAGTTATGGATGATGCTGCCAGGTTCGCCATCTCCCTCCTCTCCGGCCATCTGGGTGGCGCGAACGAGCTGGCCGGTCGCTGCGCCTTCATCACCGGTGCCCGGGAGGTGATAACCACTGCCACTGATGTCAATCAGCTCCCCTCTTTCGACATGCTGGCCAAGGATGAGGGGTGGGTGATCGAGGATCTGAGCCGGGTCAAGACCCTCAATGCGCTGCTGCTGGATAACCAGGAGATCGCTGTGGTCGATCCTACCGGCAGGGTGCGCAACTATTTCCATGGTCGCGGCCGGTTGCACTTTTTCGACACCTTCGTGGCAGGGCAACGGAGCAGTGCCAGCGGCTTTCTCCTGGTGAGCAACAGCTTCATCCCCCCCCAGCTGCAGTCGGACCGGCTGCTGGTGTTGCGCCCGCGCAACCTGGTGCTCGGCATCGGCTGCAATAGCGGTACCACTGCTGCGGAGATCGAAGAGGTGGTGCTGGGGCAGCTGAAACGGCTCCTCCTGGCAGTACAGAGCGTTGCCACTGTTGCCACAGCCGAAGCGAAGTCTGCCGAGCCGGGCCTGCTGGAATTTGCCGCCAGGTATAAGCTAGCGCTCCAGACATACAGCAGCGCAGAACTGAATGAGATAACAGCACCATCCCACCCTTCTCCCCATGCCATGGCGGCAATCGGTGCGGCCGGGGTGGCGGAACCGGCAGCGCTGCTTGCTGCCCGGGGGGGGAAGCTGTTGCTGAAGAAGTATAAGAGTGGGAATGTCACCCTGGCAATAGCGGAGATAACCTGATATGGGCAGACTATATATCGTCGGCATAGGTCCCGGCGACCTGCGACAGATGACCTTGGAAGCCCATGAGGCAGTGGCAGGGGCGGAAGTCGTGGTCGGCTACGCGACCTATCTGGATCTGATCAGACCACTTCTGGCCGGCAAAGAGATAATCTCCTCCGGCATGCGCGCCGAGGTGGAGCGTTGCCGCGAGGCGCTGCAGCTGGCCGCCAAAGGTCTGACCGTAGCGCTGATCTCCGGCGGCGATGCCGGTATCTACGGCATGGCCGGGCTGGTACTGGAGCTTTTGCACGACAGGAATGACAAAACCCTGGCAGGGGTGAAGAGACAGCCCCGACAACGCCAGGAGCCTGAAATAATCGTGGTCCCCGGGGTGTCGGCGGTTCAGGCGGCAGCAGCGCTGTTAGGTGCGCCGCTCATGCACGATTTTGCCGTCATCTCCCTCTCTGACCTGCTCACCCCCTGGGAGGTGATCAGGGGGCGGCTACGGAGTGCCGCTGCTGCCGATTTCGTCGTCGCCCTCTACAACCCCCGCAGCCGGAGCAGGAGACGACAGCTTGACGAGGCCTGTGCCATTCTGCTTGAGTCGCGGCCAGCCGACACTCCGGTCGGGATTGTCCGGAATGCCATGCGGCAGGGGCAGCAGGTAGTGGTAACAACCCTTAAAGGGATGCTCAAGCAGAAGATCGACATGTTCTCCCTGCTGATTGTCGGCAATGGTGCGACATTTGTCGATAGCGCGGGGAGGATGGTGACGCCGCGGGGTTATCTGCAGTCAGGGAGGAGTGAAGAGGCAACAGCTGCCGGGGAGCTCGAGCTCCCTGTTGCTCCTGCCACTTCCGCAGATCCTGATTGCCGTACCCTGATGTTCTGCGGTACTGCCTCGGATGTGGGGAAATCTGTCCTGACCGCCGGGTTCTGCCGTTTGCTGAAAAGGCGTAGCATCGATGTGGCACCGTTCAAATCGCAGAACATGGCGCTCAATTCGGCAGTCACTCCGGAGGGGGGGGAGATCGGCCGGGCCCAGGCGGTCCAGGCCGATGCCTGCGGTATCCCCCCCCATGTCGATATGAACCCGATCCTCCTCAAGCCGACTTCAGATACCGGCAGCCAGGTGATCATCCAGGGTGAGGTGAAGGGGAACATGCGGGTGGCCGAATACAATGCCTACAAACCGGAGGCCTTTGTCAAGGTGCGGGAGAGCTTCGACCGGCTCCGCCAGCAGTACGAGTTCATCGTCATCGAGGGGGCGGGGAGCATTGCCGAGATCAACCTCAAGGCGCACGACATCGCCAATCTGCGGGTAGCGGCCATGGCCGGTGCACCGGTGATACTGGTGGCCGACATCGACCGGGGCGGGGTGTTCGCCCAGATCGTCGGCACCATGGAACTTCTGGAACCGGCCGAGCGGGAGATGATCAAAGGGGTGATAATCAACAAGTTCCGCGGCGATCCGGCACTGCTCGCGCCAGGGATAGAGTTCGTCCAGCAGCGTACCGGTCTGCCGGTGCTGGGGGTGATCCCCTGGTTCAGCGATTTCAGCGTCCCGGCCGAGGACAGCGTCGCCCTGGCGCGCCGCAGCGGCAGCAGCAAAACAGCTCCGGGGCCGCGACTAAAGGTCGGAGTGGTACGGCTGGAGCGAATCTCCAACTATACCGATTTCGACCCGCTCGAAGCCGAACCTGACGTTGAACTCCGCTACATCGAAGGGCATCTGGATATTGCCGGGCTCGACCTGCTCATCATCCCGGGGAGCAAGTCGACCACCACCGATCTCTACTTCATGATGGAGCGGGGGATATTTGACGCCATCCAGAGCTTCCCCGGACCTATTATCGGCATCTGCGGCGGTTACCAGATGCTCGGCAAGAGGGTGCGCGACCCATTTCAGGTGGAGTCGCACATCAGGGAGGCGGAAGGGCTGGGTCTTCTGGACGTGGAGACCACCCTGCTTAGACGGAAGGAGACCCACCAGGTCCAGGCCCGCCTGTTGCTCGCCGGGACTCGGGTGGCGCCGGGATGCAGCGGTGTGCTGGGGGGGTACGAGATCCATATGGGGGTGACGGTACTGGGGAGCGGCGCGCGCCCCTTTGCCAACTTTATCCGCCGTTCCGGGACAACGGTCAAGGTGAAGGATGGGGCGGTATCCCCGGACGGCCGTGTCTTCGGCACCTATATGCATGGCCTGTTCGATAACGACCGTTTCCGTGCCGCACTCCTCAACCGCCTGCGGCGGAGCAAGGGGATGGCCGAAGTGAGCGGCAGATGGCAGCGGGACGAGCCGCTCGACCGGCTCGCCACCCACCTGGAACAGCACCTGGATATGGCGCGTCTGCTCGCTATCTGCGGTCTTGAATGAACCTTGCGGCTAATGCTGCTTCAGTCAGATAATTCTAGTCGCCAAAGCTGGTATTGTGATCATACTCTCGTCCGGCCATATTCTGATCGTTGTCGCTGCCCTGCTCCTCGATCTGCTACTGGGTGACCCCCGCTGGCTCCCCCATCCGGTAAGGGGTATCGGTCGGCTCATCACTCTCCTGGAGCCCCCGTTGCGGCGCTGCTTCGGCGACAGCCGACTGGCCGGGGTGGTGCTGCTGATTGTCACGGTGGGGAGTACGGTCCTGGTCGCCCTGGCGCTCTTGCAGACGGCCTATCATCTCCACCGGCTGATCGGACTGCTGGTCGGCACGCTGCTCGCCTGGACCTGCCTGGCTGCCCGTTCTCTCCATGCCGAATCGCAGCTGGTAGCTGACGCCCTTGCAGCCGGTGACCTGGACCAGGCGCGCTACTACCTCTCCCGGATCGTCGGTCGCGATACAGCCGGGCTTGATGCCGAAGGGATCTGGCGGGCGCTGGTGGAGACGGTGGCAGAGAACAGCTCGGACGGGGTTATCGCCCCCCTCTGCTATCTTATCCTTGGTGGGCCGCTGCTGGCTATCGCCTACAAGGCGGTCAACACCCTCGATTCGATGGTCGGTTATAAAGATGAGCGCTATATCCGTTTCGGCACGGCCTCGGCGCGCTGCGACGACCTGCTCAACCTGATCCCGGCCAGGTTGACCGGTCTTTTGATGGCAATGGCCGCGCCGCTGGTCGGTCTCGATGGTGCCAATGCCCTGCGGATAATGCGCCGCGACGGTCGCCGACACTCATCCCCCAACAGCGGCATCCCCGAGGCGGCAGCAGCCGGGGCACTGCGGGTCCAGCTCGGCGGCAGCAGCAGTTACGGGGGGGTGGTGGTTGCCAAGCCGACCATCGGCGATGCCGGACAGCCGCTCTCAGCGGCCTCATATCGCGGTGCGGTGCGGCTGATGTATGGCGCTATGGCACTGCTGCTGGCCGGCTGGCTGCTGTTTGAGGGGCTGGGGAGAAGGCTCCTCTAAAGCGCCGGATATTCAATGCGATTCGAGAAAGGTTCTTGCCATGAACTCCGAACATGGTGGCAATGTTTTTGCCATTGCCCGTTCCCTCGGCATTCAGCCCGAAGAGCTGAGCGATTTTTCCGCCAGTATCAATCCTCTCGGCCCTGCCCCGGCGGTGCGGGAGGCTCTGGCGGCCGCTTATGCCCGGCTGGTGCACTATCCGGAGAGCGATGCCAATGAGCTGCGCGAGGCTCTGGCAAGCTATCACAGTCTGACCGCGGCCAACATCTGCCCGGGGAACGGTTCGACCGAACTTATCTATCTCCTCCCCCGGTTGATCCCTGGTGGACGAACCCTGTTGCTCGCCCCCCCCTTTTCCGAATATGCTGCGGCCTGTGACCGTGCCGGTTGCGAGGTGGAATATTTCACCCTGCTCGCCGAAGAGGGGTTTGCCCTCCCCCTTGACCGGCTTGCCGAGACACTGCAGGGTCGATTCCGGCTGCTTATCCTGGCAAATCCGGGGAATCCGACCGGCAGGCTCTATCGCCGTAACGAGATAGCCGGACTGCTCGATCTTTGCCGCCAGAGCAATACCTTTGTCGTCATCGATGAGGCGTTCATCGATTTCTGCGAGGAGGAGTCGGCCAAGGAGCTGGTGGCGGGTCAACCCAGGTCGCTCTTGCTCCGTTCCATGACCAAGTTCTTCGCCCTGCCGGGGTTGCGGCTCGGCTACGCCATCGGCGCGCCGGCGGTGATAGCAAGGCTGGCAGACCTGCGCGAACCATGGAGTGTCAATACCATGGCCCAGGTGGCAGGGGTTGCTTCACTGGCAGACCGGGATTATATCGCTACTACCAGGGAGTACATCGCGATGGCCAGGGGAGAGTTGGCCGCCCGGTTGGCAGCTGTCGACGGGCTGAAGGTCTTCCCAGCGGCAGCCAATTTCCTGCTGCTGCAGCTGACCGGTGGCCGGACAGCTACTGAACTGGCCAGGAGGTTGCGGCAGGAGCGGATACTGGTTCGCGAATGCGGCAACTTTGTCGGCCTTGACGAGCGCTTCTTTCGTCTGGCAGTCCGGAGCGAAGCGGAAAATTCCCGGCTGGTCGCCGCTATCAGTTCGATAATGGCAGATTACAACAGTTGACAGAAGAGTTTTCGAGCAAATTTTCCTTCCCACTTCTGGTCGGTTTGGTATAGGATTTCCCCATCATGGAAATGCAAAGAACGCAGATAGATTTACCTCCTGATTCTAGTGTCAGGGCTACCCCCGAGGCAGTTGCCGCAGGGCGGCAGAAGGTGCTGCTCGACCCTTCCCTGGTGTTGCTGCTGGAGGCGCTCCCTGACTATGTACTGATCCTCAACCAGGAGCGCCAGGTGTTGGCGGCCAATACCCTGCTGTTGCAGGCGTTCGGCCTTGGTGACGGGACGGAACTGCTCGGCAAGCGCCCCGGCGAAGCACTCGGCTGCATATTCTCCCGCGAAGGTGAGTATGGCTGCGGCAGCGGCACCCACTGCACCGTTTGCGGCGCCCTCCACTCCATTCTGGAGAGTCAGCGACAGAGCTCTGCAGTCAATTATGAATGTCATGTGACTCTCGACCGGAAGGGGGGTGAGGCGCTCGACCTGGAGGTTATCTCCACGCCGGCGCTGGTCGACGGGATGCACCTGACGGTCTGCGTGCTGAAGGATATCAGCGCCGAAAAGCGGCGCGACCTGCTGGAGCGGGTCTTTTTTCATGACGTACTCAATACGGCCGGCGGCATCTACGGTATCGCCTCGCTGCTGCAGCAGGGTGATGTCCTGGAGCCTGCCAAGGATAAGGAGTACCGGCAGTGGCTGGTCGACCTGATCGAGCGGCTGATCGACGAGATCAACCAGCAGAAGAAGCTGCTGGCAGCAGAACTGGGGGAATTCCGCCCCGAGCTGGGGGTGGTCGATGTGGCGGAGCTGCTCGGCCAGGTGCAGGCTCTCTATGCCAGCCACGATGTCGCCATCGACCGCCAGCTGGTGCTCGGCAATGTTTCGCAAGCGACAATCCTGAGCGATCCGTCGATTCTGCGGAGAATCCTCGGCAACCTGGTGAAGAACGCCCTGGAGGCGTGCGAACCGGGAGAGATCGTGACCATGGCTGTTGCCGAGACGGCAGAGTGGCTCACCTTTTCGGTGCACAATCCCGGCGTGATACCGGCAGCAGTCCAGCTGCAGCTTTTCCAGCGCTCCTTCAGCACCAAGGGGGAAGGGCGGGGGATCGGCACCTACAGCATCAAGCTGTTCGGCGAACGCTACCTGCATGGCAAGGTCGGATTCGTCAGCAAGGAGCCGGAGGGGACCACCTTCACCTTCAGTCTGCCGAAGCAAATCTAAATATCTAGCAGCCCCACTCTAGACGCATCTTCAGGTCGTTACAGTGCGTGTGTGGTAATTTCTTGTCATGCTGCAACCTTCCTACAACAATGCCAGGGGCGACACCTATCTCGTTGGCGAACTTACTGATGGCTTCTTTACTGAGTCTTGTCGAATTGAGAAAACCAAGCAGATTCTTAGCAGGAATCAGAAAATCGGCGGCAAACTGATTTGCCTCTTCTTCTTTGTCACCTTTGCCGTCCTCTTCAATAAACATATCTTTCTTGCCATGCAGAAGAATGTGCGCAGCTTCATGGAAGAAACTGAACCAGAGCTGATCATCGCTCTTGTGCCGCAGGGTCAGCATGATGACCGCCTTTGACGGAGTAAGCCACCATGTGGCGCCACTAGTCCGCATTTTCTGCAATTCAGGCACGAAAACTACGGCAACGCCCGCCTCGGCACAGAGTTTTGTCATTTCAGGTTGAAATATATCCGGAGAGGTAATGGTAAGTTTTCGTACCTCTTGCAAGGCGGCCTTGAAAGAAGCTTGGTCAAATGTTTTGCAGGCCATCTCCCTGGCAACCAGTTCACCTTTCCTTAGCCATGCGGATACAGCTCCCGGATCGCTTTTGAAAATAGCCGATTCTCTGAAGGCAACCTGCCTACCGCCCCAGATTTCCTGCCACTGTTCTGGAGAAGCCACGCCGAAATAGCTTAAAACCTCTTGGAGTTGTTCAACCTTGTCCTTATAGGATTTAATCCAGTTGCGCGCAATCATTGTCTTGAGCGGAATGTTCTTCAGCCAGACAGTCTGAGATTGCAAGGATTCTCTTTCAGCAAGTCGTGCCATGGTTTCACGGTAACCGGTTTCCAGGTTGTTCCAGAACTTCGCCGGGACATTCAGGACCCTTTCCAGTTGCAGGGCGGTTTCCGGAGTTATAGGTGCTTTACCTTTAATGATCTCGTTGATCATTTTTTTCGGCCGACCAGTTCTTTCGGCGAGGTCTGCCTGGGTCATGCCTATTGCAGCCAGAGTATCTTGCAGGGTTTCACCAGGCGGAATCGCGTAATCTGGAACGAAGCGGTTCGCAGAGCTACTCATGGGGATCCTCAATTCCTAAAATACGTACGACATTTACCCTTGTCCAGTCGAGTCCCCCATCAGACTTTGTAGGTGTAGGTTCATCGGCAGGTTCAAAGATAAGACGATAGGGGTGGTCGAGATCGACTGAAAGGGTTCCTTTGCGGTTTTCGCGGAGTTCGTGGCAACGTGCCTGGGGGAGAGATCGAAGATCTGCCAGAACTGCGGCGGCACGCATTTCGACAAGTCGTTTTTGTAGAAGTTTTGCTCTTGCAGGGCCATGTTTTTTGACCATGAGCTTGGCTTCGTTACACTCTTTCTCCAGCTTTGTTGTATTAAAGATTATATCCATGTTTTAAATGTATGTCAATTTTATTAACGTATCAGGTTAATTATTTTGTCTATAAAAAACGGCAGAGCATGATTGCTATTTCCCTTCCACCACTGCTATTTCATCTTCCGTAAGAACGCGACGTAAGGTTCTATCGCTGTGCCAGGACAAGTTCAGTCTTGTGTGCTCCGCGCCATTTTTTTCCGCAATCATCGGTGAGTATCACGGTAAAGGTAGATTCACCAATAATTGGGCCAAGCCGGACATCTTCCCGATAGGTATCAATACCGAATTCTGCTATGATGATTGCGCTTGAAACAGTTGTGCTCTGTTGCCGGCTGTTGAGCAAATACTGCAGGTTTTCTCTGCATTGTTCCGCAAGAATGCGGTTACGTTCAATATCGAACTTTGCCGGTTCAATATGAAGTGTCAGTAGATCGATTGTCACCTGTGGGATGCCGTAATGATGGGCCAGCCAGGCATAATGCTGCGCTGAACAGGCAAATTTGTGGGCGATACCGCAAGCGAATGTTTTCAGGTTTCGCCGGCTGGACATTTACATTCTCCCCGTTAATTAACATCGGATTGATCGAAGTCATTGCCCGGATATGCATAAAACTCGTCAATAGAGACATTAAAATCTAGAAACCTGCGTATCCATTTAAGGTCCAGATACGGTTCTTCTCCCGGCTGGCAATTGTCTTCCCCCCATAATTCTTGGTCATACACTGTATCAACGAAGTTTTCGAAAGCGACCCTAAAGGCGGTAACAAGTTCATTGCGATCTACCAGCACCTGAAAATATGGCGTTTCTGAATCTGGGGCACGGGCCAGGACAAATACATATCGATCATCAGCAACCGGAAAAGCGCTCAGTAAGGTTTCCGACCGCTCTTCATCAATGTGGGCAACAACCGGCAAGGTGCCCTGTTCTATCTCGCGTAGCCACCGTACCAAAAGAAAAAATGGTGGACAATTATTCGAACAGTACATGAACTCGCGTTGTGCCCCGGCACTGAAACGGAAGTGAATCCATCCGCAGGGCATAAAACCGTCCTGATCGAAGGAGATTTCAATACGCTCCAATTCCCCATGCGCCAGTGATGTGTCGAAGTTAACAGGATGTTCCAGGCGTTCCCATTGCGGCATGCGCACAGCACGGTAGGGTCCAGACTTCATTCTGTCCGGTATCGGTACAGGTTGTTGCTTAAAAAGGTCCTGTCTTTTCGCATCATCTAGACGCTGCTCCAACTCCTCAGGCCCTTCGGACTCCAGGCGCAGTTCCGCAAAGCGAAGCAGCAACTTCTTCAAACCAGCAGTATCAAAATCGATCTTGACTCTCCCATCCGACTCATCAGAAACAACAGTACCGATTCCAAAAGTAGGGTGAACAACCTTATCTCCTGCGGCAAACGGTTTCATTTTGAAGCGTTCTCCTATTTTGTCAGGGCTTTTTCAATACCCGGCATACCTCAGAAAGAAGAACGTCCATATCAGTTGCGAAATCAACCTGCCTGGCTGTTGGCAATGATTCACTCCTTCTTATCTGTAAGTGAAGGTGTGAATCAGCAATGTTTCGCAAAGAGTTGCTTAAATTCAACAAGGATGCCTTGGTCGACTTGCTGCGACTATTTGCCACTTCAACAAAGTTCTTAAACCCGAATAACGGAGGAACGTGGTCTAATATTGCTCTTGCTAACATTGCAGTAGCAAAATAACACTCTTCAGCAAACGAATTATTCAGTTCATCACATAATCTGATCAACTTTGTAAGGTCGTAATTTACGGCCGTCAAAGATTTGAGTTCTTGAATTCTAGCAGGTTCGATATATGGCTTTGAGTCTTTTATTTTGGAGAGAACTGTTTGCCTTGCCTTGATTTCAGCGGGAAGATTAATAAGCCAGTTTAGACGTTTTCTAACGACCTGCCTAAAATATGTCCAGCTAGTATATGAGCCAACACATATACCGTCTATCCATAAATCTGAATCGCCCAGTGACTGCCAGTTTTCTTGGAGGCCTGAATTGTTGCCAATGTCGTTAATCCAAGAGGCCACATTGCCTGTCCAAATTCCGAACTCCTTGTGTGCTGTTTTCGGATCATCTAGATATAATAATTTGCCGCCTTGCTCGATGAAGATATTAATAAAATTATGATTATGCATAGCTAACTCCAACGAAGGTTAAAGGCTGCATTCACGCATAAAACTTGCTCCTTACCACGATATGCGTGTTCCTGTGTTTGTCATGCACCTATTGACAAGAAATTGTTAGTAACGGTCCAATTTCATCCAGAAAGTGATTGTATTCCAGCCAGTAGATGAACCTATGTGCCTTTGGCGTATAGACTTCATTGTAACTGGTTCCATTAAAACTTAAAAAAGTACGACCTAAATTATTGTTACTTGGTGCTGGCGGCTTTGCTACTGATTCAACAAACCCATAGGTTTTGAGCATTTTCAATATATCCGTGCTGCTATCCATGTCGTATTTCATATCGGCATTTTCATTGTCATCATTGGTTTTATATAAATGGCGTATGATGCAGTTATCACACGATGAAGAGTAGTATTCGGAATTATTAGAACCGAGCAAGCTCATAAATAGGGCTCTCAAATCAACAGTATATTGAATGGTTTCTTCTGTTGACTCATTACTTTCCTTTGCTTTAGAAGTCATCTTTACCTTTACTGGTATCGCTACATCCAATTGCTTCCAAATATAAGTAAAATCCGCCTCTTCCGCAGGTTCAAATATGCTATTTGATGAATTTTTTGTTTTCTCAAGCTCCAGTTCCGCTTCCAGCCTTTTAATCCTCTCCCCCTGTACAGCATTTGATATTGTTCTTTCCAAGTAACTGCGCCAAATTTCTGAAACGACTCTAGGCAACAGCTCTTCATAGTTTTCATCGTTCCATACAGGTACTTGCAACGTCTGTATATCGGTTCTGAGCTTATCCCTTACGGAGGCGTCAATCACATAAGGCAAAAAAACGACGCCTTTATCCTTCAGTTGCCGAATCAGGCTTGCATCCATCTCTTTTTTTACCATCTTCGACTCAGCGGAATTCTCTGTAAAATACAACAGTACGCAATCACAAGTAGGTATTCCATCTTCGAAAATGGCTTCAAGCCAGGGTTTTCCGTGTCGAATCTCCTCGGAATCAAGCCAGGGTTCTATCTGACATTTACGTAGATCATTGTAAAGCCTGTCAATAAACGCTATGTCCTGTTTCGAGTGAGACAAAAATACTTTCGGCTTATTTATTCGTTCCACTTAGTCACCTCAATCCTGCCGTACATTATTCTCTCCGGTGCGGCTGACTTTCGTTTCATGTGCCTTCCACCACCGCAATCTCCTCTTCCGTGAGGCCGTACAGCTCGTAAACCAGCTTGTCTATCTGTTTATCAGTGGCGTCGATCTGGCGCTGGATAGAGGTCTTGTCGTGGTCGGTTTTTGCTTGCGGTAGTAGTTTCTGGAGATGGAGCATCTGCTCGACGAGTTGCACCATCCGGTCGTGGCGTGTTTTGTCGGTCGGGCTTGAGAAGTCGATATTTCGGATAGGGAAGCGAGCAAGTTGGTTAGTACGAAATTTTGAGAATGCGCCTTTTGTTAAATCAAGAGCAATTGCTTTTATAAAATATGTAGCAAATTTTGAATTAAGCATCCCAAGTAGATATTCTAATGATAGCTTACAATTGGATGATTTAGGATAGATTGCATAAAGAGAACTTAAAAAATATCTCGACTCTTTATCTATTGTGGCAATTATGCGATTCCCGGTTTCTCGGATGGCTATTTTAGGTGTTTCATAAAATGTTTTATTTTGCCAGTTGCGAGCAAGCCAAGATCCATATTTTAAGTATTCTCTTTGTTCTAATATACCATAGCGAGTGATTGATCTTCCTCTCAGCGTTGATTTCCAAGGGGCCTCTGGTGGTGTTTCGAAGATATTGACATATATATTATCATTTCCAGTTTTGATGCACTGACGAATATAACATAAATTACCTAATAACTCAGAATTGCTTGCCAATTTATTGATAATTTCACGGAGCGATTCATTAAGAAAAATATCAAATGTGTAATTATTGTTATTTAAAAAATCGGATTGTTTAATCTTATAATCATATTGTTTTGTTAATTGGATAATGTCATTTACTTGTTTCCTGACTAATATTGAATTATGAATTTTGCCAGGTTTTAAAATGATTATACTAGTGTGAACTGTAGGATCTAAAAATACATTGATTCCAAAGTTTGTAATTTCTTCTATTCCACATGTATCTAAAATGTATTTTCTCAATCTTCTACTATAAAGATTGCTTAACAATGGGCTAGGTATAATATAGCTAAGGCAGTTATTCTTCTTGCAAATATTGATTCCTTTTTCGATAAATAGTTCAAACGAGTCAACTCGTCCCTCTACAGAGTTGTATTTTTCAAAGTAATATTTCTTATGAGTATCATCTATAACTAGTCCATAAGGCGGATTCCCAATCACCGCATCAAACCCACCCGCCTTGAACACCTCCGTAAACTCCCGCTGCCAGTCAAAGACATTGACCCGGTACATCTCCTCGTCGGCCATCAGGCTCATCTGCTTGTTGTCATAGAAATCAGGCCCGATCAACGAATTGCCGCATTTGATGTTGTTGGCAAGACTCGGCAGGGCGCGCTCGTGGAAGAGCGACAGCTGCTTACTCAGCGACTCGCCGGTCTCCCCTTCCAGCACCTTGAGTAGCAGCGACAGTTTGGTCACCTCCACTGCCTGGGAATCGATGTCTACTCCGTAGATATTGTTGAGTAGTATCCGCTTTCGTTCGGCAGTTGTGAGCCGCCAGTCGCCGCCATGCCCCTGGTAGAGGGCCGGTTTCTTCGCCTTGGCCCACTTTGTCGGGTCGTTTTCACTGTACCATCGCAGGTGCCAGTCGAGCAGGTACTGATAGGCGCCGAGGAGGAAAGAGCCAGAGCCGCAGGCCGGGTCAAGGATGCGTAGCTTTGTTACTTCGACAGGGGTCATAGGCTTACCACCCCTGGCCACTCCTGAAACAGGAGGGGAACTCAAAAGCCCCCTCTTTGATAAGGAGGGGGTAGGGGGTGGTACGGGGCCCAGCAGTTTGCCCACGGTGTTCCTGACGATATAGTCGACGATGTAGGTCGGCGTGTAGAATACTCCCCCTGCCTTTTTTACCTCTGGCTTATCCTCTACTACGGCATGATGTCCGGCAGTGAGGCGGATCACCTTGCCGAGAAACTGCTCGTAGACCTGGCCGAGGATGTCGGCCGGCAGTACGGAGAATTCATAGGGGGAGTCGGGGTAATAGAGCTTGCGCAGAATTTCCTTGAGCGGTTTGTCGTCGATGACCAGGTCGAGGGTCAGCTTGTCCGGAGCTTCGGCCACCTCTTTCTCGACGCGGAAGTGGAACAGGCCGGAGTTGTAACGGGCATCGGCCTTGTAGTAAAGCTCCCTGAGGCGGGGGTAGACATTTACACCATTGGAAAGCAGCCTTAGAGTGCCATACTCCTCTATCCCTCGGTCCTCGCAGATGCGGAGGAAGATCAATCGATCGATGGTGCGTTGTACGCTGAAATTCAGTTCGCGGGTGGTAAGCGTCGGATTACGCAGGGCGATGTTCCTGGCCAACAGGTCGCGCCAGCTCTCGATCTCGGCAAGAAAAGCGGTATCTACTTCGGCGGTCCCTTTTTTTGCTTTGTGCGATCCGGCATATTGGTCGAAAGAGCCCTTGAGTACCGCCTCGCGGGAGAAGATGGCGGCAATCTCGTCCCATTTCTCAGCATACTGCTGGTAGGTGTAGTATCCGGTCCGGGCAATAGACGATTTGTCGGTCTTGTCCGGCTTGATCCGGCAGTCGTAGACGGCGAATTCCTCGAAGTCGGTCAGGATGGATAGGGGGAGTTTGGCAGACCAGGCATAGCGGCGCAGTTGAAAAGCAGGGGCGATGTCCTCCTTGATGTTTATGGAAGGCTTCTTGGCCTCGACAAAGAATTTACGGGTACCGCCAATGCGGAAGGAGTAGTCAGGCGCCTTGGTGATGCCGCCAACCTTGACATTGTCCTCGTGGATGACGTCCTTATATGCTTCGGCGTAACCCTGGCGGTTGTTGATATCCCAGCCGAGCGCCTCGAAAAATGGATCGATGAATTCATGGCGAACCTGGGTTTCGTTGTACGAACCCGATTTATAGGCGGCCTTGTTGCGCTCGAAACGTTCGATGAGGTCGAGGACGTCTTGGGGAGCAGGCATCTATTCCCTCCCTGGTAATGGAAAATGGTTGTCTGCCTTATTACCAGAAACTGCCCGGTTTTCCAATAAAAAAGCCCCGTAGCGCGCAGCTTCCAGGGCTTTTCAGCTCATTAAAAAGAGAAATCGTTACTTCGGCACCTTCTCCCAGTCCTCGAGAAACTTCTTGATGCCGGCATCGGTAAGGGGGTGCTTGGCGAGCTGGATCATCACCGAATAGGGTATGGTGGCGATATCGGCCCCGATCAGCGCCGAGTTCAGCACATGGATCGGGTTGCGCACGCTGGCGACGATGATCTCGGAGGTGTAGCCGTAGTTGTCGAAGATCGCCCTGATCTCCTCGATGATCCCCATGCCGTCCTGGGAGATGTCGTCGAGCCGGCCGACAAAGGGGGAGACGTAGGTGGCGCCTGCCTTGGCTGCTAGGAGCGCCTGCATCGGGGTGAAGATCAGGGTGACGTTGGTCTTGATCTTCAGCGCGGTGAGCGCCTTGGTCGCCTTCAGCCCCTCCGGGGTCATCGGCACCTTGATGACGATGTTCTTGTGGATCTTGGCCAGCTCCTTCCCCTCCTTGATCATCCCCGGCGCATCGAGGGCGATCACCTCGGCCGAGATCGGCCCGTCGACGATGGCGACGATCTCCTTGATGACATCCTTGAACTTCCGCCCTGACTTGGCGATCAGTGACGGGTTGGTGGTGACGCCGTCCACCAAGCCAAGCTCGTGGGCTTCGCGGATTTCCTTTACATCAGCAGTGTCGATAAAAAATTTCATAAAAAGCTCCTTCAGTTATATGATTGCTCTGAAAATAAGCAAAATTCCAGATTTTATAAACGGATGAGATTTTTGTCCAAGGTCAAGGCACCGAGGAAGAGCACGGAGGCGTAGCAGGGCTACGCCGCAGACGCGATGACGAAGGTAACGCCGAGATTGGGCAAAAGGCTCATCCGTCACTCTTTATGTTCCAACTGCTCCTTGTATTTTTCCAGACACGCCATGGAGCAGAAATATATCCTCTCCCCTTCATAGCGGCCGATGACTGCATCGGCCTCGCTTACGTAGGTGCCGCAGACCGGGTCCTGTCTTGTCTCCTCACCTTTTGGCGGGAGGGTCGGCTCGACCTTCTTCTCCCTGGTCTGGAGGAACCCTTTGGCGATCATATAGATGATATAGCCGAGTATGGCGACGATTATCAGGCGCACGATATTCCCTTAAATTTTAGTGACCCGCTGGTGGAGCGGCTTCAGCTTGCGCAACAGCTCGGTCACACTATTTTGCAGGCCGGGGTGGACATACTGCGGGGCGATCTCCACCAGCGGCACCAGGACAAAACGCCGCTCCTGCAGACGCGGGTGGGGGATAACCAGATCCGCTTCAGCGAGGATGCGGTCTCCATAGCAGAGTATATCCAGGTCGATTGGTCGTGGCCCGCCTGGAATGGTCCGTTTGCGCCGGAAGACCTTCGTTTCGATCTGCTGCAGGGCCTCAAGCAGCTCCCTCGGCGCAAGCTCCGTTTCCAAGCGGAGCACGGCATTGAGGAAGGGCTCCTGCACAAGCCCACCGACCGGCTCGGTATCGTAGAAGCTGGAGAGCGCCGAAATACGCGAGTAGGGGAGTTTGCCGATCTCGGCTACGGCCCGCAGCAGGTTCAGTTCCCGATCACCTTCGTTGGCGCCAAGGCCTATGAATACATCCTTCTCCACAGGGGGATTAGAGCATAATTTGCCGGCTTTGGCAATGGTTACGATGTCAGCTGGCCGCTGGTCTGGAGGTATGGTCGTCATGCGAGAGAAAGTCGCTGATGGCGGCATAGACTCGTTGCGGCTCCTCTTCGTGGGGGTTATGGCCGCACTCCGGGAGGAGCAGCAGTCGGCTGTCAGGCAGCTCCCGCTGCAGTCTCTCCCCTATTTGGCAACGGATGATCCGGTCATGTTCACCCCATATCAGCAGGGCCGGCATAGTGAGGCGGGGATAGGCAGCGGCAAATGCGCCGTAGCGCTCCGGCACCAGCTGCCGGACAGTCTGGCGCATGACGTAACTGACCCCCGGCTGGTCGTAAAAACGGGCATAGCGCTGGATATGCATCTCGGTGATGGTCTCGGAACGGAAGTAGACGCTCGCCAGTGTTACAGTGACCAGAAAACGGACCGGCAGCATATGCAGGATGCACCAGCCGATGAGCGGCGTGGCAAGACGGCGCATGAAGCGGGGGAGCGGTTGCGGATAGGCAGCCCCGTCGATTATCACCAGCCGTGCCACCAGCCCGGGCCGCCCGCCCTTATGCGCCATGATGCTGACCAGCAGGGCGATGCCGCCGCCAAGCGAATGGCCGATCAGTACCACCTGCTGCAGTTGCAGCTCGTCCAGCAGGGCTGTGACCATCTCCGCCTGATCCTCCACCGCATAGCGGCCGTCATGCGGTTTGGCCGAATCGCCGAACCCCTTCAGGTCGATCAGATAAAGGGTGTAGCGGTCAGCCGGAAAGAGTGGCGCCAGATCGTCCCAAGTGGTCCTGGCGGCAGCGAAGCCGTGCAGGAAGACCAGCGGCAGCGGGCCGTTCCCCTGTATCCGGTAGGTGATGGCGATCGTGCCACGGTAAAGGAAGGTGCGGCAGCGCTCTGTGCCTGGGTTGTCATTGCTCATCCGGCGCGCTTCTCCTGTCGGGATAGCTGGTCAGCTACAGCTTCTGTTACCTAACGCGAAACAGTTCGTCCTGTCAAGGAGAAGATGGTTAGTTGCCGTCCCGCTCATTCTATGGAGCTGCAATGCTCCAGCTCTCCTCCACC
This sequence comes from uncultured Geobacteraceae bacterium, assembly GCA_964649725.1. Lineage (GTDB taxonomy): Bacteria > Desulfobacterota > Desulfuromonadia > Geobacterales > Geobacteraceae > CAZYTM01. Next base: position 140,367 of record CAZYTM010000001.1, on the reverse strand, counting down.
TGGCCGTTGACTCTCAGGCTGTTGCTGTTTGCCGGATTACCGCTGGTGGCGCTGTTTTGTCCGTCACCGGCGGCTCCGCCTGAACTGCACCCTGAGGCAATACAGATCACTGTCATGGCAAAAAAGGTAATTAAATTAATTTTCACGGCAAGCCTCTTGAATGGACAAGTTGCCCTCTGGTATTGGTTGTCTGTTAAGGCCGGGCATAGCTAAGCTCCAGAGTAGCCCTGCCGAGAGTAATGGAAGAGATGGCGCTGGTCAGGAGCTCTCCGGTGACCTGTCCGGCTGCAGTCTGTAATGCCGGTGCTGCCGAAAGGGCGTAAAGGGTTAAGGTATAGGTCTTTGCACCAGGTCCCTGCGAACATGGGGGATCGTAGGCGCCGACCCTGCCGTGGCTGCCAGAACCGAGCAGGCCGACCCCGGAACTGTTCCTGGCAAGTCCGCTGTTGCTCCCTGGAATGCTGTACAGTACCCAGTTCCATTTGGTGGTGCCGTCGCCGGGGAGGGTTGTCATCATCAGGGCGAACTCTTTTGTCCCGGCCGGCGGATTGGACCATGTCAGCGCCGGGCTTGCCCCTGAGCCGTCGCAGCTATAATCGGCCGGTAAAGTGCCGTTGGCAGTCTCGCTGTCGCCTTTGAGCGTAAAAGTTGAATTCTGGGGAACCTGGGCAGATGCTGCTGCCGGCTCGCCATTGTTACTGCCGCAGGCAGAGAGGAGCAGGCACAAGATGAATAAGCTGATGAAATGTCGCATATGTCCTCCAGTTAAGCTCTATTCTGCTCGGGGTTTCCGTATCCCCCCTCTCCTGCTTGCATATTGATGCAGGAGAGGGGGCGGTTATACTCAAGGTTCAAAGAAGAGATAATCGGTATTGCCGATGTACGGGGTCAACAGTGTCGCATCGATGGCACTTGAGTAGAGGAACGGCGTGGTACAGATGGAAAAATCGAAGGGGGTACCGTCACTATAGGTGCCGGACATTATCGACTTGCGCAGGTCGGTCAGTTTGCTCTTCTGCTCAGTGGTTAAAGTCTTGTATATCTGGTTGAAGACAATGGCGTAATTATAGTTGTTCTCGCCATCCAGTTCGCCGTAGCTGGCGGAGAGTTCCAGCACTCTGGCCTTAATGGTATCGGTTGAACCGCTGGTGGTGATCAGGCTGCGCAGCAGGCCGGCGATTTCCGTGCGGATATTGACAATATTGTTGCTCGCCGAAGCATAGAGGTTATTCCGTTGCGTAGATACCAGGCTCGACATCAGGCTGGCCTGTTCCTGGGTGACGTAACCCTTTGCGCTGTCGCTCAGTGCGGAACCGGCGGTGGCGGTCAGCTGCTCGTTGATGCTGTAACCTTCATGGCCGATGGCTGGCGCATCCTTGATATAGAAGGAACCGAAATAGGTGCCGTGCCGTTCCGGGCAGAAATAGACATCAGCTTCGACCGAACCGGCGTACCAGCTGAACAGGTCGCTGGCATAGGTCATCACAGCGACGGAGGTCCCTTGTGGCAGCCCCTGCATCTTGCTTCTGACCTGATCATTGGTGATGTCGGGCCAGGAGTTCCACCCCTTCCCCTTCATGGCATCTAGATAGGCTTTCTGGTTGGCATCCAGGGAGTTGATCAGGGCAGCATAGAGCACGGCCCGGTCAAAGCTGATCTGACCGTCGATCAGGTAAAGCTCGCGGGATGCCTTTTTGACAGAATTAAGATTCAGGCCGGCCGAGCCGGTCGGGATGTCGTTGTCCAGCAGACGACGGAAAGCCTTCATCAGCGGGAAGCGTTTATAACCGTAAAGGTTGATCTGGTCCTGTTGGGCTACAGCCAGAGTCTTCAGCTGGGCAAACTGGCTGTCGTTCAGGATATAGATGATATTATTGGCTACTCTGGTGAGGAAGCTGGTGTTGTGCCCCATACTGTCCGGGTCGTTGTCGCGCAGGTACTGGAAACCGGTATAGTCGGCTACCTTGCCCGGCGGGAAGAAGGACTGGGCCTCCAGGTTGCCGGTCATCATGGCCAGACCGGAAAAGGCGATGGTGGAGCGTTGTGCCTGGTCGGAGATGGTCTGGGCCATGGTGAAGGCGGGCGTGCCGGAGTTGGTATTGGTCGAACTGTTGCTGCCGGACGAATTGTTACTGTTCGACGAACTGGTTGAAGAGGCAGGCGTACTGGCAGTGGATGAGCCGCTGCAGGCGGAGATGAGCATTGCGCCAAGAACGATAACAGGTATTGACATTAATTTATTGGCTGACATGAGTTGCCCCCTTAGAAGTTTGGTCTCTCTCTTCTGCTCTCTTCCCGTCCCGATCGGTCGTCATTCAGTTTCGGCGGACGGTACTTCTCCCGGCAACTTCGCAGTTCTTCGTGTGATGCAGCCGACTGGACACAGCTCTTTTCCGCCTGCGAGTTGGATATCCGCAGTTCGATGTGCTGAACGATCTCCGCCTTCTTCTCGGCCAGGTTGTCACCCGCCATCTTCCTGCCGTTGTTGTTGGCTGCTACCGCCGATAGTGCAGTTGCGCCGATGATCAGTGCCGTAATAATTAACTTTTTCATTTTGACCTCCCATCTGTTTGTTTTACTGCCGGTTGTCATGACGTTAACCCCATCTCGGCCAGAAAGAGGAGGTAGAAGAGATAGCCGAGCACCCAGACAAAGCCGATCATCAGCAGTGTCGGAATCCAGGAGATGATGGAGCTGAAACATTGGATAAGGGAATAATCTTTCGGGTCTCTGGAGTGATAGAGCGGTTCGTAATGTCGGTGATGAATTCTGCTTGTCATGGGCCACCTCCACAAAATGTTCTGGTTGAGTCAAGCATACTACGGTCGCATCTGAAGTAGTGTTAAGATGCAGCCTGTTCTGGTAAAGTTATGTAAAGGCAGGCATAGAGATCTTTACAATTTTTTACAAACAAATCAGAGCTCTCCGTATATACTTAAAACCTAACGAGCAATCCGCCGGAGGGATTATGAACAGTATCCTGCTGATAGATGACGATACCGACCTGTGCGAGCTGCTGGCAGACTATCTAGGCTCTGAGGGGTTCAGCGTCGAGACGGCCAATGACGGTCTGCAGGGGCTGGACCGGGCGTTGGCCGGCCAGCATGCGCTGGTGGTGCTGGATGTCATGCTGCCAGGCATCAACGGATTTGAGGTGCTGCGCCGTATCAGGGGGGTCTCCCGGATACCGGTACTGATGCTGACCGCCAGGGGTGAGGATGTAGACCGTATCGTCGGGCTGGAGATCGGCGCTGACGACTACCTGCCGAAACCGTTCAACCCGCGCGAACTGGTGGCCAGAATCCGTGCCGTACTGCGACGCGTTGACAGCGAACCGGCAGCACAGGCGGAACAGGGGCAGGGGAAGCTGGTTGTCGGCGACCTGGAGCTGGTGGCTGGCAGCAGGACGCTATTGCGTGCCGGGCAAAAAGTGGAGTTGACCTCGGTGGAGTTTGCTATTCTTGAGGTGCTGCTCCGTTCGGCGGGACAGGTGGTGAGCCGCGACGATCTGGTCAGGCAGGCGATGGGGCGCAATCTTACCGCCTATGACCGGAGCATCGATGTTCATGTCAGCAGCCTGCGCAAAAAACTCGGACCAGGGGTGCAGAGTAGCGAGCGGATCATCACGGTCCGCAGCATAGGTTATCTCTATTCAGTGGAAGGCTAGGTCATGAGGAATGATTTGCCAGAAAAAGGGAGCCGGGCTCCCCTGCTAATGATTCGGTTACTATTGCCGGCATATCTGCTGCTGACGTGCATATCGTCTCTGGCAGCCGCAGCCCCATCAGCTGCTAAAGATCGGGAGCCGGATGGCGCACCGGCACGTGAATCGAGATTTTCACAGCCGCCGCGGCTCACCCCGCCGCCGGCTGCGTTAGAGGCCTGCAGAGGGAAGAACGAGGGTGATCCCTGCGTCTTCGAATCACGAGAGGGGAGGCTGACCGGACTCTGCCTTGCCGGCCGGGAGAATATCTTTGCCTGCCGCCCCCATCGCCCTGGTCAGCAGCAGGCCAGGCAGGAAGAGGAGCAGATCAGGGTTTCGCCGGTTCAGCCAGCAGCTGGCAGTACAAAGCAGCAGAATGAGAGCGTTGGCAGTAGCGCAGCAAAAGAGCAAGAAGCGGGCAGAGCAACAGCCACTGAGCAATCGTCAGTTGACAGGAGAGTTTCACCTCCTGTTCTGTCGACTTCTCCTGAGGCAAAGCCGGCTGAACCGTCACCGGCAGAGAATATTCAAGCAGCATCCTCCAGGCAGACTGACAGTCAGGCCAAGCCGCAGACCGACTACAGCGGGGTGGCAGGGGTAGCCCTGGCAGCTGCAGCTCTGGCGGCAGCTTTGACCTGGTATGCCTTTTTCAGATATTCGACCCTGCCGCTCCGTCGACTACGCCAGGTGACCCAGCAACTGGCTGGCGGTGATCTTTCTGCCAGGGTCGGAGAAGGTCTGGTGCGGCGGCAGGATGAAGTGGCTGACCTGGGGCGCGACGTGGATCGGATGGCGGAACGGATCGAGAGCCTGGTCGGGGCGCACCAGCGGTTGATCAGAGATGTCTCCCATGAACTCCGTTCCCCTTTGGCACGGCTCAATGTGGCTCTGGAACTGGCCCGGCAGTCGGCCGGCCCGGCCCATTCCGCGCCTTTCGACAGAATCGAACGGGAATCGGAGCGTCTCAACGAGCTGATCGGCCAACTATTGATGCTGACCAGGCTGGAGAGTGAGAGTAACACCAGCCAGCGTGAGCTGCTCGACATGGGGGCGCTGATCAGGGAGGTCGTGCATGACGTCGAATTTGAGGCAAAGAGCTATGACCGGCAGGTAATCGCCAGTATTGCCGAACCGCTCAACGTGAGAGGGAACCGGGAACTGCTCAGGCAGGCGCTGGAAAACCTGCTGCGTAATGCCGCCCGTTATACTGCCATTGGTACAGCGGTGGAAGTTTCGTTGCGCAGAAAGCTGACCGGCCGGCGCGAATGGGCCCATATCGAGGTCCGCGACCATGGCCCTGGCGTTCCGGAAGGGGAGCTGTTCGATATCTTCCGACCGTTCTATCGGGTCAATGACGCCAGAGAGCGGCAGAGCGGTGGTGCCGGGGTTGGGCTGGCTATTGCCGACCGGTCGGTCCGGCTCCATGGCGGCACTTTGCGTGCATTTAACGCCCCTGGTGGCGGCCTTATTATGGAGATGGAGCTGCCGGTCGGTTGAAATGAAGGATAATTACTTTCCTGCCGGAATGCTCCGGAATTTCTCTATTATCGTCTCTGTGACAAGCTCTGCCATGCGCTGATGCCCAGGACGGCGGAAATGTATCAGGTCGTCGCGAAAACCGTTGCTGACGGTAAGTCCCTTTTTGCCGAACTCCTGTTCGGCATCCACCAGCCAGGCGCCAGATTTTGCCGCAGTGCTGCGCACCACGTCTGCATAGGCGTGATGTTTACCAGGTATCTTTGTCACTTCCTCCTGTGACATATGGTAGGAGCTGCCGAAGAAACGAAAGGCCCATTCAGGCATACTCTTTTCCAGAAAACCTGACGGCGCGGTGATGAGGAGGATTTGTGCTCCTCCTGTTTTTGCCGTCTTGCAGATTATTTGCAGATTACTGGCAAACTCCGCCAAAGGGACCCTTTCGACCGGCTGTTTAAGGTATCCTGCCGCTACTGCCCGGACCAGGCTTGCCAGCCTTGAACCTCTGCTCAGGGAATATTGCTGCTGGTCGGTGAGTCCCCCTTGCGCCTGCCAATGATCGTTCCAGCCGAAGGATGCCACGATCAGGTCCGGCTGGTAGGGGGTCAGCTGCTGCAACAGTTTCCCCCCCTGAAAGGATGAATAGCCCGGTACAGAGGCGTTGATACATTCGATCCGCTGCCACTCCGGATGTCCAGCCAGTGATTTTTCTATCAATTCAGGATAGACCTGGTCGCCGAGAAACATGCATGAATCGCCGATGAAGAGGATACGAAAAGTACCGGCCCCCTTTTTCAGGGCAAAGTCTCTGCTGTTGCGAAAGCCTTGCGAATTGGTGAACGGAGTGTTGGGGATAGTCCGCCAGAGCAGTTCAGAATCTGGCTGGAAGAGCCGTAACCGGTAATTGACAATCTCTTTTTGTACACCATCTTCATCGAATGAGGGGCGGCCGGTCTCATAGCCGAACTGCATGTAGCCGACATTTACCTGGCCGGGATTGAACTTTGTCAGCCGCAAAACCGCTTCGGCGGCAATCAGGGCGATCGTCAGTCCGAGCAGTATGGCTACTGCTCTAAACAGAAGAAGACGTTGCCTGTCTGGTAGATGAAATTTATTTTCCTTCATATCTAATGGTTTAGAACGGTTCATTCGTCAAGCAGCTTCTTCAGCGAACGCTTGATATCCTCCCAGTCAAAGGCCCACTTGCAACACCCTGCCTCGGCATAGGTGTCGTACTCCTTCACCTGCATCAGCAACATCTCGATCAGGTACTCCTTGTCGCGATATTTCTCCCGGTTGCGGGCCACCTCCAGTATCGGGTCGGCCAGCCACTGTTGCAGGTCGCCATGCTCCAGCTGGTAGAGGGTCGCTTCTTCCAGTTCGTCGAAGATATCCATCTTTATCTCCTGCACTTCAGGATGCTATTTCCCTACTGTAAGCCTACTAATTTCTCAATTGATGGTTGATGGTTTGGTATAACACTCAGCTGCTTCTGATAACACTTTTTAGCCGATATGTTGTCATTTATAGCTTGAAACGAAACCCCTAACAGATACCAGGCGTCAGCAATGTTTTCATCCACTTCAATGGATTGTAGCAGATAATCGATGGCGGCCTGAAAATTTTCACTCTTAACGTTGAGCCTGCCGATGCCATATAACGTCTCAGCCCTTGCAGGAGCCAAAGTTTGAGCCTCCTTTAGCAACTTCAGGGCGGCTTTGTTGTCACCGCACTCTTCATATAGTTTAGCCAGGGAGAGGTAACTTCGGATAGGGTCATGAGGAGCATCGGCAAAAATAGGTACAAAGAAGAATGTTACTGCTCCAATGGTGATTGCTGTAAGGGAACCTGCCAACAACTTGCGCAGATTGTATTCCTGTATACTGCGCCATAGCCATCTCAGACCAAGAACGGCTAAAATTGAGAGCACAGGGACAATGTGCATCCTGTAACGGGAAAAGATAAAAAAAGCGATGATCGAAAAACTGTATATGGCGATATATCCGGTCAAAAGCTTGATTTCTCGATTCCCACTGTATGTAGTGACTGCTCCGATTACTGCAAAAGGGAGCAACCAGCCAAAACTAAGCAACGGCAGTCTCAGTATATGTGAGTATCGCTTTAAAAAATACATATCCCAGCCATCCGGCAATTCCACATCGCTCCAGAACACCAGAGTCTTTACCAAGAGCATGCTGGTGGCAAATCCAGGGGAACTGGTGATGTGCTTGATCGATTCGTCGAACCAGAATGAAGAGACCTCGCTTGGGGTGAGGGGTTTCCCGGCCCTCTTTTCTGCTTCGGCGCGAAAGTCTTGCTCTTCATACAACGGATGGGGTCTGACAAACGGCACCGGCCAGAAACCTCCTGATAAATTGGTCGGGTTATTGCCGGTATAAAAATTAGGGCCAGCCTGTGAAGTTGTCAGAATCCATTCTCCCGATACATGATGATTCCTCCATAGGACCGGGCTGAAAACGAGTACGCCGCCGAGTAGAAAAGCAAGCAGATTCCTGACAGCTGTGCTGTTGATATAAGTCAGCCAGTTTTTGTCAGCCTCGGTAGAGTCTTTATCATGATCATTATGCAACTTTTCAGTTAGCAGATATAGAATGGCCAGCGGGAACATGATAATCAGGTTGCCTCTTGTAAGAGTTGCCAGGGCTAGGCAGAATCCGGCCCAGAATCTGGCCGTAACATGCCTTTTGCTCACAAGTGCCAGGGCGGCAGTGATCAGGAATACGCCAAGGGCAGTCTTCTCGACTTCACCTTCATTGAATATTGCAGGCCGGTAAATTGCCATCATCAGCGCTGCCAGCGTCCCTATGGCTTTGCCGCCGAACCGGTTGCCTATCACGGCCACCAGGGCACATGTCGCGATACCAAGGCCTATTTGTACTAGTCTTACAATAAGGAGATCGTGGCCGAAAAAACGATATATTATCGCCAGTAGATAGGGATAAAGGGGGTCCTGATAATAGGCCCTGTCACCTCCAATCCAGTTTCCTGAAGCAATATTCAAGGCCCATTGGTCGTATGTAGCTGAATCAAGAATCAGCATGTCGAATAGAGGTAGTTGCCGCAGTTCCATTAGGTATGCGAGACGCAAGATGGCAGCTAGAGATAGGACTGCAAGCAACGCGTAGCGAGAAGAGAGAATTCGCTCAAAGTAACTAACCGGGCGAGAAATCGATGGAGCGTGCAATATTGATAATAGTTTCATAAATTACTGCCATAGTCAGAAATAATTGATTTGCATTATAAGAAATTATTTATCATATCGAGCAGGCAATTTTACCTTTGCAGTTCTTTCAATATCCTGACAATACTCTCCCAGTCCGGCTCCGGAGTGAGATGGCTCCAGGCTAGCCGGACCGAGCAGGCGGCCCTGCTATGGGGCACCCCCATGGCGGTCAGGACATGGCTCGGGGAGCTGTCACCGGCAGTGCAGGCAGAGCTGCTGGAGATCGCAACCAGCTCTTTCAGGGCGTCGATCGTCTTTTCTGCCGGGATGCATGGCAGCGCCAGGTTGACGGCATGGGGGAGGGCAAAGGCGGGATCGCCATTTATGGCAGGCTTGAGCGGTGCCAGTGCTGCCAGTAGCCGGTCGCGGAAACTCTGATTGTACTCGGTTCGCGCAGCATGATTGCGGCCGGCGAGTCGTGCCGCAGTCCCCAGCCCGGCGATCAGTGGCGCTGCCAGGGTCCCCGGCCGCAGCCCCTGTTCCTGACCACCGCCGAACATGAGCGGTCTGAGCGGCGGATAGGCGCCATCCCGTTTACGCGCCACCAGTGCGCCGACCCCTTTCGGCCCGTAGATCTTGTGTCCGCTGATGCTGATCAGGTCGAGCCGCCGGTTCCGCAGCGGAGCTAGCTCCTTGCCGAATCCTTGCGCCGCGTCGCTGTGCAGGATGGCCGGATGCCCCTCCAGGGCGGCTGCTATCTCTGCCAGCGGCTGGACAATCCCGGTCTCATTGTTCACCTGCATAACGGACACCAGCAGCGTGTCGGGACGGAGCGCTGCCTGCAGCTCCTCTACCCGCACCCTGCCATCCGCTCCGACCGGCAGCAGTTCCACTTCGAAGCCTTGTTTTGCCAGCTCCTGCAGCGGCTCAAGGACCGCCTTGTGCTCGATCCGGGTGCCGATGACATGGCGCCGGCCGGTGGCCAGGCCGTGTGCTGCCAGGCCGAGGATCGCCAGGTTATTCGCCTCAGTCGCACCGCTGGTGAATATTATTTCGTCACGCCTGGCTGCTACCAGCTCGGCGACCTCCCCACGGGCCTTTTCTACCGCCATCCGGGCAAAAATACCGAATTCGTGTACCGGGCTGGCCGGATTACCATAGTCAGTCTCCATGAAGCGGCGCACCACTTCGGCAACAGCCGGTTCAAGAGGAGTTGTGGCATTACAGTCAAGGTAGATCGCGCGCATCATTTATCCGTTGTTCTCCTGCAGATTAGTTGTCCGCCAAGTCATTACAGCGGAATAACCGGATCGCTTTCAGTTCATCGACTTGCCGATCATCTCGCAGGTTATGCCGGTGCAATAGAGCGCAAGAGTGAAGAAGCGGCTCTCTTTATCATAGCGGGTGAAAAAGTAGAAGAGCAGGTAGATGCTGGCAAGCGCACTGAGGTATGCTTCCGGAACGTTGTACATCCTGGCTATGTAGACCGGCAGGATTATCGAGGCTAACCAGATGATAAAATATTTGATGCCATCCTGATACATCGCGACAACGACAAAGAGACCTGCCCATATGGCCATCAACTCCCCGCCATAGGTGAGTAGACCCTTCAACATGAGATACCTCCCGGGAGCAGTAGTCGATATATTGTTGAGATCAGGAGCCGAGGGTGAAGTAGAAGGTCGCTCCCTGGCCGACGCTCCCCTCTGCCCAGATCCTCCCATCATGTCGTTTTATTATCCGCTTTACAGTGGCGAGGCCGATGCCGTTGCCGTCGAACTCCTCCTGGTCATGCAGCCGCTGGAATGTGCCAAAGAGCCGGTCGGCATCGTTCATGTCAAAACCGACCCCGTTGTCGCGGACAAAAAAGACCTTTTCGCCGTTATGCTGCAGCATGTCGAATTCGATCCGGGCCTTGGCGGTCTTGCCGGTATACTTCCAGGCATTGCCGAGCAGGTTGTCAAGGACGATGTAGAGCAGTTCTTCATCACTGTTGGCGATCAGGTCCGGGGCTATGGTAAAAGTCAACTTTCGCTCCGGAGACTTGATTTTAAGGTTTTCGGCTATGCCGATGGCGATACTGCTTAAGTTGATCGGCTGGCAATAGAGTTCGCTTTTTGAGACATGCGACAGGTTCAGCAGGGCGTCGATCAGCCGGTTCATCCGCAGCGACTGCTCGGCAATGCTACTTATGAAGGTCCTGCTCTGGTCGTCGAGTTTGTTGCCAAAGAGCTCCAGCAGCACCTGGCTGTAGCCGATGACATTGGTGAGCGGCGAGCGGAGATCGTGGGAGACCGAGTAGTTAAATGCCTCCAGCTCCTGATTGAGCAGCTCCAGCTGTGAAGCGCGCGCTGCCAGGTCGGTGTTCAGCACCTCGATAGCCTCTTCCATCTTGCGTAGCGCAGAGATATCGTTGAGCACCACTACGCTCCCCTGGAACTTGCCACTGATGTCGAGCATCTTCTGCATCTTGATGATGTAGTGGCCGCTGCAGCCGGTTCCGGCAAGCTCCTTCTCCAGCCGTAGACTCTGCTCGTCGCTGGCGGCAAAGCTGCTCACTTCGTCGGCCAGGGGGGAGGGGAGCGGCTGCAAATGACCGCCGCCATAGTAATGACTGCCAGGCGATGTACAGGTGAAGAAGAGCTCTGCTGCAGCGTGGTTGTAATTAACCACCATGTTCTCCTGGTTTACCACCAGGACCGGACTCGGCAGGCTCTCGAAAATGGTGAGGAATTTGTTCTTCTCGTTGGTCATGGCGATGTTCTGCTGCTGCAGCTCGCGGATCAGGCCGGTCTCGGGGCGCCAGGTCCACTCTCTGGAGAAGCTGAGTTCGATCCGGTCAAAATAGTTGTGCAGCATGCCACGATAGGAGAGTTGCAGGGGTGGCGCGAATCCGGCCTGATCCACCAGGTCGAGATAGCCGCGCCGATAGTATTTCATCAGACCGAGAAAGAGGGCGAAATCGACACCCCTTTCCCGGTGCCTTTTCGCCTCGAGGAGGCCGAAGGCGGCCAGCGGGTCGTCCTGACTTTTCTGGTCTACGGCCAGAGGGAGTGGCGGTGCGTTACTGGCGATCGCCTCCAGCAGTGGTGCGGAGAGGCCGGCAATGGAGGTCCGCCAGGCCTCAGCCAGCGTCGAGGTATACCTGGAGTAGCCATGTTCCTTGGCATAATCAAGGACCCTCTGCATCAGCCACTCTTCATTATTGGCAATCAGATCATGCAGTGCTTGCACGGTCACCCCTCGGGAGAAAATTACAGGTTCCTCATTCAATCAATAACGGAGGCTCTTTGCAAGATTTATTTTGTAACTATTGTGAATTTTTCCCCTTACGTGATCCCGGGTTGACCCGTTGCCACTCCGCTCTATAATTAATGCAACACCAGTGTACAGCGCTGTGAACTGCTCGGACAGGAGAGCATGTCAGCTCCATGGGGGGTCGATGCAACAGCTAGACGAAACAAAGGTACGGGAGGTGGGGGAAGATATCTTCCGTCTCATGGCTGCCGAAAAACCGTCACTCTTCGAACGTAAATGGTGGTCGGGCCAGTTGCTGGAGCTGGCCATGGCAGAGCCGGAGCTGAAAGTGCAGCTCTTCCGCTTTATCGATGTACTGCCGACCCTTACCGACAGCGAGCAGTTGCGTCGCCATATCCGCGAATATTTCCTGGCCGACGGGATTAAGCTCCCTGGCTTGCTGCAGGCGCTATTCGGCGGTGCCGACGGGTCGCTCACCAGTAACATAGCTGCCAATCTGCTGAAAAAGAATATCATCAGCTTCGCCCGCACCTTCATTGCCGGCGCATCAGCTGATACTGCACTGCCGGCATTGCAGAAGATCCGCAACGAGGGGCGCTCCTTCACCGTCGACATCCTCGGGGAGGCGGCCCTGTCGGAGAGCGAAGCGCACCACTACGGCGAGCAGTACCTCGCCCTGCTCGACCGGTTGGCAGGCGCAATGGAGGATTGGCCGCTCTTGCCGGGGGAGGATAAGGGGTGCTTCCCCCCTCTTAATCTTTCGGTGAAGCTAAGTTCGCTCTATTCGAGGCTCGGCCCGGTGAACCATGACGACAGTATGGCAATGCTAATGGAGCGGCTCCGCCCGTTGCTGCGGCGGGCACGGCAGGTGAATGCCTTTGTCAATCTGGATATGGAGATGTACAGTTTGAAGGAGCTGACCATCGATCTCTATACCACTTTGCTTGCCGAACCTGAATTCGCCGGCTGGGAGGGGTGCGGGCTGGCTCTGCAGGCGTATCTGAAGGATAGTCGTGGCGATATTGCCAGGTTGGCTGCGTGGGGGAGAGAGCATAACCGCCGTATACCGGTAAGGCTGGTAAAGGGGGCCTACTGGGAGTACGAGACCATAACTGCAAGGCAGAAGGGGTGGCCGCTGCCGGTATTCAGCTGCAAGGCACACAGTGACTGGCATTTCGAACGCTGCGCCGAGGCTATCCTTGCCGAAGGGGGGCGCTTTCTGCTCGCCGCCGGTACCCACAATGTCCGCTCCATTGCCGCCTTGCTGGTGATGGCCGGGGAGTACGGCGTGCCAGAGAACAGTTACGAACTGCAGATGCTCTACGGCATGGCCGAGCCGGTCAAGCATGCCATGGCGAGGCTCGGCTTCACGGTGAGGGAGTATGCACCGGTCGGCGAGCTGTTGCCGGGGATGGCCTACCTGGTCCGGCGGTTGCTGGAGAACAGCTCCAATGAGGGGTTTCTGCGCAAGACCTTTGCCGGTGAGACTCCGCCGGCAGAACTGCTTGACCCTCCTGAACCCTGGCCTGGTGAACCGGCAGCAGAAGCGGTATCAGTAACCGACCGGTTTTGTAATGAACCGTTCACCGATTTTGCCCGCGCCGAAAACCGCGCCGCTTCAGTCGCAGCAATAGCCAGTGTCCGCAGTCGGCTGGGGGGGCGCTATCCGCTCATTATCGGCAAGGATGAAGTGCTGACCGAAGATGAGCTGGTCAGCAGCAATCCGGCCAATCCTGGCGAAATTGTGGGGCGGGTCTCCTCAGCCAGCCAGGGGGATCTGGAACAGGCGGTTATAGCTGCTCGCAGCGCGCAGCCCGTTTGGGAAGCGAGTGGATTTGAGGCGCGGGCCGAGATGCTGTTCCGGGCGGCGCAGATCGCCAGAAAACGGCGCATGGAGCTGCTCGCCTGGCAGGTGCTGGAGACCGGCAAGGGTTGGGCCGAGGCGGATGCTGATGTGGCAGAGGCTATCGACTACCTGGTCTATTACGGCCGTGAAGCGCTCCGGCTCGGCAATCCGCAACGGCTCGGCGACCTCCCGGGTGAAGTCAACCGCTACCACTACCAGGCGCGCGGCATTGTCTCGGTGATCTCCCCCTGGAACTTCCCCCTTGCCATTGCCGTGGGGATGACTGCTGCTGCGCTGGTAGCCGGGAACGCGGTCCTCTTCAAACCCTCCAGTCTGGCAGCAGTGAATGGCTGGCAGGGAGCCAGACTCTTCCTTGAAGCGGGTCTGCCGGCCGGGGTGCTCAATTTCCTCCCTGGCCGCGGCGAACTTATCGGCGATATGCTGGTGGAGCATCGGGATGTGGCGATGATCGCCTTTACCGGCTCGCGCGAAACAGGTCTGCGGATCATTGAGAGAGCCGCCCGGTTGCAGCCGGGGCAGCGTCACATCAAACGGGCGATCACCGAGATGGGGGGGAAGAATGCCATCATCGTCGATAGCGATGCCGACCTTGACCAGGCGGTAGCCGGTCTACTCCAGTCTGCTTTCGGCTACCAGGGGCAGAAATGTTCGGCCTGCTCCCGGGCGATTGTCCTTGCTGACTGCTACGACAGGTTTCTCAGCCGGTTGGCCGAGGCGGTGAAGAGCATTGCTGTCGGCCCTGCCGAAGAGCCGGCCAGTTTTCTCGGGCCGTTGATCGATGCCGCTGCCAGGGAGAAGGTGCTCGCTTTCCAGCAACTGGCCGGGAGAGAAGGGCGGATAGTGGCAGAATCTGCCGTGCCGGAGTCGGGGCACTTTGTCCCGGCCATGGTGGTGGCCGACCTGCCGGCCGATTCACGCGTCCTGCGCGAAGAGGTGTTCGGCCCGCTGCTGGCAGTAATCCGGGCCGGCAGCATGGCTGAGGCGCTGGCCATAGCCAATGATAGCGACTATGCCTTGACCGGCGGGCTCTATTCCCGCAGCCCGGCCTCTATCCGCCAGGTGAGCGAGCAGTTGCGGGCCGGCAACCTCTATCTGAACCGTCCGATAACCGGTGCTATGGTAGGTCGTCAGCCGTTCGGCGGCTTCCGCCTCTCCGGGGTCGGCTCCAAGGCAGGGGGGCCGGATTACCTGCTGCAGTTTCTGGAGCCGCGGGTCGTGACGGAAAATACCATGCGGCGCGGTTTCAGCCCCGAGGTGATAGCCTGAAGCGATTCGGTCGGTCTGCAGAGTGCAATCAGGGGGTGGTGACAGGTGTGGCTGCGGCCGGTCTGCGAACTCCCTTGCCGCGACGCTTTTTCCCTTTGACGTTTTTGTCCGGCGGCGGAGTGTCCCCTGCCATCCTTACCACCAGCTGCTTCGGGTCGGGGGGATCGAGCCGTTTGTTGATGCGCGGGGGGATGTTACGCGGATCATTGGTGGCATAGATGATATTTCGTTCTTGCCAGGTGAATATCTGTGAAGCGGGGGGATTGCCCCCGGGCTCACCGGCAGCAGCAGGTGGAGAGCCGGAGGAGACGGCAGGCACCGGCAACGACTGAGCTGGGGCAACAGGTTTCGCCTCATAGCTGGAGGAACGCTCCTTCTGCTCGTCGCCGCCGACGTAACGTCTCTGCCGTCCCAGAGCGACGGCCGGCAGAAGGAGGATGATAAGCGCCATGACAAGGTAGCGACTGCCCGGATAGTTTTTCACGAGATGCATATCCTTACGCCTAGCAGAAAAATTATACCTCTGCAACAATTATCAGTTCACTCCCCTGTCCGGCTGAGCAGCTGTTCCAGCAACCGGCGGGCAGCGGCAGCATCCTTCCAGCGGACCAGTCCGGCCAGCTGCCGGCCGCGCTGCAGTAGCAAAACCTGGCCATAGAGCGGGTCGACCCCCTGCAGCGCGGCTTCGCCCGCTTTGCCGCCGGATTGTGGCTCCTTGCCACCACCCTGCAGGTAGGCGCGGTAGTTGTCCAGCAGCTGACCGGCCGATGCAGCCGACTCCTCGGAGAGGAGGAAGAGCTGGACCGGTTCGCCGGAGAGCCGGGCATCGGCCAACATGCCGCGACGGAAAAAGTCGTAGCCGAGCAGGCTCTGGGCGATATAGCGCTCGCTCTTCTTCTCCACCTCCGGGAGGAGAAAGGTATCCAGCATTGCCGGCCGACCGCTCCCCGGCGGGAGCCTGGCGGCTATTGCCCTGGCGCAGGCAAGAAGCTGCACTTCTCCCGGCTCGGCTCCACCGGTAGCCTGCAACCGGACCAGATAACGGTCCTGGTAAAAGAAGAGCTGCGTTGACGTACCGGTCCCTTCTGCGCCGATGGCCAATTCGGGGTCGTCACGGCGGCGATAGGTTGCGTAGATGCCGAAGGAATCCAGCAGCGAACCGAGCCGGTAGATGTCGGCATCGATCCCCTGCCGTGGCTCCTTTAAGTTGGCATAGCGGGCGTAGGCAAGCTGGTCGAAGCCGTACGGCAGGTAGAGCTCGGCCTCGCCATTGATCCGTTCGAAGAGGTTCTCCCGGTCAAAGAGCTGCACCTTGCCATCCAGCTGCCAGCCGCTACCGCAGGCCGGCGCCGGGAAGAGGCTGGCCGGCTGTTCCTCGCCAGCATCAAGCGGCAGCGGCAGAAGCAGCAGGAAGATGATCAGTAAGCGGGACAACATCTCAGGCCAGCACCATTCTTGCCCGTTCCATCTTGGCGGAGATGTCGAGCCCGTTGCTGCAGCGGGCAACGCAGACGGCGCAGTCGAGGCAGGATAAGGCCGAAGTGCCGGCCGGCAACTCCTGATAGGTGGCACGGGCCAGTTCCAGGTTCCGGTACCCTTCGGCATACATAAGGGAGCGGTTGATGGTGCTGATCTCGACTCCGGCCGGGCAGCTCTTCTCGCACTTGCCGCAGAGCTGGCAGTAGTAAGGTTGCACCGCCTCGCTGTAGCGCTGCAGGATGCGGGCATCGGCGCTCTTGAACGGCATCCCCATCACCGCGATATCCTCCTTCAGCTGGGCCAGGTCCTTCATCCCAGGGATCGCCATGGTGACGTTCTGGTCCTGCAGAGCCCACTTGAGGGCTGCCTGATGGGGGCTGATCTTGCCGAGCGCTTCGGTTGCATACCCACCTGCCTGGGTCTTCATGGCGATGATGCCGACCCCCGCCTTGGCTGCCCTGGCGATAGCCTCCCCGACCTCCTTGTCGCTCTTGAAGTTGTAGGAGACCAGCACGGTATCGAAGAAGCGCTCCTTGTCATCCACCACGGCATGCAGTACCTCGGCCTGGTTCTTGTGGGTGGTGACACCGCAGAAGCGGACCTTCCCCTCCTTTTTCAGCTGCTGCAGCGCCTCCCTGGTCTCGGTGAGGTAGACCCGCTCCTTGCCGGTCAGGTTGTGCAGCTGGATGATATCGATATAGTCGGTACCGAGGGTCTTCAGGCTTGTCTCAACATCCTTGACGATCTCTGCCTTGCTCTTCGAGCCGGGGAGGGTCTTGGTCGCCAGATAGACCTTGTCGCGCCGCCCCTTGACCGCCCTGCCGACGATCTCCTCATTGCGGCCATCCATATATTTGCGCGCCGTGTCGATATAGTTGACCCCGTTGTCAAGGGCGATCCGGATGACCTCTGCCTCCGGGGTGAGCATGGCGCCGAAGCTGACTACGGTTATCTGCAGGCCGGTCCGGCCGAGGGTGCGATAGACCGGTTTGGGGAAGACGAATGGCTGGGCCAGGGCATATCTCTGCAGCGCCTCGGCCAGAGCGTTGCTGCTGATAAGCGCCGTGGTGGTACCGGCCAGGCCGGTGGCGATGAATTGGCGGCGGTTCAGTCGATTCCAGCTCTTTTCGTCGGACATGACTCCCCCTTTGTTCAGTGACAATATGGTTCAGTGCAGCGGTGGTTTTTTCAGTATACCATCTAATTGTTCATTCTTTACGAAAATGAACACACAGTTGTACCAGTGAGCAGCTTATGTTATCTGAAACAATTCAATCAGCAATGCCAGCTTGATGCAAGTTATTTTTCCTTCATCTCAGAGAGCCGGAAGTTTTGCCGCAGAAGCAGGTTTACAGCGTCTCACCGGATGTGCTAAAGTCGAAACCAGTGGCACTCATCTTCACAGCTGTTACTGCTTATAATTGAAACCAAGGAGATTCTATGAAGAGATGGATATTGTTGTTAGCTGCAACCATGGCACTTTTGGCAATGGCCGGCTGCGGCGGCTCGGGAGGTTCGTCATCGAGCGGTGCTCAGGGCGTAGCGGTCGACCCTTATATCAGCGGGGCGATATTTTATGAAGACCGGAACAACAACGGCGCCTGGGATGTCGGTGAGCAGCTCTCCACCAGCTCTGATTCAAGCGGCACCTTCACCTTTGCCAACCCGCTCTCACCCGGCTCAACCATTACCATGTACAATGACAGCAATGCGATGCACAACGGCGTGGCGTTCACCGGCAAGTTGAAGCGGAAGGTGGATGAGAGCGGCGTACTGGTCGTATCGCCGGTCACCACCCTGCTGGCCAACGGCCTGACCAGCCAGCAGATCATCGATCTTTTGACAGAGGCGGGACTTAGCGGGGTCACTGCTGCCGACCTGACCGCCGACCCGATGGCCAGCCTGGATAACCTTGATGCCAGTGGTGTCACCGAAGCGCAGTTGAAGAAGATCAAGGCGACCATGATGATCTATTCGTTCATGGCGATAGTCCAGGGGATCTCGCAGAACGGTTACGACTTGAAGTACGCCGACTTCACTGTCGAGCGGAAGGCGCATCTGCGGAAGATGGTCGGCCTGCTCAATCAGGCCCTCGACCCGACGGTCTTTGTCGCCATCAACAGCACCATCAGGAATGTCCCGGTGGTGGGGGCCAGCCTGCCGCTGGTTACCGCTGGTGATGTGGTACGGGGGGCGGTCGCCATCTCCAATGCCATCATCAGGCGGACGCTCGCCTCCGGGCCGCTCTACGACTACGCTCCGAGTGCTGCCCAGATCGCTATCTGGACTACCTCCATCGGCCCGAAATTCTACTTTCTGCGCAACATGAACAACTACCTTATCAGCACCGCCATGTCGACCGGGGCGTTGAGCTCCTATCTTGGTGTCAGTTACACCACCTTCAGGAGTTATACCACCTTCTATATCGACGACTCGGGTAATGTGGTGGGTAGATAGCTCCATCTGCCAGAGAAATGAAACGCCCCTCTGTAACAGGAGGGGCGTTTCGTTTTGTTACCTGATTCTATTTGAAGACAACCAGCTATCAGATGTTAAACTCGAAGGTCTGCTCCAGCGGCAGCTTCTCCTTTGCCGAGTCCGAACTCCAGAGGAATTCCCAGAGCTTCTCCCCATCTCCGGCCATCTGCCCCTGCTGGTCCTTGGAGAAGAGCAACTCGTATTTCATATAGTCATCTTTCCCCTTTTTGAGCGGTTTAAGTTTTACGGTCAGCCTGTTTGCCCCGCTCTTTGTCCAGTTGTTGACCGGCCTGCTGCCGGCGGCGCCGAAGTCGTAATCCTCCTGCATCACCTCGTTGCCATTCAGCTCGATCGTCACGCTAACGCCGTCAGCCTTGTAAACGAGAGAGTAGTAAGTTGTCGCAGCTTCAGCACCCTTCTTGCCCAAAAGTTTGGATAGAATTGACATCGGCATACCCCCTTTTTCGTTTTCATTGAAATCTGTCAGCAGGAGCAAAAGCAGAACAAGTACAAAAGCGGAAGATCTAAGCAGCTGTCTCATCTTCAGCTCCTGTCATCCATGCAGCAGACCTTTGAGCCAACTCCTGGCATCAGCACTGATATCGCTGTCGCTCAGGAATTCCTCGATACTCCAGGAACTCCCCAGCAGGTAACTCTGTTCCTTCCGATCCAGCTCGTATTTATAGACGCGGTTATTCTTCGTCACATAGCCATCCTCAGACCATTGATCGGCATTAATCAGGTATGACCTGTCGTTCGGGATGTCAGCCATGGGAGCCTCCATTGTAAGTCCAACTATCCCGCTAGCGGAATTCCTGCTTGAGGTCAATGATCCCCCATCGGGGGAAGGTATCGACATTCGGATAGACATGCATTACCCGGTTGGCGATGTCGGTGACAGTGGTAAAGTAGGTGATATCATCATTGCTCAGCCCCCAGGAGATGAAGGGGCCACCACTGTTGTCAGTCATGAGCCGGGTGGTCATGATCTCCTTCATCTTGGCCGGAGTTATCGCTCCGGCAGACTGCTTGGCCAGGTTCTGCAGATTGATCAGCCGGGCGAAGGTCCTGCTAGCCGAGTCGGTCCCATGGGCCGCATAATTGGTGTAGAGATCCAGATTCTGGTGCTGCCAGGTAGCGAAAAAGAAGTGATTGGTGAAAATGTCCATGTTGACCGGATTGTCGTAGGCGTGTGCCCCTTTAGCCTCGCCAGCGGCGATCTTTTTCGCCGGCTCGTATGGTGAGCGCTCGTAATGCCAGACCCGGTCCTGGTCCGCCACCTGGGTCATGGTCGCCACGGCCGGCATTTTCAGCGGATCGGTCATTTTTGCGTCCAGCTCTTCCAGGGTGTCGCAGTCAAAAGAGGCGAACAGGTTCTGGTGCAATCCATCCATCTGACTCTTCAGGCGGTTCTGCATCTCATCAATATCTGTAGTCCCGTCCGCTTTTTTCAGCGAGATCGGGATCGAATTGGTGGCATTGTTGTACTCCAGATAGAGCCCCTTGGAATTGAGGTTGGTAAGGCCGTATATCCAGCCTATCTGGGTCATGATAGCGACCGAGTTGTCCCGGTGCGAACCGTTAGCGGTAAACTGCTCTTTCGGGTTGTAGATCACCAGGATCGATTTGTTGCTGAAGATCGTTGAATAATCGCCGCGTGGACTGTCGAAGTTTCTGCCGGCGATTGTATGCCCACCTATAGTCTGATTGCCGGTGGCGGCAAAGGCTGAGCAACCCCCGGTGGTATACATGAATAGCAGAGTGGCGTTTACCAGTTCCAGCTGGTCGCTGGTGAGGCCGATCTCCTGGGCCATCCCGGCCAGCAGCTGGCTCTCTCTCGTTTCTGACTGCTGTTTGACCAGGTTTACCAGCCCCCTTTCTGCCGGCGTCACCAGACGGTCGATCCTTATGAAGAGGTCTGCCAGCTCGTTCTTGAGCAGGGCGCCATACTGTCTCCCCATGTCGGTGTAGCTCCCCTCCAGATTGATGATCCAGAGGGAGTCTGATTTACGCAGGTAACCGGTGCCTGTCGGAGTGCTAAATGTTGCCGATGCCGGTGGAGCAGAGCTGTCGCTGCCGCAGGACATGAGTAGCAGAAGAGTTGCCAGTAACAGGGATAATCTGAGCAGTCGCGATAACATATTGGTTTCCCACCCCCGGAATAATATTGCTTAAGCAGCTGAAATATACCAGTAATCGCCGCTCATTACCAGTCATACTTGGGTGGATTTCGCGTCATCACGATATCAGGTATTTACTCACTGTTGTCAGTCGCCGAGGGTGAAATAGAACGTAGCCCCCTCCCCGGGGGCTGCCTCGGCCCAGATCTGCCCGCCATGCCTTTCGATCACCCGCTGCACTGTTGCCAGGCCGACTCCGCTCCCATCCAATCCGCTCTCTTTATGCAGCCGGCAGAAAGGTTCGAAGAGCTTGCCGGCGTACATGATGTCGAAACCTATGCCATTATCTCTGACAAAATAGGCCTTCCCCCCGGCAAGCATGGTCTGGCCGAATTCGATGATTGCTGGCGAGCTTTTCCCCGTACATTTGGTGGCATTGCCAAGCAGGTTTTTCAGGCATACCTCCAGCATGTAGCGGTCCCCCTCGACAAAGACGTCCGCTTCAATGACGACTTTGATCTCTCGTCCCCCTGCATCTTCCAGCAGCTCACCCATGATGTGCTGGCAGATATTGGAGAGGTTCACTCTTTCATGGACAATATCGGCCCGCGCCAGCCGGGTCATCTGCAACAGCCCGTCGATTACCATACGCAACCTTTGGCTTGCCACGCCGATCCGACCGGCAAGACGGGAGAGCTCCTCCGGAGTACCATTCGGTGCGCATTCCATGATGACACTGCTGTAGCCGTCCAGTCGGGCGATCGGCCCCCGCAGTTCGTGGGAGATGGCGTAACAGAAACCCTCAAGTTCCCGGTTCAGTCTTTCCAGATCAGCGGCCCGTGTCTTTACCCTCTGATCCAGTTCAGCATTCAGCTTTACCAGCTCTTCCTCAATCCTCTTCTGTTCGGTGACATCCTGGGCAATGGAGAGGAGCATCTCGCCGCGGCTGGTACGGATGATCTCGCCATAATATTGGCACCAGATGACGGCTCCATCTTTCTTGCGCAGATCCAGATCCATCGCTGCGATCCTATTCTCTTCCTGCAGTAGCTTGAACATCCGTTGCCGGTTTTCGGGGGAGATCCAGCCAAGCTCGATTGAGGTCTTGCCGACCGCCTCCGCTCTGCTGAAGCCGGAGATCCGGCAGAATGCCTCATTGACATCCATATATCGACCGGTTTCGATATCGCTCATGGTCATCAGCATAGGTGCGTTGTGGAAGGACTTGGAGAAGGTCTCCTCGCTGAGGCGTAGCATCTCCTCAAGTCGTTTCTGCTCGGTTATGTCCTCCAGCAGCCAGATCGTCCCTCTGCTCAAGTCAGGCGGGTCGACTGCCTTACCGATATATCTGACCAGGATAGGGGTACCGTCGCGGCGGACAAGCTGCTGAACCGTCTCAAAAACTTCCCCCCTGGCTAATTCCTGATAAGCATCAAGCCCCAATTGGTCATACGCCTCCTGGGTCGGGTACAGTTTTCTGGTGGTCTCCCCCTCCAGCTCTTCTTTGCTGTATTGAAACAGTTCTGCTGCTTTCCGGTTTATCCAGAGCTGTTTTCTGTCGACTACCATGGAAATGCCGAATGGGGCGTTATCAAGGAGGATCTGCTGCTCCCGCATCAACTGGGCAAGCTCTCCCTCGGTCCGTTTGCGCTCCTCTATTTCTATGGTCAAGGCGGCATTGGCGCCGGACAGCTCGGAAGTCCTCTCCTCCACCCGTCTTTCCAGTTCGGAGTTTGCCCTGCACAGCTCCTCCTCGGCACGGCGCTTATGCAGAAGGTTCAGCCCCAGGAAGAAGAGCAGGATCGATTGGCCGGCGACAAATGCTCCCCCGGCAAAGATCTTCAGCTTGTGTCTGGCGTAGAATGAGGTCGGCTTGTTAATAACGGTGCTGTTGGCCGGGAGGGCTGACTCTCTGATGCCGAAGCGCTGCAGCTGTTGAAAATCAAAGATGGAGCTGGTAATCCCCTCTTTGATTACCGGGATACTCCCTGGTGCTTCGCCCGCCAGGATACGCTGGGCGATCCTGGCGGCCAGCTCCCCCTGGTGGTAACCGTCCACAAGCAAGCCACCCAATATGCCGTGGCCGAGATAGAGATCGAGGAGCCCGTAAACAGGTACCTGAGAGGCGCTTGACAGCTTATCACCGAAACGGTGGGCAGATATATACTTCCCCTCTGCATCGCGGAGAAAGACCCCGAGCAGGACGACCGTCCCCGGCTTCAACCCGCGGACCCGTTCGATTGCCCCCTTGGCGGTATAGCTTTCGGCGTAGGTAAACCTGACCCCAGGATAACGCCCCTCAAGCTGTTCCCTGATGGTATTGTCCCATGCCCTCCCGGTCAGATCATGGTCATTGAGGACAAATATCTCCTTTGTGCCGGGGTGGAGTCGGAGGATTATATCGACGGTCCCGGCGGCATCGAAGATCTCTGCCGCGCCGGTGAAGAGACGATGTCCGGCGAGCATCCGGTCATGGTAGAAATTGACGCCGCAAAAGACCACCGGGACTTCAGGGAAGAGTTGGTCACGGAATTTTCGCAGGAAGTCAAAGGCGAAATTGTCCGTGGCAATGATGAGGGCCGGCGCTCTTTGCCGATACTTGTGTCGATAGAGGTTGTGCAGCAGGCGCAGATACTCCGGGTCAGCAATACGCTTGGTATCCATATACTCGTAATGGATCTCTAGCCAGTTCTCCTCAGGTTTGAGAACATCGGTCACGGCTCTTTTAATCGCATCATCCCATTCCAGCCCGGCATGGTAGGAGGAGAGGAGAAGAATATCTTTGGGAGTTTCAGCCGGGTAGCCCAGTAATGTGGCAGGGATAGTTGTGGTGAGCAGCATAGCCAGCAACAGCGGTGCGGCGAGACGTTGCAGCAGGGTTGAGATTAACCGGATAGAGGCTTTATTTATGCGGGCGTAAGTCAAGTCATGCACCTTAGATCATTGGCTTATACAATTCAAGTCAGCAATCCGGAGTGCATGATCGTCATTGATGGTAGAGATTGCCGTTACCTAAGTTGGCTACTTTGGACTTAATAATAGCGGATACATTTTGAAATCAAGCAGAATTAACATATTCTTATTTTTACAACAGCTCCACCTGACTGACCCGGACGATCAGCAACTCCTGGCGGAAAAGGTTTGCCAGCTCCTGGCGGTAGGCGCTCCACCAGGGGCGGTCCAGCGTTTCGCTCATCACCTCGTAGATGACGATATCGTCATGCACGGTGGATCTGCTGGTCTCTTTCCAGAGCCCTACTGCCGGCGAATGGATGTAGGTGGTGATGCCGCCGAACCGTTCGGTCAGATGGTCCCGCACCCGCAGGAATTCCCGCGGCGGGAAGGGGTCGCCGGTATTGTCAAAGAGGGGGAGGAGTATCTGTATCAGGTGCATCGGGACCTCTGCTTGGTACTCAGGGTTGTGGTAACAACTATTTATGGTAGTGGCCTGTTGTCACTGGCCCCTTATTTTTCCAGTCCGACGACCCTGCGGAGGGTGAGCAGGACATCGCGGATATCGATGATGCCGTCTGGTTTGGGGACGCCGTTGACCAGCGGAGCGACATCCGCATGTTTTAACTGGTGCGGTGTGGGAGTGATATCACCCATGGCGATGGTGAGAGCGATCAGGGCATCGCCGATATTCGGTATACCGGTTCTATTGGTCGGGTCGATGACGCCGTCGGGTCTGGCAAATTCTACAGTTATCGTATGATAGGCTCTCAGGTTGGTAAACGTATAGCTTGTGACCATGCCGACAGATTGGTTGTCGATTTTGACAGTATCGATGAAATAGCCGCTCTCCGGAGTGAAAACGTACGTCTGTTCTGAGCCGAAGGGGAGAGAAACCGCTCCAGCCGGGGTGATGCTCCCGCCTAAATCTGCTGTTGCGTTGATGGTGTAGATGTTGACGGCAAAGCGCACATCAATGGTGTGGTCGGCGATGACGTTGGTAAAAGTGTAGGAAGAGACACCCCCCTTGGATACGCCGTCGACCTTGACGTCGGCAATGGAGTAGCCGGTATTGGGCGTAAAGGAGTATGTCTGCTCGGCACCGTATGGGAGGTAAACCGTGCCAGCCGGTGTGATGCTCCCGCCACCGCCTGCGTTGGCGGTGACGGTGTAGGTGTTGACGGCAAAGCGCACATCAATGGTGTGATCGGCGGTAACGTTGGTAAAAGAATAGGCAGCGATGGCTCCATGGGAAATGCCGTCGATCTTGACATCGAGGATATGGTAGCCGGTGTTGGGGGTTATAGAGTAGGGCTGATTTGCACCGCTATTTACCGTCAAGCTGCCTGCCGGGGAGATGCTGCCGCCACCGCCTGCCGTGGCGGTGACGGTGTAACTGTTCAGGCTGAAGGCCGCCGTCACGGCGCAGTTCGCCGTTATAGTGCCGGTGACAAACGGATTGGCACCGCTCCAGGTCCCTCCACAGCCGGATACCGATGTAACTCTGTAGCCTGGATCAGGAGCCACGGTGAAGCTGGTTGTGCCGCCGGACGTTACGCTGGCACTTGGCGGAGTGATGCTGCCGCCGACCCCGGAAACGGAAGAAGTGACAGTGTAGGTGACAGGTGGTGCGATTATCACCGTATAGGTCTGGCT
The DNA here is from genome assembly GCA_964649725.1 of uncultured Geobacteraceae bacterium. GTDB lineage: Bacteria > Desulfobacterota > Desulfuromonadia > Geobacterales > Geobacteraceae > CAZYTM01. The sequence continues at coordinate 114,928 of CAZYTM010000001.1, read as the reverse complement.
GGCAATGGCACCGACTGAGTCAAGAGCTTCGACGGTAAAAGAGAACGAGCCGTTGCTGGTCGGGGTGCCGGAGAGGACCCCGGCGGTTGTCAGTGTCAGACCGGTCGGGATGGTGCCGGTCATCAGGGAAATGCTGGTCGGCGCGGTACCGCCGGAAGTTGCAATGTTCTGGTTGTAAAAGATGCCAACCGTGCCTGTTGGAAGTGTCGAGATGATGATGGCGACTGCCGGGTTGATGATGATGGATAAAGGCTGGTTTGCCGTATTCAGTAGAGTATCAGTAGCTGTAACAGTAAAATTGAATGTGCCGCTGGCGGTAGGGGTTCCGGTGAGCAGGCCAGATGAACTGAGGCTTACACCGGCAGGAAGCGAACCAGCCGTGACAGCATAGGTAAGCGGCGACATGCCGCCGGTAGCGGTGATTGTCTGGCTGTAGGGGATGTTTATGGTGCTGGCCGGCAGGGTAGTTGTGGTGAAAACCATGGAATCAGTAACGTTTACCGTGTAGCTCTGAATCGCCGTAGCGCCGACAGCGTCGGTTGCGACTACGTCGAATGTGAATGTGCCAGTGGCAGGCGGGGTGCCGGAGAGAACTCCTGCGGTTGTCAGCGTCAGACCGGTGGGTATGGTGCCTGTGCTGATGGCAAATGTAATCGGCGCAGTTCCGCCGGTTGGTGCAATGGTCTGGCTGTAGGCTATGCCCGTCGTTCCGCTTGGCAGGGTTATGGTGCTGATTGATAATGCCGGGTTGACCGTAAAGCTCTGCGATACCTGGGTCGCCGGGTTGTAGCTGGGATCACCCGGCTGGTCAACGGCAATGGTGCAGGTTCCGGATCCGTTAAAAGCCAATTTGCCGGCGGCAGTGATGGCGCAGACTGCTGTCGTAGTTGAAGTGAAGGTGGGGGTCAGACCCGAAGATACGCTGGCCGTCAGCGTAGGGCTCATGCCGAATGTTTGCGGACCGGGGTTGTTGAAGGTTATGGTCTGGTTGCCGATGACTTTGAGATCAACGGATGTCGAATTGTAGACTGGGCTCCACACCTGGTTTGCTCCCGGAGTCGCCGGGATTATGCTGCTAAAGGTACCGCTGAGGCACGATGTTGTGCCGCAACTGATTACGCCGGTGAACGTGTCGCCGGTTGCCGGCGTATACGCGAGATTAATAGTTATAGGAGTGCCGGAAATAATCGAACCGATCGGCGAGTAGATTTTTCCGTATTGTGATGTGCCGGATATGGTCAAAGCTACGGCGGGGAGGGCAATGGTGCCGGAAAAATTGATGACTCCGGACTGTACGTCAACAGTACCTGTGTTTACGAATGGTGGCGCAATGGAAGAACTGGCTCCGGCACTCTTTTTTATCAGAGCGCCGGGATTGTTGTTGAAGGTGCCTGTTCCGGAGAGTCCCCTGTCGGTCTGAAAATCGAAGCTGCCGTTGTTCTGAAAGGTCGCACCGGCAGCGATATCCAGATCATTTACGGCGCTTGTCATCGTTACGGTGCCGGCGTTGGCGATAGTACCGGCGCTGAAAAGAAGGGGCGCCGCACCGGCCAGTGAAGAGGTCGAACCGAGGGCAAGGTTCAATTGAAACGCCGGATGTCCTGCGTCCCCCACAGTGCCGCCGTCCCAGGTAAAGCTGTTTTTGACGTTGAGGGAGCCGTTGCCGTTCAGGTTGCCGCTGGTGAAGATGAAATTGCCGGTCTGGGCGACGTTGTCGAAGGCAACCGTGCCGCCGGCAATGGACGTGGTGCCGTTAGCTACGCTGTTATCATAGGTCACTGCCGGAGTAACAAACGCTGAGCCGAGGAATTCGAGTGTGCCGCCGCCACTAACCGATCCGGATATAAAACCGGCGAGACCGGTCAAGGAGAGCGTGCCGGTAGCTATGTTGACAGCCCCCTTGCTGTTGAACATGGTATCGACCGGAGATTTGCCGGTCCCGGCGCTCTTTTCAAACACCCCGCCGGCATTATTGTTGAAAGTGCCCCCCCCTGCGCCGATGGTTAGACCGGCGTCGCTCTGCAGGTCAAGGGTACCGTCATTCTGAAAAACTGCGCCGTTGTCCAAATTCAGATTACCGGTACCGCTCACAGGAATATATGCGGCGCTATTTATTGTGGCGCCATTCAGGTTCTTTACGGCTGGGCCGCTGATGGTCGCAGTTGCCCCAGCGCTTATGCCGAGCAGACCGCCTGTCCCGCTGATCGTGCCCCCCGACCAGTTGAAGGCTCCGTTCACGGCCAGACCGACCGGAATGGTAAGGATGCCGCCGGACAGGTTGAGAGTGCCGCCAGCTTCAACCAGACTGCCCGGCCCGGTAAGGATAAGATTGTTGGCGGGGATAGCCAGAGTCGCCTGGCTGCCCACTTTAACCGCGGTAATCAATGAGTTCCCATCCAGGTTTACGGAATAGGGGGTGGCGCTGGCGGGGATAACAACGAAGTCGGCCGGTCCCGGAGCTCCAGGAGGGGAGGCGCCCGTACAATTGCCTGTCCAGTTGGCAGCGGTATGCCAGTTGCCGGTTACCCCTGCAGTCCAGATGCAGGGATGGCTACCTACACCGGAGAGAGGGACGCTCACCGGTGAAGCGGGGGCACTGGAATAGATATTGATGCTTGTTCCTGGCGGGGATGGAATGGTCGGATGGAATGTCACATCAATAGTGCATGACGCGCCGCTAGCCAGGGTATATGGGGGGGTGGGGCAGGGGTTGCTTTTCCCCGGAACGATCGGGCCAAAGTAGGTTGCGTCAGAGAGTGAGTAGCTGCTTACCAGCAGAGGCATATCGCCAGTACTGGTAATGGTCAATGGCTGGAGAGCGCTGAAGCCGATGCCGACGCTGCCGAAAGCGAGCGCTGGCGGAGAGACAAGCAGGGAAGGCTGGCCGATGATGCGAACGGTAAAGTTGTCCTTGTCGAGCACGAAGAGCCGTGTCCCGTCGCTGGTGATACCATAGGGCGCTTTGAAGCGCGCGCTGCCGGCTGAGCCATCTGCACTGCCGGATAATCCGGCGCTCCCGGCAACAGTGGTAACAAAGGGGGTGGCGGTGTAGTCGATGCGGCGGATGGTATGGGCGAATGTGTCGCTGACGTATAGACTGGTGCCGTCAGTAACAAGGGCGACCGGTTGCTGGAAGCGGGCGCTTGAGCCGGGACCATCGGTGGTGCCGAACGTCCCGGCCAGACCGGCCAGGGTCGAGACGGTTGCCGTGGCGATTTCGATTTTGCGCACCGTGTAGTTGTTGTAATCGGCGACAAATAGATTAACCCCATCCATGGTGATCCCCTGCGGGGCATTGAAGCGGGCATTGGCTCCGGTCCCGTTCTGGGAACCGGAGACACCGGCGCTGCCGGCCAGGGTCGAGACCCACCCCGAGTTCAGGTCTATCCGGCGGATGGTATGATTCAGGGCCTCGGCAACGAACAGGCTCAAACCGTCGGTGGTGATTCCTGACGGGCTGTTGAATGTGGCGGAAAGCGCCGGGCCGTTCAGGGCGCCGGAGTTGCCGGTTCCGGCCAGGGTTGCGACGCTGCCGCCGGCGATGTCGATACGGCGGATCTTGTTGTTGCCTGAGTCGGCCACATAGAGATAGACGCCGTCAGTGGTTATGCCATCCGGGAAGTTGAACCTGGCGGAGGTGCCGACGGCATCGGTGCTGCCTGTGGAACCGGCGGTTCCGGCCAGGGTGGTTACGGTGCCGTCGGCAATGACCATCTTGCGGATGGTGTGGTTGCTGCGGTCGGCAATGTAGATATTGGAACCGTCGCTGGTGGTGTGGAACGGATAGTTGAATAGTGCTGCCGTGCCGACCCCGTTGGTCGAACCGGAAGTCCCCGCCAGACCGGCCAGGGTGGCGACTCCGGCGTTGGTGCTGGTCAGGTTGACGCTGCCGCTCTGGATGGCTCCGCCAAGTTGCCCGCTGATCGCTTCAAAAGCGCCTATGTCGCATTTTGCCCCTTGCGGACGAACTACGCCCCGCTGGTCATACGGGAGGCAGGTTACACCGGCGTCGATAGCCGTGCTTCCCGGGAGGAGGGCATGAGTGTCGGTCGGACCGCCGTTGTTACCGAGAGGGCCAAGAATTGCCGGGCCGTAAATAGTGCCGGTTGTAACAGCGGTGCCAAGGGTTCCGCTCACTGTTCCGACAAGGCTGTAGGTTAAAAAATTTGGAGGTGTGGACCCTATGAGAAGGTCCGCAATACCGCCACTGTTATTGGCAATAATGGTGTTATAGATAGCTAGTTGATTGCCGAAGTAGTGGTCGAGAGCTGCCGACGCCGGATTGCCTGTTGAATTGTAGGTTATGGTGGAATTATTGAGAGTGAGGTTGCTGCCGCCACTGTAATGGTAGATACCCCCCCCATCCGAGGAGCTATTGCCGCTGATGGTGGAGTTGTTAATAACCATGATACCGGCTTCATTATAGATGCCGCCACCGGCATAATTGGCACTATTTCCGGATACTGTTGTCTCAAGCAAAGTTAAAGTGCCGTAATTGGCGATGCCGCCGCCGCTGCCAGGGGGAACGGTGGCCGGTGCCGAGCTGTTGCTTACCGTCACTTTGTTGAGGGTAAGATTGCCGGAGTTATAAATGGCGCCGCCTTTTAAACCGGCACCGGCATTGCCATTGGACAGGGTCACTCCGTTGATTGTCACTACCCCTGTGGAGATATTGAATATCCGGCTGCTGCCACCACCGCTGATGGTCAGGTTACGGGCTCCGGTGCCGGCAATGATCAGGTTTTTATTGATGGCGATTTCGCCTGATGTCAGGGTGATGGTCGCCGGCAGGGTGAGCCCGCTGAAATCAATGGTATCTCCGGCTGTTGCGACACTCACCGCTTGACGCAAGGAACCGGCGCCGCTGTCTGCGGTTGTGGTTACCGAAACTACCGCGGCCTGCACTTTCAGAGGTAAAAGCAGAGCGATGAAGCAGGCAATGACCACCAGCAACATCTGCAGAATTTTGCTTTTTGCCCGAGGAAATCGACACGGGGTCATCATACAGAACCCTGGCAGAGACAGACAGATGCGGTTACTCTCTGTTGACATGGCGATTCACCTCTGGCTTTGATTAAAATTTATAAACATTGTAGCATGCCTGATACCTTGGTAACATATTTTTCAGGTGCTCAATACTAAATTAATTTCCCGGCTACCCCAGAAACAAAAAACCGCCTCATCAGCTCCAAAGCTGACCAAGCGGTTCTCTATTGCTGCAGACCAGTTTCATCTGCCCCTCCAAAGGGACATCATAAAAACTACCATATCCGCATACTTTCGGAATCAAGTATTGTCAAGAATTTCAAATTTATGCAAGAGAAAATCGTAACGTTATCATCGATATGAATCAGGGCATATAGTGTCGCACTGAGAGCCTATACCCGCCAGTATCAAGGGTGCGCAGATGTACCATGCATAGCGCCTGGCAATTGTGACGGAAAGGGGTGCTTCAGTGCCGAGGATGGTCTTCTGACCGAGTTTCAGGGATAAAACTGACCCGGAAGAAAAGCTCCTTCTTTATCAGCTATCCAGTGTCACCGGGTTACAGACGTTATTGCCGTTGTTCGCTTCCACACCGCAGGTGAAGCAGGAAACAGTGGGAGCGCTGGTCAGGTGATCGACCTCGCTTGCGAGCCCCTTGCTCTTCAAAACGCAGATATGTCCTTGATGGCTTGCTCCGCAGCTACAGTTGGCAGGTTTCTCCATGGATTACTCCTTGTTTATAAATTTACTTTTCTCTGTTTGCAGCAGGCTGTGGAAAGAGTATACTCCATAAAACGACCTCGCTCAACTGTCATGCGAGGTGAGGAGGGGAGATGGGGGAGGAGATAATGCTTGGCGTCAGCTCCTGCCTGCTCGGCGAAAAGGTCCGTTATGACGGAGGCCAGCAGCAGGACCGCTACATCACCGATATCCTCGGCCAGTTCTGCCGGTTTGTCCCGGTCTGCCCCGAGGTGGGGTGCGGCCTGCCGGTGCCGCGAGAGGCGATGCGGCTGGAGGGTGACCCGGCGGCACCGCGGTTGATGACCAGGCAGACAAAGATAGATATTACGCCGAAGATGCTTGCTTTCTGCCAGGAGCGGCTGAAGGAGTTGGAGCAGGAGGAGCTGGACGGCTTCATCTTCAAGAAGAACTCCCCCAGTTCCGGGCTCTTCCGGGTCAAGGTATACGGCTCAGACGGGAGGATACGAAGCGGCAGCGGTCTCTTCGCCGCCGCCGTGGCCAGGCACTTCCCATTGCTCCCCCTGGAGGAGGAGGGGCGGCTGCACGACCCGGCTATTCGCGAAAACTTCATCGAACGGGTCTTCACCTATCATCGCTGGCAGGAACTGCTCAAACAGGGGCGGAAGAGCAGTTTACTGGTCAGATTCCACACAAGGCAGAAACTCCTCATCATGGCGCACAGCCCCAGGCATTACCGGCTGCTGGGAGTATTGGTCGCCCGTGCCGGCGAGCTGCCACCGACAGAGCTTTATAGCACCTACGGTGAACTGCTGATGGCTGCCATGTCACTGCAGGCGACAGCAAAGAAGAACAGCAATGTGCTGATGCATATCATGGGCTATTTCAAGAGGGTGCTCACCTCTGCAGAAAAGGAGGAGTTGCTCGGACTGATCCGCCAGTACCACGACCGACTTGTACCGCTCATCGTCCCAATTACCCTGCTCAATCATTACGTGCGCAAATATGACCAGCCCTACCTCCGCCAGCAGTTCTACCTGGTGCCGCACCCTGTCGAACTGATGCTCCGCACCCATGTCTGAAAAAAAATACAGCAGCAAAAAATAAATCTTGCATACCGATTTAAAGCGAGCTATATTAGGGGCCCTTAATTGTATACATTATGTAGCAGCAGTTGTTTATAAGGATTTCCAGTGGTGCTCCGGATGTATTTCGGAGTCTGATAATACAGGGTGAGTAGTTATTATTGGGGGGAGCCGTATCGGCACCTGGATGCGGTTCGGATGGTCACGCCGTAGCAGGCAGGAAAAGGAGGAACAGGTAATGGTTGTTCTGGTTCGCTGCTGTAATGGGACTTATAGCCTGGCTCTGGAGTCACGTCTTGATGAGTTGGTCAAGGAAGGGTTGGTTGAAGCAGTGTTGCGTGATGATGAATGGCTTCCGGTGAGACACTCTGTGATACGTCGCGAAGAGACTGTCGAAAAAGGGGTGCGTAACAGGATCCCGATGGTGTATGCGGCGGTTTAGCCAGCATACTCAGCTTAATCGCCAAATCCCAGGGAGCTTAACTTAAAGACCGCCCGCAGCCGCAGCTGCCGGAGCGGTCTTTTTTACTCCTCTTCTCCCCGGAACCAGAGGTCGAACCAGGTCCGATGATCCTTTGCAGAAAGAATCTGCAGGTCTTTCGGGCCGAGCCAGATCCCCCCGCAGCCGGGGCACTTGTCGAGCGGTACGCCGCGAAAGGTGAGCGGCTCGATCTGCTCACCACACTTGGGGCAGCGATTATGGCAGAGTTCCCGAACCATTTTTTCCCTGGCAGCATCACGCAGCTTCTCTATCTTCTCCTGCTCCAGTTTCAGGAAATATCCGTTTTCCAGCGCTTTTTCCCGTTCTTCCCAGATGTTTTTCATCGGCTGGCTCCTCCTTAGTGCATGGTGTTATTATCGCAATTTTTGTAGAAAAAGTAAATATAGTCGTTAACGGGTGATATTTCAGCTAAAAACCTTTTCAGCAGCCTCTTACAGTAACTTTGCAGTATAGATCTCATCAGACAGCGGATTCGCCAGGATTGACAAAAGATTGTCAAGAGTTGATAATATGTATAAATATTGCATGATGAAGAGAAGAGAATCGACTCGTACAATTTAAGAGAGGTATATCATGGCTGACAGTTATCTGGAAGATCTCTACAACAACGGCATGCAGGCTCTGAAATCAGGCCATGCCGGCAAGGCACTCGACTATTTCAGGGAGCTGATAGAACTTGACCGGACCCCGCTTAATTGTACGTTATTCGGCTACGTTCTTGCCCTGGCAGAGGGTAATGTGAAAAAGGGGATATCCCTGTGCAAGGAAGCGATCAAACGGGAACCGAAGAGTTCAATCCATTTCCTCTATCTCGGCAGGATTCATCTGCTGGCAGGGCAGAAGAAGGATGCCATCAGGATTTTCAGGATGGGGCTGAGACTGGAGAGGAATGCAGAGATTAATGCTGAACTCTCAGAGCTTGGGACCAGAAAAGAGCCGGTATTCCCGTTTCTGGCCAGAGAGAATCCGCTCAACCAGTTTTTCGGTCGGACCTTGACCCGGATGGGGCTACGTTGAATCTAATTTGACCGACCGGTCTCAGCCCTTCTGTACAGAGGCTAATCTGCTAGCTCTCTGGACGATATGCCAGCAAATAGCTGGCACTCACCTTGTCGGTCTGCAGGATGTGATTCTTCAGCCAATCGATGAGCATCTGGTTCACCTGCAGGGCAATCTCCGAACTTGCCACTCCGGCAGCAACACTCTTCTTTATGGAATCGAGCTGTATAATGAATCTGGCATGCTCGGCAAGATGCTGGCGGAACTGCGGCGGCTCGTGAAGCGCCATCTGCTGCTCCTCGGTGGCAAAATGGAGGCCGATATACTCTTCCAGAAAAACGATGGTCTGCTGCACCGCAACTGTACAATTGCCGCTACAGCAGGCAGCCAATAGCGCATCAAGCCTACGAAAAAGCTCCTGATGCTGCTCATCCCACTCCTTTATGCCGATAGCCAACTCATTGTTCCACATAGACTGCCCTTATTTCGCTCTAGCCAGGTTAAGGGATGTTCTCCAGCAGTTTGGTCCCGACCCAGTTACTGGCAAACTGGTAGGCGATGCGGCCGCTCCGATCGCCTTTGCGCTGTGACCAGAGAATCGCCGCCTCCTGGACCTCCTGGTCCCAGGGGAGTACGGCATCGTTCTTTTCGCAAAGCTTGGCGAGCCACTGCTTGACCACCACCAGATACTGATCCTGGCTGAAGGGGTGAAAGGAGACCCAGAGACCGAAGCGGCCGGAGAGGGATATCTTCTCTTCCACTGTCTCACCATGATGGATCTCCCCCTCCACCAGCATGGCGCCACGATTGTCGCTCTCATATTCGGGGATCAGGTGACGGCGGTTGGAGGTGACGTAGATCAGGACATTGTCCGGCGGCGCATATACCGACCCATCGAGAGCGCTCTTCAGCATCTTGTAGCTCGATTCTCCAACTTCAAAGGAGACGTCGTCGGAAAAGATGATGAACTTGTACGGTTCCCCCTTGATCTCGTCAACTATGTCAGGCAGATGGATCAGGTCGTCCTTGTCCACCTGCAGTACCCGTAACCCTTTGGGTGCATAAGTATGGAGCAGGGCACGGACCAGCGAAGATTTGCCGGTGCCGCGGGTCCCCCAGAGGAGTATATTGTTGGCCGGTAGCCCGGCCAGGAACTGGCGGGTATTGGTCTCCAGGATATATTTCTGTTTTTCGATCCCGAGCAGGTCGTCCAGATGGATGCTCTCGATATTGGGGATCGCCTCCAGATAGCCGGCAAAGGAGTGGCGGCGCCAGTTTGCTGCATGGCAGGAGTGCCAGTCGATCCTGGCTACCGGCTTGGGGAGGAGCATCTCCAGGGAGGTAAGAACCCGCTTCAGCTGGGCATTCAATTCAGTGTCACTGGTCATCTTACTCCCCCCAGATAAATTGCAGACATTAGTCCGGATCAGTGGTCGCGGTAGCCGAGCATCACCAGTAGACAGCTGCCGTCAGCAATAACATTGATGCCATGCTGCTGGCAAGCCTCGATAGCTGCACTGCTCTGGGCACCCGGTTGCATCCAGATATTCTCTATCCCCTTGGCAATAGCCTCTTTGACCACTTGTTCGGTGATGGCCGGCGGGGTGACGACCGAGATGCTTTTCACATCTGGCGGAAGATCGGCGATGCTTGCCACGCAAGGGGCACCTTCGATCTCAGTGGCTCGCGGGTTGATGCCATAGACCCGCTTGTTGTTCAGCAAATAGCAGCGTAGAACCTTGTTGCCATATTTTTCCCGGTTGCTGGAAGCCCCGGCAACGGCAAAGGCTGGCGATGAGAAGAAGCGGTCAAAACGTGAATCGAGCATGGCAGACCTCCTACTCGGATATGACACTGGGTCGTGCAGGTTAGACAATATTGGCTCTACCTGTTAACGAGCTTATGGCAACCGGGGTTGATTGTCAAGAGGGATGGCGGCAGCAAAATGCTGTAGCGGTGCTGCAGTTAAGGGTAAAGCAGGGCACCCCGCAGAGTTGGTCAGCGTTTGTTGCCAGAGATAAAGATGATCCGTAGCCCCTTGTCGGTCTTGATCAATTCGTAGGGGGGGAAAGACTTCTGTTCGGCATCGAAGACCAGTCGGAGCTTGTCTGGATAACTGCCGATGCGAAGCGACCTGACGCCATGGCGGTTGATGGGGATGGCGGTGTTCGCCAGGGCGCTTCTGGTATGGGGCAGATCGATGACCAGCCGCCCCGGAGCGTTAAGGGTAAAGGAGTTATAGTTATCCAGGCGCTGGCTGGCGATAATATCCAGCGCGCCCTCGCTGAATTTGATGCCGCTTACCAATCGGCCGGTTGGCGAGGCAGGAACGACCGGCTGCAGCACCCGGGTTGGTTGAGCAGTTGCAGCATTCACTGCAGGACGGGGGGGCGTTGAGGGTTTTCCAGCTGTTATCCCCTGAGCGGCCGGTGCAACGACTGGAGATAAAGTCTTGCCAGGCAGACTCGCTGGACCTGCTGCAACGTTCGACTTGCCTGCTGCCGGTGCTGCAGACGGCTTGCTGGCAGGAACATTTTTATCACTAAAGGTAACCAGCAGTCTCCCTTTGTTCATCGAGTCGGTGGCGACGTTCAACTCCATCTCCCGTTTCAGGTTGAAGGTTATCCTGGTGATGCGACGGTCACCTAATGTTTTCCGTTGCAGAGAGAGGGAGAGAACCGGCCCGGCATTGATATCCTGCTGGAGTTTGACACTGCCGGGTTCGGTATAATTGAGGTCGATCACCCCGCGCAGTAAAGATGGCATGGTATAGGAGGAGAAGCTGAACTGCTTGTCAGCTGTAATTTCGAGTTGCACCGGGACAACGCTGCTGGTGACCTTTATGTCACGGAGGGTGACGATCTCTTCTGCTCTTGCCATGCCTACAGTGGCGATGGTGCAGGAGAGGAGCAGAATGATTGCGTCTAACGTGCGAATCCTTGGCACGGATACCTCCTTGGCAGCTTAGCTACCTTTGGCTGGATGTCGGGAAGTGCGTTGCAGAGATGGATAACGAACATGATTAAGATAGCGTAATGTGCCGCTGGAAGCAAGACTATTTTCCCTGGCAGGAGGTGTTATCTGCTGCAGGGCCGGCACTCATTCAGCGGGGCGGAAAGATGCGATAGACAGTCAGGCCGAGGTACTCCCTGAAGGCGGTTGAAGTGAGCTGTAGTGCCGATGATAAAGGAGCAAGATTGGCCCAGGAGATCTCCGGTTTCCCACCGGTCCTGATCAGCGCCGGATAGGGGGAGAGCCTCATCCCTTCACCCCGGAACGCGATCATGGCGCGGCGCATATGAAAGGCGGAAGTCACTATTATCGGTGCAGAAAAACCTAGACGACGACAGATTTCGCGCGAGTAACGGGCGTTTTCCGCCGTGTCCCGGCTCTTTACTTCCGTATATATCAGCTGTTCCGGTACTCCGAGGTCGACCAGTACCCGCTTGACTACCGGTGCCTCAGCATAGTCTGAGCTATTGACAGCCCCACCTGAGACGATAATCGGCAGATGAAGTCTTTTCTGCAGACGGACGGCGCTGACTATCCTGCCGAACATCTCTTCGGAAGGGACGCCGAGCCCTGAAAAATCACTACCCTGACGATAGATTCCGCCACTCAGCAGGATGATGACATCACCCTTGACCTGGGTGGGTAGCGGCCAATCCTTTTCCAGTGAATGTATCAATCCGCCTGCTACCCAGCTGGTAGCAGAGAGCCAGAGCAGCAAAGCCAGCATAAAGATAATCGCTGCTGCCAGTTTTTTCCTGCTCCTGGCCAACCATACAGCAGTGATCAGCAGCAGGATGATGAAGCAACCAGGGGGGAGGATCATTACGGATAAAAGTTTTTTGCAGAAAAACATCAGTCAAGATCTCCAGTCTGTTGTCATGTTCAGCGCGGGCGCTCGGCGCGAAGTCTTTTCCAGCTCGCTTCGGCCAGCTCCACCAGACCGTGTATGGTACGCTGGTAGAAGCGTTGCACCGGCATCCGGTTGACCATGATGGCGTTGGCGTCTCCTTCCAGACTGACCCGGTCACCTGGTTTAAGCTGAGCTATTGCTTCATGATATTCGCCACTGATACCGAACAGAAATGAATAGCGGCGCAATTCCTGTCGGCAGCTGACTATCATGATGGTATTGAGCGGGGTTCCCAGTTTGTGGTCGAAGCGGGTGGTGGCAGTGACAAAATCCCCCTCAACTGGAGCTCCCCCGCAGAGTAATCGCTCCAACGAGACTTCAGCCGGTTTGAGATGGCCCAGGGAGGGGAGCCCCCAAGGCTTGTACGGGGCAGAGTGACGTTTTTCATAATGATCGGTCCGCTCCAGCAGGATAACCACATTGTTGTTGATCGGGCCGCCGATGGAGTGGGAGAGACCGGCGGCAAACCCTTTGCTACGGATCAGCCGGTGGTTTTCCACTACCTGGATCATGCCGGTCGCGCCAAGTGGGTGACCACGCCCTTTCAGCCCCCCGGTCAGGTTGGTCGGGAAGAGTCCCCGTTCCCCGGTCAGGGTGTCATCCAGCAAGCCGTCCAACAAGCGGTTGCGGGGTAGAATGCCGAGGTCGACCATGTTGATCGGGCCGAAGCCATTAAATGGATCGTGCATATTGACGTGGAGGCGATTTGCCAGGCTCCTGATATCCTTGATGCCGGCCATTCCATACGCCTCTGCCGCTGCCCGTACCGTGGCAGGGAAAGAGTGGAAGTAGTGGCGATCGGCAATGGTCGGGATATCGGTAGCGCTCCCCACCCCGCTGACCATGACATCCTGGGGTTTGGCAGTCAGGATGACTGCGGCGGCGCCGTCGGACATCGGGCAGAAATCGTGATAACGGAGCGGCGCCCAGTAGCGGTAGTTGCGGCCGTTGGCGATCTGCCGGTAGTAATCTGCAATAGGTAGTGGAGAACGGAGATGGGCATCGGGATTCATTGAGGCAAAATGCTGCGCGCGCTGGGTAAGGAGCGCCGAGAATGCCGTCCATTCCTCCTCTGACAGCTGCAGTCGCTCCATCAGCGCCCTGGCTACCAGCGCCCCGCAAGCAGGCATGGAGAGGCCATATTCCGCCTCTTCCTTGTCAATCACACCGGCAACAATCCTGGTGGCTGCAGTAGTATCGACATCGCTCATCTTCTGGATACCGATTGCCAGCACATGGTCAGAGCGGCCGGAGGCTATCTCCAGGTAGGCGTTTTCCAGTGCCGAGGCTCCGGAGGATGAGGCGGTATCAATCAGCACAGATTTGGTGCCGGAGCAGCCAAGCACTCCGGCCACCTTGGCAGCGGTGTTGTCGACCCCGGAGAATGCGACCGGGTTCTGGCTGCCGACCACCACGGTCTCTATCTCCTTGCGCCGGACCGGACTTTCGTGAAAGATGGCCTCCATCCGCTCCGCCAGGTCGAGAAAACTGAGCAGTTCCCGCTCCTTGCCGTTGTAACGGCCAACAGGGAGCATGTAAGAGGCGGCGACATATACTTTTCTCGGCATGAAACCCATTCGTCCACTCCTGCCCCTATTGTAGCTAAAATTCAGTGCCGGACAAGCATTTTCTGTTCAGTGATCAGGCTGCATCTCGAATATTTCAGGCTGGCAAGAAGCCAGAGAAAAAATATGCCTTGCCAGTTGCCGGCGGCTCTGCTATCTATTGAACAGGCTCTACAGATGCAAATTCAGGAGTGTTGGTCATGATCGAGAAGATGAAAAACGTGGTGGTCTTTGTCCGTGATTTCGAGCGGGCCAAGCAGTTTTACAAAGAGCAGCTGAAGTTGCCGCTGGCCAATGAATCAAGGGCCATGATGGAATTTTTCCCCGGCGTGACGACCATGGGGGTGGCTTTGGCGATGCACGAAGCTGCTTACCCCCTGGTAGGACGGCATACCGGAATTACCCTGCAGGTGAAGGATATAGAGTTGCTATGCAAGGAGTTGACCGATGCCGGAGTAGTCTTTGCCGAGCCGCTGGAGCGGATGCCGTGGGGAAAGATGGCGGTGGTAAAGGACCCGGACGGCAACCAGATCGCTCTGGTAGAATGATCCTGCTACATAAAGCTAATCTGAGTATCCTCAGGAAAGAGACGAACAGTGCGGATAATTGACCAGCATCTGCTTGATGAATTGACCAGTGAGGCGATGCAGAACCCGCGACAGCGCAAGAACCGCAACTTTCATCCCGGTGATGACTACCCTTGTCATCGCCTTCTCAATGCCATTGAACCGGAGAGTTATATCCGCCCCCATTGCCACCTCGACCCGGCCAAGGATGAGACCATGCTGATAGTGCGTGGGAGTATGGCGGTGCTCTACTTCGCTGCCGACGGCAAGCTGGAGGAGAAAGAGATCTTGACCGCCGGCGGGGCAAAGATAGGGGTCGATATCCCCCATGGGATACTGCATACGGTCATCAGCCTGGAGCAGGGGACTATCTTCCTCGAAGCAAAGGGTGGCCCTTACCTCCCGCTCACCTCTGCCGAACTGCCGGACTGGGCACCGGCCGAAGGTACTGCTGCGGCAGTCGACTACTTCGCCCTGTTACAACGTATGGCAAGAAGATGAAGTTGCGCCCGGCGGTTTTCGTAATCGTCTTGCTGTTGCTGGTTCAGCCTCTTACAGCCAGTGGCGCCATCAATCCGAGGCCGCTTAGCGGCAGCGGCCTGTTGCTGGTGCGTCAATTCCCGTCAGGCAAGGAGCAGCAGCCACTGTTGCTGACCCTCTATCGTGAACCAGAGGTGGGGAGGCTGCTGGAGCTCGATACAGCTGAAATCCCATCATTAGCCATGGTGTTCAAAACGGTTATCGACCAGTATCCCCTGATGGTCACCAGAAGTCGTGGTGAGTGGTTGAGAATTGCCTATGACGAGGCGGGTCGGGAAGGGTGGCTGCGGTTAGAGCGCCACTGGGACTATCAGCCTTGGGATGCACTGCTCAAAGGTAAGCCGGCCAGGCTGTTGACAGGGTTGAAGAAGGGTTATTACCAGCTTTTTGCGGCACCGGCCAGCAATTCGAAGCGACTGGAAACCCTCTCAAAACAGCGCCAACTCCGTATTATCGAGGTGCAGGGGGATTGGGCGCTGGTCATCGTCGATCTGGCGACTTCCGGATGGATCCGCTGGCGTGATGACGATGGCCGTTTTCTTATCAGTATCGAAGAGCGGCTGGCCGGGAAGCAGAACTAGTCAACTGCGATTGGCAGAAACTTGCGTTGATATTACTGGACCGCCGCTGCAGGGGAAGCTTGGCAGCGGCGGTCCTTTTTGTAGATAAGTCATGATGCAGAGTGGAGATGTGCAGGTGAAGCGTTATCAGCAGCCTACTCTGTCCGCCAGCCGGGGCTGGAACTTCTGTAGACCCAGCGATCTTCATGCCTGCCGAATTCAACGGTCGATTTGTCACCACCGGAGAATTCCACAAAAAAGGTCACCACTTCATCGCCACTGAAGCCGCCGACTATCTTTGCACTGGTTGAATCCTCCTTGTTGTAGAAGAGGGTCTTGATGCTGTCGTTGGAGAAGAGAATCGATTCGGTCTCCCCCTCCTTGCCGAGCAGTTCCCTTGCCTGGTTGTAATCCTTTTTGACGAGCGCATTGAATACCGCCATCAGCAACTTGCCTGCCTCGCCACCGTCAGCCGCTAGCGGCTTGCCGCCACCATCCTCGGCATAGGGGTCCTTGAACTTGACCTGACCTGCATTGGCCAATGTTGTAGTACCGGCAATAGCAAACAGTAATACGGCAGCCAACAGATACATGATCAGACGCATGCCCTTCTCCTTAACTTCGGTAGTAGCTACACCTCTCAGCAACGGGCTGCTGCCGGTTTATTCTATGGCCAGTAACCGCCACAACCGGACATCCTCCACCCCCCCTCCTCCTTGGTCATCTGCACCGTCGACTGCTCGACGCCGGAGAAATCAACATAGAGGGTCACTTCGTTATCCCTGCTGAAGCCACCGGCGATCATGGCTTTCTTGGCTTTTGCGCTGTTGCAGAAGAGGAGTTTCATATCTTTGTCCTCTTTATAGAAGATCGAATCTTTATCCTCCATCCCGAGCAAACCCCTCGCCTTGTTATAGTCTTTGGCCTGGATTGCGGCAAAGGCTGCCAGCAGGACCTTGCCAGCTTCCCCCCCATCGGCCGGCAGAGCTACTCCATCCTCATAGGGGTTGGCTAATTTTACCGGTTCGGCCAGGGCAGTAGCTGCCGTCAGGCTGAAGAGCGTCAACAGTAGCAAAAATGTGTAAAGTCGCGGCATCTTCTCCTCCTTCACTGGATTTTAGTGGTCTTTGTCTCCTGCGGTGTTGTCAATATCTGTTGTCAGCAGTATACAGATGTGTCGGCAATTTTCAAGCAGCGCAGATTTTCCGACTATCATGTCACTGCATAAAAGCATTGACTTTACAGCGATATCTGTGCTATCGAAATAGCACTATGACGAAACATGACAGTAAAATGGCAGCAGCAGCACGAGCTATCAGCGCCGCGGCGATAAACGCCGCAGGTCTACCCGCTGCCGCCATGTAACCGTTTCCAGAAACAGCTACAGCAAAGGCCGTGGGTAACTACCACGGCCTTTTTTATTGCACTGAAAATTGCGGAGCAATTCCGCTACTCTCTTTACAGGAAGGAAAGAAAATCATGCGTACTGACCTGGTAAACCCGTCAGCCGGGAAACTGACCTACGAGATCCGCAACATCGTCAATGTGGCGGAGAAGCTGCAGAAGCTCGGTGTCAAGATCAACTGGGAGAATATCGGCGACCCGATCGTCAAGGGGGAGGTTATCCCCACCTGGATGAAGGAGATTGTTGCCAGCGAGGCGATGAAAAACGACACCTACGGCTACTGTCACACCCGCGGCGTGCTGGCGACCCGGGAATTCATCTGCAAGAATACCAACAGCCGTGGTGGAGCCCAGATAACACCGGACGACATCATTTTCTTCAACGGTCTCGGTGATGCCATTGCCAAGATCTATGGGGTGCTTCAGCCGCAGACCCGTATCCTGATGGCTTCCCCTTCCTATACCACGCACTCCTCGGCAGAATCGGCCCACGCCCATAGCCCGGCCATCTGCTTCAAGCTCGACCCTGCCAACCGCTGGTATCCTGACCTGAAGGAGATCCGCTCCCTGGTCAAGGCCAATCCGCAGCTGGCCGGGATCATGATCATCAACCCGGACAATCCGACCGGTATGGTCTATCCACTGGAGACTCTCAAGGAGATCGTAGCCATTGCCAGGGAGCATGATCTCTTTATCATTGCCGACGAAGTTTATAACAACATCGTCTACAACGGCGAAAAGACGGTGCCGATCTCCGATGTCATCGGCGGAGTGCCGGCTATCGCCATGAAGGGTATCTCCAAGGAACTCCCCTGGCCTGGCTCCCGCTGCGGCTGGATAGAGGTCTACAACTATGACCGGGACGAGCGGTTCCAGAATTATGTCAATGCCATCCTGAACCAGAAGATGAACGAGGTCTGCTCCACTACCCTGCCGCAGAAGACCATACCGGCGATCATGTCCCACCCGGAGTATGCCGGTTACCTGGCCGAGCGGACTGCCAGCTACGAGCGGATGAGCAACATCACCTACAATTTTCTCAAGGAGGTCCCGGGGCTGATGGTCAATCGGACCAATGGCGCCTTTTATATGGCGGTAAGTTTCAGGGAGGGGCTGCTCACTGACCGGCAGAGCCTGCCGATCGACAACAAAGAGGTGCAGGAGCTGGTGGAGGGGCTGGTCAACGCCCCGGGGGTGGCACCTGACAAACGGCTGGTCTACTATATCCTGGCCAGTACCGGTATCTGCATCGTCCCGCTCTCCTCCTTCAATACGCCGCTGCAGGGGTTCCGGGTCACCCTGCTGGAGAAGGATGCAGCTGAGTGCGAACGGATCTACCGGACCCTGGCGGCAAAGATCGATGCATATCTGAAATCATGAAATAAATCGTCTGCTGCATCGGCAGCAGTGGAGATAAAAAGAGCGGGGCACCGTCAAGGTGCCCCGCTCTTTTTTCTCCTTATGGTGTTATTATCCTATCGCCTGACATGATTCTTCTCCACAAAGGCTTGCAAAGCTTCTGCTGCCGGCTTGCCAAGTTCCAGGAACTCGACGCCGAATCCTTCCGGCTGATCCGGTTTTATCCTTCGGCCGGTATTGAGCCAGGCAACCCGACCTTTGGTCTCGATAGTTAACGGATTGTCGCCAGGGAGAGTAAAGCTGAGTTCAAGCCAGGTCTCCTGATCGACCAGCTGATCAGTGACAACAAAAATACCGCTGATACTGAGATCGTATGATAAACAGGCAACAGGTCCGGTTTCGGTCTGTATGGTCACCTTGGTCCGGCAAGCTATGCGGAGTTCCCGCCGATCGATCGCCGGCAGGAATTTTCGCCCCTTGTCAAGAAAGATGCGGCGCTCCACCGGTTTGGTCAGGTGGTCGTCACACCCTGCCTGGCGACAGAGTTCAATATCTTCGCTTCTCCCGGCTGTGGTCAGCATGATTACCGGGATTTCGGCTGTATCCGGATCCTGCTTGATGGCAGCGCAGCAGTCGATACCGTTCATCCCCGGCATGTTGACATCCATAAAGATCAGATCTGGCTTTTCCTGGCGGGCTATCTGCAGCGCCTCTTGACCATTCATAGCGGTGAGTACCTGGACAAAAGAGTGTTTGAGGAAACTCTTTTCCAACTCCAGGAAAAGTCTGGTGTCATCGACCAGCAGGACTTTTGCAAAAGCCATGAAACCTGCTCCTTGCAGCATTTGATGGTGATTCTTATAGCATGATAAAGCTGTTGATGACCAGCAAATAGTTTGGCTCCTCACCAGGCAGATGTTTCGTCGCCGGGTGTCAGTCGAAAGCCAGGATCTTTACAGCGATCTTCCGCTGCCGCGGCCCGTCGAATTCACAGAGATATACCGACTGCCAGGTACCGAGGATCGGCCGGCAGTTTTCGATGAGCAGAGTCTGTGCCGTACCGACCAGGGTCGTCTTGATATGGGCAGCGGAATTCCCTTCCGCATGGGTGAATTCGGGGTCGTTAGGGACCAGTTTGCTGAGGTAACTGTTCATGTCTCGCTGCACCGCCGGATCAGCCCCTTCATTGACGGTTATTCCAGCTGTGGTGTGCAGGACGAACAGGTGACATACACCGTTACGCACCCCGGCAGAGTTGAGCAGGTCACAGATACTGGCAGTGATATCGATGAATTGAGTGCGGGATTTGCTGGCAACCTGCAGATAGCGAAGCATGGCCACTCCTGGGGTGAATGAAAAACCCCTCAGATCGGCAAGGGGTTAATATGATTGCTTGGTCGAACTGCCAAGTGGGGCGCTTTATGAGCCGATCCCGACATCTTCAGGATGCAGCGAAGGGATCAGTTCCTTCTGCTGGGTGCAGACACTGATAAAGAGCCGGGCAATAAGGTCATGCATGATGATGGTCTTCTTGTTGCCACTCTTTTCGAACTGGTCCTTGATCCTTTTTTTCAGGCTGTTGTCACCACTCACCTCAACCAGGATATCGATAGCAGTACCTTTCTCTACCAGTGCCATCGGATCGGAGGTGGTGAAGATCCCCTTCTCGGTCGCCAGCTTGATCCCTTCGGCAGCAGGGTTAAGGTCGGCGATGCCGATTATCTCGACATAGGAGTACTTGAGCAGTTCCCTGAGCAGGGGGGTGCCGGTCCTGCCGGCACCGATGATTGCCACACTTACCTTGTCAGCCATATTGTTGCCTCCGATTATTGCAGGATATAAAGAATATGAAGAGCATACCAGAGCTATGCCGAAGAGCAAGGGGTGCGTTGCAGCAAAGTAACAAAAAAGGCCGGCATCATATCGATGCCGGCCCATGTTTCAATCGTGGGTTAATCTCAGCGGACGTGCTGTCTGACCGGTGGCTCGGCAAAGCCGAACAGGTCGACACAACCCCTGAGGAAATCCTCAGTAAAGGTGGAAGCCGGCACCCCTTCGGTAGCAGGAGCTTTGGCGGTCTGTTCACGGAGGAAGTAGGTGAGGAAGGTGCCGATGATGAGCAGTACCCCGGCCAGGGTGAAGGAGGCGTTGATGCTACCTGCCTTGGCATTGATCATTTCCGAGACCTTGCCCATGACGAAACCGCCGACTCCCCAGGCGGTGAAGAGGAATCCGTAGTTGATGCCGTAGTTCTTCAGCCCCCAGTAATCTTTGGTGAAGGCCGGGAAGAGAGCAAGGTTGGCGCCGTAGTTGAAACCGATGAAGGTGGCGAGCAGGACCAGAACGACGGCACTGCCGGAGCCGACGATAGGTATGGTGGCGAACATCATTAATGCCTGGAAACCGAGCATCAGTGCAAGTGTGGCGCGACGGCCGATCTTGTCGGAGAGGACCCCGGCGCCAATCCGGCCGGCTGCGTTACCGATAGCCATGATTGCCACTGCCACAAAGGCCATGCTCCCCATGCTCTTCTTCGCCATCCCGGCCACACTGCCGATAACCATCAGACCAGCACCGGCGCCGATGAAGTAGGTCAGCCAGAGGATATAGAATTTACCCTGTTTGAACATATCCTTCGGTCCCAGAGTCACTGCCGGTTTGGCAGCTGTCTTGGCTGCCCCGGCTGCGGTGGCCTCCTCAGGGGTATACCCCTGGGGCGGATTGACCAGCAGGAAGGAGAGGCCGCAGACTACCACGGTAAAGGCGACGGCAAAGATCAGCATGGAGTTGTGAATGCCATACTTGCCGAGCAGCCAGGAGGAGAGCGGGGCGATGTAGACCGGGGCGAGGCCGAAGCCTGCCACGACAGTACCTGCGATCAGACCTGTCTTTGAGGGGGCGAACCACTTGAGGGCCGGTGGTGTGGCTGCTGAATAGCCGAAACCGAACCCTGCTCCGGCCAGTACGCCGAAACCGGTTACCCAGGCCCAGTAGGTCGAACTCTGGGAGATGAGGGCAAAGCCTGCGCCGACCAGAAGACCACCGATCAGGGCGGTTCGTGCCGGACCTATCTTGTCCTGGCACTTGCCGGCCAGGATCATGGCAAAGGCAAAGACAAGGCAGCAGACTGCGTAAGGGTCATTGATGGAGGCGAGGTCCCAGTTGAAACCGTTCACCCCCCCCTTTTCAACGGAGGCCTTGATGGTACCTTTGAAGATACTCCAGGTGTAGAGGACGCCAAGCGCCAGATTGATGGTTGTGCCGGCAAAGACGACGCGCCAGCCATTCATTGAGGACGGGGTTGACATGTTTTTACCTCCTTCTTTTATGTCTCTTGGACTAAATTCTATGATCTGCTTCAGGAGCAATAAGCTGGTCTGGTACTATGCCATAGAGCAACTTCCATACCCGCGTTTTAAAAAAAAAATACATCAATGATAGCAAGTAGTTAGCCCTACGCTGGTGTTAATGAGAGCAATTGATCGATAGGTCGTTTTTGCATTTATGCAAAGAGCAGGATATGGCAAAAACAGGGGGGTGAGAGATTAATGGGAGGCTGGCGGTTCTTGGAAATTTGTAAAAAATCCAATTATTCAGGGTTGTTAAATGATATTACCGGTCTGCTCAAAGAATATTTGCATATGTGCGAAAAGGTGAATTAAAATTTGCAAATATAAGAATCCTTTTGTCATACAGAATATGGTTATTTGCTGCTGAAATATTTATTGATGATTAATGCTGCTCACCCTCTTCAACTCGAGCTTTCTGGCAGCTGATGGTCCAGGTGTTGTAGATTTCCAGCAGCACTATGGTGAGCCCGGCGGTAAAGACCGCCCAGAAATTCTGTTCGAGCGCTTCGGCATGATGATAAAAGCCGTAGAAAGCTGTAACAAAGTAGATATGTACAAAACCGTTGAAATCGGCGTTCCCTTCGAGCATCTTGGTCATGGTGCGGAAGATGACAGCGCAGGTATAGATAATGAGTGCAGTACTGATCATGGTCAAGGGTGGCGCACTGCCGAGGACCTGCCGGACCGGTTCGGGCAGTTGTGGCAGCGACTGAAAATCGCTGCGGGCCATCAGGCTGATGGCGACATAGAGGGGGGCGGCAGCAATGCAACCAAATTCCACCCCGGCAAAATTTCGGATCTTCCTCCGCAGCGTGACGAACATATTGCCCGGGGGGGGAGTCGGATAGCGGCAGGGGGAAGAGGTATTTCGTGGCAGTGAGCTCTTCATCGGGAGTACCTCCGTGCGCAGGGTCGGCTGAGATGTTCTGTAGTCGTTTTGTCCCTGCTTCTACAACAAAGGTACCAACCAGCAGATTTTTTAACATGGGCGTAACTTGCTATAAATATTATGTTATTTGCCTTACAAAAATATGCGGATGGGGAGCTGCCGTAACGGGCCATGCTCAGAACCTGCACAGTCAGATGTCGGCAAGGGATGCTTCGGTGCGCTGGAGTAAGAGTAAGGGGGTACTGGTCAACAAAGGGACTTTGCCAAGCATTATACAGGTGGTAGGAGATTACTCAGTTTTTTGCCGCCGCTGCTTTGTATAAATCGCCACTGTCGGCCTGTTACAGCTCTGTAATGGTTGACAAGCAACCTCTCTCAGCAGTAAGCTTGATGCTGGAAATGGTTCATTAATTACTGTGAGTCGAGGCAGACTGGAGCCATTTCTTTTAATGGAAAAACTGAAAATTAGCTAATATCTGGTAACCTGTATTCTAGTTCAAATATCGATTGCTCTCTAGCAACGACAAGATTGGATGACGACCAAGATGAAGATTCAGTGCCCACATTGCCAGCTGACCGGCCAGATAAGTGATGTCAATGTCCCTGCCGAAGGGCTGAACATGGATTGTCCCCGCTGCAAGGAGAGTTTCTTTGTCGAAAAGACTGCTGCAAGGAGCTGGCATGAGACGCTCGCCGACTGCCCTGCCTGCAAGTATTCGACATTTTCCGAAGAGCGTTTCGATATCTGTCCGAAGTGCGGTCTTGACGCCAAGAAATATAATGAAGAGCAGCAGGCCAGGCGGGCCAGAGGTGATCAGGGTGGAGTCAGCAAGCAGCCAGTCGGGGGGCGACCCATACCGGGTGAACCGTACATCGACCCTGCAGAACAACAAAGGATGTTGGAGGAGGCGCGGCGCAAGCTGGAAGAGGATAGCAGTAAAAGGAAGTACGGCTTCGATATGCCACCCCCCTCTGGTATGGCTGCTGAACCGGTCCCTGTCGCCGAATTGCCGCAGGCGGTCCAGGTGCTCGGCTGGATCGTCATAGCAGCTTCGGCCATACTGTTCCTGTTCAGCCTGAAAGAGCTCTATGGCTATATCACTATGCCCCCCCCGGAACCTGACCCGATAGATCCGGAAAATGTCCCCGGGGGGTTCAAAATATTCCTTATGAATGGCCTGACCCCAAGTCTCGGGGTACTTTTCGGAGTCGCCTCGGCCCTCTGTGCCGCGCAATTTCTGCAACTCCGCTCCTGGTCCAGAAAAGCTCTCGAATGGCTTTCCTGGGGAGCTCTCGGGTTCAGCATAATCTATGAGGCGATCGGTCTGGTCGGCTGGGTCCGCAGGTCCTCCAGTGCTGCCACCTTCGGCTATTATTTCGTCGGGGTCATCACATCAATGCTCATGATGCTCCTCTGGGTTGCGCCACTCCTTGCGCTGCTCTGGTTTTTGCGCAACGAGCTCATCACTTCAGCGTTTGATGAGTAGGATCTCCATCTGCAGATTTGCAACTAAGACGTAGTTAAGGAAGATGCTCTGAGAGTGACTAGAACCATAGAAAGGAGCGGATGATGCGACTGGAAGAGATAAAGGCAATTGCCAGGGAGCGCGGTATACAGCCGGGCAAGATGAAGAAGGCCGACCTGGTCAGGGCCATTCAGCAGGCAGAAGGGAATGAACCTTGTTACGCCAGTGACAGAGCCGCCACCTGTGGCCAGCAGGATTGTCTCTGGCGGGATGACTGCTGAATCTGCACAATAAATTTTGCATCTGACAGCCTCTCCCCTCCATGAATAGTCCGGGAAGCAAGGCCGGTCGATGGTCTAGACAAAATGCGATTTACAAACAGCTGTAAATCGATTAGAGTAAAACACTATTTTGTCATGATCGGGGGGGATATGGAACAGCTCAAGAGTACGCCGCTGGTTGCGGAGCACCAACTACTCAAGGCTCTCATGGCCCCTTTCGGCGGCTGGAACATGCCGATCCAGTACGAAGGTATTATCGCCGAGCATCGCTGGTGCCGGGAGCAGGCAGCGCTCTTCGACATCTGTCATATGGGGGAGTTCCTCTATCAGGGGGATATAGCGGCGGGGGGGCTGGAGGAGTGCTTCACCTTTTCCGTCAAGAGCATTCCGATCGGCCGGTCGAGATACGGTTTTCTCCTTAATGACAGTGGTGGCATCATCGATGACCTGATCGTCTTCCGCATGGCTGAAGAGGAGGCGATGATCGTCGTCAATGCAGCCACTGCCGACAACGATTTTACCATTATCGCCAGCCGGTTAAACCCGGGCGCCAACTTCAGCAACATTACCTCTACCACCGGCAAACTCGACCTGCAAGGACCCTTGTCGCGCCAGGTACTGGTCGATCTTTTCGGCCCGGAGATCGGGCAGCTCCCCTATTTCAAATTCATGCAGACCAGACTGCTCGGCAGTGACGCCATTGTCAGTCGCACCGGCTACACCGGTGAACTCGGCTACGAGATATTCCTGCCAATCGAGAAGGTGGTTGAACTCTGGGACCTCCTCCTTGCCGATCAGCGGGTCAGACCGGCCGGTCTCGGCGCCAGGGATCTGTTGCGTCTGGAGGTGGGGTATTCCCTCTACGGGAGCGATATTGACGAAGAGACCACACCGCTGGAGGCGGGTCTGGACAGTTTTGTCAATTTCGACAAAGCTTTTGTCGGCAAGTCGGCCCTGCTCAGGCAGCGCGCTGATGGGCCGAACAGGGTGAAAATCGCTTTCCGGGTCGGTTCGCGCCGTTCTCCCCGCCATCACTACGAAATATGTTTCGAAGGGGAAGCGGTCGGCAGTGTCACCAGCGGCGTATTCTCACCAATGCTCGGCTGCGGTATCGGCATCGGTTTTGTCAGACCTGACGTGGCAGTACTCGGAGCACCCTTGATCATCAGACATGACAAGGTGAGTATGGAGGCGGTGGTGGTGGAGTTGCCTTTCTATAGCGGCGGTTCGCTACGTAGCTAGAAACGCGTCTATTGCCTCATCTCTGTGTTGGCCAGCTGATCTGCTTATGCGGCGTAGCGCAGCTTTTTTCACGATATTTCCAAGGCTATCAATCATATCTGACTGAATTCAGTTGCATCTCATCTTATCGAGGGGGAATCGAACGTATGGAAACTTATTTCACCAAAGAGCATGAGTGGGTAAAGATCAAGGATGGGGTGGCGAGTGTCGGTATCACCGAATATGCTGCCCACCAGCTGGGGGACGTGACCTTTGTCGAACTCCCCCAGGTGGGGAAGAGTGTCAAACAGTTCGAGGTGCTCTGCGCCATCGAGTCGGTCAAGGCGGCCAGCGACATCTATTCCCCGATCTCCGGCAAGGTGTTGAAGATCAACGAAGCGCTAAACGACACCCCGGAGATCGTCAACGAGGCTGCCGAGGATGCCGGCTGGATGGCACAGCTGGAGCCGGCCAGCATGGCCGAGGTGGCCAACCTGATGAACCGGGCTCAGTATGACGAATTTTTGCGGAGTCTGACATGAGCGACGCCCACTATTGTCCCAACACCCCGGAGGAGATCCGGGAGATGCTTGCCGCCATAGGGGTGGCAAGCGTGGCAGAGCTGTTCAAGCCGATACCCGAAGCGCTGCGGGCCAAGTCTTTCAATCTCCCGGCCGGCATGTCTGAATTCGAACTGTTCCGCCATATGGAGCAGTTGGCCGGGGCCAATGCCAGGGGGATTACCCCCTTTATCGGCGGTGGCTTCTATGACCATATCATGCCGGCCGTAGTAGATCATCTCTCCGGTCGCTCCGAATTCTACACCGCCTATACCCCTTACCAGCCAGAATGTTCGCAGGGGACACTGCAGGCGCTGTTCGAGTATCAGACCGCCATCTGCCGTCTGACCGGGCTGGCGGTGAGTAATGCCTCTCTCTATGACGGCGGTACGGCCCTGGCCGAAGCTGCCATGATGGCGCTGCGGGTCACCGGGCGCAATCGCCTGGTTGTTGACGGTTGCGTCAACCCCTTCAGCCGGCAGATCGTCAGGACCTATCTGGCCGATCTGGAGGTGGAGATAGTGGAGATCCACCCGCAGGATGGCGCCACCAACATGGCCGAACTGCTCGCTGCCCTGGATGACAGGTGCGCGGCAGTACTGGTGCAGAACCCTAATTTCTTCGGCACCGTAAGCGACCTGACCGAACTGGCAGTCACTGCGCATGCCAATGGTGCCCTGCTGGTAGCCTCGGTCTATCCGATCTCCCTTGGGTTGCTGAAGAGCCCTGGCGAGATGGGGGTAGACATCGCGGTCGGAGACGGGCAGAGCCTCGGCAACCATCTTGCCTTCGGCGGCCCCTCTTTTGGTTTCATCGCTGCCAGCAAGGCATATATCCGCAACATGCCGGGGAGGATCATCGGTGAGACGGTCGACCGCCAGGGTCGGCGCGGCTTTGTCCTCACCCTGCAGGCCCGCGAGCAGCACATCAAGCGGCACAAGGCGACCTCCAACATCTGTAGCAACCAGAGCCTCTGCGCCTTGCGCGGGCTGATCTTCCTCACCAGCGTCGGCAAGCAGGGGCTGGTGGAGTTGGCCCAGCTCAACCTGGACAAGGCAGAGTTCGCCAAAGGGGAGCTCACCTCCATCAAGGGGGTCTCGCTGGTCAATGCCGGACCAACCTTCAATGAGTTTACCCTCCGCCTGCCGGTCACCGCTACTCATGTGGCCAAGCAGTTGCTTGCCAGGGGGGTGGCCGCCGGAGTACCGCTAGGCCAATACTATACGCCAAAGGAGAACTACCTGGTGGTGACTGTTACCGAGAAGCGGAGCAGAGATGAAATCATGACCCTGGTCAGGGGACTGGAGGGGGTGCTATGAAACTGATCTATGAACAGTCTACTGCCGGCCGCCTCGGTCTGAAACTACCTGCCTCTGACGTGCCGCGGGCAACCGAATTGCCGGCCAGCCTGCTCAGGGCTGCTCCTGCCGGGCTCCCCGAAGTAGGCGAACTGGAAGCGGTGCGCCATTTTACCAATCTGTCGCGGCGCAACTTCTCCGTAGACACCAATTTCTATCCGCTCGGCTCCTGCACCATGAAGTATAACGCCAAGGTACTGGAGAATTCTGCGGCGCTCTTCAATCCGTTCCACCCGATGCTGGCGCTCCTCCCCGGCGGCGAACAGCTCTGCCAGGGTTCGCTGGCGATGCTGCACGGCCTGGCCGGGATGCTGGCAGAGGTGACCGGCATGGCCGAGGTGACCACACAGCCGCTGGCCGGTGCCCATGGGGAGATGACCGGCATCATGCTGATCGCTGCCTATCACAGGGCCAAAGGGAACAAGAAGAAGTATGTGGTGGTCCCTGACTCGTCCCACGGTACCAACCCTGCTTCGGCCGCCATGGTCGGTTACGAGATCATCACCGTGCCGAGCGCCCCGTACGGCGACATGGACATCGAACTGTTCCGCCAGGCGATGACCGATGAGGTGGCAGCGGTGATGATGACCTGCCCGAACACGGTCGGCCTCTTCAACCCGCACATCAAGGAGATCGCCGATATCGCCCACAGCCACGACGCCCTGATGTACTACGACGGCGCCAACCTGAATGCCATCCTCGGCAAGGTCCGCCCCGGTGATGTCGGTTTCGACGTCATCCATGTCAATCTGCACAAGACCTTCGGCACCCCCCACGGTGGCGGCGGTCCAGGCTCCGGGCCGGTCGGGGTGGTGGAGTCGTTGGTGCCGTTCCTGCCGATGCCACGGGTGGTGCAGAATGCTGATGGTTTCCGCCTGGAACTGGACAACCCCCAGAGTATCGGCCGTACCGCCAACTTCTTCGGCAACTTCGGCGTCATGGCCAAGGCCTATGCCTATATGGTGATGCTCGGCCGGGAGGGGCTGATCCAGGTGAGCGAGCAGGCGGTACTCAATGCCAACTATGTCATGAGCCAGCTGAAGGGGTACTATGACCTGCCTTATGATACAACCTGCATGCACGAGTGTGTCTTCTCTGCCAGCCGGCAGGCGAAACTGGACGTGCATGCCATAGACATCGCCAAGTATCTTATCGACCGCGGCTTCCATCCACCGACCGTCTACTTCCCCCTCATCGTCAAGGAGGCGATCATGATCGAGCCGACCGAGACCGAGAGCAAGGCGACGCTGGATGCTTTCATCGCGGTGATGAAAGAGGCGGCCGAGATGGCGGAGAAGGAACCGGAGCTGCTCCGCAACGCACCGGTCACCATGCCGATCTCCAGGCTCGACGAGACCAAGGCGGCCAGGGAGCAGAATGTCTGTTTGCTGTAACGGGCGGGAATTACGTATGACAAGGAGAGGGCCGTGCAGTTGTTGCACGGCCCTTTTTGTTCTAGTGAAATTGTTCTGAAATGGTCGGGAATAGTTGATTAAATCAAGAACCGTCTCAGATTATTCATAAACTTATCGTAGTCCACTTTGCCCCCGAGCTCTACATCCCTGCGCATTCTCGGATATCTGCTTTAAAATCTCCGGTCAGTGTAGACGGTTTCATCCCCTCCTCGTCATTGGGCCCAGGTGTCAGCGACAGGTTGATCTTGCCGGAGATGGTCTCATCTTTCCTTTTCCCAAGCTCCAGTTTAATGTTCGCCGGTCTGTCAGGGTTTGTGAACCCGGTGTTCCGATCCACCAAACTCCAATTTTGCACCTCAGGCACCCCTTTAGCGGCGGCTGGCTGTTTCTCTGTTTCGGTATTTTCAGAGCTGCGGAAAGTTCGGCCATCCGGCAGATTCCCTTTCGGGACCGCAATCGTAATGTCGGCGATCTGCCGGATGGCAGTGCCTTCCATACCCCAGAAATCGAGTCGGTAGAGGTCTACGGTCACGCCCGCCTCGCTGGTTATCTCATCAGCTTTACACATTCTGATTTCGGTCGGTTTGAAGGGCGTCCCTCCTAAACTCCCCGTTAGCGCAGCATTGGCGGCCGCAGCCAGACTTAGACATAAAACTACACACAACAGGATGATTCTCTTCATGTTACCCTCCATTTCAGTATCTCGTTTCACCTACTTCATTGACATTAGGTAGCCATAGGGGTCAGTTGCTCACTCTTCACTAATGGATAACTGTTAATAATGAGGGGCTGGCCCCTCCGTCTTGCTCTTGGCGCTAGTTGGGTCTCGCCTTGTCACTTGGGGAACGAACTATAGAAGAAAATCTTCAATTCTTTTTTCGGGATAAAGTTTTTTACTTGTGCTCTGAATTTTTCTGGCCCTACCTTTTCGACAGGGCCATCCCAGCAGAACGAAATGAGATCACCTTTTTTGCCGTCAACTATTAGTTCAAAGTCTTCTAGAGGGGTTTGCCAAGTATTTGCAGTTGTTAAGATGTAACTCACCCAACTTATATTGAAGTAGTTGTCTGCTTCTCGTCGCTTTAACTCAGAGTAATTTTTTTGATCGATACAGGTGTCCTTAAAGTACTTTTTGAAGGTCTTAACATCTGATCCGCCATAACCTGACACTGGTTCATATTCGTGTTTAACTCTTACAATAGTTTGAGGGGGGAATTCCTGTTGCCAGTGATACTTGATACTTACTTCCCATAAGGGCGAGTGATCCACCACCTTTCCTTTCTTATCTTTATGCTCTTTTACAATGCCTAGGCTCACGAGCTTTTTACGAATATCCGGTTTTAGTACTTTAAATTGGTCGGTTTCAGTACTTGGATCATAATCACCGAATGTCTCTATTTTTATCCCGGCTCTACGGAGATCATCAGTTACGTCGCGTTTATTTACAATGGCGCGAACCTCTTTTTCCACATTTACGGGTTTGCCGTCTATCCATGCCTTAAAATCAGCAAAATCCCGTCCCATATCATCGAAAACATATTTAAAAGGCGGTATTGGAAACGCCACTTCACTAACGACAGACTCGTTAGTGGTATTTCGGAATTCATACTCAACTTGCACAAGCGATCTTGAAATAGACAGTCGTTCCTTTTTCATCAGCACACTATGCTCTTTGCGAAGCCTCAAACCCCCAGCCGAAGTCTCCACTGCAGAATCATTTGCAGAAGCCGAAATAGTCGAGACTAGAATCAATGCAGCTGTCAGTATCGATTTCATTATTTTTTCCTTTTGACCCAACGTCACAAAGAACATATAAGGGGTCAGCCCTTGACACGAGACAATTGGTGCTCATAACTTAATGATTTAATGATGATGTCTCGTGTCAAGGGCTGACCCTTCTCTCATGCTCATGGCATCTCATATAGGATAGTAGTATCTTCTATAGGATGTCATGGTATCTTATTCAGGATGCCTGCTACTTTCAGCTCTTTTCCTCCAAAACCAGACAAAACGTAACAAGCCGCCCGACGGTCTTTCCGTCAAAAGCGGCTCGATAATAACCTGTATAACCCCATCCCTGGCATCCTTTCCGGAGCGGCCAAACGGCCTGCTGCCAAGAGAAGCTCAGTTCAAAAGTAAAAAACGTTAATGGAATTTACGATTTAGTGGTGGTTTTGTCAAGGATAGAGGTGGGGACGTTGGCAAGTTATGTACGTTATTTCCAATACGCGCAGATAAGTCTCTGGTGGCACAAGACCAGATCTACAGATTTTCTGCTACTATGAAGCACCCCTGGCACATCATCTCAAGTCCTCCCTAGCAACATCCGCATAACCGCTTCCACTTCCCGTTCGATCAAAGTCATTCGGTCCACGAAATACACGAAATACAAGAAAAATGCATTCATCCCGGAATAAAACCAGATGAACTTTTCCGTCTCTTTCGTGGCTTTCGTGTATTTCGTGGACAACTGTATTCCATCGGCCCCTCCATGGGTGGGAGTGATAAAAATAAGCTGGACATGGAATAATTAAAAAGATAAATATTGAATGAACGTTCATTCGCACATGAGGTGGCTATGTCCAAGCCTGACAAGCGTGATGAAATAGTACGTGCTGCTCTGGAGCTGATTGCCGAACATGGCTTCCATGGTGCCCCGATGGCGATGATCGCCGCTCGGGCCGGGGTAGCGGCCGGCACTATCTACCGCTATTTCGAGAGCAAGGAGGTTCTCATTCATGAGACCTACAACTCCCTGGAGAAGGAGATAATGACTGCTATCATGGCAGGCTGTCCAGAGGTAAGGCCGATCCGCGAACGTTTTCTCCATATCTGCCAACAGCTGGTCAATTACTTTCTCCGCTCCCCCATGGAATTCAGCTTTGTCGAACAGTTTCACAACTCCCCTTTCGGGGCAGCTTGCCGGCGGGACAAACTTCTGGGGAGGAAAGAGAAGGATATCGTCACCAGGTTGTTCGAAGAGGGGCAAAAGCAGCGGATCATCAAGGAGCTGCCGTTGCCGGTACTGAAAGCACTCACTTTCGGGCCGCTGGTCAATGTCTGCCGGGATCATATCCTGCTGCTTATCGTGCTTGACCAAACGCTTATCACCCGCACTGTCGAGGCTTGCTGGGATGCGGTAAAGCGATAGGGTGATTTGCTGCTATACTATAAAAGTT
The DNA here is from genome assembly GCA_964649725.1 of uncultured Geobacteraceae bacterium. Taxonomy (GTDB): domain Bacteria; phylum Desulfobacterota; class Desulfuromonadia; order Geobacterales; family Geobacteraceae; genus CAZYTM01. The sequence goes on along the minus strand of CAZYTM010000001.1, from coordinate 83,022 downwards.
AAATTTATCTTTACGGTGATGAAAGGACAATTACCGGGAGGATAGATAGTCCCCGATAATATAAGCTTTTGGGTCAGGTGGATCGTTGTTATTGCGGCAATCCCCTGCAGGGAAGATAACCGGACAAAAATTAACGCCAATAGATCGAGGTATCGCATGTATTGCACTCCCCAAAGAACTTTAGTTGTCATCAGCGGGACACTCATGGCCGGATTTCTGCTCGCCGGCTGCGGCAAGTCGAAACCGGCTGGGCCACCGCCAAGCGGCCCCCCGGAAGTGGGTATCGTAGTGGTCAAGCCGGAGAAGGTCTCCCTTACCACTGAACTGCCGGGTCGCACCGCCCCGCAACTGATTGCCGAGGTGCGCCCCCAGGTGAGCGGCATCATAACAAAAAGGCTCTTTACCGAAGGGAGCGATGTGAAGGCTGGGCAACTGCTCTACCAGATCGATCCGGCCAGCTATCAGGCCGCCTTTAACAGCGCCAAGGCCTCCCAGTCGAGGGTGGAAGCCTCTCTCGGTTCACTTAAGCTGACCGAGGAGCGTTATCGTGAACTGGTGAAGATCAAGGCGGTCAGCCAGCAGGACTACGATAACGCCTCTGCCCAGTTGCAGCAGGCTGAAGCTGAGTTGAATGTGGCCAAGGCAGCGGTGGAGAATGCCCGGATCAACCTCGCCTACACAAAAATCACCGCCCCCATCTCCGGCCGGATCGGCCGCTCGGCCGTGACCGACGGAGCGCTGGTGACTGCCAACCAGTCGGCTGCACTGGCAACCATCCAGAAGCTTGACTCCATGTATGTGGATGTGACCCAGTCTATGGCAGACCTGCTCAAGCTGAAGCAGAATCTTGCCAACGGGGTGTTGAAGAAGAGCAGTTCAGCGCAGGTCAAACTGCTTCTGGAGGATGGCTCCAGCTATCCCTTGCCAGGGGTGCTCAAATTCTCCGAGGTCACGGTAGACCAGAGTACCGGCTCCGTCACCCTGCGGGCGGTATTCCCCAATGCAAAACAGACGCTCCTCCCGGGGATGTTTGTGCGGGCTATCCTGGAAGAAGGGGTGAATGAAAGCGCCATCCTCATCCCGCAACGGGGTGTGACCCGTACTGCCAAAGGTGATGCCATGGTCATGGTGGTCGGCGCAGAGGAGAAGGTGGAACCCCGTCCGATCAAGGTCGTCCGGACTGTCGGCGACAGCTGGCTGGTGAGCGACGGGCTCAAGACAGGAGATAGGGTGATTCTGGAAGGGCTGCAGAAGGCACGCCCCGGCACTCCGGTCAAGGCGGTCCCCTTTGGCTCCAAGCCGGAGGCCCCACCTGGCGCAGCGGCACAACCGCCTGCTGCAACACCGGCAGGAAAGAAATAAACCAATACAACCCACCACGGAGAGATTGAAGAGACTGAGCTGGATAACAAAGTGACATGACCTGATAATGTTTTCGCCGGCATTTCGCTATTTCTCAGTTAATCTCCAGGTCTCGGTGTCTTAAGTGGTGAACCGGTTTTTAAGGAGCTTATCCTATGCCCCGTTTCTTCATAAACAGACCTATATTTGCCTGGGTCATCGCCATCATGGTCATGCTGACTGGTCTGCTGGCGATCGATAAGCTGCCGGTCTCCCAGTACCCGCCGATAGCCCCACCGCAGATAGCGATAAACGCCGTCTATCCGGGAGCGTCGGCCCAGACCGTGCAGGATACGGTCACCCAGGTGATCGAGCAGAAGCTTAACGGTATCGATAACCTGATATACATGTCCTCCACCAGCGACTCGGCCGGGGCAGTGAGCATTACCCTCACCTTCAAGGCCGGCACCGATCCGAACATCGCCCAGGTGCAGGTGCAGAACAAGCTGCAGCTGGCTGTGCCGCTTCTCCCCCAGATCGTCCAGCGCTCGGGAATACAGGTAGTCAAGTCGACCCGGAACTTTCTGCTGATCGTAGGTCTGGTCTCGGAAGATGGTTCCATGGACCGGAACGCCCTGACCGACTATATGGTCTCCAATCTCCAGGACATCGTCAGCCGTCTGGAGGGGGTGGGCGAACTGCTGCTGTTCGGCACCCAGAACGCCATGCGGATCTGGCTCAATCCGGCCAAGCTGAACAATTTCCACCTGACCACCAACGACGTGATCTCTGCGCTCCAGGCGCAGAACGTCCAGGTCTCGGCCGGACAGTTCGGTGGCACCCCGGCCCCCCAGGGGCAGCAGTTGAACGCCACCATTACGGCCCGCACCCTGCTGCAGAGCACGGAGCAGTTCGATGCCATCATCCTGCGCACCAATCCTGACGGCTCCACAGTGAGACTGAAGGATGTGGCCGAGAGCAGGATCGGCACCGAAAATTACGAGATACAGTCCTACTACAACGGCAAGCCGCTAGGTGGCATGGCTATCCGCCTGGCTGCCGGAGCCAATGCCCTGGAGACGGGGAACCGGATCAAGGCCAAGATGGCAGAGCTGGAGAAGTATTTCCCTGCAGGAATGAAGGTAGTCTACCCCTACGACTCTACCCCTTTCGTCAAGATATCCATCGAAGAGGTGGTAAATACCCTGATCATAGCGGTCTTCCTCGTCTTCATCATCATGTTCCTCTTCCTGCAGAACATCCGCGCCACCCTGATCCCGACCATCGCGGTGCCGGTGGTTCTCCTAGGCACCATGGGGGTGCTTGCCGCCGCCGGCTTCTCCATCAACACCCTGACCATGTTTGCCCTGGTAATCGTCATCGGCCTGCTGGTGGACGACGCCATCGTCGTTGTCGAGAACGTGGAACGGATCATGTCCGAGGAGGGGCTCTCCCCCCATGACGCTACCATCAAATCGATGGGGCAGATCACCAGCGCCCTCTGGGGTATCGCCACCGTGCTGACGGCAGTCTTCCTGCCGATGGCCTTCTTCCCAGGCTCTACCGGCATCATCTACCGGCAGTTCTCCATCACCATCATCTCCGCCATGATCCTCTCGGTGATGGTCGCCATGATCCTCACCCCGGCGCTCTGTGCCACTATCCTCAAACCGATCGAGAAGGGTCACCACTCCGGAGAGACAGGCTGGTTCGTCTGGTTCTTCCGCTACTTTAACAGGGGGTTCGAATTCTGCCGGGCCAAGTATGAAGGGATCGTCGGCCGCTCCTTTGGCAAACCGGTGCGCTACCTGCTAATCTACGGCTCCTTTGTCATCGTCATGGTCTACTTCTTCCTGCACCTCCCCACCTCGTTCCTGCCGGATGAGGACCAAGGGTTCATCATCTGCCAGATCCAGTTGCCGGCCGGTGCTACCCAGGAGCGTACCATCCAGGTCATCCGCCAGATGGAACAGCATTTTCTCGAAAAAGAGTCCAAAACCGTGCAGGGGGTGATCAGCGTGGCCGGGTTCAGCTTTGCCGGCCGGGGGCAGAACATGGGGCTGGCATTTGTCAGGCTCAAGGACTGGAAGGAGCGCAAGACCCCTGACCTGAAGGCAGCAGCCATAGCTCGTCGGGCCATGGGAGCATTCTCCAGGTTCCGTGACGGTCTGGCCTTCGCCTTCTCCCCCCCGGCAGTGCTTGAACTGGGGGTGGCGAACGGTTTCGACTTCCAGCTGCAGGACCGTGGCGGGCTGGGGCATGATAAGCTGATGGAGGCGCGTAATCAGTTGCTGGGTATGGCGATGAAAAACAAGAAACTGATCGCGGTCAGGCCGAACGGGCAGGATGACTCCCCTCAGTTCAAACTGGACATAGACGATGTGCGGGCCGGCAGCCTGGGGGTTTCACAGGCTGATATCAACAACGTCCTCTCCACCGCCTGGGGGAGCGCCTACGTCAACGACTTCATCCAGAACGGCCGGGTAAAGAAGGTCTTTCTCCAGGCCGATGCCAAATACCGGATGCTGCCGGAAGATATCAACAGCTGGTATGTCAGTAATAAAAAAGGGGAGATGGTGCCGTTCTCCGCCTTTGCCACGGCCCGTTGGCAGTACGGCTCCCCACGTCTGGAGCGCTATAACGGTATACCGTCGGTGGAGATTCTGGGTCAGGCGGCGCCCGGTATCAGCACCGGCGAGGCGATGGATGAGGTGGAGAAGATGGCAGCGCAGTTGCCGCCGGGGATAGGCTACGAATGGACCGGACTCTCCTACGAGGAGAAGAATGCCGGCGCCCAGGCACCGGCACTCTACGCCATCTCGCTGCTGGTGGTCTTCCTTGCTGTGGCAGCGCTGTATGAAAGCTGGACTATCCCCTTCGTCAATCTGCTGATGCTGCCGCTCGGTCTGGTGGGGGCGGTGACCGCGGTAGAGCTGCGGATGTTCCCCAACGACATCTATCTGCAGATCGGTCTGCTTACCACTATCGGGCTTTCCACCAAGAACGCCATCCTGATCATCCAGTTCATCAAGGCCCAGCTGCACGATGGGCATGAACTGGTCGAAGCGACCCTGACTGCCGTGCGGATCAGGCTCAGGCCGGTTATCATGACCTCGTTGGCATTCTTCTTCGGCACCCTGCCGCTGGCGCTTACCAAGGGGGCAGGCGCTGCCGCCCAGAACGCCATCGGTACCGCGGTTACCGGCGGGCTATTGTCGGCCACCTTCATCGACCTGATCTTCATCCCCTTCTTCTTTGTCCTGGTGTCGCGGCTTTTCGGCAGGAAAGAGTATCACCCGCAGGGGAATAAACCGGCTGTTGCCAATGTTCCGGAGGTGGAGTAGATGAATCTGATTACTTTTGCTGCCACGCTACTGCGGCGGGATGAAAAAGGGGTCCTGCGCCGTTTTACGACATTCTATTGCCTTTTATTACTTGCTCTCTCCGGGTGTACCATGGCCCCGACCTACACCCGTCCCGAGGCGCCAGTGCCGACCAGCTGGCCGAGCGGTCCGGCGTACAGTGCCGAGGCTGGCAAGCCGGCAGAAAAAGCAGCGGCTGATATACCCTGGAAAGATTTCTTTGCCGAGCAGCGGCTGCAGAGACTGATCGAGCTGGCACTGAAAAACAACCGCGACCTGAAGGTTGCGGCCCTCAATGTCGAGCGTTTCCAGGCGCTCTACCAGATCCGGCGCGCCGATCTCCTGCCGCACATCGACGCCAATGCTGCAGTCAATGTACAGCGGGTCCCGGCAGATCTCTCCAGCTCAGGCAAGTCTATGACGGTCGAACAGTATAACGTCGGCCTTGGCATTGCTGCTTATGAACTTGATCTTTTCGGCCGGGTGCAGAGTCTCAAGGATCAGGCATTGCTGCAGTTCCTGGCTACCGAGCAGGCGCAGCGCAGCCTCCGGATTGCCCTGATCTCCCAGGTCGCGACCGGCTATCTGGTCCTCGCTGCTGACCGGGAGCGGCTGCAACTGGCAAAAGATACCCTGGCCAATCAGCAGGAGTCTTTCCAGTTGACCAGAAGCCGCTATTCTGCCGGCGTCTCTTCCGCCCTCGACCTCAATCAGGCCCAGACCAGCATTGATACGGCCCGGGTCGATATAGCCCGGTACACTTCCCTGGTGGCCCAGGACGAGAATGCGCTGAGTCTGGTGGTCGGTTCGAGGATTCCGGCAGATCTGCAGCCGCAGACCCTTTCGGAATCGCTCGCTGCAATAAAGGAGCTCCAGCCTGGCCTCTCCTCCGAGGTGCTGCTAAAACGTCCCGACATACTACAGGCCGAAGGAGATCTTAAAGGGGCGAATGCCAATATCGGCGCGGCCAGGGCGGCTTTTTTCCCCCGCATCACCCTGGTTTCGAGTATTGGTTTCGGCAGTGACGAGCTGGCCGGACTGTTCAAGGGGGATGCCTTTGCCTGGAGTTTTGCTCCGCGCATATCCCTGCCGATCTTTGACGGCGGCAGCAACAAGGCCAATTTGAAGGTGGCGGAGGTGGACCGGGAGATCGCCCTGGCCCGCTACGAAAAGGCTATCCAGATCGCTTTCCGCGAAGTAGCCGATGCGCTGGCCCAGCAGGGGACTATCGACGAACAGCTGACGGCCCAGCAGTCGCTAACCGACGCTACTGCGGAGAGCCGCAAGCTGGCGCAGGCCCGTTACGAAAAAGGGGTCGACAGCTACCTTACGGTGCTCGATTCACAGCGTTCACTCTATGGCGCGCAGCAGAACCTTATATCCACGCGTCTCTCGCGGCTTGCCAATCTGGTGACTCTTTACAAGGTCCTGGGGGGCGGGGGGATTTAATCGCAGATCATAGATTACTGCTGCCGGCCAATCACCTGCCAAGAGACTGCAGCGCTCTTTCCGACAGATATGGGAGCATCATGTTACGCAGAATATCATTGCCTCGCTGCAGCGCTTCCTCGGTAACCTCCTCGCCGCCGACCTCAAGGTAGTTGAGCCAGAAGAGCGCCATCATCCAGACCTGTTCGGCGAGCAGGTCGCGCTGCGGGAGAGGGATATCGCGGAGAAACCCCTGCTCGATGCTCAGCTCGATGGCGGTTCGCACAATTGCCAGATTCTGGTGGTGGGAAACGACAAACTGCTGCTTCAGCTCCGGGTCGCTCTGCACCAGGGCCGCCAGTTCCCGCTTGAAAAAACGGTAGCGCCAGTTGAAGCGCTGTATCATCAGGAAGGTCTCTTCCATGCTGAGGGCATTCCCCGGTCCCCGTTCGGCATTGATTTCCCGGTAGTCGTGCAGTGCTACTTCATGCATCTGGGTAAAGATCGCCCGGATGATCTCCTCCTTGTTCCGGAAGTGGTAGTAAAGATTACCGGGGCTGATCCCCAGGGCCGCGGCGATATGGTTGGTAGTGACAGTCTTGGTCCCCTGGGCGTTGAATAGCTCGATGGCTGTTTCAAGAATCCTGTTTTTGGTCCGGAGAGCCTTGGACATATCAATACTCCAGATGGAATTTCTCCACCCTTTTGAGGAATTCACCGAACAGTCTGATCCGCAGACTCATGCCATGCAGACCATATCTGAACAGGACCGGAAGAGAGCGGTAGAGCGGCACCGCTGACTTGTACAGCACGGCCATCTCCTGGTAGAACTCCTGCAGCGTCAGCCGGGGCTGGACCAGCGCATGGAGCATGTCGAACAGTTCCGGCTTGTCGGATAGGAGCCGGTGCTTTACCGATTCATAAAGCTCTGTCCCTGGCAGCGGGGTCATGACCGAGAAGGTGGCGTATTTCAGTTTAAGCCTTCTGACGTAGTTTTTCAAGGCAACAAAGTCCTCCCTGCTGTAATCCGGATCGACCATGAAGGATGCATACATCATTATCCCTAGCCGGTCGAGTATCTTTGCCGCCTCTTCCTGCTGGGCGATCGTCACCCCTTTTTTCATCGCCTGCAATCTGGCATCGGAGAAGTCCTCCATGCCGACGAAGACCTGGGAGAGGCCGATCTTTCGCCATTTGGCAAACAGCTCCGGATGTCGGACTATGGTATCCACCCTGGCATAGAGGAAGTAGTTCTTCTTGATACCGGCAGCCTCGATCAGCTCTGCCAACTGCGCCATCCGTCTGGTGTCACACATCGACTCATCGTCACAGAAGAAGATATTCTCCTCGGCAATCCCTTGCAGCTCAGCTACTACCAGCTGCGGGTCGCGGCGCAGGTATCTGCCGTCGGTGATACCCCAGAGCGCGCAGAAGGTGCAGCGGGCTGTGCAGCCGAGCGAGGTGCGGATGGAGGCGAGCGGTTTGAACCATTCGCTGAAATAGTTGCGACGATATTCGGCAGTGAGACTACGGTCAGGGAGGGGTAGTTCGTCCAGCGGTGTATAGGGGCGTGGTTCGGTGGACAAAATCCCCTCTGGCGAAGGTACAGCGACACCCCGGACCAGGCGCAGCTCCAGCTTCCCTTCGACCACCTGCAATAGCTCCCGCAGGGCAGTTACCCCTTCGCCAACAACTATATAGTCTATGTGGCTATCATTGAAGTCAGCGGGCCTGACTGTGGCATGGTGACCACCTACAATGACCGTTATCTCCTGGTCGATCTCCTTTACCTGACGTGCTATCGCCTTGATGATGTTCAGATGGCTGGTAAAACCGGTAAGCCCGACAATAGCAGGCTGGAAAGATTTAATCGCCCCCTCTATGTCACGGTCTATCCGTGCGTCCAGGATTCGCAACTCATGGCCGTCCAACATAGCTCCGGCCGCCAGGTATTCCAGGGCGAGCGGCTCGAAGAGGTAGATCTGATCCATCATCTCAGAAGAGCTGTAGGGTTGGATAAGCAGCACTTTCATCTATTACCTCCAACAAAATAGAGTATTTATTCTAATTTAGAGTATTTGCACTAATAGTGCAAGGGGAAAATCAGCAGTTGGTTATATATTCCCGGAAGCGGTCAATAGTAATCGAGCGACTGGAATTGTCTGCGTATAGCTTTCCGGTGCAAAGTGGAGTGATAACCGAGGATCAGGATTATCTTCGGCGAACTGCCTTCAGGGAGGCGGTATTTTTTCAGCAGTTCTTTGCGCCGGCTTATCACCGGTGCCGAGCAGCCGATCATGCAGCTTCCGAGCCCCATCGATTCAGCGGCCAGCATGGCATAGGTGCAGGCGATGACGGCATCGGCAATATCGGCATAGGGGGTGGTATGAAAGAGCAGCGCCAGCGGTGCATCATACAGGACATAATCTCTCCCCCGTTCCCGCCCCTCAACCAGTACGCGGCCGAGCGGCAGGATAAAGCTCTGGAACTGCTGCCAGAGACTTTTTTTCATGAAGAGCCGGGAGAGCTGCTTCATGGCCATATTGTCGAACAGTCGCAGAAACCCCCGGTACGACTCGACCGTGTCCCTGGCCAGTTCAGCGACTTTCTCCCGGCCATGGAAAACGGTCACACCGACCTCCCAGGGGGGGATCCCCATCGGCGCCGAGGCGGCAACAGCCAGTATCTGGTCGATCAAATGGCGCGGGACCTCAGTATCATTGAATTTGCGAATGCTGCGCCGGGACAGTAGCAGCGCTGCCAACTGTTCGGCATTGGCCCTCGATTCAGACTCCGGGAGAGGGGTAACATCGTCCGGATGCAATCTGCGCCCGGTGACGCTGATACACTCTTCCGGACAGACCATCATGCACTGGCCGCAGCCGATGCAGCCGAACATGGAGTTATTGTCGATGGCTATTTCAGCTGCTGATCTTGTCAGCACCTCGACCGGGCAGATGGCGGTGCATGCACCGCAAAGTGTGCAGAGATTTCTGTCAATGACCGGATTGCCAGGTGCATCGCCGAGACTTGAGATGACTCCCATGAGCAGCCTCCTGTTCTTGCATCTTATAAGCGTATCCACCCCGGCCTGATCGGCTTTTGCCAAATAGCGATCAGAGAGAAGCTAATCTGCTTCAAGCAAAACAGCTTGTTGGTTGGATGACTGACAATCTATAATTAATTAATCACAGACTAACCCATAGTAGAGTAAATACTCTAATAAGTCAAGAGGGTATCGATATTCTGCTATGGCATTGATTATGTCGAAAAGATAATGAGATGGCTAATTGCTGCTGGGAGGTCAATGAAACTTTCGCGGGAATGGGCTTTCTTACCTATCAGAGCTGCCCTCCTTGCGCAAGTTGACAGCTGGTAAAAATACAGCTCCGCGACCCAGTTGCCGGGCTGCGGAGCTGTATTCATTCTCTGCGGGCTATCGCTTGCTCTGATCTGCCATAAAAAGCTATTACCTGTCAGCTTATCTGAGTATCACGGTAATACCGTTAATGTCATTGCCGTTTGCATCCTTGACAAAGAGGCTGCCGGTGATGATGGAGAAGTCGGCGGCAGTAATAGTGTTGCCGGCAGCAACTTCATAGGTCAAGGTGGCAAAATCGCCGATACCGATACCTGTCTTGGATGGATCAAACTGGATCAGGAAGTCGAGCTGCTGTTGCGGCCCCTGGTAATTGGCAATAGGGTCCATAATCCCCAGTCCGGTGGCGATGCCGGTGAGGGATAAGATATCTTTCAGGGCCATGCCGTTGCCATCGGTACGGAATGTTACTTTGGCCGGTACAGCTAAGCTCCCCTGGATGGCATAGATAGTTGTACCGGTCGGCAGGGTGCCGCTGGTGGCCAGGGTCAGACTCTGCGATTTCCGCCCCATGCCGGAGAGCTTCTCTTTTGCCGATGGGAAGTCTGTGCTCATGGAAACATTCCCCATGGCGTTGGTGAACTCGCTTATAGCTGACGAACTCATGCTGTCCGACGTCTCTGCCCCTTCGACTTCTGTCTCAAACCGGGAGATGACGCTTTCCAGTTTTTCAGTGTCAGTAGACCCGCTTGCTGATTTGGCCATTTCCGAGATCGTGGCCAGGGCCAGCGTATAGGTCTGCGCATCAGCAGAGGCGCCGGCCATGGAGGCGTTGTCCGGTCGGACCGGTTCCGTGGCCACCACATCGTTCACCTTGAACAGATTACTGACCAGTTTGTTGGCGCTGGTCATGTTGGAAGGTACGGTCGTCGACCGGCCGTTGCCGCTCGCCTTACGCCAAGCGATTTCGGTGAGCGGTGTGACAGCAACCACTTTGTTGTTGTCAGTTGTCTCATTGACACTTTCCACCATGGCGTGGAGCGGTCTGGCTGGATCGATGGTCATGCTCCGGCCAGTCGCTTCGTCGGTATAGGTGCCGCTCGCTTCAACAACGATTGCGCCACTGTAGCTACGTAGCGCCGCACTGTATTTACCGTTGATGTCGGTTGCCACAGAGCCTGCCAGCAGTCGTCCTTTCTGTCCGTTAGCATTGACCTCATAAACATTTACCAGGCCAGGATATATTATCCCTTTCGCAGCTGTGCCGTTGATTTTGGTATTGCCGGCCGGCAACTCAGAGGAGCCCCCTCCTCCGCAGCCGCTGAGACCAGCAATTATCAGCGATCCAGCTATTAACAATCTACTCAATTCTATTTTCATAAGGTTCTCCTTGTTTCCATAAGTTTCCGGCCCGCCATCTGACGGGCCGGTTTGCTCACGCTCAGTTTCAGAAGGAGATGAGACCAATCGATTTCTTGGTAATCAACAGGGCATCGCCAACATCTATCTTGCCATCGGGCAGAGGTCTGCCAGAGACCAGCGGACCGACATCGCAACGGGCCTGTTCCTGTGGAGTCAGTTTTTTCAGCCCGGCACTGCCCAACATTGCCTTGACCACATCTACGAGATCCACTTTGCCGTCGCCATTACAATCACCAGTGGCAAGAACTACTCCTTCAGCCAGGAAAATAGATTTGGTAAAGGTATAGGCGATCGGTGCGACTCCGGTGGTCCCCTTGTCGGTGAAGCGGAAATAGACAGTTTTGAGTCCATCACCAGGGTCGAGCATCCAGGGCATGGCATTGTTCGCTACGTAAGGGACCGGAACGGTGAAGTTGACCCCGTCATTGGAGAAGGACATGGTCCCTACACCGCCGCCGACCGGGTCGGAAGCCTTGATTCTCAGTGTAACGTTCCGGGTATTGGTATATTTCGCCTCATTATTGATATAGAGATCTGTGCTCATGTCGGGATTGGCAACGAAACGGTAGGTAGCGCTCTGCACTGTACCGATATTGCCGGCATAATCGGCAGCAAAGAATTTGACCACTATCGTTGTACCTGGGGCGCCGATGGTGAATGGGGCGCGGTATATCGGAGAAGCCAAGGAAGGTGTGGAACCGTTGGTGGTGTAGTAAATGGTTGCCCCTTCCGGTTCATTTGGTGTTGACAGCGCGACCATCAGCTTGCCTGCATAGTCTCCCGGCGACGGAGTATAGGTTACCACTGGCAGCATGGTCTCCAGGGTGATCTGCGCCGATACCGGCGGGTAGACAACACCCATGGCATCGGTGAATTTTACATAAACGGTCTTCAACCCGTCGCCACTCGGCAGAGTTACCGGTAGATTGTTGGCGGAAAATACTGCAACCGACGGAGATATCGGTACAGTCTGCTGGTAGGTGATGTTGTCGGTCGAGATGGCGTAGGCAGTGACGCCGGCCTTGTCGCTGGCAGAGAGGGAAACCATTACATTCACCGAATTAGTGTAGAGCTTGCCGTTATTGATCGCCACCTTGGCGGTCAGGTCAGCGGTATGCAGGTTGTAGAGAGCACTGTTGGTAGCCGCTTCAACATTCCCCGCCAGGTCAACGGCAAAGAAATTGACTGTCACAGTGGTGGTGGTCGGCGATGAAAGGGCGATCGGGCCGATATATCTGGGTGAGGCTAAAGTCGGTACACTGCCGTCGGTAGTGTAATAAATACTACCTGCCTCGCTTGAGACAAGGACAATATTTACCGACCCGGAATAGGTCCCTGGAGGGGTGGTGCTCTTGGAGACCGGCAGTGTGGTATCGGTGGTGATCGCAACACTGTTGGAGATATTTGCTCCGGCCGGAACGGTCAGGATGGAGTTGCTGTTAGCAGCGGCATCCTTGATGGTGCCGATAATACTGATCACATCAAGATATTTGCCGGCCGGGGTGTCCTGTCCGGTAGCCAGAGTGAAGCTGCCGCTGTAGCTGTTAACTCCGGCAAGGGCGCCGGTGTTGAGGACCAAGCCGTTGTTCAGGGTAATGGCCAATCCGGCGGAGGTGACCGCCTGATTGAAGCTGAGGGTGACATTGATAACACTGCCGGCCTTGTAGGCACCGGCCGGTGTTGTTGAGGACGCTCCGGAAATCTCTGGCCCCTGCAGCTTGTAGGTGGTGGTGAAGTTGGCCTGGCTTGCCCCTGCAGTGCCTGAAGATGCCTGACGGGCATCTACCCGGATGGTGTAGGTGCCTGGCGCAGTGGTCGGTGGCGTCCAGGTAAAGCTCTCCAGCATCGGGTACATCCAGGCGGTGAAGGGCTGGACAACAACACCATTGACCGAGAACTGGTATTCGAAACCGTTACTGTCCTGCGGAGCATAGATAGCCGGTCCGGTAAGGCCGGTCTTCCCCTGGGCGGTGATGGTGATCGGTGTGGCTGTAGCGGCAGGTTCACCTGCGCCAAGGGCCGCGCCGTTGCGGGAGAGAGTGGCAGTCACGCTGGCTGCCGGGGTGGTAACGATCATCGGCCGCATCATATCGTTCTCTTCGTGGGAGAGGATGTGGCAATGCCAGACATAAAGCCCGGGGAGATCGAATTTGGCGCGCAGCCTGGTTACAGTGCCTGGCAAGGTCTGAATGGTATCCTTCCACCCAATCTCCCACGGATCTGGTGGGACCGGCACTGAGGCGACGAGCGGCAGCAAAGGAGGATAATCAGGGGCGGCTGCCGGATCCTGCATATTGTAAATATATGACGGAGTAGCTTTATATGGCATCAATGGCCATCTGGTAAAGGGGGGCAGTCCGGCGGCATTATTGTAGATGGTGGTCGGACTGGCCGGATCGACACTGATCTCCTGCCGGTTGATCAATTGGAACGCTACCAGATGCAGATGCATCGGATGGGCGTCCGGGGTGAGGTTGGCGATCTCCCACTCCTCGATATCCCCCAGCTTTGGCAGGTCGGTGACAGGCGAGTTCGGGTCCATGAAGTCACGGCCGTCAATGGTCAACATGAATCTGCCATGGGTCCCCTGTCTTTCGATCAAAGCCAGTTTTCGTGACGGCACTCCTGCAGATCCAGGCGCTCCGGTGGTCGGCGTAATACTCGGGTAGGTGGTGAAGGATGGCACAGGTCGCAGCTGGGTATTCAAAGTGATGGTGGCATCAGGGGTGGCGGGGTTCTTGGCGATCACGTCAAAGGCCATCACATCAGGTATGGTAAGGTTGAGCGGCTGACCGGGTAGCGGCTTAACCCCGTCGTAGGGGATATCGAAGAGCGGATTGTTCGGCCCAGCCGGCAGGCCGTTGACCGTCGCCATCGGCCCGTAGTTGGTGAGCAATACCCGTGTCCCTATCGGTGCCACGGCGAAATCGACGATCAGGTCGATCCGCTCGCCCGGCATCAGGATGATGAACTGTCCGGTCCGGTCGACCGGTTTGTCGAGGAAGGCCTGGTCGGTTCCTATCTGCCAGACCGGTATATTAATCGGTGGATTGGGCTGGACAGTCGGTTCGAATTTGAGGAAATAGGTGCGGGAGTCGTTGCCGTTCAACAGCCGTAACCGGTATTTGCGCTGTTCGGTACTATTCACCGGCCAGGTTATGCCGTTGACTATCGAGACATTGCCGAAGAACTCCGGGGTGATGGAGGGTGCGGTAAAGGGTCCGGGCTGACCAGGTGCGGCAATTGCCGGATTGTAAGGGATCAGCGAGCCGTCCGCTGCCTTGGAGAACTTGGCAGCCGGGCAGCCATAGAGGGCGACGTTTACCGCAGCCGGATCGCAGAGGGTGGTGGCCGGCAGGATAGCGTTCGGTATCACCCCACCCACCGCCGGTAGGCAAGCGTAGGGAGCAAAGGCGCCCGGAGTGGCATCGCAGGGGATGCCTGCCCCTATCTGGGCGGTATCGTCCAGCACCGGGTTGTCCGGCACGGCCAGCCGTCCATCGGGATAGAATTTCCGCTCCTGCAGGGCGATCGGTATTTCATAGGGTGCGGCGGCGGTATATCGGGGGAGTACCCCGGTATTACGCAGATTCGTCTCATTGGCGTCGGTAATGAGGAAAAAACCGGCCAGACCGGCATAGACATTTAGATGGGTCAGACCCATGGCATGGTCATGATACCAGATGGTGCCGGCCTCCTGATCGTTGATGTAACGATAGGTACCGACCGGGCCATGCTGGGTATTCGGCTTCCAGGTCTCGCCGGTGACGGCGAAGTTGTTGCCGAACCAGGCGAGCGGGTCGCCATCGCTGTCATCCCAGACATGGGCACCATGGGTATGGACAACGACCCGGTTTTCCGGGGCGCAGTTCGGGGCATTGTTGGCCAAGGGGGAGAGCGGTCCGTTGACGCTCCCTGTGGTGGTCGGCGGCCCGCAGACCAGGGTCGGGTCCATGGATAAGACATGTATGGGGGGGAGGCTGTTGGTCCAGGTTACCCGGGTCGGCCTCCCTTGCGTGTTGACAATGGTCGGTCCGGGGAAGTAATAGGTGCCGGGAGTCCCCACTGACGGCGGGACCAGGCTGTAACCCCAGGAGGGGGTCGGCGGCAGCTTGCCGGCCAGGGCGGCAGGATAGCTCGCCACTGCAGCCGGGTTGAGAACCAGCTGCATGTCATGGTTGAACTGCCCCATATCGACTTTGTAGTAATCCTCACCGGG
Organism: uncultured Geobacteraceae bacterium; assembly: GCA_964649725.1. Classification (GTDB taxonomy): domain Bacteria; phylum Desulfobacterota; class Desulfuromonadia; order Geobacterales; family Geobacteraceae; genus CAZYTM01. The sequence goes on along the minus strand of CAZYTM010000001.1, from coordinate 67,931 downwards.
GAAGGTGGTGGTGTCCGGCGCTATCTGCAGCAGATAGGCGTTGGGGAGTGGCGTGACATACTTCTGCAGGTCGGCCGGGTTGAGAATCGTCCCGACGAAATCGGGATCGGTGATCGGCGCCCCTCTTGCCACTTCTCCCAACAGAACTGTCAAGCAGAGGAGGAGGGAGATAGTGACGGCCAACCTCATTCCCCATCGGTTTTTTCGTGTTTCCATAATATCCTCCTCTTTTGTTGTTGAACGAAACGGTTCCCTGAGTCCTGGAACTCCGTCTGGCAGTTCAGTACTCCTCGAAATCGCTCTTTTTAACTAGCTCAGGTCTTGTCCCGGCGGTAAGTTGGACAATATTGCAATCTTTTGCGGCATAACGCTCTTCCCCATTGAAGGTGAGTCGTTCATAGTCTGGCAGTATCTGGTCCGGTATCTGACTGAGGATGTCGAGCAGATAGTCACGATAGAAATTGTTCTCCATATGCAACATGCCAAGCTGAAGTATCTGGAGCATCGAATAGACCCGCGTCGAGATCCTCTTGCCGTTCTCCTGATATAATGGGCGGGTAATCTTCAGGGATGCGGTGCTGTTGAATTTATCTTCATCCCGGGGAAGCCGGAATGGATAGGTAAAGTAGGTGAGCTCCCTGGCTTTGTCCGACAGTCGCCAGATATCCTTTTGCATCAATCCGGAAGAGGCAACCACCAGTTTTGGCCGGTCAGCTGCCGCCGCAATCCTTTCCAGCACAGGCAGCGACTCGCCATTGATCCAGAGCAGGAGTACGGAGGGCTTGTAGCTATCCACCGCCTGCTGCAGCAATCCCTGACTGAGCGGCTCCTGCTTCTTCAGGACGATTGTTTCCGGTGGATTCCTCCCCAGCCCCTCTTGCCATGCCTTCTGAAAACCTGTTGCCAGCGCGTCTCCTTCGGCTGACTCTTGCATGATCTGCACGACTGCAGCTTGCTGTGGAATCCCTGAGGAGTTAAGAAAATGTGCTGCCGCCTCACCCTCCTGCTGGAATCCCTTGTTGAAATAGATGGTGTACCAGTCAGTTGCCGAGACAACAGGCAGATCGGTTACCGGAAAGAGACAGGGGATCTTCTCCTCCTCGCAGAAGGAGTGCACAGGCTGCCAGGTCCCGGAAGAGATACCGCCGACCAGAGCAAAGACCGGTTCCTGTCGGTAATGCTCGGCTAGCTGGCTACGCCATTTTTCCGGTGGCCCTTGCAGTTCCCAGACAGCAAGTGACAGCATGCGGTAAGCGAGGTCGGCGGCACCGGCCATCCCCCACATCCCCATGTATCTTGCGCGGACTTCAAATATCTTGGCCTGGCTGTTGCGGAGGGCGATGAATTCTTCCAGTGGTGCCAGCATCGCCCGGCGGTCCTCGGCGCTGACCTTGTCGGTGATGATAGTTGCCAGGCGCAAAGTCTTGCTGTCAACACCTGGCGAAGGGTCGTATGAGAGCGACTTGAGGTAGTAAGTCAGGACTTTCACCTCCTTGTCGGTAAGGTTGTAATGTGGCATGACCTCATTAAGTGGTATCCCGTCAGGATTAATGCCGGTCCGCAGCGCTTCGGCAAGGGTTTCGTCAGTATAGGCCTGGCGTCTTGCCCGGTTGATGACGAACTGCGACTTAGCCGGTTTTATCGTCTGAGTGAATAGGGTCCCTTTGACATATGGCTGGTAGAGCATTCTCCCGGTCACCGGGGGTACGGCATCCCCCCCCTTGATCGAGCCTAGTCCGGAGCGGAGATGGCATTTGACACAGGGGGAGGATACAGAACCCGCCTTACCATTTACTCCTCTGAACCCTTGCATGACTTCGCCGGAAGGGAGAATGCCTTCCCGATAGATTCGCTCTCCAAGACGCAATGCCTCCTCAGCAGCCATTCCGGCAACAGTTTCGCGATAAGTATCTTTGCTGGCAGCGGTCACTCTGCTCGGCATTGCAACCGAGAGGAGTCCCGCTGCCAGGACGATGCAACTTAACCGGATCAAATAGTGCAACGGTATCAAATTCATAATTCCTCCGACATTTGGAGAGCCTGCACCTACTTCAATCAACTTTATGATCTCATCATCAAGGGAATATGCTGAGATAAGCAGCGACACAAAAGTAATGGCAATATCCATGCCCTCGACTGTCAGATAAAATATTGAGCAATATCAAATGGTTGTAAAATAGCTGGGGCGAAAGGTCGCAAAGGGGGGGGCAACTATTGTGGCAGAAGAAGGGGGCTGCAGTTATTGCCAGTCCGGTCAATATTAATGGCTTACCAGGTTGAATAAGGTCAAAACAGGGATTAGCAACAAAACTTGCCCTAGTAAACAATTATTTCAAGGTTCGGGGATCGGACAGGTCGGAATGCCCTTAGATCCCTGATATTGACCATTAATTTTTATTCAGATACAAAACTGATGGCATTCGCCAGACTCTTCTGCACCGGACAGTTTGTCGCTATCCGGTCTACCCCCTCCCTTTGCTGATCTGTCAGATCACCGGCAAAAGAATATGAATAGTTGAAGATTGTCTGACCTGGCTGGCTCCGGTCGACGGTCACTCTGGCAGTCACCTCTGACAAAGAGAGCCCTTTTTTATCGGCATAACTGCGTATGGTGATGCACAGGCATGATGCAAGAGCTGCTTCCAGCAGTTCATGGGGGGTCAAGGCAGTATTGCCACCCCCCTTGTCAACGGTTGTATCGACAACGATTTCATGCGGACCGTTGCTTACAGTCACGCGGTAGCGTGGTGCTTCATTTACAGAGATCACCATAGAACTGCTCCTCTATAAGCCGGTTGTTATGCGGGCCGATCACTGATCAATGAGATGCTTACTTCACAGCCGGGATGGAGGACTTTATAGACCTTGCAGTTTTTCATGAACTGCAGCAGCGCAGCAGACTCTTCGCTGTCGAGCTGCACATCATTCAATTCGACGCAGACATTTATCACGCCCAGTCCGGTTTTGTCCAAAGTGGTCCCGGCTTCGGCGTTGATGATAAAGCTGTTGTCTAGCTGCCGCTCAGTCAGGAAGTCTCTGACATAATGCCCGAGGCAGCCAGAGAGGCTGGCCAGCAGGGTGTCGACCGGATTCGCCCCGTCCCCTTGAGTGTCGAGGACAAAAGTCGCATGGCGGGTGGTGACATAGGATTTACTATCGCCCCGGTTCTCTATCGTTGCTCTGTACATAACTCCCCCTTTTGTTGGTGCGGCACTTTGCCGGTCTGCTGACTGAATAAATGTAATTGCGTCTGTCAATGGGTCGCCGTTGCTTCCCGGTTGATCCAACAATATAGCTTCAAGGGGGAAAGAAACAGATATAGCTGATGAGATAATCTATGGTAACAGTTGGTGAATGAGGTAAACTGTTACCATGCATAATCGTGATAATTGTATCTGTTTGAAAAATAATGTTGGAGTAGAGTGAATGTCATGGCTACCAATAGAGTAGATAGAGCTGGCAGAAAGCTGTTGTATGAAGAGGTCTCAGCCAGAGTTACAGAACTGGTGCAAAAGGGGACCTACCGGGCAGGGGAGCGGGTACCGTCGTTGCGTACGCTCAGCCGGCAGATGCGGGTCAGCATCAATACGGTGATGGAGGCCTATGCCCAATTGGAGAACAGCGGGCTTATCGAGGCACGCCCCCAGTCAGGCTACTATGTCCGATCGCAGTTGCCGGAGCCAGTGACAGCCCCTTTGCCTGGGAGAGCTGGCCGGGATGTAACGGCAAACAGCGTCAATATTGGTGACATTGCCTTGCAGGTGATGCGGAGCATGAACAACCCGGCACTGGTAGCACTCGGGAGTGGTGTGCCGAATCCGGAACTTTTGCCGATCGACAGGCTGAACCGGATGTTTGCCACTGAGGCCCGCCGTTTCAGGCTACAGAGTATTTCTTATGCCGGCAGCCAGGGGCTGAAGCGACTCCGTACGCAGATCGCCCGCCGCTCCCTCGATTCCGGCGCTCCCCTGACACCTGAAGATATCGTCATCACCTCCGGCTGCGTCGAGGCTATGACCCTGGCGCTGCAGGTTATCTGCCGCCCGGGTGACACCGTGGCTATCGGTGCACCGGTCTACCCCGCCTTTCTCCGTTTCATCCAGTGGCTGGGGCTTAAGGTGCTGGAGATCCCTTCGACCGCCAGAGAGGGGATGAACCTGGAGGTACTCGCCTATGTACTCAGGCATAATCCGGTCCACGCCTGCATCACCATCGCCAGTTTCAATAACCCTCTCGGCACCCTTATGCCGGACGAGAAAAAGAGGGAGCTGGTAAAGCTGCTGGCAAGGCACGATATCCCCCTGATCGAGGACGACGTCTATGGTGATCTGGTCTTTGGCAGCAGTCGGCCTGTCTCGACCAAGGCCTTTGACGATAAGGGGCTGGTCCTCTACTGCTCCTCCTTCTCCAAGACCCTGGCGCCAGGATACCGGGTCGGCTGGATAGCTGCCGGCAGATTCAAGGAGCAGGTCGAACAGCTCAAGGCGCTCTGCAACATCGCCACTGCTTCGCCGACCCAGCTCGCTATTGCGGAGTTCCTCACCAATGGCGGCTATGACCACCACCTCCGCAACATCCGCCGGATTTACGCCCGCCAGGTGTCGCAGATGAGGGATGCGGTCGGCCGCTCTTTCCCTCCGGGGACGCAGGTGAGCCGTCCCGAAGGTGGCTACATCCTCTGGGTGGAGCTGCCGGAAGGGGATGATTCCTTCAGGCTCTATGAAATGGCTCTGCAGGAGGGGATCGGCATTGCGCCAGGGATGGTCTTCACCCTGGGGGACCGCTACCGGAACTGCTTCCGCCTGAATGCCGCCAGCTGGTCGGAGCGGACCGAGCAGGCGCTGGAGAGATTGGGGGGGCTTGCGGCAAATCTCTTCTGACTGGAGGGGGCGATTTAACAAGCTGGGAATAATTAGTTTGGTAATAACGATATGTTCAGGCTCTGGGGTGGCAGAGTAATCGCTGACTCTCCGGGGCCTTTCTGTTTGCTGTTTACTCGATTGTAATAGTTCTGTAAAACAGCAACATATCTAGCTCTTTTTGGTGGCGATTCGATACAATGTATATTAGTAAAGTTGCACAACGCGAAGGATCAAATTATGTCGCACCCCCCCGTTGATCACCCCCGCCACCCCCTGGCAAGCAAAGCCCGCCTCCTCCTCTCATCTGTCTTTGGCCCTTATTGCCAGGACGATCAGTACGGCAGTCGGAAAAACAACCCGATGGAGCTCTATCAGAACCAGGTCACCCGCCTCCAGGGTGGCTTCTCGCTGCGGATGTTCCACCGCTCCTTCGGGCTGATGATGATCCAGGCCAATCTCGATACCCCCTGTACCCTGCTCGATTTTCCCACTCTGGAGCGCTTTGAGGAAGAGATCAGGGGAGAGAGCTATGATGTCATCGGTATCAGCGCGATTACTGTAAATGTCGGCAAGGTGGCCAAGATGTGCCAGCTGATCCGCCTCTATCAGCCAACGGCGACGATCGTCATCGGCGGACATATCGCCAACAAGGAGGGGCTCGAAGAGCTTGTCGATGCAGACCTGATCGTCCGTGGCGAAGGGATCCGCTGGTTTCAGCGCTATCTCGGCCTGGATGACCAGACCCCGATCAGACACCCCAAGGTCCTGGCTGGTTTCGGCTCGAGGATCCTGGGGATAGATATCGGCGACAGTGCCGACCGGACCGCAGCTATCCTGATCCCGTCGGTCGGCTGTCCACTCGGTTGTAACTTCTGCTCCACCTCCGCCCTCTTCGGCGGCAAGGGGAAGTTCGTCAATTTCTACGAAACCGGGGATGAACTCTTCAATGTCATGTGCGAGATCGAAAAAGAGCTGCAGGTGAGCTCCTTCTTTGTCCTCGACGAGAACTTCCTCCTCCACCGGGAGAGATCGCTCAGGCTCCTGCAGCTGATGGAGGAGCATGACAAGAGCTGGGCGCTCTCTGTCTTCAGCTCGGCCAGGGTATTGAAGACCTATACCATGGAGCAGCTGGTCGGACTCGGCATAGGTTATGTCTGGATGGGGCTGGAAGGGGAGGAGAGCGCCTATGACAAGTTGCAGGGTGTTGACACCATGGGGCTGGTGCAAAGCCTGCAGGCAAACGGCATCAGGGTCTTAGGTTCATCGATCCTCGGTTTTGCCGAGCACCGGCCGGCAGATATGGGGGCGATCATAGACTATGCGGTGCGCCACGACACGGTCTTTCACCAGTTCATGCTCTATACGCCGATGCCTGGCACCCCGCTCTACGAAGAGCAGCAGTTGGCCGGCAAGCTCCTTCCGGTCGCGCAGTTTCCGATTGCCGATGCCCATGGCCAGTATCGTTTCAACTACCGCCACCCCAATTTTGCCAACGGCGAGGAGGAGGGATACCTGCTTGATGCTTTTCGCCAGGATTTCGAGGTGAACGGCCCGAGCCTGCTCCGCCTGATTAGAGTCCTGTTGAACGGCTGGCAGAGTCGCAAGGTGCATTCCCAAAGGGTGCAGAGACGTTTCGCCTGGGAGGTGTTGCCGCTCCGCTCCAGCTATGCCGGCGCTGTCTGGGCGATGATCAGATACTATCGCTTCGACCGGCGCTTGAAGGAGAGGGCAGAAACTTTGCTGGCGGATATCTATGCCGAGTTCGGCTGGAAGACCCGGCTGGTCGCACCGCTCTTCGGTCGCTATGCCTATCGCCGCCTGCTGCAAGAGGAGGCGCTCCTGGCTGCCGGTAAGAGCTATGAACCCTGGTCGTTCTGTGAGAAGAATGCGGCGGAAATTGCCCGGGCAAAGGAGAGTGCCGCCCGGCTCGCGGACAAGGCACGGCAGCTCTCTCCCATGACGGAACCGGCCTGGCACTGAGGAGAAGAGTGGTCAATAACCGTAGCCTAAGCTATCGATCTTGGCCACCCGGCCATTTTCGAGAACCAGTTGGTACTGGAATTCATTCGGGCCGAAGTTGAAAAGCCAGTCGTCGATAGAAACAGCCACAACTGTCCAGTCATGGGCGAGCTTCGACCCATCTGCCACCTTTTTCTGTTCGCGTCTGGTCGAGGTAGCCGGTTGACCGCATTTGCTGAGCACCTCACCGGCTGTGTCGCCAATGGAGACTATCCCCCCCTTGCAGATCATGCTCCCTGACTCGGTAGCATAGAGTGAGGCAGAAAAAGCTATCGTCAACAGTGCGACCAGAATGACATTAACGGCAGTTTGCATATCCCCTCCAGGTCGGATTAATATTCTGCATCATACTATAGCTGCGAAGAGATTTCATCGTTTATTCAGGGATACAGCTGAGAATCCTGTTGCTAGGTTGTGGTCGTCAGTTTGACTAGCTGTGACTCAGGCCGCACTATATGCAAAGGATATCTCCCTATTTCAGGAAGATACCCCCGGACTCACTCTTCGACGATGTTCACCAGTTCGCTGCTCATATCCAGCAGGTAGATCCTTACTGCCAGGCGGATATCATCAAGGGGGATCTTCCGATCGTGGATTTTGAACAGGTTATAGCCATCGCTACTGACAAGGACCTTGCTAAGCCCGCCAGGTGGGAGGTCGCGCGTCTCGTCAGGAAGAACAGAAGCGGGGTATTCCTCATGGTCACCGATGTGCCAGTTGCTGCCATCGACCTGCAGCCGGTTGAACGCATCCTGGATGGTAGCGCCCCCCTCCACCATGGCACGCAGCTTTTCCATGAGAGCCAGTCCGGCCTGTTGCCCCTTATCGTCCTGGGGAAGCTTCAGATAGGCGTGATCTACCACCAGTTCGCCGACATGCGCCGGTATGGGGAGGGAGAGCGCCTTGACCATGGCGGTGTCGACCTTTGCCCGCTCCTCTTCACTCCACCTGCCTGCCGGCACGTTAACCCCTTTAGCTGCAGCAGCGATGCGCAACAGTTTCTGTTCGATCAGGTCGTTCAGTGCCTCATCGCGGGGGAGCTTGGTGGCAGCGATGTGTGCGGCCAGTTCAGAGGCCTTGAGCGGTTCCCCCTTGACAGTGGCGACGATCTTGTCGGTTGCGGCGAAGATATTGCCGGACTGCAGCAGCGACAGGCTGAAGCTGGCTAATATTACAACGAGGCACAATAGGCGTTTGATCTTCATATCTTCCCCCTCATATCCATTTGTTAGAGTGTTGTCAAGACGCGATGCGGCTCGATCAATACAATGCCTGCCCAGAGGCGGTTGCGAGGCGATGAATAGTTTCATACCCTGGGGCGATAGAACGCCACGGCATTGTCGCAGCAGACCCGTCTCGCCTTCTCCTCCCCCAGGGCATCGACTACCAGTTTGAAGTCGTCGTCACTGTATGGCAGCGGCGCACGGGTAGAGGGGAGGTCAGTGCCGAACATCAGGGCGTCCGGGTTGGCAAGGTAGAGCTCCTGCAGGGCAGGGATGATCGGGAAATCGACCCGGCCGAAGCCGGTCGCCTTGACATGGACGCCATGTTCCACCAGCTTCAGAAGCGTGGGGAAACCTTCCTTGGCCAGTCCGAGATGGTCGATACTGACTGCCGGCAGGTCGATCAGGGTCTGGCAGAGCGGCGCCAGTTCGCGGGAATCGACGTAGAGCTCGACATGCCAGCCCGCCAGCTCATGGACCCGCCTGGCCATCTGCTCCAGATAGCTGACCTCTTCCGAGCCACCCCGTTTCAGGTTGAAGCGGATCGCCCTGACCCCGGCCTGATCCAGCGCCAGCAGCTCCTCATCGCTCACCGTGGCATGGAGCTGGGTGACGCCGACAAAGGTCGGCCCGAGTTCCTTGAGCGCGGCCAGCAGATACCCCTGGTCAAAGGCCTGGAAAGAGCCGGAGACAATGGCGCCACCGGCCAGCTGGTAACCCTTGAGCCGCTCCAGGTAAGCTGCACAGGTGAATTCAGGTGGCAGATAGCCGTTGTTCGGCACCAGCGGGAAGCGGGGGTCGATGATATGGAGATGGGCGTCAAATATGGGTAGTGCGGGGAGTGACATGGCTGACCTCCTTTGGTATCAGACTTTTCCGGCACTCCGCCGGCGCAGTTCGACCTCGCGCAGCTGGGCATTGACCCGGCCGGCGCTGACCGCCATGACGATCGCCTGGACCGCACCGATCTCTGCCAGAGTGATACCCTCCTTCTCCACCTGGTTCAGGTAGTAATCCATGCAGGGGGAGCAGCCGAGTGCCATGGCTGCACCGAGATGGAGGAGCAGGGTGGTCTTCGGCTCGAGGATGTCGTTCTGGCGGACCGTGTCGTAAAAGTCGCCGAAGGATTGCTGCTGTTTTTCCGGTAGCATGGTTCTCTCCTCTTCTTTCTTTGTAGAAATAAGTTGTGCTGTCAGGCTTGCCAGAGCAGGTATATGCCGACCAGGGCGACCAGCAACCCCCCCAGCCGTTTTGACCAGAGGGTAAGGCTGACGATACCTTTGGCCCTGGCAAACGCTTCTATAAATCCGGTAAAGGTCCCTGCAGCCAACATTAGCAGACAATGGCCGATGGCATAGGTAAAGAGGAGGAGGGTGCCGTAAAGTACCTGTCCTTTGCTGGCAACGTAGGTAAGGATCACCACCAGTACCGGCGTGGCACAGGGTGAGGAGACAATGCCGAAAAAAAGCCCGAGCATGAACGAGCCGACTACCCCCCCCTGCTTCGGTTTGAAGTCGCGCCTGGCCGGAAAGTTTATGGTATAGAGCCCCATCATCTGGCCTCCCATAAGGAGGGCGACACAGCCGGCAGCTATGTACCACCAGCCGCCGATTGAGCCGAACATGGTCCCTAGCAGCCCGGCAGCAGCTCCGAAGGCGGTGAAGGTGAGCGACAGCCCAATCACAAAGGCGAGGGAGTAGCGAAATGCCTTCAGTCGGTCACCATCGGCGTAGCCGCCGACAAAGCCGACCACTAAAGGTATGGTAGCCAGAACGCAGGGGGATGCCGAGGAGAGGACTCCGGCGAGGAAGACTGCACCGAATGCCACGAGCGGGTAGAGGGCAATGATCTGCTCGATGTTGTCGAGTATGGTCATTTCAGCCCAGCCCCTTTCAATTCCCTGACAATAGCAGCTTTGTCCATAAAACCGATATGGCGCTTCACCTCCACCCCCTGGGAGTTGAAGAAGATCTGCGTCGGGATCATCTGCACCTTGAATCTCTTTGCCGCAGTCTGGTCTTCCCGGACATCGATGAAGAGGATGTTGGCCTTGCTACTATATTCGCGGGCCAGCGCTTCGAGAATCGGTGCCATCTTCTTGCAGGGGATGCAACTCCTGGCCCCCAGGTCGATGGCTGTCGGTCTGCCGGAAGACAGGGCCTGATTGATGGTCGCAGCCGGCGCTGAAGGTAGTTCGGCCCGCGCTGTAACAGCTGTGAGCAACAGCATGATGGTGCAGAAAGTCCGCATCAGAGCAACTCCTTAAGGTCTGCCAGCCATGGAATCAGGTAGGTACGCTGTGAGAGGGATGCAACTTCGCTGATATAGCGCTCTTCTCGCGCACGGCGAGCCGACAGTAGCGGATCGGTAATGGTATGGGGGGTGAGGCTCTGGTCGATGACCCAGGCGAAAGGTTCGATGCCGGCCCGCTGCAGGTCGCGCTGCAGTAGAGCTGCTTCGTGAACCGGGGTTGCCTCGGCCAGGGTGACCACCAGGATCTGGGTGAAGTCGCGATCGCGGAGCCGCAGGAGAAGTTGGCGGACTTCGTCAGGGACACTGTTCATGGTCTGGGAGACCTGACGGTGATAGGCCTCGGCGGCATCGAGCAGAAGCAGGGTATGCCCGGTGGGGGCGGTATCGATAACGACGAATTCGTCTATCCCCTGGGCGACAACCCGGGCAAAGGCCCGGAAGACAGCGATCTCTTCGGTGCAGGGGGAGCGGAGATCCTCTGCGAGCAGGGCCTGCCCAGCTTCGTCCAGCGAGGCGCCGACCGTTGTCAACACCTCATCAGCGTAAGCTTCTGTCTCAATTGCCGGGTCGATCCGCCCGATGCTGAGTCCGCTAAAGTTGCTACCTACAGCCTCGGCCACGTGGGCCGCCGGATCGGTAGTGTTCAGACTTACCCGATGGCCACGTCGGGCGAGCCTGATGGCAATTGCCGCAGCCAGGGTAGTCTTGCCGACACCCCCTTTCCCCATGGTCATTATTACTCCGTGTCCGGCCTGTGCAAGTTTTGCCACCAGTTCGTCGAGGTCAGGGAGGAGGTGGCTGGTCGCGCTGCTCACCTGAGTCGCCGGGGGGGGTGACCCGGGGGAGAAAAAAGACCGCAGCGCGGCTACCCCCAGCATGTTCCCGGCAGAGAGGGGGAGTTCAATGCGCGGCAAGGCTGCCAGACGCTCCGGAAGATTGGCCAGGGCATTCTGGCAGCGAGCGGCAAAGGTAACTGCAAGCGGATCATCAGTAGTTGCCGGCACAAAAATTCCGTTCAGGACCAGTCGCTGGTTGGCTACGCCCAGTTCAGCCAGTTCCGCTGCTGCCCGGGCGGCTTCGCGCAGAGAGCTTTCATCAGGACGGCTGACCACGATGATGGTGGTTAATTGTTCGTTGGCAAGGGCGTTGCGGGTGGCAGCGTAGAGTTCGCGCTGGGCTTCGAGCCCGGAGAGAGGCCCGAGGCAGGAGGCGCTGCCGGCGCTGTTCGCCAGAAAGTCGCTCCATGCCGCAGGGAGCTCCAGCAGGCGCAGGGTATGGCCGGTCGGGGCGGTGTCGAAGATTACATGATCGTAACCGGCAGTTATTGCCGGGGCGCCAAGCAGTTTGGCAAATTCGTCAAAAGCGGCGATCTCGACGGTGCAGGCACCGGAGAGCTGTTCCTCGATACTGATGACCGCTGCGTCAGGGAGTATGCCGCGATAAGGGCCGACAATCCGTTCGCGATAAGCTGCGGCAGCCACCTCAGGGTCGATGTTCATGGCCATGAGGCCTGTTGCGCCAGGGACCACACCAGGCACTGTGCCTAGTTCAGTCTCCAGCACTTCGGCAAGGTTTGAGGCGGGATCGGTACTGACCAGCAGCACCTTCCGCCCCAGATCTGCCAGCGCTATGGCTGTGGCTGTCGCAGTGGTGGTCTTGCCGACCCCCCCCTTGCCGGTAAAGAAGAGATTACGGGTCGTATCTGCAGTAATTGAATTCATGGGCGCTTCTCGCTCTCTTTTCAACAGCACCCTTTTGGTCCGCAGCAGCTCTGCTTGACCGACTTTGTTTCGAGGTCCACCGTCACCCCTTTGGCGGCAAGTGCCTGCTGGAATTGGGCAGCGTCCGGATAGACCCCTTTGGCCAGAAGTATCCCGTCAATATAGGTCAGGGGGAGGACAGCGTTCCCTTCGCTTTTCAGGAGCTCTGCTACGACACTATTGGCAACGAATGCCATGGGTGCCGAGGAGAGGTTGAAGCGCTCCACGATCACCTTGCCGCCGCTCTGTTCGCCGATCAGCCGGAGAGTCTCCTGCAGCTTTACCAGTACCGGATCGACAGCAGGGCCGCAAACTCCGGTCGAGCAGCACATGGCCGGTTCATACAGTTCGATTTTCATCAGTAATTCTCCTTTTGCTATGTTTATAGGTAACTATGCCGCTCCCTTTGCCGGGAACCAGTCTCTGGTCCGGTTGCAGATGGAACAGACCGACAGCATCACCGGTACCTCCACCAGGACACCGACCACACAGACCAGTGCCGCCCCCGACTCGGGGCCGAAGATGGTGATCGCCACGGCGACTGCCAGTTCGAAGAAGTTGCTGGCGCCGATCAACGCCCCGGGCGCTGCCACATTGTAAGGGAGCTTCAGCCACTTCATCAGCCCGTAGGCGAGTGAGGAGTTGAAGTAGACCTGGATGGTTATCGGCACGGCGATAAGCAGCACGTGGAAGAGCCGGCCGGTGATATTGTCGGCCTGGAAGGCGAATATCAGCACCAGCGTGGCGAGCAGGGCGGAGATGGCTATCGGGTGCAGTTTCGGCAGGAATGAATTGTTGAACCATTCCGGGCCGTGGGATCTGATCAGCAGGTTGCGGGTGATGACCCCGGCAGCCAGCGGGATGACGATGAAGACCGCCACCGAGGTGAAGAGCACGCTGAACGGGACGATCAGGTGGGAGGCGCCGGATACCAGGAATTTGACGATCGGGGCGAAGAGGACCAGCATCAGCAGGTCATTGACCGAGACCTGGACCAGGGTATAGCCTGGATCGCCGTCAGTCAGGTAGCTCCAGACAAAGACCATTGCAGTACAGGGGGCTGCCGCCAGGATGATGGAGCCGGCTATGTACTGGTCTGCTTCGGCCGGCGTTATCAGGGAGCTGAAGACCATGCGGAAGAAGAGCCAGCCGAAAAAGGCCATACTGAAAGGTTTGACTATCCAGTTGACGAACAGGGTGACAAAGAGCCCTTTCGGGTTCTTGCCGACATTGACCACTGAGCTGAAATCGACCTTCAGCATCATCGGGTAGACCATCAACCAGATCAGCACTGCAATAGGGATATTGATCTGCGAACCATGGCCGAACTCTAGCCCCCGCAACGATGCCACGGCACCCGGGATGATCTTCCCTAGCAGTACGCCGACTGCCATGCAGATTGCGACCCAGACAGTCAGATATTTGTCGAAGAAGCTCATCTCTTTTTCGGCCATGATCGGGCCCTCCTGAAGTTATAGATGTTACCGGCTGCTTAAAATGGCAATAAGCTTCTCTTTCAGTTCATCCCGAACCCGCCTGAACTGCTGCAGGATCTCTGCCTCACTGCCGCTGGCCTGAGAGGGATCGCTAAAACCGAGATGGACCCTTTCCACTCCGCCAAAAAAGAGGGGGCACTGCTCATTGGCCGAGCCGCACAGGGTGATGACCTGGTCGAACCGTTCCCCCTCGAACTCGGCAATGGTCTTGGAGTAGTGCTGCGAGATGTCGATGCCGAGCTCGGCCAGCACCTTTATCGCCAGGGGGTTTACCCGGGTCGCCTCGGTGCCGGCTGAATAGGCGCGGAAGCGCTCCCCCAGATAGTGGTTGATCAGACCTTCGGCCATCTGCGAGCGGCAGGAGTTATGGGTGCAGAGGAACAGGACTTTCTTCATTCGCTCTCCTTTTGTCAGGCAAGAGCTTCAGGAGCAGCAGGAGCCGCTGCCGCTCTTCAGCCCCCGCTCCCGGAGCCATTCGTTGATCAGACCGCTGGCGCAACCGACTCCGGCATCGACCCGGAGCGCACCGGTCGGGCAGTTTTTCGCACAGGCGCCGCACTCCATGCAGGCGTTCCGTTCGATAAGGGTCGCCTTGCGCAGGTTGAGACCGAAGACCTGGTGCGGGCAGACTTCGGTGCAGCGGCCGCAACCGTTGCAGAGCTCTCGGTCAAGTTCCAGGGTGGTAACGTTTTTCAAATAGCTGAAACCTTTCATCTGCGTCTACCTTTCCAGTTTTCAGATAAACCAGTTGACCAGCAGCAGCACCAGGCTAGTGGCCAGGGCGCCTGCCATGAGCGGCAAACCGAGTCGCATCTCCTTTTTCACCCCGGTGCGGGAGGTGTAGGTGGAGCAGCCGGTGAAGTTGAGGGTGTAGAAACCGCTTACCGCTGCCAGGGCAAAGGTCAGGGCGATGGCCGTGAGGCCATGCCAGCCGGCCTGCAGAGAGAAGATAATGCTCCAGGCGAGGCCGAGGATTGCCCCTTTGACGGCAAAGCTTGTCCCTGGTACCCAGGGTAGCAGCAGCGCGCCGCCGACGATACCGCTCAGGACTGCGCCGCTAAAGGCGCCAAGGAGCAACAGCGCGTTGCCGGGACCAGTCAAGAGTAAGGCTGTCAGAAAAATCACCAGACCGGCTATGGTGGTCGGTTTTATCGCATGTACCAGCTCTACCGGCACCAGTACCAGCCGTTCATAGAAAGAGAAGGTCAACTCCCGCATCTCCGGAATAGTTATCATACTGTTGTCAAGAAAGTGCGGCAGGTCTTCGGCCCTGATAGCTGCATAGGAGACGTTGAATCCGCTTCTTTGGTATACTTCATGAGCTGCTACCCCTGGCGCGCCTAATATCGGCAGAATCAGCCGGCGATGCTTGACAACCCTGGACAGGCCGCTGCTGGCGATCCTCTCCACCAGTTCATCAGTGCCGAAGCTCCCTTTCCCGGCAGCACACCAGACATTGACGCCGAAGGTCTCCAGCACCAGCAGCCAGCAGTTCCGGCCGGCCAGCGCCTGGCGGACCAGATCGTAGCTCATCTTGTAGTTGGCAGTCACTACGACCGGCTCTTCCTCCCCTGGGGTGCCGATGGCGTAGAGACCCGGGGGGACGATGTAGGCCATCCGCTTTATCCCCCAGCGGGCCTTGCAGCCACCAAGCCGGTCCTGCCAGGTCAGAGTTGTAGAAATCCTGGCGACCTGGCCGATATCTGTCGGCATCCAGCCGAGAAAACCGGGGACATTTTCATCTATCTTCCCGCCGCGAGTGGTAGTGGGAGGGCCGCAGCAGGGGGGCTTTTCATTGGACACTGGCGCTGTTGGAGGGGGGTTGCATGGTGCAGTAACAGGCGGAGCAGTTTCGGCGCCAGACGGGCAACAGTTGTCAGCGCTCCTCTTGTTGTCGTCGTTGCGTGAGTCCTGTTGCTGGGGGGTGCAACAGCTGGCGGATATCGTTTTGAAGGAACGGATTTTCATGATTTCCTCAAAATATTTAATTGCAACATGCAATCTTTTTGCTGTCGCTATGGTTGGCAGCGACCTTTGCCAGAGCCTCGTTTACCAGGCCGATGGAGCGGGTCACCACCTCTTGCTCGAAGGGGGTCATCACTGCGAAGAGCTGTTCGACCCGGTCAGCCATGTAGAGGTCGATCTGTTTCATGACCCGTTTCCCCTCGGTGGTCAGGCTGAGCAGGCTGACCCGGCGGTCTTTGTCTGACGGCCTGCGGGTCAGCAGCCCTTTACCTTCCATGGTCTTGACCTGCCGGCTGAAAGTGGTGATGTCAATGCCGAGCTCTTCTGCTACCTGCTGCATCGACGGCTCGCCGGAGCGGCGCACCTCGAAGAGGATATGGCTCTGTACCAGCGATATCTCTTCGCCACAGCAGTATTCACAGCAGGCGGCATTAAGCAGGCCGAAGCGGCGGACGAAAATCTGCAACTCTTCACGGATCTGTGTCATATCACACCTCTGCAGTTACTCTACATAAATATTTGCAAATTGCAACTAAAAATTTGATAAAATAGTGACTATGAGATCGGCAGGGATTAAAGCCAGGCTATCTCCACAGAATCGCTGTTGGAGTGTTATCTCAGATATGGGTCGTTGTAAAGCGGAGTTGGAGTAGTGATCCCTGGTTGGGCTGGATTGACTCCCTGGTATTGTTGGGGTGGCGGTGAAGTCTGCACAGGTCTCCCCCACTGGTCTCTGGGTACAGGATTATTCGGGAGATTCTGTTGCCTGTTGCTGGGGTTGTAAGTTCCTGGGGGGTACTGTGGCGACTGTTGCTGCACCGGCCTGCCATACTGGTCTGTGACAACACCAGTTCCGTAGGGGGCAGGCTGGAGCGGCCTGCCAAACTGATCCAGCATCATGTTTGACGGTTGTCCTCCCGGAGTAAGGGGTGGATATCCATAGGTACCCGGTGCAGTGGTGGAGTTCAAGTCGCCCCAGGACTGATCTGTCTCCTCATTTGCCGCCCGCAGACTGATACACCGTTCAGTCGCATATTCCGGGTTGTGTAGATCAAAGCATGGGCTGGTTGCGCAGCCGGAGAACAGGCTGGCGGTGATGAGAATAATCGTTTGTCCGGCCAATAATTTTGTCAGGTTCATAATTAAATCCTAACACAAGTTGTAAAAGTTGCCACAAATATCCTGATTTTTCTTCTGCCGGCGATGATGTAAATCTGTCGCGAACGGTCAACCGTTCAGCATCTCCTCTACAGCAGCTATCATCGCGGCCGGTTCCGGAGGCGGACCGTCACCATAATTGCGGTGGATATCCTTATCCCAGGCGCAAAATACGGTCCGATCGCCGTTGTTACCAAGTTGCTCCCCTTTTTCCAGGACGAAATAGCCGACCTCTGGTCCTGGCGGGCTATGTTCCAGCATGGCCAACGGGATCTTGAGCACGATGCAGACCAGGTAGGCTTCGGTTACGAAACCGGGGGGTGGCATATGGATCAGGATGGCCGGAAAGTCACCGATACGGAATGTGTCGACAGTCACATCAGCAATGGTGAAGTTTGCCGCTCCCTGTGCGTCGCAGTTCTTGCATATCTCTCCCCATAGCGAAGTCAGAAACGGGGCGCGGCCATCAGAGCCGATCAGATCGAAGAAGCCGTAAGGATCGTGGAAACATATCTCTCGCAGCGCCATGTGAGCAAGTTCATAATGATGGCGGGTCTGCTTGGTCGGTTCGGCAGCAGTCAATTCCATGGGCGCCTCTGCTGGTAAAGAGTCTGCAGCATTTCTGCACTGCCGGGATAGCGATTAAAGACTGAAACTAGCACAGCTCTAATTTTTTGGCTATAGAATTGATTCATCCGGTTATCATCCCCCCAGTCCCGGGAAAAGTCGCTCTGGTGGTGCTAACTCCCCTCTTGTGAAAAGTATTGCCAAAGTATATGCAGGTAATATAAGGGCGTCAGGGTGAATTGGCAGATGCTACCCCTGACGCCCTTTGATGTTATGCAGCTTTTACTAATGTAGCTGTAAAGGCTTTGGCAAAGGTGTCGGCAAACTCCTCAATGCTGGTCGTAGTGGTATTATCTGCCGTCCTCGGCCGATTGACAGCGAAAAGCCCCTCATTCAAGGCTCTGCTCATCTCGATAAAGAGATTGCTGACATCGGCACCCAGTCCCATCATCTGCATCCCCTTTAGCGCATCTTCATAGGAGAACTGCTTATATTGCAGATCAGGGATACCGATCTTCGCTCCGATTACAGTAAACGCCTCTTTAAGCGACAGATCGCGCTCTCCAAGCAGGTCCAGAACCTGCTTGCCGGTAAATTCATGTTTTGTCAGCAGTTCGGCCCCCTTAACCGCGATGTCCTTGGTGGCGATCATGGCGAATTCGAGATCACCTCGAACAGCTGAACCGGCAATCCCCATATTTTTGATCAGCGGGATATGCATCAACAGATTCTCCATGAAGTAGGTGGGGCGGAGATGCAGGACGTTAACCCCGGCCAGTCCGTCAAGTCGTCTCTCCTGATCATGCAGCCCCTTGATCGGTCCGGTCCGGTCGGTCAGTTCTGCACCCTGGCTGCTCAAGTTGACGATATATTTGAGGCCGGCATCTTTACTGGCCGCGGCGATGCTCCCTCCAACCTCATTCTGAAAGGCACGGAAATCCTTGACCTGGAAATCAGGTGGTATCATGGCAAAGGCTGCCGTTGCCCCGGCGAATGCCTTGCGCAGAAAGGCCCGGTCTTGCAGATCTCCCACTGCAGCTTCGGCTCCCCTGGCAACGAAGCGCTGCAAGCGTTCCGCACTACGTCCGACTACCCTGATTCGCTCCCCTTTATTCAACAGGATATCGGCAATTTTGCTGCCGATATTCCCGGTCGCTCCGGTGATGACGTACATGACATACTCCTTTCCTCTTTGCCCGGTTGGTAATGTCGCTTGTTTCAAACAGACCGGCAAAGCTTTTTCTTTATTATAACGCAATAATTGAAAACGAATATCATTTTTTTATTGCATGGTAAATAAATACAAAGGGCCCTGCCGTTATTGACGACAGGGCCCTACCAGGAAGATAAATAGCTCTAATTAACGGCAGCTTGGGGTGTCAAAGAAATCGATCTGCCATGGGCCGCTCGCATCGACCCCCTCTTTCCCCTTCTCCCCTTTGTAGAGCGAGGTATAGTCGTTAGAGCACTTCTTCTTCGAACCATCTTCATCGATTATGTGAATGTCGGCACCAGTGTAGTACCACCAGCGTCCGGCGCTGCTGTCGGTCTTCAGTTCCGGGGCGGAGATGGCGACTTTCTCCACCTTGGTGTTGGGATTCTTCTGCAGCCAGAGCTCGGTGATCATCCTCTTTATCTCATCCTTGGCCGGTGCCTCCTGCCCCTTGGCTGCCACAGCCTCGGACTCACCGACCCCCAGGTCATCGAAGAAGAACTTCTTCCCGGCGACCCGGTAGATAGCCGAGACGTTGAAGATACGCTGGTTAGCTCCCTGCTGCACAGTCACCCTGGCCGGCACCCGGCAGAACTTGTTCTTGGTGTAGTATTCCCATTTGTCACCCTTGCTGTCGATCTTGGTCTGACCGGTAGACTTGAATTTCTCGTAACTGGAGGGTTCGCCACTCTGCTCGATCTTGAGAATCTTCTCGTTCGGGTACCCCTTGGCCCAGGCACCGCGGAGGGACTTCTCCGCCTCTTTCCAGGTGGCGCAGGGGACTGCCATGGCGGCCTGGCTAAAGGCAAAGATGAAGAGCGAAGTCAAGGGCAAAAACAGTTTGAGTCGAGCATGCATGTTAATTCCTCCTGTTTGATCTTGATATGAGTGCTGACCGATACCGGATGCAATTTGAAAACAGTGGGCGTGAGTCAGTCAAGGTTGAAGAAGAGCTGGCATTGCATAAATGTAGCAAAAGTATCAGTAGAGTCAACTACCATTCCTATTGTTATCGGCAGCAGAGAGATTATTCTTGAGAGAAGGGTTTGCTCAATTCTCACGGCGGATGCATAATCTGGTAGACTGTTATTGAGAAAGCACATTCTTCAAACGGAGGGGCTGATGACTCTTGAGAGTAGTACCGCAACTTTGGCGGCCGGCTGTTTCTGGTGTGTGGAGGCGCTCTTCAGCAGGCTGAACGGGGTAGAGAAGGTGGTCTCGGGCTATAGCGGCGGCAATCTTGCCAACCCTGACTATCATCAGGTCTGCAGCGGCACCACCGGCCATGCAGAGGCGGTGCAGATAACCTACGACCCGGCTGTCATATCCTTTGCCGAACTGCTGGAGGTCTTCTGGCTCTGCCATGACCCGACTACCCTGAACCGGCAGGGGGCAGACATCGGGACCCAATACCGTTCGGCGATCTTTTATCATGACGAAGCGCAGCACGCAATTGCCGAGCAGTCGCTGCGGTCTGCCGAGGCTGAGCGGCTCTGGCCGGCGCCGATCGTAACCGAAATCGTCCCCTTTACCAACTTCTACCCGGCCGAGGCTTACCACCAGGACTATTATCACGTCAATCAACAGCAGCAATATTGCCGCATCGTCATCGAACCGAAGCTGCGCAAACTGGAGCAGGGGTTTGCTGCGCGGCTGAAAAAGGGGTAGCGGCATAGAGCGGCGATTGCATTCTGGGCCGGTTTGTTTTAATCTGTCCGGATGAAATCAGTTCTGCCTAACTGGCGCCTTATTACCACCGGAACAATGGACGGACCGACCAATATGGCGATTGACGAGGCGCTGCTCAGCTGTTTCGATCCGGCCGCTGCTGCACCGATCCTCCGTCTCTACGGCTGGGCGCCGCCAGCCCTGTCGCTCGGTCGTTTCCAGGATGCGGCCGAGTTGCTAGACCTGGACCGATGTGCCGCGGAGAATATACCGCTGGTGCGGCGAATAACCGGTGGCGGGACTATCTATCATGCCGATGAACTGACCTACAGCATTGTCTGCAGCCCGGTACATCTACAGGGAGCCTCTTCCATCAAGGATGCCTTTCGTCTGCTGACTGCTTTCCTGCTCCGCTTTTACCGGCAACTGGGGCTCTCCTGCAGTTATGCGGTCGATCACTATCCGACCGGCAGCAGATTCGGCGAACGGACACCGCTATGCTTTGCCGGCCTGGAGAGTTATGATATCCTCATCGACGGCCGGAAGATCGGTGGCAATGCCCAGCGACGGCTGAAGCAGGTAATCTTCCAGCATGGCTCGATCCCGCTTATCGACCGGAGCAGGGATGGGGCAGGCTATCTGCGCCGGCAGTGCCCGGCCGACCTGGCAGTCTGCTGCCTTGAGGACTGTGGTATATCGATCGATGTGGTAAGGCTCAATTCGCTGCTGGCTGAATCCTTTGCCGAGGCCATGGGGGCAGAGCTTGTCCCAGCGGCTTTAAGCAGTGCAGAGGAGGCTGCGGCCGGTCGCCTGGCAGCAAAGTACCGCTCCAGCGAATGGAATATCGAGGGGGTCGCACGGAACATGGGTGAAGAGGAGAAGCATTGATGGATTGGATTATCGCTCCTCATCTACTGCAGAACCTTATGCCTACCCGATATTACGGAGGTTGTCATGGAAATTAGGAGAAAACCTCTCTGGCTGCAGAAAAGGGTCCGCCCTGGCGTCCATGCTGATATGGAGCGCCTGCTGGGGGGGCTTGAGCTCCATACGGTCTGTCAGGAGGCGAGCTGCCCGAATATCTCCGAGTGCTTCAAAAACCGCCAGGCCACCTTCCTCATTCTCGGCCGGCTCTGTACCAGGCTCTGCTCCTTCTGCAATGTCAGCAAGGAGAGCCCCGGGCCGGTCGATACAGCAGAGCCGGAACGGCTGGCCACGGCTGTCCAGCGGCTTGCCCTGGGGCATCTTGTCATAACCAGCCCCACCAGGGATGATCTGGCTGATGGCGGCGCCAGCCTCTATGCGGCGACCGTGGCGGCTATCCGTGCAGCTTCGCCGGAAACCAGGATTGAGCTGCTGATACCCGACTTCCAAGGTAATGAGGCGGCTTTGCAACTGGTGCTGCAGGCCGGACCGGACATCCTTGGCCACAATCTGGAGACCGTGCCGCGGCTCTATTCGATACGCCAGGGTGCCGATTATTGCCGTTCGCTGGAGCTGTTACGGCTGGCCAAAAGATTTGCGGCACATATCCCGACCAAATCAGGGTTGATGCTCGGTCTGGGGGAGGAACAGAAGGAGGTGCTGGCAGTGCTGCACGACCTGCGTCGGGTCGGCTGCGACTATCTCAGCCTCGGCCAGTATCTGGCACCGAGCAGAAGACATCACCCGGTAGAACGCTTTGTCGAGCCGGTTGAATTCGAACAACTCCGGGAGAGCGCCTTGGCGCTCGGATTTCGCCATGTGGAGAGCGGTCCCTATGTCCGCAGCTCCTACCATGCCGACCAATATCCAGCCTGAGAAAGACAAAAAAAGAGGCCTCCGCCTGAGGAGACCTCTTTACAAATATCCCGGCCGACTCTGTCAGGCATAGACAGAGAAGCCGTACTGCGGATCCGGGGTCGGTGTCGCTGCAACGGCTTGTTCCACCAGAGCTGCCACCTGCTGTTGCTGGGCAGCAGCCTGCTTCATCACCGCAATACCGATCGCCCCATTCGTTTGCGACTGCTGCGACAGTGCCGCAGCGCCGGCAATATCAACTACGTCCATGTTGCACCTCCTGTCTGACTTATCGGCAGTCTGTAAAAGAACTTAAAATTATCCTTAACGGAACAGCTCGGCGAAAAAGAGCTTCATCGCCTCCCAGGAACGGAGGTCGGCGCTCTTGTTGTAGGCAGCCCCTTTCAGGCCGTAGCTGTCTGCCTCGGGATTGCTGAAGCTGTGGACTGCACCCCCATATTTGTTCAGCTGCCAGTCAGCGCCACCCTTGCGCATCTCCACCTCGAATGCTGTTACCTGTTCAGCAGGGACGAACGGGTCGTCGGCACCATGCAGGACCAGCACCTTCCCCTTGAAAGAGCGGATAGCATCCGGGGCAGGGGTGTCGAGATTACCATGGAAACTGACCACTCCGGCGAGCGGCATAGCCCCTCTGGCCATCTCCAGTACGGTCATGCCGCCAAAGCAGTAGCCGATGGCCGCTATCGATTTAGGGTCGGTCAATTGATGCTGGCGGAGGACCTCCAGCCCAGCTTCAGCGCGGGAACGGAGCAAGTTCCGGTCGCTCTTGAAGGGGGTTGCCAGAAGAGTAGCTTCCTGGGCAGTTCTGGCAAGCTTACCCTTGCCGTAGATATCCAGAGCAAAGGCGATGTAACCGAGTTTGGCCAACTGCACGGCACGCTGACGGACATACTCGTTGTTCCCCCACCACTCATGGACCACCAGCACCCCGGGACGCTTCCCCTTGATCCCGTCATCCCAGGCCAGATAGCCCTGCAGGACGACATCGTTGTGCCGGTACTCGATGAATTGACTTTTAATGGCTGCTGTTGCCGTCCCGTTCATTAACAGGACCAGCATCAAGGATAGTAGTACTTTCATAAACTCCTCCTTCTGCTTCATATCGCTACCATTAGCAAAAGTATGACCAGCTTTGACGACTCTGCAAGGGGGGGATCCTGAAATGGTGACGTTTCAGGAGGAAAATGTGCTATAATTAAAATAGATACAATTTTGCTCTATGCGGAAGCCTGCAGATGAACGAAAAAACTGCGAATAAGAGTAGCTGGTACGGCACCGGTCTGGCCATTGGCGGGCTGATGCTGGTTATCCTCTCCCTGCCGATAGCGGTGGAAGCGAGCCGGAAGTCCCCGGTCGATGGCGGTTATTTAACCTCCGGAGTAGGGTGGCGGCTCGACCCGTTCGGCAGCGGCCGCCAGGTCTATCACAAAGGTTATGACATCTCAGTGCCGGTCGGTTCGCCTGTCTATCCGGTGGAGGAGGGGACGGTCTTCTTTGCCGGGCCTTACGGGGCATACGGTAATCTTGTGGCGATTGATCATGGCAACGGCTATGTCACCTACTATGGGCATAATTCGGTGCTTCGTGCCCAGGTGGGCGAGCGGGTGCATACCGGGACGGTGATTGCCCTGTCGGGGAATACCGGCAGATCGACCGGTCCGCATGTTCACTATGAGTTGCGGAAGATCCCCGGCTATCAGGAGCCGGAACATATTGTCAAGATGCGGCGCAGATTGGCGCAACCCGCTGAAGGGTCAGATAAAGCCGGCAGAGGTGGTGTAGATGAGGCGGGGCAGATGCCGCAGGATGACCCGTGACACTCTCAGGGGAGGGGGTTCACGGATAAGTGAGGGGCGATAACCTGGCAGAAACGGTTGAGAGCAGCCAGGTCGTTGCTGGTAAAGTCCTTGCCGGCAGTGGCAGTATTCTCTCCTTTGCGGGAGATCTGGATTACACCGGTGACAGCACCATCTACAAGGAGCGGGGCGCTCATGATCTTCTGGATCGGGAATGGGAAGTTGAGCCGCTCCTGGTCCAGTTTTACAAATTCGAATATTGAAGCGTGCGGAGTTGTGGCGAATGAGTTGTTAAGGGTCCCCTTTTTGTCATGGGCGGTTCTGGCCACCAGTGAATTCTGGGAAGAGAGCGGGATAGAGCCGGCGGGGCGCAGTCTGGCCGGCCAGGCAAACTCAAGGATCTCCTGCCCCTGATCATAGAGGAAGATAGCCACTTCTTCAGGTTTGACCGTAAAGACCTGGCAGAGACCGGCTACAGCCTGCTCCAGTAAATCCTGCCCCGATTTCCCTGCCATCTTTGCTTCCAGTTCGGTACAGAAATCATCCAGTGTCATGGCTCTTCTCCCTTCGCATATATACCTTGCTGTACCACACGGTTATCATGTAGTCAATCCATTTTCCCGCTCTGCCAAAGAGCGAAGAAGTCGTGCAAAGCTTTGAATTCAGGATACGATTGCTGGGCAGTACGCGCTTCGGAGACTACCATCCCGCGATAGCCTGACTGCAGCAGCAGGTCGAGAAAATGCGCAGACTGCTCCGGAGCGTGATAGATATGGCTATGCCAGTTTTCCGAACCGTTGGTATATCCGGTCATATGGATATGGGATGCCTCCCGCATCAAACGGATGAACTCCTCCTCGAAACAGCCGCCGCACTCCATGATTGTATGCTCCAGGTCGAGACAACGTCCCATTCCGTAGCGGCGCATGAATTTGACCGGTTCATGGACCGAACTGATGTTCTCCAGACAGAGTCTGGTCGGCAGTCCGGCAAAGGCGGCGATTATCTCCGGCCACTCATCTTCCCAGAAGTTGTTGTGGAAAACGACCACTTCTGCTGCAACGGCAGCGGCAAATTCTGCCAGTGGCCCGGGGAGATGGCCGTTATTCGGAGCATGCAGGGCATAACGGAAGGGGAATTCGCGGCAGAGTCGGGCAATCTTATCCGGCTCGCTCAACATCCCGGGGGAGATAAAGAGCTCAACCGCGGTCAGTCCGGCCTGCTGGATGGCGGACAGAAGCTGCCGGTCAGGGGCGCATTTGGCCGCAATAACAATGGGGGATTGCTTGCTAAATTCAGTCGAGCAGGTCACGTTTTACCTCTTCCGCGATGAAACTCTCTTCGATCGCTTCACGTATCCACGGCTCCCGAGAGCGTGACATGACCTGTGCCGCCCCTTCGGCGACTGCCGGGATGTTGCTCCAGAGGGCGTTACGGATCGAGCGGAGCTGGTTCAGGTCGGCTGTTCTGCCCCCGGCAAGTTCCCGGCAACTGCCGCAAAGGAGTGCCAGGGTGTTTTCGTCAGGTTCCCTGTCCGGGCGATAATCCCAGGTGCGCAGCTCTTCCTTGCCGCCACACCATTCACAGGCAAAGCCGGCCCGTTTGGCCAGGCTCTTGCCGAAGTTGCTGATTGCTTCCTGCCGCTCCCTGTTAGCGTTAAATCCTTTGGCCATGCTTACTCCTGATCTTTATGACAGTGCCAGCAATATATAAACCAGACTGGTCAAAAATGAAAGGCAAAGATTGTCAGGGGGTTTCGCTATAATTATTACAGACAATTAATTGGAGGGCACTATTGTCGGTTAAAATCTTACTTTTTGGTAAAAAAAATATACGCATAACAGGACAAAATGGAGTATGATATTCCCCTGTTAAATTAAATGGAATTACCTGGTTTCGGGTCAATTAAATAGAGTGCGCGGAATTTTAAGGCAGGGGGGGTATATGCAGAGATTGCTGCTGGCTGTCATGCTGTTGCTGCTGGGCGGGATTGCCGGAACGGCCTGGGGGGAAGATGCGCAGCTTGCTGCTGGAATAAGTGAGTTCCAGCAAGGGAACTATGAGGAAGCGGTCGATATCTTGCAGAAGTTCCGGAGCAGGGAGCCGGCTCAGGCGCTGCCTGCCCTTTATCTCGGCCTTGCCCAACAGCAGATTGGCGACGAGGAGAGTGCAGTAGAGAGTCTGCGCACTGCACTGACCCTGACCCCGCCGGCCAAGGAGGGGGTGATCAGCCTTGTCGAAATACTGCTCAGTCGCGAGGAGCTGGACGAGGCAGCCAAATGGATCGCCTGGGGGGAGAAGGAGCAGGTGGCGCCGGCTGATATTGCTTATCTGAAAGGGTCTCTGCTGGAGAAGCAGGGCGATGATGACGGGGCGGTGGTTGCCTATAACGCGGCAATCAGGGCCAATCCGGCTTTTACTCAGATGGCCAGCCTGCAGGTCGCTGCAATCAAGGCAAAGGACTACCAGACCGACGAGGCGCTGAAGAGCCTGCAGGCGGTCATAACCAGCAACCCGACTTCCGAACTGGCCGGCTTTGCTAGGGATTACGAAAAGAAACTGCTCAGCCGGGAAGGATTCAAGAAATTGCAGGTTTTTGCCGGTGTCAGCTACCAGTATGACGACAATGTGGTCCTCGAACCGTCAGAGACAGTGTCCGGGCTGCAGTTCCCCGGGCGGCGCGATCACAACTTCGTGCAGAACCTGCTCCTTCAGTATAATGCTCCGCTCAACGGCCGGCTGCAGTTCAGCGGCCAGTACAATATTTACAACAATGCCTATTTTGAACTGAACGAATTCAACCAGACCAGCCAGACCCTGACCCTGATCCCCTCCTACCGGCGCCAGACGGTAAACTTTTCGCTGCCGGTCAGCGCCGGACAGATAGTACTAGATTCCAGTAACTATCTCATGACAGTTTCGGCCAAGCCGACCGCGACGCTGGTCTTCTCGCCGACCCATTTCGGCCAGATCGGGGTCGGTTATCTGCGCAAGGAGTTTATCCAGGAGCCGCAAAGCAGCGATGAGAACCGTGATGCCGATCTGTTCAGCGGCCTGCTCGGCTATATCCACTTTTTCGCCGACAACAAGGGGATGTTCAGCCTCCGCTATGAAGCATTATCCGAAGATGCCAAAGGGAACAACTGGGCCAATATCGCCAGCCGCCTTACCGGCGAACTGCTGCTGCCGTTGGCCAGCAGGACGAAGCTGATCCTGGGCGGCGAAGGGCTCTGGCAGAACTACCGCTTTATCCACTCGGCCTACGGGGTGAAGCGTAACGACAAGATCTATTCCGCCACCTTAGCCCTGAACCAGGAGCTGGTCGAGCGGCTCTTCCTCAACCTGCAGTACAATCATACTTCCGCCAAATCAAATATTCCGATCTACGACTATTCGCGCAACGTGGTGTCGCTGGGCGTCGAATACCGTTACTAAGGGGGGGCATCAATGAAACGCGCTGCTAGTTATTATGCCATCATCTGCCTGGCTCTGCTCTGGCCCCTCTTCGGCCTTGGCGCTGTAGCCCCGGTAGTGGCCGAGGAAGTGCTGGCCGAATTGAAATCGGTCAACGGCCAGGTCGACATACTGCGCCAGGGTTCTCTGCCGGCTATCCCGGCCAAGACCGGTAACCCTCTTCATATCGGGGATGTGGTCAGGACCAAGAGTAACGGTTACGCCGAACTCCGCTATCGGGACGGTTCACTACTGAAGATGGCACCCGGGAGCAGGCTCGATATAGGTGAATACAGATCGGGCAAGACAAAGAAGCAGGCCCATGCCATGCTCTCCCGTGGCAAGGTGGAGGTGACGGTCGACCCGGTCGCTTTCAAGGCGGCGCCAAAGCTGAAGGGGCTAGACCAGTTCGAACTGCATACCCCAAACTGCGTCACCGGCGTCAAGGGGACCTTTTGGTTCACATCTTATTTCCGCGGGGTGACCAATGTCCTATTACGGATAGGTACGGTCACCTCCTATAACCCGGCTCGGCCGACAATACTTGTGACCCTCCAGCCCAACACCATTACGACCATTACCGGCAGGTTCGCTCCAACGCCGCCTCGTCCGGCGCTTGACAGGGAGATCAGGGGTCTGCAGGTAGGGCTGACACCTCCCAGCGGCGACCAGGGTGGGCAGGTGCCGGGTCAACAGGGTGGAGCACCCGGCGGTCAGGCAGGCGGGGCTTCCTCAGGTACGACGCTTGACGGCTCTATCCTCTCTAACGTCACAGTCCTGAATCAGGGGAGTCTCTTTACGACGACCGGGATAATACTGCCTAGCATCAATCTGCCTACTATCCAGCAGATAATAACAGCACCGCCGGTAACAGTTTTGCCGCCACCGCCACCGCCGCCGTTACGGCCGACAACCAGTTCGACACCGGTGACGGTCAACGTCAATTTCAATTAGCGACAGCCTGAAGTCCGGCTGATAAGAAGGGGGCCAGAAAGATGAAAGATTTTCTTTCCGGAGCAACGGCTGAAAGATTGTGCAGGTTATTGCTGGCATCTTTACTGCTGGTGGTACTGGCCGCTTGCAGCGGTGTCACCGGCCAGAGTGGGACCAGCAGCGTAACCGTCAATGTCGGCGGCAGCCGGACCGCCAAGGCGATGGCGGCAATTCCGGCCAATGTTGCTTCCCTGGTCTTTACCATCAGCGCCGCTGATATTACTACCATCAACAGGGGAGTCCTGGTGGCCGGCCAGACAGCAATTGCCGAGAGTTTTGACGTGCCTGTCGGCATCAACCGGCTTTTTTCCGTCGAGGCGCGGGATAGTGGCGGTTCAGTGCTGTTTCGTGGCCAGACCTATGCTGACCTGAACGGTACAGCAGTCGCCCTCTCCATAACCATGTCCGGTTCCGTCGCCACTATTACGGTGACTACCGATGCCAGTGGCCGGACCACTGCGCCGCAGGCACTCGCTTCGGCCGCGGCGAAAGTCTCCATACCGGCAGGCACCACTCTGACCGATGCCAGTGGCCAGCCGATTGTCGGCTCGCTGACTGCAACCTCCTCCTTTTCCAGCGATGTTGCCACGCTGCCGACTGCTGCCGTGGCAACAGCTCCGAGCGGTCGGACGCTGGCCGCCTATCTGGACATGAGTATCACGGCTGGTTCCGCTTCAGTAAAGAGCATCAATCCACCACTGGCGGTGAATATGAGCGCCGGCCCAGGAGCTCTTCCCGGTTCTGCTGTGGCCATCTACAGCTATGATTCGGCCAGCGGGATATGGACTCTGGAGGGGAACGCGGTGGTGAATGGCGACGGTTCGGTAGATTTCCTCATCAGCCATCTATCCATCTGGGCCATATACAAACAGGTTAGTTCGACAGTGCTGCGGCTCTCTTCGGTCGGTGCGCCGACCGGCAATACCTTAAGCGGGGTGGAGTTGACCATAATGCTGCCTGCTGGTGTTACGGTCAATGCCGATGCCAACGGCGCAGTTGCGTCGAGCGACATCGTTCCGTCTGGTGTGGCACCGATCGGCAGCAGCATAGCGGCCCGTTACTATCCTGCTGTCGGCCCCGTACAGCCAGGGAGCGTCAGGTTGAGCCTGATCAGCAGCAATCCATTCAGTGGCGGCGAATTTGCCACCCTGACCCTGAAAGTTGCGCCAGGGACAACGGTGCAGTCGAGCAGTTTCCCGATCAGCGGCTTTGCCGCCTTTGACACGAATGGAGCGATCATCAGCGGAGTGACCGGTAGCCTGACGGCACAGTAGCTCTATAAATCAATCCTGCTGCGGTATGTCTAGAGGAGCGGATCATGCGAGCCATAAACGAGAAAAATAACAATAACGAGAGTAAAGCTGGCAGAGGGTTAATATATCTGTTGCGCAGCAACTGGGACCGTCTCCTGCTGCTGCTGGTAATGATAGTCATCTGCTTTTCCGGGCAGATACTGCAGGCAGCCTTCTCCTTCAACATTGTAGCCCCCCGTCAGGACCATACTGCCACCCTGCTTCAGGACGGGCAGGTGTTGATAGCCGGCGGCTTTTCCAACGGCAGTACCGCCACCCCCAGTGCCGAGTTGTACAATCCAGGCACCGGTCAGTCCACCCTGTTGTCCCCACCGAGTGGGGCGCTGGTGAATGTAGGAGGTCTCGGGGTGGCAGGGCATAGCGCTACGGCGCTGCCGAACGGGAAGATATTGATCGCCGGTGGCAAGTCTAAAGTGAGCAGTCTGCCGGTTGCCGAGGCCCAGCTTTATGACCCGAACAGCAAGAGTTTCACCCCCACCGGCTCGATGAACTACGCCCGCTACGAGCATACTGCCACCCTCCTTGCCGACGGCCGGGTACTGATAACCGGTGGCGGCAACCCTTCCCTCGGTGGGGCGCTGGTCTATGCCGAGCTCTACGACCCGAACACCGGGCTGTTCAGCAACACCGGCAATCTTGGTACCGCCAGAGCGCGCCATGCCGCCGCCCGGCTGAAAGATGGCCGGGTGCTTATCACCGGTGGTTTCAGTACCGGTTCGGCGGTTAATACAGCCGAACTCTACAACCCGGCCACCGGCACCTTCGTGGCTACCTTCAACAATATGACTGCTGCCAGGGCTGGGCATACCGCTACCGTGTTGACTGACGGCCGAGTCGTTATAGCTGCAGGCTTCAGCGGTTCGGCGCCACCCAATGACCTGGCGATAAATCTGGAGATTTTCGACCCGGCCGGCGGCGGCGGGAGCGGCAGTTTCGGCTCTGATATTATTCTGCCGACCAAGCGGGCGATGCATAGTGCTACCCTGCTCACCAACGGCCGGGTGATGCTGAGCGGTGGGGTGCAGTCCAGCAGTTCGCCATTTTTCGGCACCCCGACAGCGACCAATGAGATATTCAACCCGGCCCTGAATAACTTCTCCACCGCCGGACCGCTTACTACTGCCGTGCAGTCACATACCGCCACCCTGCTGCCGAGCGGTAAGGTCCTCATTGCCGGCGGTTCGCCGATGCCCCAGGCGAGTAACTACTCCCAGGTCTCCACAGCAAATCTCATTGACCTGCGGACGCCGTCAGTCACATCTGCTGCGGCCATGTCCACCTCCAGATTCGACTTTGCCGCCACCACCCTGCCCGACAGCACGATCCTGATCGCCGGGGGTGCAGTCTACACCAACATAACTACCGGGGCGAAAGCGCCGCTGAACAGCGCCGAACTGTTCGACCCGGCTACCGGCCTCTATACCACTGTAGGGCCGATGAATGTCAGCCGCCACGGACTGACTGCAACGCTGTTGAAGAACGGCAAGGTACTGCTGGCCGGCGGTTTTGACGGCACTGCCGAAAGTGCCAGCGCCGAACTTTATGATCTGGTTGCCAGGACCTTCACTCCGACTGCAGGTTCGATGTCGAGCGGCCGTTACTACCATACCGCCACCCTCCTCCCTAACGGCAAGGTGCTGCTGGCCGGCGGGCAGACAGCCGCTGGTACATCGGTAAGTTCTGCAGTACTGTACGATCCCGGCACCGATTCCTTTACTGATGTTGCGACCCCGATGGGCTTTAACCGCTCCAACCATACCGCTACCCTGCTGAAGAACGGCAAGGTGCTCCTGGCCGGCGGCTATTCCATCCCCGGCAGTTCTTCCAGGTTTGAGACAGAGCTCTTCGACCCGACGACAGCGGTCTTCAGCACCATTACCACGATGAATTATACTCGTGCCAGGCACACCGCCACTACTCTCCCGGATGGTAGAGTGCTGCTGGTCGGCGGTGATGGGAGCGGCACAACCACTGTCGATATCTTTAACCCGCAAAATAATACCTACGATCTGGCCGGCGGGATGAGCGTCAGTCGTGCTGGCCATACGGCAACGCTGCTCCAGTCCGGTCGTGTACTGCTGGTCGGCGGTATCATAAGCGGCCCGGCACTTAATTCCATGGAGTTTTACGATCCAGAGACAACCGCTGCCCCGTTCAGTAACGCCCCGCAGATGAATTCCGGCCGGGGGAATTTCGCCTCGGCGCTCCTCCCCGATGGTAGGGTGCTACTGCTGGGAGGAGAGATCAATAATGTCACCTTTTCCTACGGAGCGACCAGCAGTGCCGAAATCTTCGACCCAGGGTTAGGCTTCAGCATCGCCCCGGTCGATCCGCGACCTGCCATAACGGCGGTGAACTCTGTAACTCCAGGTCCACCGCGACTCAACCTGACCGGCAGCGGTTTTACCGGGGTGGGCGAAGGTTCGAGCGGGGTGAGCAGCAGCTCTTCCACGGCCATTCCACTGTTGCAGGTTCAAAAGCTCGACAATGGCCTCACCTCATTTGCCCCATCCGACCTGATCTCCTCCTGGTCAGCTACTTCATTCACCACCGGGGATCTGGCATCATTCATCGGCGGTTCCGGTTATTACCGGCTGGCCCTCTTTGCCAACGCAATTCCGAGTGCGGCCCAGATCATCAAGATAGGGCCACAGCTGGTCACTACTGCAAGCTCCTTTCCGGCGTCGGTCGTTGGTGCTACCTCAGCGGCCCAGTCAGTCACCCTGAACAACAGCGGCAATCTGCCGTTGACTCTGCAGTCAGCAACAGTGGCTGGCGCAGAGTTCAGTCCCATAGCCGGCGGGAGCTGTGGCACCCTGCCGACCACACTTTTACCAGGGGTCAGCTGTACCCTCAACCACACCTTCAGAGCTGCAGCTACAGGGAGCCGGAGTGCCAGCATGACGATCCTCTCCGATGCCATGGATACCCCATCCCACGTTGTCACCCTGACCGGCACCGGTATTCAGGGGGGTGACGTGAATGGTGATGGCAAGGTCGACCTGGCCGATGCCCTGCTGGCACTGCAGATGGTGGTCGGACTCGCGACCCCTACTCCGAGCCAGCTGGTGATTGCCGATGTGGCGCCCCTTTCGGGCGGAGTGCCGGCACCGGACGGGTTACTCAATAGCGGCGATGCCATTGTCATTCTCCGTCGGGCCGCCGGCATTACCAGCTGGTAGCCGGCTGGTAAATTTCACTACCGTACTAGACACTTGACGGGTGCCGGCTGAAGAGCAGGCACCCGTTTTATTTGCCGAGGGATGAAGAAAATATTGTTGACCGGTAAATCAGGTTATGGCTACGATATCAAGAAAACATGCTAAAGCAGTGGGACAGGAAAAGCCATGAATGTAGAACAGATGAAGCAGGTCCTGGCGGAGATCATCACCAAGACCGATCTTACCCCCTGCGTAGTGGGGCACCGGGGGGTGGGGAAGAGCGCCGGTATTGTCCAGGTCTGCCGGGAGATCGGCCGTAACTACGTCTCCATCAGGCTTGGCCAGATGGAGGTGGGTGATCTGGTGGGGATCCCCTTTCGGGATGGTACGGTGATGCACTGGTCGCGCCCCTGCTGGTGGCCGGATGAAAAGATGGCGCCGACTTTGGTGCATTGTGACGAACTGAACCGTGCCCAGCAGGAGGATACCCTGCAGGCGATCTTCCAGTTTGTCGAACCACCTGCCGAAGGCCAGCAACGTGCCCTTCACACCCACAAGCTCGATCCTAAGCACAAGGTGGTTGTGACCATCAACCCTCCGGACGGGACATACCAGGTGGCGACCCTCGACCGGGCGCTGATCGACCGTATGGTGATGCTTTATGTGGAGACTGACCATGCCTGCTGGGCACGCTATGCCCGAGATCGTCATCTGGACAGGGGGGTGCGCGGTTTTCTGGCGGCCAATCCGCAACTGTTGGCCAAGCAGGGTAGTGCGCTGGACATGGAGGTTGAACCGACCGAACGGGGGTGGGAGATGGTCAGCACCCTCAGGGAGAGGTGCCGCTTCCCCCGTGATCTGGAGATGGAGGTCTACGCTGGTATCGTCGGTCGTGAGGCAGCGGTCGCCTTTCTCGCCTGGAACGCCGATCAACGCACCAGACCGGTCGGGGCGATGGAGGTGCTGGACAACTGGCCGGATGTGGCGGAACAGGCGGCAGCTCAACGTGATGATCTGCAGGCGGTCACCATGAACGAGCTGGTAGCTCTGCTGCAGGGGGCAAATGAGCTGCAAAACGTGCAGGAGGAGAACCTGGTCGCCTATATCGACTGTCTCCCCCGGGACATGCGTTTCGGCATGGTAAAGTCGTTGCTGAAAATCCCGCCGCTGGCCCAGGCATTGTCACAGGACAAGTATGACCGGGTTATCCTGGAGGCGATAAAAGCGATCAGCAGTGAAGCCTGAAGTATAAATATTTTTCAGCATTTGCTAATCAGGTTTATCATCCCATGCCAAGACATCTGGAAAACGCCATCGTCCGCCTGCTGAAGCGTCGCCCCTTTTATGGCCAGTTTCTCCTTGGCTGCCGCAGGGAGGCTTCTGCCGGAAAACAGCCACTCGGCGTTACCATACGCTCCGGAGTCCCTGTCTTGTCGGTAGCTTCCGTGGAGTTCGCCCTTCTTTCCGCCTTAGAACAGGAGGCGCTGCTGGAGCATGGCGTGAAACATCTCCTCCATCTGCATATGGCGAGGCGCAAAGGGCGCAATCTGCACGACTGGGACATCGCTTGCGACCTGGCCATCAACCCATCCATAGCAAATCTCCCCAAAGAGGCACTGCTGCCGGCAATGTTCATGGCGCCTGACGGACTTGCAGCAGAGGAGTATTATGCGCTTTTAAGCAGACCTTTCGACACCGGCAATCTCGATGGTCAGGGGTATGGCTCGGCGACCCAGGAGAGCCGCGGTCAGGACGGGCCTGGTGAAGGTGAGGCAGATTCGGTCAGTATGGAACCTGTCGACGACCATAGCCACTGGGACGAGTCAGACAGCACACCGCTTCGGCTGGCCGAGGAGGTGGTGCGGCGGATGGCGAGAGAGGCATGGCGAGGTTGTGATGGCGAGGTGCCGGCCGATATAAGCCAGCTGGTGGCAGGTATGCTGGCCCCTTCGCCTGTCCCGTGGCGGCAGGTATTGCGGCAGTTCATCGCCACGGCCGGGAGGGTCGGCCGTACCACCACCTGGATGCGCGAACATCGTCGCTTCAGCCATGATACCCCGGGGATCCGCAAACGGCGGCGGCTCAACCTGCTGGTCGGAGTCGATGTGAGCGATTCTACCGATGCACCGGAGTTGCGCGAATCGTTTGCCCGTGAACTGGTGCGCATCGCCCACGGCCGGGAGGCCTGTATCACGGTTCTCTATGCCAACAGCAGGATCCAGCGGATCGCCAGTTTCAGCGGGACGGCAATAACTCCTGCGGTCTACCATGGGGGCGGGTTTACCGACCTGCGCCCGGTCTTCGACCATGCCCGTACTATGCAGCCAAGACCGGCGGCAGTCATCTATCTGACCGACGGTTATGGCGAAGCGCCACCTACAATGGACTTTCCGACCCTCTGGGTATTGACCGGGGAGGGTGAAAGGCCGGCGCCGTGGGGGGTAGAACTGCGACTCGACGTTTAGCCACGTGCCTGGAAATTTTATTGCTATAAGGAGAAAGGTATTAACGATATGGAAGAGTTTAAGCCGATGACAGCCGAGTCTGTCAAGGAGTTGCTGGAGGGGGCAGGAGCCAAGGCGATGGCCAGATCCGGCCGAAGCGACAGTTATGGAGCACCGCGCGATTTCTCCTTTGAAGTGAAAGCTACCTTTGCCAATGGTCTCGGACTCCATATCGTGGCCCGCCAGTTCAACTACCGTGACCCCTGGGAGGCGACCGGAAGGGTCAACGACATGGTTGATGTGACGCTGCTGCGGGGGGGAGATTTTTCCTCGCTCCCCAAGGGGCACCCGTTTTTCCAGGGGACCGATCTGGAGGAGGGTGTTGACGAGGGGCGACTGCGGGAGATAATAGCCTGCGTGAAAGAGCTCAATCCGAAGATTTATCTGTTGCAGGAGTTGACAGGGGATCTGTAACCCCCTGCAGCTCTTTGGCAGGTGACAGCGCAGGGGTGTCGACAGAGAGTTGACTTAAACTACGGATAAACTGCAGCGGGTCGATCCGGGCTTTTTTAACCTGCATGGCAAAGTGGAGGTGTGCCCCCAAAGAACGACCGGTTGAACCTACCAGACCTATGATGCTCCCACCTTTGACCTCCTCCCCCTTTTTCACCCTTATTTCGGAGAGATGGAAATACATACTGTAGATACCGCTGCCATGGTCAAGGTAGACCGATTTCCCCCCCAGGTAGAAATCGCCGGTAAGTGCCACTTTCCCCTTCCCGATAGCAACTATCTTCTCTCCGGCATTAATAGCCAGGTCGACGCCGTTGTGCTGGTTACGGGGGAGGTTGTTAAGGATGCGTCTGGCACCGAAACGACTGCTTAACTCGCCGTTGCCTGGCATGCCGAAGGGAGCAGCGACTGGTCTGTTATCAGCCCTGGCAACTGTAGACCGGATCAGCCTGTTCTCTCTGGCTATCCTTGCCTGGGTCTTCTTGTCCGGGGTTACGTACTCTGGGGGGAGGGTAAGGCGCTGTTCCGGGTATTCTTTTTTTGTGACTACAATGTTCAGGTCATGGGCCAGAACATCCGGTTTCTGCTGTAGCACCAGTGAAATAGGATAATTGCCGGGGGGGGTTTTCATGTCTATCGCCAGGAGTACTGCACAGGGCTGGGTATTGCCGCGGCAGACTATAGCTGCCGGGAAATCGCCATGTTCGAGAAGTTCGGCATCTGGCTGGAGAAGGGGGTCTTGCACCAGCAGAACTTCCCCCTGGGGGACGGTATGCTGCTCGACAGCCTGAGAGGTGAGAGGCCATAAAGTCAAGGCGATTAAGATCAGGCAGCACTTTGCTGGCATAGCTGACTCCGGGGATACTGGGTATCCATTATGATTACGATAAAAGGGTCAGAGGTATATTCGTCATCAATGGGACAAGGTTGATGCTATGTTACAGGCATTTAAACTTATCAGCGAAATAATCCTCTGCTGTCTGAAACTAATGGTACGGGTAGAATACGTAAAATGCCAGGGACATGCCAGCAAGGAACCAGACTGCCGGCTTTACTTCGTTCCCCCTGTTACTGGCAAGCTTGAGGAGGGGGTAGCTTATCAGTCCTGCAGTCATGCCGACGCCGATATTATAGGTGAAACTCATCAGCACAATGGTGAGAAAGGCTGGAATCAGTTCAGTGTAGTCGCTGAAATCGAGCTTGGTTATCGGCGCGAGCATGAAGACACCGATAACTATCAATGCTGTACCATAGGCATGGGGTGGGACAGCAGTAAAGAGCGGTGCGAAAAAGAGTGCCAGAAGGAATAGCAGGGCAGTCACCACAGCGCTGAAGCCGGTACGTCCACCCTCCTCGATGCCGGCGGCCGATTCGATATAGGCACCTGCAGTGGTTGTGCCGAGCATAGGTGCTGCCAGATTTGCCAGTGCATCGGCCAGCATCGGTTTTTCGATGTCCGGCAGGTTGCCATCGGCATCAAGCAGCCCGGCCCGGGAGGAGAGCCCGATCAGGGTGCCGACGGTGTCGACGAAGGCCATGACAAAGATGATCAGGACAACCGGCAATGCCTTGATAGTCAAAGCACCGGCAATGTCCAGTTTCATCAGTATCGGCGTCGGGTCGGGGGGGAGGCTCAGCAGTTCTTTCGGCAGGGGGGTTACGCCGAATATAACGGAGAGGATGGTGGTGCTCAGGATACCGATCAGGATCGCGCCATGGACCCGCTTGATCAGCAGCCAGGAAGAGAGAAAAAAACCGCAGATAGCCAGCAAGACTGGTGGAGTGGCCACTTTGCCGAGACAGACCGGTGCCCCTGGAACGCCGAGCGCGACGAAACCGATCTCGTTCAGGCCGATAAAGGTGAGGAATAGGCCGATGCCGACGGCAAAACTGTATTTGAGTGACAGAGGGATAGCTTCGGCCACCCAGGAACGGACCTTCAGAAGCGTAAGGAGAGTAAAGAGGATGCCGGCGATAAATATCGCCCCCAGCGCAGTTTCCCAGGAGTAGCCGAGCCCTTTTACCACGGTGAAGGCGATAAAGGCGTTTTCCCCCATGTAGGGGGCAATGGCAAAGGGGCGGCGGGCGTATAAACCCATTACCAGTGTGCCGAATGCAGCAGTCAGGATGGTGGCGGTGAGTGACGGTTCTTTAGGGATACCGGCTGCTGACAGGATCGCCGGATTGACGACAATGATGTACGCCATGGTGAGAAAGGTGGTGCATCCGGCAGTAATTTCCTGCCGGTAACTGGTGGCATGGCGGGCAAAGGCGAAATAGCTCTTCATGGTACCTAACTGAGATCCTGGAAGGCGATCAGCTACTCCAGGGGCTTTATATTGGTGACGAAATATTCGGTCTCGCCGAAACAGCTGCTTGGTACCCCTTTGTGCTGTTCATAGGTGAGGACGACCCGCTTGCCGAGGGTGCTGTTGATCTTTGTCGCAATGGCATCATCCCTGACGCTGAAGAAAAATTTGTCCGGGATGGTTCCTGGCGCTGCGATCATCAAAATCTCACCCTCCCAGGTTTTACAGAGCCACCCCTTTTGGGAAAATTTCTGTACATAGCCGGCCCGCTCACCTTTGGAGTAGCTCCACTTCAGGGTGACCCAGGTGTAGAGAAGAATACCGGCCACGGGGAGGATAAGGATAAAGACGAGCCAGAGCTTCCAGCGAAAATTTTTTTTCTGGGGGGTTGGTTCCATGACTAAGACTCCTTGGCATTGACTTCTAATGGTGCTGCTCGGCGTAATATTATCCTGAAATATATTGATTGGCAATGGCAAATGGGGATTTTTTACTTAACATCATGAAGTGATAAAATTTTTTAAATCCGCATAAGCGGATATAATGATCTGGGTGGTGTAGTTACATTTATTTCTATTCTATTTTCTCTTCCTGTCCATCAGCCTCTCCCGGTCTTTTTGCACTGTAGCTAGCCCTGCTAGGCTGCGCCGCAGAAAATAGATCATGCCGTTCTGGAAGTCGTTGCCGGTTGTCACCAATGAATAGTAGACCCAGACCCCGCCTCTCCGGTCGTCGATCCAGCCGCTGTTTTTCAGGTAGGCAAGATGTCTGGAGACAGTCGATTGAGGGAGTTGCAGTGCGCTCATCAGGTCATTGACGCAGAGTTCTCCTTCCAGGAGCAGAGCCAATATCCGGAGCCGGTTCTCATCGGCCAGGGCTTTGAATGCACGGGCGGTCTGTTTCATCTGTTCAATCATATCCGCATATAAGGATGTGTCAAGGAGTTTTGCTGTCAATTGCACTGTCAGCATATTTGTCTGTAGTTGCTCCGCAAGTAAGAGGATAACTTACAAATAGGGTGTCAATTCCCTATAATTGTCGGTTTTTTTTACAGGTATAAATTGTCAATAAATTAGCAGGGTTAACCGAAAAAGAGTTGAACTAATATCACTTCATTGCATGGTTGAAATATGCAGATATAATACTAAACGATGCAAAAATGCTGATATTGCTGGCATTGTGGCGTTTGCTTGAAATGGCACAAATCTTGGATTGTTAGATTGTTACCAGGCAAGATTAATAAGAAACATAAATACAGAGTTAACTTAACTAAATGGCAGGAAAAGGAAATATTAGTCGGAATGAAAAGGGGGTTATTATGTCAGGTTACCATAGAACTTTGCTAGGATTCCTTTCTGTGGCAGGGATGATTCTGGCGCTGGCAGGTTGCGGCGACACCATAAACCAGTATTCGAGTCAGGCCGGGCCGACAGCAGCCCAGCAAAACCCGCTCAACCCGAAAACACTGCTGCAGTTCGAAAACCCCTTTATCGAGATACCGATCGCTCCTACTACGACAGCTGATACCTATAACGTTACTGCCCGCAAATATCCTGACTGGGATTTCGGCCTCCGCATCACCGATCCTGTATCAGGTCAGAAAATCAGACCCAAGGACCCGGTAACAGGGCAGTCGATCAAGACCCCTACCTGGTACTACGATATCAATGGTGCCGGCCTAGGTATCTATGGACCAACTGTGGAGGTTACCTCCGGCCGGCCGGCAACAGTGACATATGTCAACGATCTGCGCGACGAGCATCTGGATGCCAGCGGTAATCCGATTAAGGGGACCGGGTCGTTACTGACTAAGCACCTGCTGACCGTTGACCCGACCGTCGATGGGATGAGCGGTGGGGAGCCTGAAGTGCGTATAGTTACCCATCTCCATGGTGGCCATGTCGACTGGCGCTATGATGGTCATCCCGAGGCATGGGTCACCAATATCCCGGCAGCGCAGCAGACTACGGTCAGGTATGGCCTGGCAGCTGATCCTACGCGCGGTTTCCCGGGTCGCCCTTCTGACAATCAGGTCACCTATACCTATGCAAATGATCAGGACGCCTCGACCCTCTGGTTTCATGACCATTCCCTCGGCATCACCCGTCTGGCGGCATATGCCGGCATGGCAGCATTCTACCTGATAAGGGACAATTATGAGGATGGGCTGGGGTTGCCGAAAGGACTTCTGGCTGCCAATCCGGTGGTCTCTTCCCTCAAATCCTACAAGTACGATCTGCCGATTGTTCTCCAGGACAAATCGTTCACTGCTGATGGTTCCTTGATCTTCCCGACCTTCACCAATCTGGGTGCTTATGCATATACGGCGTTGCGTGACAGGAACGGCAATGCCACCCAGACAGTGCGGCCGGAGATGTTCGGCAATGTAAATATCGTCAATGGGAAGGCCTGGCCAAGCAAGACCGTGGAACGGACCGCCTATCGCTTCCGCCTGGTCAATGGAGCTGACTCCAGGGTCTACAACCTCTGGCTGCAGGATGCGGACGACGGGACTATCATTACCCCTGCTCTTGCCACAGCAGCATCTGCCAGCCGCGCCTGGCCCATCATCCAACTAGCTGCCGAACAGGGGTTGTTTACCAGGGCGGTACCGGCCATGACCGGCTCTGCTTATAACGGTTTGACCATCGCCAATGGAGAGCGGGCTGATATCGTTATCGACTTCTCCCATCCGGTCTTTACCAAAACAGTCAGCGGCCAGACGGTCGGCCGCAAGTTGATCCTGCGCAACGATGCACCGGTCCCGTTCGGCGGGTTGTTCGGGTCAGCCAATGAAGATATGAGCACTCTGGATCCGACCACTACCGGCAAGGTGATGCGGTTTGTGGTCGATGCAGCAACAACTGCCACCTCATATGACGACAAAATCAAGAGTTTAAGTGCCACCAACGGACTTCGTCCTTTCCGGGCCGGAGAAGACCTGGCGGCTGTGACTCCGGCCAAGACCAGGTTCATCGATTTTCAGGAGCGGAAAGATCCGGTCTATACCTACTTTGATCCGATCCAGGGGAGGAATTTCTATCGTACCCAGTTGCTGATCAATGGACTCCGCTTCAGCGACCCGATCACCGAGGTGGTGAACAAGAATGCCGTGGAGGAGTGGGTAATAATCAATACCACGCCTGATATGCATCCGCTCCACCTCCATCTGGTCAAATTCCAGGTCATCGAAAAGGGGCATATCAAGGCAGGCCCTGGTGGTACGGAGATTCTGAACAGCGACCTGAGCTCCTCATTAAGTTTCCTCCTGACGTTGCCGACGCAGAATCCGCCCGCATATGTCAGGGCTGACGGGGCAGGCGCTCTACCACCAGATATCCGTAACTATACCGCCTATGCACCCAATATCGACCCGCGCAGTGATGCTTTTGGCAACACTATCGGCGTACTGGTGCCGGATACCACTTCCAATGCGCTTCATACCAGGTCCGGGAACGAGATCGGCTGGAAGGATACAGTCAAGGTCCCTCCGGCAATGACCGCCTATGACCCGAACGGGGCAAGCGAGGTGGTGAATCCTGGATATATCAGGATCAGGGCCAAATTCGACCTGCCGGCCGGTGCAGAGGCGCCATCAACCTACATGTACCACTGCCATATCCTCTCCCACGAGGAGCATGAGATGATGCGGCCGTTTACGGTGCAGTAGAAAACATAGCAGATAGATGCATGGCGGGCCGGGGGAACCTGGCCCGCCTTTTCATGCCTGATTGCTTTTGAGTCAATGTTCCGCTACTCTTGTTTAGAAGATTGCACCTAGAATTAAATAAGGGAGATGCTATGAAATCGCGTATCATGGAGAGGATGGCATTGTTGTTACTTGCGGGGACGATGCTGATATTGCTTGGTGGCTGTTCTGGCAAGTCTGACCTGACCGGGACCTGGCAGGGGAAGATGACTCTGGCTGAGACCGGCAAGTCGATATCAGACCTGGAATTCCAGTTGAAGCAGAGTGGTGCAGAGATTACCGGCACGATGAATTTCACCAAGGTCGAAGGGGGTAAGGTCCAGTTGACTGGAAAGCGGAACGGTGACAAACTGGAATTCAAGACCGAACATAAACGGGGGCTGTCCGTAGCATTCACCGGTACCGTGCAGAGCGGTTCAAAAATT
Source organism: uncultured Geobacteraceae bacterium (assembly GCA_964649725.1). Lineage (GTDB taxonomy): Bacteria > Desulfobacterota > Desulfuromonadia > Geobacterales > Geobacteraceae > CAZYTM01. The sequence continues at coordinate 25,831 of CAZYTM010000001.1, read as the reverse complement.
TCCGGGGAGGCGCTGCTTGCCTATGCAGACCCGAAGGTACCGGTCAAGCAGGACAGGGTGAGCGCTGAGTTGACAAGGAAGAGATAACCCTGATTGATTAGATAGATCAAGCGCCCGTCGGTATTCTGCCCCGGGCGCTTTTTTTGTCTGAAAAAGCGGAGTCAAGAATCCTTTGGCCGCTTACTGTTGCTTGGCACTAGCCGCCCTCGGCGGAGATCACGCTGTTTCATAAGGAGAAAAATCACCGGGGTCATGATAAGGACATGAAGGGCTGAAGTCAGCATCCCGCCTATCATCGGCGCCGCTATCGGTCTCATTACATCGGAACCGGCGCCGCTTGACCAGAAGAGTGGTACCAGACCCAATATGGCAACTGCTACGGTCATCAGTTTGGGGCGCAGTCGCAATACCGCCCCTTCATATGTTGCATCGATTAGGTCCTGTTCTGAGACCGGACCCCCGAGTAGTTTCCGGTCGAGCGATTCATGAAGATATATGACCATCACCACACCTGTTTCCACTGCAATGCCGTAAAGCGCGATGAAACCGACCCAGACTGCCACCGAAAGGTGGTAGTTGAGCAGGAATACCAGATAGACCCCCCCTACCAGAGCAAAAGGGACCGATAGCATGACCATGGCAGCTTCCCGGGCTGACCTGAAGATAAAATAGAGTAACACGAAGATGATCACGAGACCGACTGGTATCAATAACTGCAAGCGCGCCCTGGCGCGGAGCTGGTTTTCCCACTGGCCAGAGCAGACTATGGAATAACCTGCCGGGAGCTGCAGTTGCTTGTTCAGGAGATCTTTGGCTTCATCGACAAAACTCCCCATGTCCCGGCCGCGCACGTTGAGGAATACCAGCGAGCGGAGCATACCCCCTTCGCTGTTGATCTCGGGGGGGGCAGAGGATGTCGAGATATCTGTTACCAGCGCCAGCGGGACCATCTGCCCGTTAGCACTGGCGACCATGACCCGTCCAGCAGCTGTCAGCGAATCACGTTGGGCCCGTTCATAGCGTACCCGGAGTGGAAACCGTCCCCTGCCGCTATCCATACCCATTACTTCAGAGATGGCAACTCCACCCAGGGAGGTCTCGATGGCCTCTTCAATATCCCGCATCTGGACGCCGTAACGGGAAGCTGCCAGACGATTGATGGTGATATCGAGGTAGCTCCCTCCGGTGACCCTTTCTGCTACAACATCGGCAGCACCAGGTATCCTCCGGAGGAGAGTTTCTGCTTGCAGGGCCAGGGTTTTCAGGATTTTCAGGTCAGGACCGAATATCTTGATACCGAGATCGGTCCTTACTCCGGTAGAGAGCATGTTTATCCGGTTGATGATCGGCTGCGTCCAGCCATTACGCACCCCTGGCTGTTGCAATTTGGCATCGAGTTCGGCGACGATATCACCTTTGCTGATGCCTTTCCGCCACTCACTCTTTGGCTTGAGCAGGATTATCGTCTCGAACATGGAGACCGGCGCCGGATCAGTGGCGGTTTCGGCCCGACCGACTTTACCCAGTACTGAGGCGACTTCTGGCACGCTTTTGATTATGGCGTCCTGCCCCTGGATAAGCCGTTTCGCCTCGGTTATCGAGATGTTCGGCATGGTCACCGGCATGTAAAGGAGTGACCCTTCGTCCAGCGAAGGCATGAATTCGCTCCCTAGAGAGAAGAATAGCGGAATCGCCAGGAAGAGGGCGGCAAAATTCAGAGCGATGACACTCTTTTTTCGTGCCAGAGCCCAGCGTAACATCGGCCCGTAACCGCGGATGAAGAGAGCCGAGACCGGATTGGCACTCTCCGGAGTCATCCTGCCGCGCAACAGGTAATAGATCAGCACCGGAACCAGGGTGATAGCACTTATGGCAGCGGCGGCCATGGTGAAGGTCTTGGTGAAAGCCAGCGGGTGGAATAGTTTCCCTTCTTGCCCCTCAAGCAGAAAGACCGGGATAAAGGAGAGGATTATGATCACCATGGAGAAGAAGATCGGTCTGCCTACCTGCCGGGCTGAGCTAATGATGATATCCAGTCGCTTGCTCTGCTGCTCCTCGGGGGGGAGTTCGGCAATTTGCCGATAGCAGTTCTCGACGATGATGACACCGGCATCGACAAGTACTCCGATGGCAATGGCAATGCCGCCTAACGACATGATGTTTGAGCTAATCCCGAGCAGTCTCATCGGGATGAACGCACAGAGGACTGCTACCGGCAGGGTCAGGACGACTATCAGGGCGCTGCGCAGATGCAGCAGAAATGCGAGTATAACCAGGGCAACCACCAGCGACTCCTCGGTCAGAGCCCGCTTGAGAGTTGCACCTGCCCGACCTATAAGTTCGGAACGGTCATAGGCGGTTACAATTTCTACCCCTTTTGGGAGCCCCCGATCGATGGCAGCGATTTTTTTCTTCACTTGCCGGATAACTTCAGCGGCGTTTTCTCCGTAGCGCATCACAACAATGCCGCCGACCGCTTCCCCTTCGCCATTCAAGTCAAGCAGGCCGCGCCGGAAGGCGCCGCCAGTCTGCACCGTGCCGAGATTCTTGACAAGTACCGGGATACCGCGGTCATCAGCAGCTATCACGGTCTCTTCAATCTCCTTTAGCGAAGCAAAAGCTCCTTTCCCCTGGATGACGAATTCGGCGCCGGCCTGTTCAACCACCCGTCCGCCGGCATCGCCATTGGAGCGTTTCAAGGCCCTGACTACCTCTGCAGCGGTAATACGATAGCTGAAAAGTCTTTGCGGCTCGAGGTCGATCTGGTATTCCCGGACAAAACCGCCAATCGATGCCACCTCTGCCACCCCTGGTACGGTGCTGAGCTGATAGCGGACAAACCAGTCCTGCAGGGTACGCAGTTGCTCCAGATTGTACCCTTTGGCCCTGATGGTGTACCAGAAGACATGGCCTACCCCGGTACCTTCCGGACCGATATTCGGCGAGACCCCGGGGGGGAGAAAGGTTGATGCATAATTCAGTCGTTCCAGGACGCGACTTCTTGCCCAGTAGATATCAGCAGCATCGTCGAAGATGACATATATCATGGAGAATCCGAAAGCTGACGAGGCGCGTACCGCCTTTACCCGTGCAATCCCCTGGAGATTGGTAGCCAGCGGATAGGTGATCTGGTTCTCCACAACCTGCGGTGAGCGGCCCGGGAATTCAGTGAAGACGATGACCTGATTGTCGGAGAGATCCGGTATTGCATCGACCGGAGTGGTGCGCAGGGACCAGAATCCCCAGCTGATAAGCGCAATAAAGCTGACCATGACGACGGTACGATTGCGCAAGGAATGTTCGATGATCCATTCAATCATGCCGGTCTGGCTCCGTCAGTGTTGTTTAGCGGGGGATTTAACAGCAGTTGGCGATTTTATGCGCTCTTCCATTTTCATTGAGTCGGTGTTCAATTCGTCTGCAGCCGGGATTTGCTGATGCATCTCTCCATGCTTCATGCCGTTACGTGAGGAGGTTGTTTTCGGGGAAGTTTTTACTGGCAGAGCTCTGTCTGCAGATTTGAGCTGCGCCTCGGAGTCGATAAGATAGGCACCGCTGGCTGCAACAACTTCGTCCTTGTTCACCCCTGCCAGGATTTGCACATCATCCTTGTAGCGGACTCCGACCTTGACTTCACGGGGGACAAAGGTGCCAGGAGAAGCCTGAACCCAGACCAGATAGCGATCACCCATGGATATGACAGCCTCTGCAGGGACTGCCAAAGCAGTGCCAAGCGGGATCTGGATCTTTGCCTGTACCAGCATTTCCGGCTTGAGCAGGAGATGCTGGTTGGCAACTGATACACGGACACGGGCGGTCTTTGTTCTGGCGTCGAGCGACGGGTAGATGAAGCTGACCCGGCCGGCAAATTCTCTCCCCGGATATGCCCTGGTTGTGAGGAGGACATCCTGGCCAATCTTGAGAAAGGGGAATTCGTCTTCGAAGATATCCAGTTCTCCCCAGACCTGGGTCGGGTCGGCTATGCCGAACAGCTGGTCGCCAGCTTTGACATACTGCCCCAACTGAATCTCCTTGCTTGTCACGATGCCGTTGACTGGCGGGTAAAGCGGTATCAGAACAGAAGGTTTGCCGGATGATTCCAGCTCTTTGAACTGGGCCTCCATGAAGCCGAGTTGGCGGAGTCGTTGCCGCGCCCGATAGAGCGGGGTTTCGTTCTCTTTTTCAGCTGCCGGGGATGGTGTCTTGACAGTGTCGCGATAGTGAAGCAGATAATCTTCCTCGGCACTGACAAGTTCAGGTGAATTCAGTTCGGCAACCGGTTTCCCCTTAGTTACTGCTACCCCTACCATTGGGGCATGCAGACGTTCGATACGTCCCGGACCCCAGGCCGATACCTTACCTTGGCGTGTCTGGTCGAAAGTAATGATACCTGAGGCATTGATAACTTTGAAGATAGGCTTGTACATGACATTGGTGATCTCAAGATTTGCCAGCACCTGTTGCGTCGGAGAGAGGAATATATGTTCCGGCAGCTGACTCTGTTTCAGGTCAAGACTGGTGGTGCTCTTTTTCACCAGTTCCATGGCACAGACCGGGCAGGTGCCAGGTTTGTCCTTGACTACAAAGGGGTGCATGGGGCAGGTATATATCTCTGCCAATTGTGAAGAACCGGGCTGAGAGCTATGCTGGTGACGGGAGGAGAGAAAGATGGCAACTCCTGCGACAACAATTAGAGCCAAGACGGCCAATATGATCATGCGCTGTCGCATTGAAGTGTCATCCTTGCGGAGTTAATAAGAGGATTGTCTGTTTCGGCACCCTCGTTAAGCTTGCTACTATGGCGCAAATAATATCACAGCAGCAGGTAAATGCAACCTGATAGCACCTTGCCGTCTGCGGTCAGATAAAGTTTTAGGGGAAGGTATAATCGTTATTGAAAGACTGTTGTCATGAGATGGTGAGTTTGGGGATGGGATACGATCTGCCGACAACACTGTTGTGGCGTGCTTTGAGTTCTGCCATGTCCAGCTTGAGGAACTCGATAAGGAGAGGATCCTCCCATTTTGCCAGATAGTCATCCAGCAGTTGTGCCATCCTGGCGTTATATTTTTTTGTAGAGCTGCCGTGGGCGAAGTTTTTACCTGGGAACCGCCGCAGGTCGCCATCGAAATTCGGGGATATGTGATAAAGCTCGTGCAGGATAGTGATCAATTTCTCCCGTTCAGAAAGGTCGAAAAAACGGGGGAAGAGGAAATAGATGAGGTAGAGTATCTCATTGCCGCGATGTCTTATTACCGGCAAGGTACAGGTAACAGTGCGTCGCCCCTGTTGCCGACTTGTACTAAGACTGCCACCGGCAAAACGAAGCGGATGGATCTTCGCATAGGTACCATGAATGCCGTCTCCTTTGGTACGCGAGACGCATATCAACAGACGCTGCGGGTCAATATGCTGGAATTCCGGTAACCGCAGGCAGATATCGACAATGAGTCGCTCCATTGCAGCTGTTACATTTAGCATCTTCTGTGGCTAAAGGTTTTTTTGCAGTTTGTGACAGAACAGGCAACGCATCGGCCCATCCTTCGGTTTAACCGGGTGATCCTTGGGGAAAGGGATCCCGCCTGTTTCGTTGTGGCAGGCCGGACAACCTTTGTCAGCCTCCATTTTACCGCTTTTTTTCACCAGTTCATAAAACGGTTTGTGCTTGTCGTTGAAAGGTACTTTTTTGGTCTTCACCTGTCCGGATATGGCGTAAAATATTATGAAAACTGCAGCCACAATGGCGATGAAAAGCCAGTCCTTCTTGCCAAGTGTCATCTGAACCTCCGTAAAAATTAGCTATTCTTTAAGTATGCAGGGTAATGCGTGAGGCGATGATTTTTACGCTTCACCGGTCACTATTCACACTATTATTGCACAGCCGATGGCGCCATTGTGTTGCGGATGTTCAGGCACCAGGATGTTGAAGTCGCTGTTGGCAGCGATGAGTTTTACCAGAGCCTTGTTCAAGGCAACGCCGCCGGTAAGAACCAGGTGGGTCGAGGGGAAGCGCCTTACCATCGGCAGCAGGCGCTTCACCAGAGTCAGGTTCACTCCGGCGCAGAGCCGGTCGACATGATGGCCGCGCAGCAGCTGTCCGATCAGTTCAGATTCGCCAAAAATGCCGCAGGTAGCATCTAACGGTACCGGTTCTTCCCAGTGGCTGGCCAGCTCGTCAAGGCTTACCTCAAGGATTGCAGCCATGTTTTCCAGGTAGCGACCGCTTGACGCGGCACATTTGTCGTTCATGACGAAATCGGTGAGCCGGCCATCCCTCACCAGTGCGACCTTGGTATCCTGTCCACCCATGTCAAGGAGTGTGAAGTCACGCTGCCCGGTCTGCTTTACAGCTCCGGCAACATGGGCTCTCACTTCGGATACCAGTCTGGCGCCAGCAAGATTGAGATTGTTGCGACCGTAACCGGTTACGGTGATAGCAGCCGCAGCCAGTTCATCAATACTGAAAAGACCGCTGCCGGCCAGGTCAAGAGTGAGGACTTCACCCTCAAGACGGCCGTACCGCTTATAGAAAGTTATAGTATCAGCCTCTGTCAAACGGATTATCTGCTCTTTGTCAAGTAGCGCAAATTTTGCCTTGCGGCTGCCCAGGTCGATACCGAGTCTCATGGCCGATCCCCAAGCATTTCCAGGAAGCCTTCCAGGCGGATTCTGGTCCTGGCGTCGAGCCGGGACGGTTTATCCCCCTCCAGAGTGAGAATCGGAACCCCTATTTTCCGGCGAATGATCATATCTTCGATCTGCCGGAAGCAGAACGACTGTACGTAGTGGATTACTGCATCGACCTTGCGGCGTTCCAGCTCCTTCTGGATGTCAGCCAGGCGGTGGAAGATGTCGTAGGGATAGGTATAGGCGCGATACTGCTCGATCAAGTTTGCTGTGGCGTATGGCATGGCGAACTGCCGCTGTGTCTCATTGAAAACAACTCGTGCGCCATGGGTTTCGAGAAACGGATAAAGATCGGTAAAAATTGGCGGAACGCCGATGTAGGCGAGACGCAACTCCTCTGTGTAAGGGTGCCGTTGCCGGACCTCGACAAGAAACTGGTCCAGCTCTGCCTCATATCGGGACGGGTCGCCATTCATGTCCGAGGCGCTTACCAGAAATCGGTGATTCTCCTCGCCGCTGACCAGATTCTCCTGCCAGGTAAGCCGATCCAGTTCGACCAGTTTTGTCCTGATTCGGTCGAGTTTAGTCTTTTCCTGATTTACTGCTTCCCAGCCGACCCCTAACTGCTGCATCAGTTTTTCCATTTCATGTCTGAGCATGGACGGTTCGCGACTGAGCGGATAGGCAAACGGGATAACGGTCACACCGTCAAGGGAGAGTACCTCCATTAGGGCTTTGGTATAGCTGCAGTCACCTTCGGTGACAGCAATCATCTCTTTGATACCGCTCTTTATGACTGCCGCATAGATACCTTTTATCCAGCCGCAGGTGTTGCGCGGGAAACCGGCCATTTCAGCAGCTTCAACCAGCTGCTGGCTGTCGCTGCTGGTAATGAAGATGTTGTTGAGATCGACAGGGCTTTTGCCTGCAGCTAGGATGATTTCCAGGGGGATAGTTGTGGTGAAGCCGATTCTGTCCAAAAAGTCATTCCGATTTGATGAAATAGAGATATATGAGGAAGCCGCCGATACAGAGACCTCCAGCTGCAAAGGGGAGCGTATTGCTGACGGAGAGACCTTCTCCCTCGGTCGGCAGAGTAAAACGGATCATCAGTATGATGGCAATGACTGTGAAGAGAAAGCCGAGGATGAATTTCGACCTTCTGATCATCCCGATAACTATGAAAATACCAAGCGTTACCAGTATCAGTGGATTGTCCATCAGGGAGTTCACGGTTATATTCTGGACAAAGCTGAACAGGTTTCCGGTTTCCAGCGGGGCGAGGGTCTCTTTGGTCTTGTTGAGCAGTTCCTGCTTTTCCATCCATCCTCCGCAGTATACCGGAATTTCGTCTTAAATAGCAGATTTTTCTCTAAAGTTAAAGGAAATATGACAGAGCTGAAGTCTCCCCCAAATACCTTGACATCCATTAGGACATTACCTAGTATATATCTTTTTTGCAATTAATTTGCACTGGCAGCTAAGTCATCAATAAGTATGGAGAATCTATAAGTGAGCTGGAAGGCGATAGGCATTTTTGATTCCGGAGTTGGCGGCCTTACTGTTCTGCGAGAGGTTATCAAGGCGCTTCCCCAGGAGGATACCATCTATCTTGGGGATACCGCCAGGGTCCCCTATGGGACCAAGTCGCCAGAAACGGTCATACGCTATTCAAGGGAGATTGCCGCTTTTTTGGTGAAGCGTGATATAAAGCTCCTGGTTGTAGCCTGCAATACAGCATCGGCAGTTGCTCTGGATGCACTTCGCGCAGAATTTTCCATCCCGATAGTCGGCGTAATTGCTCCAGGTGCAAGACGAGCAGTGGCTGTCACCGAAAGCGGCAAGGTTGGCATCATCGGTACTGATGCTACAATCAGAAGCAGCGCCTATACCAAGGCGATCAAACAGTTGAATCCCGATATTGAAGTGATCACCCAGCCCTGCCCGCTTTTTGTCCCTTTGGCAGAGGAGGGGTGGGTTGACAATGAGGTGGCGCGTCTTACTGCCAGTTCCTACCTGAAGGGGTTCAGACCGGCAGGAGTCGATACGCTTGTGCTGGGGTGTACACACTATCCTCTGTTGAAAGGGATCATCGGTGAGGTGGTGGGGGATGAGGTAAAACTTGTCGATTCGGCTGCGGAAACTGCCCACCGTGTGGCTGAGATCCTGCGGGAAAAAGATATGCTCCGCCCTGCTGTTGAGCAGGGGAACCATCACTATTTCGTCACCGATATCCCGGCCGGCTTTATCAGGGTTGGCAATCGATTCCTGGGTGGGAAGCTTGGCGATGTATATCAGGTGAGCCTCGATGAAGAACGATGCCTTGAGGAGGTGCTGCATGAACGAGCATAAGCAGCGTCCTAAGCGAGGTATGGGTGTCCTGTTGATGGCTTTTATTATCTTTGCGGCAGTTCTTGGTGCATTAATGCTGCAGAAATATGAAGAGCGCAAGCAGCAGCCATCTGTGCAGCAGAGCCCATCTGCAGCTGTTTTGCAGGTCACTCTCTTTTTTGGCGCGGCAGACGGTAGCGGGCTGGTGCGGGAGTGGCGTGAGATAGAGGCATGCGGCGCCGAGTTGTCGGACTGTGTGCTGGCTGTGCTTGAGGAGCTACTTAATGGGCCTCTTGGCGATCTTGAAGCGACGCTTCCGGCCAACACATCTATACAATCGGTTCGAGTTGAAAAGGAAGAGGCAATTATAGATCTCGGGGGAGAGATTGCGGAAGGGTTACCATCTGGTAGTCAGGCAGAGATTATGGCTGTATATGCCATTGTCAACACTGTTGTTGTCAATTTCCCGCAGATCAAGACGGTACGACTGCTTATCGGCGGAAAGCTGGCTGATACCCTGAAAGGGCATATTGATCTGCGGGAGCCGCTCCCACCTGATTTTACCATGGAGAAGCAACAATCAGAAACAGATATGCGCAAGAAATAATCCTGTCCCAAAGAGGTAATGAATGATGCGGCAACCATTTCGTCAGGCATTGCAGGAGCGGGTGCTTATCCTTGATGGCGCCATGGGGACTATGCTCCAGGAGCGTGGTCTGAAACCAGGGCAGTCACCGGAAGAACTCAATCTGGTTGCACCCGAGCTTGTTGCCTCGGTCCACCGCGACTATCTGCAGGCTGGGGCAGACATCCTGGTGACCAATTCATTCGGAGGGAGCAGGGAGAAGCTATCCCATTATGCTCTTGCCGACCGATTGTATGATATCAACGCCAGTGCAGTAGCAATTGCCCGCGAGGTTGCTGGCGATAAAGCCTATGTTGCCGCATCTGTCGGGCCGACCGGCAAATTTGTCGAACCGGTTGGGGACCTGAGCTTTGACGCAATGGTGGCACAGTATCGTGAGCAGGCATTGCCACTGGTCAAGGCAGGGGCAGACCTGATTACCCTCGAGACCTTCCTCGACATCAAGGAGGCACGGGCAGCGGTGATTGCAGTTCGCGAAGTGGCTGCTGATATCCCGATCATTGCAATGCTGACTTTTGATGATAATGGCCGGAGTGTCCTCGGCACCCCTCCGGAAGCTGCAGCGATAACCCTTGAGGCGGTCGGTGCAGACATCGTCGGATCTAACTGCGGACTTGGTGTTGATGGTATGTTCAGCATACTTTCTGCCATGCGCAAGGTCACTCGTCTGCCTCTCATTGTCCAGGCCAATGCCGGCCTGCCGGTGCTGATTGATGGCAGGACAGTCTTCCCGGGCACACCGGCAGAGATGACAGCGTACCACGAGCGATTTCTTGCGCTTGGGGTGAGGATCATCGGCGGGTGCTGCGGCACCACGCCTGCCCATATTGCGGCCATGAAAGCGGCGCTTGTCGGCATGGACCAGTCCTGCCGAGAGCAGGGTCCCGCCCGGGGGGTGACGTTTGTCTCGAGCCGTAGCGGTTATGTAGCTATCGGTGGCGACAACACGACAGCAATTATCGGCGAGCGGATCAATCCGACCGGCAAAAAGGGTTTTGCTGCAGAGCTGCAGGAGGGTAAGGTCACTTATATACGTCGCGAAGCGGTTGAGCAGGTCGCTGCCGGTGCGACCTTGCTGGATCTGAATGTAGGCACCCCCGGTATCGATGAGGCGGCAGCCATGGAACGGGCAGTGTTTTGTGCCACCGGTGCGGTATCGGTGCCGTTGGTCCTTGATTCCTCCAGTCCCGAGGCTTTGGAGCGCGGCCTCAAGGCAGCTGACGGCAAAGTCCTGGTCAATTCGGTAAGTGGTGAGGCAAAAAGTCTGGAGCGGATCCTGCCCTTGGTCAGGAAGTATGGTGCTGCGGTTATCGGCCTGACTCTTGATGAGAAAGGGATCCCAGCGACTGCTGAAGAGCGGTCAGCTGTCGCCGGGCGGATCATGGCCGCAGCTGTTAAGGCAGGTGTCCCTGCTGCCAACCTGCTCATCGACTGTCTGACTTTGACTGTCAGCGCCGAACAGAAGCGCGCGATGGAGACCCTGAAGGCAGTTCGGCTGGTAAAAGAAACATATGGATTGGCAACGGTTCTGGGGGTCAGCAACATCTCCTTCGGCTTGCCTAAGCGTCCGGTAATCTCGTCAACATTCTTTTCCATGGCAATAGCAGCCGGGCTTGATGCAGCGATTATCAACCCCAAGGAAGCGGAGATGATGAATGCTTTCCGTTCTGCCATGGTGCTGCTCAACAGGGACCAGCGGGCGACTGCCTATATTGCTGCTTGCACGGTAGCTTCTGCAGCGGATGAGGTGCCGGCAGAAGTCCGGCAACTGGCAGAGATACCATTGGATATACTCACCAGGCTGGTAAAGGGAGTCATCGAAGGTGACCGGGATAATATTGTTGCCATGGTTGAAGAAGCTCTGGCGTCTGGTTTGAAGCCTTTAGATATCAGTAACAAAGGGCTACTGATAGGTCTGGAGGAGGTTGGCCGTCGCTTTGCCCGGAATACCATTTTTCTCCCTCAGGTCATGCAATCGGCAGAAACCATGCAGGCGGCATTTGGCTTATTAAAGCAGGCCATGCAGGGTAAGGAGATGAAAAGGGCGGGGAAACTGCTTATGGCTACTGTGGAGGGGGATATTCACGATATCGGCAAAAATATTGTCTGTATCCTTCTGGAAAACCACGGATTCGAGGTTATCGATTTGGGGAAAAACGTTCCGGCTGAGCGGATTGTGGCACAGGCAAAGGAGCACAAGGTAGACGCAGTAGGCCTTTCGGCGCTGATGACCACCACTATGGCTGAAATGGAAAACGTCATCGCACGATTGAAAGAAGCGGGGATTAAGACCTTTACGATGGTCGGCGGTGCGGTGGTGACGCAGGAATATGCCGATCGGATCGGTGCTGACCTTTATGCCAAAGATGCCATGGAAGCGGTGTCTAGAATAAGGAATATGCTGGGGATAAGTTAGTCATAAAGTATCGGCGGCGCAATCAGTTTTAACTTCGCAGCGGCGCTACAAACTGATTAAACAGCTACTTTTATTTAATTGCAACTAATTGATTTATGTGATAGTTTACGATAACTACGTTATTTGGCGGACAGGAATTTTGACTATGGTGGTCGGTTTTAATCACAATATAATGTACAAAGGGGAGATGTTTCATATTCAGACCGAGGATAGTGGCATAGCCAATCCCCATATAATAACTCTGCTTTATCGTGGCGGGACGATCATAGCTTCAAAAAAAACCTGTTACGACGATATACTGAAGGTGGAAAACCTGGAACAAGTAGTTGAGGAGTTGATGAAGGAACAGCACAAGGATATGCTGCGCCGTCTCAAGGCTGGCGAGTTTGATGAAAGGGTCGGCACGACACGTCCAGTCTTGGCCGGTACTTCAGTCGCTACGGTGAAACCTCCGGTTGCAAATACGGCTACTGTGAAACCACCGGTTACAGCACCAGCTGCTCAAGTAACCGAGCGGAAACCCTCCTCAGAACCCCCTAAAACCCAGCATAGTTTGGATGAGATCATCCTCGATTATCTCGTTTCAGGTGATGACAAGTAAACAAGCCAATTAGATTCAGGAAAGGTTGTGGTGTGAAAGCAAATATCCCTCAACTTCTGGAGCGTGCCAGATTATTGCGCGTAGCAGTGGTCAAAATGCTCCATAAGTCTCAATCCGGGCATACCGGTGGTTCCTTGTCGGCAATAGACATCGTCACAGTCCTCTATTTCCACACCATGCAGTATAAAGCTGACGATCCAGGGTGGGAGGGGCGCGACCGCTTCATCCTCTGCAAGGGGCATGCTGCTCCTGCCCAATATGTGGCGCTTGCAGAAGCAGGGTTTTTCCCCCGTGAGGACCTGATGACTCTGCGGCGACTGGGGAGCCACCTGCAGGGCCACCCTGACAGCAAGTCCACTCCAGGGGTCGAGGTATGTACCGGATCGCTTGGACAAGGTCTGTCTATGGCCAACGGCGTGGCCCTAGGATTAAGGCTCGATGCAAAGCAGAGCAGGGTCTATGCCCTTCTGGGAGATGGCGAATTGCAGGAGGGACAGGTATGGGAAGCTGCCATGGCGGCAAGCCATTACCGGCTCGATAACCTTTGCGCCCTGATCGATGCCAATGGGCTGCAGATCGACGGAGAGGTGGCAAAAGTGATGGGGGTGGCGCCGATAGCCGACAAGTTTCGAGCTTTTGGCTGGCATGCATTGGAGATCGATGGGCATGACATCCCTGCCATCATTACCGCTCTTGAAGAGGCAGAACAGGTCAAGGGGCGGCCAACGGTTATTGTCGCCAGAACGGTAAAGGGGAAAGGGGTTCCTATGTTTGAAAACAAGGCCTCCTATCATGGGGTGACTCCCAGTGACGAGGAACTCCCCAAGGCACTGGAGTGTCTGGGGGAACAGTGCAATCTGTAGTCAGCCTTGCTTGAAGCAGTTATCGAGAATGCGGGTTAAACCCAGTTTGACCATAAGATGCTATTGAAAGGATTTGCCATATGAGCAGCATGATCGCCACCCGGGATGCCTACGGCGAAACCCTCGCTGAACTCGGGGGGGAAGATAACCGGATTGTCGTACTTGATGCCGACCTCTCCGGCTCCACCAAGACATCTCTGTTTGCCAAGAAATATCCCGAGCGGTTTTTCAACATGGGGATAGCTGAAGCCAACATGGTCGGTACTGCCGCAGGTCTGGCGGCGGCCGGCAAAATCCCCTTTGTGTCGACATTTGCCATCTTCGCCGTAGGTCGTGCCTGGGAACAGGTCCGCCAGTCTGTCGCCTATCCGAAGGCCAATGTCAAGATAGTTGCTACCCATGGCGGGATAACGGTAGGGGAGGATGGTGGTTCGCACCAATCGGTAGAGGATGTGGCGATTATGCGGGCTGTGCCGAACATGACAGTTATAGTCCCGGCTGATGGTGTCGAAACCCGTGCCGCCATCAAGGCGGCAGCAGCCTTTAAGGGACCGGTCTATATCCGGCTGGGACGGAATAAAGTGCCGACGGTATTTGCCGAAAATTATGATTTTGCCATCGGCAAAGGTGCCGAGATGGCAGCAGGGACCGATCTTACCTTTATTGCCACCGGGCTTATGACGGCTACTGCCATGGCTGCTGCTGCCAAATTGCAGCAGGAGGGGATATCTGCCAGGGTGGTACACATTGCCACCATCAAGCCTCTGGACGAGGAGATCATCATCAAGGCTGCCGAGGAGACCGGCGCCATTATTACCGCAGAAGAACACTCCATCATCGGTGGCCTGGGGAGTGCGGTCGCAGAGCTATTGGGTGAACGTCATCCGGTGCATATGAGAAGAATTGGGGTAAGGGATCGCTTCGGCACTTCCGGTAAGGCCGAAGAACTGCTCAAATATTTCGGTCTCACTGCGGAAGACTTGGCAGAGGCGGCCAGGGATATCATGCGAAGAAAGTAGTGATATGGTCCGACGATTTGCTTCGGAGGATGGTTTCACCTTCATTTCAGCACTTATGATTGTAGTGGTCATGGGAATCATGCTCGGAGGCGTGGGGCAGTACTGGTCGACGATCATGAAGCGGGAGAAGGAAGAAGAGCTCCTGTTCCGGGGGCTCCAGTACCGGAGTGCGATCCAGCGCTGGAAAAAACCGCGACCGGGAGGACATCCGCCAACTGCTTTGCGTGATCTGCAGCATCTTCTGAAGGATCCCCGGACGCCTTCAACAGTCAGATATATAAGACGACTTTATAAAGATCCGATGACTGACAAGGATTGGGTGGCCATCATTGAACCGACCGGCGGGATTATCGGAGTGGCCAGTTCCAGTAACGAAAAGCCATTGAAATCGGGTGGTTTCCCTGAGGAGATCAAGGAGTTTGAGGGGAAGGCCAAGTATAGCGACTGGCAGTTTGTCTACCGCCCCCAGAGTCCTGCCGGCAATCAGTCTGGCGTAATAAAGTTTCAATAGGAATCAAGTCGAGCACAATGGACTGATAAAAGGGAGAACGGTTGATATTCAAGAGCCTGACAACCAGGGTAATTGTCATCTCCATCAGTCTGTTGGCGTTTGGCATCAGCGCCTTCGCCTATCTAAATCTGAAGCGGGAACAAAAACAGCTGATTGATTCTGCCCGCGAAAGCAGCCGCCTCCTCCTGAATGCCATTGAAAGCAGTATCTACAATTCGATGCGGATAGGGAATACGGCTGATGTCCAGACCATCCTGGAGATGGTGGGGAACAGTCATAAACTGCTGGCAGTTCGCATCTTTCATCCCCATGGCGTTATTCTTCGCTCATCACATCCGATCGAAGTGGGTAAGACAGTTCGGGAGGATGACTATCATCTCTTTATCTCCAACAAATTGGAAGGGATATCCAATGTCGCTGGAGAAGGCGATGTCCTGAAAATGCTCAAGCCTATCTATAACGATGAGCCCTGCCACACCTGTCACGGACATAAGGCAAGAGTTATTGGAATTCTCAACATAAACTATTCGCTTGCCGAGACTAAACAGCGAATGGTCGATGCAACCAAGCTTTTCGTGATTTCCACATTGTCAATAATCCTCTTCCTGTCAGTGACCATATCACTTATCATGCTCAAATTTGTGCGTAAACCGCTTGATATGATAGCGGAAAACATGGCCAAGGTAGAGCAGGGGGACCTTTCAGTACGGATGAAGCCATCCGGGAAGGATGAGGTAGGGAGGCTGATTTCAAGCTTTGACTCCATGGTGGACCGGCTCGATGTCGCCAAACAGGAGTTGGAAAAATATCACTTCCAGCAGATGGAGCGGGCAGACCGGCTTGCATCGGTAGGAGAGATGGCAGCCGGGATAGCCCACGAAATCAAAAATCCATTGACTGGCATTGCTGCAGCAATCACTATCATCAAGGACGATTTTAGCGACGATGACCCGCGACGGGAGATAGTTAACGAGGTTTTGGCACAGATCAACCGGCTAGACAAGACGGTAAATGATCTGCTCTACTTCGGCAAGCCGTCACAACCGGAATTGACCTATGCCGACTTGAACTCCATAGTACAGAAGACCCTGATGTTCGCAAGCCAACATCGTGGTGGGCGGAACATAGAGAAGAAGCTGGAACTTGCAGAGAATTTGCCACCAATATATGTTGATCCGAAGCAGATACAGCAGGTACTGTTGAATCTTATTCTCAATGCTGTTCAGGCTATGCAGGATGGCGGGATATTGACTATTACCAGCTCCGCACCGATTGTTAACGGCAGGCAGATTGTCAAGGTGAGTGTAGCCGATACTGGGCCGGGCATCCCTCCGCAGATACTGGAGAAGATATTTACCCCGTTTTTCACGACCAAGGCCCAAGGGACCGGGTTAGGTCTGGCAATCTGCCACAAATTGATTTCCCAGCATAAGGGGGTCATATCGGTGCAGAGTGAGGATGGCAAAGGGACTGTATTTACTATTGATTTGCCGGCAACAGAAATCGAAATGGCACCGAATGAACGGGGATATTCGACAAATACGTAGCAAAGCATAAAGGAGTTTTCATGCGAAAGACACGTATCATGGTAGTGGATGACGAGCATCTGATCAGGTGGTCTTTGGAGCAAAACCTGAAAAAACAGGGTTATGATGTTCTTACTGCTGGCAACGGGGAAGATGCGTTGAAACTGGTACGAGAAGAACAGCCCGAACTGGTCTTGCTTGATATCCAGTTGCCAGGGATGACCGGCCTTGAAGTGCTTGAAAAGATTAAAGAAATAGACGAGGAAACAATAGTCATTATGGTGACAGCACATGGTGGCTTGGAGACAGCAGTCAATGCCATGCGCCTTGGCGCGCATGATTATATAAACAAGCCGTTCAATCTCGACGAGATGGCTATTGTTATCAAAAAAGCCCTCGAAACATCTGATTTGCGCCGGGAAGTTGCCAGGTTGCGCACTGAGCACAAGAAATTGGGGCCGCCCAAAATAATCTGGGCCAATAAACATATGCAAAATGTCATGGATATGATGGAAAAAGTTGCCAAGAGCGATGCCTCTACGGTGTTAATCCAAGGTGAATCAGGGACAGGCAAGGAATTGGTGGCAAAATGGATCCATTATGAATCGAGTAGGGCGGATAAGCCGTTTGTTGCCATAAATTGTGCTGCTGTCCCTGCTACGCTGTTGGAAAGTGAGCTGTTCGGGCATGAAAAGGGTGCCTTTACAGATGCCAAGGTGACCAAGAAAGGTCTTTTCGAGTTAGCCGACGGTGGCACGGTATTTCTTGATGAGATTGGTGATATGGAGATGGGGATGCAGGCCAAACTGCTTCGTTTCCTTGAAGACAGGACCTTCAGGAGGATCGGAGGGTCTAAGGTCATGACCGTTGATGTGCGGATAATTTCAGCAACCAATAAGGATCTGCTCAAATCGATTGATGACAAATCATTCAGAAACGATCTTTATTACCGGCTTCAGGTGATACCGATCTATCTTCCGCCTCTCAGGGAGCGTAAGGATGACATCCTCATGCTTGCGCATTATTTCATAGATGCCTTTGGCAAGGAATTCAACAAGCAGGTCAAGGGTATATCCAATATGGCCGAAAAGTTGCTAGTTGACTATCATTGGCCAGGTAACATCCGTGAGTTGAAGAATGTTATTGAACGGGCAATTATACTTGGTAACGATGATACCCTGCTGCTTGAACATCTGCCACTGGAGATCCTTGCCAAAACATCGACTACAGTTGCGCCGATGGCTACATTCAAGTTGCCTCCGGAAGGTGTTGATATTGAGGAGGTTGAAAAGGAACTTATCAGGCAGGCGCTGGAAAATACAGATTGGAACCAGTCTAAAGCGGCCAAGAAACTCAATCTGGGGATAGACGCTTTTCGCTACCGCATGAAAAAATTTGGATATCTCAAGTAATAGCTGAGCTATATACGTAAGATAGCCGATTTAGTTATTTGGCTGACAGTTATTGGCAAATCAATGAAGTCTGGAATCACCCCGATGAGTAAATCATAGGGGGTGTATATCCAGTCCGCAACATTTGCTGCGACATGTGTAATATTAAAGAGTTATATGTCGACAGAAATGAATCGAATCGATAAGTCCGGCTATTCATATAGGTAAGCTGGCAAAGTAGTGATGCAGGATGAAAAAATGCGCTAAATAACGTATAGCCGAGTTAGAATTTTGACACACTAAGTTGTAGCCGCTAATAAATTCCCCCCTGATCAACAACCTCAAATGTAAAAAAATCATTGTGTAATCGAAAGGTTGGCTGACAATAGTGATGAATCGACCAGTGATGATGCTGGCTCTGGCATTAGGCACTATTGTTGCACAATTCATGCTTGGGAATAATTAAGATCGCGTCGGGAAACCGACCTAGGTCCGCGCATAACGTACCGAGCGGAGGAGTTGCTATGATACCCCGTATCACACAAACCATTGCGTCAATTGCCATCTCACTGGCAGCCACGGTTATTTCACTAGGCGGAATTGCGTCTGCTGGAACCGTGCCGGCAGTGACCATTCTTAGCTCGGTGGCACAGGGGTTACGAGCGCCGACTGCCCTGACTATGGATGCCAATGGCAATATGTATGTCGCTGATCCAAGAAATGGCGGGGTCGTAAAATTCAATGCCTACGGTAAGCAGGTAAAGACCTTTTTGGTAGAGGGGACCCCTCAGGGTGTTGCCATCACGGCCAATGGTAACTTGCTGGTGAGTGCTGGCTCATTTGTGGCGATTATAGATGCCAACGGGACTGAAATTGGCAGACTGGGTAAAGGTAACGGTCAATTCAAGGAGTCAGGCGGTATTGCCATTGACACAGCCGGTTATATCTACGTTGTTGATAGTCTTGATAACTGTGTGCAGGTCTTCAATGCGGCCGGCAGTCCTGTTACGGTTGCTGTAGCTGTAGCAGGCAAGCCGACCAACAGTTTCGGCACGGCAGGGACATTGGCCGGACAATTTTCCAGGCCGACATCAATCGCCTATGAAAAAATTTCAGATCGACTGGTAGTTGCTGATACAGTCAATGGCCGGCTGCAGGCATTTGCCACAAACGGCACATATGTAAAGACCATCGGCTCTGGGCCCGCCACTGGCCCGTTGAAATTCGTTTATCCGCAAGGGGTTACCTTTGATTACACCAAAACTGTACCGGAAGCAGTTAACCGCATGTACGTGGTAGACAGTTATCAAGGTAATCTGCAGGTTATTGACCCGCAACTTACCAGCCCGACAGCTCCGGCGCTCTATTTATCTTCAATCGGAAGTAACGGCACCAGTAATGGTCAGCTGTTGGTCCCTTCAGAGGCGACCTTCGACGCCCAGAACAATCGGCTTCTGGTAGTCAATGGTTTTGGGAATATAGCAGTTTTTGGTATTGATGGCGGCACAAGTCCAACAGACATCACCCCACCGGCTCTCAGCATCGATCCGGTTGCCGCAACGGTAGCCATCCCGAATATCACCATCAGTGGTACGGTGGAAGCGGGAGCATCGATGATAGCTGGGGCTAATACCTCTGCAGTTACGGGACCAGTTGTTTTCACATCAGCTACTAACTGGAAATGTGATGTAACTGCTCTGGCTCCTGGCAGCAACCTTATAACAGTGACTGCAACTGACGGCGCCGGGAACCCTGCCAGCCAGTCGGTAAGTGTTAATTATCTGCAGTCAGCACCTGCACTTGCAGTTGATGCCTCGGTGCCCGGACTGACCAGAACAGCCAATATCATGATTACCGGGACTGTTGATGCTGGCGCTGCAGTGACGGTTACTAATACAGCAACCGGCGCAAGCGGAACAGCCAGCGTGACTAATTCGACATGGAATTATGCAGTAACTCTGAAGGAAGGTACGAATAGCTTTGCGATCACAGCAAATAGACCTTCCAGCGCAACGGCTACGGTATATGTCAGTATCACGCTTGATACATTGCCACCATTTCTACAGGTATCAACTCTGGCTAATGGTAGCTACACCAATCTTCAGACACAGAACATAACAGGTTTAGTATCTGATCCAAATCTCGGAACAGTTACGGTAAATGGCCAACCTGTGATACTTGCCGGCAATGGTTCATTCAGTACGACTGTTATACTTGTCCCAGGTGCCAATAATATCATTACATCGGCAACCGACATTCTTGGTAACACGACAAGTGACAGCAGAACCCTAAATTTTGATGCAGGAATGCCGATAATAACGGTGAGCACACCTGCTGATAACAGCTATACAAACAAGAGCAAGATTGTCATCAACGGTACTTTGGACAAGGAAGCCACGGTGAAGGTAGCAGGTATCCCTGCGATTAAAGATCCTGCCAACAGTCTGGCATGGACTGCCGAGGTAGTATTGACAGCAGGCCTTAACACTATCTTAATTGAGGCTACTGATCTGTATAATAATACTTCTGGGATAAAGCGCTCTATCACCCTTGATACGACTGCTCCAGAACTGGCTATCAAGGATCCGGCTCAGGATATTTCTACGAAAAGCCCGAATCTTACTGTCTCAGGTAGTGTCACAGACAATAACAGTATAACTATGGTCTCTTCAATCAATGGCATAGTCAAGCCGGTTTCAGTTACCAATGGGGCTTTTTCCTTCAATGTTGACTTCAACCAGGAAGGTACGTATCCTGTAACTTTAATGGCAACAGATGCGGCTGGCAATGTGACCACAGCTACCCGTACACTTATCTATGATATAACACCGCCTGCGCTTACAGTCGAACCTGCCGCGGCTGCCTATCCGACAAAACTGAGCGGCACAGTGGAGACTGGTGCCAGTATCGTGGTTAAAAATGGTGATACTGCAATTGGGAATGTGGCGGTGAATGCTCCAGCATGGTCGGCAGATCTAACCGGTATCAATTATGATCCGGCTAATCTTACTGTAATGGCTACAGATGCAGCAGGGAACAGCACAGTCAAGACACTGTTCTTCCAGTTCCCGGATGGTGATCTGGATGGTGACAGCAGGGTTACTGTAGCCGACGCACTGCGTGCTATCCGTATTGTTGTCAATGGGCTGAACCCGACCGCTCAGGAACTGGCCCATGGAGACATAGGACCGTTGCTGAACGGTAAGCCTAATCCAAACGGGAGAATAGACCTGGTCGATGCGATTCTCATTCTGCGTAAGGCAGTTGGGATGACCAGTTGGTAAATTGTTGATCACTGAGTAGTTTCAACCAGACGAGGAACAAACCATGAAAAAGCAGGTGCTTGTTGTAACGATTATCATGACTACAATAATTATTGCCTCTGCAATAAATATTTATGCGGTAGGACCAGGTAATATCCGGTTCACATTTCATAATTTGTCGAATAATGCCGACTCAACCAAGGGTCTAACTATTGATGAGCGCCATCAATACTCTCAGGGTAACTACGAAACCAGTCAGGTCTGCATATTCTGCCATACCCCACATAATGCCAGTCCTTCTGTCCCGCTCTGGAACAAAAAGATGCCGCTCGGCAGTGGAGGTGGCAATATCGATACCTGGTTTACCATGTATACCTCCTCATCGACATTGTCAGCAACAGCAAGAAGCGCCAAGAAGCCGGGACCAGAATCACTCTTATGCCTGAGTTGCCATGATGGACGTACTGCGATTAACGTGGTACACAACGCCAAGGAGGCTGGCGCAACGGCAGGAAGTAACAGGGTCTTCAGTATTGGTAACTATGAGACATCATTCGATGCAACAGGACTTGATGCAGACGGTGGCATACCATTGGGGGACTTTGGTGTGTTTGATGGCATGTGGATGAATAAAAACTTATACGGGTCAAATCTCGGCAAAACAGCAGCAGACCCTTATGCAGGCACCAACCTTGCCGATGACCACCCTATATCATTTTCATACACACAGGCGCAAGCTAATAAAGGGGACAATTTTCTGAATCCCATAGATACTGTTACGGCTAAGGGGCCAAGAATACGCTTCTTTGGTTCAGACAATCGGATTGAATGTTCTACCTGTCACGACCCGCATGTGTACTATGCATTCGATACCAACGGCTGGCGTGCCGATGCAAATAATACAGATAGTTACCGAAACGCACCGTACAAAGAACTGAAACCATTTCTCGTCATGAGTAACAGTGGAAGCAAGCTCTGCCTTGCCTGTCATAATAA
Source organism: uncultured Geobacteraceae bacterium (assembly GCA_964649725.1). Taxonomy (GTDB): domain Bacteria; phylum Desulfobacterota; class Desulfuromonadia; order Geobacterales; family Geobacteraceae; genus CAZYTM01. Next base: position 3,641 of record CAZYTM010000001.1, on the reverse strand, counting down.
ATAAGTTGTTGGTATGTTGTAGTACATTGTTCTTCAGGAGCGAGCCATGAACAGACATGTTGTCTCATTACTAGTTGCTGCCATAACACTGCTATTGCTACCTGTTATGGCCCAGGCAATTGATGCGCCCCACGATACCGTACCAGTGAGCAGGGGCGGGCATGGTTTTACCTGTAACAGTTGCCATGCTGTAATGTCTAACCCAATGGGTACGTCTCCTGGTTATGTGTTCAACAACCTCTGCCTTACATGTCACAAAACAAGTGGTGGCTCTGCTTCACGTCTACCGTTCAACATAGCAGATCCGGCCAATCCGCTTGATACCTACACCGGTCCACGGCCAGGCATTCCTTATCAGACTTCTCACAACTGGTATGGAAAAGATAACGTCCCGTCTGCAGGAGCAGTCGCCCCAACTGGTAGTTTGTTGAACTATCCACCATCTTTGAACGGAGTCATAGCCTGTGCCCGTTGTCATGGTATTCATGGCAAGGCATGGAGCACTAACGCATCAGCACCATTTCTGCGTGGTCTGGTTGATCAGGACCAGATATGTCTCGACTGTCACCGTCCGAGGCGGACATCAACCCATCTTACCGGATCCCATCCGGTAGAAATTAATTATTCTGCAGTGGCCGGTAGTCATCCCAACAACTATAATAATCCGCCGGTTTCTGCCAATCCGGCTAACTATACTGCCAGCATGAATCTGAAAAACGGTGCTCTTCTCTGTACAACATGTCATGGTGTACACTATACAGATTCTAACAGCCGCACCTTTGACAATAATTCCGCAGCGCGCAATCTCCAGGGTAGGCTCTCAACCTCGCGGGGCTATCTGCTCAGGACCGATATGCGAGGCACTGCTAATAATACCCAGAAGAATATCTGTACCAACTGTCACAAGACTAATGATGATACCACCGGAGCAAGTGTAAAAAATCATAATGGCAAGGGGCAGAATGTCCAGTGTGCCGACTGTCACGGTGGGCATGTCGATGCCGCAGACGGTACTACACCAAACGTCTATCTGGTCAGACGTTTTATGAATATTTCCACGCAGTTCGGGGCAGTAAGAAACAGTAAGGTGCTATATCAGTATACTTCGGCAGCGAACAAAAACTTTAACAAGAATGCCAATGGTGTCTGTCTTGCTTGTCACTCGCCATTGCCTGATTCGGTTGCGCAGCACACCAGCACCGAGGCTACGGTCTGTGTAACGTGCCATTCACATAATAAAGGATTTTCAGCTGATTGTACCAGTTGCCATGGGTATCCCCCCAACCAGAATGTGGCGGCCGGCCCTAATGGTTATGCAAAGGACGGGGTAAGGGATTACTCAACATCTGGCAAATTTAAAGATGAGTCTAAAACACCACACTCTATTCATGCCGGTGGGCAGCCATACGCCTATTCCTGCGATGAATGTCATAAGGGGTATTCAGCAACGCATAATACCGGTACTTTCCAGGATGTTTTCGCTCAGGCTGATACCGCACTGATAAGTAATGGTAAAAGTGCTGGTCTTACCCCATCTTATACAAATACCGGTAATGGTACATGCTCCACATACTGCCACAGTAATGGTAACCCGGCCGGCGGGCCATTTGTTGCAAAAGCAGTAAGTTGGGGGTCTACCAAAGGGACTATCATAGGCAAAGCTGGTGAATGTTCTGCCTGCCATGATGCTGCAGCAACTCTGGCAACCAATGCACACGGCAAGCATGTAAATGTTACTACCGGCAAAGGTTATGCATGTTCCTACTGCCACGCTGCCACAGTCAACATCTCAGGTGCAGTGATCGACCAGACAAAGCACGTAGACGGTGTAAAAGATCTGCTCTTCTCAGGCTCAGTCGGACCTAATACTTTGTCAGGTACGAACTGTGCCAATATATACTGCCATTCAAACGGCCGCAATGGCGCACCTGTCACCTCCCCTGTATGGACAAGTCCAAGCACCGGGCAGTGCGGTGCCTGCCACGCATATCCTATGGCAAATTTTGGCCATACAGGCCATCTAACAGCAACTTATGGACCTAAGTTTGGGACTACAGCTCCTGGTGCGTGTAACTCTTGTCACACATATACCAATGAAATGGCAGCATCCCATATTGATGGGAATGTTGATATGGTTACCAATGGTTGTGTTACCTGCCATCCTGTCGCCGGAACATATCTCTGGACCTCTACAGGAAGGGTAACTTGCGATTCATGTCATTCCGGGGCAACCCTGTCTGTCATCGGAGGGCAAACAGCACCGCGTAAAGATATCGCACTCTTCACTTCAGGCGGTCATGGTCAGGCAGGTGCAAATTATAATGCGAGTCGTGACTGCGAAAGCTGTCATAACAATAACAGTGATCATATAGGTGTTGCTGGCGGGACTAAACGCTTGCTCTGGACTACCAACAACAACTCCTTTTGTGCATCCTGTCATGACGCAATATCCGGTAAGGTACCAACAGCTGGCAAGCAGGACATGAAAACCCATGTAATCAGTCATGCTGAGGCAGTGAGTGGCAACCCATCCATGAACTGCAAGGTTTGTCATGATGTCCATGGTACAAGTAACCTGCATATGATATTGACCACTATCACTTGGGGAGCAGTGGGTACACCGATATCATTTACCAACCTGTCGACAGGTTATGTCAAGAATACTGTTGGTTATGACGGTCTCTGTCAAACCTGCCATACTTCGCTTAAATACTTCAATAAAGGGCAACCATTCAGTTCATTCTCTCATCCGACCAAGAACTGTCTCTCCTGTCACAGTCATAAAGCTGGTACATATGCCTTCAAACCTCAGGCCTGTAATGAGTGTCACGGCTATCCACCTGTACCGGTCGGTTACAGTATGACGACCTTCAACTATCAATTCGGTAAGGTTGAAGACTATAATAGTGGTGGTGGTGCTCATGCTGTGGCAGGCCATGTCAAACCGACAGCCACCCCAACCGAGGGTTGGACAAACTGTGCGATATGCCACAGTAATGGTTCGCTCAATCCAAGTACACATATGTTGAAAAATCCGCCTTATCCGCCGAACAAGCCGACACAGATCGATATCACAATTGATATAGATGATAATTACAAGTTTAATGACAAGTACCCGCTTACCCGCAATCAGTACAGCGGGCCACTAAGCGGCATGTCGACCATTGGCAACACTACCGGCACCTGCTCCAACGTGAGCTGCCATTTCCAGAGATCGCCAAGGTGGGGTTCATTATAATTAATTAGATCAAGGAATCGAATATTCTAACCGATATAATGATTTATTAACTTTTATGCAGATGACAAAGGAGTGGAAGATGGAGAAACGGAATTTGTTGAAAAGTGGTTTGATTAGTTTCGGGATATTCCTGAACATCATCGCTGCCGTTCTCGTATTTAGTGGGGGGGATTCGATTGCTGGATCAATATCCAGCTGTTCCGGCTGCCACGGTATGCCACCGGTTGATGCTGCCTATCGCAACATCACCACAGGTGGGTTTGAGGGTAATCATCAGACCCATGCTACCGCTGTAGCTAATACCTGTGTGGTCTGTCATAGCGATTCTGTCTCCAGCTACACCTATGGTCACCGCACCGGGGCGATCAACGTAGCGCGGAAGTTGAACAACTATTCTACCGCG